>NZ_JADPIT010000010.1:83207-84983 GCF_023073035.1 Bradyrhizobium sp. 62
CCGAGTACGGTCACGGCCATGCCGGCGAAGGCCGCCGCCTGAAGGCCGCCGACGCTTTCGCTGACGCAGGCGATGCGCCAGCGCAAATTCGCGCGTTCCAGCGTGTCGATCGCGTAGTCGCGATAGATGTTTCCGGGCGGCAGCAACGCCAGCGGAATGGGCCGTTCCTGGTGCGCGGCGGACTGCTCGCCGGTCATCCAGACCAGTTGCTCGCGCCGTACCACCTGGCCGCCCGTAAAATCGTTCATGCGGGTCACGAGCGCGATGTCGACATCGCCGCGCTTGACCAGGCCCACCAGCGGCGTCGAGAGCGCGCAATTGAGCTCGACCTGGACGCGGGGGAAGGATTTTCGGAACACGCTGAGGATCTGCGGCAGCATGAAGGCGGCATAGAGGTCCGGCGTGCCGAGTACGACCTGACCCTCGATCTCCTGTGACGCCAATTGCGAAATCAATTCGTCATGCAACCGCAGGATGGACTTGGCGTAGGTGAGAACCGTGGTGCCGTCCTCGCTCAGCGTCAGCCGGCGCCCGGCATGCTCGAACAATTGCTTGCCGGTGAGTTCCTCCAGCCGCTGCAATTGCAGGGTGATGGCCGGCTGGGTGCGGCCCAGCCGCCGCGCGGTCTCGGTAATGCTGCCGGTCTCGACCACGGAGATCAACGACCGGAGCATGCGGATATCGAGGCTGATGAGGTTCATGCGGCATCCATGTCGCCCAGAATTTATGCAAGTTCCATGCTAGGGCGAATGGGAGCCGGGGTGGGAAGGCTCGGTCGCAGACGGCCTGTTCTCATCAATTAAACGACGTGCCGGTCCAGCATTGCTGGCATACTGAATATTGATTATCAGGCGGCTCGGCGCGCATGATGCGCCCAACGAACACAAAAAGGGAGCACAAAACATGAAAGAGAGATCAGCAACGCGACGAGAGCTGCTTGCAATTGCCGCGGCGGCAAGTGCTGCGTCAATCGCGGAAGTTGCGCCGGCTGCTGCGCAGGCCGGGCCGAAGCCGATCTTTCCGGTGCCGATGGTCACCATTCCGATCGTCGGCGAAACCCAGGTGTTCCAGGTCCGCCGCATCTACTGCATCGGGCGCAACTATGCGGCGCACGCGATCGAGCGCGGCTCGGACCCGAACCGGGAGCCGCCGTTCTTCTTCCAGAAGCCGACCGACGCAATCCAGAACGTCGCTGTGGGCGAGGTCGCCGATCATCCCTATCCGTCGCTGACCAAGAACTATCACCACGAAGTCGAACTGGTCGCCGCGCTGAAGTCCGGCGGCTCCAACATTCCGGCCGAGAAGGCGCTCGACCATGTCTATGGCTACGCGCTCGGCCTCGACATGACCCGGCGCGATCTCCAGAACGGGATGGCCGCGGAGAAGAAGCCGTGGGAGATCGGCAAGAGCTTTGACCACGCCGCGGTGATCGGCCCGATCCACCCGGCCAGCAAGACCGGCCATTTCGACAAGGGCGCCATTTCGCTGGCGATCAACGGGACGGTGAAGCAGAGCTCGGATCTCAGCAAGATGATCTGGAGCGTGGCCGAGCAGATCGCAAAACTGTCGGAAGCCTTCGAACTGAAGGCCGGCGACATCATCTATTCCGGCACGCCGGAGAATGTCGGCCCGGTCGTGAAGGGCGACGTGCTGTTGTGCAAGCTCGACGGCTTGCCGGACATGTCGATCAAGATCGTCTAGCGCTCCCCTCTCCCCGCCTGCGGAAAGTGAGGGGCGGGACGTTTTCGCTTCGTCATGCCCGGGCTTGTCCCGGGC
>NZ_JADPIT010000010.1:85075-90493 GCF_023073035.1 Bradyrhizobium sp. 62
GAATGGCTTGTATCCCATCTGTCGCAGCGCGGCGTCCTGCTCTAGCTCCGGCCGAGGATCTTCTTCGCGGCGCGAAGATGCGGCCTGTCGATCATCTGGCCGTCGAGGCGCAGCGTGCCGGAGTTCGGATTGTTCGCGAACGCCGCGATCACCTTCTCCGCCCAATTACGCTCGGGCTCGGTCGGCTCGAACGCCGCGTTGACCACGTCGACGTGCTTGGGATGGATCAGCGCTTTCGCCGAAAAACCGTCACGCCGCGCCGCGCGCGTTTCCTGTTCGAGCCCCGCCAGATTGTCGATATCGGTATAGACGGTGTCGATCGGTGCGACCTCGGCCGCGGCCGCCGCCATCAGGCAGAGATCGCGCGCCAGCCGATAAGGGCTATGGAACACGCCGCCTGACGCCTTTTCAGTAGCGCCGAGCGAGGCCGAGAGATCTTCCGCGCCCCACATCAGGCCCGCGAGGCGAGGAGAGCAGCCCTTGTAGCTGCCGAGCCCGAAGATCGATCCTGCGGTTTCGGTCGCGACGCAGACGATGCGTGTTGAGCCGATGGCGATACCGGCCGCAGCTTCCAAAGCTTCGAGCCAGGTCGCGACCTGCCGCACGTCGTCGCCGCCCTGCGATTTCGGCAGCACGATGCCGTCAGGCTTGCCTGGAATCACCGCGGCAAGGTCAGCGAGCGTCATGCCGGTGTCGAGCGCGTTGACGCGGACATAGAGCTGGTGGGGTTTGTTGCGGCCGTTGAGCATCGCCAACGTCAACCCGCGAGCCTCCGGCTTCTTGTCGGTGACGACGGAATCTTCGAGATCGATGATCAGCGCGTCGGCCTTGCCTTCGCTGGCCTTCTCGAATTTGCGCGGGGAGTCGCCCGGCACGAATAGCATCGAACGCATCAGACCGGCCTCTTGTGCATCATCGCCATGCGGCGGCATTTTCCGACGATCTCGTCGTTCTGGTTGAGAGCGTGGTGCTCGAACTCGACGATTCCCGCCTTGGGACGCGATTTGGACTCCCGCAATGAAAGCACCTTGGTCGTCGCCCGCAGTGTGTCGCCATGGAAGACCGGTTTCGGAAAGGTGACGTCGGTCATGCCGAGATTGGCAACGGTGGTGCCCATGGTCGTATCATAGACCGTCATGCCGATCATGATGCCGAGCGTGTAAAGGCTGTTGAAAATGCGCTGGCCGAACTCGGTCTGGGCCGAAAAATGCGCGTCGATGTGCAGCGGCTGCGGATTGAGCGTCAGCAGGCTGAACATGGTGTTGTCCATCTCCGTGACGGTCCGCGTCAGGGGATGCCTGAACTCCTGGCCCACGGAAAACTCCTCGAAATAAAGTCCGGCCATCGCGGTCTTCCTCCCTGCGAAATAACAGCGCGCTGACACCATCGCGCCGCATGATCCCATGCATGGTACACACAGTTGGCAGGCAAATTCACGTATCTGTACCCGGTTTTTCGAGCTAAAGAACGCAAGCGAGGGCACGTCGGGCAGAGTAATCTGCCACGGCCTTCGCGTGGGAAACGCGAAGAGGGGAGATGGCGCGGGCGCGGCTCCCAGCAAGGAGATCATCATGGATTTCGCGCTCACCGATCAGCAGGAGGCCATTCGCGACGCCATCGCGAAGATCTGCGAAGGCTTTCCCGATGCCTATTGGCTGAAGAAGGACCACGACGGCGGCTTCCCGCACGACTTCCACAAGGCGCTCGCCGACGCCGGCTGGCTCGGCATCTGCGTGCCGGAGGCCTACGGCGGTTCCGGGCTCGGCATCACCGAAGCCGCGATCATGATGCGCGCCATCGCGGAATCCGGCGCCGGCATGTCGGGCGCATCCGCGGTGCACATCAACGTGTTCGGTCTCAATCCCGTGGTCGTGTTCGGCACCGAGGAACAGCGCAAGCGCATGCTGCCGCCGATGGTCGAGGGCCGCGAAAAGGCGTGCTTTGCCGTGACCGAGCCCAACACCGGCCTCAACACCACCCAGCTCAAGACCCGCGCGGTGGCCAAGAACGACCGCTACATCGTCAACGGCCAGAAGGTGTGGATCTCGACCGCGCAGGTCGCGCACAAGATTTTGCTTTTGGCGCGCACCACGCCGCTGGAGGAGGTGCGCTCGCCGACGCATGGCCTCAGCCTGTTCTACACCGACTTCGATCGCAACAGGATCAAGGTCCACGAGATCGAGAAGATGGGCCGCAAGGCCGTCGATTCCAACGAGCTGTTCTTCGAGGACTTTGAAATCCCGATGGAGGATCGCATCGGCGAAGAGGGCAAAGGCTTCCAGTATATCCTCGAAGGCATGAACCCGGAGCGCATCCTGATCGCAGCGGAAGCCGTCGGCCTCGGCAAGCTCGCGTTGTCGCGCGCGACCGAATACGCCAAGACCCGCGTGGTGTTCAACCGGCCCATCGGCAAGAACCAGGGCATTCAGCATCCGCTGGCCGTCAACTGGGTCGAGCTCGAGGCGGCCTGGTTGATGGTGATGTCGGCGGCCTGGCAATACGACAAGGGCATGCCTTGTGGCGGCGCTGCCAATGCCGCGAAATACATTGCGGGTGAGGCCGGATATCATGCCTGCGAGCAGGCGGTGATGACCCATGGCGGCTTCGGTTACGCCAAGGAATTCCACGTCGAGCGTTACTTGCGCGAAGTTCTGATCCCGCGCATCGCGCCGGTCAGCCCGCAGCTTGCGCTCAGCTTCATTGCGGAAAAGGTGCTGGGGCTGGCGAAGTCGTACTAGCTGATGCGCGACCTTTTAGCCGAGACGAATTCGCGTGCTATCCCGGTGGCCGTGCTTATTCCGCGGCGATCCGGTCCATCGCCATGGCCCGGAGCCGGGCGCGCTGGATCTTGACGCCGTTCGCGCTGTCGGTGACGGGGAAGGCCTCCACGACATAGATCCGCGCCGGGACCTTGTAGCCGGCGAGCCGCTCGCGTAGGCGCGTGATCAACGCGTCCTGCTGCGGCGGTTCGTGCTGGGGGTCCTGGGTGGGGATCACGAAGGCAACGCAGCGGGCGTTTCCCTTCAGATCGACCGCGACGACCTGGGCGTCGGCCACGCCGGCGCACGATTTGAGCTCGTCCTCGATCTCGCCGGGTGCGACAAGAAACCCGCCGAGCCGCATGGCGTCGCCCGCGCGGGTTTCGTAGACGAAGGAGCCGTCGCCGCGCAGCCGGCCGATATCGCCGGTGCGGAAGAAGCCGTCCGCGGTGATGGCGTCGCGCGTCGCGTCGGGATTGTTGTAGTAGCCGAGGAAGCGGGACGGCGCATGGATCTCGATCTCGCCGGAGACGCCGCGAGCCGCGAGTTCGCTGGTCTCGGTGTCGCGCACACGGACCTTGGCCTCCGGGGACATTGGCCAGCCGCCGCCCTCGATGCGATCGGCGAAGCCATCACTCGAGCGTGCGATCGAGAACAGCGCCTGCACCTCGCTCGAACCGTAAAGGCCGTGCAACGGCATGCCGCGCGCCTCGGCCTCCGCGGCAAGCTCGCGCCAGCCGGGCTGGAACGCGGCAAAGCCGCAGACTTCGAGATGCGGAAACGGATGCGGCGCCTCGGTGACGGCGAGGATGCGGCGGAACATCTCGTCCGAGCCAAAGGCATGCGTGATCCCGCACTCGCGGAGAATCTTCAGCGCCGGCGCGGCCTCGAAGGCTTCGAGCGCGTGGACGGTCGCGCCCGCTGCGACGAAGCCGAGCAGGCTCGTCATGCCGAAGGTGCCGCAGAACGGCAGCATGGCCAGCAGCGCATGGCGCTGCGGCGAGAGTTTTAGCGCCTCGGCGACGGAGACGGCGTGCGTGGCCAGCGTTCGCTGCGAATGCGCGACAAGCTTCGGTCCTTTGGTGGTGCCTGACGTCGTGTAGAGCAGAACCGGCAGATCGAAATCGTCCTGAGCCGGCGGGGCCGGCGGATAGGGCTTGTCGAAGACGTCGAAGCGCACGCATGGCCATTGGGCGGGAATCTCATCCGCGCCGACCACCGCGATCTCTCGCAGCGCAGGCACCTCGTCCTTCACGACGTCGGCGAGAATAGCGGCAAAGTCGATCGAGCGAAACGCGGCTTCGATCACCATCAGCCTGGCGCCGGAGAGCTTCAGGAGATGCGCGACCTCCGCGCTGCGGTAGCGCGTATTGACGGCGGCAATGATGGCACCGAGGCGGCCGGCGGCGAACAGCAGCGCGATCCATTCGATCCGGTTGACCAGCCAGACCGCGACGACGTCGCCCGTGCCGATACCCTGCGCGGCAAGCCAGGCGGCGGTCTGCTCGATCTTTTCCGAGAATTCCGCGCGCGAAACCGGCGTGCCGTCGAACACGAAGGCCGGATCGGCGGCGGCTTCGGTCCGGATCAGCGCTTGCAGCGAAAAAACGTTGGCGCTCATGGCAACCGCACTAATCCGATCGCGCGAACCTGTCTACTTGGTGCCGAACATCCGGTCGCCGGCGTCGCCCAGCCCCGGCACGATGTAGCCGTGGTCGTTGAGCCGCTCGTCGATCGCGGCGGTCCAAACCGGCACGTCCGGATGCTCGCTCTGGAACTGCGCGATGCCTTCAGGCGCGGCCAGAAGGCAGACGAAGCGGATGTCGCGGGCGCCGCGCGCCTTCAGCAGCGAGGCGCCGGCACAGGCCGAGTTGCCGGTCGCCAGCATCGGGTCCATCAGGATCACGGTGCGGTCCGACAGGTCCTGCGGCGCTTTGAAGTAATACTCCACGGCCTGCAACGTATCAGGATCGCGGTAGAGCCCGATATGGGCGATGCGCGCCGACGGCATCAGCGCCAGCATGCCGTCGAGGAAGCCGACGCCGGCGCGCAGGATCGGCGCCAGCGTGAGCTTCTTGCCGGCGATCTTGGGCGCCCGCATCGGCGCAATCGGCGTCTCGATCTCGACCAGCTCCAGCGGCAGGTCGCGCGTCACCTCGTAGCCGAGCAGCATCCCGATCTCGTTCAGGATCTCGCGAAAGCTCTTGGTCGAACGGTCCTTCTCCCGCATCAGGGAGAGCTTGTGCTGGACCAGGGGATGGGCGACGACGTTGACGTTGCTGGTGCTCATGAAACCGATCTACACGGTTCCGTGAAACTGCGCCAGATCGGCCGGTGTTTTTGGTGCGGGAGACGCGCCTTCAGCCGGGCGTCGCGACCGCGCTACGGAGCCGGTTGCTCGCCCCGTAGGCAGCCATGGTCAATCCGCGGTCGATGGGCGTGACGGTTTATGCTCCGAGCCCGCGCGCCACGAGTGTGATGACGAGCGTCAGGACCGCGCCCACTAGCCGAAATTTTCGCAGCCGACCGGCTCGTAGAGCGGGTCAGGCACGGGACGAATAGCGGGAACGCTCGGACGCGAAACTTCCAGGGCCAATGCCTCGACCTCTATGAAAGCCGACAGCAGCGCGAGCGCGAGCGCGAGATCGGCGTGGCGGGC
>NZ_JADPIT010000010.1:90557-91612 GCF_023073035.1 Bradyrhizobium sp. 62
GAGAGAGCGCAGTGCCATTCACCCTCGTCGTAGGCGATGCGGCGGACTTGCCACAGCGGCAGCTTCAGCTCCATCAGTGCCAGCGCGGCATCGGCCCAGGCTTCTGCTTCGATCAGGCGCGTGACGCGCGCAGTGCGCTCGCTCTGCCCGAGCGAAGGGAAGTGCCGGCAGGCGTGATCGATGATCTCGAGCATCAGCGGTCGCGTCATCGTGTGCGCGTGGCGCAGGCGCTGACTGAGTGAGGGCGGATCGTAGTGCCGGAGAGCGGCGGTCATGTCAGGCCTCCTGGAATTGGCGTCGGTCAGTCGGCCGGCCTCTCCAAGATGGCCAAAACGGCATTTGAAAACGAGATGGGGGCGGGGCGGGAGATATAGGAATTTCATAAGTGCGGGATGGGGCGGTGGCGCGCCATTCTCCGCCGTCGCCGGGAAGACGATGTCATGTGCCTCGCGAGCGTTGTCCGACCACGCCGTCAGCCCCGGCCTTTTATGAGATTCCTATAACTTCGCCACGGCCCTCGTCTCGAAAACCTATGCCCGCGGTGGCACTTCAGCCCGGTCAAAAGGTCCCGGTGGGCGCCGTGGAAATGCACTGGCATTTCCTTTCACGCGGCGACCGGGTCTCCCGAGAAACGGTTGCGCCCAAATCAAGGGCGCAACGAGGAGTATCTCCATGATGGACATTCTGATGCTGGCGCTGGGCTTCGGCTTCTTCGCCCTTGCGATCGGCTACACCTATGCCTGCGAACGGCTGTGAGGGAGCGGACCATGATCTTCGATTATTCGCTCGCCGGCGCCGTTTCGCTCGGCCTCCTGTTCTACCTCACTTACGCGCTGCTGCGGCCCGAGCGATCCTGACCGTGCTCACGAAGCCTGAAGGGTTGATGTCATGACTGTAATCGGTTGGCTCCAGATCATTCTCTTTTGCGTCATTATCGTCGTGCTCACAAAACCGCTCGGCTGGTACATGACGCGCGTGTTCAACGGCGAGCGGACCTTCCTCTCGCCGGTGCTGCATCCGATCGAGACCGGCATCTACTGGTTCTCCGGCGTCGA
>NZ_JADPIT010000010.1:91622-97073 GCF_023073035.1 Bradyrhizobium sp. 62
CGCGAGCAGCATTGGCTGACCTATACGGTCGCCATGCTGCTGTTCCATGTCGGCGGCTTCCTCATCATCTACGGCGTGATGCGGCTGCAGGATGTGCTGCCGTTCAATCCGGCCGGGCAGTCGGCGGTCGCCGCGGATCTCTCCTTCAACACCGCGATCTCCTTCATCACCAACACCAACTGGCAGAACTACGGCGGCGAGAGCACGATATCCTATCTCGTGCAGATGCTCGGCCTGACGCACCAGAACTTCCTGTCGGCGGCAACCGGCATCGCGCTGGCGGTGGCGCTGATCCGCGGCTTCTCGCGCGCGTCGGCGCGCACGGTGGGAAATTTCTGGGTCGACGTCACCCGCTGTACGCTCTACGTCCTGCTGCCGATCTGCGTCGTCTACACGCTGTTCCTCGTCTCGCAAGGCATCCCGCAGACGCTCGGTGACTATGTCGAGGCCACCACGCTCGAGGGGGCCAAGCAGACCATCGCGGTCGGGCCGGTCGCCTCGCAGGTCGCGATCAAGATGCTCGGCACCAATGGCGGCGGCTTCTTCAACGCCAATGCGGCGCATCCGTTCGAAAATCCAACCGCGCTGTCCAACTTCATTCAGATGCTGTCGATCTTCGTGCTGGGTGCGGCGCTGACCAACGTGTTCGGCCGTATGGTCGGCGACCAGCGCCAGGGCTGGGCGATCCTGTCCGTGATGGGCGTGCTGTTCGTCGCCGGCGTCGCCATCACCTATTGGGCGGAGGCCAACGGTACTTCGATCCTGCACGCGCTCGGCCTGACCGGCGGCAACATGGAAGGCAAGGAGGTTCGCTTCGGCATCGTTGCGTCCTCCCTGTTCGCCGTGATCACGACGGCCGCCTCCTGCGGCGCGGTCAACGCCATGCACGGCAGCTTTACCGCGCTCGGCGGCATGATTCCCCTGATCAATATGCAGCTCGGCGAAATCATCGTCGGCGGCGTCGGCGCCGGCCTCTATGGCATGCTGCTGTTCGTCGTGCTCGCGATCTTCGTGGCAGGCCTGATGGTCGGCCGCACGCCGGAGTATGTCGGCAAGAAGATCGAGGCGCGCGAAGTGAAGATGGCGATGCTCGCGATCCTGGTGCTGCCGCTGATGTATCTGGGCTGGACCGCGGTCGGCGTGGTCTATCCGGCGGCGGTCGCCTCGATGGCGAATGCCGGGCCGCATGGCTTCACCGAGGTGCTCTATGCCTTCACCTCGGCGACCGGCAACAACGGCTCGGCCTTCGCGGGCCTCACCGGCAACACCTTCTTCTACAATCTCACGCTTGCAAGCGCGATGTTCGTCGGCCGCTTCTTCATGATCATCCCGGCGATGGCGATTGCGGGTTCGCTGGCCGCCAAGAAATCGATCCCGCCGTCCGCGGGCACCCTCCCGACCACGGGCGGGCTGTTCGTCGGCCTCGTCGTCGGCGTGATCCTGATCATCGGCGGCCTCACCTTCTTCCCGGCCCTCGCCCTCGGCCCCATCGTCGAGCATCTCGCGATGAACGCCGGCCAAGTGTTTTGAACAACAAGTGTTCTGAACAGCGAGTGTTCTGATCGACCGCCTTCTGATTGTTTGGAGTGACCTCCATGGATACCATGAAACTGCAAAAACGCGCGTCCTTCTCGGCGATGCTCGATCCCAAGATCGTCGTGCCTGCGATCCGCGCGTCCTTCACCAAGCTAGATCCGCGCTTGATGATCAAGAACCCCGTGATGTTCGTTGTCGAGATCGTGGCTGCGCTTACCACCGTGATCTTCCTCCGCGATCTCCTCACCGCCGGCGAGAATCTCGGCTTCACCTTCCAGATCATCGTTTGGCTCTGGTTCACGGTGCTGTTTGCCAACTTCGCCGAAGCGGTGGCCGAAGGCCGCGGCAAGGCGCAAGCGGAATCGCTGCGCAAGACCCGCACCGAGAGCCAGGCAAAGCTGCTGACCGGCGCCGGCCTGGCCTTCAATCTCGTGCCGGGCACCAGCCTCAAGGTCGGCGACATCGTGCTGGTCGAGGCCGGCGATACCATTCCCTCCGATGGCGAGGTGATCGAGGGCGTTGCGTCCGTCAACGAGGCCGCCATCACCGGCGAGTCCGCACCCGTGATCCGCGAATCTGGCGGCGACCGTTCGGCAGTGACCGGCGGCACCCAGGTGCTGTCCGACTGGATCCGCGTGCGGATCACGGCAGCGCAGGGCTCGACCTTCATCGACCGCATGATCAAGCTGGTCGAGGGCGCGGAACGGGCGAAGACCCCGAACGAGATCGCGCTCAACATCCTGCTGGCCGGTCTCACCATCATCTTCGTGTTCGCCACCATCACCATCCCGAGCTACGCGGCCTATGCCGGCGGCTCGATCTCGGTGGTCGTGCTGGTCGCGCTATTCGTGACGTTGATTCCGACCACGATCGGCGCGCTGCTGTCGGCGATCGGCATCGCCGGCATGGACCGTCTGGTCCGCTTCAACGTGCTGGCGATGTCCGGCCGTGCGGTCGAGGCCGCCGGAGACGTCGACACGCTGCTGCTCGACAAGACCGGAACGATCACGCTCGGCAACCGCCAGGCGACCTCCTTCCGCCCGGTGCGTGGCGTCACCGAGCAGGAGCTCGCGGACGCCGCCCAGCTCGCATCGCTCGCCGACGAGACCCCGGAGGGCCGTTCGATCGTGGTGCTGGCCAAGGAAAAATACGGCATCCGTGGCCGCGAGATGGCCGAGTTGGGAGCCACCTTCATCCCCTTCACGGCGCAGACCCGCATGAGCGGTGTCGACGCCGGCGGCTCGTCGGTGCGCAAGGGCGCGGTCGATGCGATGCTCAACTATGTCGGTGGCGGTGCACCGCTGGTGGTTGCCTCCGGCAACACGGCTCGTTCCATCCAGCTCGCCGGGCTCTCGGACATTGGCCGCGAGATCCGGACCATTGCCGACGAGATATCGAAGGCCGGCGGTACGCCGCTGGCGGTCGCCAGGGACGGTAGGCTGCTCGGCGTCATCCAGCTCAAGGACATCGTCAAGGGCGGCATCCGCGAGCGCTTTGCCGAGCTGCGGCGCATGGGCATCCGCACCGTCATGATCACCGGCGACAATCCCATGACGGCCGCCGCGATTGCAGCGGAGGCCGGCGTCGACGACTTCCTGGCGCAGGCAACTCCCGAGGACAAGCTCAAGCTGATCCGCGACGAGCAGGCCAAAGGTAAGCTGGTGGCGATGTGCGGCGACGGCACCAACGACGCGCCGGCGCTCGCACAGGCAGACGTCGGTGTCGCCATGAACACCGGCACGCAGGCGGCCCGCGAGGCCGGCAACATGGTCGATCTCGATTCCAACCCGACCAAGCTGATCGAGGTGGTCGAGATCGGCAAGCAGCTGCTGATGACGCGCGGCGCGCTGACCACGTTCTCGATCGCCAACGACGTCGCGAAGTATTTCGCGATCATCCCGGCGATGTTCCTGGCGTTCTACCCCCAGCTCAACGTGCTCAACGTCATGAACCTGTCGAGCCCGCAGAGCGCCATCCTGTCGGCGATCATCTTCAACGCACTTGTTATCATCGCGCTGATCCCGCTGGCGCTGAAGGGCGTCGCCTATCGCGCGGTCGGGGCCGGCGCACTGCTCCGGCGCAACCTGCTGATCTACGGCCTCGGCGGTATCGTCATTCCCTTCATCGGCATCAAGGCGATCGACCTCGTCGTCGTCGCCTTGCACCTGGCTTAACCCCGTCATTGCGAGCGAAGCGAAGCAATCTGTCATTGCGAGCGAAGCGAAGCAATCCAACTATTTCCGCGGCACGGATTCTGGATTGCATCTATCTGCGGAGACAGTCTGGATTGCTTCGTCGCTTCGCTCCTCGCCACGACGAAAGAAATAGGAGAAACGCATGCTCAGAGAAATCCGCCCCGCCATCGTCCTGCTGCTGGTGCTCACCGCCATCACCGGCCTGGCCTACCCGCTCGCGATGACCGCTATTGCCGGTGCGATCTTCCCCGCGCAGGCGCAGGGCAGCCTGACCGAGAAGGACGGCAAGGTGGTCGGCTCCGCCCTGATCGGGCAGGAGTTCAAGGACGACAAATATTTCCACGGCCGTCCCTCGGCGACGGTGGCGCCGGATCCGAACGATTCGACCAAGACGGTACCGGCGCCCTACAACGCCGCGAATTCGGGTGGCTCAAATCTCGGCCCGACCAGCAAGGCGCTGGCCGACCGGCTGAAGGAAGACGTGGACAAGCTCAGGGGCGAGAATCCGAATGCCGCCGTGCCGGTCGACCTCGTGACGACCTCAGCCAGTGGCCTCGATCCGGATATCTCGCCGAAAGCGGCGCAATTCCAGGTGCCGCGCGTCGCGAAGGCGCGAAACGTGCCGGAGGATCAGGTCAAGCAACTGGTGGCTTCCAACACCCAGGGCCGCCTGCTCGGCCTGATCGGCGAGCCCCGGATCAACGTGCTGACTCTGAATCTCGCGCTCGATCGTGCCACGAAGTAGTCTAGGCTAGGTCCGCGCGGATGATTATATTGATCTGATGGTCCGAGAGCGCCGCGATCCCGAAAAACGTCCTTCGCCCGAGGCGCTGCTGGAGGCCGCGCGCCGGGAGCAGGGCGTGAGCGGCAAGCTGAAAATCTTCGTCGGCGCCGCTCCCGGCGTCGGCAAGACCTACGAGATGCTGCAAAGCGCCCACGCCAAGCGCAAGGCCGGCATCGACGTCGTGGTCGGCTTCGTCGAGACCCATGGCCGCGCCGAGACCGAGGCGCTGGTGCGCGGGCTGGAAGTGATCCCGCGCAAGAAGCTCGACTACCGCGGCCAGATTGTCGAGGAAATGGATCTCGACGCCGTGATTGCGCGCCGGCCGAAAATCGCGCTGGTCGACGAGCTCGCCCACACCAATGCTCCCCTTTGCCGTCATCCGAAACGCTATCTCGATCTCGAGGAGCTGCTGTCCCACGGCATCGACGTCTACACCGCCGTCAATATCCAGCACATCGAGAGCCTGAACGACGTCGTCGCGCAGATCACCCATGTGCGGGTGCGGGAGACCGTGCCGGATTCGGTGTTCGACCGCGCAGACGCCATCGAGCTGATCGACCTCACGCCCGACGACCTGATCCAGCGCCTGAAGGAAGGCAAGGTCTATGTCCCCAGGCAGGCCGAGCGGGCGCTGGAGCATTATTTCTCGCCGGGCAACCTGACTGCGTTGCGCGAACTCGCGCTGCGGCGCACGGCCGAACGGGTCGACGAGCAGCTGCTCACCCACATGCAGGCGAACGCGATCGCCGGTCCCTGGGCCGCAGGCGAGCGCATCCTCGTCTGCATCAGCGAAGATCCGCGCGCGGCCAGCCTCGTGCGTTACACCAAGCGGCTGGCCGACCGGCTGCACGCGCCGTTCATCGCGGTGTCGATCGAGACGCGGCGGTCCCTGCAAATGTCCGATGAGGAGCGCGACCGGCTGGCCGATACGCTGCG
>NZ_JADPIT010000010.1:97129-99703 GCF_023073035.1 Bradyrhizobium sp. 62
CCGGGCGTCGGCCGCCGCCTCGCCGACGACGTGGTCAACTTCGCGCAGGGCAACAACGTCACCCAGATCGTGATCGGAAAGTCGACGCGCTCGCTCTGGTTCGAGATGACGCGCGGCTCCGTCGTGCACGATCTGGTGCGCCGCGCCGGCAATATCAGCGTGCATGTCATCCCTGGCGACGAGCTCACGAGCGAGCCGGCGCCGAAGACGGCGGTGCAGACCGCAACGCGATCGGACCCGTTCGATGCGCGGCCCTATCTGAAGGCACTCGGGATCACCGCGCTTGGCCTCGCTGCCGCCGTGGCCATCAAGCCTTATTTCGGCATTGAGAACGTCGACCTGATGTTTCTGACCGCCGTGGTGACGGTTGCCGTGCGCTACGGATTGTGGCCGTCGCTGCTTGCGAGCGTCGCGGCGTCGCTCGCCTACAATTTCTTCTTTCTGCCGCCGGTCTATACCTTCACCATCACCGATCCGACCAATGTCGCGGCGTTCTTTTTCTTCATGCTGATAGCGTTCGTGGTGTCGAACGTGGCGGGGCGGGTCCGCACCCAGGCTGATGCTGCGATCGGCCGCATCCGGACCACGGAGCAGCTCTATGCTTTCAGCCGCAAGCTCGCCGGCACCGGTACGCTCGACGACGTGCTGTGGACGACCGCCTACCAGATCGCGCTGATGCTGAAAGTCCGCGTGGTGCTGCTATTGCCGGACGAAGGTCTGCTCACGGTGAAGTCGGGCTATCCCCCCGAGGACGATCTCGATCAGGCCGACCTTGCCGCCGCCAACTGGGCCTGGAGCAACGACCGCCCTGCAGGCCGGGGCTCGGACACGCTGCCCGGCGCAAAGCGGCTGTTCCTGCCGATGCGCACCGGGCGCAGCCCGATCGGCGTCATCGGCATCGACGACGACCGCACCGGTCCCTTGCTGACGCCGGACCAGCGCCGGCTGCTGGACGCGCTGGTCGACCAAGGCGCGCTGGCGATCGAGCGCGTGCTGCTGGTCGAGGACGTCGATCGCGTCAAGCGCTCCGTCGAATCCGAGCGGCTGCGTTCTGCATTGTTGACCTCGATTTCACACGACCTGAAGACGCCGCTCGCATCCGTGCTGGGTGCGGCCTCGACCATGCGCGATCTCGCCAGCGCGCTCTCCGACACCGAGAAGCGCGACCTGCTCGCCACCGTGATCGACGAATCCGAACGGCTCAACCGCTTCATCGCCAATCTGCTCGACATGACCAAGCTCGAATCCGGCGCCATCGTGCCCAACGCTGCGTTGCACGATCTCGGAGAGATCGTCGGCAGTGCGCTCCGGCGGGCAGCCAAGATCCTCACCGCCCACAAGGTGGAGCTGGAGTTGGCCGCAGATCTTCCCATGCTCCAGCTCGATGCGGTGCTGTTCGAGCAGGTGCTGTTCAACCTGCTCGACAACGCCGCCAAATATTCGCCGCCCCACGCCACGGTCTCGATCCGCAGCCGGCGCGACAGCGATCATGTGGTGCTCCAGATCGCCGACGAGGGTGACGGCATTCCGTCCGAGGAGCTCGAGAGCGTGTTCGACAAGTTTTATCGCGCGCAGAAGGGCGACCATGTCCGGCCCGGCACCGGGCTCGGGCTCGCCATCTCCCGCGGCTTTGTCGAGGCGATGCGTGGCACGATCTCGGCTGCGAATCGCGGCGACCGGAGCGGGGCGGTTCTGACGATCCGTCTGCCCATTCCGGCCCGGACCCACGCATTGGATACCGCCGCATGAGCGCTGCTCCGATCAAAGTGCTGGTGATCGACGACGAGCCGCCGATCCGCAAATTGCTGCGGATGGGGCTCTCGACGCAAGGCTATGAGATCCTGGAGGCGTCGAACGGCAAGACCGCGCTGGAGAAGCTCAGCGAGGATCCCGCGCTGATCATCCTCGATCTCGGCCTGCCCGATATCCAGGGCCATGAGCTGTTACGTACCATCCGCGCCCGCAATGAAGCTGTGCCGATCGTGGTGTTGTCGAGCCGTGGCGATGAGGCCGGCAAGGTGGAGGCGCTCGATCTCGGGGCCGACGATTACCTGACAAAGCCGTTCGGCATGGACGAGCTGCTGGCGCGCCTGCGCGCCGCGCTGCGGCACCAGCTTCAGATTCAGGGCGAACGGCCGGTGTTTCGTGCCGGCGATCTTTCGGTCGATCTGGTGCGCCGGATCGTCAGGGTCGGAGAGCGCGATGTCAAACTGTCGCCGAAGGAATATGACCTCCTGCGTGTGTTGGTGCAGCACGCCGGCAAGGTGCTCACTCACCGTTTCCTGCTGAGGGAGCTCTGGGACGAACTGACGGATGCCCAATATCTGCGCGTCTATGTCCGCCAGCTCCGGCAGAAGATCGAAGCCGATCCGGAGCGGCCGCAATATGTGCTGACGGAGACGGGGATCGGGTACCGGTTAAGGGCAGGGGATTGACGCTGCATCCCTCATCCTGAGGAGCGCGGAACGCGCGTCTCGAAGGATGAAGACCCGTAGGATGGGTAGAGCGCAGCGAAACCCATCATCCGTCCGCGCCTGACGACGCGGGATGGGTTTCGCTGCGCTCTACCCATCC
>NZ_JADPIT010000010.1:99713-137575 GCF_023073035.1 Bradyrhizobium sp. 62
CGACAGCATCAATAGCGGGGCAAATCACCCCGCCTTCCTCTGCCGCGCCGTGGACCGGTGCGTCTTCTTCGCGGCCCGCTGTCGCCCCGATGTTCGGCGCGCGTGGGACTTCGCCGTCTTTTTTCCGCCGCCGCGTCCCTTCAAGCTCTGCTTCAGCGCGTCCATCAGGCTGACCACATTGCTCGGCCGCTCCTCGGGCTCCGGCAGCTCGATCTTTTTGCCGCTGGCCTTGCGCTTCACCAGGGCTTTCAGCGCGTTCTCGTAGTCGTCCTTGAACTTGCTGGGATCGAAATGGGAAGCCTTGGTCTGGAGGATATGGCCGGCGAGCTCAACCATGTCCTTGGTGATCTTCGGGCTCTTGATGTCGTCGAAGAACTGGTCCTCGTCGCGCAGTTCGTAGGGGAAGCGCAGCGTGGTGCCGAGCAGGCCCTTGCCAAGCGGCTCGATCGCGATGATGTGCTCGCGATTGGTGAGCACGATCTTGGCGAGCGCGACGCGATCCTGGTCCTTCATGGCGTCGCGGATCACGGCAAAGGCATCGACCGCGGCTTTGCCATCGGGTGCGATGTAGTAGGGATGGTTGAGGTAGCGCTGGTCGATCTCGTCGCTCGGTACAAAGCTCTCGATGTCGATGGTGTGGTTGCTCTCGATCTGGACCGCTTCGAGCTCCTCCGGCTCGATCTCGACATATTTGCCCTTGCGCAGCTCGTAGCCGCGCCCCTTCTGGTCGCTTTCGACGACGTCGCCGGTCTCGGCGTCGATCATCTGCTGCTTCAATCGATTGCCGGTCTCGCGGTTGATCATGTGAAACCGCGTCTTCTCGGCCGCGGTGGTCGCTGGATAAAGCACAACGGGGCAACTGACCAGCGAGAGCCTCAACGTTCCCTTCCAATAGGCGCGCGGTGCCATTCCGTTCTCCAGCGTCTTCGAGTTTGGAACCCCAACCGTCCCGCGGGGTTTTGGTTCCGGGTGGGATGCGGGCCGTGATAGGCTTTCATGCGGAAGAGAATCCGGGACCAGTCGTGCTGCAAAAGCTCTCCAAATATCGACAGAAACGTGATTTCGAGAAGACGCCGGAGCCGTCGGGCAAGACGGCGGTGGCGCTATCGAAGCAGCGGCGCTTCGTGATCCAGAAGCATGACGCCACGCGGCTGCACTACGATCTGCGGCTCGAATTCGACGGCGTCTTCAAGTCCTGGGCGGTGACGAAAGGGCCCTCGCTCGATCCGCGGGACAAGCGGCTGGCCGTCGAGGTCGAGGACCATCCGCTCGACTATGGCGACTTCGAGGGCACGATTCCGGAGGGCCAATACGGCGGCGGCACGGTCATGCTGTGGGACCGCGGTACTTGGGACTCCGAAGATCCCGAACGCGGTTTCAAGAAGGGCGACCTCAAGTTCACGCTGCATGGCGAGAAGCTGCACGGCAGCTGGGTCCTGGTGCGCATGCGCAACGACCGCACCGGCGGCAAACGGACCAATTGGCTCTTGATCAAGCACCGCGACGAACATGTCCGCGAGGGCGCCGACAACGACATTCTCGAAGAGGATAAGTCGGTTGCGTCCGGCCGCGCGATGGATCAGATCGCCGGAGGCAAGGGACGCGCGCCAAAGCCGTTCATGCTGGCCAAGGGCGCGAAGGCCAAGGCCGACGCGGTCTGGCAGTCCAATCGGGCCGATGAAGCGAAAGAGAGCACGGTCAAGCCGGCGCCCCGCGCGGCGTTGAAAACCGGCAAGACGGCAAAGAAAGCGACGACCGCGAAGAACGCGGCGGACATGCCGGACTTCGTCGCGCCGCAGCTCTGCACCTCGGTCGAGCGCCCGCCGGGTGGCGACGGCTGGTGCCACGAGATCAAGTTCGACGGCTACCGCGTGCAGCTGCGGGTCGAGGGCGGCAAGGCGACGTTGAAGACGCGCAAAGGCCTCGACTGGACCGAAAAATTCGCAAGCATCGCGAAGGAAGCGGGCGCGTTGCCGGATATGATGGTCGACGGCGAGATCGTCGCGCTCGATCACAACGGAGCACCCAATTTTTCGTCACTCCAGGCCGCTCTGTCGGACGGCAAGACCGACGAGCTCATCTTCTTCGCCTTCGACCTCCTGTTCGTCGAAGGCCTCGATTTGCGGCGGCTACCGCTCGGGGAGCGCAAGGGCCGCCTCAAGGAGCTCCTGGAGGCACGTAAGAAGAAATCGAGCCAGATTCGCTATGTCGAGCATTTCGAAAGCGGCGGCGACGCCGTGCTGCAATCGGCCTGCAAGCTCGAGCTCGAGGGGGTGGTGTCGAAGAAGCTTGACGCGCCTTATCGTTCGGGGCGGACGGAAAGCTGGACCAAGGCCAAATGCCGCGCCGGCCATGAGGTCGTGATCGGCGGCTACAAGACAACCAACGGCAAATTCCGCTCGCTGATGGCGGGCGTGCACCGTGGCGATCATCTCGCCTTCGTCGGCATGGTCGGCACCGGCTTCGGCGCCGACAAGGTCAAGCGCATCATGCCGTCCCTGAAGGCCATGGAGGCGAAGCAAAGCCCGTTCGGCGGCAAGAACGCACCGAAGAAAGCGCGCGAGGTGCACTGGCTGAAGCCGGAGCTCGTGGCGGAGATCGAGTTCGCCGGCTTCACCGCCGACGGCAATATCCGCCAGGCCGCCTTCAAGGGGCTGCGGCAGGACAAGCCGGCGGTGGAGGTCGAGGCCGAGACACCGGTGGATACCGAGCTTGCCGAGCCCTCGACGAAGCGGCGCGCCAAGCCGCGCGCGCAAGCGAAGACTGGCGCACGAACGGCCCAGGCCGGCGGCAGTGCCGAAGTGATGGGAGTCGTCATTTCCAAGCCGGACAAGGAGCTCTGGCCGGACGACGGCAATGGCGATCCCGTCACCAAGCTGGATCTCGCGCGCTATCTCGAAGCCGTCGGCGAATGGATGATCGTGCACCTCAAGGGCCGGCCGTGCTCGCTGATCCGCGCCCCTGACGGCATCAAGGGCGAATGCTTCTTCCAGCGCCACGCTATGCAGGGCACGTCAAACCTTCTGGAGCTCGCGCGGGTCTCCGGCGACCGCAAGCCTTACCTGCAGATCGATCGGGTCGAGGGGCTCGCGGCCGTAGCGCAGATTGGTGGGGTCGAGTTGCATCCCTGGAATTGCGCGCCCTACGCCTACGATATCCCGGGCCGGCTGGTGTTCGATCTCGATCCCGCGCCCGACGTCGTCTTCGCCGAGGTCGTTGAGGCCGCCAAGGAGATGCGGCAGCGGCTGACCGACATCGGCATGGAAAGCTTCTGCAAGACCACCGGCGGCAAGGGCCTGCACGTCGTGGTGCCCTTGCGTCATGGCGCGCGCGACCAGGTGAGCTGGAAGGAGGCGAAGGCCTTCGCACAAGGCGTCTGCCAGTGGATGGCGGACGACGCTCCCGAGCGCTACCTACTCAACATGTCGAAGAAGTTGCGAGAGGGAAAGATCTTCCTGGACTATTTGCGCAACGACCGCATGTCGACGGCGGTGGCCCCTCTGTCGCCGCGTGCGCGCGCCGGCGCCACCGTGTCGATGCCGCTCACCTGGGCGCAGGTGAAGACCGATCTCGATCCGAAGCGCTACACGCTGCGCAGCGTGCCGGGGCTGCTGCCGCGGTCGAAGGCGTGGGACGGTTATGACGATGCCGCCGCGTCGATCAAGGCCGCGATCAAGAAGCTCGCCGGGAAAACGAAGTAGGGTCGGCAAAGCGAAGCGTGCCCACCATCCTCTCTCGGCCGAGCAAAAAGGTGGGCACGGCGCGTTGCGCCTTTGCCCACCCTACTAGATATTCGCTCGGTCGCTAGATCCGTCCCAGCAGCAACAGGATCAGCAAGATCACGATGACTAGCCCGAGGCCGCCGCCGCCGTAATAGCCGGTGCCGTAGAACGGGCCGCCGCCGATGCCGCTGAAGCCGCCGAGCAGCGCGATGACCAAAATGATCAGAATGATCGTACCGATAGACATGCGGAAATCTCCTCCAGCCCTTCGTTGAAGGGTCGTTTGCAACCTGTCCCGTGGTGCGAGGGCAACTTGCCGCAGGTTCTAAAGTTCCGCCAATGAAACACCGGGTGCACGCGCAACTTGCATGGAACCTTTGTGGTACCGGCGGGCATGACTATGTGAGGTTCAATCACTAACCGGGCAGAGCCATGTCAGCACCGCTTGTCGTCTCCATTCCCCACCGCCTCGGCCGCGAGGAGGCGGTGCGCCGGCTCAAGACTGGGCTTGGCCGTGCTGCGGCGAGCATTCCCGTGATGCAGGTCGAGGAGGAGCGCTGGAACGGCGACAGCATGAATTTTCGCATCCGCGCGCTCGGGCAGATCGCAACGGGGCAGGTCGACGTCGCCGACGATCATGTCAAGGTGCAGGTCGTGCTGCCCTGGCTATTGCAGCGCTTTGCCGAGATGGCGCAGGCCACGATCCGCAAGCGTGGCCAGCTGCTGTTGGGCAAAGACGCGAAAAGCTAGCGCTCAAGCGCGGGCGCGCTGCCGCACCGGCTTCGCCGCACCCGCGGGCCGCGCCGGGATGACCGTAGCGGGAAAACCGCGAAGCGCCTGCGCCAGCGGCAGATCGTTGCCGGCCAAACCCGGCACGTTGTAGCCCGTGACGTCGATGGTGGCGTCGGCCCCATCGAGCGCCGGCCATTCGCGTCCTGCTTGCGTGAACGGTGCGAAGTGGCGCCCGACCGCGACGATTGCCGCGGCGCGGCCGTGGCGGCGGGCAAAGGCCACGACATGGTCGGCATGTGCGCCCCGCACCTGAAGCGGCTGGTAGTCACCTCGCGCGAAGACGTCGGGCAGCTCGTTGCGCAGCTTGAGCAGGTGCCGCGTCCAGGCTAGCTTGAGCTGGCCGTCCGGCCAGCTCTTGATCAGATGATTCCAATCCGGATTGTCCAGCGTGCCCAGCGACGCGTGTCGCGCGGAGAAATCCACCGGACGCCGGTTGTCGGGATCGACCAGCGACAGGTCCCAGAATTCGGTGCCTTGGTAGAAGTCGGGCACGCCCGGCAGCGTCGCCTTGAGCGTGAGCTGGCTCAGCGCGTTGAGCGCGCCGAGCAGCGCGACGCGGCGAGCCAAGGTTTGCAGCGCCTCGAGGAATTCGCCTGACAGCGCGGGATCGAGTATCTTCGCGATGAACCTCTTGACGCCGTTCTCATAGGCCTCGTGCGGGTTGAGCCAACTCGTCTCCTCCTTGCCCTCGCGCGCGGCCTTGAGCGCATAGGCCTGGATACGCGCGACGAAACCGGCATCGGCCGTCTCCACAAGCGGCCAGGCGCCGAGCAGGGTCTGGTAGAGCATGTATTCGAACGTGGCCGACGGAGCGCGCAGATTGCCGTCGAGCGCGAGGTGCGGTGCGTTCAGGACTTTCCAGCGCGCGACCGCGCTGGTCCATTCGCCGGGAATTTCACTTAAGGCGGCGACCCGCGCCCGGGCGTCCTCGCCACGTTTGGTGTCGTGCGTGGCGGTCGCCGTCATCCCTTGCGGCCATTCCCTGGCGCGGGCCTGCATCGTGTCGTGGAAAGCGGGAATGGTGAGGCCCTTGCTCGCGGGATCGCCGCCGACTTCGTTGAGGGCGAGCAGCCGGTGGAATTGATAGAAGGCAGTGTCCTCCAGCGACTTCGCCATCATCGGGCCGGTGAATTGCTGCACCTTCAGCGCAAAGCGGCGCACCCTCGGGGCACTGTGCGGAGGACGGCCGGGCTTGAGCAGATCCATGGTGAGAGCATCGCGCAGGAAGTCGAAAATGCCTTCGTCTGCGGCGAACCATTCCCGGCGCGCTTGCTCGATGGTGTCGTCGATCAGCTTGCGATCGTTCGCCGTCGGCGCGCCTGTCGTCAAATAGGTGCGGTACACCGGGAAATGCAGCACATAGAGCTCGAGCGCCTGCCGCAGGCTGTCGGCGGAAAAGTCGCGGGTCGAATAGTGCCCATTGGCGATGCGCGCAAGCAGGCGCGTCAGAACGGTGAATTCGCTGGTCAGCAGCGTCTCCAGCACGCGCCTTTTGGCGTCCTTGACGTAAGGCGCCAGCCGTGGCGGCCGGTTGCTGATCTGCCGCCAGGTCTCGTCGAGGGCCTGCAGCCCCTTGGCGTCGACCAGAACGTGGGTGATGGCATTCATCCACTCATAGCCGGTGGTGCCCTGGACGCCGGCGAAATGCGGCAGGCGCTCGTGCTCGCACAGGATCTTCTCGATCACCGTATAGAACGGTTTTGTGGTGCCCTGCGCGTCACGCACCAGCCGGCGCAGCCGCTGGCAATATTGCGCGGGATCGCGCAGCCCGTCGATATGATCAAGCCGGATGCCTTGCAGTTTGCCTTCGGCAATGAGTTGCTTCACCAGCCGGTGCGTGGCGGCGAACGTGCCGGGATCCTCGACGCGCATGCCGGCGAGCCCGTTGACGTCGAAGAAGCGGCGATAGTTGATGTCGCTGGAGGCAAGCCGCCAGTGCCCGAGCTTGTAGTGCTGGCGCTCCAGCAAATGATGCAGCGCCAGCGTCTGCGCGGGGCGGTCCTTGGCGGCGCGATAGGCGCCGAGGCCGCGCGCGATGATGTCGGCGCTGCCTGCGATCTCCCTGAGCTCCGCCTTGAAGCCGGGCGCTTCCTTGCGGTTGGGACGGCGCAGTCCCGTGTAGCGCGCCGCGAGCGACAGCATGCGCTTGCCGGCCTCGGTCTCGGCGGCGTCGGCTTCCTTCACGATCATCCGCAGCATCTCGCCATAACGCTCCGGCGCGATCGGCAATCGATGCTCGAAATACCAGGCGGAGAAACTACCTTCATTGGCATCGTAGCGCAGCTCGATATCGCCGCTCTCGAGCGCTTCGCCATAGGACGCTCCGAGGATCGGCAGCAGCACGCCGCCACGGGCGCGGAAAGCCAGTTGATCCCAGTCGATATCGAAGGAGACGGCGTGCGGCGAGGCCTGGCCCCATTCCAGCACGTCCAGCCACCAAGGATTGTCGGCAAAGTGGACGCCGACATGGTTCGGTACGAAATCAATGATGAGCCCGAGGTCGTGTCGCGTCAGCGCCTCGCTCAGCCGGGCGAAGCCGGCCTCGCCGCCGAGCTCCGGATTGAACTGGCTGTGGTCGACGGTGTCATAGCCGTGCGTCGAGCCCTTGCGGGCCTTCATCACCGGCGAGGTGTAGAGATGCGTGATTCCCAGCGCCTTCAGATAGGGCACAACCGCGGCGGCCTTGTCGAAGTCGAAATCCGCGGTGAGCTGAAGCCGGTAGGTTGCGAGAGGAACGGCTGAAGGCATGTCAAGCTCCGAGGCGCCAGACCACCGACCAGGGCGCAAGCCGGTCGCCGGTCGCGCCGCCCCAGATCAGGGTGCCCACACCGCCGGAATATGCGGCGTCCTTGTCGGCGAGATTGGCTACGAGGCGCAACGTCGCGCCATCTCCCATGTGCCAATGTGCGGTGAGCAGGCCGCTATCGGCTACGGCGGCATCACCGAAGCGCGCACCTTTCAGTCGTGGCGCGATCTCTTTGTGACGGAGTGCGAGCAGCTCCCGCACCAGCGCGAGACGTGCATCCTGCTCCGGCGTGTGGCCGGTCCAGTCGAGCACGGCCGATTGCAGCGTTGCCGGATCGAGCGGGTCGGGCACCTCGTCGCCATACGTCTCATAGGCCCAGGCATACTCCTGCTTGCGCCCCTTGCGGACGGCATCAGCCAGCCCGCCCTCGAAGTCGCAGAAGAACGGGAAGGGCACGATGGAGCCCCACTCCTCGCCCTGAAACAGCATCGGCACCATCGGCGCGAGCAGGGTCACCGCGAGTGCTGCTTCGATCTGCTTGGGCGATGCCAGGCTTTCGAGCCGGTCACCGAGCGGCCGGTTGCCGATCTGGTCGTGGTTTTGCAGGAAGTTGACGAAGGTTGCCGGCGGCAGCTCGTCGCTTTTCTCGCCGCGCGGCTGCTTGCCCCAGAATTCCGAGATCTCGCCCTGATAGACGAAGCCGGAGGCGAGCGCGCGTGCGAGATCGAGCCGCGGCGTTTGATAGTCCGCGTAATAGCCGGCGAGCTCTCCCGTCAGCATCACGTGCCAGACGTGGTGGTAGTCGTCGTTCCACTGGGCGCGATATTTGCCGTTCGGTGGCTCCTGCGCCGCGTCGAGCAGGCTCGCGCGGTTGTCGCCGTTCTCCAGCACGAGATGGATATGCCGCCCCGTCGCCTTGGCAAGCTCGCCCGCGGCGACGCTGAGGTCCTGCAGCATCGATTGCTCGCCGGGGATCGCCATGATGTGGTTGGCGGCATCAAGCCTGAGGCCGTCGAAGCGATAGTCGCTGAGCCACGACAGCGCGTTCTCGACGGCAAAAGCGCGAACCTGCGGCACGCGATAATCGATCGCACTGCCCCACGGCGTATGCGCGTCGGTGAAGAAGGTCGGCGCGTAGCGGCCGAGGTAATTTCCCTCGGGCCCGAAATGATTATAGACGACGTCGAGGAACATCATCAGCCCGCGCAGATGGGCTTCGTCGATCAGCCTCTTCAAATCATCGGGATGACCATAGGCGCTGTCGGGCGCGTACCACAGCACGCCATCATAACCCCAGCCGCGGCGACCGGCGAAGTCGGCCAGCGGCATCAGCTCGACCGCGGTGATGCCGGTCGCGACGAGATGATCGAGCTTGTCGATCATGGCGCGATAGGTGCCTTCCGCGGTGAAGGTGCCGACATGCGTCTCGATCAGCACCGTCTCCTCCCAGGGACGGCCGCGCCAATCGGATGCGCGCCAGGCGAAGGCGTCATGATCGATCACCTCGCTCGGGCCGAACACGTCGTCGGGCTGGAATGCAGACGCCGGATCGGGCACGTCGATCTCGTCGTCGATCCGGAATTTGTAGTTGCTGCCAACGGGCAGATTGGCAATCTCGGCGACATACCAGCCATCCTGCCGGCGCTGCATCGCGTGTCGTCTGTCGAGCAGCAGATCGACACGGCGCGCCGCAGGCGCCCACAGCCGGAACGACACGCCGTCCTTCGTCGGCCTCGCCCCGAAGGATGGCCTCATAGCGCCCCCGCGAAAGCGAGCACGGAGCGCGGCGGCGCCTTGCTGTCGCTTCCGGGCAGGAAGTCGACCGTGTTCAGCTTGGCGGCGGTCGTGTTCAGGATTTGCTGCCAACTCTTGTATTCGGTCATTTTTGGCAATTTGAATGCGATCTCTTCGGGGGCTGCGTTGAGTACGATAAAGATCGCGGCGCTGCCGGGTTCCATCGGCCCCATCACATAGGAGAGGAACCGCCCTTCCGGGAATTTCCAGTCGCTTTCCGTCATTTCGTCGCCGGCCGGCGTCAGCCACAGCGCGCCGTAGGAGATGCCGTCCTTGGGGCGGCCGTCGAGCCAGCGATGGCTGCGAAGCTGCGAGAACCGACGGCGGATATCGGCGAGTTCGGCGACGAAATCGACCATGTCGTCGCCGTCCTTGCCGAGATTGTCCCAGCCGACCCAGCCAACCTCGTTGTCCTGGCAATAGGCGTTGTTGTTGCCTGATTGCGAATTCCCGACCTCGTCGCCGGCGAGGATCAGCGGAATGCCCTGCGCCAGCATGAGGCAGGCCAGCACGTTCTTGCGAAGCTGCCGGCGCAAGCTGACGATTTGGGGATCGTCGGTTGGGCCCTCGACACCGCAATTGTTGCTGTGGTTGTCGTTGGAGCCGTCGCGATTGTCCTCGCCATTGGCCTCGTTGTGCTTCTCGTTGTAGCTGAAGAGATCTGCGAGGGTGAAACCGTCATGCACGGTGATGTGGTTGACGCTGGCGCGCGGCCGCCGTCCGTCGTGGTTGAACAGGTCGGAGGACGCCGTCATGCGGCTGGAAATGTCGCCGATCAGGCTGCCTTCGCCGCTCCAGTAGCGGCGCATGGCGCTGCGGTAACGGTCGTTCCACTCCGACCATTGCGAGGGAAATGCGCCGACCTGATAGCCGCCGAGGCCGAGGTCCCAGGGTTCGGCGACGAGCTTGACGCTCGCCAGCACCGGGTCCTGGCGGATCGCGGTCAGGAACGAGCTGCCGCGATCATAGCCGTTCGGCCCGCGCGCCAGCGTGGTGGCGAGGTCGAAACGGAAGCCGTCGACGTGGCAGACCTCGACCCAGTAGCGCAGGGAATCCGTCACCATCTGCAGCACGCGCGGATGGGTGAGGTTCACCGACGAGCCGCAGCCGGTGAAGTCGTCGTAATAGCGCGGGTTCTCGCGGTTCAGCCAGTAATAAGACGCGTTGTCGATGCCACGGTAGCACAGCGTCGGGCCGAGGTGATTGCCTTCGGCGGTGTGGTTGTAGACGACGTCGAGCATCACCTCGATGCCGGCATCGTGCAGGCGTGCGACCGTGGTGCGGAAGGAATCGAGGGCGTTGTCCTGGGCGTAGCGCTGCTCGGGCGCGAAGAAGGACAGGGTGTTATAGCCCCAGTAATTGACGAGCTTCTTCTCCACCAGGATGCGGTCATCGACGAAACTGTGCACCGGCAGAAGCTCCACCGTGGTGACGCCGAGCTTCTTCAGGTGCTCGATCATGGCCGGCGAGGACAGGCCGCCATAGGTGCCGCGCAAATTCGGCGGCACGTCGTCGCGCTTCTGTGTCAGTCCTTTGACGTGGGCCTCGTAGATGATGGTATCTTCCCAGGGAATGTTGGGCCGGATCTCGCGGCGGCCCCAGTTGAAGGTCTCGTCGACGACAACGGCCTTGGGCATGCCGCGCGCGTTGTCGCGCCGGTCGAACGACAGGTCCTCGCGCGGGCTTCCGGTGCGATAGGCGAAATGCGCATCACTCCAGACCAGCCGCCCGGAAAGCCGCTTGGCATAGGGGTCGAGCAGCAGCTTGTTGGCGTTGAAGCGGTGGCCGTGCTCGGGCTCGTAGGGGCCATGCACGCGGTAGCCGTAGAGCTGGCCGGGCGAGACGTCATTGAGATAGCCGTGCCAGACATCCTCGGTGCGCTCCGGCAGCTCGACGCGCTCGAGCTCGCGGCGGCCCTGCATGTCGAAGAGGCACAGCTCGACCTTCTGCGCGTTGGCGGAGAACAGCGCGAAATTGGTGCCGCGTCCGTCCCAGCTTGCGCCGAGGCGTGCAGGCGATCCAGCAGTCAGGCGCATCGTTCAGCTTTCCGGAACGAGGAAGATCGCGGCGAGCGGCGGAATGGTGAGGCGGAGCTCGCCATTGACGGCGTGGACTTCGCCGATGTTGCCGACATTGCTGCCGCCGTAATGGGCGGAGTCCGAGTTGAACACTTCCTTCCACTTGCCGCCGAGCGGCGCGCGAACCCGGTAGTTGCGATAGACGTTGGGTGAGAAGTTGACGATCACCATGCACCGGGCGTGCTCGTCAAATCCCTTGCGCAGCCAGGCGAACACGTTGCGGCTGGCATCGTCGGTGATCAGCCATTCGAAGCCGGCCTGCTCGCAGTCCATCTGGTGCAGCGCGGGCACCGCGCGATAGAGCCGGTTGAGATCGCGGATCAGCGCCTGGATGCCTGAATGGGGCTTGTACTCGAGCAAGTGCCAATCGAGCGACTGGTCGTGATTCCATTCGCGGCTTTGCGCGATCTCGGCGCCCATGAACAGCAGCTTCTTGCCGGGATGGCCGAACATGAAGCTGTAATAAGCGCGCAAATTCGCGAAGCGCTGCCACTCGTCGCCGGGCATGCGCCCCAGGATCGAGCGCTTGCCGTGCACGACCTCGTCATGCGACAGCGGCAGGACGAAGTTCTCCGAGAAGGCATAGTGCAGGCCGAACAGGATGTCGCCGTGATGATGCTTGCGGTGGATCGGGTCCTTGCTGATGTAGTTCAGCGTGTCGTGCATCCAGCCCATGTTCCACTTGTAGCCGAAGCCGAGCCCGCCGAATTCGACCGGACGCGAGACCTGGGGCCAGGCGGTGGACTCCTCGGCGGCCGTGGTCGCCTGCGGGAAACGCGCGAACAGTTCGGTGTTGAAGCGACGCAGGAACGCGATCGCCTCGATGTTCTCCCGGCCGCCGTGCTGGTTCGGAATCCACGCGCCGGGCGGACGGCTGTAGTCGAGGTAGAGCATGGACGCGACCGCATCGACGCGCAGTCCGTCGATCGCGTAGCGCTCGAGCCAGAACAGCGCGTTCGACACCAGGAAGTTCGTCACTTCGGTGCGGCCGTAATTGTAGATCAGCGTGCCCCAATCGAGATGCCGGCCCTGGAGCGGGTTGGCGTGCTCGTACAGCGCTGTGCCGTCAAAGCTGCCGAGCCCGTGCGGATCGTCCGGGAAGTGGCCGGGCACCCAGTCGAGCAGCACGCCGACGCCCTCGCGGTGGCAGGCATCGACCAGCGCGGCAAAATCCTCCGGCGTGCCGAAGCGGCTGGTCGGCGCATACAGGCCAGTCGGCTGATAGCCCCATGAGCCGTCGAAAGGATGCTCGCTTACGGGGAGGAATTCGAGATGGGTGAAGCCCATGTCGCGGGCGTAGGCCGGCAGCTGCTCGGCCAGCTCGCGATAGGTCAGCCATTCATTGCCGTTCTTGCGCCGCCATGAGCCGAGATGGACCTCGTAGATCGACATCGGCGCGGACAATGCGTTGATGCCGTCGGGCGCCGGTCGCGGCCGGGGCAGATGCGCCTCGTCGAACACGATGGAGGCGGTCTTCGGCCGCACCTCGCTTGCAAAGGCCATCGGATCGGACTTCAGCGGGAGCAGATGGCCATGCGGTCCGATAATTTCGAACTTGTAGTGGTCGCCGGCCTTGGCGTGCGGGATGAACAATTCCCAATAGCCAGCGCCGCGCACCCGCATCGGATGGCGCCGCCCGTCCCAGAAGTTGAAGTCGCCGACCACGGAGACGCGCCGGGCGTTGGGCGCCAGCACCACGAAGCCGATGCCATCGATGCCTTCGAGCCGCATCGGATGCGCGCCGAGCTTGTCGTAAAGGCGCTGGTGGGTGCCTTCGCCGAGCAGATAGAGGTCGAAATCGGTCAGGATCGGTGGAAAGCGATAGGTGTCCTCGAATTCGATGACGTTGTCGCCGAACTTCGCGCGAAGCTGGTAGTGCTTCGCGCCGTTCGGCAGAGCCCCGATGAACAGGCCGGAATCATGAACGCGATCTAGCTTCGCCACCTCGCCGTGCTCGCCCACCGCCTCGACGTTGGAGGCATCAGGAAGAAACGCGCGCACCACGCTCTTATCGCCCTCGGGATGCAGCCCGAGATAGTGGAACGGATCGGAGTGGCGACCCTCGATGATTGCATAGGCTTCGGCAGGGAGTTTAGGCATGGGCTTCGCTCTCGATACTGGACAGAATGCGAAGCAGTCCGGACAGCGGCGCATGGAGCCCCTCAGGCCGGTGGGACAGCTCGTACTCTACTTCCTCAAACGCTTGATCAAGCAGGAAAAACCTTAACAGGCCTGCCGCGGATTGCGGATCTTCCGGCCACAGCCGTCGATCGGTCATGGCTTCGCGGTAGGCAGTGAGGAACGTCGCGGTGGTGCGCTCGCGCCATTCGTCCAGCGCAGCCGTAAGCCGGCCCTGTTCGTCGGAAGCACCGGTGAGCGCGCGGTGGAGCGCCGCGTTAACCGAAAGATCAATCGAGCGGATCAGGCCGGCAACGTCGCGCGTCGCAGGCAGCTTGCGCCGCTTGTCGGCCAGCGGCAAACGCGGATCTCCGTCGAAGTCGATGATGAAAATATCGTCCTTCACGATCAGAGTTTGCCCGAGGCGGAAGTCGCCATGATGACGGATGTTCAACCCGCCGATCTCGGAAGGTAAAAGCGCGTCGAGCCGGCCGGACAGGGACGCGCGCTGCGCGGCGAGCTGATTGATCAGCGGCCGATCTGCCTCCCGCAGGCCGTCGCTGCTGGCGGCCAGCCGCTCGAAAACCCGCTCGGCCCGTGTCTTGAGCTCCGACGACCAGCGCTTGACGTGTGCGGAGCCAATCGCCTCCGGCGCGAGATCGCCTGGCTTTGCAGCGGCCAGAGCCACATGCAGCTCGGCGAGCCGTCGGCCGATCTGCGTAATGAAGTGCAGATAGGGCGCTTGCTCCTGGGTCTCGCGGGGCATCTCGCCCGGTGGCAGCACCCGCTGCTCGTCGATATAGCGGTCGAGATAGCCCGCGGTGACGCCCCAGCCGTCGCCCTGGTTCTCGACATAGGCGTGCAGCACGCCGACTGCGCTGCGACGGTCGTCTTCGACCAGCTCGACGCTGCCGAGCAGTGCCGGCGTGTTGGCAAAGCGGGCGATTTCGGTGAGGTAGGAGCCGATCTCGATCTCGGGATTGATGCCGGCTTCGAGCTGGCGATAGATCTTGGCGACATACTGGTTGTCGACCAGCGCAGTGCTGTTCGACTGCTCGATCGCGCGGATGCGTTCGGGCTCCTTGATGGTGTACTCGGCAAACCGGCTGGTCGCCTTGAACTCCAGCCGCAGATTGTTTTCTTCCACCACCAGGTTCTGCGACAGGTTGCGCAGGAACAGCCCGATGAAGATCTGCTCCGTTGCCACATCCAGCAGCGTCCCTTCGCGGGCGCCCTGACGGACGGCGGCGAGTGCCCTCGGATTGAAGCGTTCGCGGTCGAAGCGCACCCATTCAATCTGCATCGGCAGCACGTAGCGCGTGGTGACGTCGCCCTGCGCCACCTCGAAGAACGCGATCCAGGGCCTGTTGTCGCCGATGTCGCAGAACGGCACCGCCGAGGTCAGCGTCGGCTTGATCTGCTTGGGATTGTGCTCCGGATACCAGCGCGTGCGTGACAGGAATCCCGGCAGCACCTCGTGCTCGAACACGCCGCGCTCGCGCGCCAGCGACACCCAGGTCGAGTTCACCGGCACCACCAGCGTCTCGAATTCCGGAACTGCGCGCGGCGTCACCGGCTCGGACTTGTCGCGCTCGGTGAGCTGGAACCAGTAGAAGCCATAGGGCCCCAACGTGACCATGTAGGGCAGTTCGCCGATCGCCGGAAAACGCGTGCGGCCGAGCATCTCCTGCGGGATGCGGTCCTTCCAGGGCGACAGATCGAGCTCGGTCGCCTGGGCCGCGCGCGACAGATTGGCGACGCAGAGGATCACCTCGTCGCGGTACTGCCGGACATAGGCCAGCACGGCGCGGTTGGCCGGGCGGATGAAGGTCATGGTGCCGCGGCCGAAGGCGAGCGTCGATTTACGCACCGAGATCAGGCGCTTGGTCGCGCTGAGCAGCGAGGACAGGCTGCGCGACTGTGCCTCCACGTTCACCGATTCGTAGCCGTAGACGGGATCCATGATCAGCGGCGCGTAGAGGCGGGCCGGGTCGCAGCGCGAGAAGCCGCCATTGCGGTCCGGGCTCCACTGCATCGGCGTGCGCACGCCGTTGCGGTCGCCGAGATAGATGTTGTCGCCCATCCCGATCTCGTCGCCGTAATAGATGATCGGCGTGCCGGGGAAGGACAGCAGCAGCGAGTTCATCAGCTCGATCTTGCGCCGGTCGTTGTCCATCAGCGGCGCGAGGCGCCGGCGGATGCCGACATTGATGCGGGCGCGCGGATCGTTGGCGTAGGTGGTCCACAGGTAGTCGCGCTCGACGTCGGTCACCATCTCCAGCGTCAGCTCGTCATGGTTGCGCAGGAACAGCGCCCATTGGCAGCTCGCCGGAATGTCCGGGGTCTGGCGCAGGATGTCGGTGATCGGGAAGCGATCCTCCTGGGCGATCGCCATGTAGATGCGCGGCATCAGCGGGAAGTGGTAGGCCATGTGGCACTCGTCGCCGCGGCCGAAATATTCCTGCACGTCCTCCGGCCATTGATTGGCCTCGGCCAGCAGCAGCTTGCCCTTGGAGTAGGAATCCAGTTCATGGCGGAGCCGCTTGATGATGGCATGCGTCTCCGGGAGATTCTCGTTCGAGGTGCCTTCGCGCTCGCAGAGATAGGGAATGGCGTCCAGACGGAAGCCGTCGACGCCGGCATCGAGCCAGCGCTTCATCACCTGGATCAGGGCGCTGACGACGCGCGGATTGTCGAAATTGAGATCCGGCTGGTGCGAGAAGAAGCGGTGCCAATAGAACGCGCCGGCCTCGTGATCCCAGGTCCAGTTCGACTTCTCGGTGTCGGTGAAGATGATGCGGGTGCCCTGGTATTTCTGGTCGGTGTCGCTCCAGACATACCAGTTGCGGGCGCTCGAGCCCGGAGGGCTGCGGCGCGCGCGCTTGAACCAATTGTGCTGGTCCGAGGTGTGGTTGACGACGAGCTCGGTGATGACGCGCAGCCCGCGCTTCTGCGCTTCCTGGATGAAGCGCTTGAAATCCTTCATCGTCCCGAAATCGGGATTGACCGCGCCGTAGTCGGCGATGTCGTAGCCGTCGTCACGGCCGGGCGAAGGATAGAACGGCAGCAGCCACAGCGCGGTGACGCCGAGCTCCTGGAGATAAGGCAGCTTCTCGGTCAGCCCTGCGAAATCGCCGATGCCGTCATGATTGCTGTCAGCAAACGCCTTGACGTGAAGCTGATAGATGATGGCGTCCTTGTACCAGAGTTCATCCACGATCTCGGCAGCCTCGGCTTTCTTGGTGTCGACGGAAGACAATACGTTCATGGCGTGCGCCCTTACGCCAGGCAGCGGAACAGCAGCGCCGGATCGCGGTCGGGATCGATACGCAATTTGATCCCGCCCCATTCGATGCGGGCCTGTTCGCCGGTGAGGAGGTTTTCGAGTGCCGACACGTGGTGTCGCTGCCCGCCGGCGTCAACCGTGATGTCGCCGAGCGGCAACCAGAATTCGCGTACGTGGCGCGAGAGCGCAACCACGGCCACGACGATGTTGGCCGGGTCGGTCGCTTCCTTGACGAAGGCGATCGTCTCGTCGTCTTCGATGCCGAGGAAGCGCAGGTTCGCCGCCTGCTGAAGCGCAGCATTCTCGTTGCGGATGCGATTGAGCTCCGTGATGTACGTCTTGATATTGCCGGGCTTGTCCCAGTCGCGCTGCTTGATCTGGTATTTCTCGGAGTCGAGATACTCCTCGCGGCCGGGGATCGCGTCGTGCTCTAGCAACTCGAACCCGCTGTAGACGCCGTAATTGCCGGACAACGTCGCGGCCAGCGCGACGCGCGATTTGAACGCCCAGGTCTCGCCGCCCTGCAGATGATAGGGCAGCAGGTCGGGCGTGCTCACGAACAGGTTGGGCCGATAGAAGTCACGTTCGGGATAGCGCGTCAGCTCGCCGAGATATTGCTCCAGCTCCCACTTCGCCGTGCGCCAGGGGAAATAGCTGAAGGATTGTGCAAAGCCGAGCTTGGCGAGGCCCTTCATCAGCTTCGGGCGGGCATACGTCTTGGAGAACAGGATTACCTCGGGATGCCGGCGGCGGATGTCACGGATGAGCCATTCCCAGAAGGCGAGCGGCGCGGTGTCGTGATTGTCGATGGCGAAGATGGTGACGCCGTGGTCGATCCAGAACAGCATGGCGTCGCGAAACGCGTTCCACAGTCCAGCCCGGTCGACGGACGTGAAATCGGGAATGACGATATCGGAATAGGGCCCGTCAGCCGTCCGCACCGAGCGGTCCGGGCGCCATTTGAACCATTCCGGATGCTGTGTCAGCCACGGGTGATCCGGCGAGCATTGCACGGCGAAGTCGAGCGCGAGCTCGAGCCCGTATTCCAGGCAGGTCGCGACCAGCGCGCGAAAATCCTCGATCGTGCCGAGTTCGGGATGCAGCGCGTCGTGCCCGCCTTCAATGGCGCCGATCGCATAAGGCGAGCCGGGATCGCCTTCAGTCGCCACCGGCGTGTTGTTGCGGCCCTTGCGCCGGGTGCGGCCAATGGGATGAATGGGCGTGAAGTAGAGCACGTCAAAGCCCATCGCGGCGATGTCGGGCACGCGCGCGATGCAGTCGCGGAGCGTGCCATGCTGTCCTGACACCACGCTCTGGCTGCGCGGCATCATCTGATACCAGGCGCCGAAGCGCGCCTTGTCGCGGTCGACGAACAGCGGGAATAGCGCCGAGCGCGTCAGATCAGGCCGCGACTGGCTCTCGGCCATGGCTGCGCCGAGCTCGGTTGCCAGCAGCGGGGCAACGTCGCCGGTCTGAAGATAATCCTCGCATTGCCTGACGATGACGGCGGCGGCGTCCTGCTGCGCGCCATGCGCCTTGGTCAGAAGGCCGGCGCCCTCGATCGCATCGAGCGTGACGTCGGCACCGGAGCGTTGCTTGCGCGCGACCCCGTGCGACCACGTCGCGAATTCGTCGGTCCAGGCTTCGATCGCATAGATATATTTACCGGGCTCGACGGGTGTGAACGCGCCGGACCACCGGTCATTGCCGTGATGGATCATCGGCTCGCTCTGCCATTCGCGGTCCTGCTCCTGTCGCCAGATCAGCGCTGCGCCGATCACGGCGTCGCCGTCCCGGTAGATGTCGGCCCAGACCTCGACCGGTTCGCGCGCGATCCGCTTCACGGCGAAGCGCCCGCCGTCGATCAGGGGATAGACGTCCTCGATGAGGAAAGTGCTGCCCGCTGCGGCACTCTCGACAGTTTGAATTGTCTTGTTCACGGTGATGCCATTGACAAGAAAGCAGGAGCCCGTTTCCCTTGCCGGGAACCTACGCTTGATACCACTATAGAAAGCCGCTTGTGTGTCATTGGTTCCGTTGGGAACGGCAGGCGCGGCTCGCGAGTTAACCCTGACTAACCTCTTCCGCGACCTCGTTAAAATCGATGCCCCCGGCCAAATAATGGCCTGCAAGCTGCGTGCCGAATGGATCTTTTAGCTCAAGCCCGGATCAAGGGCGTTCAATCCGAATTCGTCGATGCCCTCGGAAAGCTGCGGGTCACCGATCCCGTGGCCCTCAAATCCATCCTCGACGCCCTGCCGGAAAAGCGCGTTTACCGCTTCGTCAGTGGGCCCGTGGTGGTCCGCGCCTTGGGACAGCCGCGCACCGAATTGGTGACGATCGGTGCGCCGCCGCTCAAATGGAAGATGACCGGCAACGGTAATTTGATCGCGCAAGGTGAGACGCGCGAGCCCGTGATTGCCTGGCCCGCCGGCCTGCCGCTCGGCTATCACCGCCTGACGCTGACCGATGCCGAAGGCGTGACCGAAGAGGTGCCGATGATCGTGGCGCCGGAGCGGGCCTTTGGCGGCGATTTCGACCGCGGCTGGCTGCTTGCCGTCCAGCTCTACAGCGTCCGTTCGGAGCGCAATTGGGGCATCGGCGATTTCACCGACCTCGCCGGTCTCGTCCGGCTCGCCAAGCAGTTGGGCGCCGACGGCGTCGGGCTCAATCCCCTGCACGTGCTGTTCGACGACCATCCGGCCGATTGCAGCCCCTATTCACCGAACAGCCGGCTGTTTCTCAATCCGCTCTATATCGACGTCGAGGCGATCCCGGAATTTTCCCCCGACCTCGTCCCCGACGCGGCCGCGACCGCCGCGCGGCTCCGTGAAGGCGATCGTGTGCCCTATCCGGACATGGCGGCCTTGAAATGGCTGGCCTTGCGTGCCGCCTTCGACAGCTTCGTGAAAACCGCGAGCGGCGTCCGCCGCAACCAGTTCGACGCCTTCCGCGCGGCTCGCGCGCCGCTGTTGTCCCGTTTTGCCTGCTTTGAGGTGCTCCGTCATCGCTTCGCGGCGCCGTGGTGGGAATGGCCGATGGAATGGCAGCAGCCGGACGAGACAAAATGCGCCGAGCTGCGCAATGGCCCAGACAAGCACGAGGTCGAGTTCGTCGAATTCGTGCAATGGACCGCCGATAGCCAATTGCATGCCGCCAAGGAGCTGGCCGGCCAGCTCGGCATGCGGGTCGGGCTTTATCTCGACGTTGCTGTCGGCGTGCAGTCGAACGGCTTCGATGCCTGGAATGAGCAGGGTGCGATCTCCCGTCATCTGGCGGTCGGCGCGCCGCCGGACGTGCTCAACACCATCGGCCAGGATTGGGGCCTCGCGGGCTTCAATGCCGGCGGCCTGGAGGCGCAATCCTTCGTGCCGTTCGCCGATATGCTCGCGGCTTCGATGCGCCATTCCGGTGCGATCCGTCTCGATCACGTGCTGGGCCTGAAGCGGCTGTATCTGGTGCCGCGCGGCTTCAAGCCCGACAACGGCGCCTATGTGCAGATGCCGTTCGAGGCGCTGCTGGCGACCGTGGCGCGCGAGAGCGCGGCCCATAAGTGCATCGTGATCGGCGAGGACCTCGGCACGGTGCCGGAAGGTTTTCGCGAGACCATGCAGGATTTCGGCATCTGGTCCTATCTCGTCATGATGTTCGAGCGCGACGATGCCGGTCACTTCCGGCCCGTCGATCACTACCGGCCCAACGCGCTGGTGACGCTGAACACCCATGATTTGTCGACCTATGCCGGCTGGCGCTCATTCAGCGATCTCAAGATGAAGCGCTCGCTCGGGCTCGATCCCGGCGAGAACGATCAGGCCCGCTGGGATGCGCTCGGCCTGCTCGACGAGATCCTGCGTGCCAACGGCATCCGTGCCAATGATGTCTATTCGGTGCTCGCCTTCCTGTCGCGCACGCCCTCGCGGCTGCTTGCGGTGTCGCTGGAGGATCTGCTCGGCGTGATCGACCAGCCCAACATTCCCGGCACGATCGACGAGCATCCGAACTGGCGCTGGCGCCTGCCCGTGACGCTCGACAAGATCGCCTCGAAAGTCGATCTCGCGGCTTTGAAGGCCGCTACACGGGAACGCTCGTTGCCCGGCGGGCGTTGATCGCTGGGGTCTCCGGACGTCGTTTTCGAGGCTCGCACGACATTGTCTCAGAAAATCGAGGACTATGCGCTGATCGGCGACTGCGAGACCGCGGCGCTGGTCGGCCGCAACGGCTCGATCGACTGGCTGTGCTGGCCGGCCTTCGATTCCGACGCCTGCTTTGCTGCGCTCCTCGGCACGCACAAGAACGGCCGCTGGCTGATCGCGCCGAGCGAGGACGTCACCGCGACGTCGCGCCGCTATCTCGGCGACACCCTCATCCTGGAAACGCGCTTTGAGACTGACAGCGGGACCGTTGCGCTGATCGACTTCATGCCGCCGCGCGGCAAGGCCTCCGACATCGTGCGGCTGGTCCGCGGAGTCAGCGGCACGGTCAAGATGCGGATGGAGCTCGTCATCCGCTTCGGCTTCGGAGTCGACATCCCGTGGGTGCGGCGGATCGACCATTCCCTGCTGGCGGTCGCCGGGCAGGACATGACCGTGCTGCGGACGCCGGCGCAGACCCGTGGCGAGGATCTGACCACGGTTTCCGATTTCGAGGTGAAGGCCGGCGAGACCGTGCCGTTCGTGCTGACCTACGGCCCCTCGCATCTCGAGCCACCCCCGCCGATCGACCCGGAGCTCGCGCTTCAGGAGACGGAAAAATTCTGGCAGGACTGGTGCAGCCACTGCAATCGCGATGGCGACTATCGCGACCTGATCGTGCGCTCGCTGATCACACTCAAGGCGCTGACCTTCGGTCCGACCGGCGGCATCGTCGCGGCGCCGACCACCTCGTTGCCGGAGAAGCTTGGCGGCGCCAGGAATTGGGACTACCGCTTCTGCTGGCTGCGTGACGCCACCTTCACGCTGCTGGCGCTGATGAACTCGGGTTACACCGAGGAAGCCTCGGCTTGGCACAATTGGCTGTTGCGTGCGGCGGCAGGCTCACCCTCGAACATGCAGATCATGTACGGCATCTGGGGCCAGCGGCGGCTGCTGGAATGGGAAGCCGGTTGGCTCGATGGCTACGAAGGCGCACAGCCGGTGCGCGTCGGCAATGCCGCGCATGCGCAGCTCCAACTCGACGTCTACGGCGAACTGATCGACGCCTTCCACCAATCGCGGATGGCCAAGCTCAAGCTCGACGACGAGAGCTGGGCGCTGGAATGCGCCGTGCTCAAGCATCTCGCCGAAGTTTGGGACCAGCCCGATCATGGCATCTGGGAGCGGCGCGGAGAGCCGAAGCACTACGTCTTCTCCAAGGTGATGACCTGGGTCGCCTTCGACCGCGGCATCAAGAGCGCCGAGACCTTCGGCTTCAAGGCGCCGCTGCTGCACTGGCGCACCTTGCGCGACGCCATTCATCGCGACGTCTGCAACCGGGGCTTCGACGCGGAGGAGAATGCCTTCGTGGAGTCCTACGGCTCGAAGCTGCTCGATGCCAGCGTGCTGCTGCTGCCGGCCGTCGGCTTCCTGGAAGCGTCGGATCCGCGCATTCGCGGCACCATCGCGGCGGTCGAAAACCACATGCTGCGCGATGGCTTCGTGCTGCGGCACGATCCCCGCGAGGTGCCTACGGGGCAACCGCCGCTCGAAGGCGCCTTCCTCGCCTGCAGCCTGTGGCTGGCCGATGCCCATGTGCTGTCGGGCGATCTCGACAAGGCGCAGATCTTGTTCGACCGCGTGGTCGGTATCGCGAATGATGTCGGGCTGCTGGCCGAGGAATATGATTCAGGCGCCAAGCGTCAGACCGGCAATTTCCCGCAGGCGCTGACTCATATCGCGCTGGTCAACACCGCGCATAATCTGTCGGCGGCAAGGCAGGGCAGCGAGAAGCCCGCGATGCAGCGGTCGAAGTAGTGACCTAGGCGACCCCGTTCCGCTTCAAGATCATCTCCATCGCCTCCGCAAAACCGTCCTGCTCGTTGGACGTCGTGACGTGGGTCGCCTGGTCCTTGACGTTGTCGGCGGCGTTGCCCATGGCGATCGAGGTGCCGCTGACGCGGAACATCGCGAGGTCGTTCTGCATGTCGCCGATGGTGGCGACCGCGTCAGTTGAAATGCCGAGGCGCTTGGCCATGGCTTGCACGAATGTGCCCTTGTCGAAGCCGGGCGGGGTGATGTCGAGGTAGTAGGTTTGCGAACGCACTGCCATCGCCTCGCTGCCGAGCGCCTTCTGCGTCGCCTTCTCGCAACGTTCGAGGCCCGCCGCATCGGCGCTGGCGCCGACGATCTTGCAGGCGCTCGCGAGATACGGTGAAAAGTCCGTGACGATGGTGGGATCGGAGCGGATCGTGTGCTGCTCGTGAGCGACGTATTGGCCATCAGGCCTGTCGATCAGCCATTTGTCGGTGGTGAACAGCCAGATGTCAGCGCCGAAGTCCCGGAGAATTTGCAAGCTTCGCTCGGCCGCGCCGGCGGGGATGAGATGCTGCTCGACCGGATTCATCTCGGGGTCGACGATCGAGGAGCCGTTGAACGGGCCGACCGGCAGCCAGAGCGCCAGCGGCTCGATCAGGAAGCGCATGCCGATCGCGGGGCGGCTCGACGTGATCGTGAAACCGATGCCGGCCTGGTGCAGACGCTGCACCGCTGACCTCGCGCGGTCGGTCAGCGTCTTGTCCTTGGTCAGCAGCGTACCGTCGACGTCGGAGACGACGAGCGAGATTTTTGTCATGACGGTCCCTTGGGTGTTTCTTGGGTGTTTGGCCTCAGCGTTTCGCGCCGCCCAGTTTCAACTGCCGCACCGCGCCGTCCACGATCGCTTCCACGGATTCGTCGATCGAGACGGTGATCACGTGCTCGCCAGCCTCCGGCGGCTCCAGCGTGTTGAATTGGCTCGTCAGCAGGCCGGGCGGCATGAAGTGCCCCTTGCGTTGCGCGAGGCGGGCGGCGATCAGCTCCTTCGTGCCCCTTAGGAAGACGAAGCGGACGTCGTCGCGTCCGCGCAGCAGCACGTCCCGATAAGTATGCTTTAGCGCCGAGCAGGCGATGATCACGTGCTCGCCCTTGTCACAGACCCGCGCGATCTCGTCGGCGATGGCGTTGAGCCAGGGCCAGCGATCCTCGTCGGTGAGGGGATGGCCGGCCCGCATCTTCTCGACATTGCTGGCGGGATGAAAGCTGTCTCCGTCCTCGAATCGCCAGCCGAGGCGCTCGCCCAACGCTTTTGCAACCGTGCTCTTGCCCGAGCCCGACACGCCCATCACGATCAATGCACAAGGTGCTTCAACGCCCGTCACGAATTCCCCCCGGAAGCGCGGCCTGGTCGACCAGCCAGACGGTCTCGCCATTCGAGCGCGCGCGTACGGCCGGCAGAGTCTCGCCATTGAGCAGGCGCGTCAAGATCGGCTGCTTGTCGTGCCCCGCTATCTCGAACAGCATTTCGCGGCAGGACGCCAGCGCAGGCAGGGTGAGCGAGACCCGCGGCACGAAGGGGGCAACATTGGCCTTGGGGACGCCGACCACCCAGCGCTCGGTCTCCTCGATCGCAGGATAGCCCGGGAACAGCGAAGCGGTGTGGCCGTCGGGACCTGCGCCCATCAAGATCATGTCGAACAGCGGCCGCGCCGGATCCAGGCTTTCCGCGCCGTAGAAAGCCTGCAGCTCGCGCGCATAGGCCTCGGCGCTCTGATCGGGGGTGTCAGCCGTCGTCGGGATCGGGTGAACATGGCCGGAGGGCGCGTTGCGATCGAGAAAGGTCGCGCACGCGACCGCCATGTTGTTGAGGGGATCGCTTTCGGGAACGAAGCGCTCGTCACCGATAAACCAGTGCACGCGCTCCCACGGGATTTTTTCGCGCCAGGCCTCGCTGCCCAGCAGCTGGTAGAGCTTCTTCGGGCTGGAGCCGCCGGTCAGGCAGATCGCAATGCGCCCGGGATTAGCCGCGATTCGCGCCATCACCCGCTCGGCCGCGGCCCGCGCGAGAGCCTCGGCGTCGGACTCGACGATCAGCTTCGGTTGTCCCGCAGCCGTCACGAAAACTTCCGCCAGCTTCGGCCGTCGCGGCGGAGCAATTCATCGGCGCAGGCGGGGCCGTCGCTGCCGGCTTGATAGGTCTCGATGCCGTTGCTGCCCGCGTTCTTCCAGGCGTCCAGGAACGGCTGCACCGCCTGCCATCCGGCCTCGATGCCGTCGGCGCGCTGGAACAGGATGTTGTCGCCGATCATGCAGTCGTAGATCAGCGTCTCGTAGCCGGTCGAGGGATCGGCCCGGAAATAGTCGCCATAGCGGAACTTCATCTCGACGCCGTCGATGGTGACGCTCGGCCCCGGGATCTTGGCGTTGAACTGGAGCTCGATGGTCTCGGTCGGCGCGATGCCGATCGTGAGGAAGTTCTGGGAGAGGCGATCGACGGCGGTGCCTGAGAACATCGACAACGGTGCCTGCTTGAACTTGATCGCGACCTCGGTGCGCTTGTGGCCGAGCGCCTTGCCGGTGCGCAAATAGAACGGCACGCCGGCCCAGCGCCAATTGTCGATCATCAGCTTCAGCGCGACATAGGTCTCGGTGGTGCTGCCGGGCTTGACGTCCTCGGTCTTGCGATAGTCCGGAATCTCATCGTCGCCGATGCGCCCTGAGAGATATTGGGCGCGCACCGAGCTCTTCAGCGCTTCCTCTTCGCTCGGGCGCTGAATCGAGGTCAGAATCTCGGCCTTCTCGGAGCGCACGGAATGGGCGTCGAAACGCGCCGGCGGCTCCATCGCGACCAGCGACATCAGCTGAAACAGATGGTTCGGCACCATGTCGCGCAGCGCGCCAGTGGCGTCGTAAAAGCCGCCGCGATGGCCGACGCCGAGCTTTTCCTCCACCGTGATCTGGATGTGGTCGATATGGTTGCGATTCCAGATCGGCTCGAACATGCCGTTGGCAAAGCGCAGCACCAGGATGTTCTGCACCGTCTCCTTGCCGAGATAGTGATCGATCCGGTAGATCTGGTGCTCGTCCATGATCTTCAGGAGTTCGGTGTTCAGCGCGCGCGCCGACGCAAGATCGGTGCCGAACGGCTTTTCGATCACCAGCCGCCGCCACGCGCCGTTCTCCTTCATCATGCCGGTGCGGCCGAGCTCGCGCGCGGTCGGCGCGAATGCGGCCGGCGGGGTCGCAAGGTAGAACAGCCGGTTGCCACCGGTACCTTCCGAACATTCCAGCTGATCGAGATGCGCGCGCAGGCGATCGAATGACGGCGGGTCCTTTGCGTCGGCCTCCACGAAGGTGACGCATTGCAGGAGCTGCCGGGCGACGACGTCGTCCACGGGGCGCGTCGCGAACTCGCGCAGGCCTTTCATCAGGCTCACGCGCAATTCGTCGTCCGACTGGCCCTTGCGGGCCACGCCGACGACGCAGAATTTCTCCGGCAGCATTTTCTCGGCCGCCAGATTGTACAGCGAGGGCATCACCAGCCGATGGGTGAGGTCTCCGGTCACGCCAAAGATGACGAAGGCGCAATTTTCCGGCTTGCGCTTTGGCTGCGGGTCTTTTGTCACGAACTATTGGCCTTCGCTTGTTACGTTTTACTTCCGCTTCGAGCTATTTGGGCTTCGAAGCAGCCGACTGCTTCGGCTCCTTGTGGCCGCCGAAGCCGGCTCGCATCGCTGAGAGTATTTTCTCGGCGAAGGTGTGTTCCTTGCGGGAACGGAAACGTGCGAACAGCGCCGCGGTCAGGACTTCGGCCGGCACGGCCTCGTCGATGGCGGCATTCACGGTCCAGCGTCCTTCGCCGGAATCCTCGACGAAACCGGAATACTCCGCCAGCGCAGGGCTATCCGCGAGCGCGGTCGAGGTAAGGTCGAGCAGCCAGGACGGGATCACGCTGCCGCGCCGCCACACTTCGGCGATGTCGGCGAGATCGAAATCGTAACGATGATCCGCCGGCAAGGCCTCGATGTTGGCGTTCTTGAGGATATCAAAACCTTCGGCATAGGCCTGCATCAAGCCGTATTCGATGCCGTTGTGGATCATCTTGACGAAATGCCCGGCGCCAACCGGACCGGCATGGATGTAGCCCTGCTCGATGCGGGGATCGCGCCCCTCACGTCCCTCCGTGCGTGGAATGTCGCCGGCGCCGGGCGCGAGCGCGGCGAAGATCGGATCGAGCCGATCGACCACCTGTTTCTCGCCGCCGATCATCATGCAATAGCCGCGGTCGAGGCCCCAGACGCCCCCGGAGGTGCCGACGTCGACATAGTGGATGCCGCGCTCCTTCAGCGCCTTGCCGCGGCGGACGTCGTCCTGCCAGAACGTGTTGCCGCCGTCGATGATCACGTCGCCTTCCTGCATCACGCCCGCGATGGTATCGATCGTGGTCTCGGTGATGTGGCCGGCCGGCAGCATCACCCAGGCCGTTCGCGGCCGCTCCAGTTTCGCAATGAACTCTTCGAGCGTCGCCGAGCCTGTCGCGCCGTCTGCGGCAAGGCCCGCGACGGCCTTGGCGTCCTTGTCGTAGACCACGGTCGAATGTCCCTGGCGCATCAGGCGGCGAACGATGTTGCCGCCCATCCGGCCGAGGCCGATCATGCCGAGTTGCATTTGAGAAATTCCCTTAGTTCAGTGCGTCATTGAGCGCCGCATTGAGCGCCGCGAGACCCTTCTTGAGCCCGCCCTTCAGGTGGACCCGCAGCGCGCGCCGGCCGCGCTCGGTAAGCACGTCGAAGTCGCCGCGCGCCTGCGCGGCCTTGATGACGCCGAAGCTGGCCTTCTGGCCCGGCACCGGCAAGTCCCTGGCATCGTCGGCGGTGATCTGGAGGAACACGCCGCTGTCGGGCCCGCCCTTGTAGGCCTGCCCGGTGGAGTGCAGGAAACGCGGGCCGAACTCGGCGCAGGTTGCGACATGTCGCTTCTCGCGCACTTCGAGCCGCATGGTCTGGAGTGCGTCGATCGTCGTCTTGTCGCGGGCGATGTAGCCGAGCAGGGCGACATAGTCGCCACGTTTGGAGCGGGACAGATGCGCCTTCAGCCATGAGGTGAGGTCGCCGTTGGCGCCGGCGGCCCGCAGGGCCGCGGCATTGGTCTCGTCGGTGTAGAGATCGGCCTCGGTGGTGCTGACAACCGGCCGTTCGGCCGGCAGCGTGCCGGTCTTTTCGAACGAGGCGGTGAGCTCTCGGGTCTTGATCTTGGCCGCTTCCACGTCCGGCTGGTCGAACGGGTTGATGCCAAGGATGCTGCCCGCGACCGCCGTTGCCATCTCGAAGCGGAAGAACTCCTGGCCGAGATGGTCGATCGACTTCATCACGATACGCACGACGGGATGGCCGGCCGCTTCGATCGCAGCAAGCTGCGAGTCATGGGCGGGGTCCGCCTCACCCTCGATACGTATGTCGATGAAGAGCCGGTCATTGCCATAGACCGCGGGCTCGCCCAGCGGCTCGCCATCGATCGGGATCAGGCCCTTGCCGTCCTTGCCGGTCGATTCCGCGATGAGCTGCTCGGCCCAGGCGCCGAAATCGGCGATCTTCTTCGACGACAGGATCGTCACCTTGTCGCGACCTTCGAGCGCTGCATGGCCCATGGCAAGACCGAGCTGCACGCCGGGGTTCTCACTTGGCGGCACGTCCGGTCCGCAGGAGCGGGCCATCGCAAGCGCGTGCTTGACGAAGGTCTTGATATCGATGCCCGCGGTTGCCGCCGGCACCAGCCCGAACGGCGAGAGCACCGAGTAGCGTCCTCCGATGGAGGGCTCGCCGTGGAAGATGCGCGCGTAGTTCAGCGTCTTCGCCGCCTTCTCCAGCGACGACCCGGGATCGGTGACCGCAATGAAGCGATGGCCGGTCTTGACCTTCGGCCCGACCGTCTGCGCGACGCGCTCGTGGAAATAATCCTTCATCGCATTCGGTTCGGTGGTGCCGCCGGATTTGCTGGAGACGATGAACACAGTGTTGGCGATGTCGATCCTGGCCTCCATCGCCCGCACCTGTGCCGGGTCGGTGGAATCCAGCACGTGCAGCTTCGGGAACCCGGGCTTCTTGCCGAAGGTCTCGGCCAGCACCTCCGGCCCGAGGCTTGATCCGCCCATGCCGAGCACGACGGCGTCGGAGAATTTCTGGCCTTTCACACGGCCGGCATAATCCTCATAGTCGGCCACGTCGGCCTTGGCGGCGCTGTCGAGCCAGCCGAGCCATTTGTCCTCGTCGGTGCCGGTCCATACCGATTTGTCGCGCTGCCACAGCCGGCGGATCTTTGCCGATGCGCGCCATTCCTCGGTGCTCTTGGCCACGGCCTTGCCGAGACCATCGCCAAGCGAGAGAAGCTGGCGGTCGATCGCGGGCCCGAGCACGGTGGCGCGCTTGTGGGCGACCGCGCCATAGAGCTTGTCGGCGGCGTCGGCGAACTGCCTGACGCCGTCCCTGACGAGCTCCTCGGTGATGGCATCGAGCGAGACGCCGGAGCGCTCCAGCTCTTCCAGCACGCGCCTGGCGTCGTCGACATTCTCTTCCAGGCTGTCGCGCGGCGTGCCGTGGTCGCGGAACGCATCCAGTGTCGCCGGCGGCACGGTGTTGATGGTGTCGGGACCGATCAATTCCTCGACATAGAGGACGTCGCTATAGTCCTTGTTCTTGGTACCGGTCGAGGCCCACAGCATGCGCTGCGGTTTGGCGCCCTTGGCCGCGAGCTTCTCCCAGCGCGGCCCCGAGAACAGGCGCTTGTAATCCTGGTAGGCGACCTTCGCATTGGCGATCGCGACCTTGCCCTTCAGCGCGGCGAGCCGTTCCTTCTCGCTCGGATCGTTGGCGCGGGCGATCTTCTCGTCGAGCTGCTTGTCGACCACCGAGTCGATGCGACTGACGAAGAAGCTCGCGACGCTCGCCACGTGGGAGGGGTCGCCGCCACCTGCGACGTATTGCTCCAGACCGGCGAGATAGGCCTCGGCGACTTGCAGATAGACGTCCCTGGAGAACAGCAGCGTGATGTTGATGCTGATTCCGTCGCCGATGAGCTGTTCGATCGCCGGCAGGCCGTCCGGCGTCGCCGGCACCTTCACCATCAGGTTCTTGCGGTTGACGTCCTTCCAGAGCCGCCGTGCCTCGGTGACCGTTTCACCGGTGTCCATCGCCAGATAGGGCGAGACTTCCAGGCTGACATAGCCGTCGCCGCCCTTGAGGCGGTCGTAGACCGGGCGCAGCACGTCGGCGGCGTTCTGGATGTCCTCGACCGCGACGGCCTCGAACAGGTCGGCGACCGACCGATCGCCGCGCTTCAACGCCTTGCCGATCGGCGCGTCGTATTCGTCCGAGCTGCCGATCGCCTTCTCGAAGATCGAGGGGTTGGAGGTGACGCCCTTGACGCCGTCGGTGTCGATCAGCCGCTTCAGGTCGCCTTTGGCGATGAAGCCGCGGGCCAGGAAGTCCAGCCAGACGGCCTGTCCGTGCTTTTCCAGTTCTTTGACGGGATTCATGATGCTAATTTATCTCCAAGCCTGCGGGCGAGGGGTTTCCGCGCCGGTCCTGACGCGCTATCCTCTAGCTTACATGCTTCCTTGAGGGAACCAATCAAGGGTATGGGCGTCATATCCTCCAGTGTAACTCCGTCGCGATCATGGCGATCCGCGTAGAGGGAGCCGAGTTGCGTAAAAGGTCGTTGGCCGTGAGAAATCGGCCTGGCCGCGTTGCGTAACGTCAGCTGCTTCGGCTCGTCGCTCGTGGCTGCGCGGAGTACTCATCAGCGGATTCCGGTCCGCCTGATGCATCGTGGCTCGGTCGCGAATGGCCATGCTGGGGGAAAGCATGCAAGCACATCATGACCGTCTGGCGCTCGCTGTCACAGACAGTCCCCAATCGGTCACGTCGACCGGAAGCGTCGATGCGTCCCACGATCTCGAAATCGGTCCATGTACGACCCAAACGCGGCTGCTGGTCGTAGCAGGCTTCGCCATGACGCTGCTCAGCGCGACACTCGCGTTGGGCTGGTGGGATGCTTTTGGCGATTACGACACGACGGTCGGCTCTGCTGGCGTGGTGGTGTTCGCCTTGATGACCGGTCGGCTGATCTGGATTCTCCCCGCCGAACGGGGATCGGTGGTGATCGTCACCCCCTATGGCATCCGCGATCTCCGCATCGGCAATGAATTTTTGCTGTGGGACTCGATTGCGGAGATTTCGGCTGAAGAACGCCGCGGGCGCAAGGTGATCGTGCTGACGCCGACGCCGGCCTTGCAGCGGCAGCTCTGCACCATCCGCGGCTTGGCCCGTTGTGCGCAGGACGATCGGCAGAACGACCGCATCGTCATCCAGTCGGAGGGCCTGGCGACCGATTTTGATACACTGCTGCGCGCTTGCCGCGACTGTCACGCCGCCGGCGGTCCACGCACCGCATTGCAGCAGGAAGATGAACGCGGCACCCAAGGCTTCGCCGTACAAGCGTCATAAGATCGCCGTTCGCAGATCGCTATGATGGGGCGCCGGATGAGCGCATCCCCGGTAACGCCCGGATGTTGCGAGCGAGTGACATTTTCTGGAAATGAGCCAATATAGACAAAGATTCGCTCAAATATCAGGCAGGTGCCTGTTCGTAACTCACCCTGTGCCTACGTTGTGCGTTGCGCCGAGAAGGCGCCCGGGTGTCGAATGATCGTCATGTGCTCACGCTGATTCGAGAGTGGCGCTAAGGAACGGTCCGGTCGCTGCTTTCGTTCAATTGTGTAGCGGAACTCACGCGGAGAGGGATCATGTACAACGATTCTCTATTCAACGCTTTCGCTAAGTCGTTCGAGGCGAGAAGCCAACACGACATGTCGATGGCGGAATATCTGGAATCGTGTCGAAGCGATCCCATGAAATACGCGAACGCGGCCGAACGACTGCTAGCAGCGATCGGTGAGCCCCAGACGATTGACACGGCCAAGGACCCACGCCTTGGCCGTATTTTTTTGAACCGCACGATCCGCACCTATCCCGCCTTCGCCGGCTTCTACGGCATGGAAGAAACCATCGAGCGCATCGTCGGTTTCTTCCGTCATGCGGCGCAGGGCCTCGAAGAGCGCAAGCAGATCCTGTATCTGCTCGGTCCGGTCGGCGGCGGCAAGTCCTCGCTCGCCGAGCGGCTCAAGTCGCTGATGGAAGTGCACCCGATCTACGTGCTCAAGGCCGGCGACGAGCTCTCGCCCGTGTTCGAAAGCCCGCTCAGTCTGTTCGATCCGGATCAGCTCGGCCCGATGCTGGAAGAGAAATACGGCATTCCGCGCCGCCGTCTCACCGGCCTGATGAGCCCGTGGTGCTACAAGCGGCTGGAAGCCTTTGGCGGCGACATTTCCCAGTTTCGGGTCGCAAAGATCCAGCCGTCGCGGCTGCGCCAGATCGGCATCGCCAAGACCGAGCCGGGTGACGAGAACAACCAGGACATCTCCTCGCTGGTCGGCAAGGTCGACATCCGCAAGCTCGAAACCTACGCGCAGAACGATCCCGACGCCTACAGCTATTCCGGCGGCCTCAACCGCGCCAACCAGGGCGTGCTCGAGTTCGTCGAGATGTTCAAGGCGCCGATCAAGATGCTGCACCCGCTGCTCACCGCGACGCAGGAAGGCAACTACATCGGCACTGAGAACATCGGCGCTATTCCGTTCACCGGCGTCATCCTCGCGCACTCCAACGAAGCCGAGTGGTCGAGCTTCAAGGCCAACAAGAACAACGAGGCCTTCATCGACCGCATCTGCGTAATCAAGGTGCCTTATTGCTTGCGGATCACGGAAGAGCAGAAGATCTACGAGAAGCTGATCCAGGGCTCCGAGCTTGCGGCCGCGCCTTGCGCGCCCGCGACGCTGGAGACGCTGGCGCGGTTCTCGGTGATGTCGCGGCTGCGGAAGCACGAAAATTCCACGACCTACGCCAAGATGAGGGTTTACGACGGCGAGAGCCTGAAGGAGACCGATCCGAAAGCGCGCAGCGTCCAGGAATATCGCGATGCCGCCGGCGTCGACGAGGGCATGGACGGTGTCTCCACCCGCTTTGCCTTCAAGATCCTGGCTGCGACCTTCAACCACGATCCGCAGGAAGTCGCCGCCGACGCCGTGCATCTGATGTACGCGCTGGAGCAATCGATCAAGCGCGAGCAGCTGCCCGAGGAAGTCGAGAAGCGCTACCTCGAATTCATCAAGGCGGACCTTGCACCGCGTTATGCCGAGTTCATCGGAAACGAGATCCAGAAGGCTTATCTCGAATCCTACTCGGATTACGGCCAGAACCTGTTCGACCGCTACGTCGACTACGCCGATGCCTGGATCGAGGATCAGGATTTCAAGGACGCCGACACCGGCCAGCTGCTTGATCGCGAACTCTTGAACCAGGAATTGACCAAGATCGAGAAGCCGGCGGGCATCGCCAACCCGAAGGATTTCCGCAACGAGGTGGTCAAATTCTCGTTACGGTCGCGCGCCCAGAACGGCGGCAAGAATCCGACCTGGATCTCCTACGAGAAGATTCGCGATGTGATCGAAAAGCGGATATTCTCCCAGGTCGAGGACCTGCTTCCGGTCATCTCCTTCGGGTCGAAGAAGGACGGCGAGACGGAGAAGAAGCACGGCGAGTTCGTCGCACGCATGGTGGAGCGCGGCTACACCGAGCGTCAGGTTCGCCGGCTCGTCGAATGGTACATGCGCGTGAAGCAGGCCGGTTGAGGCGGATGGTAAAGTGCCGATTCACATTATTGACAGGCGCCTGAATCCAGGCGGCAAGAGTCTCGAGAACCGGCAGCGGTTCTTGCGTCGGGCCAAATCCCTGGTGCAGGGCGCCGTCAAGAAGACCTCGCAGGAACGCGACATCAAGGACGTCCTGGAGGGTGGCGAGGTCACGATTCCGCTCGACGGCATGCACGAGCCGCGTTTCCGCCGCGACGGCGGAACGCGCGACATGGTGTTGCCGGGCAACAAGAAGTTCATCGAGGGCGACTATCTCCAGCGCTCCGGCCAGGGCAGCGCCAAGGATTCCGGTCCGGGCGAAGGCGACAGCGAGGACGCTTTCCGCTTCGTGCTCAGCCGCGACGAATTCGTCGATCTCTTCCTCGATGATCTCGAACTTCCCGATCTGGCCAAGCGCAAGATCGCGCAGACCGAGAGCGAGGGCATCCAGCGCGCCGGCTACACCACGTCGGGCTCGCCATCCAACATCTCGGTGAGCCGGACGGTTCGGCGCGCAATGGCGCGCCGTATCGCGCTCAAGCGTCCCAGCAAGGAGGAGATCGAAGAGCTGGAAGCCGCTATCGCCGCATGCGCGGATGAGGACGAGCGTCTGGTGCTGATGGCCCAGCTCGAAAAACTGAAGGCGAAGTCCAAGCGCATTCCCTTCATCGATCCGCTCGACATCCGCTACCGCCGCTTCGAGACGGTGCCCAAGCCCGTTGCCCAGGCCGTGATGTTCTGCCTGATGGACGTGTCGGGCTCGATGTCCGAGCACATGAAGGATCTCGCCAAGCGCTTCTACATGCTGCTCTACGTCTTCCTGAAGCGTCGCTACAAGCATGTCGACATCGTCTTCATCCGCCACACCGATCGTGCCGAGGAGGTGGACGAGCAGACCTTCTTCTACGGCCCGGCTTCCGGCGGCACGCTGGTCTCCAGCGCGCTGCAGGCGATGCACGAGATCGTGCGCGAACGCTTCAGCCCGTCGGACTGGAATATCTACGCCGCGCAAGCCTCCGACGGCGACAATTCCTATTCCGACGGCGAGCTCGCGGGCATGCTGCTGACCGACAAGATCCTGCCGGTCTGCCAGTTCTTCGCCTATCTCGAAGTCGGCGAGTCCGGCGGCAGCGCCTTCGATCTGTCCGACTCCTCGCTCTGGACCCTCTACGAGCGCCTGCGCAACAGCGGCGCGCCGCTCTCGATGCGCAAGGTCAGCGAGCGCAGCGAGATTTTTCCGGTGTTCCACGATCTGTTCCAGCGCCGCGACACTGCCCAGGAGAAAGCCGCTCCATGACGGAACGCTTGTTCGAAGGCGCCGATTGGGATTTTCACACCTTGCAGCGCATCACGGATGCCTGCGAGGAGGTGGCGACGAAAGATCTCGGGCTCGACGTCTATCCGAACCAGATCGAGGTCATCACCGCCGAACAGATGCTGGATGCCTATTCGTCGGTCGGCATGCCGCTGTTCTACAAGCACTGGTCATTCGGAAAGCAGTTCGCCTATCACGAGGCCTCATACCGCAAGGGCCTGATGGGGCTCGCTTATGAGATCGTGATCAACTCCTCGCCCTGCATCTCCTATCTGATGGAGGAGAACACGGCGACGATGCAGACGCTGGTCATTGCGCACGCCGCTTTTGGCCACAACCACTTCTTCAAGAACAATTACCTGTTCAAGCAGTGGACCGACGCCGACGGCATTCTGGACTATCTCGACTTCGCCAAGAAGTATGTGATGAGCTGCGAGGATCGCTACGGCCGCACCGAAGTCGAGCGCACGCTGGACGCCGCACATGCGCTGATGTCGCATGGGATCGACCGCTATCCCGGCAAGAAGAAGCTCGATCTCCGCGCCGAAGAGAAGCGGGCAGGGCGCCGCCGCCAGCACGAGGAGGAGGTCTTCAACGACCTCTGGCGCACCGTGCCGGCGGGAAAGAGCAAGACCCGGTCCGCGCTCAGCATCGAACGCCGCCGCAAGCTGCTCGGCCTGCCGCAGGAGAACCTGCTGTATTTCCTCGAGAAGAGCGCGCCGCGGCTGGCGCCCTGGCAGCGCGAGCTGTTGCGCATCGTCCGCCACATCGCGCAATATTTCTATCCGCAGAGCCAGACCAAGGTGATGAACGAGGGGACGGCGACCTACGTCCACTATCGCATCATGACCAAGCTGCATCAGCAGGGCCGCATCAGCGACGGCAATTTCCTCGAATTCCTGCAGTCGCACACCAACGTCGTGTTCCAGCCCGAATTCGACGACCAGCGCTTCTCCGGCTTCAACCCCTATGCGCTCGGCTTCGCCATGATGCAGGACATCGAGCGCATCGTGACGCGGCCGGAAGACGAGGATCGCGAGTGGTTCCCGGACATCGCCGGCAAGAACGACGTGATGGGCGTGCTGCGCGACGTCTGGGCAAACTACCGCGATGAAAGCTTCATCGCCCAGTTCCTGAGCCCGAAGCTGATGCGGCACCTTCGCATGTTCCACCTGCATGACGATCCCGAGGAACGCGCCGGCATCCGGGTCGACGCCATTCACGACGAGCGCGGCTTCCGCCGCGTCCGGCGCGAGCTGGCACGGCAGCACGATGTCGGCTACATCGACGCCAATATCGAGGTGGTCGACGTCGATCTCTCTGGCGACCGGCGGCTGATCCTGCATCACCATGTCATCAAGGGCGCGCAGCTCAACGAGACCGACGCCAAGCGCGTGCTCCAGCATCTGGCCGATCTCTGGACCTACGATGTCGCGCTGATCGAGGTCGACGCCAACGACAAGGTGCTGCGCGAATATGTCGTAAGCCCGCGCCCGATCTCGGCGGTGGCCTGAGGGCGGCTGACTGTGCAGAGCAATACGTCGAGATGCGCGTTGATGTGCCCTCGCCCCTTGTGGGAGAGGGCGGCGATGCCGGGAGACACAAGCTCACTGGGGTGAGGGGTATCTCTCCACACTTCCCGTGTCGATAGAGACCCCTCATCCGGCGCTTCGCGCCACCTTCTCCCACAAGGGGAGAGGAAAGCGTTCGTGGCTCCACAACAACTGTTCTATGCGGAACGTTTCGCCGGCTTCTTCTTGGCTTTAGACGCATTCAGCTCCACCGCCGCGCGGATCAGCGCCTTCAACGCCTTCTCGTTGATCTTTTCGCCTTCGCGAATATCGATCGCGCGGCGCACGTTGCCGTCGAGGCTCGAGTTGAAAAGGCCCGCGGGATCCTCCAGCGCCGCGCCCTTGGCAAAGGTCATCTTCACCACGGCCTTGTAGGTCTCGCCGGTGCAGATGATGCCGTCGTGCTCCCACACGGGAACGCCGCGCCACTTCCATTCCTCGACGACATCAGGGTCGGCGTCCTTGATCAGGCCGCGGATTCGCCCGAGCATCTCGCCGCGCCAGTCGCCGAGCTCCTTGATCCTGCCGTCGATCATCCTGGATGGCGAGGCGCCATCCGTCTTCGTCGTGCTGCTGTTTTTCGCGGTCACGGCCTTCTTCATGTTCACGCCTCTTGTCGGGCGCCGCGGCGGCGGCCGAGATATGGCAGCGCGAACATATAGAGCCCGGTCGCAAGCAATGGGATCAATGGGACGAAGGCGAGCAAGCCGATCCACGTCGCCTGGACTTGCAGCGTCAGGGCGACGATGTTGGCGATGACGGCAAGCGTGAAAGCGATCGACAGCCAGCGATGGATCTGCCGAATCCACATATTTCCGGTCAATGAAACCTCCTCTTGAGATGATCGAATGAAGGCCGGCGGCCGAGCTAATCTGCCCGCGCCAGCAGCTCGTCCAGCTTGGCAAAAAACTGCTTCCAGCCGGCATGCGCGCCGCCAAAAGCCTGCTTCTGCGTTGGGCTGAAGCCCGCTTGCTCGACGCGCAGATGCGTGCCTGCGCCGGTCGGGGTCAGCGTGAAGGTCACGACGCTCTTGAGATCGAACGCCGCGTCGTCATGCGAGAAATTCCAGGTGTAGGCGAGCGTCTTCTGCGGCTCGATGGTGAGGACCTCGCAGTCCAAAACGCCGCCCCACTCGCCGCGAAGGTTGAAGCGGTGGCCCACGTTCGGCTTGAAGTCGTTCTTCATCAGCCATTCCTCGATCAGATGTGGTTGCGTCAGCGCGCGCCAGATCCGCTCTGCCGGAAAGGCAAATTCGCGCTCGATGACGACAGATCGGGTTTCGGCCGCGGATTCGTTCATTGGTCCATCCTCTTCAGGAGATCGTCGAGCGCGTCGAGCCGGTTCTGCCAGAACCCGGCCATCTGGCTGGTCCAGTCGATCAGCGGATTGAGCGCGCCGGGCTGGGCGCTGTAATGGGTCTGCCGCCCTTGATGCCGGTCGCGCACGAGGCCAGCCTGCTTCAGCGCGCCGAGATGTTTTGAGACCGCCGGCTGGGAAACGCCCGACAGTGCCGTCAGGGCTCCGACCGTCTGTTCGCCCTCGCGGCACAATCGTTCGAAGATCGCCCGACGGGTGGGGTCGGCGAGCGTCCTGAACAGAAGGTCGTGAGCGGCGACGGGCATATAATCCATAACCTGTAAGTTATGGGTGTATTCATAACCCCAGGGTTATGGGTAAGTCAAGCGCGTTGCGAGCGTGTGGTCCTCACTCGCGCAACCCGCTCCGCCGTCATTGCGAGGAGCCCTTGC
>NZ_JADPIT010000010.1:137585-154635 GCF_023073035.1 Bradyrhizobium sp. 62
CTCCGTGGAGGGACTGGATTGTTTCGCTGCGCTCGCAATGACGGACAATGTAGCGGCGCCTCCCGCGCCCTACGGCCGCAGATAAAGATAGCCGTGCGACTGGAGCTCGGCCAAACGGACCACGCCGCCCTTCTCCGCGCTGACGAAGCCCGGCAGGAGATCCGTGAGCGTGACGTTCTGCGCCTTCATCGTGTTGCCGCAGGCGGCAAGCTCGACGCCATCCTTGGAGAAATCGCCGACGCGCTTGCTGATGTCAGGGTTGGCCTGCGCCCAGTGAAACGCCTTCAGCGCCGGTCCGTGGATCACCAGCGCGATCGTCACATGCTCGGGGCCGCCGACGCCGTCGATGTGGTTCTGGATGTTGCCGAGCACGAAATTGACTTTCTCGGCATCGCTCAAATGATAGACCACCTTCAGCTTGTTGCCCGTGCCGGATTCGGTCGCGGCCTTCGCGCTGGAGGCGCCAAGCGCCGCGCCCAGGCCCGAGACGGCGCTCCACAACATGTTCCGGCGGTTCATGACGATCTCCCTCGATTGCGCCGGACACATATCATTTGTGGCGGAGCGCGGCGAGTTCCTTGCGGTCGGTCACGAGCGAGGCGCATTCCTTGTTGTCCGTTCGATCTAGGCGGAAAATCCCGTCATCGGCCCCGGCGACCAGCGATTGCTCGGCATCCTCATCCGGCTTGTTGTTCTGCCAGACCCTGACCCGCGCCAGCCGCACGATGGCCGAATTGTCGTCCTTCGAGAGCGCGACGCCGATGCCGCCGCCCTCGCAGTCGACGCCGCAACCGAGGCGGATCTCGGTGCCGTCCTTGGTAAACACGGCGTGATGACAGGAGCCGCTGGAGTCGAAATCGCCGGAGCGGTGACGATATCTGAATCCGAGGCGGAAGGAGTTGTGGAGCTGCTTGTCCTCCGTGTCCAATTCCGCCGAGATCAGCAGCTTCATCGAGGCGACCTTCTGCTTCGGATGGTGCGCCAGATGCTCGGCATCGTAGCGCCGCACGAAGCAGGCATAGGCCTTGTTGCCGGGTGCACCGACATACATGCGCGCGTTGAAGGTCTCGACTTCGGCCTTGCTGGCCTCACGGATATCGTCGGCCTCCTCGGCGTGGGCCGCGCCGGCAAACGCGGCGAGGAAGACGGCAGCAACGAGAAAAAACTTCATGATGGCCTCGCGTGCAGCAACTGAGCTGTACGCTGTAGACGCCGCCCAGGTACGACGCGTTCAACGTTCGCAATCTGACGTGATCTTCGCAGGAGGGAGCGAGGTGAAGTTCCACGCCGGGCATTAGTCTTCGGTGGGGTCACGAAGGTTCATTCGAGCTGACGCCTTCGCCTTTCGGAACTCGACGCCGACGATTGCTCCGACGTTGCCCGATTTCATCGATGTGATAGCCTTCACAGACGATCGCCTCTCGCAGTCGTAGGCTGGGGTCTGCCTTGTAGTTTGTGGAGTCCCCCCGCAATGGGCGAAATTCGCAACTTCAGATCCGGGAATGACGAGCCGCCCACACACGGCCCTATGCCTCGTCGTCTCGCGGCCATCATTGTCGGTGACATCGCTTCCTACAGCCGCCTGATGCAGGCCGACGAGGAGGGCACGCACGTCCGCGTCAAGCGGATCGAGCGGGATCTCATCCAGCCCAGCATCGTCGAGCACCACGGAAGTCTGGTGAAGACGACGGGCGATGGCTTCATCGCGATCTTCGACAGTCCGGTCGAGGCCGTGCGATGCAGCATCGTCATCCAGCAAAATCTCATCGGCCGCAACGCTTCGCTTCCGAAGGAGACCCGGATCGAGTACCGGATTGGCGTCAATCTCGGTGACGTCATCGTGGAGCCTGATGACGTCTACGGCGATGGCGTCAACATCGCGACGCGCATCGAGGGCATCGCAGAGCCAGGCCAGGTCTTTATCTCCGGCGCGATCTACGAGCAGATAAAGCACAAGGTCGTGTGCGGTTACGAGTCGCTCGGGGACCGCAAAGTCAAGAACATCACCGATCCCGTGCGCGTCTATAAAGTGCTGCCGGATGCAGACGCGGTCGGCAGGACGCGCGGGCGGCGCGAGAATGCTCTGATCTTTCTCCTGGGAATCACGCTGTCGGTGATGGCCGCCGGCGTGCTGTGGTATCTGCTGGCTCAGACGCCGGGCAGGGTGGGCGAGCAGGCCGCCGTCACTACCGTTTCTCCTGCCACTTCTCCGGCCGCATCGCCGAGCCCGCAGCCTCCGCCGCGCGAAGCGGCGCCGCAGACGCCGCAGCCGTCTCCCTCCGCGGCTTCGTCATCTCCATCGCCCGCTCCGGCGCCAATTCAATCGACGAGTCAATCGGCAAGTCAATCGCCAATTCCCGTCCGCGAACCCGAGATGGTCGCCATTCGCGGCGGCAGCTTTGCGATGGGAAGCAACGACGACCCGACCGAGCGTCCTGTCCATCAGGTGACGGTCAAGCCGTTCTCGATCGGAAAATATCCGGTGACCGTGCAGGAATGGAACGAGTGCGCCGCTGCAAAGGCTTGCGGCTTTACGGCGATCGGCAAGGACGATGCGCCTGTCAGCAATGTGAGCTGGACCGACGCGCAGCAATATGCGGCCTATCTCGCTCAGGCGACGAAGAAGACTTATCGGCTTCCGAGTGAAGCCGAATGGGAATATGCCGCGCGGGGCGGAACGCAGACCAAATATTGGTGGGGCGACAAGCTGCAGCCGGGCATGGCCGGCTGCAAGGATTGCGGTGATCTCGCGGCCGAGCAGCCGGCGAAGGTCGGCAGCTTCAGGCCGAATCCGTTCGGGCTCCACGACATGGGCGGCGGTGTCGATCAGTGGGTCGAGGACTGCTGGCACAAGACCTATCAGGGCGCGCCCGGCGACGGCTCGGCATGGAGCAGCGGGGACTGCAGCGCTCATGTCCTGCGCTCGGGCTCCTGGAAGAACGATTCGAGATATGTGCGGCCGTCCAACCGCGACGGCTACGACACCAATGTTCGTTATCCCACGCACGGATTCCGCGTGGCGCTCAGTCCCTAAGTGGTGGAGTTGGTTTGATGCAGATATTTCGTTGCGTCGCGCTGGCGGCGGCGCTTGCATTGCTCCCGGCGGTAGCCTTCTCGCAAGGCAAGGCAGCGCCCAAGGACGCAAAGCTCTATTTCATCACCCCGCATGACGGGCAGAAGGTCCGCGGCGGATTCTGGGTCCGGTTCGGCTTGCGCAACATGGGAGTGACCCATGCCGGCGACGAGTATCAGAACGCCGGCCACCATCATCTGCTGATCGACGTCAACGATCCCATCGATCCCAAGGAGCCGATCCTGCAGGACAAGTCGCATCTGCATTTCGGGGCAGGGCAGACCGAAACGCTGCTCGAGCTTCCGCCCGGAACGCACACGCTTCAGCTCGTGCTGGGCGATGCCAGGCACTATCCGTTCGAGCCGCCCATCGTGTCGGAGAAAATCACCATACGCGTCCGGCAGCCGGCCGCGGCGCGATAGGCGATCACCGCAGGCTGGCGTTGAACTTGTCCAGCGCCGCCGAGCCCGGGCAGAGCGTGTCCGCTTCCAGCGTGTTGAGCGGCGTCTCGACCGTGTTGAGATGCTCGTGCAGATCTTCCGCATCAGGGTCGACGTAGAGCAGGCCGGTGACGATCTGTCCCTTGGCGGCGTGCTTTTGCAGAAAGGTCTGGGCGCCGAGCCGGTCATGCGGATCGTAGTCGGCGTCGATCTTGCGCAGCGCGATCCTGCTGCCGTCATGCTGCTCGACCATCTGCACCGTGCCTGGTGCGTAATCCACCGCGATCGGATCGCGGCCAACCAGCACGTCGAGCCGGTTCACCGCGTCATTGTGCTCGCGGACATAGTCGAAGCTCTTGGTCGAGCCGGCGTGGTTGTTGAATGCGATGCAGGGGCTGATGACGTCGATGAACGACGCGCCCTTGTGGCGGATCGCGGCCGCGATCAGCGGCACGAGCTGGGTCTTGTCGCCGGAGAACGAGCGCGCGACGAAAGTGGCCCCTAACTGCAGCGCGATCGCGACGAGGTCGATGGCGTTGTCGGTATTGGTGACGCCCTTCTTGCTCTTCGAGCCGCGGTCGGCGGTCGCCGAGAACTGGCCCTTGGTCAGGCCGTAGACGCCGTTGTTCTCGACGATATAGGTCATGTTGACGCCGCGCCGGATCGAATGCGCGAACTGGCCGAAGCCGATCGAGGCGGAATCGCCGTCGCCGGAGACGCCGAGATAGATCAAATCGCGATTGGCGAGGTTGGCGCCGGTGAGGACCGACGGCATGCGGCCGTGCACGGAGTTGAAGCCGTGCGAATTGCCGAGGAAATAGTCGGGCGTCTTCGACGAGCAGCCGATGCCCGAGATTTTTGCCACCCGGTGCGGCTCGATCGAGAGCTCATAGCAGGCCTCGATGATTGAGGCCGTGATCGAATCATGGCCGCAGCCGGCGCAGAGGGTCGAGATCTTGCCTTCGTAGTCGCGATGGGTGTAGCCGAGCTCGTTCTTCTTCAGCCCGGGATGGTGGAATTTCGGCTTTGCAATGTAGGTCATGACACGGCCTTGCGGAGCGGGGTCACCTTGAGGTGATCCTGGTGGTCGCCAATGGCTTTTGCGATGAAGCGGGCGGTGATCGGTGAGCCGTCGTAATGCACGATCGGCACCAGCCGCACCGGGTCGATGCCGTTCTCGTTGACGATCAACTGGCGCAGCTGGCTGTCGCGATTCTGCTCGACGACGTAGACGAAATCGTGCTCGGCGAGGAAGCTCGCCACGCTGGAGTGAAACGGGAAGGCTCGGATGCGCAGGCGGTCGAGCTGGTGCCCGCGCGTTTCCAGCAGGCCGATCGCCTCGTCCATCGCCGGCGAGGTCGAGCCGAAATAGATCACGCCGTATTTGGTCGGCCGTTCCGCATTGGCCTGGAGCGGCCGCGGCACCATGTCCTGCGCGGACTCGAACTTGCGCATGAGCCGCTGCATGTTGTCGGCGTAGACCGAGCCTTCCTCGGAGTAACGCGCATAGCGGTCACGCGACGTGCCGCGGGTGAAATAGGACCCCTTGGTCGGATGCGTGCCGGGATAGGTGCGGTAGGGGATGCCGTCGCCGTCGACGTCGAGATAGCGGCCGAAGTCGCGGCCTTCGTCCAGCATCTCCGCGGTCATCACCTTGCCGCGGTCATATTGCTTGGAATCGTCCCACTTCAGCGGACGGCAGAGCCGGTGGTTCATGCCGATGTCGAGGTCCAGCATCAGGAAGATGGTGGTTTGGAGCCGCTCGGCGAGATCGAAGGCCGCGGCCGCGAACTCGAACGCTTCAGCGGGATCTTCGGGGAACAGCAGCACATGCTTGGTGTCGCCATGCGAAGCATAGGCGCAGGCGATGATGTCGCATTGCTGGGTGCGGGTCGGCATGCCGGTCGAGGGACCGGCGCGCTGGATGTTCATGATCACGGCCGGTATTTCGGCGAAGTACGAAAGTCCAATGAACTCGGTCATCAACGAGATGCCGGGGCCTGAGGTCGCGGTGAAGGCGCGGGCGCCGTTCCAGGAGGCGCCGATCACGATGCCGATCGAAGCCAGCTCGTCCTCGCCCTGCACGATCGCGTACTTCGCCTTGCCGGTCTCCGGATCGTGTCGGTACTTCTTGCAGTGGGCGGTGAAAGCCTCCGCTACCGACGAGGATGGCGTGATCGGATACCAGGCGCATACCGTGGCGCCGCCATAGACGGCGCCGAGCGCGGCCGCGCTGTTGCCCTCGATGAAGATGCGGTCGCCGACCTTGTCGGACTTCTTCACCCGCAGCCCGGTCGGGCATTTCAGGTTTTGCAGCGCCCAGTCGCGGCCGAGATGCAACGCGTGGACGTTGGAGGACAAGAGCTTCTCCTTGCCCTTGTACTGCTCGCCGATCAGCTGCTCGATCAGTTTCGGGTCCATGTCGAGCAGCGCCGAGAGCGCGCCGAGATAGATGATGTTCTTGAACAGCTGGCGCTGGCGCGGATCGGTGTAGGTCGAGTTGGTGATCGCGGTCAGGGGGACGCCGATCACGGTGATGTCGTCGCGGAATTTCGTCGACGGCATCGGCTTGGTGGAATCGTAGAACAGATAGCCGCCGGGCTCGATGCCGGCGACGTCCTTGTCCCAGGTCTGCGGGTTCATTGCGACCATCATGTCGACGCCGCCGCGGGCGCCGAGATGGCCGTCTTCGGTCACCCGCACCTCGTACCAGGTCGGCAGGCCCTGGATGTTGGAGGGGAAGATGTTACGGGGGCTCACCGGAACGCCATGGCGCAGGATCGCGCGCGCAAACATCTCGTTGGCGCTGGCCGAGCCCGATCCGTTGACGTTGGCGAAGCGGACGACGAAGTCGTTTACGCTGCTGATCGGCTTTTTGTCGGACATGTCGAACCCGCTTGAGTCATTTCGATCAAATATTTCTGCATGTCCCAGGCGCCGGTGGGACAACGCTCGGCGCACAGCCCACAATGCAGGCAGACGTCCTCGTCCTTCACCATCACGCGCCCGGTCTTGAGATCAGAGGACACGTAGAGGTCCTGGTCGGGATGCAGTGACGGCGCCTTCAGGCGCTGGCGCAGATCGGTTTCCTCGCCATTCTCCGTGAAGGTGATGCAATCCATCGGACAGATGTCGACGCAGGCATCGCACTCGATGCAGAGCGATGTCGAGAACACGGTCTGGACGTCGCAGTTCAGGCAGCGATGGGCTTCGCCGAGCGCGAGCTTGACGTCGTAGCCGAGTTCGACCTCGGTGCGGATGTCCTTCAGCGCGATCACCTTGTCGCGATGCGGCACCTTGTAGCGCTTGTCGTTGGAGATGTCGTTATCATAGCTCCATTCGTGGATGCCCATCTTCTGCGAGGAGATGTGCACCTCCGGCAATGGCCGCTCGGTGACGTCCTCGCCCGAGAGCATTTTGTGGATCGACAACGCGGCGTCATGGCCCTGCGCCACCGCCCAGATGATGTTCTTCGGCCCGAACGCGGCGTCGCCGCCGAAGAACACTTTTGGATTGGTGGATACGAACGTCTTCGGATCGACCTTGGGCATGTGCCATTTGTCGAACTCGATGCCGCAATCCTGCTCGATCCAGGGGAAAGCGTTCTCCTGGCCGACCGCGACCAGCACGTCGTCGCATTCGATGGTCTGGTCCGGCTCGCCCGAGGGCACGAGATCGCGGCGGCCCTTGGCGTCGTATTCGGCCTTCACCTTCTGGAAGGTGATACCGGTGAGCTTGCCGTTATCGTGGACGAAAGCCGTGGGCACGAGGAAGTTGAGGATCGGGATGTCCTCGTGGAGCGCGTCTTCCTTTTCCCAGGGCGAGGCCTTCATTTCCTCGAAGCCGGAGCGCACGACGACCTTCACCTCTTCGCCGCCGAGGCGGCGCGCGGTGCGGCAGCAATCCATCGCGGTGTTGCCGCCGCCGAGCACGATGACGCGCTTGCCGATCTTGTCCGTATGGCCGAACGAGACCGAGGACAGCCAATCGATACCGATATGGACGTTGGCAGCGGCTTCCTTGCGTCCGGGAATGTCGAGCTCGCGGCCGCGCGGTGCGCCGGAGCCGACGAAGATCGCGTCGTACTTCTCCGCGAGCAGCGCCTTCATGCTCTCGATGCGGTGGCCGCCCTTGAAGTCGACCCCGAAACCCAGGATGTAGCCGGTCTCCTCGTCGATGACCGAGTCGGGCAGGCGGAATTTCGGGATCTGCGAGCGCATCATGCCGCCGGCTTGGGGATCGGCGTCGTACACCGTGCAGTGATAGCCGAGCGGCGCGAGATCGCGCGCCACCGTCAGCGAAGCGGGACCGCCGCCGACGAAGGCAACGCGCTTGCCGTTCTTGGCCGCGGGCCGCGGCAGGCGTTGCGTGATGTCGTCCTTGAAGTCGGCGGCGACGCGCTTGAGGCGGCAGATCGCGACCGGCGTCTCCTCGACCCGTCCGCGGCGGCACGCCGGCTCGCATGGACGATCGCAGGTGCGTCCCAGAATTCCGGGAAACACGTTCGATTTCCAATTGATCATATAGGCGTCGCTGTAGCGGCCTTGGGCGATCAGTCGGATGTATTCGGGAACGGGGGTGTGCGCAGGACAGGCCCATTGGCAATCGACTACTTTGTGAAAGTAGTCGGGGGCCGCAATATCGGTCGGTTTCATTCCTACCCTGTCCGCGCAGGCTCAAAGACCCGGCGGCCTTTTCTTGAGCTTGGCGAACGCTAACGCGCGGCGATCTGGTTTCTGAATGACGTCATTGGGTTAGCTTATTAGAACCGTTCCGAAGTACAACGGCAAATTTCGCGCTTCCCCTCTTTCATAGGAGCCACGCGCACACAGCATTAACGGCCGCGCGCAGTATGTGGCGGTGCAACATGTTGCAATGCGTGCGACGGCTTAGTTGCGCGCGATGTCGCTCTTGGCGAGGTCCCACATCAGGCTGTAGGTGCCGACCGACACGGGAAGCGGGAATGGCGAGGCGGCAGGGCCGGTGAAGCGCGCGGCGATCACGGCCGAGACCGCGCCGACATGCGTGCCGTCGATCAGCACGAACCAGTCGCGCGCGCCTTCATTGCGTACTGCCGGAACATCCGCCGTTGCGCCCGACAATTCCGGCTCGCTCTCGAGCAGATGCATCGAGATGATACCGTCGTGCGGCGCCAGCCGTTCTTGCAGTGCGTCACGCCACGCGGCTGCATTGTCCGGCGTCGGCCGCAGCCGCACGAGGCCGAGCGCCGCGCCGCGTCCGGTACCATTGCTGATCGTGATGCGGGCGACCACGCGCAGCATGTCCTTGAAATGCGCCATGCTCCGCCGCGACCATTCAGTCTGGTTGGCGAGCCGCGCCCGGTAGGCGGGACTGTCGAGCACGTCGAGTGTCGCGGTCGAATACAGCGAGAGGTATTTGGGATTCGCGGCGTGCGCGACATAGCGCCGCGCCTCCAGAAAACCCTCGATCGCAACGCGCTCTTCCAGATGCTCGCGATCGTACCAGCGATTGAAATCGGCTTCGGCGGCCGCATCGATGTTCATCGACGTCAGCAGCATGCCCTTCCCGGCGAGTGGCATTTTCTTGTTGTCCTGTTAGCGCGAGATCTTCGAAGCGATATCCGCGATCGACTTCATGACCGCGTCCCGCACGCCGGCATCATAGAGCGAATGTCCGGCTTCTTCCACGACGCGAATCTCGGAACCCGGCCACGCTTTCGCGAGCGCCTGCGATGTCTCGGGAGGGCACAACAGATCGTAGCGGCCCTGGACGATGATGCCGGGGATGCCGTCGAGCTTGCCGGCGTTCCGCAACAACTGGTTCTCCGTCATGAAGCTGTCCTGGACGAAATAATGCGCCTCCATGAACGGCGTCGCCGGCAATGTGCGCCACACGTTCAGCGACGCCAGGTCCAGGCGAGTCTTTGCCGCCTTGTGCTCCGACAGGGCGCGCTCGGTGTCGTGCCAGGCGCGCGATGCGGGGCCATGCACGGCCGGATCGGGATCGAGGATGCGGCGATAATAGGCCTCCACCGGCCGCGCGCGTTCCTCGACCGGCAGCACGCTGAGGAAATCCTCGTAGAGGGCGGGGTAGAATTGCGACAGGCGCGAGGTGAAGGCGATCTCGACTTCAGCACGCGTGCCGAGAAACGTCGCGCGGAGCGCAATCCCGGAGACGCGCGTAGGATGGGCCTGCGCATAAGCCAGCGCCAGCGTCGCGCCCCAGGAGCCGCCGACCACCATCCAACGCGCGACGCCGAATTTCTCGCGGATCTTTTCCATGTCCGCGATCAGATGCTGTGTGGTGTTATGCTGGCGCGATCCCTTCGGCCGGCTGCGGCCGCAGCCGCGCTGGTCGAACAGCACGGCATGGAAACGGTCGGGATCGAACAGCCGGCGGTGGTCGGGCTGGCAGCCGCTACCGGGGCCGCCATGCAGATAGACCGCGGGGATGCCGTCGGCGCGGCCGACGCTCTCGACATAGAGCTCGTGGCCGTCGCCGACGTCGAGCATTTCGGAGGTCAGCGGCGCAAAGGGATCGGCGCGCTTGACTGAGCTGGCCGCGTCGGCGTCAGGCATCATTCCCGGATTCCAGAGTGCCCCCGGCGAAATTGCGATAGACGAAGCGGTTGGTTTCGCCCTCGGCCTCGCGCTCGGCCTGCTTGAAGATGGTCTCGTGCAGCGGCGACAGCGCACAGGCAGGATCGGTGTTGGCGGCATCACCGGTCAGCGCAAAGGCCTGGCAGCGGCAGCCGCCGAAATCGACCTCGCGGAATTCGCAACTCTTGCACGGCTCCTTCATCCAGCCGGTGCCGCGATAGCGGTTGAAGGCCTCCGAGTTCTGCCAGATCCAGGCGATCGAATGGTTGGAGCGCACCGATTCGAAGTCGAGCCCGGTGATGCTCTCGGCGGCGTGGCAGGGCAGCACCTTGCCGGCCGGCGAAATGTTGAAGAACTGCCGGCCCCAGCCGCCCATGCACTTCTTCGGCCGCAGCGCGTAATAATCGGGCACCACATAGTCGATCGTCAGCTGGCCCTTCAGCCGCTCGCGCGCTTCTTCGACGATGCGGGTGCACTCGTCGAGCTGCGCCACCGTCGGCATCAAGGCGGCGCGGTTCTTCAGCGCCCAGCCGTAATATTGGACGTTGGCGACCTCGAGCCGGTCGGCGTCGAGGTCGACCGACATCTGGATGATATCAGGCAACTGGTGCAGGTTCTGCCGGTGCATCACCGCATTCACGGTGAGCGGCAAATCGAGCTCGCGCGTCCATTTTGCCACTTCGAGCTTCTTGCGGTGCCCGTTTTTGTAGCCGCCGACGCGATCGGCGAGGGCTTCTTCAACGCCCTGGAAGCTGATCTGGACGTGGCAGAGCCCGGCATCGGCAAGCTCGCTCAGCCGCTCGCGCGACAGCAGCACCGCCGAGGTGATGAGGTTGGTGTAGAGGCCGACATCGCTGGCATGCTTGACCAGCTCGACCAGGTCCTTGCGCGCGGTCGGCTCGCCGCCGGAGAAATGCACCTGGAGCACGCCGATCTCGGCGAGCTCGCTCAATACCTTCTTCCATTCCTCGGTGGTCAGCTCCTTGCCCGAGCGGTCGAGCTCGACCGGGTTGGAGCAATAGGGGCATTGCAGCGGGCAGCGATGGGTGATCTCGAGCAGCACGGCGAGCGGAATGCCGAACGTCTCTGCCGTCGAGCGGCTCTTCTCCAGCACCGCGAGGCTGTCGCTGGCGTCGGGCGGGATGGTGGGATTGCCGAGCACATCGCTCATGACGTCTTCTCCCGGGCCTCCGTGAGAAAGCCCTTGTCGGCGAGATCCTGCAGCATGACAATGACGTCGGCCAGGATCGCCTCGCGCGGCGCGGCGTATTTTGCCGCGAGCTGGTCGGACATTTCGCCGACATTGCGCTCGCCGTCGCAGAGCTGCAAGACCTCGACCGCGATCTCGTCCGGCGCCAGCACGCGTTCGGGCGCCAGGATCACCCAGACTTTTCGCGTTTCGTCATATTTCAGCTTGGCGTGCCTCGGCAGAACCGGCCGGCTGGTCTCGCTGACGCTGATGTTGCGCGGCCCGGCCATCAATTGTTCCTCAGCTCGCTTTTTGGTGTTCTTGGGGCACGAATGCGCCCGGCGGAATGTGGCCTTCGACATAGGCGTGCTGGAGCGCGTCGAGCTGCACCCATAACACGTTAGTCTTGAAGATCAGCGCGTTGCAGACGGACGCGCGTTGCTCGGGCGTGGTGGCATGCGCCTTGACATAGTCGAGCGCAAAGCCGGCGTCGCGCGGCGCCTGCGCCAGCCGGCGCTTGAAGTAGCTCATGATATCAGGATTGACGAAGTCGTAGTGCTCCAGCATTCCGGAGATGCGTTCTTCGTGCAGGTTCGGCGCGAACAATTCGGTGAGCGAGGAGGCGATTGCCTCCAGCGGCGACTTCTCGCGGCAATAGTGCACATAGGCTTCCACCGCAAAGCGCGTCGCAGGCAGGATGCCTTCGGTCGATTCCACGTAAGCCGTGTCTAGCCCGAGGCCGTCGGTCAGCTTCAGCCAGCGCTCGATACCGCCTTCGGAGCCGATATCGCCGTCATGATCCTCGATGCGGTGGCGCCATTCCACGCGCGTGGCGCGGTCGCGGAAGCGCGAGATCACCACCGCGTCCTTGATCGGGATGGTGCTCTGGTAATAGTAGCGGTTCAGCGCCCAGGCCTGGACCTGGCCCTTGTTCAGCTTGCCGCCGTGCAGCATCTTATGGAACGGATGCAGGCTGTGATAGCGCGTCGCACCGATATGGCGCAGCGCCGCCTCCAGCTCCTCGGCGCTAGTGAGCCTGATGTCCTTGCCGACCGAGAGCGCGGTCATTCCACTCAGTGAGGCGGCATTCACAGCACGATCTCCGTTCCGTCAGCGGGTATCTGCCAGCCCGCCGCTTCAGCGGCCTTGCGCTCGGGGGAAGCGGGCAGCAGCGCCGGGTTCGAGTTATTGATATGCAGAAATATCTTCCTGTCGAGAGTGAGGTCGGCGAGCCGCGCGATGGCGCCGTGGTCGCCGGACATCGCGACATGGCCCATGCTCTTGCCGGTCTTGTGGCTAAGCCCGGCCTTGATCATCTCGTCGTCCTGCCACACCGTGCCGTCGAAGAACACCAGCGCGGCGCCGTCGATCTCGGCCTTGAGCGCGTCGGTGACCTCGGCGCAGGCGGCGATGAAGTAGAAGCATTTGCCGGTCGATTTATCGGTGATCTTCAGCCCCAGCGTATCTCCCTCGCCGCTGTCGCCGCCCGGATGCGCCTTGCCTTCCAGGTACCAGGCCGATTTGCCCGAGACCGCGAACGGCAGCACCTCGATGCCTGAGCGCGCCCCGTCCGGCAGCCGCGGCTCGAACGGCTCGTCGATGTCGACTGGCTGGCGCTGCACGTTCTTCTCGTTCAGCACGTTGAAGATGCTGTTGGCCTTCAAGATCGCCAGCACCTTCTCATGCGCATAGACCGTGAAGGGCGAGCCCTCGCGCATCGACAGCAGGCCTGCCACCGCGTCCACTTCACTGTTGGTCAGGATCACGCCTGCGATCGGCGTATGGCGCAGCGCGCCTGCCTTCGGATGCAGCTGTGGCGTGGCATTCAGTTGCTGGCGGAGGTCGGGGGAGGCGTTGATCAAGAACCAATGCTCGCCGTCGCCACTGAAGGCGACCGAGGCTTGGGTCCGTTGCAGCTCTTGGCCGTTTTCACGGGCCGTCCGGCAGCCCTCGCAGCCGCAATTCCATTGCGGCACTCCGCCGCCGGCTGCGGCGCCCAGGACGACGACGCGAAGCATGATCCGTCTCCTGGAAGCAATGTCGCGAGGTGGACCTCACGCAAACACAAATCCTGTCTTCCGGACATGCATCGTGACCGAAAGATCCACCTGCGCAGAACGCGAATTCACCAACCGCTTACTTGCGGGTGGCGCTCACATACATGTTGATTTCCATGCCACAGGGCACTTCGACGATCTTCGGGGCTTTCCAGGCCATTTCGGCTCTCCATTTTCGAGATTTCGGACGTATCCGCCCGGGGCTAAGTTACTGCGAGCACAAAAGTTCGCCAGTGAAATTTTCCCGAACAAGGGCATATTGCGCCGCGAGAAAAGCGCGGGGAACAGTACTTTCTGGTGATGCGGCCCTGCGCTCGGCGCATTCGGTCGCGAACCCTGTCCTGATAAAGCAGTTGTGAGTGCAGTGCAGCTTTCAATCCGGTACAGGCGACCCAACTGGAACTTCGTGATGCCCAGATATTTCTTCAACACCCGTATCGGCGACGAACTGATCGTGGATCCCGAGGGAGAGGATTTGCGCGATCCCGATCGTGCCTGGGAGGTCGCCCGCCAGATGATTCTGGAGGTGCTGAGATCGGAAGGCACCCAGCCGGCCCTGCTCGAGGCTGTCATCGAGGTCACCGACCGCGAAGGCGAGATCGTGCTCGAATTCCCCTTCACCGAGGCACTCCTGGACATCCCGGACCAGTCCGCGACGCGGCATTAGCCTCCGACGCTTTCTCCCCGTCATTGCGAGGAGCCCTTGCGACGAAGCAACCCAGACATCTTCTGCGAGGCAGTCTGGATTGCTTCGCTTCGCTGCTCGCACGACGGAGAATGAGCCTCACCCGGCATCCCCCGCCCTTCGCCCCTGCGAAATCCGCATGGCTTTGCCGCGTTCCCGGGGCTAAAAGACGCCGGTTCAACGGAGCAAGCCATGCAAGATCTCTGGCGCCTGTCGGCGGCCGACCTCGCCAACCTCGTCAAAACCAAAAAGGTCTCCGCCAGGGAGGCCGCGCAGGCCGGCTTGGCCCGGCTCGACGCCGTCAATCCTAGCCTCAACGCCGTGATCGACCACCGCCCGGAGGACGTGCTCAAGCAGGCCGACGCCGTCGATGCCGCCATCGCCAGGGGTGAGGACCCCGGTGTGCTGGCCGGCGTGCCCGTCACCATCAAGGCCAATGTCGACCAGGAGGGCTTTGCCACCACCAACGGCCTCAAGCTCCAGCGCGACCTGATCGCGCGCGAGGACAATCCGGTGGTCGCCAATTTCCGCAAAGCCGGCGCCGTTCTGCTTGGGCGCACCAACTGCCCGGCCTTCTCCTATCGCTGGTTCACCACCAACCTGGTCCACGGCGACACCAAAAACCCCCGCGATGCCTCGTTGACGCCGGGCGGCTCGTCCGGCGGCGCCGGTTCGGCGGTCGCGGCCGGCATCGGCCATATCGCCCACGGCACCGACATTGCCGGCTCGATCCGCTATCCCGCCTATGCCTGCGGCGTGCATGGCTTGCGCCCGACGCTCGGCCGCATCCCGGCTTTCAATCCGGCCCTGCCGGAGCGTCCGATCGGGCCGCAGATCATGGCGGTGTCGGGGCCGCTGGCGCGCACCGTCAACGACATCAGGATTTCGCTCGCGGCGATGTCGGCCCGCGACATCCGCGATCCCTGGTTCGTGCCGGCACCGCTGGAAGGCCCGGCGCGGCCGAAGCGCGCCGCGCTGTGTCTTAATCCGGACGGCCTGGCCACCGCGCCCGAGGTGAAGGCTGCCGTCATCGACGCCGGCAAGCGGCTCGAGCGTGCCGGCTGGACCGTCGAGACAATCGAGAACACCCCGCCGATGCGCGAGGCCGTCGAGTGGCAGATCAAGCTCTGGCTGGGCGACGGCTACGAGGCGCAGTTGGAGATGGCCGAGCGTGAGGGCGATCCGGGCGCTCTGGCGTGCCTGCGCGGCAATCGCGCCAGGCTTACGCCGATGGACCAGGCAAATTACGCCAAGGCTTTGACCCGCCGCGCCACGCTGACCCGCGACTGGATGTTGTTCTTCGAGACCTATGCCGTGCTGCTGACGCCGGTCTCCGGCGAATTGCCGTTCCCCGATCATCTCGACCGCAAGGACGACGAGTCCTTCAAACGCGTCTGGGAAGCACAGCTGCCGCAGATCGCCATTCCCTTCATGGGCCTGCCGGGCCTCGTGGTCTCCACCGGCCTCGTCGGCAAGGCGCCCGTTGGCGTGCACATCGTGTCCGGCCGCTATCGCGAGGATCTCTGTCTCCTTGCCGGCGAAGCGATCGAGGCGGGCGGCGTGCCGCCGTCGCCGATCGATCCCGTGGGTTAGCGATGTCGGTGATCTACGACTTCAAGGCCAACTCGCTTCTCGGCGAAGAAGTGCCCATGCGCAGCTTCGAGGGGCAGGTGCTGCTGATCGTCAACACCGCGAGCAAATGCGGCTTCACGCCGCAATATCGCGGGCTGGAGGATCTGCATCGCGATCTCAATCCGCGCGGCTTCTCGGTGCTCGGCTTTCCCTGTAACCAGTTCGGTGCGCAGGAGCCTGGACCGGCGAGCGAGATCCAGGCGTTCTGCTCGACCAATTACGACGTCACCTTCCCCCTGTTCGAGAAGATCGACGTCAACGGCAGCAATGCGCATCCGTTGTATGAGTACCTGAAACGCCAGCAATCCGGCCTGCTGGGCGCCTCCATCAAATGGAATTTCACCAAATTCCTGGTGGATCGCGCCGGCAAGGTAGTTTCGCGCTATGCGCCGACCGCGCGGCCCGAAGGATTGCGGCAGCAAATCGAGACCCTGTTATGAGCGAGACAATCATGAGCGACGAATTCCCGGACCGCCTCTCGGTCGATCCGAACAGCCCCTTTTACAATGCGGACATCCTGGCGCGCGACGTCGGCATCCGCTTCAAGGGTGTCGAGAAGACCAATGTCGAAGAATATTGCATCAGCGAAGGCTGGGTTCGCGTCACCGCAGGCAACGCCAAGGACCGCCACGGCAACCCGCTGACCATCAAGGTGCACGGCCCGGTCGAGCCGTATTTCAGGGATAAGAAGTAGGAGCGCGCGCTCTCCACCCGTCATCGAGCGCGCTCTCTCCTTGTCATTGCGAGCGTAGCGAAGCAATCCAGGATCTTTCCGCGAAGCAGTCTGGATTGCTTCGTCGCAAGAGCTCCTCGCAATGACGTAAGTGAAAGGCCAACCCCATGTCCGTCCGCATCGTCGATGTCCGCGAGATCACGAAACCGATCTCTTCGCCGATCCGCAACGCCTATATCGATTTCACCAAGATGACGACGAGCCTGGTTGCGGTCGTCACCGATGTCGTTCGCGATGGCAAGCGCGTCGTCGGCTACGGCTTCAACTCCAACGGCCGCTACGGGCAGGGCGGCCTGATCCGCGAGCGTTTTGCCGCGCGCATCCTGGAGGCCGACCCGAAATCGCTGCTGAACGCGGCCGGCGACAATCTCGATCCCGACAAGGTCTGGGGCGCGATGATGACCAACGAGAAGCCGGGCGGCCATGGCGAGCGCTCCGTCGCGGTCGGCACCATCGACATGGCGGTGTGGGATGCGGTGGCGAAGATCGCGGGCCAACCGCTGTTCCGCCTGCTCGCCGAGCGTCATGGCGTCAAAGCCAATCCACGCGTGTTCGTCTACGCCGCCGGCGGCTATTACTATCCGGGCAAGGACCTTTCAATGCTGCGCGGCGAGATGCGCGGCTATCTCGATCGCGGCTACAACGTCGTGAAGATGAAGA
>NZ_JADPIT010000010.1:154645-155974 GCF_023073035.1 Bradyrhizobium sp. 62
CGGCGCCGATATCGAGGACGATCGCGCCCGCATCGAAGCGGTGCTGAAGGAGATCGGCAAGGACGCGCAACTCGCCGTGGACGCCAACGGCCGCTTCGATCTCGAGACCGGCATCGCCTATGCCAAGATGCTGCGGGACTATCCCTTGTTCTGGTACGAGGAGGTCGGCGACCCCCTCGACTACGCGCTGCAGGCAGCGCTCGCCGAATTCTATCCGGGACCGATGGCAACGGGCGAAAACCTGTTCAGCCACCAGGACGCCCGCAATCTGATCCGCTACGGCGGCATGCGCCCCGACCGCGACTGGCTGCAATTCGACTGCGCGTTGTCCTACGGCCTGTGCGAATACCAGCGCACGCTGGAGGTGCTGAAAACGTATGGTTGGTCGCCGAGCCGCTGCATCCCCCACGGCGGCCACCAGATGTCGCTCAACATCGCAGCCGGCCTTGGCCTCGGCGGCAACGAGAGCTACCCCGATCTGTTCCAGCCCTATGGCGGCTTCCCCGACGGCGTCCGGGTCGAGAACGGCCACATCACCATGCCCGACCTGCCGGGCATCGGCTTCGAGGGGAAATCGGATCTCTACAAGGAAATGAAGGCGCTGGCGGAGTAGCCCGACGCGAGGGGCCGCACACTCCGTCATTGCGAGCGCAGTGAAGCATTCCAGAGTCTTTCCGCGGGCGCAGTCTGGATTGCTTCGTCGCATCAGCGCAAAATTGCTTTGCAATTTTGTCACGAACTCCTCGCAATGACGATGTGGCGAAAGTCTCGCAATCATCTCTTGGTTGTAATATCATGAAAGCTCTCCTCAGCTGAGCACGATCATGAAGCAGCCTTGCGTGTACATGTTCGCCAATCGTCGCAACGGGACGATCTATACAGGCGTCACGTCCAATCCACCGCGCCGCGCGTTCGAGCACCGCGAGGGCTTGGTGAAGGGGTTCTCGTCAAAGTATGGCTGCAAGCTTCTCGTCTGGTACGAGCTGCATGCGACGATGACCGACGCGATCACACGCGAGAAGCAGATCAAGGCCGGCAGCCGGGAAAAGAAGCTTGCGCTGATCGAGAGCGTCAATCCGGATTGGATGGATTTGTACGAGACGCTGATCTGATTGCACCAGGTGTCACCACACACTCCGTCGTTGCGAGCGTAGCGAAGCAATCCAGAGTGTCTCCAAGCAGGCAGTCTGGATTGGCTTCGTCGCGAGAGCTCCTCGCAACGACGGTGGCGAGGGTGATGTCTCTCCTGTCAGCGCCTAGACCGGGGACGGTGGTCTTGATGCCTCAGGTGTCACCACACAGTCCGTCATTGCGAGCGCAGCGAAGCAA
>NZ_JADPIT010000010.1:155984-159731 GCF_023073035.1 Bradyrhizobium sp. 62
CGCAATGACGGCGAGAGTGCGTCGTCGGCTGCGTTCGCATTGACGATGTGGCGCGAGCCGGACGTCCCTTACGACAGCCGCATATCCAGCAGCCGTCGCCCTTCGCCCTTCAAGAGCTTCTTCACCGCGCTCGAGGCCACGACCTCGCCGTCATTGGCGTAGGCTTCGTGGTTCTTCTCGATGTCGTCGAGGCGGTAGAGGTAGTTGACCATCACGCCGGCGGACTCGCGCACGCCCTTGGGCGAGAGATCGCCTAACCAGTTGATGCGCTCGAGGCGGGCGCCGTTGCCGAGATGGAAGCGGGCGACGGAGTCGATCAGCTTGCCTTTCGGCGTGCGCGCCTTGAGGAAGTAGTGCGCCGCGAGCGGTTCGATCACGCCACGCAGCAGCGTGGTCGTCTCGGGGTTCTCGAACCATTTGGGATCGTCGAGGCGCTTCAGCACTTCGCGGTCCTCATCCGAAAGCGGCAAATCCTTGTCCTGCTTCACCCATGGCATGAAGCCCGGTACCGGCGACAGCGTCACGAAATTGTCGAGCTTGGGCAATTCGCGGCGCAGCTCCTCCACCACCTGCTTGATCAGGAAGCTGCCGAAGGAGATGCCGCCGAGACCGCGCTGGGTGTTGGAGATCGAGTAGAACACGGCGGTGCGGGCGCGCTCGATCGGGACGGAGGGGCGATCGACGGCGAGCAGCGGCGCGATCGCGCCGGGGATCGTCTCCGTCAGCGCGACCTCGACGAAGATCAGGGGCTCGTCCACCATTGCGGGATGGAAGAAGGCGTAGCAGCGGCGGTCGACCGGATCAATGCGGCGGCGCAGATCGTCCCAGTCGCTGATCTCGTGCACGGCCTCATAACGGATGATCTTTTCGAGGATGTTGGCCGGGGTCGACCAGTCGATCCTGCGCAGCACGAGAAACCCCCTGTTGAACCATGACGAGAGAAGATGGGAAACGTCGCGATCGAGTGCGGCGAGATCGGTGTGCCCGTTCCTCATGTCGAGCAGGTCGGCGCGCATCTTGACGAGATCCCCAGTGCCGCCAGGTGCGCGGTTGAGGCGGCGGATCAGCTCCTGCCGGCGCGGCTCGGAGGCGAAATGAAGCGCGCTGGCATCCTCGTCGGCCGGCTTGGCACGCCATGTCTCGATCGCCTTGGACAGGCGTTCCCGATCCGGGCCGAAATCGCGCACCAGGGCTTCGAAGAAAGCGCGACGTCCCGCCGCATCCAGCTCCTGGTAGATGTCGAGCACCTCACGCGCCATCGCCGTGCCCGACGCTTCGCCCCGGCCCGACAGCAGCGCGCCACAGAGCTCGATGAGCCCGTCGGCGTCTGGCTTGGTGTCGGCAGAATCCCCGCGGCGAAGCAGCGTGCGGCCGCGCTCGGAGATGGTGGTGAGCAAGTCGGAGAAGAAGGCGTTGGCCATCGGGGCTTTCGTGTCGGGTTTGTGCGGTGCGGGAATCTTACACGGGATTTGGGCGGAAGCCGATCACAATCAAGCGGGGGAATTTGGCAAGTTTAGCGGGGGCGTGCGTTTCGAAAACCCAAAGAAAGTTGTCATGCCCCGGCTTGACCGGGGCATCCAGTATGCCGCAGCTTTTCGGTTCTAGCCGCGCCGTCCCCGAGTACTGGATCGCCCGGTCAAGCCGGGCGATGACACCGAGTGTGTAGCAAACTCCGTCGGGGTCCGCCCCGTCACCTGACGGAACGCTGCGGAAAACGCAGGCACGCTGGCATAGCCGAGCTGGGTCGCGAGCTGCTTCACCGACACATTGGCATCGGTCGACAGCCGCTGGATCGCCGCCGCAATTCTTGCGCGCTGGCACCAGCTCTTGAAGCTCAGCTGCGTCTCTGTCGAAAACAGCCGCGACAGCGTGCGCGCGGAGGTTCCGACCTCGCGCGCCAGCGCGTCGATGTCGTGCAGGCCGGTGGGATCGTCGAGCACGATCATGGCCGCGCGCCGGCAGCGCGGCTCGTGTGGCAGCGGCACGAAGGTCGCGGAATCCTCGGCCTGGACCAGTTCCAGCATCACCAGCCGAACCAGCAGATCGGTCCGCTCCTCGGTATTTTGCGCCTCGAACAGCGCGAGGATCGCCTGGTTCAGCAGCGGCGACACCCGCACCACGAATTCCCTGGTCAGTCCCTCATGGCGCTGCTCGCGCTTCAGCCAGGCGAGGTCGAAATAGAGCGTGCGCATCTCGATATCGGCAAGCAAATCGATGGCGTGCTGGAGCCCGGCGGGGACCCAGACCGCGCGGTCCGGCGGCACCAGCCAGCGTCCCCCGGGAGTCGTCACCTGCATGGTGCCCCTGGCGGCATAGATCAGCTGCGCCTCGCGGTGCAAATGCGGATCGATCCGCATGCCCTTGGGGTAGTCGCGCGCGACCAGATGCACGCCCGCGGGCGAGCGATGGTTGCTCCGGACTGCCCGGAGGATTGGCGTCTCGACGACAGTCATTGGCAGCATCCCGTCATGCCCAAGACATATAACTCATTTCGGAGCAGGAGAGGATTCCCATGAACAGCCCCAGCCGGGTGATCAGTTTCGTCAACGCGGGCCATTTCATCGACCATTACGCGATGCTGATTTTCGCCGCCGCGGTGATCATCATGGGACCGGCGCTCGGCATGGCCTATTCGGAGCTCTTGCCTTATGCGACGCCGGGCTTCGTCGCCTTCGGCGCGGGCTCGCTGCTCACCGGCTGGCTCGGCGACCGCTGGAGCCGCCGCCACATGATGCTGATCTTCTTCGTCGGCATCGGCGCCTCCATGATCTCGGTCGGCTTCGTGCAGACCCCGGCACAGCTTGGCGCGGCGCTGTTCGCGATCGGCATTTTTGCCTCGATCTATCATCCCGTCGGCACCGCCATGATCGTCTCCTACGCTGACAGGCTCGGCCGCGAGATGGGCATCAACGGCGTCTGGGGCAATCTCGGCGTCGCATCGTCGGCGCTGGTCACCGGCGTGATCGGCCAATATCTCGGCTGGCGCTTCGCCTTCATCGTCCCGGGCATCGTCACCATCCTGATCGGCATCGCGTTTGCGATGATGGTCGTGCACGAGGACCGCAAGGGTTCGAAACAGGCGGCGGCGCAGGCGCGCGTCGCCAAGCAGGACATGTGGCGCGTGATCCTGTCGCTGCTGATCGTGGTGATCGCGATCTCGACGACCTTCAATGCCGTCACCGTCGCGCTGCCAAAGCTGTTCGCCGAGCGGCTCGCCGATCTCACCAAAAGCCCGGCGCTGCTTGGCGTCATCGCGGCCTGCGTCTATGTGTTCGGCGCGATGACGCAATACACGATCGGCCGGCTGCTCGATCGCTATTCGCTGAAGACGGTGGCGCTGCCGCTGTCCTTCATGCTGGCGCCGTTTTTGTATCTGGCCGCGAGCCTGTCCAATCTGCCGCTGATCCTGGTCTCGATCGGCATCGTCATGGGCGCGTTCGGGCAGGTCACGGTCAACGACGCGATGGTCGGCAAATACACCAGCGAGGAATGGCGCTCGCGCGCCTATGCCGTGCGCTATTTCATCGGCTTCACCGCCGCCGGCGCCTCGGTCGGCCTAGTCGCCTGGCTCTACGAGCAGGGCGGCTTCGTCACCATGCTGCATGCCTTCGCCGCCCTCTGCCTGCTCGCGATCGCAGCCGCGATCATTCTCCCGCGCGAGATCAGGACACCGCAGGCGGTGTGAGGGATCGGCGTGAGGCGCGCGGCTGCCTCCACGGGGCAGCCTGGATTGCTTCCGCCTTCGCT
>NZ_JADPIT010000010.1:159741-180065 GCF_023073035.1 Bradyrhizobium sp. 62
GGGAGTCGGGGCAAGTCACGCATGCCATTCGATGATGCCATCATGCCAGTGTTTTGCCCGACGGAGCAAGCGGGTTTTCGGTGAATACGAAATATGATTTCGGCGCACACAAAATTTTCTCCAGCCTTTTCAACCTCATCTCTACTGTGCATGGGGTTGTTTTCGCGTTTTTTTGTTGTTGCCCCGTAACCCCCCTGCAAGCGACAGGAACCCGCTGCGCCCACCGCGGGTTCTATCCCCGTCATCCCGGCACCTCGCCGGGGCAGATGAAGGGGGAAAATTCCTGCATGCAGTGGAGCCTGCTCCGACCGGTCGGCCTTGTCGCCGCGGCTCTCGTCCTCACCACCGTTGCGGCCAGTGCCGAGGGCGGCAAACCGGCCGGTCCGTCCGAATTCCTGCTGGTGGCGCAGATCGTGCTGTTGATCGCGGTCGGCCGCGGTCTGGGCGAGATCATGCAGCGCCTCGGCCAGCCCTCGGTGATCGGCGAATTGCTCGCCGGCATCCTGCTGGGCCCGTCGCTGTTCGGTTGGGTCTGGCCTGACGCACAGCACGCGATCTTCCCCAAAACGCCCGAACAGAAAGCGATGATCGACGGCATCGCGCAGTTCGGCATCCTGCTTCTGCTGCTGCTGACCGGCATGGAGACCGACCTCAAGCTGGTCAGGAAGGTGGGCAAGGCCGCGATCGCAATCTCGATTGCCGGCATCCTCGTGCCCTTCGCCTGCGGCTTCGCGCTCGGTGAATTTCTGCCGGACGCGCTGTTGCCGAATCCGCAAGCCCGTCTGGTTGCGTCGCTGTTCATGGGCACGGCATTGTCGATCTCCTCGGTGAAGATCGTCGCAGTGGTCGTGCGCGAGATGAACTTCATGCGCCGCAATGTCGGCCAGATCATCGTCGCCACCGCCGTCATCGACGACACCATCGGCTGGATCATCATCGCCGTCATCTTCAGCCTGGCCTCGCACGGCACGCTGGATATCGCCTCGGTGGCGAAAGCCGTGCTCGGCACGCTGGCCTTCCTCGCCATCAGCTTCACCATCGGCCGCCGCCTCGTGTTCCAGCTCATTCGATGGGCCAACGACAATCTCGTCAGCACCGCCCCGGTCATCACGGTGATCCTGCTGCTGATGTGCGCCATGGCGCTGATCACCCATCTGATCGGCGTCCACACCGTGCTCGGTGCCTTCGTCGCCGGCATTCTGGTCGGGGAGTCCCCGATCCTGACGCGGCAGATCGACGAGCGCCTGCGCGGGTTGATCTCGAGCTTCTTCATGCCGGTGTTCTTCGGTCTGGCCGGCTTGAGCGCCGACCTCACGGTGCTGCGCGATCCCGATCTGCTGATGCTCACCGGCCTGCTGGTCGTGATCGCCAGCGTCGGCAAGTTCGGCGGCGCCTTCGTCGGCGGAACCGTGGGCGGGTTGAACACGCGGGAGTCGCTGGCGCTCGCGAGCGGGATGAACGCGCGCGGCTCGACCGAAGTGATCATCGCCACCATCGGTCTTTCGATCGGCGTGCTCAGCCAGAATCTTTTCACGATGATCGTCACCATGGCGATCGTGACCACGATGGCCATGCCGCCGATGCTGCGCGCGGCGTTGGCGAAGCTGCCGATGAACAAGGAGGAGCAAGAGCGCCTGGAACGCGAAGAGTTCGAGAGGCGCGGCTTCGTCGCCAATCTCGAACGTCCCTTGCTCGCGGTGGACGAGAGCGTCAACGCCACCTTCGCCGCCCACATCGCCGGCCTGATCGCCGGCATGCGCGGCTTGCCGATCACCGTGCTGCACATCGGCAAGCGCGCCAAGGATCAGGAGAAGGGTCGCGACGAAGAGGAAAGCCCCGAGGCGGTGGTGAAGAAGGCAGCTGAAGCGGTATCAGCGACCGGTGACCAGGATGTCCGCAACGTCGATGTCACGACGCGGGTCCGCAAATCCGGGCTCGGGGAGACGATAGGAGACGAAGCGAAGAAGGGCTTCGATCTCCTAGTCGTCGGCACCGACAAGGTCGCAGCCACCAAGGATCGATTCGACCGCAAGATCGAGGACATTGCAGCGAAGTTCGAAGGACCGCTCGCGATCGTGGCGGCCAAGGGCAAGCACCTGAAGCAGCCGACGCCCGAAGCGCTCAACATCCTCGTTCCGGTCTCCGGCAGCGGCGTCTCCAAGCGCGGCGCCGAGGTCGCGGTCGCGCTGGCGCAGGCGGGATCAGGCTCGCTCCGGGTGATCTATGTCGCGACGACGCGCGACAAGGGCGCGCAACGCGGCGCCTCTCGTGGTCTGAGCCACGAGGCCGGCATCCTGAAGGACGCCAGCGATCTCGCCGCCCGCTACGACGTCGACATCACCACGACCTTGCGCGCGAACCGGGCGCCTGAAGCGGCGATCCTGCGCGAGATCGAGACCACCGACGTCGATCTCGTGGTGATGGGCGTCGATCGCATCCAGGCCGATCATCTCTCCTTCGGCGGCGTCGCCGACGCCGTGCTCAGGCAGGCGAAGGTCTCGGTGCTGCTGGTCTCGAGCGGCGAGGCGCGGCAGGTCCCTGCGGAGAAGGCCTAGGACTTCACCTCGGCCACCGCCACCGCCTTCGGGGTTTTCTTCGACGCACGCCAGTTCTCGAAGCGCTGCACCACCACGAAGAACGCCGGCACGAACAGCACCGCGAGGCAGGTCGAGGCCAGCATGCCCGAGAACACGGTGATGCCGATCGACTTCCGCGCGCCGGCGCCAGCGCCGGTCGCGATCACCAGCGGCACCACGCCGAGGATGAAGGCGAACGACGTCATCAGGATCGGGCGGAAGCGGGCGCGCGCGGCTTCAATCGCGGATTCCAGCACCGGCTTGCCGTCGCGGCCGTGCAGCTCGAGCCCGACCTCGACGATCAGGATGGCGTTCTTGGCCGACAGCGCGATCAAGAGGATCAGGCCGATCTGGCAATAGAGATTGTTGTCGATCTTCAGGGCATTGAGGATCAGCATCGGTCCGAGCAACGACAGCGGCACCGCCAGGATCACCGAGATCGGTGCGTACCAGCTCTCGTACTGGCCGGCGAGCACGAGATAGACCAGCAGCATGGCGAGCCCGAACACCCAGTAGATCTGGTTGGAGACGGCCTTCTCTTGATAGGACATCGCGGTCCATTCGAAGCCGGTGCCCGGCGGCAGCGTCTTGTCCGCGATTTCCTCCATCAGCTTCAGCGACTGGCCCGAGGAGTAGCCCTGCGCGGGCAGGCCGATCACGGTCGACGACGGATAGAGATTGTAAAGGCTGATCAGCGAGGGGCCGGTGGCCGGCGTGATCGTGGCGACGGTGCCGATCGGGATCATGTCGCCGTTCGAGTTGCGCACCATCATGTTGGCGATGTCGCGCTCGGTGACGCGGAAGGCGGGATCGGCTTGGGTGTAGACCTGGAACACGCGGCCGAACTTGTTGAACTGATTGACATAGGACGAGCCGAGATAGGTCGACAGCGCGGCGAACACCTGGTCGGTCGTGACGTGCAGGGTCTGGGTCTTGATGCGGTCGATCTCGACGTTGAACTGCGGCACCGACGAGCGGAACGAGGATTGCACGCGCTGGAGCGCGCTCTGGCTCTGGCCATTGCTGACCATCGCGCCCGTGATGGCCTGGAGCTTGGCGAAATCGCTGTTGCCGTCGCGCAGCTCGACCTGCATCGAGAAACCGGCGGCGTTGCCGATGCCCTGGATCGGCGGCGGCGGCAGCACCAGCGTGCGCGCCTCCATGATGACCGCGAGCTTGTCGTTCAGCCCGTAGACCAGCGAGCGCAGATCCTCGCCCGGTCCTTTGCGCGCGTCCCAGTCCTTCAGGATGATGTAGGCGACGCCGGCATTGGCAAGGCTGGCGCTGTTGTCGAGCGCGGAGATGCCGGCGATGGTGATGACCTGCTGGACTCCCGGCGTGTCCTTGATGAGCTCGCTCGCTCTGTCGAGCACCTTCTGGGTCCGCTCCAATGCGGCGCCGTCGGGCAGTTGCACGGCGGCGATCAGATAGCCCTGGTCTTCGATCGGCAGGAAGCCGGTCGGCACCCGGGACAGCCCGTAGCCGCCGATCCCGATCAGCACCAGCGCGAACGCGACCGAGATCGTGGCATGCCTGCACAGGAAGCCGATCAGGCTCGTGTAGCCACGCTCGACGCGGTCATAGACTGCGTTGAAACCCCGGTAGAAGAAATTGCGCTGCTCGGGCGGCACGGTCGGCCGCAGCCAGAGCGCACATTGGGTCGGCTTCAGCGTCGCCGCGTTGATGGCGGACAGAAGCGCGGTCGCGGCGATCACCAGCGCGAATTGCGAATAGATGCGGCCGGTGAGCCCGGCGAGGAACGACGCCGGCAAAAACACCGAGATCAACACCAGCGTGATGCCGACGATCGGCGCGAACAGCTGGTCCATCGCCTTGATCGCGGCGTCGTGGCCGTTCATGCCCTGCTCGATGTTGTGAGCCGCGCCTTCGACCACGACGATGGCGTCGTCGACGACGATGCCGATCGCCAGCACGATCGCGAACAGCGTCGACATGTTGATGGTGAAGCCGAGCGCCGCCATGGCGGCGAAGGCGCCGATGATGGTCACCGGCACCGTGGTCGCCGGCACCAGCATCGCGCGCCAGTCCTGCAGGAAAACTAGGATGACGACCAGCACCAGCAGGCCGGCCTCGATCAGCGTCATGTAGACCTCGTGCACCGAGGCCTGCACGAATTTGGTGGTGTCGAACGGCGTGTCGTATTTCATCCCTTGCGGGAAGGCCTTTGCAAGCTCCGCCATCTTCTTCTCGACGGCCTGCTCGACCTGGAGTGCATTGGCGCCTGGCGACTGGAACACGCCGATGCCGGTGGCCGGCTGCTTGTTCAGGGAGAAGATCTGGCTGTAGGTCTGCGCGCCCAATTCGACCCAACCGACGTCGCGCACCCGCGTGACGTCGCCGCTGGTGCCCGATTTGACGATGATGTTCTCGAACTCGGCGGTGTCGTCGAGCCTGCCGTTGACGTTGAGTGTATACTGGAACGCCTGTCCCGGTGGTGTCGGCGGTGCGCCGACTTGGCCCGCGGAGACCTGCTGGCTCTGCTGCTGGATCGCCTGGATGACGTCCTGCGGGACCAGACCACGGACCTGCAGCTTGTTCGGATCGAGCCACACCCGCATCGAATACTGACCGGCACCGAACACGGTGACGTTGCCGACGCCGGGCAGGCGCGAGAGTTCGTCGCGGAGGTTGATGGTGGCGTAGTTGCTCAAATAAAGGCTGTCGAACGTCTTGTCGGGCGAGGTCAGCGTCACGAACAGCAGGATGGACGTCGACCGCTTCTGCACGGTGACGCCCTGGTTCTGCACCGACTGGGGCAGTTGCGACAGCGCGCTGGAGACGCGGTTTTGCACCAGCACCTGCGCGAAGTTGAGGTCGGTGCCGATCTTGAAGGTCACGGTCAGCGTATAGGTGCCGTCGGAGCCGCTGTAGGACTGCATGTAGAGCATGTCCTCGACGCCGTTGACCTGTTGTTCGATCGGCAAGGCAACCGTGTCGATCACAGTCTTGGCGCTCGCGCCGGGATAGCGGGTCGTGACCTGCACCGTCGGCGGCACCACGTCGGGATATTGCGCGATCGCGAGGTTGAACAGCGCGACGCCGCCGATCAGGATCATCAGCAGCGCGATGACGTTCGAGAGGACCGGCCGCTCGATGAAGAACTTTGAGATCATGGCAGGCGCTCCTACTTACTTGGCAGACGCCTGCGGCTGCTCGATCTTCGTCACCTGCGGGTCGATCTTCTGGCCGGGAATGACCCGTAGCAGCCCTGCGATGACGATTCGATCCTCCGGCATCAAGCCGCTTTCGATCACGCGCAAGCCGTTGTCGACGGGACCGATCTGCACCTTGCGCTGCTCGACAACGTCGTCGCCGTTGACGACGAGGAGATAGCGGCCGCCCTGGTCGCTGCCGAGCGCGGTGTCGGGCACGAGCAGGGCGTCCTTCTCCTGGGTGAAGGGCACGCGAACGCGGACAAAATAGCCGGGCAGCAGCACCCGCTTGTCGTTGGGCACGAGACCGCGCACCGCGAGCGTGCCGGTCGATTGGGTGAGGGTCGGGGCGACATAGTCGAGCTTGCCCTCATGCGGATAGCCGGCCTCGGTCTGCAGGCCGACTTGAATCGGAAATTGCTTCATGTCGGCGGCGGTGAGCCCCCGGCGAGCGGCCTCGGCACGGATGCGCAGCACGTCCTGCTCGTTGACTGTGAAGTTCACATAGATCGGATCCATCGCGACGATGGAGGCGAGTTGAGTCGGGGAGGAGACCCCGACGAGTTCGCCGATCGAGACCATATGTGCGCTGACGAGGCCGTCGAATGGTGCGCTCACCTTGGTGTAGCCGTAGTTGACTTCGGTGAGGCGGGTGTTGGCTTGGGCCTGCTGGAGGTTGGCCTGTGCGTTGTCGCGGTTCGAGGTCGAGCTGTCCAAAGTCGCTTGCGAGACCGCTTGCCGCTGCACGAGATCGCTCTGCCGCTTGAAGTCGGCTTCCGCCTGCCGGAGCGAGGCCTGCGCGCCGGCCTCGGCTGCCTGCGCCTGATCGAGCTTGAGCCTGTAGGTCTCGGGCTCGATCGTGAACAGCTGGGTGCCTTGCTTGACGAACGCGCCGTCCTGGTAATCGATCGATTGAAGGAATCCTTGCACGCGCGCGACGAGATCGACATTCTTGACCGGCGCGGTGTTGCCGGTGGCCTCGACATACCGCGTCACCGGGCGCTGCACCGGCGCGGCGACGTCCACCTTGGGCGGCGGCGGGGCGACGAACGTATTCTTGTCCTCACAGCCGGCGAGGATGGCAACGGCCGCGACGGCGGCCACAGTCAGCCCGACATGCCTCCAGGCCCCAATGCGCTGTGCTGGTGATGCGAGATTCGCGCGCGTCATTCGGTGGCCCCGGTTGCTATCTGTCGGTGCGGCAGGCTACCAACAAACACCCAGCCATGGAACACCATAGCCATGGCACTCAGCGGCCTTGAACTGCAAGCGGCGGTGTGGCCTTTGACGGGGTTTGTCATGACAAACCGCTTTTCATCGCGCGCACGATCGACCACAATTATCTCAAAGGCCGAGCGACGACGCGCGAAGCGTTCGGGACGAACAAGAGAAGAATAAAGGAAGAAAAGGTCGGGAGATCATGACATGCCCACGTCTCTCCAGTCGGTCCTTAAGTCGGTCCTTGCCGGCCTCGTTCTCGCCGCGGCCGTTGCCATGCCCGCGCTAGCCGATGGTCTGAAGGACGAGATCGCACCGACCGGCAAGCTGCGGGTTGCGATCGCAATCAGCCCGGCGGGCGGTGCATTCTGGTCTACCAAGACCGAAGCCGGTTATGCCGGCGTGCCCGTCGATCTCGGCAGGGAGATGGCCGCCCAGCTCGGCGTCCCCGTAGAATATGTCGTGCACCAGAATTCCGGCCAGATCACCGATGCGGCATCGAAAGGCGCTCTTGAGAAAGGTGCTTGGGACGTCACCTGGCTCCCCAAGGATCCCGAGCGCGAGACCAGGATGATGTTCGGCCCGATCTACGAGGTCGCGGACGCCACCTACATCGTGAAGGCCGGTTCGAACATCACCAGTTTTGCCACGCTCGACCAGTCCGGCATCGAGGTCGCGGCCGTCAACGCCACCACCACCATGCGCGGCGCGGTCGCGCATCTGAAGAATGCGAAGGTCACGGGCTATCAGACCTACGACGAGATCTTCGGCCTCCTGAAGAACGGCGAGATCGACGCCTTCGCGCTGTCGCGCGACCAGCTCAACAAGATGGCGCAGAAGATCCCGGGCACGCGCGTGCTTGAAGAGACGTTCAAGAAGACCGTCACGGCCGTCGCTGTCCCGCTCGGCCGCAGCCAGGCTTTGGCGTTCGTGAGCAAGTTCATGAACGAGGCGGTGACGAACGGCACCTTGCGCAGGGCCTATGACAACAATGGCCTGAAGGACACGCCGATCCGCACCGAATAAGACGACGGCGCAGGATGACCGCGCCGCGCTCCGGCCCTACGGCTCCGCGGTGCGGATGCCCGCGGGGCTCACTTGCATCTTGAGCGTGGATGTCTTGTTCAGCGCCTTGCCGTCGAACGAGAAGGCGATCAGCTCGTTTTCGACCATGCACTGCGCCACGACATATTTGGAGTCCTTCGACCACACCATGCCCTGGCACCAATGGCCGATCTTCGCTTCCGTCACCGGCGTAAGGTCAGTGCCCGAAGTTTTGTAAACCTTGAGCAGGCCGAAATCGTTGAAGAACGGCGAGGCCGGCGGCTTGTTCGAGCCGTTCATGACGGTCACGGCCACATGGTTGCCGTCCGGGGACATCTTCACGGCTTCCGGCGTCTGGCCGACGCTCACCGTCGTGACGACGCGGACCGGTTTCGCCGTCATGTCGATCAGGCTGATCGTGTCGTTGTCGCCGCTGCTGGCGCCGACATTGCCGACGATGGCGGCGGCGCTGCCGGTGAGGTCGATGTCGTAGGGGCGGATGCCCGCGGAGAGATCGCGCTTGGCGTACTCGACCTTGCTCCCGTCCACAGTCAGAAGCGAGATCTTGCTGTCTCCGTCGCGCGTGACCAGCGCGGTCGCGCCGTCATGGGAAAAGACGGCGTGGCTGGGGCCTGATTTGGCGTCGCCGAGCTGGATCTTGCCTGCCGCCGCAAGCGTGCTCCCGCTGATCGTGAAGACCGAGACCGTGCCTTCGCTGCGGTTCGCAACCAGGGCCAGCGTGCCCGCACGGTTGATCGAAACGCCGGCAGCGCCGGCGCCGGCTTGCAAGGTCGCCAGCACTTTGGGCGGCGTGGATTTCAGGTCGATGACCGAGAGCTTGTCGTCGGGCACCGTCTTGGCCGGATCCGCAGGATCGAGCTTCATCGCGCCGGTGACGAGGGCGAACGCGCCATCCGGCGCAATGGCGACGCTCGGAGGCGGGCCGACGACGCTGGCCGGGGCGGGCACCTCGCCGAGAAGTTTCAACGCACCGTCGGTGAAGTCGATGACGCTCACCGTGTCGGGCAGCGGCTGCTTGCGCACCACGGCGCTGCCGTTCTCGAGCACCATCTTGCCGTCATTGGCCGTGACGACGATCTCGGCATGCGCGGCGAAATTGGCCAGGCCGGCCAGCGATGTTGAGATCAAGGCCCATGCGGCACGGTGCGTGCGCTTGCGAAGAGCGGCTGTCATGTGTCCCCCCGAGATTTGTTCTTGTCCGGAGAAGCTAAATGCACCGGCCGCAGGACGCAATGACCAGGCGGCGACCGTTTGCCTTTGAAGACGCCGACGGACGGCTACAAGGCGGGATCTAGCTCTCACTCGCGTGCCACGCGGCGAGGCCCCTCAGCGCGGTTTGATCTCCGCATACTTCGCCATCGCCTTCTCGAACTTCCGCTTGAACAGCCACATCGCGCCAAGGATTTCCCGGAAGCTTGCCGAGGTGCGAGCCCGGTCGGCCTGTCCGAATGCGAAGATGCTATTGTTGCGCAGGTGCTTCATGATCGTCGGACTGGACACCCTGTAGTTCAGGAGATCGCCGGACTTGAGCGCCGACCGCGTCGGCGTAGGAACGATCTGGATCAGCTCGAACAGCTTCATCTGGTCGATCGGGTCGGGCAGCGTCTTCACGATTCCCGGGATCTGCCGGAAAACATCCGCATGCGCGTTCATCAGGCCGTCGCGCACGTTGGTCCAGTGATTGAAGCGATGATCGGTGCCGCGGGCGCGCGCCTCCTCCTTGTCGTCGCGCGCGCTCAACCCGGGATCGGCGGCCGCGATCTCGGCCTTGATGGTCTCCCATTTCCTGCGGCCGTTGCGGTCCTCGGATGGGCCGGTCTGGAAGCTGCCCATATAGGTGTTCGAGCGCCCGTTGCGGACGTTCTGCTTGCCGTTGGTCTCGGCGAAGAACAGCCCGAGGCTGATCCGGCCCGCGGCTTCGGCGTGGTCAGGCGCAAGCCCCTTGGCGCGCGCGATCGCGACCGCGAGATCGACTACGTCCTTGAACGGCGTCGCCGAGTTCTGCGCCCCGGCCGGCGGCGCCTCCATGATCTCGAACAGCTTTGAGTATTCGTCGACCAGCGGCTCGATGTCGGCATCGAAATAGGCCGGAGGTATCTCGAACTTGTTGGGCCTGCCGATCCGCGACGGCATGGCGTCGGTGAGATCCTTGTAAGCACTGATCACGGCGACGCGTGCCAGATACAGCGCCTGGCCCGGCAGGTTCGGCAGCGGCTGCTTGGCGTCGATCTGGCGGCGCCGCTCGGCCAGAATCGCCTTGAAGTCGCCGAGCGCACGCTCGTAGTTCGCAACCGCCTCCGATTGCCTGGCAGTGAGCGTTTGCGCCCGGCACGGGACCAGCGTCGTAAGGAGCAGCCCAAGCGCCGCGATGATTGCGAGGAGTTGACGTCGTACAGGCATGGCCGGTTCCCCCAACGATTCGTCGGTCGGGGGATCGTAGCCTAGTCGTTGGCTTCGGGCGGCAGGAAGTCGACCTCGTGCAGCGCCGAGATGCGCACGACCTCGGCCGGGTCGGTCAGGTCATGGAGCTGATTGAACAACGCCTCCAGCTTCTGCATCGGCGAGACCCAGAACAACGCACGGGCCGGCTTGTCGGATTTGTTGAAATAGCCGTGCGGGATGCCGCGCGGCAGGCGCACGAGGTCGCCGGCGTGGGCCTTGACCCATTTGCCGTCGAGCTTGAGGTCGAGCGTGCCTTCCTGCACCAGGATGAATTCGTCCTGGGTCGGATGGATGTGCACCGGCACGAACTGGCCGGGATCGCTGTTGGTCTCGAACGCGAAAGTGGACTCGGTGACGGCCTTGGGGAAGTAGACCTGGCCGAGGATGTTCCAGGTCTTGCCGCCATAGCCCGTACCGTTCGCGGTGATGCCTTTTTCGAGTGACGTCATGGCTCGCCTCCAATGGGATTGTAACTGACACGGAGTGTTGCGCAGCAGCCATGCGCTGTCCATGCGCAAGACGCGCCCTAACGCCTGTCGCGTTCAGCGGCCTGCCTGCGCAGAAAGCCTTCGAGATCGGCCTGCACCGAATAGGGCGTCGGGATCGGATCGCCAACCGCGTCGACGGCGGTGTCGAGAGAGCGGCGCAGCATGCGCGCGAGCTCGGCCTTCCGATAGGGCTTTGTCAGAAGCGGCGCGCCCTTGGTGGCGCGTCCTTGCGCATGCGGAGCGTCGTAGGCATAGCCCGACGTGAACAGCACCCGCAGCGAGGGGCGCGCTGTCACCATCTCGTCGGCGAGCTCTCGTCCATTCAAGCTGCCGGCCATCACGATGTCGGTGAAGAGCAGGTCGAAGGGCGTGCCTTCGGCCGCGATGGCGAGTGCCTCGGCCGCATTGGCGGCCGGGATGACCTTGTAGCCGAGGCTTTCGAGCTGGACCGTAACGTACTGGCGGACGTCGCGGTCGTCCTCGACACAAAGGATGGTTTCCGTCCCGCCCACGACCTTGCGCTCGTCATAGCCGGTCGGGCGAAGCGTGCTCGCCTCCGCCTTCGGCAGGTAGATCGTGAAAATCGTGCCGCGTCCTTCTTCGGAAGCGACCTTGATGCCGCCGCCGGACTGCTTGATGAATCCGAACACCATGCTGAGCCCAAGCCCCGTGCCCTTGCCGACGTCCTTGGTCGAGAAGAAGGGATCGAAGATCCGCTCGAGAATGGCCGGCGGAATGCCGGTGCCGGTGTCGGCTATCTCGATCTCGACATAGTCGCCGGCATAGCCGGCCCCGACCGCCACGGCCTCGCGGACGCCGAACACGACGTTGCGCGTCGTCAACGTCAGTCTGCCGCTGTCCAGCATCGCGTCGCGGGCGTTGATCGCGAGGTTGAGAAGTGCCGAGCTCAATTGGCCGCGATCGACGAGGGCGAGCCAGATGTTGCCGTCGAGCCGGGTCACGATCTCGATCTTCTTGTCGAAGGTTGCCCGAAGCAGCTTTGCGAGCTCTTCGAGCAGTTCGTTGACATCGCTCTCGGCCGGCTTGAGCGCCTGCTTGCGGGCAAAGGACAACAGGCTCGACGTCAGCGCGGCGCCGCGGTCGGCGGCGTCGCTGATCAGCTTGGTGATGGTCGCAAGCGGCGGATTGTCCTTCACGGCGTCGGCGAGGATCTCGATCGTGCCCGTGATCACGGTGAGCATGTTGTTGAATTCGTGCGCGATGCCGCCGGTGAGCTGGCCGATCGCCTCCATCTTCTGGGCCTGGATCAGCTGCTCCGCGGCGGCGCGCTTCTGGGTGACGTCCTTGACGAAATTGTTGATGAGGGTGCGCCCCCCGATGCGGAGCGCCGTGCTGGAGGCCTCGATCAGGATCTCGTCGCCGTCCCGGTGCAGCAGGGTCGCTTCGAACCGGATGCCGATCGGCGTATCTGACAATTCCGGCAGCAGCCGCATCATGCGTTGCCTGAAGCCGTCGCGCAGCGGCTCGGCGATGAGGAGGTTGACGACGTCGGTGCCGAACGCCTCCTTGCGCGTCCATCCAGTCAGGGCCTCGGCCTGCAGACTCCATTCCAGCACGGTGCCGCTCTGGTCGGTCTGAATGAAGGCGTCGAGCGCGGTCTTGATGACGGCTTGCGTCATCTGCGCGCTGGCCTGCGCCTGCTCGGCGAGTAGCGCGGCGGCGCGTTTTTCCTGCGCGGTTTCGATCGCGCGCGTACACGGACGAGCGAGCAGGACCGCAATGGCGCCGCTTGCGAGCAGGGCGACGATCTGGGCAATGCCGAACCCGGTTCCGGTCGCGGCATAGGAGACGAGGAGAGCCGCCGCGGTCACGATGACCTGCGCGGCCATCGCGAGTGTCAGAAGCCCCCTGAGTCTCATGGTCTCACACCAACGCGTCAGTCGCGGCCCCGTGGCCGCCCTGTCAATGTCCGGCTCCACGTCAGCTACAGATGTGAGCTACAGATTCCGCGCGGCGGCGTCGAGGGGCAATTTGCGGTGGTGCCGGGTTGGCGGCGCTTCAACCTGCCGGCGAATCGGTCTGGCGCAGCGTGGTCACCCAGATCACGCGGGCCGTCTGCTGGGTCGGGTTGTCGAACATGTGCGGCACGATGCTCGGAAAGCGAAAGCTGTCGCCGGCCTCGAGCAGATGGGCCTGGTTGTCGAGCCACAGCCGCAGGCTTCCCGAGAGGATATAGCCCGCCTTCTCGCCGGTGTGCTGCAGGAAGTCGGTGCCGGACGAGGCGCCGGGATTGAGCGTGAGCTCGTAGAGTTCGAGCTGGCCTTTGTCTGCCGGCGTCAAGGCCTCCTTGACGACACCGCTGGCGGTGAGCCGCAGCAGGCGCCGGCTGTTCTTGCGCACGATGTAGCGCTGCACATCGGCGGGATCGGTGGTCTCGAAGAAATAGGAGATAGGAACGTCGAGCGCGATGCTGAGCAGGCGCAACGTCCGTATCGACGGCATGGCACGCGCGCGTTCGAGCTGGCTGATCATGCCGTTGGAGAGGCCGGTCTTGTTAGCAACGTCCTGGATCGAAAGGCCCGCACGCTGCCGCAGCAGCCGCACGGTCTCGCCCAGGCGCTGGTCGACGGCATCGTCGGCCTCGGTCGCCGGGGCATCCTTCGGATCGCTGATCTCGCCGCGACCATCCATGTCGCTCTCCCGTGCATCATCTCAGCCCCGGACAACGACGGTCTGGAGCTTCAGTCGAAGTGAAAAGGTCGCGCATCCTAGCAATGCGATTGACAGCTGTATTTAGTCGTGATGAACTTTTGATAGAAAAATTTAGAAGCACTAAAGCCCACTCCTGTCCCTTTGCCGGGGATCTCGGGGCGCGGGAGACGGTGCCGCGTGCGACAACGGAGAGTGGTCATGGCGGACGACACCGGGAAGTTCGGCGTTGGGGCACTGCATCTCGGCAATCCGAATCGCCGTCAGATATTCCAGCTCGGCGCGGGCGCCGCGGCGGGATGGACGCTTTCAGGCAACGCATTCGCGCAGACCGAACGCCCGACCAATCCGCCCGACAAGCCGCGCGGGCAGGTGATCGCGGCGCTATCGCAGGAGCCGACGGTCTTTCATCCCCTGATGCCGGGCATCGAAGTCGATCAGGGCATCTGGTGGCAGGTGTTCTCGCCGCTCTGGTTCATCGATCCCGACGGCCAGTTCGTTCCCGACCTCGCCCGCGAAGTCCCGACCCTCGAGAACGGCGGCCTGTCGGCCGACGGCCTGACCTGGAAGATCAAGCTCCGCAGCGACGTGAAATGGCACGACGGCACGCCGTTCACGGCCGACGACGTCAAGTTCTCGCTCGAGCTGATCAACAATCCCGATTTCCGCGCGCGCAGCCGCGTCGGCCATAGCCTCGTGAAAGACATCAAGGTCGTCGCGCCCGACGAGATTCACTGGCGCATGGAAGCTCCCTATTCGCCCTACATGTCGATCCTGGGATCGCTGACCTTTATCGTGCCCAAGCACATCCTGGAGAAGGTGACCGATCCGAACGCCTCGCCGTTCCACAATGCGCCCGTCGGCACCGGACCGTTCCGCTGGGGCGAGCGCGTGCCGGGCGACCACATTCAGTTGAATGCTCACACCGGCTATCACGGCAAGGGGCCGTACGTCGAACGCGTGGTGTTCAAATACATTCCCGATCTCACCGTCCTCTACACCCAGTTCCGCACCGGCCAGGTCGACTACACCGGCCTGCAAGGCATTCTGCCAAACTTCGTGCAGGAGGCGAAGACGCTGAAGGGCCGCAAGATCTTCGTCTCCTCGACGTCGTCGGTGGAGCACATCGCGCCCAATCTGGAGTTCGGCGCGTTGGCGGACCGCACCGTGCGCGAGGCGCTGTATCTCGCGATCAACAAGCAGGCAATTATCGACGCGCTGAACTACGGCTTGCCGACGCAGACCGAAAGCTTTGTGCCGCAACAGGCCTGGTCGTTCCAGCAGGGACTGCCGCAGCACAATTACGATCCGGCCAGGGCCAACACGCTGCTCGATGCGGCCGGTTGGGTCCGCGGCGCCGGTGGGGTGCGCGAGAAGGGCGGCGTCAAGCTTGAATTCGCCAATTCCACGACGTCGGGCAACGCGGTGCGCGAGCAGACCCAGCAGTTGCTGATCCAGGACTGGCGCGCGATCGGTGCCGCGATGCGCGTCAACAACATGCCGGCCGCCGTGATCTGGGGCGACTTCTGGCAGCAATCGAAATTCAACTCGGTGATCGTGGGGGTGAATTTCATGCTCGGCAGCGACCCCGACGTGACGCCCCGCTTCGGCTCCGGCGCCATTCCTGCCAAGGGTGGCCGCGGCTACAACACCTATCAGTATCGCAACCCGGAGGCGGATCGGCTTCTCGCCGAAGGTGCCAAGCAGTTCGATCTGGCGCAGCGCAAGACGACCTATGGCAATCTGCAGAAGCTCATCCGCGACGACCTCGCGATCCTGCCGCTGTTCCAGGGCTTCATCGCCGAAGGCGTGAAGGAAGGACTCCAGGGTTTCCGCCCCAACATCAACATGTCGATCAACTGCTGGAACATCCGCGAATGGTATTGGGCCTGATGGTTCAGGTGCGCGAGATCGCCTGAGATGGCCCGTTACGTCGCCAATCGCCTGGCGCAGGCGATCATGTTGCTGGTGATCGTGTCCGCGATCGGCTTCGCCATCCTGCATCTGGCGCCGGGCGGCCCGCTCTCGCAATTCGCGGCGTCCGCGCAGATGACGCAGGAGGATCTCGATCGCGTCACCAGGCAGCTTGGCCTCGATCGTTCGCTGCCGATCCAGTATCTCGACTGGTTCGGCCGGATGCTGAGGGGCGATTGGGGCCGCTCGTATCGCGACGGCGAGCCGGTGCTGGCGGTGATCTCGTCGCATCTTGGCGCCACTCTGGAACTGATGGCGACTGCGACCGTCATCGCGGTCCTGCTCGGCTGCTGGATCGGTGTGCTCGGTGCGCTGCGCCGCTATTCGCTGTTCGATTCGCTGGCGACCGTCGGCGCCATGATCGCGCTGTCCATCCCGACCTTCTGGTTCGGCCTCGTTACCATCTACGTCTTCTCGGTGAAGCTCGGCTGGCTGCCGGCGGGCAACCGGCAGACCGTCGGCGACGGCTCGCCGCTCGATCTGCTTCATCATCTCATTGCGCCGGCGCTGGTGCTGGCGCTGGTCGAGACCGCGATGTGGGGCCGCTTCATGCGCTCCTCGATGCTCGAAGTCATCAACCAGGACTACATCCGCACCGCGCGCGCCAAGGGCATGCCGGAATGGCGAATCCTTACGGTTCACGCCTTGCGCAACGCGCTGCTGCCGATGATCACGGTGGGCGGCCTTCAGTTTCCGACGCTGCTCGGTGGTGCGCTGGTCGCCGAGACCGTATTCACCTGGCCCGGCATGGGCCGGCTGTTCCTCGATTCCATCGGCTACCGCGACTATCCGGTGGTGATGGGCATCCTGATGTTCTCGGCGATCATGGTGCTGATCGGATCGCTGCTCGCCGACATCCTCTATGCCGTCGTCGATCCGCGCATCCGGGTGGGCTAGGCGATGACGAGCGCAGCCCTCACGACCGTTCAGCTCGCGCCGGGCCAAGCCGCCTGGCGGCGCTTCCGCCGGCACCGGCTCGCGCTCGCGGGCGCGTTGATCATTCTGCTTCTCATCCTCGGTTCGGCATTCGGCCCGTACCTCCTGCCGTTCGATGACACCTATATCGACATCATGAAGCGGTTCGCACCGCCGCTGTCGGGCGCGCACATCCTCGGCACCGACGAACTCGGCCGCGACGTGCTGGCGCGGCTGATGATGGGCGCGCGTGTCTCGCTGTCGATCGGCTTCGTCGCGATGGTGATCGCGATGGCGGTTGGCATCGTCGTCGGCGCCTTCGCCGGCTTCTATGGCGGCGTGGTCGGCGCGGTGCTGATGCGGCTCGTCGATGCGATGCTGTGCTTTCCGACCATCTTCCTGCTGCTTGCGCTCGCGGCGCTCATCGAGCCCGGCTTCGTCACCACCACGGTGCTGATCGCGGCAACCGCCTGGATGTGGGTGGCCCGCGTCGTCGAGGCCCAGGTGCGCTCGCTGCGGGAACGCGAGTTTGCGGTTGCTGCACTCGCGTTCGGCTCGTCGAACCTGCGGATCATGTTCCGCGAGCTCGTACCGAATGCGATTGCGCCGATCGTGGTGGCGGCGACGCTGAACGTCGCCAAGGCAATTCTGCTGGAATCCTATCTCAGCTATCTCGGTTACGGCATCCAGCCGCCGGCCGCGAGCCTCGGCAACATGCTCAACAACGCACAGATCTATCTCACCAGCGCGCCCTGGCTCGCGATTGCGCCGGGCCTTGCCATCACGCTGGCGGTGACGAGCTTCAACTTCCTCGGCGACGGCTTGCGCGACGCGCTCGACCCGCGGATGAACATCCCATGATCTGCAAACTGGCGACGAGCCGAGCTGTCTCGATCGAACTGAATTTCTGGAGTGTCCCATGTCCCCGCCGCTCACCCGTATAAACAGTGACGAGCGCCTGCCGGCGCAGGTGGATGTCGTCGTCATCGGCGGCGGCGTCATCGGCGTTTCCGCGGCCTATCATCTCGCGAAGAAGGGCCTCTCCGTCGCCCTGATCGAGAAGGGCCATGTCGGCGGCGAGCAGTCGAGCCGCAATTGGGGCTGGTGCCGCCAGCAGGGTCGCGCGCGTGAGGAGATCCCGCTGGCCCGCGAGGCGCTGCGCCTGTGGGAGGACATGCAGAACGATGCCGGCGTCGATGCCGGCTTCCGCCGCACCGGCGTGCTGTTCCTGACCAAGAGCAAGGATGAGCTCGCAAGCTGGGAGCGCTGGGCGGCGGTCGCGCGCGAGATGCAGGTGCACTCGACCGTCCTGACGCCGGCCGAGGTCGCCGAGCGTCTGCCCGGCAATTCCGAGACATGGGTCGGCGGCCTGCACACGCCGAGCGACGGGCGCGCCGAGCCGTCGATGGCTGTGCCCGCGCTTGCGACCGCCGCGCGAAAACACGGCGTCACCATTCACCAGGGCTGCGCCGCGCGTGGGTTGGAGACGCAAGGCGGACGGGTGAGCGCCGTCGTCACTGAGAATGGTACCATTCGCACGCAATCGGTGCTGCTGTCGGGCGGCGCCTGGTCGTCGCTGTTCTGCCGACGCCACGGCATCGAGCTGCCGATCGGTCTCGTCAACGCCACCGCATGCCGGACCACGCCGGGGCCGGAGATCACCTCCGGCGCGCTCGGCACCGATTTCTATTGCATCCGCCGCCGCCTCGACGGCGGCTTTACGCTGGCGCTGCGCAATCGCGGCACGGTCGAACTGTCACCCGATCTATTCCGCTACGCGCGAACCTTCTGGCCCACCTATCTGCATCGCAAGAACGGGTTGAAACTGTCGTTCGGCAAATCCTTCTTCGACCAGCTCATGCGCGGCACGAGCTGGAGCTTGGACAAGCCGTCGCCATTCGAGACCGAGCGGGTGCGCGATCCCGCGCCCGACATGTCGCTGGTCAATGCCGCGCTGGCTTCGCTGATCAAGTCGAACCCTGAATTGAAGGACATCGAGATCGCGGAAGCCTGGGGCGGGACGATCGACTGCACGCCGGATACCATTCCGGTCATCTCGCCGGTCGACGCCATGCCCGGCTTCTTCCTGGCCACCGGCTTCTCCGGCCATGGCTTTGGCATCGGTCCTGCAGCCGGCAAGCTCGCCGCCGACATCGTGACGGGCGCGACGCCGCTGGTCGATCCCGCGGCCTACAGCCACAGGCGCCTGATCGATGGCCGCCGGCTCGCACCAGTCAGCCCGTTCTGAGGGTTTGGTGGCATGACGGTTCTGTACAAAGCCAACATGGTTCGCGGCGCTGAGTGGGCGGGCTTCTTCGCCGAGCGCGCGCCCGATGTGCCGTTCCGGCTCTGGCCCGACATCGGCGATCCCGCCGACGTCCGCTATCTCGTGGCGTGGGTGCCGCCGGACGACATCGCGACGACGTTCCCAAATCTCGAGCTCGTCTTCTCGGTCGGTGCGGGTGTCGACCAGTTCGACGCGTCAAAAGTTCCGCCGCACATTCCGCTGGTGCGCATGCTGGAGCCGGGCATCGCCGAGACCATGGTTGAATACGTCACCATGGCGGTGCTCGCCCTGCATCGTGATCTCCTGCACTTCATCGGCCAGCAGAAGGCGCAGGTCTGGCGCGAGATCCGGATCACGCCGGCCAAACGTCGTCGCGTCGGCGTGATGGGTCTTGGCCTGCTCGGCCAGGCCGTGCTCGAACGCCTCACGGCGTTCGGCTTTCCGCTTCTCGGCTGGAACCGCTCACTCCGCGAGATCGACGGCGTCACCTGTTACGCGGGCATGGAGACGTTGCCGGATTTTCTTGCGCTGACCGACATTCTCGTCTGCCTCCTACCTCTGACCGATCAGACCCGGGGCATTCTGAATGCGGGCTTGTTCGCGCGCCTGCCGCGCGGCGCGTCGCTCGTCAACGTCGGGCGTGGCCCGCATCTGGTCGAAGCCGACTTTCTCGCGGCGCTCGACAGCGGCGCGTTGTCGGGTGCCGTCCTCGACGTCGCCGAGCCGGAGCCGCTGCCTGCGGGGCATCCTTTCTGGAGCCACCCGCGCATCCTGGTCACACCGCACAATGCCAGCATGACCACGCCGGATACGGCGGTCGATTTCGTGCTGGACGTGATCGCGCGCCACCGCCGCGGCGAGGAGCTGCCTGGGCGTGTCGATCGTAGTCGTGGCTATTAGGACACCGGCATGAGCATGGGCGCAAGCGGAGCTGATCAAGTCGCTGCCAACGCGCCGTCGCCGGTGCTGTCGGTTTCCGGCCTGACGACGTCCTTCCTACGTGAGCGGGAATGGAGTCCCGTGGTCCGCGACGTGTCGTTCGATATTGCCTCGGGGGAAACCGTGGCGATCGTCGGCGAGTCCGGTTCGGGCAAGAGCGTCACCGCGCTCTCGATCATGCGGCTCATTCCGAAGGAGAACGGCCGAGTCGAAGGCCGCGTCCAGCTTGCCGGTCGCGACCTGCTGACGCTGCCCGAAGCGAGCATGAAGGATGTTCGTGGCAACGACATCGCCATGATCTTCCAGGAGCCGATGACGAGCCTCAATCCGGTGCTGACCATCGGCTTCCAGATTGCGGAAGCACTGATCCAGCACCGCGGCCTGTCGCGCGCGGCGGCGGAGGTCGAGACCATTCGCCTGCTCGATCGCGTGCGGATACCTGCGGCGAAATCGCGCTTCCACGAGCATCCGCATCGTTTCTCCGGCGGCATGCGCCAGCGCGTGATGATCGCGATGGCGCTGGCCTGCAAGCCGAGGCTGCTGATCGCGGACGAGCCGACCACCGCGCTCGACGTCA
>NZ_JADPIT010000010.1:180075-189914 GCF_023073035.1 Bradyrhizobium sp. 62
CATTCAGGCCCAGATCCTGGAGCTCCTGAAGGAGCTTCAGGAGGAAGAGGGGATGTCGATCCTCTTCATCACCCACGACATGGGCGTGGTGGCCGAGATCGCGGACCGCACCGTGGTGATGTATGGCGGCCAGGCGGTGGAAACCAACGTGACCTCGCGCATCTTCGCAGCCCCTTCGCATCCCTATACAAGGTCATTGCTCGCGGCCGTGCCGCGCCTCGGCTCGATGGAGGGGCGGACCCGACCGATGCGGTTTCCGATCGTCGACAAGGCGACGGGGACCGCGGACGAGCCGGCAGAGACGCCCGATACGGTTTCGATTGCCGAGCGACCGCTGCTCGAAGTCTCCAACCTCACGACGCGCTTTCCAATTCGCTCGGGCCTGTTCGGCAAGGTCTCGGGCCGCGTCCATGCGGTCGAGAACGTCTCCTTCACCTTGCGCGCCGGCGAGACGCTTGCGCTGGTCGGCGAATCCGGCTGCGGCAAGTCGACGACGGGCCGCTCCATTCTCAAGCTGACGGAGCCGGACAGCGGCACCGTTCTGGTCGACGGGCAGGATGTGCTGGCCATGAGTGCCCGCACCTTGCGTGACTTTCGCAAGCAGATGCAGATCGTGTTTCAGGATCCGTTCGCGAGTCTCAACCCCCGCATGTCGGTGGGAACGGCGATTGCGGCCCCATTGCTCGCCAACGGGCTCGCAACGGCGTCGCAGGCGCGGGAGAAGGTCGCCGACCTGCTCGTTCGCGTTGGTCTCACCGCTGACATGGCCGCGCGCTTTCCGCACGAATTCTCCGGTGGCCAGCGCCAGCGCATCTGCATTGCCCGCGCGCTCGCGCTCGGACCGAAGCTGATCGTCGCGGACGAAGCGGTCTCGGCGCTCGACGTTTCGGTCAAGGCGCAGGTCGTCAATCTGATGCTGGACCTTCAGGCCAGCATGGGGCTTGCCTATCTCTTCATTTCCCATGATATCGCGGTAGTCGAGCGGATGAGCCATCGCGTCGCGGTGATGTATCTCGGCGAGATCGTCGAGACCGGTCCGCGCGTGGCCCTGTTCGGCAATCCGCAGCATCCCTATACGAAAAAGCTGATGGCGGCCGTGCCGGTGCCCGATCCAGCGCGCCGCGGCACCAGGCGCGAGGTAGCGAACGACGAGATCAGAAGCCCGGTGCGCGCGCCCGACTACCAGCCGCCTGTTCGGCAATATCGCGAGGTGTCGCCGGGCCATGTCGTCCAGGCCTGGGGCGAGGAATGGTCCAACTGACGTGCGCAGACTGTGAGCGCAAGGCTCTGTCTATCCATCATTTCCAAAATGCACGATGGAATCGCGCAGCAATCTGTCGGGCAGGTCAACGGTGTTGTCCTTCGCGACGCCGGGCCGGTGACATCACGCTGAAATCACAATGAAATCATCGCGGCGCAATCTGGTGCGAGGGCCGACCGCGCCAGCTTCGTGCTATGCGCTGCAGCTGGACCGTCGGCCGGCGATCTCCGATAATGCGCGGATCTCGGGAAGGCTGGCGAAGACGTGCCTTTACGGATGGATTTACTAAAATGACACAAGCAGGCGTCTACGGGCAGAGGCTCGGGCAGGGCCTTCGCTCGAAGCAAGCACCGGTTCTGATCACGCGTTCGCTGCACAGCGCCGAGCTCGCGGTCACCGAAGTCCGCAACGACGATCCGACACCGGATATTTCCGGCTCGCTGGCTGCGGAAGATGCCTATCTCCTCAGCCTGAAACTCCGCGACTATCCGGATTGCGAATGCTGGGAGGAGGGCCGCTGTGTCACCAAGGCGGATGTTCGCGCAGGTGCGACCTATCTGTACGACCTCAAGCGCGACCCGCGCTATGTGATCGACAAGCCGTTTCACTCGCTCTTCTTCTATTTGCCGCGCTCGGCGCTCAACGGCGTTGCCAGGCAGCCGGGCGGGCCGCGCGTCGGCGAGCTCAGCTACGAGCCCGGTGTCGGTCATGACGACGAGGTCGTTCGACATGTCGGTGCTTCGTTGCGGCAAGGGCTGTGTCGGCCCGACGAGACCAACCAGCTTTTCGTCGATCACATGATGCTCGCGCTCACCGCCCATGTCGCCCAGACCTATGGTGGGCTGAAGCCAGCCGCAGAACCGAGCCGCGGCGGTCTCGCGCCATGGCAGGTGAAGCGTGCATGTGACCGGCTCGATTCCGATCTCTCGGGCAAGATCGCGCTGCAGCTGATCGCGACCGAGCTTGGTCTGTCAGTCAGCCACTTTTCACGCGCATTCCGGATCTCCACGGGCCTGCCGCCGCATCAATGGCTACTCCAGCAGCGCGTCAAGGCGGCCAAGCAACTGATGTCGGTCCGCGACCTGCCGTTATCCGAGATCGCCATCTCGGCCGGATTTGCCAACCAGAGCCATTTCACCCGGGTGTTCTCGTCCATCGTCGGCGTCAGTCCGGGCGCGTGGCGCCGCGAAACGGATGGCGGACGGGACAAGACTTAGATTTACCGGCGCTTCGCCAGCGAGATCGTGTAGGCCAAGCGGCGCGCCGCAAAGATCTCGTCCGGCGGATGGCCGATGCCGTCGGCAAGATTGTCCGGATTGAAGATGGAGCCGTCGCAGGCCTCATTGGCCTCGAGGCTGGTGATGACGATGGTCCCGAGCCGCACCTGTTCACGGTTGTCCTCGTCCGGCCATCGCAGGGTCACGTCCATGGTGGGATCCTCGGGGCGGTCGAGCAAGGCCATCACGTTGAAGCGGACGTCGCCGGCTGCGATCCTCCGCGCGAGATCGTCATGGAGGAAATCGGCCGACTTTGTCCTGGCTTCGTCTTCGCTCAAGGCGACGTCGCCGCCGACAGGCGCGACCTTGAACTTGATAAAGCGGGTTTCGCCCTTCGCGTTCGTCGCGGGAAAGGCGTGCACGCCCCAATAGGTCGTGCCGGAAAAACTGCCGGGCAGCCGGCGCGCCGCGATGTACTTCGCCTGGTTCAGCGTTTCAGGATTGGCCGCGGAAAAAGCCCGGACCTTCTCGATGTCAGGCTCGCCGTCCGCGCCCGGAATTCGCGCCTCGAGGAAGGCGAGCATCTGGTCGAGCGTCCGTGCAAAATGCACCGGAGCGGTTTCGGTCAGGATGTCGGAGCGATGGGCGTCGTTGCCAAGCCTGAAGCTGAAGCCGCGCAGCACGAGGTTGTTGGTGTCGGTCACCCCGGGATTGCCGCCGCCAACGGAGAAGCGCGCCAGCACGCGCGAGGGCTTGGTGAAGCTCAGCGATCGCGTGATCTCTGCGACGCGGTCGGACGGGGCATAGGTCCCGCGCACGCATCGGCCCTTGGCGAAGCTCGCGCGCACCTTTGGCGGATTGCCTGCGACCGTTTTGAGCGCGTCGACGATCGCGGCCGGGGTGGCGGCAGGGGGTGGCAATTCGGACATGGTTTGGCCTCCGGTGGGAGCGGCATGTCCGTGTTTTAGGTTTGGTGCAGCGTCGGCGTCTTTCCCAAAGCCGCGCTGCCTTGTCCGATCCTGCTGAAGAAATGTGGCGGAGCTTCAGGAGTTCACGTGCACGAAATCCCGCAGCAGCGGGTAGATCTCGTTGTTCCAGCGCTTGCCCGAGAACACGCCGTAATGGCCGACGCCGGCCTGCATGTGGTGCACACGGCGGTAGGCGCGCACGCCGGTGCAGAGGTCTTGCGCGGCAAGCGTCTGGCCGATCGAGCAGATGTCGTCCTTCTCGCCCTCGACCGTCATCAGCCCCATGCGGCTGACGGCCTTGGTGTCCACCGGACGTCCCCGATGCATCAGCTTGCCCTGGGGCAGAAGGTGCTCCTGGAAAACGTCGCGCACGGTCTCGATGTAGAATTCCGCCGGCAGGTCCATCACGGCGAAATATTCGTCGTAGAAGGTCTTGATGCTGGCGGCCTTCTCCTTCTCGCCCTTGGCGATGTGATCGGCGAGATCGATATGCTGCTTGATGTGGCGCTCGAGATTCATCGAGACGAAGGCGGTGAGCTGCACGAAGCCGGGATAGACTTTCCGCAAGGCACCGCGGCACTGCATCGGCACGTAGTTGATCAGGTTCTGCTCGAACCAGTCGATCGGCCTGCTCTTGGCGAATTCGTTGACCCTGGTCGGCAGGATGCGCGTGTCGATCGGCCCGGCCATCAGCGTCAGCGTCGCCGGCCGCGAAGGATGGTTGCCCTCGCACATGATCGCGGCGGCCGCGAGCGCCGAGACCGAGGGCTGGCAGATCGCGACCATATGCGGGCGCGGGCCCAATTGGCCGAGGAAGTCAATGAGATGCTCGGTGTAGTCGTCGAGCCCGAAACGGCCCTCGCTGCGGGGAATGTCGCGCGGATTGTGCCAGTCGGTGATGTAGACGTCGTGATCCTGCAGCAGCGTCTTCACGGTGCCGCGCAGCAGCGTCGCGAAATGGCCGGACATCGGCGCCACCAGCAGCATGCGCGGCTGCTCGCCCACGCCCTCTTTCTTGAAACGCAGCAGCGAGCCGAACGGGGTCGCGTAAGCGATCTCCTCGGTCACGGCGACCTCGCGATTGCCGACCATGACGCTGTCGATGCCGTAGGCGGGGCGGTGATAGGTGAGGGTGGAGCGGGAGATCAGCTCCAGTGCGGCCGATAGCCGGCCGACGACCTGATCCGACAAGCCCTGCGGCACCAGATTGAGGAATTTGAGCGCGGAGGAGGCCCCCGATCGCCACGGCGCCGTCAGGTCCATATGGTTCTGAAAGGCTTGATAATACATCGACATCATACTGAAACGCCCACCTGTCCCCGTGCTGCTATGCAATATCGGAGCCAATCCGGAGATGGGCCGTCCTCAAGATTGGCACGTCGCTTGCTGCTCTTTTCGCGGGAAGCACAGGCGGTGCGCACTCCCGCAGAGTCCGGGCAAGGTGCGAGTCACAGGCGTGAGGGAAGGCCACATGGCGAAGGCGACACTGACCATCAGCAGCAAGAACTATTCGTCCTGGTCGCTGCGTGGCTGGCTGCTCACGAAATTTTCCGGGCTCGATTTCGAGGAGATCGTCACCGCACCGGACGACGCGTCGGCGCGCGCCGAAATCCTGCTGTTGTCGTCTTCGATCCTGGTGCCGTGCCTGCGGCACGACGGCGCGATCGTCTGGGATACGCTGGCGATCGCCGAATATCTCAACGAGGCGATGCCGGATGCCGGGCTGTTGCCCGCGGATCGCGTTCAGCGCGCGCATTGCCGCTCGATCTGTGGGGAAATCCATTCAGGCTTCACCACCTTGCGCGCGTCGCTGCCGGTCAACCTGAAGGGGCACTTCCCGGGCTTCAAGATCTGGTCGCGCGCGCAGGCTGACATCGATCGCGTCTGGGCGATCTGGCGCGACTGCCTGGAGAAATCGGGCGGGCCCTTCCTGTTCGGCGAGACCCGCACCATGGCTGATGCGATGTACGCCCCGGTAGTGACCCGCTTCGTGACCTACAACGTCAAGCTCGATCCGCGGCTGCAGGCTTATGCCGATACCATCATGGCCATGCCGGAGATGAAGGAATGGATCGCGGCGGCCAAGGACGAGCCGGCCGAGATCGAGGAGCTCGAGGTCGAATATTAGGCAGGCGGGGTGCCATCTGCCTGTTTTGGGAGCGAGCATCCAACCGCCGCACCCCCGCAGTCATGTCATTGAAGCCGTTAACTTTCGACGCCCGTGGCCGGCTGGGCTGGCTCACGCGCTGCGCAGATATTGTGTGCGCGCGCTGGCTGCTTGCGACATCTAGCCGTGAACAGGCGCGTACGGGGGCCTACGGCTGATTCGGACGTGATTCGTTCGGGCCGCGTTCCGAAGGTTAAGCCGGGACGCGGCCCCGTTGCATTTTGAGACAGAAATCAGGGCTCAGGCTACGCCCGAATGCTTCATGCGCGGGACGCGCCAGCCGATGACGGTTGCTTCGACTGCGACGCCGGCCGCGTGGTTCTGCCAGCGTCCCTCGACATAGCGGCAGGCGAACGGCAGTTGATACGTCCCGCTGTGGTCCTCGCACAGCACTTCGACTGCAAGGCCAGGCGGCGGTTCTCCGGCGCCGTCGAATTCCGCCAGTCGTCTGTCGCGCGTTGCCATCAAAAACTCCCCTAAACAAAGCCGCGGAAGGAGCGCCCATTTCCTCCGCGTGCAGATCATCGCTCCCCGTCCGAGGGAACAGCGCAAGCTCAACGCGAGAATGCGGTGCGAGTGTGGTAGCCTCGACAGGCTGCGTGCAAAAAGCGCACATTGCCGTGATTGATTTGACGAGGAACCTGCATGCTGCTTCGAAGCGCCGGCGTCTGTTTCGCGATGTCACTGCTCGCCACGCTGGCGATTGCGCCGGTCCGCGCGCAGGACGTGCCCGGCATCGAGATCTGCACCGTCGAGAAGACCATGGAGCGCCGCACCAGCTGCCTCCAGAGCAACATCGACTTCCTGCAGAAGACGATCACCAAGCTGAACCTCGATCACCAGCAAAAGCTGGACGCCGCGGCTCGTCAGATCGATGCGTTGAAGACGACCGTGGCCGGCTTGCAGAAGATGCTCGGCGATCTCCAGGCCGCGCAGGCGAAGACCGCGGAGGGTGTGAAGAAGAAACAGGATGCGCCGCCGCCGAAGGATGCGGCGAAATAGGCGCCGCGCTCAGGCGACGCGATATCGCTCCATCACGCTGCGGTCGGGCTCATAACCGAGCCCAGGCCCGGTCGGCACCGCGACATGGCCGGTGGCATCGACATCGGCGCGGCCGCCCCACAGGCAGGCCTCGCGCTTCAGGTAAAACATCTCGACGAAGCCGTCGTCGCGCCCCGCCAGCAGATGCAAGGTCGCCAGCAGGCCGGGGCCGAAATACGGGGAGTGCGGAACGATCTTGACGCCGACCCGATCTGCGAGCGCCCCAACCTTCAGGAATTCCGTGATGCCGCCGACCTTGGTCACCGACGGCTGGGCGTGGCTGACCGCGCCCGCATCCATCATCTGGCGGAATTGATATTCCGTGCAGGCGTTCTCGCCGGCGGCGACGCCGAGCCCGCCCTTGCTGCGGACCTCGGCGAGCGCCGCAAAATCCTCCGGCGGCCAGACCGGCTCCTCCAGGAACATCGGCTGCGCGTCCCGGCATGTCCTGGCGAACGCGATCGCCTCTTCGCCTGACAGCGGGCAGTTCATGTCGACCATCAGCGGAATGCCGGGTCCGATCGCCGCGCGCGCGGCAAACACCGCCGGCGCCGTGGTCTCGTGCAGCTTGATGGCGCCGTAGCCGAGCGCCAGCGCCTTCTTGCATTCGGCGGCGATGTTGTCGGGCGAGCCAATCCGCAACAGGCTCGCATAGGCCGGAATGGCCGGGCGCCTGGTGTCGCCGAGCAGGCGATGCACCGGCACGCTCTTGATCTTGGCGGCGAGGTCCCACAGCGCGATGTCGAGCCCGGAGATCGCGAACATGGTGATGCCGTATCGCCCGAACAGATGCAGGTTACGCTGGATCTGCTCCATCACCGCCGGAATGCCGGCGGCATCGGGAACCTCCAGCCCCCGCGCCTGCGGTGCGATCATTTCCTCGACGGCACTGTGCGTGGTGTGGGGGCAGACATAGGCGAAGGCATCGCCCCAGCCGGTCAACCCGGCGTCGGTGGTGACCTCGACCATCACCATGTCGAGGGCGGTGATGGCGGAGGCGCCCTGACGGAAGCTCGCGACACCGGCGTCATAGGGGATGCGGATATGGTGCGCCCGCACATCGGTGATCTTCATGACGCGGTTCCTCCTGCTTTCTTGTGAGCGGTTGCCAGGACGTCCCGAGTGTAGCCATGAACGCCCGGACGTTGCCAGTGGCTGTTCCGGCGTTATCATCTTGCGGGACCGCAATGCCGATCAAGCGAAGCCTGCGGACTTCCGTGCATCATGGTCGCGCTTCGAACGAGAAACGCCATGAACCCAGCCCAGCGCGCGCTCTGGTATGTCGAGAGCCATCTGGCCGAGCCGATGACGCTCGATGAGATCGCGGCGATATCCGGCGTGTCGCGGTTCCACATCGTGCGCGCGTTTGCTGCCGCGACCGGCGTGCCGGTGATGCGGTACGTGCGCGCGCGGCGGCTGAGCGAAGCGGCGCGCAGTCTTGCGAACGGCGCGCCGGACATCCTGTCGCTGGCGCTGGAGGCCGATTACGGCTCGCACGAAGCATTCACCCGCGCGTTCCGCGACCAGTTTGGCACCACGCCCGAAGCGGTGCGGGCCGCGCAATGCACCGGCCATCTGAAGCTTCAGGAGCCGATCCTCATGGACTCGACCATCTCCGACAAACTCGCCACCCCGCGCTTCGAAACCACAAAGGCCTTCCTCGTCGCAGGCATCAACGAGCGAATCTCCTGCGACAACGGCGCGGCCATTCCTGGACTGTGGCAGCGCTTCCACCAGGAGGTCGCCGACATTCCCGCGCGCGTTGGACCGGTCGCCTATGGCGTCTGCTGCAACGGCGACGATGCCGGCAATTTCGACTACATCGCCGGCGTCGAGGTCGCCGATTTCTCCGAGCTCCCGCGCCGCTTCGGCCGTATCCGTATCCCCGAGCAGCGCTATGCGGTGTTCACCCACGCCGACCACGTCGCCTCGATCAGGCGCACCGTCAACGCGATCTGGAATCAGTGGCTGCCGGCCTCCAGCCTGAAGGCTGCGGATGCGCCGAACTTCGAACGCTACGACGAGAAATTCGATCCCGCCACCGGCAATGGCGGCCTGGAGATTTGGATACCCGTGCGCGATTAGCGCGCAACGCTGGCATTCCATCCCGCTTGCTTGGCAAGCCCCGGCGACTTTGTCATAACCGCAGGCAATCTTGCGTGTGGGGCCGTGCTGGACATCCCGTGCAAGTCATAACAAGCAGCCGGGAGGGTCCCACATGTCCAACGTCCGCGTTCTCGCCACCGACCTCGAATTTCCCGAAGGGCCGGTCGTGATGCCGGACGGCTCGGTGGTGCTGGTGGAAATCCGCGGCCAGCGCCTGACCCGAATCCATCCCGACGGGCGCAAGGAGATCGTCGCGAAGATTCCGGGCGGCCCGAACGGCGCGGCCCTCGGCCCCGACGGCAAGATCTACATCTGCAACAATGGCGGCTTCTCCTGGATCCCGACCCGCAACATGATCATGCCGGGTCCGCAGCCCGACGATTATCTCGGCGGCTCGATCCAGCGCGTCGATCTCCAATCCGGCAAGATCGAGACCGTCGTGACGAAATGCGGCGAGCACGATCTGCGCGGGCCGAACGATCTGGTGTTCGACAAGCAGGGCGGCCTCTGGTTCTCCGATCTCGGCAAGCGCCGCGCGCGCGAGATGGACGTCGGCGGCATGTATTATCTCAAGCCTGGCATGAAAGAGATCGTCGAGGTCGTGCACGGCATACTGCCGGCGAACGGCATCGGCCTGTCTCCGGACGAGGCCACCGTCTACATCGCGGAGACGCCCACCGGCCGGCTCTGGGCCTACGAGCTCTCCGCGCCCGGCACGCTGAAGCCGCGCGACGTGATCTATCGCGGCGAGCGCGGCAAACCGATCTGCGGCCTCGGCGGCTACCAGATGTTCGACTCGCTGGCGGTCGAAGCGAACGGCAATGTCTGCGTCGCCACCCTCGTCTCCGGTTGCATCTCGGTGATCGCGCCTGATGGTACGCTGGTCGAGCAGATCCCGACCGGCGACCGCGTCACCACCAACATCGCCTTCGGCGGTCCCGAGCTGAAGACCGCCTACATCACGCTCTCAGGCAAGGGCGAACTGATCGCCATGGACTGGCCGCGTGGCGGTTTGCCGCTCAATTTCCTAAACAAGTAAACGGTGCTAGTGACCGTCATTGCGAGCGAAGCGAAGCAAT
>NZ_JADPIT010000010.1:189924-192378 GCF_023073035.1 Bradyrhizobium sp. 62
AAAGAGAGAGTTTCAAATGCCCTGGCCTGATCCCATTACCCTGCGCGGACAGCATGCCGGTCTGGAGCCGTTGTCGCATCAGCACCGCGAGGGGCTGATCGAGGCCGTGAAGGACGGCGAGCTCTCCACCATCTGGTACACCGCGATTCCGACGTCGGACAACATGGGCAAGGAAATCGACCGCCGGCTCGGTCTTCAGGCCGCGGGCTCGATGCTCCCCTTCACCGTGTTCGATGGCAGCGGCAAGATCGTGGGCATGACGACCTACATGAACATCGATGCCGCCAACCGCCGCGTCGAGATCGGCTCGACCTGGTATGGCAAGAGCGCGCAGCGCGGCCCGCTCAACACGCAGTGCAAGCTGCTGCTGCTCACCCACGCCTTCGAAACCCTGGACTGCATCGCGGTGGAATTCCGCACCCACTTCTTCAATCACCAGAGCCGTCGCGCCATCGAGCGCCTGGGCGCCAAGCAGGACGGCATTCTGCGCAGCCACCAGGTCGCGCCCAACGGCACGCTCCGCGACACCGTGGTCTACAGCATCACCGCGGCCGAATGGCCGACCGTGCGAACGCATTTGAACTATCAACTCAATGACAAGCCGCGCTAGAGGCGGCCGAGGCACCATGGACAGATTTGATTATGTGATCGTCGGCGCGGGCTCCGCCGGTTGCGTGCTCACCAGCCGGCTGAGCGAAGACCCTGCTACCAGCGTCTGCGTACTCGAGGCGGGCCCGAGCGACTGGCATCCCTACATCCATCTGCCGGCCGGCTTCATCAAGACCTTCCACATGAAGAGCATCAACTGGGCCTACCAGCAGGAGGTCGGGCCCTGGACCGGCGGGCGCAGCATCTACGCGCCGCGCGGCAAGACGCTCGGCGGCTCGTCCTCGATCAATGGCCATATCTACAATCGCGGCCAGCGCATGGATTTCGACACCTGGGCGCAGATGGGCAATCGCGGCTGGGGCTATGCCGACGTGCTGCCTTACTTCCGGCGGCTGGAGAAGCGCGTCGGCGAGGGCGAGGATGTTTATCGCGGCCGCGACGGCAATCTCACCGTCACCACCATGAACTGGCGCGATCCACTTTGCGAAGCCTTCATGGAAGGCGCGGTGAGCCTCGGGATTCCGCGCAATCCCGACTACAACGGCAAGACCCAGGAAGGCGTCTCCTACTGCCAGCGCACCATCGATAGGGGCTTGCGCGTCTCCGGCGCCACCGCGTTTCTGAAGCCCGCGATGAAGCGTCCGAACGTGCATGTCCACACCCACGCGCACGCGACCGAGATCATCTTCGAGGGCAAGCGCGCCGTCGGCGTGCGCTACATGAAGGGCGGTAGTGGCGGCACGCCGGTCGAAGTGCGCGCCAACAAGGAAGTGATTCTCTCCGGCGGCACTTATAATTCGCCGCAGCTGTTGCAGCTCTCCGGCATCGGCTCGCCAGATTTGTTGAGCGCCCACGGCATCGCCGTGCGTCACGCGCTTCCGGTCGGCGAAGGCCTGCAGGACCATTACGCGCCGCGAACGGTCGCGCGCGTCAAAGACATCAGGACCATCAACGAGCTTCGCCGCGGCTGGCGTCTCTGGGTCGAGGCGATGAAATGGGCGACCGCGCGCAAAGGCCTGCTGTCGCTGTCGCCGACCATGGTCTATTGCTTCTGGCATTCCGGCGAGAGCGCCGACAGCTCCGACTTGCAGCTCACCTTCACGCCGGCGTCCTACAAGGAAGGCGTGCAGGGCCAGCTCGAGGACGAGCCCGGCATGACCGTCGCGTCCTGGCAGCAGCGTCCGGAGAGCCGCGGCTATGTCCGGATCCGCTCGTCAGATCCGTTTGCGCCGCCGATCATCCAGACCAACTATCTCGACGCCGAGCTCGACCGCCGCGTCATCGTCGGTGGCATGAAGCTGGCGCGGCGCCTGCTGAAGAGCGCGCCGCTGTCGCCCTATTACGCCTACGAGGATTTCCCGGGCCCGAACATCAACACCGACGACGAGTTCTTGGCCGCCGCCACCGAACGCGGCACCACCACCTTCCACCCCGGCTGCACCTGCCGCATGGGCCCGGCGGACTCCACCTGGGCGGTGGTCGACGACCAGCTCCGAGTTCACGGGTTGCAAGGTCTCCGCGTCATCGACGCCTCCGTGATGCCACGCATGATCTCGGCGAACCTCAATGCCTCAACTATGATGATCGCCGACCGCGCCTCGGACCTGATCCGCGGCAAGCAGCCGATGGAAGCCGCGCGCGTGCCGGATGCGGCGGTGGCGTAGCAAGGTCTCGTGCCCCAGACGCAGCGCACCGCTTCCCCAGCGATGCGAAGCATCGTCCGGTGCAGCTGTGCGCTGCAGAGCCGGAGGCCCATCTCACGCGACCTTGGTCCGCCCCTCGCGATTTGAAACGCGAGTTCGAGAGGGCGATGCTCGCCCTTGCTCCGTCATTGCGAGCGCAGCG
>NZ_JADPIT010000010.1:192582-216766 GCF_023073035.1 Bradyrhizobium sp. 62
GAAGGTGGCGCGGCAGCGGAGTGCGCTCGAACCTATACTTCCCTCCGACTCAGGAACGCGAGTCGCTCGAACAGATGCACGTCCTGCTCGTTCTTGAGCAGCGCGCCGTGCAGCGGCGGGATCAGTTTTCGCGGGTCGCGTTCGCGCAGCTGCTCGACGCTCATGTCTTCGTTGAGCAGCAGCTTGAGCCAGTCGAGCAGCTCCGAGGTCGACGGCTTCTTCTTCAGGCCGGGCACCTCGCGGACCTCGAAGAAAATGCGCAAGGCTTCCTCGACCAGCCGCTTCTTGATGTTGGGGAAGTGGACGTCGACGATTCGGGTCATGGTGTCGGCGTCGGGGAACTTGATGTAGTGGAAGAAGCAACGGCGCAGGAACGCGTCCGGCAGCTCCTTCTCGTTGTTGGAGGTGATCATCATGATCGGGCGCTGCTTGGCCTTGATCGTCTCGCCGGTCTCGTAGACATGGAATTCCATGCGGTCGAGCTCGAGCAGCAAATCGTTCGGGAATTCGATGTCGGCCTTGTCGATCTCGTCGATCAGGAGGACCGGGCGCTGCTCGGCGGTGAAGGCATCCCACAGTTTGCCGCGCTTGATGTAGTTCTTGATGTCGGACACGCGGGCATCGCCGAGCTGGCTGTCGCGCAGGCGCGACACCGCGTCGTATTCGTAAAGGCCCTGCTGCGCCTTGGTAGTGGACTTGATGTGCCAGGTCAGGAGCGGGGCGTTCAGCGCCTTCGCCACCTCCTCCGCCAGCACCGTCTTGCCGGTGCCGGGCTCGCCCTTGATGAGCAGCGGGCGCTCCAGCACGATCGAGGCATTGACCGCGACCTTGAGATCGTCGGTCGCGACATAGTCCTTGGTGCCGGTAAATTTCATCGTGCGTCCTTGTTGGTCGTCGTCCCAGGAATTGCCAGTTTCATGGCCCTGGTCCAACAAACGGAACGGCCGCGCGTGGCGGCCGTTCCTGGTTCGGTCAGGCTTTCAGACCCGTTTTATCAGCGAAAGGATGACGAGCACAATCACCGCGCCGATCGTGGCATCCACGATGGCCCCGACCGTGCCGGTTGCGAGCTGGATATGCAGCTGAGGCAGAATCCAGCTGGCCACGAGTGCACCGATGATGCCGACGACGATGTTGCCGATCAGCCCAAATCCCGCCCCATGGACAATCTTGCCGGCAAGCCAGCCTGCGATCGCGCCAATGATGAGCGCTGCGAGAATTCCCATTGCAAACGTCCCCAAAACAACCCCGTGAGACAACCAATTCTAGAGCAAAAAGCCTCCCGGTCCAGCGCAGAGCAGTGGCCTCCGCCCCTTGACGTTCGCCCCCCGACGGGCAATCTGTCACCCATGTTCCTGCAATTCTTCACTTCTCTGCGCGATGCGCAGGTCCCCGTGACGCTGCGCGAATACCTCACGCTGATGGAGGCGCTCGACGCTGACCTCGCGGACTACTCGGTCGAGAATTTCTACTATCTCTCGCGCACCTCGCTGGTGAAGGACGAGCGCAACCTCGACAAGTTCGACCGCGTCTTCGGCACCGTCTTCAAGGGGCTGGAAAGCCTGCTCGACGCCATGGAGGGGGCCGAGATCCCCGAGGAGTGGCTGAAGAAGCTCGCCGAGAAATACCTGACCGACGAAGAGAAGAAGCAGATCGAGGCCATGGGCTGGGACAAGCTCATGGAGACCCTGAAGAAGCGCCTCGAGGAGCAGAAGGGCCGGCACCAGGGCGGATCGAAGTGGATCGGCACCGCCGGCACCTCGCCGTTCGGCGCCCATGGCTACAATCCCGAAGGCATCCGCATCGGCCAGGACAAGAACCGCAACAACCGCGCCGTGAAAGTGTGGGACAAGCGCGAGTTCAAGGATCTCGACGGCAATGTCGAGCTCGGCATCCGCAACATCAAGGTGGCATTGCGCCGCCTGCGCAAATTCGCACGAACCGGCGCGCCTGACGAACTCGATCTCGACACCACCATCCGCGAGACCGCCAATCACGGCTATCTCGACGTGCACATGCGGCCCGAGCGCCGCAACGCGGTGAAGCTGCTGGTGTTCTTCGACATCGGCGGCTCGATGGACGCGCATATCGAGCAGGTCGAGGAGCTGTTCTCGGCGGCGAAGAGCGAGTTCAAACACATGGAGTATTTCTACTTCCACAACTGCCTCTATGAGGGCGTGTGGAAGCAGAACAAGCGCCGCTTCACCGACCGCACGCCGACTTGGGACGTGCTGCATAAATACCCGCACGACTACAAGATCGTGTTCGTCGGCGACGCATCGATGTCGCCCTACGAGATCATGGTGCCCGGCGGCTCGGTCGAGCACGTCAACGAGGAGCCCGGCTCGGTCTGGCTCGACCGCATCATCCGCACCTATCCGCATTCGGTGTGGCTCAATCCCGTGCAACAGAAGCACTGGGACTATTCGGAATCCACCACCATCATCAAACGCATCTTCGCCAACCGCATGTACCCGATCACGATCGAGGGGCTTGAGGGTGCGATGAAGGAATTGACGCACTAGCTCGCGCTCCTCGCGCCCCGGAATGACAACAAGAGGGAGAACGACGTGCCCCAGACCATCACCCGCGGCATCAAGGCGCTGATCGACGAGGCCAATGCCGAGATCGAAACGCTCACCGCCAAGGACGCCATCGAGATCTCGAAGAACGGCGACGTCGTCATCGTCGATATCCGCGATCCCCGCGAGATCGAGCGCGACGGCCGCATCCCCGGCGCGTTCGCCTGCACCCGCGGCATGCTCGAATTCTGGATCGATCCGCAGAGCCCTTATGCGAAGCCGGTGTTCCAGGAGGACAAGAAGTTCGTGTTCCATTGCGCCGGCGGCTTGCGCTCTGCGCTCGCCGCCAAGACCGCGCAGGACATGGGCCTCAAACCCGTCGCCCACATCGCCGGCGGCTACGCCGCCTGGCGCGACGCCGGCGGGCCGACTCAACAGTGGGAGCCGAAGAAGAAGGGGTGAGGGTGCTGCGCTGCCGCTCCAATCTCCGGCGTCATTCCCCGCGAAAGCGGGGAATCCAGTACGCGGCGGCCTTTCGGCCCAATCGCAATCGCGTCTGGAATACTGGATCGCCCGTTCCTAGTGCGTAATTGCGCACTGGCCGGGCGATGACAGCGGAGTTGGATGCACACTGCTTCAACCTCGCTCACGTTGCGCTAGCCCGGAATGACAAGAAAGACCTCGCATGACCACCGATCCCCTCGTCTCCACCGAATGGCTCGCCGCCCACGTCAACGATGCCAACGTCAAGGTGCTCGACGCCAGCTTTAAGCTGCCCGGCGTGCTGCCATTGCCGAAGGATGATTACCTCGCCGCGCATCTGCCAGGCGCAGTGTTCTTCGACGTCGACGCGGTCTCGGACCATTCCAACCCGCTGCCGCACATGTATCCGAGCGCCGAGCAGTTCGGCCACGATGTCGGTCATCTCGGCATCTCCAATGCCGACACCGTCGTGATCTACGATGCCGGCGGCTGGGTCGCTGCTCCCCGCGCGTGGTGGATGTTCCTGGCTTTCGGCCATAGCAATGTGCGCATCCTCAATGGCGGCCTGAAGAAGTGGCGCGCCGAGGGGCGTCCGGTCGAGAGCGGCGAGGCGAAGCCGAAGCCAGCGACATTCAAGGCGAGCTACGATTCCAAGCGCGTGCGCAGCATGCAGCAATTGATCGCCAACGTCGAAAGCCGTGCCGAGCAGGTGATCGACGCGCGCGCCGCCGACCGGTTCGAGGGACGGGCGCCGGAGCCGCGCGCGGGCATTCGCTCCGGCCATATCCCGCGCGCGCGCAACGTGCCCTACAATCTTCTGTTCGACGCCGCGACCGGCACGATGAAGCCGCTCGATGATCTCCGCGCCGCCTTCACGGGCGCCGGCGTCAAGCTCGATGCCCCGATTGTGACGAGCTGCGGCTCCGGGGTCTCTGCCGGCGTGCTGACGCTCGCGCTCTATCGCCTCGGCATCACCGACACCGCGCTCTATGACGGCTCGTGGTCGGAATGGGGGCAGGAAAAGGGACCGCCGATCGCGACGGGGCCAGCGTAACCCTACTGACGTGCGCGCGCGGTCGTCGTCGCGGCGAGCGTGGGTTGCGGCTGCCCGAACGGATCGAGTTGCTGAACCGGCGGCGGCGGACGCCGGACAATGCGGCGGCGCTTCTTCACCCGATGCGCCCGCGGCTTGGTCGCCTTGCTCTCCGGCGAACCGCTGTCGGCCTTAGAGTCGGCCTTGGCTTTCGCCGGCGGATCCTTCCAGGCCGTGGTCGCCGGGTCGTTCAATGCGGCGAACTTCGCGCTCGCCATGTCGAACGTGGACGAAGCCGGGGCTCCGCTGGGGGCGGCAGGTGCTGGTTTGCTCGTGAGAGCGATCGAAACAGCCTTGGTCTCGGCGATGGATGCGCTGGCGTCGGCCGGAGTCAGCGTGTTGCTTGAGGCCGGCGCCGCGGCGTCCATCGTCCTCTCGGCCTTGGTCTCGGCCTCGACATTGGCCGGCTCGGCCGGGACGTCGGCCGGAGGTGCAGCGACCTGCGGCTGACCGTCGGTCTCAGTCGTCAGCGCGACGACCTGTTCGGGCTCGCTCATCGGCAGCGCGATGGTCGGGACTTGATCGCGCAGCGACGGTGTCGGATCGGTGGCTGCTTCCGGCTCGGCGCGCAGGACCGCGAGCACCGGCAGGGCCGGCTCGGGAGCCTGTGCAAACACCTGCTCCTGCGGACCATTCCGCCAGGAGGGGTTGCTGACATACTGCTCGTGGCTCGCCCGCAGCAGCGCGGCGGCGCCCAGGCCGAACACCAGGATGGAGGCTGACAGCAGGATCGCGGCAAACAGGAAGCGAAAGCCGGGAAGCATCGAGGGATTGCGAATTTCCGCCCCGGCGGCGAAGTGGCCAGGGCCCATGAGCCATCTGAACGCGGTGACGGTACTGCTTGCCGCGTTCGCCACGCGGGGATCGAAGCTCAAAGCGGAGGCGAATCAGGCTGATTCGAACATACCGCAACGATTCCGCGCCGTTCCGTAAAAAACGGAGCCGGCGACTCCTGCGATCTCGGGCGTGGGCTGATTTTCGTCCCCTGATGCAAGCAGGCAACGGTAGTCTTGCGGATCACAAATCGGCAAATCAGGCACAAATCCGCCTGTCATGTCTTGAATGTGCCGCTATCTTCCGTCATCTGGCCGTTAACGGTCCGGACGGGGCCCGGGGACTATACAAGAGCGATGATGATCAAACATTTTCTGACGATATGCGCTGCCGCAACAGTCGCTGCGGCGGGAACCTCGCTCGCGCAGGCCCAGAGCTATCCGGTCCAGCAGGCGCCGAGCTATGGCGCGCCGGCCGAATATCGGCCCGGCGACCGCGCGCCGAGTTTCGACGCGCTGGACGATGAAGACGATTCGATGCCGCAGGCAGCGCCGCCGCCCGGCCCGGATCCGCGCTACGGCCGTCCGCCCGGCGCTCCCCCGGTGTATTCCGCCGCGCCGCCACAGGGGCCGGTGATGTCGCCCGATGATCCCCGTTATGGCCGTCCCGCCGGCGCCCCCGTCTACTCGGCCGCGCCGCCGCAGGGGCCCGTGACATCCCCCGACGATCCGCGCTACGGCCGCCCTGCCGGCCCGCCCGCGGTGATCTACGCCGATCGTCCGGCTCAGGCGCCCGGCAGTGACGGCCTGCGTCCGCCCGAGGCTGTCGGTGGTCCCGGCGCGACCGGAACGGTCCAGGCCGGGCAGCCGCCCGTGGGTGCCGACGGCCGGCCGATGGCGATCGCCTCGCTCCCGCCCGAGGAGCAGCCTGACGCTGCCCCGGCGCAGCTGCCGCAGAACCTGCGCCGCCAGGAAGTCTCGCTGGCGACCAAGGAGCCGGCCGGAACGCTCATCGTCGATACCCCGAATACCTACCTTTATTACGTGCTCGGCAACGGCCGTGCGATCCGCTACGGCGTCCGCGTCGGCCGCGACGGCTTCACCTGGACCGGCGTGCAGAAGATCACTCGCAAGGCCGAGTGGCCGGATTGGCATCCGCCGACGGAAATGATCGAGCGCCAGCCTTATCTGCCGCGCTTCATGGCCGGCGGTCCCGGCAATCCGCTCGGCGCCCGCGCGATGTATCTCGGCTCGACCGTCTACCGCATCCACGGCACCAACCAGCCCTCGACCATCGGCAAGTTCGTGTCCTCCGGCTGCATCGGCATGCTGAACGAGGACGTCTCCGATCTGTTCGATCGCGTCAAGGTCGGCACCCGCGTGGTCGTGATGCCGGGTGGTCCGCCGCCGGGAACTGCGACCGCATCCGCCGCGCCCGTGCCCGGCGCTGCCGGCCCCGCTCCGATGGCCGCACAGGCCGGCCCGGTCGGAGGCACCCAGCCGACAGTGGTGCCGCCGCTGCCCGCGCCCGTCACCGTGCGCTGAACTGGCCTCGCAAGAATTGATCTAGCAAGAATTGATCTGATGACGGCGCGTGGCCTTCGGTCACGCGCCGTCATCATTTGGCGCATGCGCGCATGTCTCGCTTGCGTATGCGCATGCCTTGCTTGAACCGCTCCGCACCTCGATTACGTCCGGGAGGATTGCAACGAATTGAGGAGCACAGGATGCGCATCTTTGTTGCGGGCGCGACCGGCGCGGTCGGCCAGTATCTTGTTCCGGCGCTGGTCGCCGCGGGTTATTCGGTGATCGGCACGACACGGAGTGCGGCAAAAACAGATCTTGTGCGGCGATTGGGTGCGGAGCCGATCGTCGCCGACGGCCTCGATGCCGACAGCATGCGCGCTGCGGTGATTGCGGCAAAGCCCGACGCCGTCATCCACCAGATGACAGATCTCGCGGCCGCCACGGACCTCCGGCATTTCGATCGGGCTTTCGCGCGAACCAACGAGCTCCGCACCCGCGGAACCGACATTCTGCTGAATGCCGCACGCGAGGCCGGCGCCAGGCGCTTCATCGCGCAAAGCTTCTGCGGCTGGACCTTCAGTCGCGCCGGGGGAACGGTGAAGACCGAGACCGATGAACTTGACCCGCATCCGCCGCGAGAGCTGCGACGCACGCTTGAGGCGATCCGGTATCTGGAGCAAAGCGTCACCGCTTCGACGACGCCGCAGGGCATCGTGCTGCGCTATGGATTCTTCTATGGACCCGGCACGGGCACGCTCTCGCCGGCGATGATCGACCAGCTGCGCCACCGGCGTGTGCCGGTGATCGGCGATGGCGGCGGCACGTGGTCGTTCATTCACACCGAAGATGCCGCCTCTGCCACGCTCGCCGCGCTTGAATGCGGACGCGCCGGCAGCATCTACAATATCGTCGACGATCATCCGGCGCCGGTGAAGGACTGGTTGCCCGCGCTGGCCGAATTGCTTGGTGTCAAGCCGCCGCGTCACATTCCCGCCTGGCTCGGGCGCCTGCTTGCGGGCGAGCATATGGTTGCGATGATGACGGAGGTGCGCGGAGCATCCAACGCCAAGGCCAAGCGCGAGCTCGGCTGGCTGCCGGCGCATGCCTCCTGGCGCGACGGCTTTGCCGATGCAGCGCGGCAGCCCGCCAGCCACCGCACGGCGGCCTGAGGCTTCAGGCCAGCTTCCGCGGCAGCCCGCTGCCCTTGGTGAAGGCGTCGATCGCCTCGACCATCTGGCCGTAATGGATGCGCAAGCCGTCCTCGGTGGCGTAGCCGAGATGCGGCGTCAGCACGAGGTTGTCGAGCTTGCGGAAGGGATGGTCCGTCGGCAGCGGCTCGACCGAGAACACGTCGATGCCGGCGCCTGCAATCCTCTTCTGCTGCAACGCCTCGAGCAGCGCCTGCTCGTCCACGATCGGCCCGCGCGCGGTGTTGACGACGAAGGCCGTCGGCTTCATCCGCGCGAGATCGGCAGCCCCGACCAGCCCGCGCGAGCGCTCGCTCAACACCACATGGATGCTGACGATATCGGCCTTGGAGAACAGCTCCTCCTTGGTGGCGTAGCCGACGCCGGCGTCCTTGCACTTCTCCGGGGTCAGGTTCGGGCTCCAGGCGATCACGTTCATGCCGAACGCCTTCGCGATATCAGCCATCTTGCTGCCGAGCTTGCCGAGCCCGACGACGCCGAGCGTCAATCCCTCGATCTCGACGCCGGCAAAGGCCTGCCAAGGCTCGCCCGCATGCATGCGTGCGTTCTCGCGGCCGATGCCGCGGGTCAGTTCCAGGATCAAGCCCATGGTGAGGGGCGCAGTCGGATCGCGCGAATATTGCGTGCCGCCGATCGTGATGCCGCGCGCCTTGGCGGCCTCCATGTCGATCGAGGCGTTGCGCATGCCTGATGTCAGCAGCAGCTTCAGCTTCGGCAGGCTTTCGAACAGGCTCTTCGGGAACGCGGTGCGCTCGCGCATCGCACAGACGATCTCGAAATCGGCCAGCGCGCTCGCCGCGGCCTGCTCGGAGGCGAAGGGGTGGCTGAACACGGTGACGTCGATCCGGTCGGACAGGCTTTGCCAATCGGCGACGTCGAGGGCGAGGTTGAAATAGTCGTCCAGAATTGCACAGCGCAGCCGCGTCATCAGCGTTCTTCCATGGCGAGAGGTGGAACCAGGCCATGGTTGCGCGCAATCAGGACCGTGCGCAAGCCGTTCGCGTCTTCAAAAATCCGACAGCTGATAAAGGCTCAGAGGTCGCGGGGCTTGAGCCGGAACGGCGCATTCATGCCGTGCTTGGCACGCCAGGCGGGGCCGGGGCCGCGCATGTAGTGCAGTTCGGGCCGGTAGGGATTGAAAGCGGTGGCGAAGAAGCGCTTCCAGAAGCCCTTGATCTCCGAGGCAAATGCGGCGGCGCTGCCGGCTTCCGCCGGAACGGGAAGGGAATGGGTCTCGATCATGGCCATGACGCTGTCTCGCTATGCTCCCGTTCATTCTGAGCGGGTGGCGCTGTTTCCGCGCGAAAACGAGCTTTGGCCTGATTTATTAAAAGATGGTTTCAATTGTCCGGATCAGCGGCGGGATGGTGTCCGTCCCGTATTCATCCGTGGTGAACGGAGGGAAAACATTGCCCTTTGGGGGCGGGATCGCTACATCGGCGGCAAGCAAATTTCCTCAAATCGAAGGTTTTCGGGACCGATGGCGCGCCAGTTCATCTATTTCATGCAGGGCCTGACCAAGAGCTACCCGACCCGGAAGGTGCTCGATAACATCCATCTGAGCTTCTACCCGGACGCCAAGATCGGCGTGCTCGGTGTCAACGGCTCGGGCAAGTCGACGCTGCTCAAGATCATGGCCGGCCTCGACAAGGAGTACAACGGCGAGGCCTGGGTCGCCCAGGGCGCCCGCGTCGGCTATCTCGAGCAGGAGCCGCATCTCGATCCGGCACTCAGCGTGCGCGAGAACGTCATGCTGGGCGTTGCCAAGCAGAAGGCTATCCTCGATCGCTACAACGATCTGGCGATGAACTACTCCGAGGAGACCGCCGACGAGATGACCAAGCTGCAGGACGAGATCGAGGCCCAGGGCCTCTGGGATCTCGACAGCAAGGTCGACCAGGCCATGGATGCGCTGCGCTGTCCGCCCGACGATGCCGACGTGTCGAAACTCTCCGGCGGTGAGCGCCGTCGCGTCGCACTGTGCAAGCTGCTGCTCGACCAGCCTGAGTTGTTGCTGCTGGACGAACCGACCAACCATCTCGACGCGGAATCGGTGTCGTGGCTGGAAGGCCATCTGCGCAACTATCCCGGCGCGATCCTGATCGTCACCCATGACCGCTACTTCCTCGACAACGTCACGAGCTGGATTCTCGAGCTCGATCGCGGCAAGGGCATTCCCTACGAGGGCAATTACTCGTCCTGGCTGCAGCAGAAACAGAAGCGGCTCGAGCAGGAGGGCCGCGAGGACGCTGCGCATCAGAAGACGCTCGCCCGCGAGCAGGAATGGATCGCGTCCTCGCCGAAAGCCCGCCAGGCCAAATCCAAGGCGCGTTATCAGCGCTATGACGAGCTCCTGAAGCAGGCGAGCGAAAAGCAGACACAGACCGCGCAGATCACGATTCCGGTGGCCGAGCGCCTAGGTCAGAACGTGGTCGACTTCGAAGGGCTCAGCAAAGGTTTCGGCGATCGCATGCTGATCGACGATCTCACTTTCAAGCTGCCGCCCGGCGGTATCGTCGGCGTGATCGGCGCCAACGGCGCCGGCAAGACCACGCTGTTCAGGATGATCACCAAGCAGGAACAGCCGGACAAGGGCACCATCACGGTCGGCGAGAGCGTTCATCTCGGTTACGTCGACCAGTCGCGCGACGCGCTCGATGGCAGCAAGAACGTGTGGGAGGAGATCTCCGGCGGCAACGAGCTGATCCTGCTCGGCAAGAGGGAAGTCAATTCACGCGGCTATTGTTCGTCGTTCAACTTCAAGGGCGCCGACCAGCAGAAGAAAGTCGGCGCGCTCTCCGGCGGTGAACGCAACCGCGTGCACCTTGCGAAAATGCTGAAATCCGGCGCCAACGTGCTGCTGCTCGACGAGCCGACCAACGACCTCGACGTCGACACGCTGCGTGCGCTCGAAGAGGCGCTGGAGGATTTTGCCGGCTGCGCCGTCATCATCAGCCATGATCGCTGGTTCCTCGACCGCATCGCGACCCACATCCTGGCCTTCGAGGGCGACAGCCATGTCGAATGGTTCGAGGGCAACTTCCAGGACTACGAGAAGGACAAGATGCGCCGGCTCGGCCAAGAAAGCATCATTCCGCATCGCGTGAAGTACAAGAAGCTGACGCGGTGATCTCGGCATGATGCGGCGGGTGCTCATAGCTGCGGTGATCGCTATCACCTGCGGCCTGTCGCCCGCCCGCGCTGCCGACGCCGCTTTCACGCAGTTCATCGCCTCGCTGTGGCCGGAGGCGGAGGCCGCTGGCGTGTCGCGCGCGACGTTCGAACGAGAGACGCGCGGCCTCGAGCCGGATTACAAGCTGCCGGATCTGATCCTGCCGGGGCGGCCCGCGACCGGGGCGCCGTCGCAGGCCGAGTTCGTGCAGGTGCCGGCGGACTATGTCAGGGAAGCCTCGATCGCGCGGCTTGCGGGCGAGGGGCAGCGGCTGCTGCAAAAATATCGTCCGGCCCTGACCGAGATCGAGAAGAGCTCGGGCGTGCCGGCCACCGTCATGCTGGCGATCTGGGGCCGCGAGACCGACTACGGCCGCTACACACTGCCTTACGATCTCGTGCGCGTGCTGGCGACGCAGGCCTATGTCGGCCGCCGCAAGGACACCTATCGCAACGAGTTCATCCTCTCGCTGAAAATTCTCGGTGACGGCGTGGTGACACGCAAGGACATGCGCTCGTCCTGGGCCGGCGCGACCGGGCTCACGCAATTCCTGCCGTCCGAATATTACAAGCACGGCGTCGATTTCGACCGCGACGGCCGCATCGACATCTGGCATTCGGTGCCGGATGCGCTGGCCTCCGCTGCGCAGCAGCTCGTCAACAAGGGCTGGCAGAGCGGCGTGCGCTGGGCTTACGAGGTGCAGGCACCGGCCAAGGTCGATTGCACCGCTGGCGTGCCCGAGGTGACGAAGCCGATCGGCCAGTGGCTGCGCGAAGGCTTTGTGCCGGTGCGTGGACAAAAGCTCACTGCCGCCGAGCAGGCCCAGCCGGCCTCGCTGCTGCAACCCGAAGGCATCTACGGCCCGTCCTTCCTGACCACGAAGAACTACTTCGTCATCAAGGAATACAATTTCTCCGATCTCTACGTGCTGTTCGTCGGCCATCTCGCCGACCGCATGACGAGCCCGCAACCGTTCGCGACGCCGTGGTCTGCCTCGAAGCAATTGCGAACCAGGGATGTCGAGGCGATGCAGCGCGGGCTCACGCGCGCGGGGCTCTACAAGGACAAGATCGACGGCAAGGCGGGCATGCAGACGCGCGCTGCGCTCGGCGCCTACCAGAAGTCCGCAGGCCTCAAGGTCGATTGCTGGCCGAGCGAAGAGGTGCTGCGCTCGATCCAGGCGGCGCCGTAGGCACAGGGCCAGCCAAAAGAAAAAAAGCCCGGCCGAGGTGCTCGGCCGGGCTTCGATCGCGGCGCTCATGTGCGCCATGCGATCAGATCAGTAGCAAACGCGAACCGGGCGGACGGTCCAGCCGTAGCCGTCCCAGTAGCGCTGGCGCTGCCAGTAGCAGGGCGGCGGCGGCGGGCCGGGCTCGGCCACGTAAACCGGTCCACCATAGGCGGGACGGCTCGATGCGATTGCGCCGCCGACGATCGCGCCGCCGATCAGGCCGGCTGCGATGCCGACCCCGACGCCGTCATGGGCCTGGGCGGACGGCGTGGCGGTCACCAGCGAACCGGCGATCGTCGCAACCGTAAGGGCGGCAACTAAAGTCTTCTTCATACTCTTGGCTCTCCTGAGAGATGGATGCTCCTTGTTAGGAGCGCCCGGGGTTCAAAGGTTCACGCAGACTCTGATGGAAATGGCCTTGCAGCTAGGAAGCGCGCAAATGGTCAATCTGCGGTAAACGCGCACGGAGCTGTGACGAGAAAAAGCGGTCTTTTTCAGGCCCCTAGATGAACGGCGCATCTGGAATGAACCGGCTTGGGGCGACTTCAGCCACAGACTCTGGCGCGGCGGACGCGCCAGGCATAACCGTCCCAGAAGCGCTGCTTCTGCCAGACGCAGCCGTTGCCGTAATAGTCGTCGGCGACGTAGCCCGGGCCCGGCGCGTAGTAGCGCGGCGGATAGTAGCCCGGGCTATATCCCGGACCATATGCGTAGCCGGGGCCAGGGCCGGGCCCGTAATAGTACGGAGAGGCCAGCGCCCCACCGACAATGGCGCCCCCGATGATTCCGGCTGCCACGCCCGCGGCAACGCCGCGTTGCGCCTGGGCTGGTGTAGCGGCGCTAAGGGCCACAGCGGCGACGGCAGCGATTGCCAGGAGCGACTTCTTCATTGACTGACCTTTCGAGCAAAACACGCGGGAACTCTTTGGGGGTAAAGTTCCATACTTCGATTGAATGATCAATGAACGGCACCTTTGCCGGGGGCGACCAATTAACATGGACCGCAGCTCTGCCAGGGGAGGGCGATGATGGGCAACGCGATGATAAATGCATTGATCGCTGCCGGGATCGTCGTCGCAATCGGCTACGGCTGGATCACCCATCTCCAGAATCGCGGCCAGCGGCGCTCCCGCGCCGGGGCCAGCGGCAATAGCGGTGGCGACACTTCCGCGGGCACGAGCGACGGCTTCTCATTGGGGAGCTGGTTTTCCAGCGACAGTTCCGGCAGCTCGACCGACGGCGGCAGCTGTTCCAGCAGCGATGGCGGCAGTAGTGGCGGAGATTGCGGGGGCGGCGGCGATGGTGGAGGCGGCGGGGGCGACTAGATCCGCCGCAATCTTGATCCAGCGCAAGGCCCTATTTTAGAGCCGTTCTAGGCTGTTTCGGGGCTAGTTTGGAATAGCTTCAAATTCCGCTTTTTCCTTTTGCATCCGGCCGGCCCCTTAAATATCGATGATGGCGCATCACCAAAAGGGCCTGCCGCTTCCATGATCGTTTGTTCCTGTAACGTGCTGAGCGATGACGACATCCGCGCCGCCGTCGCCGAGTCCGACGACGCCGTGCGCCATGCCAAGCAGGTCTATGGATGTCTCGGCTGTAGCGCCGAATGCGGCCGCTGCGCCCGGACGATCAAGACCATTATCGATGAAGCGCTCGGCCCCTGTGCCTCGTCCTGCTGCTCCGGCTGTCCGCACAATCACACTGTGGCCGCCAATGACGAGACGGCCCAGCCGGCCGAGTTCGCCCTCGCGGCCTGCTGAAATCTTCCGCAACCCTGACTGAGCTTTTCCCCGGCTGCGTCCCCGTAGCCGGTTGCCGCAGTCCTCAAACTCATTTAGAAGCGTTCTAAATTCGGTTTACGGCCGATTTGGACTGCAAGAGCTGGAGTGAACCATGCAGGGCGACGCAAAAGTTATCGACTATCTCAACAAGGCACTGCGTCACGAGCTGACTGCGATCAACCAGTACTGGCTGCACTACCGCTTCCTCGACAATTGGGGCCTGCGGGACATGTCCAAGGTCTGGCGCAAGGAGTCCATCGAGGAGATGGAGCACGCCGACAAGCTCACCGAGCGGATCCTGTTCTTCGACGGCTTCCCGAACATGCAGGTGCTCGATCCCTTGCGTATCGGCCAGAACGTCAAGGAGATCATCGAGTGCGATCTCGCCGCCGAGATGAGCGCGCGGGCGCTCTACCAGGAAGCGGCGACCTACTGCCACAGCGTCAAGGACTACGTCACGCGCGACCTGTTCGAGAAACTGATGAGCGACGAGGAGCACCACATCGACTTCCTCGAGACCCAGCTCGACCTGATCGGCCGCATCGGCCTCGAACTCTATACCCAGAAGCACGTTGGCGGGCTCGAGGGCGAGGGGCACTAGTTCGGCGCGTTAGCGCTGCCACAAACTCCGTGCCGGTCTGATGCGCAATTGCGCGCCAGGCCGGGACGACAGTCCACGACGCCAGCTACAACTGCGTCTTGTAGAGCTCTTCCACGATCTCCTGGCTCTGCGGCTCACCAAGGCCGGTCTGCTCGTGGACCACCTCGACGATGCTCGGCATTACCGAGCGCGGCACCTTCTCGGATGACCACAGCTTCGAGCGCATCAGGGCCTTGCCGCAGTGGAAATAGACTTCGCTGACGGCGACGTTCAGCACCGCGCGCGGCGACTTGCCAAATTCCACCATTGAGGCGAGCAGGTCCGGATCGGCCGACAGCGTGCCGCGACCGCCGACGCGCAGCGTCTCGTCGATGCCGGGGACGAAGAACAACAGATGCACGAAGCCCGAGCCCTCCACCACATTCCGAAAGCTGTCGATCCGGTTGTTGCCGGAGCGATCAGGCATCAGCAGCTGGTTGGGGCCGGCGATGTGGACGAAGCCAACGCCGCCGCCGCGTGGTGAGGCATCGACGCTGCCATCGGCTCCCGACGTCGCGAGCACACAAAACGGCGACATCTCGATGAATTTCTTCGCGTGCGCATCGATCGAGGGGCGGGCTTTCGCGATCACGCGCGGGCTCGGCTGGGCATAGATGGTAGCGAGGTCTTCGGCGCAAAGATCAGTCACGAAGGTCTCCCTGGTGGAATGTCTGAGAATATCATCTCCCGGCGCGATCGCTATCCCCCTTGTCACGCCGCCACGGCCAGTCGATCACGCCAGCGCAGTACAAAGCCCACCAGATCAGCACCGGCTGCAGCGCCAGCCGCGGCCCGTGATAGAGCCAGCTGTTGGGGATGGGTGGAAGGTCGATGCCCTCCAGGGCATGCTTGATGTTGGCCGGCCACACGCAAAGCGCATAGAGCGCGAGCGCAACGCCTGCCCACCAGCGCAGCGGCTTCGTCACCAGCGCAACCGCTCCTGCGATCTCGCAAACGCCAGTGATGAGGATCAGCTGTGTTGCAAACGGAACCCAAGCCGGCGTGATCGCAAGCAGCTTGTCGGGGACCCGCAGATGCGCGATGCCGGCCACGATGTAAAACGCTGCCAGCACAAAGCGCATCACAGCGCGCGTTCTGTCGTTCGCAGGAGCCATCGGCCGAACTAGCACACGCGGCGCCGAGGCGCTATCGCGCGCTACACCGCATCGGCCGGCACGAAGCAACTAATGATGACGGCGCCGCGGTGACGGACGTACCACACAACGGCCTGCCCCACCGGATTGCCGCGGTCGCGGATGATGGCGCGCTCGGGCACCTCCATCCATTGTCCCTCGATCGGCACCCAATAGGCACCGCTGCGCACGTCGTACTCCGTGCGATGGCCGTCGGAGACGTCACAGCAGGGCACGCCGTTCGGTGCGATCACGCTCTTGAACCAGGCGCGGATGTCGGGCGGGACGTGATCATATTGCCCGTTGTCGAACGCGAACGCGGCGCCCGTCAGTGCCGCGAGCCAAACGCACAGTGCGAGCCTGTGCATGCGATCCTCCTCATCGCCTGTCGTGCCGTTGGCGCGCGATTTTCCCACGCGTCGATTCGGACATCGACGCAATTAAGCCCGAGCCGTCAGCGTAATGCATGCTCAAATAATATGCGGGCTAGACGACCGTTGATGCAATGCAAAATCAGCGGCGCGCAGATTCGATCGTTTGCTGCGGCGCGGCTTGCAGAAATTGCTGGATCTGCTCGCTGTAGAATTTGGCGTTTCCGGTGGTGCCGTGGCCGCGCGTCTCGGTGCTTGCCGGGATGAGATACAGTTTGCTGTTCTTGACCCGCGTCATCGCAGCGTCCGTGATGCCGGTCTCAGGCGGATTGCGTTCGTCGTCGGCTGAATTGATCAGCAGCAGCGGCGCTTCGATGGCCCCCAGCTTCTCGCCGGCATTGTAGTCATGCGAGGACGCCCACTGGTAGACGAAGTCGTTGGCATCTGCCGTGATCGGCATGGTCAGCCGCTCGTCGACGATCTTGTCGGCCTTCGCCGCCGTCGGCGCCTGCGATTGATAGGCCAGCGTTCCACCGATGCTCGCAATGCCGTAGGCGGTGATGGCGTATTTCATCATGCGCGGCTGGCTGGTGTAATTGCCGCCGTTGTAGTCGGGGTCGCTGCGGATGGTGTCGAGCATGATCCGCCGCAGCATCCAGTTGCGCGACGCCATCTCGGTCGGCTGCGAGGCCATCGGGATCAGCGCGTCCATCGCCTTCGGATATTTCTCGCCCCACAGCCAGGTGTGCATGCCGCCCATCGAATTGCCGATGACGAGCCGCAGGTGCTTGACCCCGAGCCCTTCCGTCACCAGGCGATACTGAGCTTCGACCATGTCGTCGTAATCGTATTTCGGGAAACTCGTCTTCATCCCGTCGGACGGTTTTGACGATTTTCCATGGCCGATATTGTCGGGGATGATGATGTAGTATTTGGAGGCATCCAGTGGCTGCCCCGCGCCGAACAGCTCGCCGCCGAAGGCGGGCGACAGCATGCTCGCGCCCGAGCCGCCGGTGCCGTGCAGCACCAGGACCGGCTGGCCGCTCGGCTCACCCACGGTGGTGTAGTGCAGCTTCAGCTCCGGCATGGTCTCGCCAGTGTGGAACTTGAAATCCCTGGCGACCCAGTCGCCCTGTTTCGGCGCCGGATAATCGGCCGCCCATGCGGATGTCGAGATGGCCGCCAACGAGACGGACAACAGGATGGCTGACAGCGCCGCGCAGGAAGCTTTCATGTCTATTTCCCCCGTGCGGCTCTGGTCGGCGGCCGCGTTGCGGCGGAACTTAGCAGAACTGTGCGGAAGGATGTAGGATTTCGTTTTCGCCGGTCGTCCTTGAGGGAAAGGTCAGGAGAGACTGCATGTGCCGCAACATCAAGACGCTGTTCAACTTCGAGCCGGGGGCGACGGAGGATGAGATCCACGCCAGCGCGCTCCAGTTCGTTCGCAAACTGTCCGGCTTCAACAGGCCGTCGCAGGCCAACGAGGCGGCCTTCGACCGTGCGGTGGCGGAGGTCTCGGAGGCTGCGCGAAAACTCCTGACGTCGCTGCACACCCATGCCCCGGCACGCGACCGTGAGGTCGAGGCGGAAAAGGCCAAGGAACGTTCGCGGCTGCGGTTCGGTTAGGGCTCGCGCGTCCGTTCCGTGACCTGGCTCACGGTGAAAACGGTCTCAACGCGCGATGATGTTCGCCGGGCCTTTGACACCCGGGAGCACGACCATGAGCCGCCCTCTTCTTCCGCTGAAAGCAGGTGCCATCGTCTTCACGCTGCTGTGGACCGCGTGGATGACGTGGTGGAGCGGCTCGTTCTCGAGCGCGAACGTCGTGATCCTGGCCTTGTGCGGCGCAGCGGTCGGCTATCTCTGGTACCGCGCCATGCGCTGGCAATTCGAGCGCATGGGCATGCTGCCACGACGCGAGAATGGGACGAAATAGATTCGTCCGTCACTCCTTGTGGCCGTGCTTCTTCTTTTTCTTCTTCTTCCTGTGATTGTCGTCTTCGCTGCTCTCGTCCTCATCGCCGAAGGGTGCGTCGTCGGTTTCCTGCACGGCCGCTTCCAACGCGTCGCGCTCGGCGGCTTCACGCTCGCGCTGCCGGCGGCGCTCGTCCCAGGCGTCGAACAGCTGATCGAGCCACGGCAGCACCTGCTCGATCGACGGCAATGGGCCGGGCGGCCCGGCCTCGCCGCGCGGGCCTTGCGGCCCCGCCGGCCCTTGCGGTCCGACAGGTCCCGGTGCACCGGCCGCCCCGCGCGGTCCGGCTTCGCCCTGCTTGCCTTGCGGACCGGGCTTGCCCAGCGGTCCGGGCTTCCCGATCGGTCCCGGCTTGCCCTGAGGTCCTGGCTTGCCGCGCGCGCCATCCGGCCCGCGTTTGCCTGGATGACCCTGCGGTCCCGGCCGCCCCGGTTCGCCCTGCCGTCCGCGCGGTCCCTGAGGTCCCTGCCGTTTTTGTTCGTCTGCCACGCCGCTGCTCCCTTAACCGGAAGCAAGCTAATTAGCGGCGTTTGACGACAGCGGCAATTCCGCCCGGGCTCGCGCCTGCGCATGATCAACACCAATCGGCGGCACGTCGCGCGCTAGTCGTGATAGGCCGGCACCTCGATGCCGGACGCGGCATAGAGCCTGATCTTGTTGCGCAGCGTGCGCACCGAGAGGCCGAGCACGCGCGAGGCGCGCGTGCGATTGCCGTCGCAGCGCGCGAGCGTCTGCAGCACGAGCTCACGCTCGACCTCGTCGACGGTCGCGCCGATCAGCAGCGGAACGATCTGGTTCGGTGAAAGGACATATGCGCCCGGTTCGGACGCAGTGACGTGAACAGTGGTCATCGACACACTCCCCGATCAACGCCCGCTTCCGTCTTTGGAAGCGGATCGAGAACAAACGACCCCCAAGCCGTAGATCTACGGTGGGCGGGTTTGGTTAACGAAAGGTTAACCGCAGGCGATCGCACGAATTGACCTTGGGAATGCCGCCGCACCGCCGCGATTGGCACGGATTGCATATTCCTGCGAGCATACCCCGCATTACAAAGCAGGCGTCATCCCGCTCACACTGTCCGGTATCCGCCGTCCACCATCACGATCGTTCCCGTGACGTAGGCCGACATGTCCGACGCAAGGAAGATCGCTGGACCCACGATGTCCTCGGGCTTGCCGGTGCGCGCCAGCGGGGTGTGATCGACGAAGGCCTGCACCAGCGCCGGATTGGTCGCGCGCACATTGGCATTGATATTGGTCTCGATGAAGCCCGGCCCGATCGCATTGACGCGCACGCCCTCCTTGCCGAGCTCGACCGCGAGCGCCTTGGTGAAGCCGAGCACGCCGTGCTTCGAGGTGGTGTAGGCCGCAGAGCTCGGCGTGCGCAGATGCACGAAGGACTGGATCGAGCCGATATTGACGATGCGGCCCTTGGCTGCACGCAAGGGGCTGAGGAACGCCTGCGTCATGTTGAAGACGCCGTTGAGGTTGAGCGAGATGATGTCGTTCCAGTCCTTCGCCACTGTCTCCGGCTCCGCGGTGAAGGCGTTGCGGCGGGTGATGCCGGCATTGTTGACGAGGATCGAGACCTGCCCGACCTTGTCGGCGACCTGCTTGGCGAGCGCAAAGCAGTCGTCGCGCTTGGTCACGTCGAGCGCAAAGCTCTCGGCCTTGCCGCCGGAATTGCGGATCTCCACGGCGGCTTCCGCGACCGTGTCGGCGTTGACGTCGAGCAACACCACTTGCGCGCCCTCGCGGGCGTAGCCGGAAGCGATCGCCCGGCCGATGCCGGATCCGGCGCCCGTGATGACGGCGATATGGTTTTGGAGGAGAGGCATGGGCGTTTCCTTGGCTGGGTTTTCAACGTTGCCGGCAAGACTAGTTGAAAACGGAAGCGGCAGAAACGCCATGCCGCGCTGACGCCTTATGCAATCGGGCGTCGCGGTGACTTCCGGTGGACGTGGCAAAGATGCCACGGCACGGCACGAACATCGCCAGTTCGTTCTTGTCTGATCCGCCGTCGCTTGGGTCCAAGAAGTTTGGCGCCGTCAGCGTCACATCTGTCTCGAATATTTGGGGCGGCGGCGATTCCGCGCGGACGGGGTATTGGGCATGAAGAAATTGAGGGGCGGAAGCGCGGCTCTGGTCGCGTTCGTAGCGACGGTGCCTGCCTTGGCGGCGGATATCGGGGGCGCGCCGACGTACAAGGTCCCATCGGCGGTCACGTCACTCTGGGGCGGATTTTATGCGGGTCTTGGGCTTGGTTTCCGTGGTTCGCGCACGGACGCCACGGCGACATCGGAGACGGTCGCCGGCGCCCCGCAGAATTTGGCGGACGGTCGGCCGACAAGCGCGTCCTTCGACGGGCTGGGCTTCCGCACCAGTGCCTTTACCGGGTTCAACTGGCAATTGGCGCCGCAATGGATTGCGGGCCTCGAAGGCGATGTCGGCTTCGCCGATCAGTCCACCACGCGCCAGTCGCTGGCCTTCTCCCCCGGCTTCGTCCGCTTCGCCTTGCCGCCCGACAGCCTGACCGCAAAGACCGAGTGGGACGCCAGCCTGCGTGCCCGTCTCGGCTTCCTGCTCACACCTGCCACGCTGGCCTATGCGACCGGTGGCATCGCCTGGCAGCGTAGCTACATCAATTCGAACTGCGCCAACTGTCCCGGCTTTACATTTTCGCCCGCCGTGATTTCCGCATCGTCTATCCAGGTTGGTTGGACCGTCGGTGGCGGCATCGAGACCGCGCTGGGCGGCAATTGGTTTGCACGCGCCGAATATCGCTACGCCGATTTTGGCGCTACACCGTTCACCATTGCTCGGACCGCCGTGCCCGCTTCGGGCTTCAATTCGACCGCGGACAAATTCGATCTCAAGATCCAGACTCACGCCGCCTCGTTCGGCCTGGCCTACAAGTTCGGCGACCGGATCGTGGCAGGAGCGCAGGCAGCGATGATCACCAAGGCAGCGCCGATCGCGATGTCATGGACCGGCCCCTATCTCGGTCTTGGACTCGGCGTCCGCGCGCAGCAGGTGGATACGGCGGCAACGTCGGAACTGTTTGGCGTTGCACTGATCCCGCTCGAGAAGAACACCGTGCCGTTCAACGGCACCGCCTTCCGCGCCAGTCCCTATGCCGGCGTCAACTGGCAATTCGCGCCCAAATGGGTCGCCGGCATCGAAGGCGACGCCGGCTTTGCCGACCGGACCGTCACGCTGAGCGGATATCCGGTGTCGCCGGCGTTCGGCACCTTCCACGAGAGCGCCGATTCCCTTGTGGTGAAGTCAACATGGGACGCGAGCCTGCGCGCGCGTCTCGGCTTCCTGGTGACGCCGGCGACGCTGCTATTCGCGAGCGGCGGTGCGGCGTGGCAGCATGACGAGGTGATCTCGACCTGCGGGAGCGCGCCCTGCCGGACCTTGTTTAATTTATCGCCGTCGGTGATAGCGAACTCCACGACGAGACTGGGCTGGACCCTCGGCGGTGGCCTGGAGACGGCGCTGGGCCATCACTGGCTGGCGCGCGCCGAATACCGCTTCGCCGATTTCGGCACGTCGACTTACGCAATCGGCCGAACGTCGCACTTCGCGCCCAGCAACACCGTCGATACTTTCGATGTCACACTGCGCACCCACGTTGCGACTTTCGGTCTCGCGTATCAGTTCAACTGATCCGTGCCGGGTCTGGCGGTCCATCCGGCGGGGGCGTAACGACCGCGATGCGGTCTGCGCGCAGCTGTGACAATTTCCTTCAGGATTCGTTTCGAAGTTTCATGAAAGGCTAACTCGAAATTAAGGGGTCGGAAACGGCGTCCTTGGCATACTGGTCTTGATTGCTAAACGTTGCGGGCATGATGGAACGCCTCGAATCCTGGAAACTCGCACTCGAACGCCTGCGGTCGGCGGACGGCGCCGATTGGGCCGAGGCGGGCCGGCTCGTGGCCGAGATCGCGCGGATGAGCACCGATACCATGCTGCGTCCGGCCGCCGAGCAGGCGCTTCCGGTGCTGCGCCAGGCCGTGGACAATGACGATCACAGCGTCACGCTGGCGGCACGGCGCCGTCTCGGCGTGGTGCTCGATGTCGTTCACGATCTGACCGCGCCGCGCTTCGGGCGCCGCAATGCCGCGCCGAAAAAATTGTCCAGCGAGGATCGCGCCCGCAAGGTGCTCGGCCTGCCGCTCGCGGTGCAGCTCACCTGCGAGGACATCAACCAGGCCTATCGCCGCGCCGCCAAGGGCATGCACCCCGACCAGGGCGGCAGCGCGCAGGCGTTCATCGACCTCGCCGCCGCGCGCGACCTCCTGATCCATCCCCGCGCCTACAAGGACGCGTAAGGGCTCAGCTCTTGTTCACGCAGCTTGGATAGGGCGCGGCTTCGCCTGCTACGATCGGGCAGAGCTCGATCGGGCTGAGTGCGCGCAAACGCGCCTGCCAGCGGTCGTCGTTCACCGGCGGCTCGTCGCTTTCGGGGCCGCGCTCGGCCCACTGGATCGTGTAGTAGTCGGTCGTACCCTTCAGCGTGACCAGGAGCGCGGTCTCGCTGTGCCGGGTCGGGCCGCTGTCGACGCGGCCGCAGCCGATCACGGCGACGAAACCTTCGAAGCGGCCGAACGCGGTGGCGCCAAGCGACCTTGCCGCAAAGCTGTCGGGGCAGGCGGATTTGAAACCGCCTGCGATCGAGCCCGCGAACTTCTCCGGCGATGAACCGGGAGTGAGCGTCATGCCCTTCTCGCCGGTCACGGTGATCATCTCGGTCCAGCGTTCGGGCGTCTCGCCCTTCAGCACGGCCTCGCGGATGTAGTGGCCGCCCTTGGTGTTCTCGAACACCGCGGAAAAATTCGAAGGCATCGCGAAGCTGACCAACTGGTCGAACACCGGCGAGATCACGCGGAAGGATTGCGGGGCCTGTGCGTTCGCCGTTGCGGCGAGAAGCAGCGATGCGGCCAGAACCGTTGCTGTCGTCGGCGCGCGCATCGATTGGCTCCAAAGCCAGGAGGTGTGAAAACAAGCGGGCAAAAACAAGCGGGCAAGGATGCTGGTTGGCGCGGGGCGCTGGGGGGGCGCCCCGGACAAGATGTGAGTAGGTCCGCCAACGGGCCAGGTTCAAAGCGCGTGCGCGGAAAATGCGCGATGTCGGCCGAAAAACCAATGGCGCGTCCAAAAAGAAAAGGACGGACCGCTCGCGCGATCCGCCCCTTGAAATCCGATCTGTCGCCTCACGCCTAGAGCGTGCAGCGGCGCTCCGCGCGCAGCTTGATCTGGAGCTCCGAGGCGGCCGTGAAAGTCGGGAGCGGCTTGCTGACGACCTTGTAGGTCGACACGCCCCACTGGAACGGCTTGTACTTCAGGTCCTCGTTCCAGACCTGGCAGATGCCGGTGTTGTCCCAGCGGATCACGTAATAGCCGACCGCCGCGGAGGCCGGCACGGCGAACACGGAGGTGGCGATGCCGGCAACGGCACAGAGGGCGAGAACGCGACGCATGAAATATCTCCTGATGGGAACGTGAGACGGAAAGTGGTGCGGCAAAATGGTGCGGCTGGCAAGCGGGGCGGCGACCGTTCACGGATATGTCAGCCGTTCGTCGGCTGTTCGAACGATCCTTATCCCTTGACTATCGCCTGACGAGCACACGTCTACCCGTTGGCCAGCGACGCCACCGCCTCGATCTCGATCAGCATCTTCGGATCGGGCAGCGCGTGGACCACGCAGGTGGTGCGGGCGGGGTAGGGCGGCGGGCCGAAGGCGCCGGCATAGAGCGCGTTCATGGCGGCCACGTCGGAGGCGCGGGTCAGCAGCACGTTGACCTTGACGAGATCGCGGATCTCGGCGCCGGCCTCCGCAAGCACGCGCTTGATGTTGACGGCGACGTTGGCGAACTGCGCATCGAAGCCATCGGGCAGCGCGCCGGTCGCGTCGAAGCCGGGAATGCCGGAGACGAACAGGAGATCGCCGGCGCGCGTGGCAAAGGACAGCGGCGGCGCCTTGACGTGCGGCGGGGGCGCGAAATGCTGGATCGGCATGGGATCACCTCGGGTGGACGGCTGGACGTGCCAGCGTAGCGACAGGTCGGGGCGCCTCCAACAAAAAACGCGAAAACAACCCCATGCCAAGTAGCCATCCTGCGGGAACCATTGATGTTTTTTTCGCTTCGGGAAAAGCAAAATAATCGATTGCTCCGTCGGGCAAAACAGGGACAGAATGGCATGATGGCAGTGGTGCCTGGTCGCGCCAAACTCCGCCGTCATGCCCCGGCTCGACCGGGGCATCC
>NZ_JADPIT010000010.1:216776-223977 GCF_023073035.1 Bradyrhizobium sp. 62
CCATCGCTCTCCCTGGAATACTGGATCGCCCGGTTAAACCGGGCGATGACAGTTGAACGCGTTGCTAAAGACCGCGACTCACGCCCAGCCCATCATGTTGCCGCCCCGATCCATCGGATACATTCGCGGCGTCTGATTCGTTTTCCTCCTTGAAGAATAGCCCCCCGGAGACCCCCATGAAGTTCGCATCAACCTTCCGCGCCGCGCTGGTCGGCATTGCCGCGCTGGCCGGCCTCTCGACCTCGGCGCTGGCCGACGGCGGCACCGTGGTGCTGACGATCTACAAGGCGGGCTGGATCATCGGCGGCTCCGGCGGCTCGGGCGTGATGAACTTCCGCGGCCGCGCCTATTCGCTCTCGACCGGCGGTCTCGACTACGGCCTCGTCTTCGGCGGCTCCAAGACGGTGCTGCGCGGCCGCGTGTCCAACATCAACCGGCCCTCCGACATCGCCGGCGTCTACGGCGCCGCCGGTGCCGGCATCGCAGTGGGCAGCGGCGCCCGTGCGATCGTGCTGACCAACCAGAAGGGCGCCGTGCTCGAGCTGTCCGGCACGCAGGTCGGCCTGATGGCGAATGCGGATCTGAGCGGGCTTGCGATCACGATGCGGTAGGGCGCGCAGGGTGGGCAAGGCGCGCAAGCGCCGTGCCCACCATGGTGTCAGCGGCATACGCAAAGTTGGTGGGCACGCTTCGCTTTGCCCACCCTACGAGACCTGCGGACTACGCGCTCACCATCGCATGCACCCTCTCGCAATGCGCGACGAGATTTGCGTGCGCATCGACGAAGGCCTTCAGCGGCGTCGGGATGGGAAAGTAATAAATGTTGGCGATGAAGCCGTAGATCCCGGCATCGATGCTAGCAGGCGCCGCGCCGTGCACGAAGCCGGCCGCCGGCACGATCTCCGCCAGCACCTGCAGATCGGCAAGCCCCCGCGCATAGGCCTGCTCGGGCGTATAGCGACCGATGCCCTGGAATTGGTAGCGCTGCGCATTATACGCCTTCGCCTTCTCGAACCCCGCCGCATCGATCTGCTTGTGCTGCGCGATGAAGGCGTCGCGGAACGCGGGATAATAACGCTCGTCCTTCCAGCGCGAATACGACATCACCCAATAGATATCGTCGAGCATGCGCGTGACGAAGTGATTGGTCCGCCTTTGCTCCGCAGTTAGCGCTGCGTCGATGGTGAGGCGGTATCTCGCCCTTGCGTGCGCGATGATCGTCTCGCTGTCGCCGATCGTCTCGCCCTCATCCACGATATAGGGCAGCTGCCCGCGCGGCGCGGCGGAGGCATCGAACACATGCTCATGCACGAATGGGACGCCCGCGATCTTCAGGAAGGCATAGACCTTGAGGCCGTAGCCGTTGTTGTCGGCGACGCCGAACAGCTCTGGATAGGAGTAGAGGGTCAGCATGGGCGGGCTCCTCAAGCTGAAGTCGTATCGCCGCAGTGACGCCCTTGCAACAGTCTCGCGCTTTGTGCGCCGCCTCCCTCGGCGGACGATCGGCATCGTCGCGGGTTTGCCCCGACAACGCCGCCCGGGATTGTTATACTCCGCATCCGCGTGACGTTAGCGATGGTGACCCTATGGCGAGAGAATTGGAAGGCAAGGTTGCGGCCGTGACCGGGGCTGCGTCGGGCATCGGATTGGCCAGCACCGAGGCGATGCTGGCCGCGGGCGCGCGCGTGGTGATGGTCGACCGTGACGAGGCCGCGCTGAAGGCGCTCTGCGACAAGCACGGCGATGCCGTGATCCCGCTGCTCGTCGACCTGCTGGACCCAAGAGACTGCGCAAGGCTGCTGCCGCGCGTTCTGGAGCAGGCCGGCCAGCTCGACATCCTGCATGCGAATGCCGGCACGTATGTCGGTGGCGATCTGGTCGATGCCGACACCATGGCGATCGACCGGATGCTGAACCTGAATGTCAACGTCGTGATGAAAAACGTGCACGACGTGCTGCCGCATATGATCGCGCGCGGGACTGGCGACATCATCGTCACGAGCTCGCTGGCGGCGCATTTTCCGACGCCGTGGGAGCCGGTCTATGCGTCGTCGAAATGGGCGATCAACTGCTTCGTCCAGACGGTGCGGCGCCAGGTCTTCAAGCACGGCATCCGCGTCGGCTCGATCTCGCCCGGCCCGGTCGTCAGCGCGCTGCTCGCGGACTGGCCGCCGGAGAAGCTGAAGGAAGCCAGGGACTCCGGAAGCCTGCTGGAAGCCACCGACGTGGCCGACGTGGTGATGTTCATGCTGACGCGGCCGCGCGGCATGACCATTCGCGACGTCGTGATGCTGCCGACCAATTTCGATCTTTAGAGCGCTGCGGGTTACGCTTCGCTAACTGCCCTGCGAACCCTTCGATGCGGCGGTGAATATCTGCAATTGCGCGTCGAACGCGCGCCTGAAAGCGGGCCGTGCTTCGCCGCGGGCGACGTAGGCGGCGATTTCTGGATATTCGTCCAGCAGGCCTGACGCGTTCAACCGGCGCAGCACCGTCACCATCATGAGATCGCCGGCGCTGAACGCACCGTCGAGCCAGTCGGCATCGCCGAGGCGGCGGGACAATTCGCCGAGCCTGACACGGACGCGGTCCTGCAGCATCGGCAGCCGCTCCGCGTACCAGCTCTTGTCGCGCTCGAACAGCATCGCCATGCCGAGCTCGACGATCGGTGGCTCCAGCGTGCTGAGCGCGGCAAACATCCAGGCGATCGCGCGGGCCCGGGCGTTCGGCTCGGTCGGCAGCAGCCCGGCATGACGCTCGGCGATACGGAGCACGATGGCGCCGGACTCGAACAAGGCGAGATCGCCGTCCTCATAGGTCGGAATCTGCCCGAACGGATGCAGGGCGAGATGCGCGAGCGCCTTCATGTCCTCGAACGAAACCAGACGCACGTCGTAAGGCTGCCCCACCTCTTCGAGCGCCCAACGCACCCGCATGTCGCGCGCTTGTCCACGGCCGCGGTCGGGCGAGTTTGCGAAGGCGGTGATGGTGGGGGGCATGGGAGGTCTCCATTCGTCGTCATTGCGAGCGCAGCGAAGCAAACCGTCATTGCGAGCGCAGCGAAGCAATCCAGCTATTTCCGCGGCACGGATTCTGGATTGCCTACAACCGAGGAGACAGTCTGGATTGCTTCGTCGCAAGAGCTCCTCGCAATGACGAGGTTTGTGGCAGCGCGCCCCTCACAGATCGCGATGCCAGCGAGGTGTTCGGTTCAGCGCTTTGCGTCCAGAGGACGAACGACCGGCGCGGATTCCGACAGATTATCTCGTTTTTTGCTGCCGCGCTGTCGGGGTTGAAAAATTACACGTCCCATGTCGGAACGTCCCTCGCAGCCTCGTCCTTGGAACACCGGGCGCCCCGCCGCGCGTCCAGCCCGAGGCAAAAGGATACAAGTTCATGACCTCCATCACGCCGTTTCTCTGGTTCGACAACAACGTGCCGGAGGCCGTCGCCTTCTACAAATCGGTGTTTCCCAATGCCAAGGTTGAGACTGTCAGCGACTTCATGGCGGTGTTCGAGCTCGAAGGCCAGCGCTTCAACGCGCTCAACGGCGGGCCGCAATACAGGTTCAACGAGGCGGTGTCGTTCTTCATCAGCGTGGAGACGCAGCCGGAAGTCGACTATTTCTGGGACAGGCTCACAGCCGAGGGAGGCGAGGAATCCCGCTGCGGCTGGCTCAAGGACAAGTTCGGACTCTCCTGGCAGGTGATCCCATCAGCGCTCGGCCGCTACCTCGGCGATCCCGACCGCAGCAAGGCGAACCGCGTCATGCAGGCGATGATGCAGATGAGGAAGATCGTGATTGTGGATCTGGATAGGGCGTATGCGGGGTGAGGTGTGCCGTGCCCCGGACGCAGCGCAGCGCGCCGCTCTTCGCGGCGTGATGCGTTGCAGAGCCGGGGCCCATGCCGCATCCATGCCGGAGCTTCTGGGTCCCGGGTCTGCGCTGCGCTTGCCCGGGACACGAGAGCAGGCCAAGCCGTGACCCTCTCGCCTATTTCGTTGCAGCGATCCAAGCCGCAAGCTCGCGCCACGGCTCCAGCGTCCAATGCCCGGACGCCGCGCCGGACGGCGAGGGCAGCACGAATACCTCCGGCAAACTCTCATCCCGCTGCTGCCGCCCCAGCGCAATCCCACTCGATGGCCTGCCATAAAACAAGCTCGCCGCCTTCTTGCTCGTGAACGCAATCGTGCGCGGCCGATACGTCTCCATCTTGGCCCTGAATCCCGGCACGTCGATCGTCTCCGCCGCGATCTGGTGATCCATCCCCGCGCCCGACTTGGAGAGATCGGTGAAGCCGATCCCGAGCTCAAGCAAGCTTCCGAACTCCCTCGGCTGATACCGCCGCGGCGTGATCCCGGCCTCATGGATCGCGCGCCAGAAGCGGTTGCCGGGATGGGCGTAGTAGTGCCCAAGCTCGGCCGAGCGCGTGCTGGCCGCGGTGCCGACGAAGACGAGGCGGAGGTTGGGAAGGAGTTGGTCGGGAAGGCGATGGAGGGTGGCGTTCGACACGTCAAACATCCGGCGGCTGTAGCCTGCATGAGCGGAGCGATATGCGGGACGACAAAGACTTCGTATGTCGCTACTCTTGTCGTGCGCTTGCTCGCGGTAAGTCGGGAAGAAATTGAGATGGCGATTGGTTTTACCCAACGCTTTGATTTTGGCCCCATCATGGGATGGGAGCTCTATCAAGTGACGATCGACAAATATCACATAATGTTTTGGTTTGAGAACGAGCATGCCTTGCTCAATGTAGCGGATCGTTTTTCATTCAGGTCTTCCGATGGCGCGGTCAATTTCTTTTATGAAATCTATGGCAGCCATAAATCGCTGAATGTCGATCGCATTCTACGCACCAAAATCGCCGAGGCGAGGATTGTCAGTAAGGACAAGCTCGATCTGGTGTTCGAAAACGGAGATATCCTGTCGATCTACGATAATCCGGAATTCAGATCCTGGTGGTTCCTCGGCGGGCGCCAAAATGACCCGATTGGACAGAGGACGAATTGGTCATTTCAAATCGGGGACCTAGAGTTGGAGGATCTGACGGAACAAGAGTACCAAGATCGACGCACCTGACGAGTCCGAAGCCGACGCTAATCACCGGACACTTCGCCCTTTAGCACCCGTCGGATGGATTCTCTGCCAAGCGAAGAGAGGCCAGGCTTTCGCCCGGCCTCTACACGTCCTCTGATGCCTAGATTAGAAGCCCCGGTGTTGCCCCTCACAACACCCGATTGCTCTCCTTCACCTTCTCCGCATCCAGATACAAGTTCTCGCCCATCTCCTTGAACTTCGCGCTCATCTGCTTCATGCCGTCCTCGGCGGTGCCGCTCATCGACATCCCCACGCCGTTCGGGTCGTTCAGCGTCGCTGCATAATCCCGCACGTCCTGGGTGATCTTCATCGAGCAGAATTTCGGGCCGCACATCGAGCAGAAATGCGCGACCTTGTGGGCTTCCTTCGGCAGGGTCTCGTCGTGGAAGTTCTTTGCGGTCTCGGGGTCGAGGCCGAGGTTGAACTGGTCGCTCCAGCGGAAGTCAAAACGGGCGCGGGAGAGGGCGTCGTCGCGCAGCTGGGCGGCCGGGTGGCCCTTGGCGAGATCGGACGCGTGCGCGGCGATCTTGTAGGTGATGACGCCGACCTTGACGTCGTTACGATCGGGCAGGCCGAGATGCTCCTTCGGCGTGACGTAGCAGAGCATGGCGCAGCCGAACCAGCCGATCATGGCCGCACCGATGCCCGAGGTGATGTGGTCGTAGCCCGGCGCAATGTCGGTGGTCAGGGGCCCGAGGGTGTAGAACGGCGCTTCGCCGCACTCCTTGAGCTGCTTGTCCATGTTGATCTTGATCTTGTGCATCGGCACGTGGCCGGGGCCCTCGATCATAACCTGGCAGCCCTTGTCCCACGCGACCTTGGTGAGTTCTCCGAGCGTCTCCAGTTCGGCAAACTGCGCGCGGTCGTTGGCATCCGCGATCGAGCCCGGGCGCAGGCCGTCGCCGAGCGAGAACGAGACGTCATACTTGCGCATGAGGTCGCAGATCTCGTCGAAATGGGTGTAGAGGAAGCTTTCCTTGTGATGCGCCAGGCACCACTTCGCCATGATCGAGCCGCCGCGGCTGACGATGCCGGTGACGCGGTTGGCGGTGAGGTGGATGTATTGCAAGCGCACGCCGGCGTGGATGGTGAAATAGTCGACGCCCTGCTCGCACTGCTCGATCAGCGTGTCCTTGTAGAGCTCCCAGGTCAGCTTGACCGGATCGCCGTCGCACTTCTCCAGCGCCTGGTAGATCGGAACGGTGCCGATCGGCACCGGCGCGTTGCGCAAAATCCACTCGCGGGTGGTGTGAATGTTGCGGCCCGTGGAGAGGTCCATCACGGTGTCGGCGCCCCAGCGGATCGCCCACACCATCTTCTCCACCTCTTCCTCGACCGACGAGGTCACCGCCGAGTTGCCGATATTGGCGTTGATCTTGGTCAGGAAGTTGCGGCCGATGATCATCGGCTCGAGTTCGCTGTGATTGATGTTGCAGGGGATGATGGCGCGGCCGCGCGCGATCTCGGAGCGGACGAACTCCGGGGTGATGAACGCGGGGACTTCCGCGCCAAAGCTTTCGCCGTCGGCAAGCGCTGCCTCGGCGCGCTCGAGCTGCTCCTTGCGGCCGAGATTTTCGCGGGCGGCGACGTAGATCATCTCCTTGGTGATGATGCCGGCGCGGGCGAATTCGAGCTGCGTGATCTTGTGGCCGTCGAGGCCGCGCAGCGGCTGATGATAGGCCGAGAAGGCGCGCGCGGCCTTGTCGGTGGAGACACTGCCATTGTCCTCCGGCTTGATCTGCCGGCCCTGATATTCCTCGACGCCGCCGCGCTCCAGCACCCAGGCCTTGCGGCCGCGGGCGAGACCGGTGTTGACGTCGATGGTCACGCTCGGGTCGGTGTAGGGGCCGGAGGTGTCGTACACCGGCAGGTTCGGCTCGCCGGCGCCTTCGGACAGGATGATCTCGCGCAGGGGCACGCGGATATCAGGCGCGGCGTCGGGGGAGGCGAAGATTTTTCGCGACGAGGGCAGCGGGCCGGTGGTGACGGCGGGGACGGTCTTGTCGGGGTTGGAGCGGATGTTCATGGGATCCTCCTTGAGTTCGTTGATGTCGTTGCGCGTGCGTCAATTGCGACTGTCATCCCCGCGAAGGCGGGGATCCA
>NZ_JADPIT010000010.1:224072-225553 GCF_023073035.1 Bradyrhizobium sp. 62
ACGGAGTGTGTGGATGGCCTGGGAGGTGAAGCATCACGCGGCCTCCTTGGACAGGCCGAGCCATTGCCGCACCCGCGCATCCGGGTCGGCATTCTGGGTGATGTCTGAAACAACGGCGATGGAATTTGCGCCCGCGGCAAAGATCTCCGCGGCGTGCTCGAACTTGATGCCGCCGATCGCGACCAGCGGGATATTGCCGATGCGCTTTTTCCATTCCGTGATCTTCGGAATGCCCTGCGGCTCGAAGCGCATCGACTTCAAGGTGGTGAAGAAGATCGGGCCCAGCGCGACATAGTCGGGCTCGGCGGCGAGCGCCGTTTCAAGCTCGTCCTCGTCATGGGTGGAGATTCCGAGCGACAGGCCGGCCTCGCGGATGGAGTTGAGGTCCGCGTCGGCAAGGTCCTCCTGGCCGAGATGCAGGTACTTTGCACCCGCGACAATCGCCGCGCGCCAATAGTCGTTGACGACCAGCCTGGCCTGCGTGCCCTCGGTGATCGCCAGCGCATCAGTGACCATCTGCAGCGACTGCGAATCGTCGAGATCCTTTGCGCGCAGCTGGATGGTGCCGACGCCGAGCCTGGTCAGCCGCTCGACCCAAGCGAGGCTGTCGACGACGGGATAGAAGCGATCAGGATACGCGTTGCGATCAGGATACGGCATGCCAGAACGGTGTCCCAACGACAGGGGTGGAAGGGGAGGCGAAATCCCGGGCGTTCATCAGCCCGGCCTCAAAAGCGGTGCGGCCGGCCTCGATACCGAGGCGGAAGGCGTTGGCCATGGCGACGGGATCGGCGGCTTTGGCGATGGCGGTGTTGAGCAGCACGGCGTCGTAGCCGAGCTCGAGCGCTTCGGCCGCATGCGACGGCGCGCCGATGCCGGCGTCGACCACCAGCGTGATATCGGGCAGCCGCTCGCGCATCAGCTTGAGCGCGTCACGGTTGGTGATGCCTTTTGCGCTGCCGATCGGCGCCGCCCACGGCATCACCACCTTGCAGCCGGCATCGACCAGGCGGTTCGCAACCGAGAGATCCTCGGTGCAATAGGGGAACACCTCAAAGCCATCCTTGATCAGGAGGCTTGCTGCTTCCACGAGTCCGACCACATCGGGTTGCAGCGTGTCGTTGTCGGCAATCACTTCGAGCTTGATCCAGCTCGTGCCAAACAATTCGCGTGCGAGCTTGGCGGTGGTCACTGCCTCGCGCACGCTGCGGCAGCCGGCGGTGTTCGGCAGCACGGTGACGTCGAGCTCGCGGATCAAATTCCAGAACGCATCGCCGGTCTTGCCGCCGGCGGATTCGCGCCGCAGCGACACCGTGACGATGTTCGAGCCGGAGGCGCGGATCGCCGCCTGCATGATCGCAGGCGAGGGATAGAGCGCGCTGCCGATCAGGAGGCGGGAGGGGAAGGTTTTGCCGTAGAAGGTCACCATGTCGGTGTCTCCTCGATTGACGGAGTCATCCCCGCGAAGGCGGGGATCCAGT
>NZ_JADPIT010000010.1:225652-229025 GCF_023073035.1 Bradyrhizobium sp. 62
GTTTGGCGAGCGCACCATCTTCACCCTCCCTGCCGCGGCGTGATGATCTCGATCTCGTCGCCGGGCTTGAGATGGGTCTCGGCCCAGCGGCTCTTCGGCACGACGTCGTAGTTGAGCGCGATCGCGAAATGGGTGCCTTCGTAGTCGAGCTCGCCGAGCAGCGCGTCGACGCTGGCCGAATTCACCTCGCGTTGCTCGCCGTTCACGATCACGCGCATTGCATCACCTCATTGTCGATCTGGCCGCGCTCGACAAAGCTCAGCGTCAGCTCGGCCAGAACAGGCGCGATCAGGAAGCCGTGGCGGTAGAGGCCGTTCACGCTGATCGTGCCGTCACGGATGCCGATGCGCGGCAGATTGTCGGGAAAAGCGGGGCGCAGGCCGGAGCCGAATTCGACGATGCGGGCCTCGCCGAAGGCGGGATGAACGGCATAGGCCGCGCCCAACAGCTCCAGCGCCGAGCGGACGCTGACGCCGGTGTCCTCGGCCTCGATCGAGGTCGCGCCCAGCATGAATAGATTGTCCTCGCGCGGGATCACATAGAGCGGCCAGCGCGGATGGATCAGCCGCACCGGGCGCGCGAGCTGCACCTCGGCGGTTTCGATCAGGATCATCTCGCCCTTGACGCCGCGAAGCTCCGGCTGCTCGTTGCGCGCAGAAAGGCCGCGGCAGTCGATCACGATGCCTTCAGGATCAAGTTTTGCGAGTTCGGCCGCGGCGACATCACTTTCGAATTTGATGGTGCCGCCGGCGGCGCGGATGCGCTCGTGCAGTTTCGGCAGCACGCGGCGCGGCTCGACATGACCCTCGGTCGGAAAGAACAGCGCGTCGCGGAAGCGGCCTTCGAGCGACGGCTCGAGCTCGGCAAGGCCGGCGGCATCGAGCCGGCGATGGCCTTCGGTCATCCGGGCGAAACGCTCGAAGTCGTTGCGCTCGCGCGGGTGGGCGACGACCAGCGAGCCGTTGAAGGGCGTGTCGGGCAGCTCGCGCCGCCAGATGTCGAGCGAGCGCAGGCCGAGGCGGCTGATGATGGGTTCGGAGACTTCCGCCTCGCAATAGGGCGCGAGCATGCCGCCAGCCCAATGGCTGGTGGCATCGGTCATGTCGGCGTCACCGCGCTCGTGCAGGGTGACGGGGTGGCCGGCCTGCGCGAACAGCAAGGCGTGCCAGGCACCCGCAATGCCTGCGCCGATGATGGATACCGGGGAATCCGGTCGCTTGGTCGTCTGCAACATCCCTGTCCCTTCGCCGGCATGACCCGGATCAGGTTCAAAGGGTCACCGCGGTCCTGGGCGGATTTGCCCATTTAGCGGTATCTCAGCTCCTCCTCGGAGCACCCCTCGGAACGGCTCTAATGTATGCCAGCAGGGCTGGGTGGTCAACGCGCTTGGTGCGAACCGCGCTTACCTGGGCGCCCGCGCCCGGGCGTTGCGGACGCGCTGGGCGAGCTTGCGGTGCGGGACGCTGCCGAACATCGGCTGCGGATTGCCGTTTGGCTCGAGCCAAGGGGCGCCCATATTGGCCTCGCCCATATTGGCGACCTGCACGGCCTCCTGCGGCTGCCGCTTTGCGGCGTAGTAATAGCCGCCGGCGAAATAACGAACGGCCCGGGTGTGATCGCCATTGGCGGCGTGATAGGCGCCGGCGAGATATTTCACGGCATAGGTGAGGTTGGTATTGGGATCGCGCAGGCCGGCGGCGTCGCCGGTGTAGCCGACCCCGCGGGCGGTCGCGAGCTTGATCTGCATCAGTCCGATGGTGCCGCCATGGCCGACCAGGCCGGGCTGGTAGCGGCTTTCGCGCATGATGACGCGATGCACCAGCGCCTCCGGCACGCCGTTGGCGCGCGCATGGGCCGCGACCATCTCGGCGTACTCCGCCTGGCCCGCGAATGCGGCCTGCGGCAACGTCAGTCCGGCCGCGAGCAGCGCGGCAACATGTAAAATTTTCATCAGATTTCCCGGAGGTCCCTGAGACTGATTGAAGGCCTGCGCCCGGCTGCCGTTTAGGCCTCCCGAACGCGGCGATGATGTGACCAAACGCCGCCGCTAATTTTTTGGCGGCGTCGAGCCGCAGTGACGACTCAATGCTGGCGCCAGAGTTCCCTCAGGCGGACAAACTCGCGACAGCAGGCCTGTCTATTCGCCTGGGCGGACGAAAGCGAGTATGTCACGGCCAGCGAATCGGGAGAGGTGCCATGACAAAATCAACCATGGTCAAAGCCCACAGTGGCGACATGTCAGAACACGATTTGCCCAGAAACAACCCCTGTGCCCAATGCGGCACGCTGATCCCCACGCCCGATTGGATCGAGCCGGGCGAAGGGCGCGTCTCCTATCTCTGGACGTGCCACGCCTGCAATTATCGCTTCGAGGCGATTGCGATCTTCGACGAGGCCGCCCTCGAGCACCCGCCGCTCGCTGCCTGAGGTTAGGCCGCAAGCCGCGGCTGCTGCCATGCCTGCAATTGCATCCGCACGATCAGCCCACGCGGCTCTCGGCCGTGCAGCGACAGTTCGCCGCCATATGCGATCGCGCGCGCCGCGTCATCGTCTAGGAATCGTGCGCTGCAAAATGTTCCTGAGTGACTTAGGAACAATCGCACGCGGCTTTGATACTCGCGCAGCACGCGACGAAATTGCAGCACGCGCGGAACTGGGACTGATCCGAGCTGTTTTCTCCGCACGAGTTTTCTGCTGAAGGAGAGGACAATATGTTGATGAAATCGATCGCGGCCGGTCTCGCCGGTACCGCACTGCTCGCAACCGTTGCGTTCGCGCAAAATCCGACCGCCACCACCGACAAGGCGCCGGCTGCCGCCGCCTCGACGACCACCACGACCGCGTCGGGACAGTGGCGTACGTCCAAGATGGACGGCATCAAGGTCTATAACGACGCCAACGAGAACATCGGCTCGATCAACGATCTGCTGATGGACAAGAGCGGCAATATCAAGATCGCCGTGATCGGCGTCGGCGGCTTTCTCGGCCTGGGCGAGCATCTGGTTGCCGTGCCCTATGAGAAGCTGAAGTTCGTCAACGAGGCCGTCGCCTACACCGGCGCTGCCGGGAACAACCCGAACAGCGCAGCCAACCGGCCCGCGGCGACCACCACGACGGGTGCCGCGACCGGCACCGACAACAAGCCCGCGACGACAACGACCGCCACGTCCTCGTCGAAATGGTATCCGGACCACGCCGTGTTCAATGCGAGCAAGGATGAGCTGAAGAACATGCCCGAGTTCAAGTACTCGGAGTAACGCGGCTCTGAACGGCTAAACGAAGCGCGCCCGGTTTTTGCCGGGCGCGCTGTCGCGTGTTTTTTCGCCTCCGGTCATTGCGAGGAGCTGTCATTGCGAGGAGCTCTTGCGACGAA
>NZ_JADPIT010000010.1:229035-244666 GCF_023073035.1 Bradyrhizobium sp. 62
CCCCTAGTTTCCCTTCACCAGCGGGCAGCCGCCCTTGTCCAGCGGACGGAAGGCTTCGTCGCCGGGCACGGTGGCGATCAGCTTGTAGAGGTCCCACTCGCCCTTGGAGTCCTCGGGCTTCTTGACCTCGAACAGATACATGTCGTGGACCATGCGGCCGTCGATGCGGATCTTGCCGTTCTTGGCGAAGAAGTCGTTGACCGGCGTTTTGCGCATCTGCTCCATCACCTTCGGTGCCTCGTCGGTCTTGATGGCGTCGATCGCCCTCAAATAATGCATGGTCGCCGAATAGAGCCCCGCCTGGATCATGGTCGGCATGTGGCCGACCTTCTCGTTGAAACGCTTGGAGAACGCGCGCGTCTCCTCGTTGGTGTCCCAGTAGAACGCGTCGGTGATGATCAGGCCTTGCGTCGACTTGATGCCGAGCGAATGAACGTCGGTGATCTCCATAAGCAAGGCGATCATCTTCTGGCCGCCCTCCGTCAGGCCGAACTCGGCCGCCTGTTTCAGCGCATTGGTGGTGTCGCCGCCGGCATTGGCCAGCGCGACCACCTTGGCCTTGGAAGCCTGGGCCTGGAGCAGGAACGAGGAGAAGTCCGACGAGTTGAGCGGATGGCGGACCTCGCCGAGCACCTTGCCGCCGCTCTCCTTGACGACGTTGGCGGCGTCGCGCTGCAGCGCCATGCCGAAGGCGTAGTCGGCGGTGACGAAGAACCAGGTGTCCTCGCCGCGCTTGACCATGGCTCGGCCTGCGACGTTCGACAGCGCATAGGTGTCGTAGGTCCAGTGCACCGTGTTGGGCGAGCAGGCGACGCCCGTGATATCGGATGAGCCGCCGCCGGAATTGATGTGGATCTTGTTCTTCTCGCGCGTCAGCGCCGAGATCGGCAGCGCCACCGACGAGGTCGGCACGTCGAAGATCGCGTCGACCTTGTCGTTGTCGTACCAGTTGCGGGCGATGTTGACGCCGACGTCGGGCTTGTTCTGGTGATCGGCGGAGACCACTGCGACAGGCTTGCCCGCGACCTTGGCGCCGTAATCGGCGACCGCCATCTCGACGGCAGCGAGCGAGCCTTTGCCGGTCGCGTCCGCATAGAGGCTCGACATGTCCGTGAGCACGCCGATCTTGACGACGTCGTCGGAAATCTGCGCCTGGGCGGCGCCTGACGTGGCGGCGAGAGCGAGACCGGCCGCGATCGCGGCGATGAGTTTTTGCATTTTGTTTTTCTCCCTCAGCGTTGTTGTTTGGGCTTTGTTGCGGGAGCCGTTCTAACGACAATCGGTCGCGGGAGCAAAGCCCGGAATGCGCGAGGAGGGTTGAGAAATAAGCAGGGCGCTGCGGTGTTTTTGCCCTCTCCCCGCAAAGCGGGGAGGGGGATAAGTCTCACGCGCCGCTGCCCTTGAGCCGCTCGTTGCGTCGGCGCAAGCCTTCCAGGGTGGCGAGCAGGATGACCGAGACCGTCGTCAGGATCACCGCCGCTGCCGTGATGGTCGGGCTGATGTTCTCGCGGATGCCGCTGAACATCTCGCGCGGCAGGGTGCGCTGCTCCGGACCTGCCATGAACAGCACGATCACCACCTCATCGAAGCTGGTCGCGAAGGCGAACAGCGCCCCCGATGCCACGCCGGGCAGGATCAGCGGCAGGATCACGCGGCGGAACGCGTCGAGCGGCGAGGCACCGAGCGAGGCGGCGGCGCGCGCCAGATTGGTGTCGAAGCTCTGCAGCGTCGCGCCGACCGTGATCACGACGAAGGGCGTCGCCAGCGCGGTGTGGGCCAGGATCAAGCCGAGATAGCTGCCGGTCAATCCGATCGGCGCGAAGAAGAAATAGAGGCCGACCGCGGTGATGACCCCGGGCACGACGACCGGCGACAGCACGAAGGCCAGCACGAGCGGCTTGAACCGGCTCTTCCACTGCGCCAGCCCCAGCGCCGCCAGCGTGCCAAGCACCATCGACAGCAGGGTCGAGGCCACACCAATGATCATGCTGTTCTTCAGCGAATTCATCCAGCGCGGCGAATTGATGAAGTCGTCATACCAGCGCAGGGAGAGGCCCGGCAGCGGATAGGTGAGGTACGAGCCCGAGCTGAAGGACAGCGGCATGATCGCAAGGATCGGCGCGATCAGGAAGATGAACACCAGCGTGGAGATCACGATGGTCGCGGTCCACGCGATACGCTGGCTCGGCGTGCGGATTGAGGAATTGTCGCTCAATTCTTCATCCCTCCCGTGACCTGCTGTCCCTGCACCAGCTTTCCATAGGCGAGCGCGAGCAGAATAGTGGCGAGCAGCAGCACCGCACCTAGTGCCGAAGCAAGTCCCCAATTGGCCGTCTCGGTGGTGTACAGCGCGATGAAGTAGCTGATCATCTGGTCGGCGGCGCCCCCGACGAGTGCTGGCGTGATGTAATAGCCGAGCGCCAGGATGAAGACGAGCAGGCTTCCCGCGCCGATGCCGGGCAGCGTCTGAGGCAGGTAGATCCGCAGGAAGGCGGTGAGGGGTGGCGCACCGAGCGAGGCGGCGGCACGCATGTAAGCAGGCGAGATCGCCTTCATGCTGCTGTACAGCGGTAGGATCATGAACGGCAACAGGACGTGGGTCATGGCCACGCAGACACCGAAGCGGTTGTAGATCAGGCGCAACGGCGCATCGATGATGCCAAGCCAGAGCAGGCTGTCGTTCACGACGCCTTTGCCCTGCAGCAGAACGATCCAGGCGCAGGTGCGGACCAGCAGCGACGTCCAGAACGGCAGCAGGACGAAGATCATCAGCAGGTTCGACCGGCCGGGCGGCAGCGCCGCCAGCAGGTAGGCGACCGGGAAGCCGAGGATCAGGCAAAGTGCCGTGACACTGAGGCTGATGAGGAAGGTGCGGACGAAAACGTCGCGGTAGATGGCCTGATCCGGCGGTGCTGCGATAATCGCGCCGTCCGCGTTCCGCGTCAGATCGAGCGCCGACAAAAGGTAGAAGCCGGTCATGGGACCACTGGCGTCCTTGATCGTGGTCCAGGTGGCGCGTTCGCGCCAGGCCGGATTGATCTTGCCGAGCGTCTCCCTGGCCGTGCCGGGCTCGGGCGCAGTCTTCAGGTTGCGTGCGGTGGTGGTCAGGATGGTGCGGAAGCCGTTCAGTGCGTAATTGAGCCGCTTGGCCGCAATCGCAATGGTGCCGGAAGCGCGCGCCGCCATGATGTCGCCCGCCAGCGCCGCGTAGGCCTTTTCGTCCGGCAGATCCCTGCCGTCCCAACTGGCGAGAGCCGCGATGGTCTGAGGCAGAACCAGACGCACCTCCCGGTCATCGACGGCGCGCCACAGCATGCCGGCGATGGGCCCAGCGAAGGTGAAGAGCAGGAAGACGAGAAGCGGCAGCACCAGCGCCAATGCCTTGACCTGGCGTGCGCGCTCCGCCCGCCGCAATCGGCGCTTGAGCGGCACCTCGGTCGACGCATCGGCGCCGGTCAAGAGCGCATCCGTCATTCGTGTTACCTTCGGTCGACCCCTGCGGGCGCGCTATTTCGCGGCCCATTTGTTGAAGCGCTCGGTCAGGCGGTCGATGTTCTCGAGCCAGAAGGCAACGTTGATCTCGACCGCATTCTTGATGTTGTCAGGCGCTGTCGGCAGGTCCTTGAGAACGGCAGGCGCGAGCAGGGCGGCTGCGTCCTTGTTCGAGGTGCCATAGGCAATGTTCTCCGATAGTTTCGACTGGTTCTCCGCTTTGCCGACGAAGTCCAGGAACTTGTAGGCCGCGTCCTTGTTCGGGCTGCCTTTCAGGATCACCCAGGTGTCAATGGTGAAGAGCGCTCCGTCCCAGACCATGCCGAAATTCTTCTTCTCGTTCTTGTTCGCGGTGTCGATGCGGCCATTGTAGACCGAGGTCATCGCCACCTCGCCGGAGGCGAGCAATTGCGGCGGCTGGGCGCCGGCCTTCCACCAGACGATGTCGCCCTTGATGGTGTCCAGCTTCTTGAACGCGCGCTCGATGCCCTCGTCGGTCGCCAGCACCTTGTAGACGTCCTTTGGCGCGACGCCGTCGGCCATGAGGGCGATCTCCAGCGTGGTCTTCGGGCCCTGACGCAAGGCGCGCTTGCCCGGGATCTTCTTGGTGTCGAAGAAGTCGGCCCAGCCCTTCGGGGCCTCCTTGAGCTTGTCCTTGTCGTAGCCGAGAACGAAATCGTAGAGGATGGCGCCGACGCCGCAAGCGTTGACTGACGGCGGGATATAGGCGGTCTCGCCGCCGATCTTCGAATAGTCGAGCTTTTCGAACAGGCCTTCCTCGCAGCCAACCGCCAATTCGTCGCTCTCGACCTGGACGACGTCCCAGGTGGCGGCGCCACCCTGCACCTTGGCGCGCAACACGCCGACGCCGCCGTCCCAGGATTCGTCGTTCATGGGCACACCGGCCGCTTTCTTGAACGGCTCGAAATAGACCTTCTTCTGGGCATCCTGATACGCGCCGCCCCACGACACGACGGTGAGGTCACGCGCCTGCGCGACCGTGGCCAGCGCCGCGCTGGCGGTGAGTGCCGCGGCGAACCCCAGGACAATCTTGCGCTTCAGCATGGTCTTTGTTCCTTCTTCTTCACGTGAATTGCTTTGAGCTTGGTCGGTGCAGGCCCTCCCGCGTTGGCGAGATGCTGCATTGTTTGGATCAGACGGGATCTAGGGCCAGGCAGTCCTCCGCGCGGAAGGTGATGAACACGTCATCGCCGGGTGTAAGGCTGCCAGCTCTCAGGCTGCCATGCGTCCCCGGCTGAAGCTTGACCATGAACTCCTTGTTGTCGGCGACGTCGAGCACGGCCAGCGCGTGGTCGCCAAGATAGATGGTGTTCTGCACCTTGGCTGGCAGTCGGTTGGGTTCGTCGCTGGAGGTGCCATCCAGAATAATGGCGATCCGCTCCGGCCGCACCGACAGCGAGGTCGATGCGCCCGTGCCCGATACGTTAACTGCGCGTGCGGTCACGGCGCCGCCGCCCGCCAGCGCAACGCGGCAATATTGTTTCTCGACCGTCTCGACGGTGCCGGACAGCACATTGTTCTCGCCGATGAAATGGGCGACGAAGCTGTTCACCGGATGCTCATACAGCGCGTCCGGCCTGTCGATCTGCTGCACGATGCCGTCGTTGAACACGGCGATGCGGTCCGACATGGTGAGCGCTTCACTTTGATCGTGCGTGACGTAGACGACGGTGATGCCCATTGTCTCGTGCAGTTGCTTGATCTCCAGTTGCATCTGCTCCCGCAGGCGCTTGTCCAGGGCGCCCAGTGGCTCGTCCATCAGCACGAGTTGCGGATTGAAAACCAGAGCGCGGGCGAGCGCCACGCGCTGCTGTTGACCACCGGACAGCTGCCCAGGCCGCCGCTGCGCCAGGGTTTCCATCTTGATCATGCGCAATGCCGCTTTGACACGATCCTGCGCTTCGGCCTTGTTCGTGTTGCGAACCGAGAGCGGGAAGGCGATATTTTCCGCAATCGTCAGGTGCGGAAACAGGGCATAGTTCTGGAACACCATGCCGATGTCGCGCTTGTGTGGCGGCACGTTCTTGATCGGCCGGTCCGCGAGGTAGATCTCGCCCTGTGTCGGAACCTCGAAGCCGGCCAGCATCATCAGCGTGGTCGTCTTGCCCGATCCGGACGGGCCGAGCAGGGTGACGAACTCGCCCTTCCTGATGTCGAGATCGAGGTTCTTCACCACGAGGTGCTCGCCATCGTAGGTTTTCTGAATGCCGGAAAAGCGCACCAGTGCCGGCGCAGGCGTGACCATGCCGGCTTCCATGTTGTCCTCGCGTTATCAGCTACGATGCTGTCAGGACCTCGTCTGAGGTTGTGAAGAGCAGCTTAGCATCCTCCGACCAGAATGCCAGCGGCGCAAGCGACGACGCGAACGGATCCGTTGAGGAAAGGCGCGCGCTACATTCCCGACAGCTTGGTGACATACACATTGAGCGAGCCGCCGGCTTCGGCGACGATGCGCAGCGTCTTGGAATCGAAGGCGATGTCGGCGAGAGTGAGGCTGTCGATCTTGGCATCGACCTTGAGGCCGTCCTCGTTCTTCTGGTAGTCGGCGATCGCGGCCGCGATCTTCTCACGGGCGTTGGCGGCGATCGGCTTCAGGTCGAGAGACGCCTTCTGCACCAGCGCCTGCTGCATCTGCGGCACGACCGCGCGCGCCGCCGCGCCGAGCAGGCCGAAGGCCGCCTCGGATTCCACCGCGAGCTGGATATCGGCGAGTCGCAGCGTCTGCTGCGCCTGGTCGAGCATCGGCCGGCCCCAGATATGCACGGTCGCCTCCGCGCCGAGACCGAGCCAGCTCTTCTTCTCCTTGGCGCGGACCAGGAGCGAGATCAGCAACCGCTCGCCCGACGGGACCACGTTGACGCTTTTCACGGTGACATCGACCGGACCGGAGCCGTCCTCGGGATAGGTGTGGCCGACCATCTGCGCCGCGATCAGCTTGTTGATCTCGGTGAAGGGCACGTCGATCGGCACGCCGATGTTCACGCCGGTGCCGGTCGGCGGCACGATCGAGATCTTGTCGGGGAACGGACAGTCCGGCTTGGACGGTGTCGAGATCACGCGCGTCTCGAGTTCGAGGCCAAGCAGCAGCGTCACGTTCTGTGCGTCGACGCGCGGCTGCGCCGCGATGGCGCGGGTCGGCTTCATCTCAAGCCAGAGCGGCGGCAGCGCGGCGGAAGACCCCGAGCCTTGCAGCGGAATCGAGCGGCAGGCCTTGGCCCATTGTAGCTTCGCATTCTCCCGCAGCGACGGATCGTTGCGGATGCGCTCGGAGACGATGTTGATCTGCTCGCCGACGTTCTTGTCGATCAGCGGCTTCACCTGCGCCGGCACGTTGACCTTGGCGCCGGCGACGTTGAGGTTGGTGTCGCCGAGATTGACCTGGGCGCCGAGATTGGGCTCGAGATGCCAGTTCGCGGCGAGCTTCGGGCGCGAGGTGATGACCACGTTACCCTTGATCTCGGCGCTGGCATTCAGGTTCTTGATGTTGACCGCGCCGATTCGTTTCGCCGCGTCACCGCCGAGCACGCCGCTGAGCGCGTCGCCGAGCGCGCCGGTGGCCTTCGAGGACAGCGATCCCGTCACGTTCAGCTTGCCGCTGAGTGGCGTCGAGATCGTCAGCACGTCCTTGTCGCCCGCAGCCGCCATCGGCCCGCGTACGGCGGACCAGCCGATGTCGGCGTTCTCCAGGATCTGCGAGATCGGGTTCTCGGCCTTCCCCGCGAAATTACGCGGCGCGGCCTTCTCGGCCTGCTCGCGGATCGCCGACACCGCGATGGCGACCGGTGCGATCACGATCGAACTCTTGGAGGCCGGCGGCAGCGGCGGCAGTTGCGCGACCGGAGGCGCGGAATTGGTCGCGCGCGGCGACAGCCAGTCCATCGCCTTCAGGCTGATGAAGAACGACGCCGCGAGCACCGCGATGGCGATCAGGATAGTCTTCAAGTTCAGCGTTAGTCGCATCAATCCCCCAGGCCGCCCGGAGCGGAAGTCTACAGGGCAGCCGAGGAGGGCGCTAGCCTAGCGCGTGGGCACCGGGGCGCTACGATCAACGAAAAGCAACCCTGCAATGGCCAGCATGACAGCGCCAAGGATGCCTTCTTGTAGCTTGGCAAACCAGGCGTTGCGGGAAAGCCAGCCGCCAATGCTGGAAGCGCCAGCGGCGATGCCGACATAGACGACGCAGCCAAGGGTCTTCGAGACTACTGCAAGAATCAACAGTTGTTCCCAGACCGGACCAACAGTGTGATCAGTGAATTGGGGCAGGAACGCCGTCATAAACAGGAAGACCTTCGGGTTGAGCAGGTTCGTAGTGAAGCCCTGTATGAAAGCAGCTCGGTGTGCGCCTGCCGGCGCCGCGCGTGCTGTATTCTTATCGAGGCGAATACTCCGCCAAAAAGCGCGAACACCAAGGTATGCTAGGTAAGCCGCACCGAGCAATCTCACGGCGGAGAACAGTTCCGGTGAATGCTGGAAGATTTCGGCGAGACCTAGAACAACAAGCGGTATTTGGATGAATCCGGCAAAGAATGTCCCCAAGACGCTCATGAAGGCAGCTCTAAAGCCTTGCGTCATGCCGCGCGTGAGCGTCAACATCATGTCCGGACCTGGAGTAATGTTCAGCACCAGCGATGCAAGGGTGAACGCGAGCAGAACGTGAGCGTTGAACATAGAAAGGGATACCGTGAAAAGGAATGAGCAGTATGAGATAAGTAGTGCGGAGGCCGACTGTCAATCCATTCATCGGTTCAACCCGCATTGGGGCGAGCGTCTTTCGTACGCCCCTTAGGAATGTGGCTAGGCACTCACGTCCGCATGATCGCAGCGAGCGCAACAGCCAAGTGTCGGCAAGCCATCTTGAATAAAGCTGTGGGGCCCATCCTGAGATTAGCCGCGCCGGGGACGGCGGACGGCTCTCACATTGCCGCGATTTCCCCCGCCGCAGAACAAGTGATCGCCGCCGTCGGACTCGAGCCCTGAGACCATGGTACCTGAAGGCAGGTCGAGCTGCTCCAGCACCTTGCCCGTCTCGGGGTCGATCCGCCTGATGTCGCTGTCTTCGCCTTCCCAGGTGCCGTGCCAGAGCTCGCCGTCGACCCAGGTCACGCCGGTGACGAAGCGCTTGCTTTCGATGGTGCGGAGAATTTTTCCCGTCTGGGGATCGACCTGATGGATCTTGCGTTCCCGATACTGTCCGACCCAGAGCGAGCCCTCGGCCCAAGCCAATCCAGAGTCGCCGCCGCCGCCGGGTGCGGGGATGGTGGCGAGCACCTTGCCGGTCGCAGCGTCAATCTTCTGGATGCGGTCCTCGGCGATCTGGAACAGGTGGCGGCCGTCGAACGCCGTTCCCGCATGCGCGGCGACATCGATGGAGCGGGTGATCTTGCCATCGGCCGGGTCGACCGCGTTCAATCTGTCGCCGGATGCGAACCACATATGGCTGCCGTCATAGGTGACGCCGTGCACGGCTTCGACCCCCGCAAAGGGTCCGTATTCCCTGACGATCTCGGCGGCTGAACGTTTCATCTGCTCGGTCCCTGTGGTGTGAATCCCACTTTACGTCTTCATGAGCGGTCCGGGGAGTAACAAGCCTGTCGGGAAACCCGGGACGGGCGGCGTCATCCAGCGCCGCGCCCGTCCGTGGCCGAAGGACTGCACCTTGTTCGATCGCGCCAGCTCTTCGAGAGCGCGTTGCACGGTGCGCGCGCTCGTTCCCAGCGCCAGCGCGAGCGCCGAGCTCGACCAGGGCTCGCCGTCGGAGAGGAAGGCGAGCACATTGGCGTGCTTCTCCTCGACGGGTCGTGCGAGGACGAGAACGTCGCGCGTCTTGCTCGCTGTATTGTGCGGCGTCAGCGCAAAACCTTGGCTGGTCGCACTGACATCGGCGAGGGGCTTGAGCTTGGTGCGGAGCCGCCCGATTTCGACGCGCAGCCGGGCGCGATACGATTCATCGACGTGCCTTGCCTGAAACGCTCCCGTGATCAACGCTTCCCGCGAGACGTCCGCGGGCCAGGCCTGCGCCAGGATGCGGGCGAGCGCGAACAGCACCGGCCGCCTTCCGAGCGGCACGAGGATGCCTCGTCTGCGAACCGCGTGATGGAACGTGTCCACCACGAGTGCCTCCGATGTCGCGAGGTCCTCGACCTCCTCGAGCCGCAACGGCCGTTCGTGCCCGCGCGTGATCAGGCGCGCTGCGGGCGTGTCGAGCACGTGGCTCGCGCTTTCGACCTCGGCTGCAAGCGCTGGAATGCCGGCCTGCCGTGCTGCGCTCGCCGCGCGCCCGAGCGCCGCGCGCGCGTCTTTGGTTCGGAGCCGCCTGATGGCGATGCCGGCGATCACGAGCTCACGGGCGACCTGCGAAGCCGGGGACAACGGCGTGGAGTTGATATCGGCCAGCGTGCGTTCGGCGTCATCGAGGCGCCCGAGAAGGAGAAGTCGGCGCGCCTCGATGTGACCCGCATGGGCGGCGTTGGCGAGGTCACCGTGGCTTGCGAGCGTCGCTCGCGCGGCCGCGAGCGTGTTGGCCGGCCAATTCAGGTCGCGCGAGACGAGTGCGATCTCGGCCTCCGCCACCACGCACCTGGCCCGCGCCACCGCCTCTCTCGGGCCGAAGGCGCGTGCGGCGCTGCGCAGCAATGTCTTTGCCTTTGCGAGATCGCCGAGCTGCGCCATCGCGATACCGCGCAGCGCCAGCGAAGGTGCATCGTTGCGCAGTGCGACGCGGTTCAGCGCGCCCAGCGGATCGCCGGCTTGGAGCGCGCGGGCCGCCGCCGTGATCAGCGACTCCATTCAAATCCCGCCACACTTGTTACTCCCACCACGCAACCGTCCGGTGCGAGAGATCGTTGACGGCCGACAATGTGCGGCGAGGGACGAGCGGTTCCGGATCTCGCATCGCGAGATACGGAACGGCCGCCCGGGAAAAGTTGGAGAGCCATGATGACATCAGCTGACAACGCAGGAAACAACGGACAGGCCGCCATGCAAACACCGCCGGTGGTGTCGCCGCAGGACTGGGAGGCCGCCCGTCAGCAACTGCTCGTAAAGGAAAAGGCGCATACCCGTGCCCGCGACGCCCTGGCCGCCGAGCGCCGGCGCATGCCGTGGATGGAAGTGACGAAAACCTATGCTTTCGAGGGGCCCGGCGGCAAGGTCAGTCTGCACGACCTGTTTCAGGGCCGGCGGCAACTGATCGTCTACCGCGCCTTCTTCGAGCCGGGCGTGTTCGGCTGGCCGGATCATGCCTGCCGCGGCTGCTCCACGGTGGCCGACCAGGTCGCCCATGTCGCGCATCTGAATGCCCGCGACACCACGCTGGTGTTCGCCTCGCGCGCACCGCAGGCCGATATCATCAGGCTGAAGCAGCGGATGGGCTGGACCATACCATGGGTCACCGTCACCGACAGTTTCGATGCCGATTTCGGCGTCGACGAATGGCACGGGACCAACGTGTTCTTCCGCGATGGCGACCGCATCTTCCGCACCTACTTCGTCAAGAGCCGCGGCGACGAGCAGATGGGCGGCACCTGGAATTACCTCGACATCACGCCGCTGGGACGGCAGGAGGTCTGGGAAGATTCGCCGAAGGGCTATCCGCAAACGCCGACCTACAAATGGTGGAACTGGCACGACAGCTACACCGAAGGTGCGGCACCCGACAAGAAATGGGTCGAGATCTCGACCGCCGGCGAGAAGGCTTTTCGCGAGGAGGCCGCGGAAGGACGTGACTAGTCCCGTCAGAACAACTGTCGGCGCGAGCCGCAACGGCGTGGTGGCCGCGCGCCACCTCGCCAGATGGCTGGGGCTGGTGGCGACCCCGACCTTCGCCATCATGGCCGTGCTGACGGCCATGCTCGATGGCCCGGCCGACATGCTGTGCGGCTCCGGACATGGGGCGATGCTCGGAGGGATGGTGCCGATGTATCTCTTGATGAGCGCGTTTCACTCGGCGGCATGGCTGAGGCTGATTGCAGAGCGGTGAAGTCGGTAGCTCTACCGCGAAGCCGCCTGCAAATAGGCAACGACCTTCGCCGCTTCCTCCGCCGAGACGCCGCCATAGGGCTGCATCTTGTTGCCGGATACGACTTCGTCCGGCTTGACCATGAAGCGGGTCAGTTTGTCCTGGTCCCAGACGAAGCCGGCTTCCTTCATCGACGAGGAATAGTTGTAGTCCGGCAGCGAGCCGGCCTTGCGTCCGACGATTTTATTGAGGTTAGGGCCCAGACGATTGTCGCCCTCTTTCACCGAGTGGCAGGTTCGGCAGGAATTGTTGAAGGCCTGCTGGGCTGCGTCGTCGCTCCCCGGCTGCTGTGCGAGCGAGGCGGGCGCGGTCAACAGCAGTGCCACTGCGCCGGCGATCGCGCGGAGCCAAGTGCCTTGCGGCGATTGCGGACGTGATTGCATTCGCGCCTCCATCGGGGATCGCGCCGCAGCACGCGCGCGCATCGGGATGCCGAGGGCAAACGAAGACGGCCCCGGTGGGTTCCGGGGCCGTTTGCGTCACAATGTCCTGTCGCTTACCGCGTCGCGGCGCCGAGATCCGCGCGGCGTTCCGTCATCGGCAGCACGATCACCTTGGTGCCGACGTTGACGCGGGAGTAGAGGTCCGCGACGTCGTCATTGGTCAGGCGGATGCAGCCGGAGGAGACGTGCTTGCCAATGGTGTCGGGCGCGTTGGTGCCGTGGATGCGGTAGATGGTGCCGCCGAGATACATGGCGCGGGCGCCGAGCGGATTGCCGGGGCCGCCGGCCATATGGCGCGGCAGATAGGGCTGGCGGGCGATCATTTCCGGCGGCGGGGTCCAATCCGGCCACTCGGCCTTCTTGGTCACCGACTGGGTGCCGGACCAGGTGAAGCCGTCGCGGCCGACGCCGATGCCGTAGCGCATCGCCTGGCCGTTACCGAGCACGAGATAGAGGTAGGTGTTGGGTGTATCGATGATGATGGTGCCGGGCGCCTCGCGCGTCGCGTAGGAGACGGACTGGCGACGGAAGCGGGCCGGCGTTTCGACGGCGTCCTGATCTTCGGACGGCGCAGCCTGATAAGGCATGGCTTGATAAGGCTGATACGGCTGCGGCGCCGCGATCAGCGGCAGCGGCTGGAAGAACGGGAAGAGCTGCACCGGCGCGGCCTTCACCGGGCCGGCGAACGCGATCGCGGTGACAGCCACTGCACCAAACGCAACGGCGCGCGAATAAGTCTTCAACGTCTCCAGATTGATCATTGGTCGCCCCTGTTTGCGCCGTGTTTCTTGGTCGCCCCGGCACCGTTTCGGTGCTCTGTTGCCTAGATCACTAACGACAAGAAGTTTCGGGACGTTTGCGCGGAAAACCGAAAACGGTTTCATGGCGGAAAGGATTGTTCATGACGGTTTCGTGGCTGAGCGGACCCGTTAACGAACAAAACAGCGGGCCGACACTTCCATGACGTCACACGCCTGAAATATCCGTGGTTGATGGTCCTAAGCCGAGAATCATAAAAATCTCGGGATTTCCCCATGCGGGTATTAATCGCGACTGACGCCTGGCATCCGCAGGTCAACGGTGTGGTCCGGACGCTGACCTCGCTGGATGGCGCGGCCAAGGCATTGGATGTCGAGATCGACTTCCTCACGCCGGACGGCTTTCGGTCATGGCCGTTGCCGACCTATCCGGGGCTGCGCGTTGCGCTGCCGAGCGGCAAGGAGATTGCGCGGCGGATCGAGCAGGCGGCGCCCGAGGCGCTGCACATCGCGACCGAAGGGCCGATCGGCTGGGCGGCGCGGGCTTATTGCCGCCGCAACCGGCTCGCCTTCACCACCTCCTACACCACGCGGTTTCCCGAATATGTCTCGGTGCGAACCGGCATCCCCGCGAGCGTCGGCTACGCCGTGCTGCGCCACTTCCACGATGCCGCCGCGATGACGATGGTCGCGACGCCCTCGCTGCGGCAGGAGCTCTCCGAGCGCGGCTTCAAGCGGCTCGGCTTCTGGACCCGCGGCGTCAACACCGAGCTATTCCATCCCGACTCTCCGGCCAGGCTCGATCTGCCCGGGCCGATCTTCATGACGATGGGCCGCGTGGCGGTGGAGAAAAACCTCGAGGCGTTCCTCTCGCTCGACCTGCCCGGCACCAAGGTCGTCGTGGGTGACGGCCCGCAGAAGGCTCCGCTCGAAAAGAAATATCCGGGCGTTGTGTTTCTCGGCGAGAAGAAGGGCGCCGATCTCACCGCGCATCTCGCCGCCGCCGACGTGTTCGTGTTTCCGAGCCTGACCGACACCTTTGGTGTCGTGCAGTTGGAGGCGCTCGCCTGCGGCACGCCCGTGGCGGCGTTCCCGGTGACTGGTCCCAAGGACGTCATCGCCGATCATCCGATCGGTGCGATCGACCATGATCTGCGCGCCGCGTGTCTGCGCGCACTCACCATGTCGCGCCAGACTTGCCGCAATTTCGCGCTGGAGCGCTCCTGGGAAAACAGCGCGCGCCAATTCGTCGGCAACCTCACTTCACTTCAGCCCAGTCGTGCCTTGCGCGCCTCGCCGATCATGGCGCGGCGGCCGGTGCGCGGTTGACCCCAACGTTTCGACCACAGCGAGAACCTCATCGATGGCTAAGATCATGAACCTTGACGGCACCCAGCAGCTCGACCTCACCCGTGGCACGGTCGAGCAGGCTTATGATCGTTGGGCACCGGTCTACGACCTCGTGTTCGGAGGCGTGTTCGCCAAAGGCCGGCAGGCCGCGATCGCGGCCACCAACAAAATCGGCGGCCGGGTGCTCGAGGTCGGCGTCGGCACCGGCATCTCGCTGCCGCTCTACGCGCCGCATCTGCGCATCTTCGGCACCGACATCTCGGAGGCGATGCTCGACAAGGCGCGCCAGCGCGTCGCCGAGGGCGGCCTAGAGCACGTCGAGGGCCTCGCGGTGATGGATGCCGAGAAGCTCGAATTCCCCGACAATTCCTTCGACGTCGTGATGGCGCAATACGTCGTCACCGCCGTGCCGAATCCGGAAGTCGCGTTGGACGAATTCGCCCGCGTGCTGCGTCCGGGCGGCGAGTTGATCATCCTCACTCGCGTCAGCGCCGATACCGGCATGCGCCGCTTCATCGAGCAGAAGTTGCAGCCGGTGGTGCGTCCGCTCGGCTTCCGCACCGCCGAGTTCGCCTGGTCGCGTTATGCCAAATGGCTCGCCGGCGCCGACGGCATCGAGCTCGCCGAGCGCCGCCTGATTCCGCCGCTCGGTCACTTCTCCCTGGTGCGCTTCCGCAAGATCGACGTCGCAAAAGCGGCGTAACCCAAGCTCACGCGTGCGTCACCGCGTCGGTGCACATCGTCACATGACAAAATGATGATGTCACACGGCCTACATCGAATCTCTGTAAATCCTGAACCCGAAAGCATTTGGGGGAGAGCATGATCAAGAACTATCTCGAGCAGCTGCGGATCCAGCGCTGGGACGACCATCGCTACTATCACCACAGCCGCATCAATCAGAGCCTGCACTTCGTCAGCGCGCTGAGCTTCCTGTTCGCCTATGTCTGGCTGTTCGTCGATCCCATGATCTCGGCGCTAGTCGGCTGGCTGGTCTCGATGACCTCGCGCCAGGCGGGTCACTTCTTCTTCGAGCCGCACGGCTACGACCAGATCAACCAGGCGACGCACGAGCACAAGGAAGAGATCAAGGTCGGCTACAATCTTCGGCGCAAGGTGGTGCTGATGTCGATCTGGGCGCTGTCGCCGCTGGTGCTGCTGGTCGATCCCACGCTGTTCGGACTGTTCACGCCCTGGGCGGGCGCGACCGATTTCATGCGGCAGGTCGCCAAGGTCTGGCTCGTCGTCGGCGGCGGCGGTCTGATGTTCCGCACGGTGCACCTGTTCTTCATTCGCGACGTCGAGACCGGCCTCGTCTGGATGACGAAGATCCTGACCGATCCCTTCCACGATTTGATGCTCTACCGCAACGCGCCGCTGGCGCTGATGCGCGGCGAGCTGATGGACCCCGGCCTGCACCTCAACCCCGAGCACACGCTGGGCCTGATCGGCGAGCCCACGCTCGAAGAGCGGCACGCCTGAGCGCCGCGATCTCACCAAGGCTTCCGATGTCTGGCGGTTGCGTCATGCCCGGGCTCGTCCCGGGCATC
>NZ_JADPIT010000010.1:244703-249759 GCF_023073035.1 Bradyrhizobium sp. 62
GCTTTCGCGCGGAAGTGCGTGGATGGCCGGGACGGGCTCGGCAATGACGGCATTGGCGGACTTGGCCTCAGCGCGCGAAACGCCTGGCCAGCATCTCTTTCAGGATCTGCCGCTTGATGGCTTTGTTGGTGAGGACGCCATCGTGCCACCAGAAGCCGTCGGCCTTCATCTTCTCGGCCGCGCGGACGAAACGCTCGGCGACGTCGGTGAAATCGGCATCGGTGTAGTTCAGGCTGAAGATCAGCCGGCCGGTGCCGACCCAGCTCAGGGACAGGCCTTCGGCGCGCAGGTAATACTGCAGCATCCAGTTGTAGCGGGATGGCGTGGTGTATTTCACCGTCCAGATCGAGGAGAAGTTGGCGAACCGCACCGGCAGGTCCGCGCCCTCCATCATCCGGTTGAGCTTTTGCGCGCGCTCGTTCCAGGTCTCGTCCAACCCGTCATAGACGGCGCGGAAGTTCGGGCTGGCGAGCCGGCTCAGAAATTCGTCCATCGCCGTCATGACGTAGGGGTGCGAGTTGAAGGTGCCGCGGGCGAAGCAAACGTCGGCGGGGCGATCGTCGCGGAAGCGGCGCATCAGCTCGCGTCGGCCGCAGACCACGCCGACCGGCAGGCCGCCGGCGAGGCTCTTGCCGTAGGTCACCATGTCGGCCTTGATGCCAAAGTATTCCTGGGCGCCGCCTGCGGCGAGGCGGAAGCCGACGAAGACCTCGTCGAAGATCAGCACGATGCCGCGTTGGTCGCAGACCTCGCGCAGCTTCTTGAGCCATTCCGTATAAGCCGCGCGATCGAAATTGCCGCCGCGGGAGGAATCAACCAGCGAGGAGTCGCCGGGCGCGTTGCCATTCGGATGCAGCCCCTGCAGCGGGTTGACCAGCACGCAGGCGATGTCCTTGCGCGTCCGCAGCACGTGCAGCGTCTTCTCCGACATCTCGGCGAGGGTGTAGGTCTCGTGCGCGGGAATCGGATTGCCGACTCCGGGCTGCACGTCGCCCCACCAGCCGTGATAGGCGCCGGCGAAGCGGACGAGATGGGTGCGCCTGGTGTGGTAGCGCGCGAGCCGCACCGCCTGCATCACGGCTTCGGTGCCGGACATGTGGAAGGAGACTTCGTCGAGGCCCGAGATCTGGCACAGCCGCGCCACGTTCTCGAGGATGACGGGATGGTAGGGGCCGAGCACCGGTCCGAGCGCGTGCGCGCGCTTCTCGGAGCCCTCGATGCATTCCTTGTAGAAGTCGTTGCCGAAGATGTTGACGCCGTAGGACCCCGTGAGGTCGTAGGAGGTATTGCCGTCGACATCCGTGACCGTGACGCCGCGCGACGACTCCACGAAGGTCGAGGTGCCCAGATGCTCGCGAACGAGGCGCGAGAACTGGAACGGCACGCGGTAGCTCTCGGTGAAGTGCAGGTCGGAGATCTTCTCCGCCGCGTCCTTCGTCATCGCGCGGCCCTTGGGGTAGCGCTCGGCGTAGAGACGCGCGAGACGGAAGAAGCCGTCCTTGCGCTGCGTTGCGACGTTCGCCGGCGCGCCGTCGCAGGCGAAGTAGGCATCGTCTTCGAATTCGTAGAACGGAAGCAGCTTGGCCACCCGGCGGGACATCTTGGAGTGCCCGGCGAGCGAGCGGTGCTTGGCGCGGGACAATTCGATCCGCGCCTTGATTTTCGGGAAGGCGGCGGCAACGGAAGCTGCGGCGGCCACGGACAAAGAAAGAATCGGGAGTGTCGTTTCCATGACAACAAGCGCTAATACTGCGAGCTGACAGATTCATGACAGTCAAAGCCCTCATCGCCTCTTTCACCCAGCAGGAAGACCTCAACTTCCTGTTGACCAACCGCATCCCCCGCGCGGCCCTGACCCGCTTCATGGGCTGGTTCTCCAAGATCGAGAACCCACTGGTGCGTGAAGGCTCCATCGCGCTGTGGAAGCTGTTCTCCGACCTCGATCTGTCGGAGGCGCGCAGGACCCATTTCAGGAGTCTGCACGACTGCTTCACCCGGGAGCTCAAACCCGGCTTGCGGCCCTTTGATCCGGACCCCTCCATTGTCGCCAGTCCGTCCGACGGCATCGTCGGCGCCCATGGCCGGATCGCCAACACCGAGCTGTTCCAGGTCAAGGGCGCGCCGTACTCGCTGCTCGATTTGCTCGGAGACTCCGTGCTGGTCGACCAGCACCGCAACGGCTCCTTCATCACGCTGCGGCTGACCTCGAGCATGTATCACCGCTTCCACGCGCCCTTTGACGCGCATATCGAACGCGTCACGCTGATCCATGGCGATGTCTGGAACGTCAACCCGATCGCGCTGAAGCGGGTCGAGCGTCTGTTTTGCAAGAACGAGCGCGCGGTGATCCGCACGCGTTTGCCGACGGGCGAAGCCGTGACGCTGGTACCGGTCGCCGCGATCCTAGTCGCAAGCATCCGTCTGCACTTCCTCTACATGGTGCTGAATGCGCAGACCAGGGGGCCGGTCAATTTCCCCTGCGACGTCAACGTGAGCAAAGGCGAGGAGCTCGGCTGGTTCGAGCATGGCTCGACCATCATCATCCTCGCGCCCGGCGATTTCACCTTCTGCGACGGCATCGCCGAAGGCACGCGTATTCGCGCAGGTCAAGCGCTGCTGAGAAAAAACTAGCCTTCAATCTGCCGCGTCGGCTGCCTATATCGTTCGTGGGGACGTTTCTGCGACGACGGATTGGGTGATGGCACGGGCGCCGGTCATGGCGGCGGGTGGTATTGTGCTGCGGCGAGGTGCGCCGCCGCTGATTGCCGTCGTGCGCCAGCGCAAGCGCAACGAATGGGTCTTGCCCAAGGGCAAGCTCGACGACGGCGAAACGCCGAGAGAAGCCGCGCATCGCGAAGTGCTGGAAGAGACCGGTCACGACGTCACCATCCACGAATTTTTGGGCACACTCGTCTACCAGTCGGGCGGACGTTCAAAGGTCGTGCATTTTTGGCGCATGGAGGCCGGGGACGGTCCGGTCCGCAAGCTGATGAACGACATCAAGGCCGTCGACTGGCTGACGCTGGAAGACGCGCTCGGGCGCCTGTCGCGCGAGGACGAGCGCGTGTTCCTGACCCAGGTTGGCCCGATCGCGCTCGCGGCCGCTGGGCTTGCGCCGGGGGATGCCGACGTCAGATCGCCGCTCGCGACCGAGGATGTCGATGCAGCCTTGCAGACGCCAGCCGAAGCGGCTTCGGTCGGCGAGTTGCGGCACGGTCTGTTGCAGAAGGTGAAGGCCTGGCTGCGCGGTGAGGCGTGAGTTTTCTTCACCTCGCCCCGCGTTGACGGTGCACCCTCTCCCAACAAGGGGTGAGGGGTGTCTCTCCACGCGCGAAGCTGTCGCAATGGATTCGCGGTGAGAACCCCTCATCCGGCGCTTCGCGCCACCTTCTCCCACAAGGGGAGAAGGAAGAAAGTCATCGCCGCTCCTTCTCCTTCGGAACTGGCGCTGGCCTTCGCGGCGCTACGGGACGTTGCGCGGCGGGGAGGCGCTGCTGGAATCCGCCCGGGCGCTGCATGCCCGGAGGTTGAGCGGCGGGCGGCTGCCCCGGCTGCATGCCGGTGCGCGGAAGTTGCGGCTGCACGTGAGGCTGCTGCTGCGTTCCGGCCGGCTGCTGCGGCGCGACTCCGCCGGGCTGCGTCGGAATCTGTCCACCGCGCTGCGGCTGGTTTTGTGGCCTGCCGTCAGGCTGCGTGCCTTGACCAGCGCGCGGTAGGCCTGCCGGACGTCCCGCGCCTTGCTTCTGGCCTTGTTGCTGCTGACCCTGACCCACGCGCGGCGTACCGGGCTGCCCGGCGCCGCCTTGGCCCGGCGCTTGGCCCTGCCGCTGCGGCGGCTGGCTGCCTTGACGGCCTGGCGTGCCTGGCTGTTGCTGCCCCGGACGGTTGTTCTGACCGGGCTGACCGTTCGGCCGCTGGGGCTGTTGCGGCTGTTGTCCTGGCGCCGTGTTTGGCCGCAATTGTTGCTGTTGCGGCGGCTGGAACGGCCGCGGAATGCGCGGGCTCGCGGTCGGATTGGCGCGGCGGAAGTCGCGCTGCTCGGTGACGATCTGCCGGCCCGTGGTCTGCGCCAGATGCACCTGGCTGACGAAGCCGCGGTCGCGCGCGATCTGCTGTGGTGCGATCGTGATCGGCACCGCGGCAAAGCGCATGACGCCGGCCGCGGCTGCGCCCGGCCGGATCGCAAAACCGCTCGCGCCTTGCGTCAGCGCGCCGAGCCGCGTCCCGCTCGTGCGGTCGTCGATGTCGATGTGTCCGACCCGGCCGTCGGCGTCGGGATAAAGCTTGATGTTGACGTTGTTGGTCTTGTTCGCGGCCGCGCCTTCCGGCACGTCGACGACGCCCGTGGTGCCGCGGATGCCCAGCGTCGCCGTCGGCGTCGTGATCTTCATGTTGCCGGTCTTTGCCACCGCCGCCGCGACGAAGGCGACCGTGCCCTTGCCGATGTCGAAGATGCCTGCGTTCTGCTTGCCGCCGTCCTCATAGACGTAAGTGTCGATGGTGATTTTTGCGCTGGCCGAGAGGTTGAACGTGGTCGCGTCGTTGAAGGTGATGCCGAGCGAGGAGTTCGACGAAGTCTGCACGACGTCGTTGAGATAGATGTCGTCGCGCACGCGCAGCGGATAGGAATTTTTGTCGCGGATCACGGTCGCGATGCCCGTCACCGTGGCGACGTTGCCGATCGGCTCGACGGCGGCGGGCTGCGCGTCGGTCGGGGGAGCGGGTGAAGCCGATGGCGTCGGCGAGGGGGCGGGCGACGGTTGCGCTTGTGGCTGCGCCTGCGCAAGCTCGATTGTCTCGGATGCGAACGCAACGCTCGCGCCAGCCGGCGGCAGCGCCAGCAGCGCAAGCGCGAACAAGAAGCGGCGCCAGGCCACGATAAAAGTCACGAAGAGTCCCGGTGAGAAACGCGAGGCGAGATCGACCGATATCAGCCGCGTACAGCTGAACGGCGGATGAATGTCTATCGCACGGGGGCGGCGAACGTTCAAATGGTACGCGACGTTAGCTTGTGGCCAAGCCTCTCCACCGTCATGGCCGGGCTTGTCCCGGCCAT
>NZ_JADPIT010000010.1:249842-264349 GCF_023073035.1 Bradyrhizobium sp. 62
AATGTGCATGTGTTGGAGACGACACCTGCGGCGTCAGCTCACGCGCTTCCAGGTCTGGCCGCCGCAGAACATGCCGCCGAAGGCGCAGCCCTGCACACGCATTGCATTCGGGCCCTTCATCGCGATCGTCGAGTCGTAATTGCGGCCGGAGTCGGGATCGTGGATGCGCCCGCTCCACTTCGCGCCGTCGGGCTTCATGTTGATCAGGATGCGCTCATTGGTCTTCGCGGCGTAGCCGCAGAGATTGACGCCGCACTGTTCGACGCGGACATTGCCCTTGTTCTCTTCGGTGGCCCAGACGCCGATCGGCGTGTTGGCAACCGCAACAGGCGCGGCGGCGACCGGAGCCGGAGCGGGGGCCGGAGCAACCGCGACGGGCGCGGGCGCAGCAGCGGGCGCGGTCTGCGTCGTGGCGTCGTAGCCGGTGGACGGAGCAGCGGCAACCGTCGTGCTCGGTGCCGCGATAGCGGGCGCTGCCGGCGCGGTCGCCTGCACCGGGGCCTGCTGCACGGGCTGCTGCACCGGAGCCGGCGCCGGCTGCGCGGTCGTGGCCGGAGCCGGCGTGGTGTCGACGTCGTCGTCCTTGGAACTGGAGCCAAGGCCCTTGAGGTTGATGTTGTTCAGCTTGATCGGCTTGTCCGACAGGCCCGGCGCCACGATGGTCACGCAATTGAGCGAGGCGCAGTTGCGCGGCGTCTCGATGCGGATGTTCTGGCCTTCGATCTGGAACGAGATCGCATTGCCGGCATGCGCGGCGGCGGTGGACGCGAGGAAGAGAGCGGTGGCGGCGATGGTGAGCTTGTTCATGACAACCTCCAAAGAATGTGTGGGTCCCGATGGGACTGAAGTCGCGGGTGGATGAAGCGTGGTTCGACCCTACGCCGGGCTGGTCGGGCGTTCTGTGATAGACGTCACAACGGCTCTCCTCTGCTGGGTGAGGCAGCGCACATTCAGCCGCGATTCCATCTGTGTAACGTCGTCGCCATACAGAGGGAGGCGCCGATGATGCGGCTTGTGACTTCGCTTGGCACCTTGATCGCGCTGATGGCGATTGCGCCCGCAGCCGAGGCCGGATCCTACGCGTTCTCGATCGGCGGTCATCGATTCCAGGTCGAGTCGCCCAGGAATTGCCGATCGGCTTCCTGTGTCGCGGTTTCCTCCCATCGCAGCTTTCGGCCGGACGTCGATACGACACCGGCGCCGACGCCGGTGCTACCGCCGCCGCAGCCGCTCTATCCCGTGGCTCCGGTCAGGCCGGCGCCAGCCATTGCGGTCGCGCCTCCACCGGCGCCGGCGGCTCCTGTCCTTGCCTCGACGACGTCGCAGCCAGTTGTCCTGCCGCCGGCGCCAAGCTCCAATCCGCCACGGGTCGAGCTACCGCGGACGGATCCGCCGAAGACCGTCGCGCTCGATCCGCCGCGCATGGAGGCGCCGGTCGTTGCGCCGAGGCCGGTGCTCGAGCAGGCGGTGACGAGCCCTGAGCGCAGCGACGACGAACTCGCCTATTTGCCGCTCGGCGAATGGGAGAGCGCAGGCGCCAAGGGCACGGTTCGCATCGAACGCTGCGGACCGGCACTGTGCGGCTTCGCGCTGACGGAAGCATCGACCAGGGGCGAGAGCGTGCTCGTCAACATGAAACCGAAAACGCACGAGGTCTGGACCGGCAACATCTACAGTCGCTCCAGCGGCAGCACCTATTATGCGACGATGACGCTGAAGAACTCCGGCAAGCTCCACGTCGAAGCCTGCGCACTGGGCCATTTCTGGTGTTCCGGCAACGACTGGACGCGAGCCGAAGAGCGGCCGGAGAAGCTGATCACGACGTCGCGGCAGTGGAGCGCGCGGTCGTAAGGGACGCGTTCGATACCTCCGGCTGAAGCCGCTAGATCATGCCGAGCACGATGGCGCCGACAAAGGCCATGGCGAGGTACGCGGTGATAACGCTCAGTCTCCCGGCGAACGTCATGAGGTCGCTCCCGCTGCTCGCGCCGCCTTGCGCGAGGACGTCATGGTTAACAGAGTGTCTCTTTTCGGAAAAGTCAGCCTTGCTGTCGCTCGTCGGGGCAGGGGCCGCTGCTCGCGCGAGCTGACATGGTTAAAGAATACTGAAATCAACACGTTGAAGAGTCTTTAAGTAAATTCACCGAACGTGCGTGCATGACGCGCGGAGTTCGTTTGTATCTTGTCGGCTCCATCGTCCTTGTTTCGTTAGCGGGTTGCGGACGCGGCGTCTTCCAGGCCGAACGTGAACCGTGGCGGGCCGAGGCCGAAGCCGCATGCCTGAAATCAGGCGCGGTGAAAGAAGGGCCGGATCTCGTCCGCATCGACCCGATCTCCGGGCCGGGCATGTGCGGCGCCGAGTTTCCGCTCAAGGTCGCCGCCCTCGGCGAAGGCTCGAGCGGCTACGGCTTTGCCGATGAGGATTTGCGACCGCCCGGGAGCATCGGCAACCAGCCGCGCTGGCCGGTGACGCAGCCGCGATCGAATTACCCGCAGAGCCAGAACTATCCGCAACGCTCAAACTATCCCGAGAGCGCGGTGCGTCAGCCCTCCGGCTATGGCGCTTCCCCTGGTCCAATGCCTCTGAACGCGCCGGGCGTGGCGCAGCAGGAGGACGAGATCGACCTGCCGCCCGAGGGCACCGATGCCGCGGGTGCGTCGCGCTACATGAATTCGCCGAGCTATCCGGCGCGGCCGGCGCCGTACTCGCAGGCGCCCGCGCAGCAGCCGCCGCCGCGTCTTGGTCCGGCACGGGGCGATCCCGTCACCGCCGTCGGCCCAGTTGCGATCAAGCCGGTTGCGACGCTGGCCTGTCCGATCGTGTCCGAGCTCGACCGTTGGCTCGCCGACACCGTGCAGCCCTCGGCGATGCGCTGGTTCGGCACCCGCGTCGCGGAGATCAAGCAGATCTCCGCCTATTCCTGCCGCGGCATGAACGGTAATTCGCATGCCCATATTTCCGAGCACGCCTTCGGCAATGCGCTCGACATCGCCGCCTTCGTGCTCGCCGACGGCCGCCGCGTCACCGTGAAGGATGGCTGGCGCGGCATGCCGGAAGAGCAGGGATTCCTGCGCGACGTGCAGTCGGGCGCCTGCGTGCATTTCACCACGGTGCTGGCGCCGGGCTCGAACGTCTATCATTACGATCACATCCACGTCGATCTGATGCGCCGCGCCAGCCGCCGCCTGATCTGCCAGCCCGCCGCCGTCTCCGGCGAAGAGGTTGCCGCGCGAGCGGGCGGGCGCAATCCCTATGCGAATGCACGCGATCCCTCCGTGACCGGCTCGCTGGGGACGCGCAAGAGCATGGCGCGAAAACACGAAGAGGACGAGTACGCCGATGATTGAGGATTGCGCGTGATCCGTAGCCTGGATGGAGCGAAGCGCAATCCGGGGAAGGTGTTCCCGCATTCCGCTTCCCTCCATGCGGGCTACGACCCCACGCCGGCCGGCCTCGCGCTGACCTCAGCCTGTTCAGCCGGCGTCGCGTCTTCGGCAGAGCGCGTCTCGAGCGCAAAAATTTGCGCATGCGAAAATCTCTCCTAAGCCATTGAAGTCAGGAAGACAATTCTGCCGCCGCGGGGTTTTCCAGCAGTTGGCACGGTCGCTGCAATGAGGAGGCTGCCACGAAGCGGCGCTGCCGGCGCCGTGAGCCAGCGGATCCCGTCATGCAGATGCCTGTCAGCCCTCCTTATTCGGATCTCGAACAGCGCGTGCTGTCGCGCATCACGGAGGAGCGCTGGCTTGAGCTCGCGTCCGAGCTGATCCGCACCGGCCAGCCCCGTTCCGGCAATCCGCTGGATCCCGATTTGCCGCCTGCCGAGGAAGAGGCGATCTCGATGCTGGTCGCGGGCAAGCTCGAAGCGCTCGGCATGGAGGTCACCAAGCACAGCGCGCAGCCGCACCGGCCGAACGTGCTCGGCGTGCTCAAGGGGCGGGACGGCGCCCCCTCGCTCATTCTCAACGATCACCTCGACACCTATCCGGCCGTCGAGCCCGAGAAATGGCACATGACGGATTTCGATCCGTTCAAGGCGACGCGCCACGGCGATCTGCTCTATGCGCGCGGCACGTCCGACACGCGCGGAAATCTCGCTGCATCGCTGCTCGCAGTGCAGGCCTTGACCGAAGCGGGTGTGAAGTTCGATGGCACCTTGATGTGCTGCTACACCGTCGATGAGGAGCGGAACGGCACCGAGGGCTCCATCTACATGTTGAACAAGGTTGGCCTGACCGCCGACTACGAGATCACCGCCGAGCCGACCGCCTGGGGCGACGTCAACAAGGACTGGGGCATGAACCTGTCGGTGGCCAATTCCGGCCACTGCCTGATCGAGCTTACCGTTCACGGGATCAAGTCGCACATCTGGCGACCGGACATCAGCGTCAACGCCATCATGGAAGCGGCAAAGCTGTTGCCGAAACTGAAGGACATGGCGTTCACGCATATCCCCAGCAAGTTCATGGGACATACGCCGCCCTGCTGCGCCGTGGTGCGCATTCGGTCCGGCCTGCCTGGCGAGATGCAGTTTTCGCCGGATGCCTGCACAATCACACTCGCCGTGGTCGGCATCGTGCCCGGCATGACGCTGTCGAGCGTGATTGCGGACATCGAGCGTCTCGGACGGGACACTTTTGCCGGCGTGAACGACGTCAAGGTGGAGGTGCGCCAGGTGCCCGGCTCGCTGTTCGTCAACGCGACCGAACCGGTGCCGGTCGAGGAGGAGCCCTGCCGCTCCCTGCGCGCGGTTTACCGGCGTCTGATGGGCCGCGAGCCCGGGGTCAACCGCAAGAACGCCTTCAATGACACGATCCGCTTCCGCGAAGCCGGAATCAATGCGGTGACGTTCGGTCCCGGAGAAGACGGCTGGGCCGTCGACAACGAGAACATCTCGATCACCAAGTCGGTGATGGCGACGCGGATCTACGCGCTGACCATCATGCAGATCCTGGGAGTGCGGACATGAGCGTCGAGGCGACCCACATGACGATTCCAATCTCGCCGGATCGCACGCGACGCGGCAGCTTGCGGCTGCGGCTTCCGAAGGTCTCGCGATCGGTGCTGCTCTCGACGTTGACCGTCGCCGTGCTGCTGGCCGGCTGGGCCATTGTCACGGAGAGAGGCTGGGCCAACGAGCTGTTCCTGCCGAAGCCGCAGGCGGTTTGGGCCGCGTTCGTCAAGACGATGACGAAGGGATATCAGGGCGCGACCCTGCTTCAGCATCTCGGCGCAAGCCTCTATCGCATCCTCACCGCCTTCACGCTGGCCTGCTTGATCGGCATTCCGCTCGGTGTCCTCATGGGCGTGTCGCGCAACGCACGCGCGCTGCTCAATCCGTTGATCGAGTTCTACCGGCCATTGCCGCCGCTCGGACTTTATACGCTGCTGGTGATGTGGCTCGGCATCGGTGAGAGCTCGAAGCTGTCGCTGCTGTTTCTTGCCGGTCTTCCGGGCATCGTCATCTCGACGATCCAGGCCGTCACCAGCGTGGACCCGGTCTACGTGCGCGCCGCCCAGTCGCTCGGCGCGACCCGGCGACACCTGCTGTTTCACGTCTATTTGCCGGCGGCGGGACCGCTGATTCTGGCCGGCATGCGCATCTCGCTCGGATTCACCTACACCGTTCTCGTCGCCGCCGAAATCGTCGCGGCATCCGCCGGCATCGGCTGGATGATCTGGGACGCCGCAAAATTCCTGCTGTCCGACGTCGTGATCATGGGGCTGATCGTGCTCGGTCTCACCGGCGTCGTGCTCGACCTCATGATGCGCGGCATCGCGAAACTGTTGATGCCGTGGGCCTGAATCCAATTCTGATCGTAGGGGAGACCTCCATGAAGAGACTGATTGCGACGCTCGCGGTTACCACGTTGGCGCTCACGGGTGCAGTCCGCGCCGAGGACAAGCCGGCGAAGGTGACCGTCGGCTATCTGAACCTCGTCAACGCGCAGCTGGTCACCAAGCATCTTGGCCTGCTCGCCAAGGAGATGCCGGGCGTCGACATCAAATACGTCAAGATCGGCGGCGGTGGCGACATGCTGCGCGCGATCGCTGGCAACGACGTCGATTTCGGCGGCCTCGGCAACCCGCCGACCGCGATCGGCGCGACGCGCGCCCTGCCGATCAAAGGCATCCTGGTGATCAACATGCTCGACTACGTCGAGTCGATGGTGGTTCGCGCCGACAAGAACATCACCTCGCTCAAGGACCTCAAGGGCAAGACCGTGGCGGCGCCGTTCGGCTCAACGACGCACTACCTCCTGCTCCAGGCGCTCAAGGACGAGGGTGTCGATCCCGCCTCGATGAAGATCCTGGACCTGGCGCCGTCGGACATCGCGGCGGCCTGGCTTCGCGGCGACATCGACGCGGCCTGGTTCTGGGAGCCGAATCTCGGCAAGGCTGTGAAGAACGGCGGCAAGATCCTCGTCACCTCGGGCGAGATGGCCAAGCGCGGCTACCCGACCTGGGACATCGGCGTCGTCATGAACGCGTTCGCGGAGAAGTATCCGTCCTACGTCGACAAGTTCATCAAGGCCGAATGCGAAGGCATCGACTTCTGGCTGAAGAACCCGGAGAAGACCGCCGAAATCATCGCGGAAGAGCTTTCGCTGCCCATCGAGGACGCGCAGCGAATGATGAAGGGCACCGGGATGATCCCCTGCAACACGCAGCTCACGGAGGAGTATCTCGGCACATCCGCGAAAAAGGGGAAGTTCGTCGACACGCTGATCTCGACCGCCGATTTCCTGGTGAAGCAGGAGCGCCTGCCGAAGCTGCTGCCGCGCGCCGACTTCGAAGCCTTCATCCAGCCCGCCTATCTGGAGAAGGTGATCGGCCGCTAAGATCGGTGCCGGCGGGTCTGCCTCGCCGGCACATTGCCAATTCCCGCAAGCACGTGACCGACATGAATCTCGCACCTGGCCATCTCCGTGCCGCCTATCGCAGCGGTGAGCTCAAGCCGTCCGATGTCGCCGCGCATGTATTGTCGCGCCTTGACGACGCCGACCAGAGCGGCGTCTGGATCTCGACGGCAAATCCAGACGGCGTCATGGCGAAGGCCCGCGCGCTTGATGCGCGCATTGGCGAGATCGGCGAGCTGCCGCTCTACGGTCTCGTGTTCTCGGTCAAGGATTGTATCGACGTCGCCGGCGAGCAGACCACCTCGGCCTGCCCGGAATTCGCCTACACTGCGAAAGACACCAGCCCGGTCGTCGCCGACGCCATCGCCGCCGGCGCGATCTATCTCGGCAAAACCAATATGGATCAGTTCGCGACCGGCCTCGTCGGCGTGCGCTCGCCCTATGGCATCGCCCGCAACCCGCACAACCCCGACTACATCCCCGGCGGCTCGAGCTCGGGCGCCGCGGTGTCGGTCGCGACGGGCACCTCGTCCTTTGCGTTCGGCACCGATACTGGCGGATCGGGCAGGGTGCCGGCGTCCTATTGTGGCGTGACCGGCTTCAAGCCGGCGCCCGGCGCCTTCAGTCAGCGCGGCATGGTCTACGCGTGCCGTAGTTTTGATACCATCTCGCTCTATACGCGCGACCCCCGCGATGGCCACGAGATCTATCGCGTGTTGGCGCGGTGCGATGCCGGGGACTGCTTTTCACCGGAAGCTTTCGCCGGATGGACGGAGCAGGCTCCTCCAGCGCGGCCGCTCAACATCGCAACGCCGCGTCCGGATCAGCTCAGGTTCTTCGGCAATGCGGAGACGGAGGCGCTGTTCGGCGATGGGCTGCGCAAGCTGCGGCAACTCGATCTGTCGGTGGCGTCGGTCGATTTCTCGCCGTTCATTTCGGTCAACGATCTGATGTTCTTCGGACCCTTCCTCGCCGAACGGGACGTCTCGGTCGGCGCATTCCTCGACGCCAACCCGGACGCGGGCGTGAAGATCGTGCGCGACCTCGTCATCGGCAGCCGGAAGTTCACGGCGGCCGACGCCTATCGCGCGCTCTACAAGGTCAAGGAGGTCCAGCGGTCGCTGCGCGATTTCTGGCAAGTTCACGACGCGCTGGTCGTGCCGACGGTCGGCACCGTGCTGAGCATCGACGACGTCGCGCGCGATCCGCTGACGGCCAACTTCAACAACGGCTATTACACCAACTACGCAAACCCGCTGGGCCTGGCCGCCATCGCCGTTCCGAACGCCGTCACCGCAGCCGGCGTGCCCTATGGCGTCACGTTCCTGGCGCCGGCTGGCCGGGAGCGTCTGCTCACCGATCTGGCCTGCGCTTTCGTGGAGGCTTCAGTCGGGCCCGACCATCTGCGCCGCGTTGCAATCTGAGCGGAGACCTCCTAGCCTTCGAGCCGTCACTCGAAGGGAGACCGATCGTGGAGCGCAGCGATGCGCATGAGGTGGCCGATCCCGCTGAGCCGCGCGCCGAACTGTCACGGCCCGGGACCGGACGTTATGTGCTGAAGGCGTTGGACAAGCCCGATCTGGAGCTGGTGATGCGAACCGGCCGGCTCGCGACCTACCAGAACCGCGAATATCTGCTGCGGGAGGGCGAGCCCGCAAACGGCGTCCACATCATCCTGAACGGAATCGTCGAAAGCACCCATGCCGGCACGCAGGGGCGCGAATTGATGCTGTCGACCTGGGAGGCAGGCGACTTCGTCGGGGCGCCCTATATCCTCGGCGATCACCGCCACAGTTGGTCGGCCCGCGCGCTTGGGCGCGTCGAGGCACTGCATCTCGACCAGGACGCGGTCCGCCGGTTGATCGCGCAGTCGCCGTCGTTCGCAGTCGCGCTGATCGAGTGTCTCGGCTTCAAGGGCGAGACCTATTCGATGCTGGCGCAGACGCTGGCGGGACAGAAGGCGGCGGAACGGTTGGTGCTGCTGCTGGTCAAGCTGTGCGAGAACGCAGCCCAGGACGAGAGCGGCCCGATCTCGCTCGGCCGCATCACGCAGGCCAATCTCGCGCGCATGATCGGTGCGACGCGCCAGTCGATCAGCCTGATCCTCAGCCGCCTCCAGGACGACGGCATCATCTGGACTGGCCCGACCAAGATGGTCGTCAACGATCTCGCTGCGCTCAGGAAGCAGGTGGCGGACTAGGTGTGGTCTTATAAGGTCAGCCCACCGTTGCAAACGGAAGTCTTCCGCGTTGAGCATGATGGACGGCTTGTGACCCGTTGCGGACGATCGCAGCAATGCACATCGACTACGATACCAGGCCGAGGCAATCGGCTAGATCGGCCCAAGGTTTTTACTCGGCACTTGCGCCAGTGCGGCATCGATGGCGGTTTGCAACTCTGCCAGCAAGCAAGGCTTTCTCACGACCGGGGTGCCCCTGAAGGCATCAGGCACACCCGACGATCCGTAGCCGCTCACGAAGAAAAAGGGCTTGCCGCGTCCCGCAACTGCTGTGGCGATTGGCTCGATGGTGTCGCCGCCGAGATTGATGTCCAGGATCGCGAGATCGAACTCGGCATCCGTCGCAAGAACGGCACCCTTGGTGACGTTTCCCGCTTCTGCAACAACTGAATGACCCGCTTCCTCGATCATCTCGACCAGCATCATTCGGATGAGCGCTTCATCTTCGATGAGGAGGACTGATGCAGACACGGATCTCGCCGTTTCTCAGGCGGGACCCGTCTGCTGCGAGGCCGCGTTCAGGAGCTGGGAAACAGCCGAAACGACTTGCGCGGGCGCAAATGGTTTCTGAAGCAGAATGCTGTTCGGTACACCGAAGATGGGCCATTTATCGGCCGCGCCGCCGGTCATGTAAACCACGGGAAAATGCGGGTCGATCTCACGGGCGGCCCTTGCGACCTCCCAGCCGTCGAGGCGCCCCAGCAGATTGACGTCAGTGACGAGCGCCCGGTAGGGCTGACCACCCTTCAGGAGCGTGACGGCTTCCTCGCCCGTCTTCACGGTCGCGATCTGAAAGCCTCCCTCCGAGAGAGCGTCTTCGACGATGAGCTGGAGCGCATCCTCGTCTTCGATCAACAGAATGGTTGGAAGTTCCGCCGTATTCACATCTTCCCCCCTGCGCCCAACGTTACAAAGTGCACATAAGGTTCTTTGTTCCATCGGTGGAACGAACAAAGCGAAGCAGTTCAAGCTACGCCGGGCACTTAGAGACCAGTACGTGCCATTCCTCCCGCGGCGCCAATTCCTCTTCAAAATTAATGGAGGAACATTCCTGCCGTTGCCAAGTTTTCCCGATACCCTTCCCCAAGGGTGACCCCAATGGCCCCAGCTCAATGCCCCCCGCGAGCTGGGGCCTCTTTTTCCCTGACGATTGAGCTGACATCGGGAAGCACAACCGCTTCTTGTCAAAGGAGTGCAGGCCCGAGCGCCGGGCGCCGTAGCAAATCATTTTCGGGCCGACTTCGACGGTGCTGGGACCAGCCCCATACACAGCTGCACCTCGGCCGGGACATTGTAGGTCCGCATGATGTGGCGGCTGTCGCGCAAGCCGGATGCCTCACGCTGCACCACGAACATCCAGAGCGCGTGACCGGCTTCCATCACCAGCTTGCGCCTTGCCGGTTGCATCGAGTCCGGCACTTCCGAGCTTGCGTGAGCGGCGTCGAACTCGCGCAAGCGAGCGAGCGCCTGTTCGAGCGTGCGGCCCATTCGTCCAAGCGCGGAGGCCTGTTCCTGGACGATCTCGTAATGGAGGATATCGACGGGCGGGCGGAGATCACGGGACATGAGCCTAAATATAACGCTCCCGGAACGGCCTGCAACGCAGGCCCGGCTTGGCGCTACTTCGCCCGATAAGCCGCCAGGAACATCCGCGTCGCGCTGTCGACGACCTCGCTCATGCGCTCTTCCGACGGTGCGGGCGCGGCCTGGAACACGAACGGCAGGAAGAGCGAGGCCTTGCACAGTTCCATGAACTGCGACGCCGCCAGATCGCAATCGTCGATCGCGAGATCGCCGGAGGCGACATGGGTGTTGAGATAGTCGGAGAGGCGGTTGATGGATTTGTCCAGCACGCGCGCATAATAGCGGCGGCCGAGATCGGGCATGCGCTCGGCGATCGCCATCACGGTACGGATCGCCGATCCGCCGCCGGGCCGGCACAGCAAACGGTTGTAGGCCCGGCCGAAATCCTTCAGCGTGGTTTCAACATCGCGTGCCGGATCGAAATTGAACGCGACCTGCCCATGCTGGAGCGCCTCCTGCTCGAGAATGGCTTCGAACAGCGCGCATTTGTCGGCGAAGTAGACGTAAAGCGTGCCTTTGGAGACCTGCGCCGCGCGGGCGATCTCGCCCATGCTGGCACCGTCAAACCCGAGATCCATGAACACCTTGCGGGCCCCGTCCAGGATCTGGCGGCGTTTGGAGCTGTCCTCCTCTTGGATGACGTGCAGATGTTCGCGGCCGGTTACAACCATTGGTTCAGGGTCTCGGAAAGTTTTTGCTTCGGTCGAGGGTCATGAAACCGAAATAAAGGATTCGGGCCAGTAGGGTCTGTCCGGTATTATCTATATTGACCGAACCGTTCGGTCAATGATATTTGGGATCGGCGAGAGGGACTCGGCCGCACGGCGGCCGTCCCTCATTGCGCTTTTTTGGGGGAGGCCTCCATGGCCGTAGTGAGAGATCAGGCTGCGCGCGTCCTTCGCCCGGACGCCGCGGAGACGCCGACGCCCGCGGGTGGTGACGCTGCCACCGAGACGTCTGTAGCTCTCGCCGAGCAGTTGCGCTCTCATGTGGCCGAGGAAACCAAGCGCCGCCCCAGCGAGGCGCCGGAGACGCCCGTGACCGACAAGCCGGCCGCAGCCCCCGACGCGCCCGCCGCCGCCGGCGCGCCGAAGTCCGGCAAGCGCAAGTTCGTGATGATGGGAGTAGGGCTGGTGCTGGCGCTCGCGGCCGCGAGCTATGCCGGCTATTACACGCTGGTCGGCCGCTTCTACGTCGCGACCGACGACGCCTATGTCCGCGCCAATAACACCATGCTGGGCGCGCGCGTTGCCGGCCACGTCTCCTCGATCCTCGCCGGCGACAACACGACGGTCCGCGCCGGTGACATCGTCTTCCGCATCGACGACGGCGACTACAAGATCGCGGTCGACGCCGCCGCGACCAGGATCGCGACCCAGCAGGCCACCATCGATCGCATCGGCCGCCAAGTCGCGGCGCTCGACAGCCAGGTCGCACAAGCCAAGGCGCAGCTCGTCTCCGCCGAAGCCGGCCTCAAGCGCGCCGACCTCGATTATGAGCGCCAGCAAGCGCTGAGCAACAAGGGGTTTGCCTCGCGCGCCACCTTCGAGAGCTCCGAAGCCGGACGCGACCAGGGCGCCGCCGCGGTCAAGGCTGCGCAAGCCGCCTACGGCGTCGCACTCAGCAATGTCGACGTCGCCAAGGCGCAGCAGGCCGAAGCGCAGGCGCAGCTCGCCGAGCTCAAGACCACGCTGGCCAAGGCCGAGCGCGATCTCGCCTTCACCGCGGTGCGCGCGCCGGTCGACGGCACGTTCTCGAACCGCCTCGTCAGCGCCGGCGACTTCGTCGCGGTGGGCCAGCGGCTCGGCAACGTCGTGCCGCTCGACAACGTCTATATCGACGCCAATTTCAAGGAGACCCAGCTCAAGCGCATCCGCCCCGGCCAGCCGGTGACGATCAAGGTCGACGCCTACGGCATGCGCAAGTTCTCCGGTGTCGTCGACAGCATCGCGGCGGGGTCGGGCTCGGTGTTCACGCTGCTGCCGCCTGACAACGCCACCGGCAACTTCACCAAGATCGTGCAGCGCGTGCCGGTCCGCATCCGCGTGCCGAAGTCGGTCGCAAAGCAAAACCTGCTCCGCGCCGGCATGTCGGTCACTGCGACCGTCGACACCAACAAGGGCGCGGCCGACGCCGACAGCGAGGTCGATCTCGACGACGCCACCATGATCCATCCGCAGTAGCGCGCCTGCGCCGCGAGGTCAGACCATGGCGAACGCCACGATCGCTTCACCTGCCATGATGGCGGACCCCGCTTCGGAGCGCATCGCGCCGAAGCGGGCTGTTCGCTTTCATCATCATGGTGTTCGGAATGTTCATGTCGATCCTGGACATCCAGATCGTCTCGGCGTCCCTGAGTGAAATCCAGGCCGGCCTGTCGGCAAGCTCCAGTGAAGTCTCCTGGGTCCAGACCGCCTATCTGATCGCCGAAGTGATCGCGATTCCGCTGTCGGGATTCTTGTCGCGCGCCTTCGGCACGCGGCTGTTGTTTGCGATCTCGGCGGCCGGCTTTACCGCATCGAGCCTGCTCTGCGGCTTCGCCACCACCATCGAGGAGATGATCCTCTGGCGCGCGCTGCAAGGTTTTCTCGGCGCCGGCATGATCCCGACGGTGTTCGCTTCGGCCTACACCGTCTTCCCACGCACCAAATTCCACATCGTCGGTCCCATCATCGGGCTCGTCGCGACGCTGGCTCCGACCATCGGGCCGACCGTCGGCGGCTACATCACCGACCTGATGTCCTGGAACTGGCTGTTCTTCATCAACATCGTGCCCGGCATCGGGATCACCATCGGTGTGCTGGCGCTGGTCGATTTCGACGAGCCGCATTTCGAATTGCTCGATCGCTTCGACTGGTGGGGGCTGCTGTTCATGGCCGGCTTCCTCGGCACGCTGGAATACGTGCTGGAGGAAGGCCCGCAATATGAATGGATGCAGGACCCCTCGGTCGCGATCTGCGCCTGGATCTGCGGCATCTCCGCGATTGCCTTCTTCTGGCGCGTCTTCACGGCGGCCGAGCCGATCGTCAATCTACGCACCTTTTCCAACCGCAATTTTGCGATCGGCTGCGTCCTTCAGTTCTGCATCGGCATCGGCCTCTACGGCCTCACCTACATCTATCCGCGCTATCTCGCCGAAGTGCGCGGCTATAGCGCGCTGATGATCGGCGAGACCATGTTCGTCTCGGGCATCACCATGTTCCTGGTCGCGCCGGTGGTCGGCCGTCTCATGGCGAAGTACGACATGCGCTACATGATCGCGTTCGGGCTCGTCGTGTTCGCGCTCGGCTCCTACCAGATGACCTGGATCACGCGCGACTACGATTTCTACGAGCTGTTGATTCCGCAGATCCTGCGCGGCATCGGCATGATGTTCGCGATGGTGCCGACCAACAACATCGCGCTCGGCACGCTCGCACCTGACCGGGTGAAGAACGCCTCGGGCCTCTTCAACCTGATGCGCAATCTCGGCGGCGCGGTCGGTCTTGCCGTCATCAACACCGTGCTCAACGACCGCACGGACCTGCACATCACGCGCCTGCAGGAGCGCGTCACCTGGGGCAACGCGACCGCGACCGAAACCCTGACCATGTTCATGCAGAAGTTCCAGGGGCTCGGCGATTCCACGCTGATGGCGATGAAGCAGCTGTCGCAGCTCGTGCATCGCCAGGCCGTGGTGATGGGCTTCGGCGATGCCTTTTTCATCCTGACGCTGTTCTATCTCGGCCTCACCCTGCTCGTCACACTGTTGAAGAGGCCGGCCTCGCCGTTCGGCGCCAGCGGCGACGCGCACTAAGCCAGCCACTCATTCGGTGTCATCGCCCGG
>NZ_JADPIT010000010.1:264458-280681 GCF_023073035.1 Bradyrhizobium sp. 62
AGGAGAGCGCGGCGACGCGTACTAATTTGCAACACTCGTGCGTGATCTCGCGCGAGCCCCGTTGCAAATCACCAATGACACATCTATAAAGCGCACCTCATTCCATCGAACCGGGAGGATTTGCATGATTTCGTCGCATTCGCAGATCGCACGCCCGCGCTCGATGATGTTCTGGCTCGGTATCTGCTCGGCCTCCTAGAGGCCTCTTCCGCCAGCTTCGATTGGGCTTCCAGTCCCGATCGCTCCGCTCCCCAAGTCCAAAACCAACTTCAAGTGACGCCGTCTCGGCCCTCGCGGCCGACCTGCGTCCATCAATGGAGCCGGCCCGCGGCATAAGCGGCCGGATGATGCCATGACCGCTCTGTCAAAAAGGCCCGCGGCGATACGCGTGGTGCTGCCCTTCGTGTTCCGGCACTGGCTGAAGCAGCCGGGGCGTACGCTCGTCGTGGCCGGCGGCTTGTTGGGTGCGACCATCGCCGACCTGTTCATGCCGGTCTTCTCCGGACATCTGGTCGACGCCCTGACGCGCGGCCCATCCGATCCCGCCGCGCGTCACGCGGCGCTGATGGCATTGGGCGGTATCGTGGCGCTGGGCGCAGCCTCCATGGTGCTGCGGCTGACCGGCCTCCAGGCCATCGTGCCGTTCTCGCTGAAGATCATGTCCGAGGTCGCGCAGGAAGCCTTCATGCGCGTGCAACGGTTCTCGACCGACTGGCACGCCAACTCCTTCGCGGGATCCACGGTGCGCAAGGTCACCCGCGGCATGTGGGCGCTCGACCTGTTGAACGACACCATCTTGATGGCGCTGGCGCCGTCGCTGCTGGTGCTGATCGGGTCGATGATCCTGCTCGGCGTGCACTGGGCCTCGCTTGGCGCGGTGATCGCGCTCGGCGCGCTGGCCTATGTCACGATGACGGTGCTGTTCTCGACGCGCTACATCGCGCCGGCCGCGCGCGTCTCCAATGCCTGGGACACCAAGGTCGGCGGCACACTGGCGGATGCGCTGACCTGCAACGCCGTGGTGAAGTCTTTCGGCGCGGAGGCGCGCGAGGATGCGCGGCTTGCCCGTGTCGTCAACCGCTGGCGCGTGCGCGTGCGGCGGACCTGGCTGCGCTACAACTACACCAATCTGGCGCAGCTCTCGGTGTTGCTGGCCCTGCGCGCCTCCGTGATCGGCGGTGCCGTGCTGCTGTGGATGTCGGGGCAGGCCTCGCCCGGCGACGTCACCTATGTGCTGACGAGCTACTACGTCATCCATGCCTATTTGCGCGACGTCGGAATGCACATCAACAACCTGCAGCGCTCGGTCAACGACATGGAAGAGCTGGTGGCGATCCACGACGAGCCGATAGGGATTGCGGATGCGACGGACGCGCGGCCGATCACGATCGAGCGCGGCGAGCTCGTGTTCGACGATGTCACGTTCCATTACGGCGGCCACCACGCGCCGCTCTATGACGGACTGTCGGTCACGATCCGCGCCGGCGAACGCGTCGGTCTCGTCGGCCGCTCCGGCTCCGGCAAGACCACGTTCGTCAAGCTGGTGCAGCGGCTCTACGACGTCACCGGCGGCCGCGTTCTGATCGATGGGCAAGACATCGCCAAGGCCACTCAGCATTCGCTGCGCAGCCAGATCGCGATCGTGCAGCAGGACCCGATCCTGTTCCACCGCTCGCTCGCCGAGAACATCGCCTATGGCCGGCCCGGCGCCAGCCTCGAGGCGGTCGAGCAGGCGGCACGGCTGGCCAACGCGCACGACTTCATCGTGCGCCTGCCCAAGGGCTACGGCACGCTGGTTGGCGAGCGCGGCGTCAAGCTCTCCGGCGGCGAGCGGCAGCGCGTGGCGCTGGCGCGCGCCTTCCTGGCCGATGCGCCGGTGCTGATCCTGGACGAAGCGACCTCGAGCCTCGATTCGGAATCCGAGGCGCTGATCCAGCAGGCGATGGAGCGGCTGATGAGAGGCCGGACCTCGATCGTGATCGCGCACCGGCTGTCGACGGTGAAGAGCCTCGATCGCATCCTGGTGTTCGACCGCGGCGAGATCGTCGAGCAAGGCACCCATGCCAAGCTCGCAGCCAAGCCCGGCGGCATCTATCGCGGGCTGTTCGAGCGCCAGGTGGTGGAGCTCGGACAGATCGCAGCAGCGGAATGAGTGACGCGCGGCCGATGGACCAATGTCGGCCGCGTCGCCGAAGAATCGGTCAAGGATGGGTGACATGAAAGACCTGACCAACGGCTCTATCGCGAAGCACATTCTGGGCATGGCGCCGCCGATCATGGTCGGTATGGTCACGATCATGCTTTGCCAGCTGGTCGATCTGTACTTCGTCTCGGGCTTGGGCGATGCCGCGGTCGCGGGCGTGGCGGCGGCCGGCAATGCCGGCTTTCTCATCAGCGCGCTGATGCAGGTGCTCGGGGTCGGCGCGGTGTCGTTGATCGCGCATGCCGTGGGACGCAAGGATCGGCCGGATGCCAATTTGATCTTCAATCAGGCGATCGTGCTGTCGGTGCTGTTCGGACTGTTGACGCTGGTCGCAGGCGCGGCGCTGTCGCGCGCCTACATGCATGCGATCGCCGCGGACGAAGCCACGATCGAGGCGGGGACCACGTATCTGCTGTGGTTCATGCCGGCGCTCGCGTTGCAATTCGCGAGCCAGGTGATGGGATCCGCGCTGCGCGCCACCGGCATCGTGCGTCCCACGATGCTGGTGCAGGCGCTTGCGGTGGCCATCAACATCGCGCTGGCGCCGGTTCTGATCGCGGGCTTGGGCACGGGCCATGCGCTCGGCGTTGCCGGTGCGGGGCTGGCGAGCTCGATCGCGGTGTTGATCGGCGTCGTGATGCTGCTTGCCTATTTTCGCAAGGTCGAACGCTATGTCGCCTTCAATCCGGCGCAGTGGCGTCCGCAGGCGCAGCATCTGAAGCGCATCCTCAATGTCGGTCTGCCTGCCGGCGGCGAGTTCGCGATGATGTTCATCTTGATGGCGGTGGTCTATTTCGTGCTGCGCGATTTCGGTGCGGCGGCGCAGGCGGGTTTCGGGATCGGACAACGGGTCCTGGGCCTGATCCAGATGCCGGCGCTTGCGGTTGCGCTCGCCGCCGGGCCGATCGCCGGCCAGAACATGGGTGCCGGAAAAGGCGAGCGCGTGCGCGAAACCTTCGTCAAGGCGGCGCTGATCACCAGTGTCGTGATGATCGGCTTCATGTGCCTCGCGCAGTCGAAGCCGCAGCTCCTGCTCGCGGGGTTCTCGAACGACCGGGAAACCATGGAGATCGCGTTCCTGTTCCTGCGGATCATCTCGATCAACATGGTGGCGCAGGGCGTGATCTTCACCTGCTCGAGCATGTTCCAGGGCCTCGGCAATACCAAGCCGGTGCTGTGGAGTTCGGCAACGCGCGTACTCACCTATTCGCTGCCGGCGATCTGGTTGTCGACGCGGCCGGGCTTCCGGATCGAGCACGTCTGGTACCTGTCGATCGCGGCAACCACGCTGCAGGCGGCCCTGAGCTTGTGGCTGCTACGGCGTGAATTCAGGAAGCGCCTTGTCATGCTCCGACACGAGGAATCCCCGGAGCAGGCTGCGCCGGAGCCCGTGGCGTCTCCTGTACGCGCGCCGGCGTAGCGATCGCTTGTCCCCGCCCCACGGCTCCGGCAAACTTGCCGCGCCGTGGGGATCGCCTGCAGGGGCCAAATGACCGGAGTGTTGTACGAGCAGCGGCCCAATTCCTGGCTCTCCGCGATCTGGGCGGCACGCTATCGCACGCCAGCCCGCTTCGTCGCGCTGATCGCGTTGCTGTTGCCATGGACCACGACCGGGCTCATTTTCGCGCTCATTCCCTGGCTGATCGCGTTCGCGTTCCTCGACCTTCGCGAATTTCCGCGTTCGCTGCTTCGGCCGATCTGCCTGCTGCCGATCGCGCTGGTCGCACTCGCCGCCATCGGCACGCTCTGGTCGGATGCGCCGTGGCCGGACCGAATCCATGCGATCGGCCCGGCAGCGAAGCTGCTGGTGATTCCGCTCCTGATCTACCAGTTCGAGCGCTGGCCCTATGGCAACTGGGTGTTTTCCGCGTTCCTGGTGTCCTGCACGGCGCTGATGCTCTATTCATTTGCCGTCGCCGCCGATCCCGCACTGTCGCTGAAACTCTATCTGTCGCGCGGGCCTTACAAGGTCGAAAGCGGGATCGCGGTGCGCAATTATATCGACCAGAGCCAGGAATTCGCGCTCTGTGCGATCGCCCTGGTTTATCCCACCGTGTCGCTGCTACGACGAGGCCGCTACCGTAGCGCGGCGCTGTTCGTGGCGCTCGCGATTGGATTCCTCGCCAACATGATGTTCGTCGTGGTCTCGCGCACGGCGCTGGTGACGCTGCCGATCCTGATCGTGGTCTTCGCGCTCTTGCATTTGCGCCGCCGCACCGCACTGCTCGCCGTCGGTGCGATGGGGCTGTTGGCCTTGACGTTGTGGAGCGCCTCGCCGCATCTGCGCACGACCGTCGCCAAATTCAGCGGAGACTACGAGGTCAGCATCGTCGGCAACGACGTCAGCGGCATGGGATCGCGACTGGAGTTCTGGCGCAAATCGCTGGCATCCACGGTGAATGCGCCGCTGCTCGGTCACGGCACCGGCGCGATCCGCGGCCTGTTCGCGCGCGCGGCTGTCGGCGAGAGCGGGGTTCGGGCTGAAATCGTCGGTGATCCCCACAACCAGACGCTCAATGTCGCCGTGCAATGGGGCGCGTTGGGCGTCGTGATCCTCTACGCGCTCTGGTTCGCGCACCTCTCGCTGTTTCGCGGCGAGGGGCTGGCCTGCTGGGTGGGCCTTCTGGTCATGGTGCAGAATTTGCTCTCCTCGCTGCTCAACTCGCATCTGTTCGATTTCGCCGAGGGCTGGATCTACGTGCTTGGAGTCGGCGTTGCCGGCGGCATGGCGCTCGCCGCGAAGACAATACGGAGCTAGTGTGTGCCCAAACTGTTCCAGACCAGGCCGAGGCCCGACAGGAACAAGAGACCGAGCACGACATCGCCAAAATGCTTGTCGCTCAACGCGTGGTAGACGCGCGCGCCGGCCCATGCGCCGATCAGCGTGCCCGGAAATGCGATCACCGCAAGCCAGACGACCTTGAACGCGACGAGGCCCGAGGCGGTCTGCAACACCAAAGCGGCGGCCAGCACGGTGAAATTGAAGAGCTGGAAGATGCCGCGCCGCTCGTGCTTGTTCCAGCCGCGGATGTTGGCCCACAGGATCGGAAGCGGCCCCGACAGTCCAGCAAGGCCACCTAATATGCCGCCGGCAAAGCCGATCGCGCCGTCGGCAATGCGGCCACCGAAGGTGACGGCGAGCGGCTGCTTGTTCAGATAGAGAGCGGTTGAAAACACCAGGATCAGCACGCCGACGCTCAGCTTGAACACTTTCGGATCGGCGGAGGCGACCAGCATGGTGCCCAGCGGCACGCCGATCAGTCCTCCAATCAGGAACGGCCAGACCAGCGAGAGATCGAAACTTTTCCACATCGATGGCAGCGTCGAGCTCTGCGCGATCACCGAGCAGATCAGCACCAGCGGCACCGCGAGCGAGGGCGGCAGCACGTAGAGCCAGATGCCGAGTGCCATCAGCGCCGTGCCGAATCCGGCAAGGCCCGAGACGAAGCCCCCGGCCAGTGCGCCGAGCAGCAGCAGCGCGTAGGTGAGTATTTCCAACAGATTGTCCCTGTCGCCTGTGCGATCCCGAACTGTTGATCGCCGTCGCTCGCATAGCACAGCTGCGGCCGTGCAGGTCAATTTCAAAACCGCACGCAAGCGTGATCCCCAGCGGCGGGCGTTCGCGAAAGACAGGGCTACATGATGCTCGTACTTCAACCTGGGGGCCCGCTCGACGCCATCATGCGGTTCGATCGGCCAGACTCCCGAATGAGCATATGGAGAAGGACGATGACCCGCACGAAGATTGCCGTCGCGGCCGCGCTGATGTCGGCGGCGGCCTTGATGCCGACAATGGCGCAGGCCCAGTTTTCCGAGCCTGCGGCCTATCAGGCTGCCCATCCGGACCGCGACGTTCTGAATGGCGGCCAGCTCACGCCCGCCGCGCGCGGGGCTCGCGGCCAGTCCTTCGCGCCGAGCGAAGCCTATGCGGCCTATCCGTCTCCCGTCGCGCCGGTCGTGCGCTCGCGGCATCGCCGCCAGCATCAATAGGCTATTGCTAGACGATCTGTCTGGTGTCGGCGGGCCTGTGCAACGCGCCGACCAGGATGCGCAGCGCTTCCGTCAATTCCGCCCTGTTGCGCGCCGCGCCTAGCGAGACGCGCACCCCGTGTGGCGCGGTCCCGTCGACGGTGAAGGCCTCGCCGGCGACGACTGCCAGTCCATTCCGCAGCAGATGCGCCGCGACGTCGGGACGGTCCTCCGGCAGCCGCAGCCACAGATGGTGAGCGGCGGACTTGGCCTGGAACTCGAAGCCTTTGAGCGCGCGTTGCGCGAGCTGCTGCCGGCCGACGGCCTCGCTCCTGATAGCGGTGATGATGCGGTCGGCGATGCCGGTCTCGATCCAATGCGTCACCAGCGCGACCATCAGCGGCGCCGGCATCTGCACCGTCGCCTGCAAATAGCTGCGCATCTCCCGCTGCGAGCTGCTGTCGGGCGTCACCAGATAGGCGACCCGCAGAGCGGGCGCGATGCATTTCGACAGCGTGGTCGCGAGATATGTCCGATCCGGAATGAGATTGGCGATCGGCGATGCCGACCGATCGAGCAGCCCGTAGGCGTCGTCCTCGATCAGAATCGTATCGGAATCGTTGATGATCCTTGCGATGGCGCTGCGGCGCTCGGGGAGAAGCGTCGCAGTGGTCGGATTGTGCAGCGTCGGAATGAGATAGACCGCTTTCGGCTTATGCGTGCGGCAGGCCTTCGCCAGCGCGTCGGCCAGGATGCCGCCGTCGTCCATGGCGACGCCGACGAGCTTGACGCCGAGCCGCGCCGCGGCGGCCTTGATGCCGGGAAAGGTGAGCGCCTCCGTCAGCACCACGTCGCCGGGCCGGGCGAGGTGGGCGAGCAGGTTGAAAAGGATCGTCTGCGCGCCGGGAAAGATCACGAGCCTGTCGGCATGCGCATGCGGCACGCGTGCGCGCACCCATCGCGCGGCGACCTCGCGCTCGTGTGCGCTGCCGCCGGGCGGCTGGTAGTTGAGATGCGCCGTCAGGCCCGATTGCGCGCGGATGGCTTCCATCCCGGCGATGATGCGCTCGTCGAGTTGCGCTTCGAGAGGTTGCGGCGGCACGTTCATCGAGAGGTCGATCGCGACGGGATGCGGCAGATCGACCGCGCGGCGCGCGCTGGTCTCCGACACGAACGAGCCCTGGCCGACCCGGGCCTCCATGATGCCGCGGCGCCGCGCCTCGGTGTAGGCGCGCGTCACCGTGGTGAGATCGATGCCGAGCGCCTTTGCCAGCGCCCGCTGCGTCGGCAGTTGCTGCCCACGCACCAGCCGGCCCGCCGCGATATCGGCCTCCATGGCCTCGACGATGCGCTGATAGCGCGGCCCGCTCAGCTCCGAGATTGTAGGGGTCCAATCCATGCAATTAAGGCCCATATCCTTTGAATGTATGGATGCAAGATATTATTGTATGGATCGTAGAAAAGGAAGAGGTGGGGTCATGGCGACCGTTTCAGTCTCTCTCGCGAAAGCGATGTGGCGCGGTTTCTTGGGCAAATGCCCCAATTGCGGCGAGGGGCACGCGTTCGGCCGTTTCCTGAAGGTGGCGGATACCTGCGACTATTGCGGCGAGGAGCTGTTTCACCAGCGCGCCGACGATTTCCCGGCCTATCTCGTGATGGTCGTGGTCGGCCATCTCGTGGTGCCGGCAATCCTCGCGGTCGAGACCGCCTATGCGCCGGCCGTCTGGCTGCAACTGGCGGTGTGGCTGCCGGTGACCTTGTTCGCTTCGCTTGCGCTGCTGCAGCCGACCAAGGGCGCCATCGTCGGGCTGCAATGGCAGATCGGCATGCACGGTTTTGAGGCGGGCAAGCTGCGGCGCGAAGCTGGTCAGGGCGCACCCGTTTTCGTCGAGGTGAACACGCGCGCGGCTTAAGGGGCAGTAGCGTTTACATCGCGAGACCGGCCGCTACACTCCATCGTACAAACAAGAACGATGGAAACGCCGATGGCCGCACGCTCAAAAACCTTCCTGCTTTGTCACGGCGCGTGGTCCGGCGGGTGGGCCTGGAAGAAGATGCATCCGCTGATGGCGCAGGCCGGGCATCGCCTGATTGCGCCGACCTATACCGGCCTCGGCGAGCGCGCGCATCTGGCTAGTCCCGCGATCGATCTCGATACGCATATCCAGGACATTCTCAATGTCATCAGGTTCGAGGACCTCGAGGACATCGTGCTGCTCGGCCACAGCTATGGCGGCATGGTCGCCACCGGCGTCGCCGATCGCGCGCGCGAGCGGGTGACGCAATTGATCTACCTCGACGCCTTCGTGCCGCGTGACGGCCAATCGCTGTTCGATCTCCATGAGGGCGGGCGCGAGCCGATGCGCAAGGCTGCAAGCTCAGGCGACGGCTACCGCATCCCGCCGAACCCGCCGCCGCCGGACACGCCGCAGGCCGATCTCGACTGGCTCAATGCGCGCCGGATCAACATGCCGATCAAATGTTTCGAGACGAAGCTGAAGCTCGAACATGGCGAGCCGGTGATGCCGCGCAGCTACATCTGTTGCACGCGCATTCCGCCGGGCGACGTGTTCGGGCAGTTTGCGAAGCGCACCAAGAGCGAGGATGGCTGGCGCACTTTCGAACTCGACGCGAGCCATGCACCGAATGTCACGGCGCCGGAGGCGTTGATGGCGGTCCTGGAGAAGATCGTCGGATAAAGCCAAAATGGTGAGGGGCCCGATGCATTAACACCGAGCCCCTCGTCACTTCTTGGTAAGACACGTTTTCTTCACGCGAACCGGAAAACCACTTCGCTCGAAAACGCTTTAGAATATCAGCCGGCCTGTAAGCCGGGTTCTGTAAGGCACCGTCCGCTTGCGCGAACGATACGTGACGGCCATTCCTCTGGGACCATGTTTGCACAGGGCCTCGAGCAACCTACCCGGACGGCGGGCCTGACATCGCCCCGCGGCGTTATCGCTTTCGCGAACAGCCCGCTACGCCGTCCCTATTCGGTTTTGCTCCCGGTGGGGTTTACCATGCCGGCTCCGTTGCCGCAGCCGCGGTGCGCTCTTACCGCACCTTTTCACCCTTACCTGCCTACGCAGCTTGCGCTGCTACGGCGGGCGGTTCGTTCTCTGTGGCACTTTCCCTGGGGTCGCCCCCGCCGGACGTTATCCGGCACCGTATGTCAAGGGAGCCCGGACTTTCCTCCCCGGCGGCCTTTCGGCACTTGCCGGAGCGGCCGTCCGGCCGACTGACGGCTTACGCATGAAGCATTTGTGTCGGTTCCGCAAGCCGATAACGCCATGCACGGTTCGCCCGAAATAATTTATCCTGAAGATGTCGTTGGGTGCGTGTCCCGTTCGACTGGATGTCGGCGATCCAGCCGTGCAACAGGAGTTAGGCGATGCAGTATTTGCTGATGATCTACCAGAACGAAGCCGAGTACGCGAATATGCGTCCGGCGGCCGGCCAGCAGATGACGGCGGAATATCAGACCTTCACGCAAGGCATCATCCAGAGCGGCAATTTCAAGGCCGGCGACCGGCTGCAGCCGACCACGACCGCGACGACCGTGCGCGTGCGCGATGGCAAGACGCTGACGACCGACGGCCCGTTTGCCGAAACGCGCGAGCAGCTCGGCGGCTATTACCTCGTGGAGGCCAAGGATCTCGATACCGCGATCGAGATCGCGTCGCGGATTCCGTCGGCGCGCATCGGCTCGATCGAGGTGCGGCCGATCTGGGTCTACGGCAAGTGAAGGCGCAGTCGCGCATCGACATATGACATTGTCCGAGATCGACAAGATCTTCCGCGACGAGGCGGGGCGGGCGCTGGCCACGCTGATCCGCCTCGTCGGCGATTTCGATCTTGCCGAGGACGCGCTCCAGGACGCCTTTGCGGTGGCACTGGAGCGCTGGCCGGCGTGCGAGGTCCCCGACAATGCGCGTGCCTGGCTGGTCAATGTCGCCAGGCACAAGGCGATCGACCGTATCAGGCGCCAGGCCGTTTTCCGTGGCAAGGAGCAGGCGCTCGTGCACGAGCTCGAGCTGAACGCGCAGGCGCCCGTCGAGCCGCCGGCGATGGTCGACGACGACATGCTGCGGCTGATCTTCACCTGCTGTCATCCCGCATTTGCGCCCGAAGTCCAGGTCGCGCTGACGCTGCGCACCGTCTGCGGGCTCTCCACGGCGCAGGTCGCGCGCGCCTTCCTCGTCACTGAGGAGGCGATGGGGCAGCGTCTCGTCCGCGCCAAGCAGAAGATCCGGCTCGCCGGCATTCCCTATGAGGTCCCCGAGCGCGACACGCTGGTGCCGCGGCTCGAGGGTGTGCTTGCCGTGATCTATCTGGTCTTCACCGAAGGCTATGTGGCGACGTCAGGTGCGGATTTGATGCGGCCCGATCTTGCGGCCGAGGCGATCCGGCTTGGCCGCTTGCTCGACCGGCTGTTACCCGATCGCGCGGGGATCAAGGGCCTGCTGGCGCTGATGCTGCTGCACGATGCGCGCCGCGCAGGGCGCCAGACCGCCGCCGGCGACATCGTGCTGCTGGAAGAGCAGGATCGTTCGCGGTGGGACCATGCACAGATCGAGGAGGGTCTCCGTCTGGTGGACGACGCACTGCGCGTGCCCGGCCGGCCGCAGCCCTATGCAGTCCAAGCCGCGATCGCCGCGCTGCATGCGCGCGCGCCGAGCTATGAGCAGACAGACTGGCCGCAGATTGCCGGGCTCTACGAAGTACTATTGCGCATCAACCCGTCGCCGGTGATCGAGCTCAACCATGCGGCGGCGGTGTCGATGGTCGATGGGCCGGCACGTGCGCTCGATCTCGTGGATGCGACTACTGCGCGCGGCGGGCTTCGTGGCTACGAGCTGTTGCCGGCGGTGCGGGCCGATCTGCTGCGGCGGCTCGGCCGGAATGAGGAGGCGCGCGAGGCCTATCGCGCGGCGACGGAGGCGACGCAGTTGGAGCCGCTGCGACGACTTTATGCGCGAAGGATGCGGGAGATGGAGTAGTCGCCCAATACTCCTGGATTGCTTCGCTTCGCTCGCAATGCCTGGATTGCTTCGCTTCGCTCGCAATGCGGAAAATTGGAGGAAGCCATCATGTCCCAATTCCCGTCACTTCGTCGCGACGGTCGTTGCCTCCTGAGGGAGACTCCCCAACAGCGCCTGCAAGGTCGACAGCGTCGAGTGATCCGCGACCCCATCCAGTCGCGCCGGGCGGAAATGGCGCTGGAACGCGGTGACGACTTCCATGGTCGCGGCGTCGTATTTGCCGGTGAGGGGAACGCCGTAGCCGTATCTGGCGAGCGCCTGCTGCAGGCTCAGCACCTCGTCGCTGATGGTGCCGAGCATCAGGCTCTCGCCGCGCACCACCGGCGCGGGCGTGACCCAATGGCCGACGCCGGAATTGGCCAGCGAATGCCACGGAAATTTTTCGCCGGGATCCTTCTTGCGCGCGGGCGCCACGTCGGAGTGGCCGAGCACCCGGTGCGCGGGCACCTTGCGGCGAAGCATGATGCCGCGGCACAGCGCGATCACGGCGGCGATCTGGCGCAGCGGAAACTCCGGATAGCCCCAGTCGTGGCCGCGATTGACGATCTCGATCCCGATCGAGCAGGAATTGATGTCGTCCTCGCCGGCCCAGGCGGACACGCCGGCATGCCAGGCGCGCCTGGCCTCGGGCACGCATTGCACGATGCGGCCGTCTTCCAGCACGACATAATGTGCCGACACCTCGGTGCCCGCCGAGCAGAGCCGCGCCAGCGCACCTTCGACGTCGGGCATGCCGGTGTAATGCAGCACGATCATGTCGGGCTGCCGGCCCTTGTTACGGTCGCCATGGTTCGGTGAGGGGATGATGTCGGAGACGATCGAGGAATCCGGCTCGAACGTCCGCATGTTCGCGGCGGCCTTGGGAACCGGGAGAACACGTTGACGCTTCGAATCAGATCCAGACGGCGTGGACGAACCGGACGACATAAACAGCTCGAGACAGACGGAGAGTGGGCCAAGCCCTTCTCTTTACTATTCCTTTACCCTCCAACGTGCGCAACCGCGCGACGAGGTTAACGGATGCATTTTGGCGCATGTGTGTGGATGAAGCATCACCGCCGCGTCAGCTTTTCGACTTGTCGCGAGCCGATCAACGCTTTCTTAACGCTAAGGGCCGTTACTGAGGGATGAAGAGCCGACCCGCGTCCGGAGGCGGCCAAAGCGTATTTTGGCTCGAAATCCCATGGCTGCCCGACAAATTCCAAGGGGAATACTGGGTTGGTGGCCCGGGACGACCGGGCTCGGTAACTATGTTGGACGGGGGTTGGGTCGTGGAACCGCCGCGACGCGGAATCATTCGAGGCGTTATGAGCTTGTTCGTCCCCGATCTCACTTGGGAGTCCGGCGGGGCGATCGGCAGGCCTGGCGCATGAGCTCGGTTCCGCACATCCCCGTTCTTGGCCGCGAGGCCATCGACCACCTCGCCCCACGCGAAGGCGGCCTTTATATCGACGCGACCTTTGGTGCCGGCGGCTACAGCCGCGCGATTCTCGACGTGCCGGGAACCCGAGTGATCGCCATTGATCGCGACCGTACTGCGATCGAGGGCGGCGCCGACCTGGTCGAACGCTCCGCAGGCAGGTTGACCCTCGTTGAAGATCGTTTCTCCAACCTCGCCGATGTCTGTGCGGCGCAAGGCCTCGCAGGCGTCAACGGCGTCGTGATGGACGTCGGGGTGTCCTCGATGCAACTCGACCAGGGCGGCCGTGGCTTCTCGTTCCGCCTCGATGGTCCGCTCGACATGCGGATGGGGCAGGCAGGCCCGACTGCGGCCGACATCGTCGCGCGCGCGTCGGAAGGCGATCTCGCCGACATCGTTTATCTCCTCGGCGAAGAGCGGCAGTCGCGCCGGATTGCCCGCGCCATCGTCGCGGACCGTCAGGAGACGCCGTTCACGACCACGCGCGCGCTCGCCGATCTCGTCGGCAGGGTGGTTCGTTCCAAGCCTGGCGATATTCACCCGGCGACGCGGACGTTCCAGGCCCTGCGCATCTTCGTCAACGAAGAGCTTGAGGAACTCCAGAGCGCGCTCATCGCTGCCGAGCGTGTGCTCAAGCCCGGTGGTCGTCTCGTGGTCGTCTCGTTCCATTCGCTGGAAGACCGCATCGTCAAGAATTTCTTCGCTGAGCGTAGCAAGACGGGTGGCGGCTCACGCCATCTGCCGGAAGTGTCTCAGGCGGTGCCGAGCTTTCAGCTGCTGACGCGGCGGCCGGTGGTCGCAGGCGAGGACGAAGTCGCGCATAACCCGCGCGCCCGGTCGGCAAAACTGCGCGCGGCCGAGCGCACCTCGGCGCCTGCGCAGGACGATCGCGAGCAATCGTCCTGGCCAAAACTCTCCGACGTCATGAGAGGTGGCTAGCGCATGCGCTTCATCCACCTCCTCGTCATCGGCGCGCTGATCTTCGCGGCGGCTCATGTCTACCGGATCAAGATGGACTCCACGGCGCGCACCGAAAAGGTATTGCGTTTGCATGCGGAGATCCGCGAGCAGCGCGATGCGATTGCGGCGCTGCGCTCCGAATGGGCCAAGCTCGATGCGCCCCTGCGCCTGCAAGGCCTGTCCGACCGGCATCTGCAGCTCAAGCCGGTCAACGGCACGCAGTATGACTCACTGAAGAATTTGCCCGAGCGTCCGCCGCGGATGTTCAGGCCGGGCGAGCCGGATCCGATCGGCGCCATGCTCAACACCATCGAAGCCGCGAGCGATCCCGATAATGTGACGGGCTCCGTGCCTCAGCCCGAGGACAAGCCATGAGTGCTGTGACCCCGGCCAAACCCACAGAAAAGCCGACCGAGCCTTGGCGCCAACGGCTGATCCGCAGCCTGCTGTACGGGCGCAACGTCGATCGCGCGGCCAAGGCGCGGGCGCGCGTCGGCCTGGCGATGCTCGCCTTTGGCGCGGTCTACGCCCTGATCGGCGGCCGGCTCGTGATGTTCGCGATCGGCGCCGACGCCCACGGCGCGCGTCGCGCCGCGGCGCAGGAGGTGGTCGCGACCGCGCGGCCCGACATCGTCGATCGCAACGGCGCGATCCTCGCGACCGACGTCAAGGCGTCGAGCCTGTTCGGCGAGCCGCGCCGCATCATCGACAAGGACGAGGCAATCGAACTTCTGACCGCCACCGTGCCCGACCTCGACGAGGCCGAAGTGCGCGAGCGCCTGAAGACGCGCAAGGGCTTCGTCTGGCTCAAGCGCGAGATTACGGCGAAGCAGCAGCAGGACATCCACAAGCTCGGCATTCCCGGCATCGGCTTCCTGCGCGAGAACAAGCGCGTCTATCCGACCGGCAACGAGGTCGCCCACCTCATCGGTCTGGTCAACATCGACAACCAGGGCATCGCCGGCATGGAGAAGTGGCTCGACAATCAAGGGCTCGCCGATCTCCACCGCGCGGGCTTTGCCACCGACCGGCTGCAAAAGCCGATCGAGCTCTCGGTCGATCTGCGCGTCGAGCACGCACTGCGGGACGAACTTCTGAAGGCCAAGGAGAAATACCACACCAAGGCCGCCTCCGGCATCGTCTCCAACGTCAAGACCGGCGAGATCGTGGCGATGGTCTCCCTGCCGGACTTCGATCCCAACAATCCGAAGGAAGCGCACGACCCCGACCGCATCAATCGCCTGACTACCGGCGTCTACGAGATGGGCTCGACGTTCAAGGCGTTCACGCTGGCGATGGCGCTCGATTCCGGCAAGATCAACCTGAACTCGATGTGGGATGCACGGGGAAACCTGCACTACGGCAAGTTCACCATCCATGACAGCCACGCGCTCGGACGTTTCATCAATACCAAGGAAGTGTTCACCTTCTCGTCCAACATCGGCGCCGCGCGGATCGCGCTCGGCCAGGGCGTCGAGGCCCACAAGGCGTTCCTCGCCAAAATGGGCCAGTTGACGCGGCTGCGCACCGAACTGCCGGAAAGCGCGGCTCCGCTGATACCGCGCCGCTGGGGCGAGCTGAATACGGTGACCATCGCATTCGGCCAAGGCATGTCGGTGGCGCCGCTGCAGGCGGTGATGGGCATCAACGCGCTGGTGAACGGCGGCTATCTGATTCCGCCGACCTTCATGAAGCGCACCGAGTCCGAAGCGGCGTCCATGGCCAAGCGCGTCATCAAGACGGAGACCAGCGACAAGATGCGGTTCCTGATGCGGCTCAATGCCGAAATCGGCACCGCCAAGACCGCCGACGTCAAGGGTTACTATGTCGGCGGCAAGACCGGCACGTCCGAGAAGGTCATCAACGGCCGCTATGCCAAAAAGCGCGTGCTCAACTCCTTCACCGCGATTATGCCCTGCGACGATCCGAAATATCAGATCCTGATCATGCTGGACGAGCCCCAGGCGATTCCCGAAACGAAGGGTTTCATCACCTCGGGCTGGAACGCGGTGCCGACCGGCGGCAAGGTGATCGAGCGGATCGCGCCGCTTCTGGGCGTCGAGCCGCGGTTCGACCTGCCGCCGTCCGAGCGCCTTATTCTTGCAGCATCCAGGACAACCCAGTAATCAACCGGGTGGGCCGTTGCCGCTGCTGAGTCGGGATTTCCCTGAAGATTCGGCGATCCGGTCCGGCATGTCGACTGGAAGACCATGAAGCTGCGCGACCTCCTCGATCAGGACGTTCAGGGCAATGACGCCGCAATCGAGCCCGCGGTCGCGGCGCTCGACGTGAGCGGCGTTGCCCTCGACAGCCGCGCGGTCAAGCCAGGCGATCTCTTCTTCGCACTTGCGGGCAGCAAGACCGACGGTGCGCGCTTCATCGATGCCGCGATTGCCGCAGGCGCGGTGGCGGTTGTCGGCGACCATGCGCCTGATGGCTGCAAGGTGCCGTTCATTGCGGTTGCCAATTCGCGCCGCGCGCTGGCGCTGGCCGCGGCAAGATTCTATCCCGCTCAGCCCGCGACAATTGCCGCGGTGACCGGCACCAGCGGCAAGACCTCGGTCGCCGCTTTCACCCGGCAGATCTGGGAGCGGCTCGGGCACGCCTCCGCCAGCATCGGAACCATCGG
>NZ_JADPIT010000010.1:280740-288361 GCF_023073035.1 Bradyrhizobium sp. 62
CGACGCCCGACCCGGTCGCGCTGCACCGGCAGCTCGACGAGATCGCGCGCGAGGGCGTCACGCATCTCGCCTTCGAGGCCTCCTCGCACGGGCTCGACCAGTATCGCCTCGACGGCGTGCGCGTCTCGGCCGGCGGCTTCACCAATCTCTCGCGCGACCACATGGATTATCATCCGACCGTCGCGCATTATCTTGCGGCCAAGCTCAGGCTGTTTCGCGAACTGGTCCCGCCGGGGGGCGCGGCCGTGATCTCCGCCGATCATGATTGCTCGGCGGAGGCAATCAGTGCTGCGACATCGCGCGGCTTGCGCGTGATGGCGGTCGGTCGCAACGGCGACGGGGCGGGCGAGGGCATTCGTCTCGCCGGTGCGGAGGTCGAAGGGTTTTCGCAAATGCTCGCGCTCGAACATCGCGGCAAGCAATATGCGATCCGGCTGCCGCTGGTCGGCGAATTCCAGATCGAGAATGCGCTGGTGTCGGCCGGCCTCGCCATCGGCACCGGCAGCGACGCCGCAAATGTGTTTGCGAGCCTCGAACATCTCGAGGGCGCCAAAGGCCGGTTGGAGCGTGTCGGCGAGCGCAACGGTGCGCCGATCTTCGTCGATTACGCGCACAAGCCCGATGCGCTGGCCAAGGCGCTGCAGGCGCTTCGTCCCTACGCCAGGCGCAGGCTGGTCGTCGTGTTCGGCGCCGGTGGCGACCGCGATGCCGGCAAGCGTCCGATCATGGGCGAGATCGCGGCTGGCAATGCCGACGGCATCATCGTCACCGACGACAATCCGCGCAGCGAGAAGCCGGAATCCATCCGCGCCGAAATCCTTGCCGCCGCCAAGGGCGCCCGCGAAATCGGCGACCGGGCCGCGGCGATCCGCACCGCGATCGAGGAATTGGAAGATGGCGATGCGCTGCTTATCGCCGGCAAGGGCCACGAGACCGGGCAGATCGTCGGCGGAGAGGTTTTGCCCTTCAGTGATCACGAGGCGGTCGCCGCCGCATTAGCGTCGAGGATTGCATGAGCGCGCCAATATGGACGGTGGCCGAAGTGGCGCGCGCGCTGGGCGCCGCCGGATCGTTCCCGGACACGCCGATCGACTTCGTCACCCAGGACAGCCGGTTGGTGAAACCGGGCAGCCTGTTCGTCGCGCTCAGCGGCACGCCGAGCGGCGGCTTCATCTCGGCCTTCGCCAGCGCGCGTGACGGCTGGGAGTTCGCGGACAAGGCGGAAGCGTCCGGCGCGGTCGCGATGATCGTGCCGCACGAGATCGAGGGCATCCGCATTCCCCAGATCGTCGTCAAGGACACGCTGATCGACGGTCTCTGGGGGCTTGCGCGCGCGGCACGTGCGCGCTTCAACGGGCCGGTGATCGGGCTCACCGGCAGCGCGGGCAAGACCAGCACCAAGGAATTCCTCGCAGCTTATCCCGGCGCCTATGCCAGCCCGTCGAGCTTCAACAATTTCTGGGGCGTGCCGCTGACGCTGTGCAATGCGCGGCCCGATGCCAGTCTCTGGGTCGTCGAGATGGGCATGAACCAGACCGGCGAAATCGCGCGGCTCAGCGAACTGACGCGGCCGACGGTCGCGCTGGTCGTCAACGTCCAGCCGGTGCATCTGGAGAAGCTTGGCTCGCTCGAGGCCATCCGCCGCGAGAAGGTGTCGATTGCCCTCGGCCTGCCTTCGGAAGGCGTGCTGGTGCTGCCCGCCGGGATCAAGGCGCCGGATTGGAAGGGCAAGGTCATACGCTTCGGCGACAAAGCCGAGGTGCACGAGGTCGCGCACGCGCCACATGGCGACAGCTGGCAGGTCGTGGCCGCGCTTGGCAAGAAGGAGATCGCGTTCAGCCTGACGCCGGGCGCGCCGCACCGCGTTCAGAATGCGCTCGCCGCGCTCGCATCGGTCCGTGCGGCCAACCTCGATGCGGCGACGCTTGCGATCAAGCTCGACCGGGTCGGCATCATGACCGGCCGTGGCGTCGAGCAGGCGGTCGGCGGCGTCACCGTGATCGACGACAGCTTTAACGGCAATCCGGCCAGCGTGGCTGCCGCGCTGCAAAGTCTGCAGGCGCGCAACACGACCGGCGGCCGCCGCATTGCGGTGCTCGGCGACATGCTGGAGCTGGGCGACGGCGCGCCGGCCTATCACACCGATCTCGCCAGGCATCTCGACGGCATCGACGGCGTCTATTGCGTCGGGCCCCTGATGCGTCACCTGTTCGAGGTGCTTCCAGCCGGCAAGGGGCTCGGCTGGCACGACGACCCCGTCACGCTGAAGCCGGGCGAGGTCGCAAATCTGCTGAGGGCAGGCGATGTCGTGGTTGTCAAGGGCAGCAAGAAGATGTTCTGGGTCAACAAGTTTGTGCCGGGCCTAGTGGCCGCCTTGCAGGCAAGGGCGTAAACTGCTTGGAAGGCGCTGCTCCCGAATCCCACCCTTTCCGGCGCAAAGCCGTTCGTTTTCTTTAGAGGTCGCCCGACCCCATGATGAAGACCAGCGAATGCGCGCGAGGCAGGTTGATAAGGCCAAGATCAAGGCGCGAGCAAAGGCGCCATAGGACCGTCTGAATGTTTTACTGGCTGATCGAGCTCTCCAACACATTTCCGGGCTTCGGTGCCGTGCGCACCTTCCTGAACGTCTTCCGCTACATCACCTTCCGCACCGGCGGCGCCGTCGTCACCGGCGCGCTGTTCGTGTTCCTGTTCGGCCCCTGGATCATCGACCATCTGCGCATCCGGCAAGGCAAGGGTCAGCCGATCCGGGCCGATGGTCCGCAATCGCATCTCGCCAAGAAAGGCACGCCCACCATGGGCGGGCTGATGATCCTGTCCGGCCTCACGGTCGGCACGGTGCTGTGGGCCAATCCGCTCAACCCCTACGTCTGGATCGTGCTGGCGGTGACGCTCGGCTTCGGCTTCGTCGGCTTCTATGACGATTATCTCAAGGTGACCAAGCAGACCACGACCGGGTTCGGCAGCAAGCTTCGCCTGCTGATCGAGGCGGCGATCGCGCTGGTTGCCTGCTACGCGCTGGTGCGGCTGAACCGCGATCCCGCGTCGACCGCGCTGACGATTCCTTTCCTGAAGGACACCGTGCTGCATTTCGGTTGGTTCTTCGTCGGGTTCGGCGCCTTCGTCATCGTGGGCGCCGGCAATGCGGTGAACCTCACCGACGGTCTCGACGGCCTTGCCATCGTACCCGTGATGATCGCGACCGCGAGCTTTGCGATGATCGCCTATCTCGCCGGCAACGCGGTGTTCGCCGACTATCTCCAGATCAAATATGTTGCCGGCACCGGCGAGCTCGCGGTGCTCTGCGGCGCGCTGCTGGGCGCCGGTCTCGGCTTCCTCTGGTTCAACGCGCCGCCGGCCTCGATCTTCATGGGCGACACCGGCTCGCTCGCGCTCGGCGGCATGCTGGGGGCGATCGCGGTCGCGGTGAAGCACGAGATCGTGCTCGCGGTGATCGGCGGCCTGTTCGTGCTGGAGGCGGTCTCCGTCATCGTGCAGGTGGTGTCGTTCAAGATGACGGGAAAACGCATCTTCCGGATGGCGCCGATCCATCACCATTTCGAGCAGCTCGGCTGGACCGAGCCGCAGATCGTGATCCGCTTCTGGATCATCTCGGTGATGCTGGCGCTGGCCGGCCTGTCCACGCTGAAGCTGCGGTGATCGGTCGATGATCCCCGTCACGTCCTTTGCCGGCAAGACGGTCGCGGTGTTCGGCCTCGGCGGCTCGGGGCTCGCCTCCTGTCACGCGTTGAAGGCGGGCGGCGCCGAGGTGATCGCCGCCGACGACAATGCCGAGAACGTCGCCAAGGCGGCGCAAGCCGGCTTCATCACGGCTGATTTGCGCAACGTCTCCTGGGCCAACTTCGCCGCGCTGGTGCTCGCGCCCGGCGTTCCCCTGACCCACCCGGTGCCGCATTGGAGCGTGTTGAAGGCGCGCGAGGCAGCTATCGAGGTGATCGGCGACATCGAGCTGTTCTGCCGCGAGCGGCGCCGGCACGCGCCGGATGCGCCGTTCGTCGCCATCACCGGCACCAATGGCAAATCGACAACGACAGCTTTGATCGCGCATCTGACCAAAGTCGCCGGCTACGACACCCAGATGGGCGGCAATATCGGCACCGCGATCCTGTCGCTGGAGCCGCCGCGCATGGGCCGTGTCCACGTCATCGAGATGTCGTCCTACCAGATCGACCTCACGCCCTCGCTCGATCCCTCCGTCGGCATTCTGCTCAATGTCAGCGAGGACCACATCGATCGCCATGGCACCATCGCGCATTACGCCGCGGTGAAGGAGCGCCTCGTTGCCGGTGTGCAGGCCGGCGGCACCGCGATCGTCGGGGTCGACGACGGTTTTTGTCGCGACATCGCCGACCGGCTCGACCGTGCCGGCAAGAATGTGGTGCGCATCTCGGTCAAAAACCCGCTGGCCAGCGGCATCCATGTCGAGCATGGCAATATCGTGCGCAATTCCGGCGGCGCCCGCAGCGAAATCGCCAGGCTCGGCGGCATCGGTTCTCTGCGTGGCCTGCACAATGCGCAGAACGCGGCGTGCGCCGCCGCCGCCGCGCTCGCGATGGGCATCGGCCTCGATATGCTTCAGAACGGCCTGCGCAGCTTTCCCGGCCTTGCGCATCGCATGGAGCAGGTCGGCCGCCGTGGCAACGTGCTGTTCGTCAACGATTCCAAGGGCACCAATGCGGACGCCACCGCGCATGCACTGTCGTCCTTTTCGGACATCTTCTGGATCGCGGGCGGCAAGCCGAAGGCCGGCGGAATCACTGGCCTCACCGGCTACTTCCCGCGCATCCGAAAAGCCTATCTGATCGGCGAGGCCGCGCAGGAATTTTCCGGTACGCTCGGCACGAAGGTGCCGCACGAGATCAGCCAGACCCTCGACGTCGCGGTCGAGCAAGCCGCAGGCGATGCGGAGGCGTCGGGCATCACCGACGCGGTGGTCTTGCTGTCACCCGCCTGCGCCTCCTTCGACCAGTACCGCAATTTCGAAATTCGCGGCACCAGGTTCCGCGAGCTGGTGCAGGCGCTGCCGGGTGTGAAGCCGGTGGTGTGAGGCAATTCCAATCATCCGCGATTTCTTAACCTCCCGGTAACCAACCTCGGCGACCAATGGACCGACCTCTGTCCGAAAGCGGCCGCCATGCTCTCCCGTGAAGAACGCACCCCCTTTTCCGAGTGGTGGTGGACCGTCGACAAGCCGCTGATGGGAGCCATCCTGGCCCTGATGCTGACCGGCGTGATCCTGTCGCTGGCAGCGAGCCCGCCGGTTGCGACTCGCATCGGGCTCGATCCCTTCCATTTCTTCAGCCGCCACGTGATGTTCCTGGCGCCGTCCGGCCTGGTGCTGCTCGGGGTGTCCTTTCTGTCGCCGCGGGCGATCCGTCGCTCGGCGCTGATCATCTTCGCGGCCAGCATCGTCCTGATCGTGCTGACGCTCGCGATCGGTCCTGAGGTGAAGGGCTCGCGGCGCTGGATCACGCTACTCGGCGTCAACATCCAGGCCTCCGAAATCGCAAAGCCGTCGTTCGTCGTCATCGCCGCCTGGCTGTTCGCGGAATCGACCAAGCGGCCGGAGATGCCGGCGACCTCGATGGCGCTCGCGCTGCTCCTGATGCTGGTCTCGCTTCTCGTCATGGAGCCCGACTTCGGCCAGACCATGCTGATCCTGATGGTGTGGGGCTCGCTGTTCTTCATCGCGGGCATGCGGATGATCTGGGTGTTCGGGCTCGCCGGCCTCGGCGCCGCCGGACTGTTCAGCGCCTATCTTTTTGTTCCGCACGTCGCCGGCCGCATCAAGCGCTTCATGAATCCGGCCTCTGGTGACACCTTCCAGGTCGATACGGCCATGGAGGCCTTCTACAACGGCGGCTGGTTCGGGCTCGGACCGGGCGAAGGCATTGCCAAGCGCAGCCTGCCGGACAGCCACACCGACTTCGTGTTCGCGGTTGCCGCCGAAGAGTTCGGCATCATCCTGTGCCTCGCGATGCTGGCCCTGTTTGCTTTCGTCGTCATCCGCACGCTGTCGCGCGCCTATGCCAACGAGGACATGTTCTCGCGCTTTGCGGCCTCGGGTCTTGCGATCCTGTTTGGCGTGCAGGCCGCGATCAACATGTCGGTCAATCTCCAGCTCATCCCCGCCAAGGGCATGACGCTGCCCTTCATCTCCTATGGCGGCTCCTCGATCGTGTCGCTGGCCTATGGTGTCGGCATGATGCTGGCGCTGACGCGGCTGCGTCCGCGCACTGAAGTCGAGGCGAGCGGCCACGCCGAGGCGATGCGCAGCTACGCGTAGTTTTTCGTCACTGCGAGCAGCGAAGCAATCCAGAATCCCTCCGCGGTAGCAGTCTGGATTGCTTCGCTTCGCTCGCAGCCTGGATTGCTTCGCTTCGCTCGCAATGCGGAAAATTGGAGGAAGCCATCATGTCCCAAGTAGACACTGTAAAACTCCCCACCATGGACACCTCCCCCCTGATTCTTCTCGCCGCGGGCGGCACCGGCGGCCATCTGTTTCCGGCCGAGGCGCTCGGCGTCGAGCTGATCCGGCGCGGATTCCGCGTCCGCCTCGTCACGGACGAGCGCGCGCTGCGCTACAGCGGCCTGTTCACGAAGGACATGATCGACGTCGTCTCGAGCGAGACTGCGCGTGGACGCAATCCGCTGCAGCTCGCCTATGCCGGCCTGACGCTCGCAGCCGGCACGTTGTCCGCCTACAGCCTGATCAAGCGATTGAAGCCGGTCGCTGTCGTCGGCTTCGGTGGCTATCCGACGCTGCCGCCGCTGGTCGCGGCAAAATTCGCGGGCGTGCCCGGCATCATCCATGATGCCAATGCCGTGCTCGGCCGCGCCAACCGGTTTCTGTCGAGCCGCGTCCGCGCCATCGCGACGTCATTGCCGGGCGTGCTCGACCGCGATCCGGCGCTATCAAGCAAGACCACGACGGTCGGCACGCCGATGCGTCCGGCGATCCTCGCCGCAGCTGGCGTGCCCTATGCTGCGCCTGAAGTGAACGGCCCGCTGCGCCTGCTCGTCGTCGGGGGCAGCCAGGGCGCACGCATCATGGCCGACATCGTGCCGGGCGCGATCGAGCGCCTCGAGCCCGCGCTGTGGAGCCGGCTCGTCCTTACCCAGCAGGTGCGCGACGAGGACATGGCGCGCGTGCGTGCGGTCTACGACAGGCTGAAGATCAAGGCCGAGCTTGCGCCGTTTTTCACCGATCTGCCGGCGCGGCTCGCCTCCAACCATCTGGTGGTGTCGCGCTCAGGCGCCGGCACCGTGGCCGAACTCGCCGCGATCGGACGGCCCTCGATCCTGGTGCCGCTGCCGGGCGCGATCGACCAGGACCAGTTCGCCAATGCCGGCGTGCTGGCCAAGGTCGACGGTGCGATCCGCATTCCGCAAACCGAGTTTTCCCCCGATCGCCTCGCCGCCGAGATCTCCGCCTTCGCCGCCGAGCCCGCGCGCCTGGCCGCCATGGCGCAGGCCGCCCGTGGCGCCGGCCGGCTCGACGCAGCGGAGCGGCTGGCCGATCTGGTGGCCAAAATCGCGGGAATCTGACGCGAAATCAGCCGGAGTTCCTACTTTTGCCGTCATGGCCGGGCTTGTCCCG
>NZ_JADPIT010000010.1:288452-323378 GCF_023073035.1 Bradyrhizobium sp. 62
GGAACTGCGGGATACGCCATGAGACTGCCGCGCGAGATCGGACCCATCCACTTCGTCGGGATCGGCGGGATCGGCATGAGCGGCATCGCCGAGGTGCTGCTCAATCTCGGCTATTCCGTGCAGGGCTCGGACGCCTCCGACAATTACAATCTCGACCGTCTGCGCAAGAACGGCGCGAAGGTCTCGCTCGGCCACAAGGCGGAGAACGTCGACGGTGCCGAGGTCGTCGTGGTCTCCACCGCGATCAAGCGTGACAATCCGGAACTGACGGCGGCGCGCGAACGGCGTATCCCGGTGGTGCGCCGCGCCGAGATGCTGGCCGAACTGATGCGGCTGAAGAGCTGCGTCGCCATCGCCGGCACCCACGGCAAGACCACCACGACTACGATGGTCGCGACGCTGCTCGACGCCGGCGGCCTCGATCCCACCGTCATCAACGGGGGCATCATCAACGCCTATGGCTCGAATGCGCGTCTCGGTGCGGGTGACTGGATGGTGGTCGAAGCCGACGAGAGCGACGGCACGTTCCTGAAGCTGCCGACCGAAGTCGCGATCGTCACCAATGTCGATCCCGAGCATCTCGATCACTTCAAGACCTTCGAGGCGGTGCAAGACGCGTTCCGAAACTTCGTCGAGAACCTGCCGTTCTATGGCTTCGCCGTGATGTGCATCGATCATCCCGTGGTGCAGACTCTTGTCGGCAAGATCGAGGATCGGCGCATCATCACCTATGGCGAGAATCCGCAGGCCGATGTGCGCTTCGTCGACCTGGCCCCGACGGGCGGCGGATCGAAGTTCAAGGTTGCGTTCCGCGATCGCAAGACGGGCGCCGTGCACGAGATTGCCGATCTCATGCTGCCGATGCCGGGACGCCACAATGCCTCCAACGCGACGGCCGCGATTGCGGTCGCGCGCGAGCTCGGCGTGTCGGACGAGGCGATCCGCAAGGCGATCGCCGGCTTCGGCGGTGTCAAGCGCCGCTTCACCAAGACCGGCGAATGGAACGGCGTCACCGTTATCGACGATTACGGCCATCATCCGGTCGAGATCGCGGCGGTGCTGAAGGCGGCGCGGGAATCCACCAACGGCAAGATCGTCGCCGTGGTGCAGCCGCATCGTTATACCCGGCTGCAGTCGCTGTTCGAGGAATTCTGCACCTGTTTCAACGACGCGGATGCGGTGATCGTCGCCGAGGTCTATGCCGCGGGCGAGACGCCGATCGAGGGCATCGACCGAGACCATTTCGCCGCGGGCCTGCGCGCCCACGGCCACCGCGAGGTGATCCCGCTGCCGGCGGCGTCCGATCTCGCCGGCATCGTCAAGGGCGTGGCGAAATCGGGCGATCTCGTCGTGTGCCTGGGGGCCGGCAACATCACGCAATGGGCCTATGCCTTGCCCGGCGAGTTGAAGGCGCTGGGGTAGGGCAGTGAGCTTCCCCGACATCACACCCGACCTCCAAGCCGCGATGCCGGATCTTCGCGGCCGGTTGCTGGCGAACCAGTCGCTCGCCGAGCTCACCTGGTTTCGCGTCGGGGGGCCCGCGCAGGTGCTGTTCACGCCGGCGGACGAGGACGATCTCGCTTATTTCCTCGCGCATCTCGCAAGCGACATTCCCGTCTATGTCGTCGGTGTCGGCTCCAACCTGATCGTGCGCGACGGCGGCATTGCGGGCGTGGTGGTCCGTCTGGCGCCGCGCGCCTTTGGCGAGGCGAGCGCGAGCGGCGATGTCGTCACCGCAGGCGCAGCAGCGCTCGACAAGCGCGTGGCGGAAGTCGCCGCGGGCGCGAACATCGGGGGGCTCGAATTCTACTTCGGCATTCCCGGCACGATCGGCGGCGCGCTTCGCATGAACGCGGGCGCCAATGGCGGCGAGACCAGGGACGTGTTGATCGAGGCGCGAGGCGTCGGGCGCGACGGCAAGAAGCACGTCTTCTCCAATGCCGACATGAAGTTCGTCTACCGCAACTGCGGCGTCGATCCCTCCATCATCTTCACCTTTGCGCGTTTCCGTGGCGAGATCAGGGATGCCGACGCGATCCGCGCGCGCATGGCGGAAGTGCAGACCCATCGCGAGACCGCGCAGCCGATCCGCGAAAAGACCGGCGGCTCGACCTTCAAGAACCCGCCCGGCCATTCCGCCTGGAAGCTGGTCGATGCCGCCGGCTGCCGCGGCCTGCGCGTCGGCGGCGCGGAGGTGTCCGAGATGCACTGCAATTTCCTGATCAACACGGGCAATGCCACCGCGCACGACATCGAGATGTTGGGCGAGACCGTTCGTGAACGGGTGAAGACGAATTCCGGAATTGAGCTACACTGGGAAATCAAGCGGATCGGAATTCCCGGCTAATTTGGACAAGCGACGAGAGAACATGCGCATCACCATCCTCTTCGGCGGCTCCAACCGCGAACGTCTGGTTTCGGTCGCCTCAGCCCAGGCGCTGCATCAAGCGCTGCCCGAGGCCGATCTCTGGTGGTGGGACGTCGAGGACAAGGTGCATGTCGTGCAGTCCAGACAGCTGCTCGAACATGCCCGCCCGTTCGAGGACGAGTTCAAGCCGGGCACGTCAGGCATTCCGTTGGAGCAGGCGCTCGACCAGGCCAGGGCGGAGAACCGCGTGCTGGTGCTCGGCCTGCACGGCGGTCGTGCCGAGAACGGCGAATTGCAGGTGATGTGCGAGGCGCGCGGCGTGCCGTTCACCGGATCGGGCTCGGCCTCCTCGCATCTCGCGTTCGACAAGTTCGCGGCCAAGCATTTCGCCGCGCTCGGCGGCGTGTCGCCGCCGGCCAACATTGCGCTGGACCAGATCGACGAGGCCTTCGCCGAATACGGCCGGCTGATTGCAAAGCCCGCCAGGGATGGCTCGAGCTACGGTCTGATCTTCGTCAACGCCAAGCAGGATCTGGTCGCCGTCCGCAATGCAGCGAAGCACGAAGAGTATGTGATCGAGCCCTACATCGCCGGCATCGAGGCGACCTGCGGCGTGCTGGAGCGGCCGGATGGCTCGATCATCTCGCTGCCGCCGATCGAGATCATCCCGGGCGAGGGCAGTTTCGACTACGCGGCGAAATATCTTTTGAAGTCGACCCAGGAGATCTGTCCAGGCCGCTTCACGGCGGAGATCACCGCCGCACTGAAGCAGCAGGCGATGCTGGCGCACCGGGCGATGTCGTGTACCGGCTATTCGCGTTCGGACTTCATCGTCTCGGACAAGGGGCTGGTCTATCTCGAAACCAACACGCTACCCGGCCTGACCAAGTCCTCGCTCTACCCCAAGGCGCTGAAGGCCGAGGGCATCGCGTTCGTCGAGTTCCTGCGCGGCCTGGTCGAGCTCGCCGTGGCCGGTGTGCGAAAATAATTAGGACTGGTTAACGGCCGAACTGGCGAAACGGCCGGTTTTGGAACCCAAAACCGGTAAAATGCCGGATATTGCGGCATAAATGCCTCACAGGCCTGGGCAAAACGCTCACGTCGTTAACGAACTTTACCTTTTGTTTACCAGGACGTCCGAAGGTTAACGCTGGCGGCGCATATGACGCTTTGGCTGCCGGCGCGTGGACCGTTGCGGGTGTTGTCACTCCCAGCGAACGCTCTGAAGGGGAGAGGTTTTCTTCTGCTGAAGACCAGCACCCGGCCCGGCAAGTCCGAGACGTCATGTTCGCCAGGACCCGCGCGATGTCGCGGGCAAACTGTTGACGAGCTCGTGCAATGGATGGAGCAGGAAGCCTCACTCGGTCGCTTTTCAGATCGCTGAGGCCCCAAGCTGACCTGAAGGCGGCCGCTATCGGAGCGGTCGTGCTTCTGCGCGAGTGGGTGCAGGACAAGCGTCTGGAACGAGTTCACGGCGCGCGTGCTGCGGCCAACGAAAAGATTAAAACCAAAGCCCGGGCCAAAGCCATCATCGAGCGCGAGCCGACGCCGCGGTTGGTCGCGCTGGTCGAGCGCTATCTGCCGCGCCGGGTCGGGATCAGCATGACGGTGCTGCTCCTGATCGGAAGCTGCGGCTTCGGTATCGTCAAGGGCGGCCATCTCCAGGATTTCATCACGGCGGTCAACGACACCCGCAACGCGCTGGCCAATTCCGCCGGCTTCCGCATCACCTCCGTCGTGATCAACGGCCGCAAGCAGCTCAGCCAGGACGAGATCCTCGCGATCGGCGGCGTCAGCGGCCGATCCTCGCTGCTGTTCCTCGACGCCGACGCCGTGCGCGACAAGCTCAAGGCCAATCCCTGGATCGCGGACGCGACCGTGCTGAAGCTCTATCCGGGCCAGCTCATGATCGAGCTCACCGAGCGCAAGGCGTTCGCGCTGTGGCAGGAGGCCGGCCGGCTCTCCGTCATCGCCGACGATGGCGCCGTGCTCGAACCCTATGTCTCGCGCCGATTCCTGTCGCTGCCGCTCGTGGTCGGCAAGGGCGCCGATACGCAGGCCCGCGATTTCCTCGCTTTGCTGGCGCGCTATCCGCAGGTCAATTCGATCACAAAGGCCGCGATCTTCGTAGGGGAGCGGCGCTGGAACCTGAGGCTCAAGGATGGCCTCGACATCCGCCTGCCCGAGCAGGACGTCGGCAACGCGCTTGCGATGCTGTCCAGGCTCGACAAGGAGGACAGGCTGTTCTCCCGCGACATCGTCGCGGTCGACCTGCGCCTGCCCGATCGGCTGGTGGTGCAGCTGTCCGAGGACGCCGCCAAGGCGCGCGACGATTTGTTCAAGGACAAGAAGAAGAAAAAGGCCGGGGACGCTGCATGACCGGTCTTGATCGCACCCAGACACCGAAGACACGCCCGATGCCGCACAAGCGCGGCGGCCTCGTCGCCTGCCTCGACATCGGCACCAGCAAGATTGCCTGCATGATCGCGCGGCTGAAGCCGTCGGCGCCGAGCGAAGCCCTGCGCGACCGGACCCATGCGGTGGAGCTGATCGGCTACAGCCAGATCCAGTCCCGCGGCATGAAGGCCGGCGCCGTGATTGATCTCGGCGAATGCGAGCAGGCGGTACGACAGGCCGTCGGGCTTGCGGAGAAAATGGCCAAGGTGCGGGTCGAGTCCGTGCTGCTGTCGGTCTCCGGCGGTCGGCTCTCCGGTCAGCTGGTCGAAGCTGCGGCCGACATCCGCGGCGGCGCCGTGACGCCGGCCGATGTCAGCCGCGTCACCTCCACCGGCATGCGCCACGCCACCGGCGAAGGCCGCACCGTGCTGCACGCGCTGCCGGTCGGCTACACGCTCGACGGCGTCAAGGGCATCCGCGATCCCCGCGGCATGGTCGCGCATCAGTTCGGCATCGACATGAACGTCGTCACCTGCGACGCCACGGTGGCGCGGAACCTGATGCTGGCGGTCGAACGCTGCCACATCAACGTCGAAGCCATGGCGGCAAGCCCCTATGTGGCCGGCCTGTCGGTGCTGACCGACGACGAGGCCGATCTCGGCGCTGCCGTGGTCGAGATGGGCGCGGGCACCACCACGATCGCGGTCTTTTCCGGCGGTCGCTTCGTGCATGCCGCCGGTTTTGCGGTCGGCGGGCAACACATCACGATGGATCTGGCGCGCGGGCTCTCCGCGACCATTGCCGATGCCGAGCGAATCAAGACGTTATACGGGACCGTCATCACCGGCGGATCGGACTCGCGTGAGCTGATGTCTGTACCGACAGCCGGTGACGAGCAGGATCTGCCGCAGATCGTCTCCCGCGCTACCATCGCCAACATCGTCAAGCATCGTGCCGAGGAAGTCTTCGAAATGGTTCGGGACAAGCTGAAGGATTCGCCCTTCGCCTCGGAGCCCAACGGCCGCGTCGTGCTCTCGGGCGGGGCTTCGCAGCTCACCGGTCTGGTCGAGCTCGGAACGCAGATTCTCGGCCGGCCCGTGCGGGTCGGACGTCCGCTCGGTTTCGGCCGGCTGCCCAACGAGGCGAAGAACGCCGCCTTTGCGGTGCCGGCCGGACTGCTCGTCTACCCGCAATATGTTCACCACGAACATGTCGAACCGCGGCATACGCGGCAGCAGGTCAGGACGGGGACCGGCGGGTATTTCGGAAAGGTCGGACGATGGCTACGCGAGGGCTTCTGATGACTCCTTCCCGCAATATTCGATTTTCACCAACTCCCGCGGCCGCCGGCCGGGGCGAACCCACGCGCGCGTGATCGAGAGGCAAACATGACCATCAGCATCAATGTTCCTGATATTCACGAACTGAAGCCCCGCATCACCGTGTTCGGCGTCGGCGGCGCCGGTGGTAACGCCGTCAACAACATGATCACGGCGGGCCTCCAGGGCGTCGACTTCGTGGTCGCCAACACCGACGCGCAGGCGCTGACGATGTCGAAGGCGCAGCGCATCGTGCAGATGGGCACGGCCGCCACGCAAGGGTTGGGCGCAGGTTCGCAGCCGGTCGTCGGCGCGGCCGCAGCCGAAGAAGTGATGGACGAACTCCGCGACCATCTCTCGGGCGCCAACATGGTGTTCGTCACCGCCGGCATGGGCGGCGGCACCGGCACCGGTGCGGCTCCCGTGATCGCCAAGATCGCGCGCGAGATGGGCATCCTCACCGTCGGCGTCGTGACCAAGCCCTTCCACTTCGAAGGCGGCCGCCGCATGCGCACCGCGGAAGCGGGTATCAACGAGCTGCACAAGGTCGTCGATACGCTGCTGATCATCCCGAACCAGAACCTGTTCCGGGTCGCCAACGAGAAGACCACCTTCGCCGACGCTTTCGCGATGGCCGACCAGGTGCTCTATTCGGGCGTTGCCTGCATCACCGACCTGATGGTCAAGGAAGGCCTGATCAATCTCGACTTCGCCGACGTTCGCGCCGTCATGCGCGAGATGGGCAAGGCGATGATGGGCACGGGCGAAGCCTCCGGCGACAAGCGCGCGCTGACCGCCGCCGAAGCCGCGATCGCCAACCCGCTGATCGACGATAGCTCGATGAAGGGCGCCAAGGGCCTCCTGATCTCCATCACCGGCGGCAAGGATCTCACGCTGTTCGAGGTCGACGAAGCTGCGACCCGCATCCGCGAGGAAGTCGACCAGGACGCCAACATCATCGTCGGCGCCACCTTCGACGAAGCTCTCGACGGCCTGATCCGCGTCTCGGTCGTCGCCACCGGCATCGAGCAGGCCGCGATCGCGCGTAACAGCCAGGCCACCAGCGCTCCCGTGGCGAATCCTGCTCCGCAGGCGCAGCAGGCTCCCGCTGCTCCGGCCGCGGCTGCCGAGAGCCGTCTTGCCGATTTGACCGCACGGCTGCGCGCCGACAATCAGCGCATGGCCGAGCGCGCCCAGAAGTTCGAAGGGCAGACCCCGGCCGCAGGAACGGGCCAATTTGCCGCCGCTCCCACGGCTCCGCGTCCGAACGTGGAGCGCGCTGCGCTTGCCGCCATCGCCGCCGCCGTTGCGGACGTCCCGCAGGCTCCCGCGCCGATGCAGACCTATGGCGACGTCACAGTGCGGCCGATCGCGCAAAAGCCCACGCTGTTCCCCGAGCCCGAGCAGGCGCCGATGGCCATGCATGAGCCGATGACGCCGGAAACCTTCATCCCGCCGCAGGCCGAGCGTGCGCCGGTCCGCACACCGCGGATGCCGCGGATCGAGGAACTTCCGATGCCCGCCCAGGCCGAGCTTCGCCAGGCCCGCGGCGAGGTCGAGGAGGAGACCCCGCAGAAGACCCGGCTGTCGCTGCTGCAGCGCCTCGCCAATGTCGGCCTCGGCCGTCGTGACGAGGAGAGCGAGGCGCCGATCGCGGCCCGCACCGCCGGTCCCGCGATGCCGCCGCTGCCCGATCGCCGGCCTCAGAAGACCGTGGCGCAGCAAATCGCTTCCACCGAGCCGGTGTCGGAGTATGCCCGTCGTCCCGCGCCGCAGGGCTTGGACATGCACGGCCGTCCCGCGCCTGTTGCCCCGGCGCCACAGGGAGATGACCATCTTGATATCCCGGCCTTCCTGCGGCGGCAGGCGACCTGAGGATTGTTACAATAAGGCAGACAAAAAGGGGTCCCGGCGGGAAGCTTGCCGGGACCTTTTCTTTTGCCCTGTGCGTATCCGGATTGCGTCGCCAAGCAACTGATTTTAAATAATTAATTACATATTCGATGGTTCAGTAAAACTACCGAAAACGGTCCCGAACTCCGGTCCAATTTGGTTAAGCCTTGGCGCGAATACGGCGGGTTTGGGGTAACAATCGGTAAAAAAGCGTGAGTTGGCGCTGTTTGAGGCAGTGACTATGGTTTGCCGTGACTTGGGGATACGGATTCGGAAGCGAGCGGTCTGGGCCGCTCAGTCGGGTTCAGTATAAGTCGCAGTGGTCGTAGTGGGGCGGTTCCTGATGAAATTTAGCCGGCAAACAACGCTTCGTGCGCAAGCCAGTGTGGCAGGCGTCGGCGTTCATTCCGGTCTTCCCGTCACGCTCACGCTTGGACCCGCGCCTGTCGACGCGGGCTTTGTTTTTATCCGCACCGGGCTTGAGGGAAGTGACCGCGAAGTTCAGGCCACCGCCGAGCAGGTGATTGCGACCGATTTCGCCACCGTCCTCGGAGATCGCAACGGCCCGCTGGTTTCCACCGCCGAGCATGTGCTTGCTGCGCTGCGGGGCATGGGCGTCGACAACGCCATCATCGAGATCGACGGGCCGGAAGTGCCGATCATGGACGGCAGCGCGGCAGCCTTCGTTGCGGCGATCGACCAGGCCGGCATCGTGACCCAGCCGGCACAGCGCCGCTTCATCCAGGTTTTGAAGCCGATCTCGGTCAAGATCGGCGACTCCTTCGGCGAAATCAGGCCCTATGCTGACGGGTTCCGCGCCGAGGTCGAGATCGACTTCACCAATCCTGTCATCGGCCAGCAGAGCTACGCCTTCGACCTCAACCCGGAGCGTTTCCGCCGCGAAGTCGGTCGGGCCCGGACTTTCGGTCTGATGTGCGACGTCGCACGGCTCTGGAGCGCGGGGTATGCGCTCGGCGCCTCGTTCGACAACACCGTCGTGTTCGACGAGGAGCGGCTGCTCAACACCGAAGGCCTGCGCTACGCCGACGAATGCGCCCGCCACAAGGTGCTGGACGTGATTGGCGACCTCGCGCTGGCTGGTCTGCCGCTGCTTGGCGCCTACCGCTCGGTGCGTGGCGGCCACAAGCTCAACCACGCCGTCCTGACCGCGCTGCTCGCCGACCGTACAGCGTGGCGGGTGGTCGAGGGCGAGGCAGCCCGCCGTACCACGCGTCCGGTGGCTGAAACCGGTCGCGGCATCGTCGGCGGCCGGATCGCCGCGGTCTACGGGCCGGACGTTTCCTGAAGCGAGACGTTTCCTGAAGCGGATATTTCCTAAAGGAGAGACGGGCCTGAAGAGACCCGTCGCCGCAGGCGTTTGGCGGCGGCTTTCCCCGGGAAACTCCTGGTAACGATGATCGGCTAGGATTGCGGCGCGTTCGCCTTAATCCGGGCGGAATGCCTGCCTATCCGGTTGGTTGAAGATCGTTTTTCGGTTACACCGGCGTGGTCGCACGGCAGGCACCACGGCTATATTTCGCGCCCAGGACGGGGTTCATGGGCTGGCGGACACCGCACCACAGGGCGTCAGGGCAATATTCATGTCGGCACAGCGTATGACGCGCGGATATCTTCAAGTCCCGTCTCGAGAAGTCCCGTCTCGAGAAGTCTCGTCCCGAGAAGTCTCGTCTCGTGCCCGTGGGCTGATTCAGGTTGTCGCCCTCTTCGTGCTCGCGCTGCCGCTGGCCGGCTGCGGCACCGGCGCGCTGTGGGACAAGTTCACCGCCAAGGACGACACCTTCGTCGAGGAGCCCGCCGACAAGATCTACAATGAGGGCCTGTACCTCATGAACGAGAAGAAGGACATGAAGGCGGCGAACAAGAAGTTCGAAGAGGTCGACCGCCAGCATCCTTATTCCGACTGGGCCCGCAAATCATTGCTGATGTCGGCCTACGCGTCCTACCAGGGCGGCGACTATGACAATTGCATCGGCGCGGCCACCCGCTACGTCACGCTGCATCCCGGCAGCCCGGATGCGGCTTATGCGCAATATCTGATTGCCGCCTCGCATTACGACCAGATTCCGGACATCAGCCGCGACCAGACCCGCACCGAGAAGGCGATCGCCTCGCTGGAAGAGGTGGTGCGCAAATATCCGACCTCCGAATATGCGACCTCGGCCAAGGCCAAGATCGAAGGTGCGCGCGACCAGCTCGCCGGCAAGGAAATGAACGTCGGTCGCTATTACGCGCAGAAGCGCGACTACACGGCGGCGATCAACCGCTACAAGGCCGTGGTGACGCAGTACCAGACCACCCGCCATGTCGAAGAGGCGCTGTACCGCCTGACCGAGGCCTATATGGCGATCGGGATCGTCGGCGAGGCTCAGACGGCCGCCGCCGTGCTCGGGCATAATTTTCCTGACAGTCGCTGGTACAAGGACGCCTATAATCTTGTAAAATCGGGCGGTCTCGAACCGAGCGAGAATCAGGGGTCCTGGATTAGCAAGACCTTCAAGAAAATGGGTCTCGGCTAGGAAATAGAGTTCCATGCTGGCGCGTCTGTCGATCCGTGACATCGTCCTGATCGAACGGCTCGATATCGAATTCGCACCGGGCCTCGCGGTTTTGACCGGCGAGACCGGTGCGGGCAAATCCATCCTGCTCGATGCCTTTGCGTTGGCGCTCGGCGGCCGCGGCGATGCCGGCCTCGTGCGGCATGGGGCGGAGCAGGGGCAGGTCACTGCCGTATTCGATATCCCAAAAAACCATCCCGCGGCCAAAATCCTCGCGGAGAACGGGCTGGACGATACCGGCGAGATGATTCTCCGCCGGGTCCAGCTCGCCGACGGCCGCACCCGCGCCTTCATCAACGACCAGGCGATCAGCGTGCAGACGCTGAAGGCGGTCGGGGCTGCCCTGGTCGAGATCCACGGCCAGCACGACGAGCGCGCGCTGGTCGATGCCGCCACCCACCGCCGCCTGCTCGACGCCTTCGCCGGTCTCGAAAAGGACGTCTCGGCGGTCGAGGCGCTCTGGGACGCACGCCGCACCGCCAGCACCGCGCTGGAGGAGCATCGTGCCGGCATGGAGCGCGCTGCGCGCGAAGCCGATTACCTCCGCCACGCCTCCGACGAATTGAAGCAGCTCGCGCCCAAGGACGGCGAGGAGACCTCGCTGGCCTCGAGGCGCACGACCATGATGCAGGGCGAGAAGATCGCCTCCGACTTGCGCGAGGCGCAGGAGGCGGTCGGTGGCCACCATTCGCCGGTCGCCTCGCTGTCGGCGGCCGTGCGCCGGCTGGAGCGTCGCGGCGTCAACTCGCCGGCGCTGGTCGAACCCGCGGTGAGGGCGATCGACATCGCGATCAACGCGCTGGAGGAGGCCGACCAGCATCTCCAGGCGGCGCTTGCCGCGACCGATTTTGATCCCTCGGAGCTCGAACGCATCGAGGAGCGCTTGTTCGCGTTGCGCGCCGCGTCGCGCAAATATTCGACGCCGGTCGACGGGCTCGCCGCGCTTGCCGCAAGATACGCCGCCGATGTCGTTCTGATCGATGCCGGCGCCTCCCGGCTGAAAAAGCTGGAGCAGGCTGCGATCGAGGCCGATGCGCGCTATGCGGCGGCCGCCAAGAAGCTGTCGATGGCGCGGCAGAAATCGGCGGAGAAGCTCAACAAGGCGGTCAATGCCGAGCTCGCGCCGCTCAAGCTCGAACGCGCCAAGTTCATGACCCAGGTCCAGACCGACGAGGCCGCTCCAGGCCCGCAAGGGTTCGACCGCGTCGAGTTCTGGGTGCAGACCAACCCGGGCACCAAGCCGGGGCCGATGATGAAGGTCGCCTCCGGCGGCGAGCTGTCGCGTTTCCTGCTGGCGCTGAAGGTGGTGCTGTCCGACCGCGGCTCGGCGCCGACCTTGGTGTTCGACGAGATCGACACCGGTGTCGGCGGCGCGGTCGCGGACGCGATCGGCGGACGGCTGGCGCGGCTCGCCGGCAAGGTTCAGGTGATGGCCGTAACCCACGCCCCGCAGGTCGCCGCCCGTGCCGACCAGCATCTGCTGATCTCCAAGGACGCGCTGGACAAGGGCAAGCGCGTCGCCACCCGCGTCAATGCACTCGCCGCCGACCACCGCCGCGAGGAGATCGCGCGGATGCTCGCCGGCGCCGAGATCACCGCCGAGGCGAGGGCTGCCGCGGACCGTTTGCTCAAGGCGGCGACGGCTTGATTTCGTGTCCCGGACGCGCGCAAGCGCCGGGGCCCTAAACGTAATGTCCGGGGTACGAAACTGTAACCGCCTTTACCCTCCCGCCCGCTCCATCGTATCCAAGCACCATGGCCAGAGCAGCAAAATCGAAACCAGCACCGCTTCGCGACGTCGCCGACCTCACCAAGGCGCAGGCCAAGGTCGAGCACATGCGGCTCGCGCTCGAGATCGAGGGGCACAACGAGCGCTACTACCAGGACGACGCGCCCACAGTCACCGATGCCGCGTATGACGCGCTGCGCCAGCGCTTCAACGCGATCGAGAAGCGCTTTCCGGAATTCGTCAGCGCGGACTCGCCGTCGCAGAAAGTCGGCGCTGCACCGTCGGGCCGCTTCAAGAAGGTGCGGCATGCCGTCCCCATGCTGTCGCTCGACAACGCCTTTGCGGAAGAGGATCTGCGCGACTTCGTCGGCCGCATCGTGCGGTTCCTGAAGCTCGACGACGACAGAATCGATTTCTCGGCCGAGCCGAAGATCGACGGCCTCTCGATGTCGCTGCGCTATGAGGGTGGTGAGCTCGCCACCGCCGCGACGCGCGGTGACGGCGCGGTCGGCGAGGACGTCACCGCAAACATCCGCACCCTCGAAGACGTGCCGCAAAAGCTGAAGGGCCGCAACGTCCCCGACATCTGCGAGGTGCGCGGCGAGGTCTACATGACCAAGAAGGCCTTCCTCGCGCTCAACGAGCGGCAGAAGGCGGAAGGCAGCACCATCTTCGCCAATCCGCGCAATTCGGCCGCGGGTTCGCTCCGGCAGAAGGACCCGACCATCACCGCCTCGCGTCCCCTCGGCTTCTTCGCCTATGCCTGGGGCGAGATGAGCGCGATGCCGGAGGGCACGCAGAGCGGCATGATCCATTGGTTCGAGCGCTGCGGCTTCAGGACCAACCCGCTGACCAAGCTCTGTCACTCCGTCGAGGAACTGCTGGCGTTTCATCGTGCGATCGAGGAACAGCGCGCAAAACTCGACTACGACATCGACGGCGTCGTCTACAAGGTCGACCGCATCGACTGGCAGGAACGGCTCGGCTTCGTCTCGCGCACGCCGCGCTGGGGCATCGCCCATAAATTCCCCGCCGAGCGCGCCACGACGGTGTTGCGCGACATCGAGATCCAGGTCGGCCGCACCGGCTCGTTCACGCCGGTGGGCAAGCTCGAACCGGTCGGCGTCGGCGGCGTGATCGTGCAGAACGTCACGCTGCACAACGAGGATTACATCAAGGGTATCGGCAACAAGGGCGAGGTGCTGCGCGAGGGCCGCGACATCAGGATCGGCGACACCGTCGTGATTCAGCGTGCCGGCGACGTCATCCCGCAGGTGGTCGACGTCGTCCTCGACAAGCGGCCGAAGGCTGCCAGGGAATTCCAGTTTCCGAAGAAGTGCCCGTGCCCGTTGCATACTGATGTCACGCGCGAGGAGACGGCGGCGGGCGAAGAGGGCTCACGCGCTCGCTGCACCGGCGAGTTCGCCTGCCCCTACCAGAAGATCGAGCATTTGAAGCTGTTCGTGTCGCGGCGCGCCTTCGACATCGACGGCCTTGGCGAGAAGCAGCTCCAGTACTTCTTCGACGAGGGTTTTGTGAAGGAGCCAGCCGACATCTTCACGCTGGAAAAGCGCAACGCAAAACTCAAATTGGAGGACATCGAGGGTTACGGCGCAACCTCGGTGCGCAATTTGTTCGGCGCGATCGAGAGCCGTCGCAAGATTGCACTGGAGCGCTTCATCTACGCGCTTGGCATGCGCCATGTCGGCGAGACCACGGCGCTGGCGCTGGCACGCGGCTACGGCTCCTGGGACGCCTTCCACGACGCCAGCCTCAAGGTTGCCAAGGGCGACGAGGAGGCAATGGCCGAGATGGATGCGCTCGACCAGATCGGCGAGACCGTGATCAAGAGCATCGCCGATTATTTCGGCGAGAGCCACAATCGCGGCATCGTCGAGCGGCTGACGAAGGAGGTCGAGGTCGTCGACGCCGAGAAGCCGAAGAGCAACTCCGCCGTCGCCGGCAAGACCGTGGTGTTCACGGGCTCGCTGGAGAAGATGACGCGCGACGAGGCCAAGGCCACCGCTGAGCGGCTAGGCGCAAAAGTGTCCGGCTCGGTGTCCAAGAAAACCGATCTCGTCGTCGCCGGCCCCGGCGCGGGTTCGAAGCTCGCGGAAGCCAACAAGCATGGCGTCAAGGTGCTGACCGAGGACGAGTGGCTGACGCTGATCGGGGAGTGAGGGCTTCTTTCGTCATTGCGAGCGAAGCGAAGCAACTGTCATTGCGAGCGAAGCGAAGCAATCCAACTATTTCCGCGGCACGGATTCTGGATTGCCTTCGTGCCGCGGAAATAGCCTGGATTGCTTCGCTTCGCTCGCAATGCGGAAAATTGGAGGAAGCCATCATGTCCCAAGTACGCGGCGTGCCATCCCTCACATCATCCCGCTCTCTTCCTCTTCCGCCTGCTCGATCAGCGTCTCGTTCACCATGACCTCGCGGCGGGGGACGACGAAGATCATCGTGCAGGCGCACAGCAGGGAGATCGCCAGCACTGCGGCGGTGAGCGGCAGCGTGGTCGCGGAATGGCCGCCGAGATAGGCGCCGAATTGCGACATCAGCGCGCCGATGCCCTGCTGGAGAAAGCCCATCGCACCTGATGCGGTGCCGGCGGCCTCGGGACGGACGCTGATGGCGCCGGCGGCCGAGTTCGCCATCACGAAGGCATTGCCGACCATCACGATCATCTGCGTGCCGAACAGCCAGGCGGGTGCCTCGTTCCAGCCGGTGAAACTCCACAGCAGGTTCAACAGGCTGCCGCAAAGCTGGAGCGCGAGGCCGAACCAGATCAACTTCTCCAGCGAGTGCCGCGGCGCAAAGCGCACGCAGAGCAGATTGCCGACGAGATAGGCAAAACCCGTCGTCGCGAACCACGCGCCGTATTCGGCGCTGGTCCTGCCCATCTGCGTCACTACGATATAGGGGCCGCCGCCGGCGAAGGTGAAGATGATCTGCGACGCCAGCACCTGGCACATCACGTAGCCGACGAAGGCGCGGTTGCGGATCAGGATGCCGACATCGCCGCGAAAGCCGCTGCCGGCGGCGCGGTCTCGGCGCGTCTCGGGCAGCGCGAATGCGATGCCGACGGCGACAATGATCGCGGCGACGGTGATGGCGTAGAAGATCGCGCGCCAGCCGAATGCCGTCTCGATCAGGCCGCCGGTGAGCGGGGAGACCATCTGCCCGATCATCAGCGCCGCGACCACGAGGCTGATCATCGAGGCGACGCGATCGCGCTGGTAGATGTCGCGGATGATGGCGCGGCTCACCACCATGCCGGCGGCGCCGCCCAGCGCCTGGAAGAAGCGCGCGGCGATCAGCTGCGGCAGGGTTTCCGCGAAGATACAGGCGACGCTGGCGACGACCATCAGCGCCAGGCCTCCAAGCAGCACCGGGCGCCGCCCGAAACGGTCCGACAGCGGGCCCATGATGAGTTGCGATAGCGCGATGCCGACCATGTACAGCGACACCGTCATCTGCGCGACCGAGATATCGCTGCCAAAGGTCGTCGCCAGCACCGGTAGCGCCGGAACCAGCATGTAAAGCGAGATCGGCGCGATGCCGGTCATGACGACGAGCAGCAGCAACACCACGCGCGAGGTCGCGAGGTTGTGTTGCGCCGCTGGCGGCGGCGTGCTGATCATGCCGTGCATGCGTGTCCGTCTCGCAGAAATTCGAATCGGACTGTAGCGCGCTCGCACAAGACGCATATCGGCGTTTTGGAATGCGGCTATACGGATTCCGGGACGGTGATAATGGCGGCGCGATGATGATGAATTGGGCGCGTTGCTCGTGCCGCGTGACAGGTGTCATGCCCCGCGGAGGCGGGGAATCCAGTATTCCAGAGGCAGCAGTGATTGAATCGAGAGGCCGCGGCGTACTGGATGCCCCGCCTTCGCGGAGCATGACAGCTGTGGTGGTGAGACAGCCTTGCACAAAACACGTAGTGCCATGCGACGTCGCGACGACGCGCTTACGCCTTCAGCTCCGCCGTGGCCTGGTCCAGCCACGCCTTCGTCGTCTCATCCAGGGCCGGCCGCACCTCGGCCCTGACGCGCGCGTGATAGGCGTTGAGCCAGTCGAGCTCGTCCTTGCTGAGCATGCCGACATCGATCAGCCGGCGGTCGATCGGTGCCAGGGTCAGCGTCTCGAACGCGTTCATCGATTTCTCAGCGCCCTTGATGTCGGCTGCGACCACCAGTTCGAGGTTCTCGATGCGGATGCCGAAGCCGTCGGTCTTGTAGTAGCCGGGCTCGTTGGACAGGATCATGCCTCGCTTCAGCGGCGTGGTGCCGAGCTTCGATATCCGTGCCGGTCCTTCGTGCACCGAGAGATAGCTGCCGACGCCGTGGCCGGTGCCATGCTCGAAATCGACGCCGGCGGCCCAGAGATATTGCCGTGCCAGTGTGTCGAGTTGCGCGCCGGTCGCGCCGTCGGGAAAGATCGCGCGGGCGATTGCGATGTGGCCGCGCAGCACACGCGTGAAGCGGTCGCGCATCTCGTCGGTCGGCTCGCCCACGGCCATGGTGCGGGTGACGTCGGTGGTGCCGTCTTCGTATTGCGCACCTGAATCGATCAGCAGCAGATCGCCCGGCACGATCCGCCGGTTGCTCTTGCGGGTGACGCGGTAGTGTACGATGGCGCCATTCGGGCCGGTGCCCGATATGGTCGGGAATGACACGTCCTTGAGCGCGCCGGTGTCGCGGCGGAGCGTCTCCAGCGCCTCGACCGCGTCGATCTCGGTGAGCTTGCCGCTTGCCGCCTCGCGATCGATGAAGGCGAGGAAGCGCGCCAGCGCCACCGCGTCGCGCCGGTGCGCCGTTTGCGTGCCCTTGATCTCGGTCGTGTTCTTGACCGCCTTGAGCAGTGCGATCGGATCGCTGCCGCGCACCGGCTTGCCACCGGCACCCGTGATCAGCCGGCTGAGGGCATCGGCCGCGGTCGCATTGTCGAGCGCGATCGATCCACCGCTCTTGGCGAGCGCCATCAGCGTCGGCGCCATCGCATCGGGCTCGCGCACGTCGGCGGACTGCTCGAGATGGTCGCGGGTCAGATTGGAGAGCTTGCGGTGATCGATGAAGATGGTGGGACGGCCGTCCTTCGGCACCAGCGCATAGGACAGTGGCAGCGGCGTATGCGCGACGTCGGCGCCGCGGATGTTGAAGGTCCAGGCCACGGCATGGCTGTCGGACAGCACCAACGCATCGACGCCGAGCTTGCCGATCTCGCTCCTGATCTGCGTCAGCTTCTCGGCTTCAGTCACGCCAGCATGTTGCATCCCGTGCACCGTGACCGGCGCAATCGGCGGCTGTGGGCGGTCCTGCCAGATCGCATCGACCGGATTGCTGTCGACGGCGACCAACTCGGCACCGGCCTTGGTGCAGGCGGCGGACAAACGCTCGGCTGCCGCAAAAGTGTGCAGCCACGGATCAAATCCTAGGCGGTCGCCGGCCTTCAGGTGTGCCGACATCCAGCTTTCCGGCGGGGGATCGATCAGAGATTCCACGGCCCAGGCCCTTGAATCGACCTGCTTGGCCGCCTGGATCGTGTAGCGGCCATCGACGAACACCGCGGCCTCGTGCGTCAGCACCACCGCCAGTCCCGCCGAGCCGGTAAAACCGGTCAGCCAGGCCAGACGCTCTTCCGACGGCGGCACATACTCATTCTGCTGCTGGTCGGCGCGTGGAATCACGAAACCGGTCAGCTTGCGGCGGGCGAGTTCTTCACGGAGCGCGGCCAACCGGGCCGTCAATGCGACGCCCGCCTCGGGCTCCTCGAATGTCTGGAAGTGCGCTTCGAACATGGTGGATCACTTTATGATCATGCGGATCAGTCCGCAATGTAGACGCATTTGAGGTCGTATCTGGCATGGACTGTGCTTGAACAAGTTCCATTCGAATTGAGTGGAGTACAGGATGCGGCAGTTGCGCTTCGTCCGGATAACAGGGAAATTCGAGCAAGTTGTTCATCTCAATGACGAGGGGACACTCGATGCCAGCGTTCACGTTTGAGAAGATTACGCCGCCGGTGCGCCGCGCCCCGGCTGCGGCAACACCGAAGAAACCGCGCGGCCTCATCAACCAGATGATCGACCGTTTCGCCGAACGCCGCGCGAGGCGCGCCTCGCGGGCCGAGCGCGCGATGCGCCCGGACGAGAAGGCGGCAAAGTAGCGGCATCTACGGCAGCACCCGTACTCACCCCATCTTCCGCAGCAACAGGCTGCTCCACCCCTCCATCCGCAAGTGCTTCAGAGGCACGAGGCCGCGCGCGCGGTAGGCGGCGATCACGGCGGGGACTTGGGGCGTCAACAGGCCGGAGAGGATGACGCGCCCTCCGGTCGCGAGGTGCCGCGTCAACGGGCCCGCCAATTGCCGTAACGGATTGGCCAGGATGTTGGCCAGCACCAGGTCGAACGGGCCGCATCTCCCGAAATCAGCCGCCGCGAATCCGGTGGCGCGGATCACTCGCACATGGTGACCGACTTCGTTCAACAAGGCGTTCTCGGCTGCCACCTTGACCGAGGCCGGGTCGATGTCGGAGGCCAGCACCGCGCGATGCAGCGCCTTCGCCGCCGCTATCCCCAGCACGCCGGTCCCGGTGCCGAGGTCGAGCACGCGGCCGGGCCGGGTGCTTTTCAGGACATGGTCAAGCAGGAGTAAACAGCCGCGTGTGGTGCCGTGATGGCCGGTGCCGAAGGCGAGAGCCGCCTCGATCTCGATGGCGAGCTTGTTTGGCGCCACGCGGTCGCGGTCATGGCTGCCGTGGACGACGAAGCGCCCGGCCGGCACCGGGACGAGGTCTTCCAGGCTCGACTTGACCCAGTCCCTGGCTTCGACGGTGTCGAAGGCCAGCGTGTCCGCGATCTCATTTCCTGCTGAGGTTGCAACGAGTTCGCGCAGCCAGGCCCGGTCCGGCGCGTTCGCGAAATGCAGCGCGACGTCCCACTGTCCGTTCGGCTGCTCGAAGGCGGCGACCGCCGCATCGTCCTCGAAGAACATTTCGGTGAGGACGTCGACAATGCGCCTGGCGGCGATCTCGCTGCCGATCGAAAAACTGGCGCGATGGGTGGGGGAAGGCTGCATTCTCAGGGTTCCGTCCGGTTCAATTTTTGGAACTTTTGTTCCAATTTTTTCCAATAACTTGCATTCACGAGGTTAACCCGACCGCAGGTTGTACCACGTAGATTTGCGGGTGTTGGGCAACCCACACAGCTTGAAATGGAATAGGAGGCGAGACTTGAAGCGCATGATTTTGAAGTTCTGGACCGACGATTCAGGTGCAACCGCAATCGAGTACGGCCTGATCGCAGCCGGCATCGCGCTGGCGATCATTACCGTGGTGAACGGCCTGGGCACCACCATGAACGACAAGTTCACTTCGATTAGCAGCTCCTTGAAGTAATTTCCGCCTCCCATTTCCCGGCGGGGCCAATTCTCCATACGACTGCTTTCGAGCCGCGCCCGTCGGGGGAATTGCCCCCTGGCGGGCGAAGTCGTGTTTGGGGATTGGCTTGCACAGAATGCCCACAGGCTTACCCGCTGGTTTTTCCGGGCTTTGTCCACGGATTATCCCGCCGTTCATCCCCGGATTTTCCACCGACTTGTACTGGCTTGGAGAAGCGTAACCCACCGCGCCTTCACAGTTTTGCCAACAGTCTGTCCACAGCCCATCCACAGGCTTATCCACGGCTTCCGAACAACGACCGGTGATCCCTCAAAATCGCCTGCGCGGCGTTGTGGCCGGGGGCGCCGGTGACGCCGCCGCCGGGATGGGCGCCGGAGCCGCAATGATAGAGGCCCCTCACGGGTCCGCGATAATCGGCATGGCCCAGCATCGGCCGAGCCGAGAACAGCTGGTTCAGCGTCAGCGCGCCGTGGAAGATGTCGCCGCCGAGCAGGCCGAATTGCCGTTCAAGGTCGAGCGGTGACAGGATCTGGCGGCCGAGCACGCTTGTCGCAAAACCCGGCGCGTATTTGTCCACAGTCGCGATCATGAGGTCGGCGACCTCGTCGCGATGGTCGTCCCACGACTCCCCATCTGGAAGCTCCGGCGCCACGTGCTGGCAGAACAGGCTCGCGACATGTTGTCCTGCGGGCGCGAGCGTATCGTCGAGCGTCGAGGGGATCAGCATTTCCACGACCGGCTCTCGGCTCCAGCCGTGCGCCCGGGCATCGAGAAAGGCGCGGTCCATGTAGCCGAGATCAGGCGCCAGGATGATGCCGGAGGTGAGATGATCGCCGTCGCCTGGCAGCGCCGTAAAGGAGGGCAGGCGGTCCAGCGCCACGTTCATGCGGAAGGTGCCGGAGCCGTTCTTCCAGTGCCGGATGCGGTCGAGGAAAGTTTGGGGAAGCGCATCGGCGGCGACCAGTCGCGTATAGAGCAGCTTCGGATTGACGTTGGCCGCGACATATTTCGCGCGGATGGTCGTGCCGTTCTCCAGCGCCACGCCGACCGCGCGGTCGCGCTCGATGATGACCTCGCGCACGCCCGCATCGGTGTCGATCACAACGCCGCGGTCCCGTGCGGCGCGTGCCATGGCTTGCGTGATCGCGCCCATGCCGCCGATGGCGTGACCCCAGACGCCCTTCTTGCCGTTCACCTCGCCGAAGGCGTGATGCAGCATCACATAGGCCGAGCCCGCGGCGTAGGGGCTGGCATAGTTGCCGACGATGGCATCGAAGCCGAACAGCGCCTTGACCAGATCATGCTCGAAACGTTCATCCAGCATCTCGCCGGCCGAGCGGGTGAAGAGATCGAGCAGGCTGCGGCTCTGCTCCAGAGACAACCCGCGCAGGATGTTGGCACTCTGGAATGCGTTCACGGCCTCGCGGATCGAGGCCGTGCCGAAGCCATCGAGCAGGTTTGGCGGCGCGCGCAGCACGAATTGCCGGAGCACGTCGGCGATATCTTCCAGCTCGCGCGAAAACCCGTCGAGCGCGTTAGCGTCATGCGCGTTCAGCCGTGCGACGGATGCCTGCGTCCGTCCCTCGCCAGTGAGGAGATAGCTGCCGTCGGGAGCAGGCAGAAAATTCTGCGCGCGTCGTTCAACGATGCGCAGGCCCTGTTCGGCCAGCTTCAAGTCGCGGACCACTTGCGGATTAAGCAGGCTCACGGTGTAGGCCGCGACCGAATTGCGGAAGCCCCGATGAAACTCCTCCGTGACCGCGGCCCCGCCGACCACCTTGCGGCGCTCGACCACGCGCACGCGCAAGCCGGCCATCGCGAGATAGGCCGCGCAGGTGAGGCCGTTATGGCCAGCGCCGATGATGATGACGTCGGTTTCGATCATGAAGGTGCAAGCTGTTCCACGGTCATTCCGGGACGGTCTGAGCGCCCCGGTTCGGAATGACATCTGTATATGAAGCATTCCCCGCTGCAACATCACGAGAGCCTTTATTGCTCGTTCAGGCGCCTTGTGCTCCATTGCGCGCGCCCGGCGCCCGCCGGGATATGCTGGAGCTTCCATGGATTCGATCGTGCAACCCGCCGCCACGGAGCAGCCGTCCTCGTCACGCAACCGGCTGCTGCTGACGGTCTACACCGCCGCGATCTTCGTCAGCGCGCTGTTGCTGTTCTCGGTGCAGCCACTGTTCACCAAGATGGTCCTGCCGCGGCTCGGCGGCTCGCCGGCGGTGTGGTCGGTGGCGATGGTGTTCTTCCAGTCGCTGCTGCTGGCGGGCTACGCCTATGCGCATTTGTTGATGCAGGTGAGGAACCGCATCGTTTCCGTGGTGGTGCATCTCCTGCTGCTGATCGCGGCCTTCGCCACGCTGCCGCTCGGCATCGCCTCCGCCTATGGCGATCCGCCCGCTTCGGGCTACGCGGTCTGGCTGCTCGGCCTGTTCGTGATCTCGATCGGGCTGCCGTTCTTCGCGCTCGCCGCCAACAATCCGTTGCTGCAGGCCTGGTTCGTCCGCACCGGGCATCCTGCCGGACATGATCCCTATTTCCTCTATGCGTCCTCCAACATCGGCAGCTTCCTCGCCCTGCTGTCCTATCCGTTCCTGCTGGAGCCGATGTTCACGCTGCACACGCAGAACCGGCTCTGGACCGGCGGTTACGGCATTCTGATCCTCCTAATCGCAGCATGCGGCGTGCTGCTGTTGCGCTCGCCGAAGCTGGCCCTGGTCGATGCACGAACCGAGGATTTGAATGCGCCGGCGCCCGGTTTCATGACGCGGCTGCGCTGGATATTCCTCGCCGGAGTGCCGTCCGGCCTGCTCATCGCCGTCACCGCGCACATCTCGACCGACGTCGCGGCCGCGCCGCTGCTGTGGGTGCTGCCGTTGTCGCTGTACCTCTTGACCTGGGTGGTGGTGTTCCAGTCGCGGCCGCTGCTGCCGCACAAATGGATGCTGATGCTGCAGCCGGTCGCGATCGCGGGCGTCGTCTTCCTGCTGGCCTTCGGCGGCGAACAGAACCTGCTGCTGACGCTCGGCGGCCATCAATTGTGCTTCTTCGTCATCGCCATGGCCTGCCACGGCGAATTGGCGCGGACCCGGCCGGCCGCGAAATATCTCACCGGATTCTATGTCGCGCTGTCGTTCGGCGGCATGGTCGGCGGCCTGTTCGCAGGGCTCGTCGCGCCGTTCACATTCTCCTGGATCGCGGAATATCCGATCCTGGTTGCGCTTGCCGCGCTCTGCCGGCCGCCGGCGAACGAGCGGCTGGCGGGCATCGTCAAATGGTATTGGCTGGCGCTTGCCGCGCTGGTCGTCGTGCTCGTTGCGCCCTTTGCCACGACGGGCGCCCTGTCGAGCTGGTTCGAGGATCACCGCGTCTGGCTGGCCAGCGGCGTCGGCGTGCTCGCCGCGCTGCTGGCGCTGGCGGTCAACGCCGGCCGCTGGAAGATATTCGCCACCTTCGCGCTGGCGCTGGCGTTGATCCGGGTTTATCCGGCGGACGAAGGCCGCGTCACCACGGTGCGCAGCTTCTTCGGCGTGCACAAGATCGTGGTGACGCCCGGCGGCTATTTCCATGTGCTGATGCACGGCACCACGATCCACGGCGCCGAGCGTTTCCTCAACAATGACGGCACGCCGGTCACCGGCCGGCCCGAGCCGATCACCTACTATCACAGGGATGGCGGCATCGGTCAGGCCGTCAGCGCGATCCGGGAACGCAAGGGCGCTCCGTTGAAGGTCGCGGCGATCGGCGTCGGATCGGGCACGCTCGCCTGCGCCGCGGAGCCGGGCGAAAGCTGGACCTTCTTCGAGATCGATCAGTCCATGGTCGACGCGGCAAGCGATCCGAAGAATTTCCGCTACATCTCGAGCTGCATGCCGGGCCTGAAGCCGGTGATCGGCGATGCCCGCCTCACCTTCGCGAAGGAGCCGGACGGCGCCTATGATCTCATCATCGTCGACGCCTATTCGTCCGATGCGATCCCGATCCATCTTGCGACCGAAGAGGCGATGAAGATCTACAAGGACAAGCTCGCTCCGCACGGCGCCGTGGTGATGCACGTCTCAAACCGCCACCTCGATCTCGAGACCGTCGTGGTCGGCATCGCCGATGCCAACGATCTCAAGAGCTGGGTCTACAACGAGGATTCGGGGCGCGATGGCGACTACATCTTCTCGACCGACGTCGTCATCTCCGCCCGCGAGGATGCCGACGTCGGCAGGCTCGCATCGTCGAAATCATGGGAGCAGACCGAAGCCGACGACAGGGTGCGGGTCTGGACCGACGATTACTCCAACATTTTGGGCGCGCTGTACCGGCGCTTGCGGGACGGGGAGTAAGGCCCGCTTCTACGGCTCCACCGGCGTCGCCGCGGGCAACGCAATTGCTTTCTCGCCCGCGACCTGTCGCAACAAATCGGGCCTGTCGGAGATGATCCCGTCGACGCCGATCTCGATCATGCGCGTCATGTCTTCAGGCTTGTTGACCGTCCAGACCACGACACGCAGCCCGAGCGCATGGGCCTCGGCGATCAGCGCCGCGGTCACATCGCCGAAATAGGGCGACCAGACCGTGCCGCCCGCAGCCTTGATGGTCCGGGGCAGCGACCCGCCATGATCGGCCGGGCTGAATCCTGCGGTCCAATTGGTCGCCTTGTCCAGCGCCACCGTCTGGCTCGAGCCGCGCTGGAGCGTCAGGTACACCGTCGGCATCTTCGGTGCCCGCTGCTGGACCAGCAACAGAGTCCGCCAGTCGAACGACTGGATCATGACGCGGTCGGAGAATTTTTCGGCTTCGATCAGGGCGAGCAGCCTGGTGACGAAAGCTTGCGGATCGAGCGTCTCGTCCGGATGGTTCGGATCGATCTTGGTCTCGATGTTGAAGCGCACGAGTGTATTGCCGGATTTGCGCACCAGCGCGAACAGCTCGCTCAAGGTCGGAATGCGGGTCCCGGGCATGGCGCGCTGGTCGGGGAATTGCTTCGCGTAAGGGCTGTCTGGCCGGATCTCGCCGACATCATAGGTCCTGACGTCGGCGAGCCGCAGCTTCGCGAACGGCGTGCCGGGAGGCGCGACATAGGCGCCGCCCGCATCGCGCGTGATATCAGGGTTGAGCCCGCGCTCATGCGACACAACCACTTCGCCATCGGCGGTGGTGCCGACGTCGAGCTCCAGCGTGTCCACGCCCATCGACAACGCATTGGCGAAGGCCGGAAGCGTGTTTTCCGGCAGCAGCGCCCGCCCGCCGCGATGGGCCTCGAGGTCGAAAGCCGAATCAAATGCCATGGCCGGTCCCGCAATGAGAAGTGTCAGTACGGTCAAGATCGTCGCAGCACGTGACGGCATGGCGGCTCGTGGGGCAAGGGGAAAGGGGCGATATTTCAACGCGTTTTGGCGCGTCCGGACAATTGTATAGGTTTTCGTGGCTGTTGATACCTTGGGCGGTGGCTTGGGTTGCGGCCAGCGCGGGGGTATGTACTCATAGTCGGTGCCCTGGAATCCCGCCCGTGCAGCAGCAACGCGATCATCGAATTATCCGCAGCCGGCATTTTCGCCGGATGCAGCGCCGGCATTTCGTCATCTTGGACGTTTTGCCCTTCGTCGGCACGCTGCTGGCGCTGGTCCTTCTGTTCTACCGCCCGATCGGCGCAATGGAGCTTGGCCTGTTCGTCGGCTTCTGGCTGGTCACCGGCCTCGGCCTTACCGTTGGCTATCACCGGCTCTTCACCCACCGCGCCTTCGCGACCTCCACAGCGATGAGTGCGATCCTGGTCGTGATGGGATCGATGGCCGGCCGCGGTCCCATGCTGTCCTGGGCGGCAATGCACCGCCGGCACCACGAATTGTCCGATCACGACGGCGATCTGCATTCACCGCGGCTGCACGGCGAGGGCGCGTTCGGCCGCCTGCGCGGCTTCCTGCACGCGCATTTGACCTGGATGATCGAGCACGATTATCCCAATGTTGCGCACTATGTCCCGGATCTGATGGCGGATCGCAGGCTGGTTGCCGTCAACAGCTACTATTACAGTTGGGTCGGTCTCGGCCTGGTGCTGCCGGCCGCGATCGGCGGCCTCGCCACCATGAGCCTGTGGGGCGCACTCACCGGCTTGCTCTGGGGCGGCGTGGTGCGCATGTTCGTGGTCGAGCAGACCATGTCCGCCATCAACTCCGTGATGCATAGTATTGGCGCGCAACCTTTCGTCACCCGGGACGACAACAGCCGCAATCTCGGCGTGATGGCCTGGCTCGCCTGGGGCGAGGGCTGGCACAACAACCACCACGCCTTTCCCTATTCCGCGGCCTTCGGCCTGCGCTGGTTCGAGTTCGATCCGGGCTTCATCTTCATCCGGGCGCTGGAAGCGCTGGGACTGGCCTGGGACGTCAAGGTGCCGAGCGAGGAGAAGATTGCGCGACGCATGCTGCGGCAGCCGGGTGACATTGCGCCCGACCTCGAAACGGGCTGAGCATCATCCGCCGGCTCACGCCGGCGATGGCGCGGCTTTGAACCGATGCTGTTCAACGACTATCCCTTTCTCCTGGTCTTCCTGCCCGCGGCGCTGCTGATCTATCGCGTGGCCGATCCCTATCCGCATCTGCGCATCGGCGTGCAGGTCGCGCTGTCACTCGCCTTCTATGCCTGGGGCAGCCCGTCCTTCATCCTGCTCCTGGTCGGCTTGATCGTGATCAACTGGCTTGCCTCGGTCGCCTATGGGCGCTTGAAGTGGCCGGCGGTGCTGACGCTGGTGATCGGGCTCGATCTCGCGGTGCTGGCGCTGTTCAAATACGCCAACTTTCTTCTCGCCAATCTCGGTCTCGCGCTGGGTACGACGTTGCCGGTGCTCGACGTCGGGCTGCCGCTCGGCATCTCCTTCTTCACCTTCCACCACATCATGTATCTGGTCGATCTGAAGCGCGGCAGGGCGCCGCTCTATGCGCTCGACCGCTACGCGCTCTACATCGCCTTCTTCCCGCAGGCGATCGCCGGCCCCCTGGCGCGCTGGTCGGAGGTGATGCATCAGTTCGGCAGGCAGGTCTACGTTCCGGGCTGGCAGCGCCAGTTCTGTGTGGCGACCTGCTTCATTGCGATCGGCCTGTTCGAAAAAATCGTGATCGCCGACGGCCTCGCGCATCTGCTCGATCCCATCTACGCGCAGGCAGCGAACGGGCCCTTGCCCAGCGGCGATGCCTGGCTTGCCTTCTGCTTCTCCTTCCAGATCCTGTTCGATTTCTCCGGCTATTCCGACATCGCGATCGGCCTTGGTCTGCTGTTCGGCGTGCAGCTGCCGTACAATTTCAACGCGCCGCTGCGCTCGACCAATATCCAGGATTTCTGGCAGCGCTGGCACATCACCTTGATGCTGTTCCTGCGCGACTACGTGTTTTATCCGCTGGTCAACCTGCGTCTTTTGCCGCGGCACTGGCTACCGATCCAGTTCTTCGGCGCGATGATGATCACGATGGCGCTGTGCGGCCTGTGGCACGGCGCGAGCTGGACCTTCGTGTTGTGGGGCGTGCTGCACGGGCTTGCGCTGGTTGCCTGCACGCTGTGGCGTCGCTATGGCCCGGAGTTCCCGTCATGGCTCGGCTGGACGCTCACCGTGCTCTTCGTGCTCGCGACCGGCGTGATTTTTCGCGCGGGCTCCGTGGAGGCGGCATGGCATGTCTTCTGTGGGCTGGTTTCGCCGCTGCCGCTCGAGCGCGGAAAGCATTTGTGGCCGCTGATTGTAGCGCCGCTGTTCGCATTCCTGCTGCCGGCGAGCCAGGACATCGTGGCGGTGCTCACGCGTCGCCCCAATCCGTGGCTCGCGGGTCTGCTCGGTCTTGGGCTATTCGCATTGCTGCTTCACATGGGTGGTCGGGATCTCCATGACTTCGTCTACTTCAAGTTCTGAGACCGACCCCGGCTGGGGTCGGAGCTTGCTCGCGTGTCTGGGCACGCTGATCGGGGCTGCGCTGCTGGTGCTCGCACTGATGGTGGTGGTCGATCCCTATGACAGCGGCAAGCTCGGCCTGCTTGGCATCGACGGCGTCGATAATCGTCTGACTCAGATCACGGCGGCGAGCCGCGCGCGGAATCCGGATTTCAATGCCGCGATCCTGGGCAATTCGACGGCGCAGATGATCGAGCCGATGGAACTGTCGCGCGCGACCGGCCTGCGATTCGTGCAGCTCTACATGACCGGTGCGTTTCCCCGCCAGGAGCTCGCGGTGCTGGACTTCTTCCTGCGGAATCACCGCGAGGTCGGTGCCCTAGTGGTCGTGACTGATCCCGGCTGGTGCGTGCATGCACGGCTCAAGGAGGAGGGCGGCGTTCCGTTTCCCGACTGGCTCTATGACAGAAGCGTCGTCACCTACGCTGCGCGTCTGATCTCATGGCAGGCCATCGAGCACGCTTTTCAACGCATCAACATCGGCCTTGGCCGGCGACCACGGATGAACCCTGACGGCTTTGTCAGCTACGAGGACATCTGGCCGCCGGGCCAATTCAAGGAAGTCGGCTGGCCCAGGGATCCGGCGCCGTCCTTGTCCGCCGAGATGCGGGCGACATTTCCCGAGATCGCTGCGCTGGCAGATATCGTCAGGACATTGCCGGCCGGTGTGCCCGTCGTCATCATCGTGCCGCCGACCTTCGCGACCACCGTGCCGAAACCCGGCACGGAAGCCGCCCTGGAGCGCAGCGCGTGCGATGCCGCGCTGAAGAAAGTGGTCGCGGGCCGACCGCGCAGCAATTTCATCAACTATCGCGTTGATAACGATCTTACGCGCGACCGCGCCAATTTTGCCGACTTCATCCACTATCGCGCCATCCTGGCGCGCAAGATCGAGCAGGGGATCGTTGCGAGCCTGCGCGATGGGGAGAACGCGAAGATCGATTTCTGAGCGGTCCTCAGCCGAGCTGCTCGAAACCGCCATCGAGCCAGAGTTTGCGCGCCAGCTTGCGCTGGATCTTGCCGCTGGTGGTCTTCGGCAGGGTGCCGGGCCGGATCAGCGCGATGTGGCGCGCCGAGAGTTCGTGGTTGTCGGCGATGGCCTCCCGAATCCGGCCCCTGATCGCTTCGGTGTCGATCGAGTGACGCGCGGTGCGCTCGATTTCCTGGACGATGACGAGTGCCTCTTCGCCGGTCTCGTCGGGCACCGAGAACGCCGCGCCGCAATTTTCGCGCAAAGCTCCATCGAGCGATTGCACGGTGCGCTCGACGTCTTGGGGATAATGGTTGATGCCGCGGACGATGATGAGGTCCTTGATCCGCCCGGTGACGAACAGTTCGCCGGTGACGTCGAGGAAGCCGAGGTCGCCGGTGCGCAGCCACGCCCCGTTTTCGCCGGTAATCTGCGCATTGAGCCCCCCGTGCGTCGCCTCGTCGTTGCGCCAATAGGCGCGGGCTATATTGGGCCCATTCACCCAGATCTCACCGACGCGGTCCGCGGGCAGGCGCGTGCGGTTGTCCGCGTCCACGATGGCGATCCGCTCGTCGGTGAGCGCACGGCCGCAGCCGACGACGATCTGCGTGTCTTCGGCGCTGGAAGGCGCTTCCGCCGCATGCGCCTGAAGCGCCGTGCGGCTCAGGCTGCGTGTGACATGACCGCCGTCGCGACGTCCGCCGGAAATCAGGAGCGTCGCTTCCGCCATTCCATAGGCCGGATACATCGCGGACGGATCGAAGCCGTGCGGCGTAAATTTCCGGATGAACCGTTCGATGGTTTCCGCATGCACCGGCTCTGCGCCGTTCAGCGCGATCCTGAGCGAGGACAGGTCGACACCCTCCATCTGGTCGGCGCGATAGCGGCTGACGCAGAGGTCGAAGCCGAAATTCGGGCTGCACGCCACTTCCGCGCGGTAATGAGAGATCGCGCGCAGCCAGCCGAGCGGCCGCTGCATGAACGCATTCGGTGCCATCAGCACGCAAGTCGCCCCAACATAGAGCGCCTGCAGTGCGTTCAGGATCAGCCCCATGTCGTGATAGAGCGGCACCCAATTGACGTAAGTCGATTGCCGGGTGTTGCCGAGCGCGAGCCGGATCATCTCGAGATTTGCGAGCAGATTGGCGTGGCTCACCATCACGCCTTTGGGCGCGGACGTCGAGCCGGAGGTGTATTGCAGGAAGGCGATGTCGTCCGGCGCCGGCTCGGGTCGCTCGATTGTCTCGCCGTCGGCCACGGCGAGATCGACCTCGATCCAGCGAATGCTCTCCTGCGCGAAGCGTGCCCGCAGATCACCGCGGCGCGAGGCGGCCGAATTGGTCAGCGCCACCGTCGGCGTGCAATTGGCGAGTATCGCGGCGCTGGCATCGCGCGCGCTGTTTCGCCGCGGCATCATCATCGGCACGGCGATGATGCCGGCCATCAGACAGCCGAAGAACGCCACCATGAATTCGATGCCGGGCGGAAACACCAGGATGGCGCGGTCGCCGGGACGCGCGGCCACGGTCAATCGCTGCGCGAGGACGGATGCGGAGTGATGCAGTTGGCGGAAGGTGAGGGCAGCTTCCTCCGTCCCGCGATCGGATACGAAGATGTAGGCCCTATCGTCGGCCTGCTCCGCCGCACGCCGGGCCAGCAGTGCCACGAGCGAGCGGAAGGTTTCCATGGGTTGCGCCGGCTTCTGCCGCCCTCAGGCGGCGGGACGGATTGCGCCCTTGTCGGCGAGAAATCGCGACAGCGCCTCAACGGTCGGATGGTCGTAGAAGTCGTCCGTCGACAGTTCGAGGTCGAGCTTCTCCTCGAGTTCCATCATCAGGTAGACCAGCATCGCCGAATCGAGCCCAAGGCGGCTGAATTTCGTGCCGATGTCGACGCGCTCCTTCGAAATTCGCAGGATATTTGCCAGGGCGGTAACACAGAAATCCGAAATCTGCTCGCGTGTCATGTCATGTCCCAAAAACAATGGGACGACAATACGTGTGACCCCCTGGTTGTCAATTTGGCCGGAACGCCGCTGCGTTGAAGGTTGTGGACTGTTGCTTCCTTGCGTTGGCCGGGCCCAATCCGTGCACAGGCTGGCGCTGTTTCCTGCGGTCGACTGCGGCAAGCGCCCGTCGCAGCAGCGGCTTTCTGATTCGCTGGCGCGGCAACGCCGCGTTCAGATAGGGTCAGTTCTGGTAGTAATAGCCACGGGGTTGGTAAACCTGCCGGGGCTGCGGCTGATAGTAGGTGCCGTTGCCCTGATTGTAATATTGCTGCGGCTGCTGCTGATAGACCTGTGCGTCATAGAGCGGGCGGCTGCCACGCGGCGCCGGGTAGCGCGCGCCGGTGTCGGTGCCGTCGGCCGGATAGATGTAGTTGTCATCCTGCGGCATGTAGCGGCGGGCAGGTGCGGCCTGAGGCGTCAGGTTCACGGGATCGCCTGATGTGGCGTACTGCTCTTCGGCGGGCTGCGGCGCGCGGGCCACTGCCGTGGGGTTGCGGCCACGCGGATTGCGCGCCAGGGCCACCTGCGCCGAGCCGGTCAGCGTCACCGTGGTGTTGAGCACGCCCTGCTGCTGCACCAGCGCGTAAAGAGTCGTGGCATTCTGGCGCGACAGCCGCACGCAGCCATGCGAGGCGGGCGTGCCGAGCCGGCCGACCGAGTCGGTGCCGTGGATGGCGTGCCCGACCTTGGTGAAGAAGATCGCGTGCGGCATCGGCGCGTCGTCGAATTCCTTGGAGTAGTGATCCTCTTCCATGCGGAAGGTGCGGAACGCGCCGTTCGGCGTCTCCCGAGAGGGGATGCCTGTCGACACCGGCCAGTGGTAGCGCGCGACGCCGTCGACAGCGACGGTCATCTGCTGATTGTCCTTGTCGACGGTGATCTCGACCTTGGCTTGCGCGGTGCCCGCGCTCAAAAGCATCAGGGAGGTGAAAGCAATAAAAAACGAACGCATCTGACTTGTGGCCTCCGGCCTGTTCACACTAGGCGCCGCGGCTCTCCGTCCCCCGGCGTGCACTATGCCTGCAATCCGGCTTTCGTTCCAGCGGCCTGCCCGCCCATCGTTAACGGGACGCCCGGCGTAAGCAAGGCCGCTTTGTGCCGCAAAGCCAGCGGCGGCGCTGACATTTTCGCGAGCGGGAGATGCGTTCATAATGCCGACAATTCATCAGAATGGCGCAACCATCCGGGGCGCAACCATTTGGCCGCATCGGCGTTGATGATCGCTGCCTCGACCGGCGGCTTCCGCCGCCGGTTTTACCTTTGGGAATGAAGATGAACAAAGTTTGCGTCGCCGCCGCCTCTCGGCCGGCCGGTCTGCCTTTCCGTCTGCTCTTTGCTGGCGCCGCCGTTCTAGCCGCGCTGTCCTGCATCCCACAGCCTGGCCATGCCCAAGGCATCGTTCGGGGCGCCCAGGAAGGTTCTTATGAAGGCAACCGGATAGCCGGCCCCGTGGGTGGCGTGGTTGGAGGCGCGGTCGGCGCGGGTGTCGGCGGTGCCGTCGGCGCGGTCGAGGGGGTGTTCGGCATTCCTCATCGCGGCCACCGTCGCTGCCGCGGCTATTACGACGGATACAACCGCTTCCACTGCTATCGGTGATGTCACCGTAGCCCGGATGGAGCGAAGCGCAATCCGGACTACGCCTCTCGATCAGTTCTTCAACCGATACCCCGTGCGGAAAATCCACCAGATCACGACCAGACAGATCACCAGGAAGGCGGTCGTCATGCCGATGCTGACGGCCATGCTGACGTCCGCGATCTCGTAGAAGCTCCAGCGGAAGCCGGAGATCAGATAGACGACCGGATTGAGCAGCGCCACCGTGCGCCAGGCGGGTGGCAGCATGTCGATGGAATAGAAGCTGCCGCCGAGGAAGGTCAGCGGCGTCACCACAAGCATCGGGATCATCTGCAGCTTTTCGAACCCGTCGGCCCAGATGCCGATGATGAAGCCGAACAGGCTGAACGTCACCGCCGTCAGCACCAGGAAGGCCAGCATCCAGACCGGATGGTGGATGTGCAGCGGCACGAACAGGCCAGCCGTGGCGAGGATGATCAGGCCGAGGATGATCGATTTGGTCGCGGCCGCGCCGACATAGCCGAGCACGATCTCGAAATAGGAGATCGGCGCCGACAGGATCTCGTAGATCGTGCCGGTGAATTTCGGGAAGTAGATGCCGAACGAGGCGTTGGCGATGCTCTGCGTCAGCACCGAGAGCATGATCAGGCCCGGCACGATGAAGGTGCCGTAGCTGACGCCCTCGACCTGGCTGATGCGCGAGCCGATCGCGGCGCCGAACACCACGAAATACAGCGAGGTCGAGACCACCGGCGACACGATGCTTTGCAGCAGCGTGCGCCAGGTGCGCGCCATTTCGAACAGATAGATGGCGCGGACAGCGCGGTAGTTCATGACGCCCTCACGAGATCGACGAAGATGTCCTCGAGCGACGATTGCGTCGTGTCGAGATCGTTGAAACGGATACCGGCGGTGCGGAGGTCGCCGAGCAGGCTGGTGATGCCGGTGCGCTCGCCCTTGGTGTCGTAGTCGTAGACCAGCGTCGCGCCGCCGTCGCAGAGGTCGAGCTCGTAATGCCTGAGGCTCTCCGGCAGCGCATCGAGCTTGCCTTGCAGATGCAGCGTCAGCCGCTTCTTGCCGAGCTTCTGCATCAAGGTAGCCTTGTCCTCGACCAGCACGATCTCGCCCTTGTTGATGACGCCGATGCGGTCGGCCATCTCCTCGGCTTCCTCGATGTAATGCGTGGTCAGGATGATGGTGACGCCGGATTGCTGGAGCGTGCGCACCACCTCCCACATGCCCTTGCGCAGCTCGACGTCGACGCCGGCGGTCGGCTCGTCGAGGAACAGGATCTGCGGCTCGTGCGACAGCGCCTTCGCGATCATCACGCGACGCTTCATGCCGCCGGAGAGCGTGATGATCTTGCTGTCCTTCTTGTCCCACAGCGAGAGGTCCTTCAGCACCTTCTCGATATGATCGGGGTTCTTCGGCTTGCCGAACAGCCCGCGGGAGAAGCTCACGGTCGCCCACACGCTCTCGAAGGCATCGGTGTGCAATTCCTGCGGCACCAGCCCGATCAGCGAGCGCGCCTTGCGATAGGAGGTCTGGATGTTCTCGCCGCCGACGAGGACCTTGCCTTCGCTCGGATTGGCAATGCCGCAGATGATCGAGATCAGCGTGGTCTTGCCGGCGCCGTTAGGGCCGAGCAACGCGAAGATCTCTCCGCGCTTGATGTCGAGATTGACGTTCTTGAGCGCCTTGAAGCCGGACCCATAGGTCTTCGACAAATTGGCGACGGAAATGATGGAGGACATGATGGCCGCAAGTCTGAGGGGGCGAAGGCTGGGGAGGGGAGGCTGGAACCTGCCGGGAGGGGCGGGTCAGCGGAGCCCTGAGATAGGAATGCCCTTGCGCGGCTGCAATTAGCCGGAGAAAAATGGCCTCGATACAGGCCCTTCCGAGGCAGGTTTCAGGCAAGTGTTGCGCGATGGTCACGACTTGCTGCTAAGATCGTCGTTCACGCGGCTCTTTGTTGCGTCTGCGAGCAGGCCATGGCTACGATTCCGGCCGAAGCATATTCCCAAGGAAAAAATCGATGAGACCGAACGGCCGTCACACCGCTGGCGCCAGCCAGTTGTCCGCCCTCCGTGCCTGGGCGATGGGCCTGCTCCTGCTGTCAGCTGTTGCCATGAGCCCGACCACCGCCAAGGCGGCGCCGAGCCAGGCTGCGGTCGCGACCACGCATGTCTACCTGCTCCGCGGCGTGCTCAACATCTTCTCGCTCGGGCTCGACACCATCGGCGCCCGGCTCCAGGCGCAGGGCATCCCGGTGACCGTCTCGAATTTCGTGTCCTGGTCCTCGCTCGCCGATGAGGCCGCCACCGCCTACAAGGCCGGCCGGCTCAGGACCATCGTGCTGGTCGGGCATTCCTCCGGCGCGACGGCGCTGCCGGACATGATCGCCAAGCTCAACCGTCTCGGCGTGCCCGTGAAACTCGCGATCGGGCTCGACTCCGTGTTCAAGACCAAGCTGTCGACCGGCGCGGAGCGCTACATCAACATCTATATCGGTGACGGCCCCGGCGAGCCGGTAAAGCGCGCGGACGGTTTTCGCGGCAAGCTCGACAATGTCGACGTCCGCGGGTCCGGCGTCGGCCACATCTCGATCGACAAGAACGAGGCGATCCAGCGCCGCGTGATTGCCGAGATCGACGCTGCAATCATGCGCTCGCGCGCACCTGCTCCGGTTGCCGAACCCGGCGCCCCCAAGCCGGCGCGCTCGGCGGCGGCAACGGCTCCCCGGAATTAAGCCTTTC
>NZ_JADPIT010000010.1:323441-329759 GCF_023073035.1 Bradyrhizobium sp. 62
CGGCATTGTCGTATCTGCACAAGCCAAGCTCGATCACCCGCCGGTCGAGTGAAGGGAACTCTGCACACGATCTGGTGTTGTCACACCATGACAAGGAAACGAAACGTCGGTCCCATGGCGGTTCAGCCCGAGCGGGCGTGGGCCGGTCGGCCTGTTTCCGAAAACGTCCTTGAGAAAAAGCCGCAGCCTCAATTGAGCCAGTTGAGCGCGAAGCGAGCCGGCCTGTTGAGGCAGCACGCGCTGCGAACGCAGCGGGCGTTGCTCGCCGGCAACCGCGACGGTCGCAAGAGTTAAGAGTTCCTCGAATCGACAGGCCGGTTTTCCGGTGTGCCGTCTGTCTGGGGCCAGTCCACGTGAAGATTTATCAGTGCCCGTCATGCCGCCATCCTGTCTCGTTCGAGCACGTCGCGTGCGCGAATTGCAGCACCGAGCTGGCGTTCGATTCCTCGCGCATCGAGATGACGAAACTTGCATCCCATCAATCTTGCCGTAACCGGGAGATCATCGGTTGCAACTGGTGTGTCGAGGGCGCCGACTGGTATTGCGACTCGTGCCGCCTCACGCGCACGATTCCGAATCTCGGCAGCACTAGAAACATCATGCTCTGGCGCCGGATGGAGGAAGCCAAGCGCCGTCTTCTCTATGATCTCAGTCGCCTCAGGCTTCCGCTTGCATCGCGCACCGGCGCACCATTGGCGTTCGACATTCTCTCGGACGAGGTCAGTCCGATCCTGACGGGGCATCTCTCGGGTCTGATCACGCTCAACCTTGCGGAGGCCGATGATGTCGAGCGAGAAGCTCGCCGCGTGGCGTTCCGGGAGCCGTATCGCACGCTGCTCGGGCATTTCCGGCACGAGATCGGTCACTTCTATTGGGACCTGCTCGTTGACGGCACGACGTTCCAGGCCCCGTTCAAGCTGATCTTCGGTGACCAGGCGCAGGACTATCAGGCCGCGATCAACTCCTATTACAGCCGCGCCAATCGTTCATACGACCGAAGCGGCTTCATCAGCGAGTACGCCACGTCCCACCCCTGGGAGGATTGGGCGGAAACGTTCGCGCATTTCCTGCATATCGTGGCGACGCTCGACTCGCTGGCAGGTTTGCCGTTGGCGCTGGACGAGCGCGCCCGTCAGACCCTGACGGATCCCTATCTCGAGAGCGACTTCGAGGCACTTTTGGCCCTGTGGATGCCGCTTGCCCGCAGCATCAACGAACTCAACCGCTCGCTCGGGATGAGCGACGCATATCCGTTCGACATATCGCCGGCGGTCAAAGGCAAGCTGCATCTCGTCCACATGGCGATCAGCGCATTCCGCGATCAGCAGAGCCTGGCGGCGTAAATTTCGCGGGGGACAGCCCCGTTTGAAGCAAGAATCTAGGGCTGCGGTTCTGATTCGGTCAGAACCAATCATGCTCTAGGCAGCCGTCACCCGCACGGGCATGCTCTTCAGCCCACGCAGGGAATTGTTGAGCCTGCGCCTCGGCTCTGCCGTGAGCTCGATGGTCTTCACGCGCCTTGCGAGCTCGCCGAAGATCAATTCGCCTTCCAGGCGTGCGATCATCTGGCCGACGCAGGCGTGGATGCCGGCGCCGAAACCGACATGCCCGGTCGCCAGCCGTTCGACGTCGAAACGGTCGGCTCGGTCCCAGCGCGCGGGATCGCGGTTGGCGGAGGCCATGAACAGCAGGACCTTGCGGTGTGCGGGGATCACGCCGCCGCCGATCTCGACATCGCGCGTGGTGGTGCGGAAGAACGTCTGTACCGGTGAATCATAACGCAGCCCTTCCTCGAAGGCATTGCGCGCCAGCTCCGGCTTGTGGTGCAGCTTGCGATATTCATCCGGGTGAGCGGCGAGCGCGAGCAGCGTATTGCCGATACCGTTGACGGTGGTGTCGATCCCGGCGGTGAGGAACGGTCGCACCAGATGGGTTGCTTCATGCTCGCTGATCTCGCCGTCGTCAGCCGCCTGGTAGATCATCATGCCGAGCCCGTCCGGTTGCAACGCATCTCGCGCACAGCATTCCATGATCCAGCTCTGCGCCGCGAGGCCGGCTTGTCGTGACGCCGCCAACGTTTCGTTCTCCGGGCCAAAGCTGTCGAACACGAACGTGCTCCAGGCCAGCAGCCTGTCGCGGCCGTCCGGCCGGATGCCAATCGCATCCGGAAACACCTTCATCGGGTAGGCCTCGGCGAGATCGGTGACGGCATCGAACGTGCCTTTGTCGATCAGCTCCGAAACCTTCTTCTCCGCTTCCTTCTGAAACGTCTCGCGCAGTCGCCGCGCGACACCCGGGGACAGGGTGCGGCTGAGCACGCGGCGGCCCTTGTCGTGGTCGGGAGGATCGATCTGGAGCGTCAGCGGCTTTGGCAGGGCCGGGTTCATCCCGTGCAGCCCGACACCCTCGCCGCTGATGAACGTCTTCCAGTCCTTCAGGGCCGGCTCGACTTCGGCATAGCCTGCCATGGCCCACACGCCGTAGCGCTCCAACGCGAACGCGGGACCGAGCGCGCGCAACGCCTCACAGGCGGGATAGGGGTCCATCAGGAAATCTGGCGCAAACGGGTCGGCCGGACTGGATGCAATGCCGTTCATGGTCAGCTCCCGTCCACTATTGCCTGGTTAGCGGACACTGGCCTTCGCTCTCGGGGCGGAACGCGTCCTCACCCTTGATCGTGGCGACCACCTTCAGCAGGTCCCAAGTCGATGTCGACTCTTCCGGCGCCTTGACCTGGAGCAGATAGAGCGGGTGGATCTTGCGGCCGTCCTTGCGGATGTAACCCTTGCCGAACAGCGGATCGTCGGTCGGCATCTCCTTCATCGCCGCCACCACCGCCTTGCCGTCCTTGGCACTGCCGACCTTGTCGACCGCTTTGAGGTAGTGAATCACCGAGGCGTAGACGCCGGCCTGCATGTCGTTCGGATAGGCTTTCGACGGAATGCGTTCGGCGAACCGCTTGGCGAAAGCCCGCGTGCCGTCGTTCAGATCCCAGTAGAACGGGTTCATGATCTGCGCGCCTTGCGCAAACTTCAACCCGAGCGCGGGGAGGCCGTTCATGCCCAGGATCAACCCGACCAGCTTATGGTCCTTGGTCAGACCGAACTCGGCGGCCTGCTTCATCGACGTGATGGTGTCGTCACCGGCATTGGCGAAGCCGACGACGTTCGCGCCCGACGCCTGGGCCTGGAGCAGGAAAGAGGCGTAGTCGGCCGTTCCCAACGGATGCCGGACGCTGCCGAGCACCTCGCCGCCGGACGCCTTGACGGCCTCCGCCGCCTGTTTTTCCAGATCGTGACCGAAGGCGTAGTCAGCGGTGATGAAGAACCATTTCTTGCCACCCTGCTGGACGATCGCCTTGCCGAGGCCGCGCCCGTAGGCATAGGTGTCGTAGGTCCAGTGCACGGTGTTCGGCGTGCATTTTTCGCCGGTCAGCAGCACCGTACCGGCGCCCGATCCGACGAAGACCTTGTTCTTCTCGGCGCTCATGCCGGCGACGGCGAGCGCGATCGACGAGTTCGGAATGTCGAAGATCGCGTCGACGCCGTCGTTCTCGTACCAGCGCCGCGCGATGCCGATCCCGATGTCTGTCTTGTTCTGGTGGTCCGCGGCGACGACCTCGACCGGCTTGCCGCCGGCCTTTCCGCCAAAATCCTCCACCGCCATCTTGGCGGCGACGACGGAGCCTATGCCTTGATAGCTCGCGAACGGCCCCGACTGGTCGTTCAGGATGCCGATCTTCACCACGTCCTGAGCGAGGGCCGGCCCCGCCGCAGCCAGCATCAAGGCCGAAATGCACAATTTATGCAGAAATTTGCTGTTCATTGTCTCCCTCCCGTGGGCGGTCTTGGTGCCGCTAAATAATAGTTATATTTTATATCTATTTTCGGGAGAGTCAATTCGGCGGATTCTTGGGCCGCCGCGGTTCGAGGATCATGAGTTCGTGAAACCCGCAGGGAAGTCCGGCCAGCAGCCGGAGAAATCGTTGAATTTGCAGGCGCTCCAGCGCACGCCGGGCTTCATGCTTCGGCTCGCACAGCTGAAATTCTTCGAGGGCTTCTACGAAGCGTTCGCCGCATTGGGCGTGACCCCCGCGACCTATGCGATCTTCGTCGTCATTCGCGACAATCCCGGCGTTCCGCCAAGCAGCCTCGCAAGCCTGCTGCGGCTGCGCCTGCCCAATCTGATCAAGATCCTGAATGAGCTGGAGTCGTCGGGCTTCATCAAGCGCAACCGCTCCAAGGCGGATCGCCGCGCCGTCGAACTCGTGCTGACGCCAAAGGGCGCCAAGCTCATCCACGAGGCGACGAGCCTGACGGAGCCGTACAACAAGAAGATGCTCGTGCCGCTCAGCGAAGCCGAGCAGCGCACCCTGCTCGAACTATTAAATCGGATCCTGCCGCTCTAGGTGGCCCGCATCGGCGGGCGTGCCGCCCGACAAGGGCCATGGCCGTTGCTCCTGCTAGGTCAAGAACGCGCGAATGCTGTCCGCGATCTCCTTCGCGTGCGTCTCCAGCGCGAAATGGCCGGTGTCAAAGAACTGCACCACGGCGTTCGGATTGTCGCGCTTGAATGCCTCGGCGCCGGGCGGGATGAAGAACGGATCGTTCTTGCCCCAGACCGCGAGAAACGGTGGCTTGTGCGTGCGGAAATACTCCTGGAAGACGGGATAAAGCGCGACGTTGCTCTTGTAGTCGCCGAACAGGTCGAGCTGCACGTCGTCCGAGCCCGGCCGCGCAAGGTAGAAATTGTCGAGGCTCTGGCCGTCCGGTGACACGGTCGTCGGATCGGCGACACCATGCGTGTACTGCCAGCGCGTGGCTTCCGGCGTGAGGAGCGCGCGGAGCGCCTCGCGATTGGCCGGCGAGGGATCCTGCCAATAGGTCTTGAGCGGAGTCCAGTTGTCGCTGAGGCCATCCTCATAGGCGTTGCCGTTCTGCGATATGATCGCCGTGATCCGCTCGGGGTGGCTGAGCGCAAGCCGGAAACCAGTCGGCGCGCCGTAGTCGAAGACGTAGACCGCGAACCGGTCGAAACCGATCACTTCGGTGAAGCGTTCGATCACGCGTGCGACGTTATCGAACGTGTAACGGAAGCTTTGGCGCGAAGGCATGTCGGACTGGCCGAAGCCGGGAAGGTCGGGCGCCACAATATGAAACCTGTCCGCAAGCAGCGGAATGAGGTCACGAAACATGTGGCCTGCGCTGGGGAAGCCGTGCAGCAGCAGGATTTTTGGCGCTCCGGCAACGCCGGCCTCGCGATAGGCCACCTTGAATCCGTCGACATCCGCGCTGCGGTACGTGATTGAGGCCATGACATTCTCCATTTGCAGTAACCTTATAAAAGCTTTTTAAGAGGTTACTGTCAGGCCACGTAACTTGTCAATGACGTTTTAACTGGTTATCTATGTCCATCTTATCCCGACCGGCCAAGGATCGCTCATGGACCGCGCGCCTGCCATGTTCATCGCCGACTCGCTCGGCCTCGACTTCCTCAACTCGGTGGCGACGCCGGTCGATACGCCCGTGGACTGGATCGACGACGGCGATGGCCTGATCGACTGGCTGGCACAAGCGAAGCTGGTGCCGGCGGATGATCTGCACGCGCTGACAGCACGTGCCACGCCGGACGAGCTGGACAAGGTCGCGGATCAGGCGCGCGCCTTGCGCGAATGGTTCAGGGGGTTCGTGCGCAAGCATGCGGGCCGGCCGCTCACGACAGATGCCTTGCGCGAGCTCGGTCCATTGAACAGCCTGCTGGAGCGCGACGAAGCCTTCAGCCGGATCGAGCCCGGGCCTCACGATGGCGGCGCTCTGGCATTGCGAATCAAGCGGCGCTGGCGATCGCCGGAAGCGCTATTGCTGCCGGTTGGCGAAGCCATGGCGAAGTTCGTCTGCGACGAGGACTTTTCGAACGTCAAGGCGTGCGAGGGGCATAACTGCACCATGCTGTTCGCCGACCACACGCGCCGGCGCGCGCGGCGATGGTGCATCATGGCGGTCTGCGGCAACCGCGCGAAACAGGCCGCCCACCGCAGCAGGCTCAAGAGCATGCAGTGATTGGGTGTCGAGATGCTGGAATGAGCGTGGATCGAGCCCCGGTTCCGTGCCCCAAATTCCACCCAATCGACCGTCACTAAGCGCCTTTGGGGGAGGCTGCAGCCTCCCGGAGTGGGACTGCTGGACTGATGATCGATTTGAGGCGACTTCTCGCGCTGGCAGCCGTTGCGCTGCTCGCCTTCAGCACCGGGACGGCCGTTGCCTCACCTGCCAAGACGAAGCCCGCCGCGGCCGCACCCGCCGCGCCACCGGCCCCGCC
>NZ_JADPIT010000010.1:329798-367525 GCF_023073035.1 Bradyrhizobium sp. 62
CCGCCGCCGAAAATTTACCTGTTCCGTGGCGCCATGGGGCCGTTCTTCTCCACCGGCATGGACCGGCTCGAAGAGAAGCTGACGCAAGCCGGCTTTTCCGCCAACGTCTATGAATTCACCATCTGCCGATGGATCGGTGACCGCGCCATCTCCAGCTACAAGGAAACGCCGGCGCCGATCGTGCTGATCGGGCATTCGATGGGCGGGCTTTGCTCGATCGTCATCTCCGAGATGGCGGCCAAGGAGAACGTCCCGATCAGCCTCGTCATTACCATCGATCCCGCGCATGCGACCGGCGACGTGCCGCTCAATGTCGAGCGCTTCATCAACATCTACCTCTCCGACAGTGTGCTTGGCGGCGGCAACGTGGTCGCGGTGCCGGGTTATCGCGGTCACTATGCGAGCTATGACCTGAAGGAGAACGCGCGGGTCAGCCACATCAACATCGAGAAGTCCGACGACATCCACCGTCAGATCGTCGACATGGTCACGCAGTTGCCGCGCATTCCGCCCCAGACGCAGGTCGATGCCGTGCCGCTGCGCTATCTGGTGCCGGCGAATACGCTTGTCGAATTGTGGGACAGTGGCGTGCGGCTACCGGTACGCCGCGGCGACACCATGGAGAGCATCGCGGCAGCCAATCGCGTGCCGTTGTGGTCGCTGGCGCAGAGCAACTCGCTGCCGGAGAACGCAACCCTCACCCCCGGCCAGTCCATCATCGTCCCGCGCCACCTGACACCGCCGGAGCCGACAGCCGCCATGGCGACCCCACCGTCCGGACGGCGGTAAGCGGTCAGCAGCGGAGATGGCGGAGATGGGGCTTGGCTGATGCCAGGCACCATCCCCGCGGCACCTGTCATTCACGCATCTTGTGTCGCGGCAGCCATCTTGAGGCAGGTGTCGCCAAGGGGGAGCGAGCCGTGGCGGAAGCCCGGCCCGCCGGGCGATAAGGCGCGGCGAGAAGCATCAGAAACAATGCCCTCTCGGCCGCGTATTTGGCAGCGGGTCGGCCATTTTCGCAGCCGTGCATGACCAGGCGTCCTTCCGTCGTGCAGACACGCCACCGCCATGTCCTTCGACCGCATTTCTTCAGGAACACCTCGAATGTCGGGAGCTGTTCGGGCATGTCGATTACCCGTGGCTGCTCGCCGTCAGGCGCGTGGCTGCGTTCCCCATCGCGCGGTTCGGAGCCTGAAAGGTGAGCGGAAAGGCGGAGACGGCGACCTTCTCGATCGCCGAGCGCTCCTCGGACACGCGTCGCTCGATGAACCGCCGTTCGAACTCGGTCAGCTCGGTCTTGAGCAACCGCTGATAGCGGCTGATGTTGCTGCGGTGGCCGCGCAACAAGGCCAGCTCTTCATCGACCCTCATCGCAATCTCCGTAGAGCTGTCGTTGCCTAGGCTGCGAGGCCGGTTCGCTCGACCGATCGCGTGCGGACCGGCTTGCCGCCCGGAGGCCCCTTCGGATGGTGGTCGAGGCTCGCGAGCGCTTCCAGGATTTCGTCGATGGTGACGGCTTTGCCCGAGCCGGGCAGCTCCCGCAATGTCGGACTCGAGGCGACACTGGCTGCGTCCGACGCCCAGGACGCAAGGATCGCGCGCTTCTCGCCGATCGACAGCGTTGGATCGGCTATGACGTCGCGGGGATGATCATAGACAGAGCCAGGGTGCAATATCGCGTTCAGATCGATGATGTTGTCGACATGATCGAGCATGAGAGGTCCTCCTCCTTTCTCTAAACCTCTGACTTGCATTCGGGTACGCGGTCGAAGGCCATGGCCGATCCCGCCCGACCATCGGGCGGGATCACCGGGTCTCCGACAGACCGAATTCAGGCGGCTTTACCTTCGAGTTGATGCACGTTGCCGGACGGCGCGGCATTGATGGCAATTCGCCGCGGCTTCATGGCTTCAGGGATTTCCCGGACCAGTTCGATCTTGAGCAGGCCGTTCTCGAACGAGGGGCTGTGCACCTGAACATAATCGGCCAGGTTAAACTGCCGCTTGAACGGCCGCGCGGAAATGCCCCGGTAGAGATATTCGCGTTCGGTTCTGTCCGGCTTGTTTCCCTCGACGGTCACCGCGTTCTGCTCGGCCGTCACCGTGACTTCGTTGGGTGAGAATCCCGCAATCGCAAGCGAAATCTGGTAGCGATCCTCGCTGAGGCGTTCAATGTTGTAGGGGGGATAGTTGTCCTCGCCGGCACGCTGTGCCGTTTCAACGAGGTCGAAAAGGCGGTCGAAGCCAACCGTCGAACGCCACAAGGGAGAAAAGTCGCAAGTGCGCATAGCCAGATCCTCCAAGGAGCAAAATGGATACGAACGACACCGGACACGACCGGTGCCCGTCTCAGTTTCCCGACCCACCAGGCGTCGGGAACGCCACCTCTCGGCGGCAGCGGAAAAATAAAAAAAGCCCGTTTTGGTTTCAAGAGGGGGTCCAAAATTTTTTGGAATCCCTGGCGGCTCCCGCTCCTACACTCTCTCCGCAAGAACGGGGAGGGAGAGACGTAGTTCGGACTACACGTTCGATCCCTGGATCGCCTCGATCACGGCATCAGTCACGTCCTTCGTCGTCGCCGTGCCACCGACATCCGGTGTCAGCACGCCGGCTGCGCATACTTTCTCCACCGCCGCCATCAACCGCACCGCCGCGTCTTTTTCGCCGAGATGCTCCAGCATCTGCGCGCCGGTCCAGAATGTCGCAACCGGGTTGGCGATGCCCTTGCCGGTGATGTCGAAGGCCGAGCCGTGGATCGGCTCGAACATCGAGGGGAAGCGGCGCTGCGGATCGATATTGCCGGTCGGCGCGACGCCGAGGCTTCCTGCCAGCGCGCCGGCGAGGTCCGAGAGGATGTCGGCGTGCAAATTGGTCGCGACGATGGTGTCGAGGCTCTTCGGATGCAGCGTCATGCGCACCGTCATGGCGTCGACCAGCATCTTGTCCCAGGTCACATCAGGGAATTCGGCCGCGACCTCGGCCGCGATCTCGTCCCACATCACCATGCCATGGCGCTGCGCGTTCGACTTGGTCACAACGGTCAGGAACTTGCGTGGGCGCGACCGCGCGAGCTCGAAAGCATAGCGCATGATCCGCGTGACGCCGACGCGGGTGAACACCGCGACCTCGGTGCCGACCTCTTCCGGGAGACCCCGGTGGGCGCGGCCGCCCATGCCGGCATACTCGCCCTCCGAATTCTCGCGCACGATCACCCAGTCGAGGTCGCCGACGCCGACATTGCGCAGCGGCGAGGCGACGCCCGGCAAGATCTTGGTCGGCCGCACATTGGCGTATTGGTCAAAGCCCTGGCAGATCGGCAGCCGCAGCCCCCACAGCGTGATGTGATCGGGCACGTCGGGCGCACCGACCGCGCCGAAATAGATCGCGTCGAACTTCTTCAACTCGTCGAGGCCGTCGGCCGGCATCATGACGCCGTGCTTCTTGTAATAGTCCGAGCCCCAGTCGAACGTCTTGATGTTGAAGGCGAGGTCGCCGCTGCGTTTGGCCAGCGCCTCCAGCACGCGAACGCCGGCGGAGATGACCTCGGGGCCGATGCCGTCGGCGGGGATCGCTGCAATCGAATGGGTACGCATGAGGATGCTCCGTTTGGTGTCAGTGGGATTGCGTGACGGGTTCGACGCGGGCGGTCTGCGCCCGCGACAATAGCAGGGTCAGGACCGCGGAGAGAACCAGCAGGCCTGCAACGCAGTAGAGCCCGCCGACAAAGCTGCCGGTCTGGTCCTTGATCCAGCCGATCATGGCGGGCCCCACGAAGCCGCCGAGGTTGCCGATCGAGTTGATGGTGGCGATGCCCGCCGCGGCCGCGGGGCCGGAGAGGAATAACGTCGGCATGCTCCACAGCGGTGGCTTCGCCGAGGAGATGCCGATGTTGACGAGCGCCAGCGCGATCAGCACGGTCACGACCCCGGTCGCAAGTCCGGCAAAGGCGAGCCCCGCCGCCGCGAGCAGGCAGGCCAGAATGACGTGCCAGGTGCGCTCGCCGGTGCGATCCGAATGGCGCGCCCACAGCACCATGGCGACGACGGCGGCGCTCGCCGGCAGCGCGTTGAGGAATCCGACCTGGAGCGAGGACAAGCCGAACTGCTTGATGATCTGCGGCGCCCAGACGCCGAGCGTGTAGAGGCCGGCCGAGGTGCCGAAATAGATCAGTGCCAGTGCCAGCACCCGCGGATCGGCGAGCCCTCGCCAGATGCTATGCTTCGCGGTCGCAGCTTTGCTGGTGGTCTCTACGTTCATGGTCTCGACCAGCCAGCGCCGCTCGTCATCCGCGAGCCATTTTGCTTTCTCCGGGCGGTCTGTGAGGAATGCCAGCACCACGAATCCCAGCAGCACCGCCGGCAGCGCCTCCAGCACGAACAGCCATTGCCAGCCCTTGAAGCCGAGCATTCCATCCATCTCCAGCAGCGCGCTCGAAACGGGCGATCCCAGCACGGTCGAGAGCGGCGCCGCCGCCATGAACAGCGCAGTCACGGCCGCACGCTGGCGTGCCGGGAACCAGTAGGAGAGGTAGAGGATGATACCGGGAAAGAACCCGGCCTCGGCGACGCCGAGCAGGAAGCGCAGCGCGTAGAAGCTGGTCGGGCCCTGCACGAAGGCCATCGCGGCCGACACAATGCCCCAGGTGATCATCACCCGCGCGATCCAGATCCGTGCGCCGACCTTGTGCAGGATGATGTTGGAGGGTACCTCGAACAGGAAGTAGCCCCAGAAGAAGATGCCGGCGCCGAAGCCGTAGACGGTCGGCGACAGGCCGATGTCCTTGTTCATCGTCAGCGAGGCGAAGCCGATATTGACGCGGTCGATGAAGGCCACGAAGTAGAGCAGCATGATGAAGGGAACGATGCGCCATGTGATCTTGCGCAGCACGCGCGTCTGAATCTCGGTCGCCATCTCACCTCCCTGATTCCGTTGTGACGGCGGACCCTGAAGGTCCACTTCGGAGCCAAGCTAGGCGGGAGTGGCTGGGGGACTCAATTGGCGCTGGTTTATACAAAAAAATGATATAATCCTCGCCGGGAAGGCCAAGAGGACTGCGAATGGAATTGCATCAGTTGCGATGCTTCGTGGCCGCGGCCGAGCAGTTGCATTTCGGCCGCGCGGCACAGCATCTCCAGATGCTGCCCTCCGCACTGGGCCGCCAGATCAAGCTGCTGGAGCATGATCTGGATACGCGGCTGTTCGCGCGGACGACGCGGGCGGTGTCGCTGACGGAAGATGGCGCGACGCTGCTGCGCGATGCCCGTGCCATCCTTGCCCGCGTCGAGGCGGTCGAGAGCAATCTGCGCAATCGCTCGCGCGCGGGGGCTGCTCGAAAACTCCGGGTCGGCGCGATCGACAGTGCCGCGGCGGGGCTGTTACCGGCATTGCTCCGCGACTTCCGCGCAAAGCACCCGGAGGTCGGGGTGCAGCTTCTGGAGGAGAAGACCGTCCGGCTGCTGCCGAAGATCCTGACCGGCGCGCTCGATCTCGCCTTCGTGCGTCCGCCGGCTCAGCGGGACAAGCGGCTCGAATTCCGCGATCTGCTGCAGGAGACAGCCATCGTGGCCTTTCCGCAGCGCCACGCGCTGGCCAAACGCAAGTCGATCACGCTGGTGGAGATCGCCGACGAAGCGATGCTGGTGCCGGACCGCCGCTCGCGGCCGCACAGCCACGACCTCACGATAAGACTGTTCGAGCAGGCAGGCCTCACGCCACGCATCGTGCAGGTCGCCGACGAGAAGCAGACCATCATCAATCTCGTCGCAACCCGGCTCGGGGTCGCGATCGTGCCACGCTGGAGCACGCGGATGGCGGTGTCAGGCGTGCGCTTCGTGCCGCTGCGGCCAAAGCAGATCGGACCCGTCGGCCGGCTGCCGCTCGCTGCCGCATGGCTGCGCGGCTCGCGTGACCCGACCCGCGACGCGATGCTGTCCGTGCTCGAGACGCGTCTGCGCAGCTATGCGCGCGACGCCTGAGGCGCTATGACATCGGCTGTGCGAGAGGGGTAATGCGATGACTGAACGGCAAGCTTCGAACGAATTGCGGGTTGCCATTGCAGGGCTCGGCTCGATCGGCACCAAGATCGCGACCGCGCTCGATCAGGGCATCGAGGGATTGACGCTCTCCGCCGTGGCGGTGCGCGAGCCCACAAAGCATCAGAAATTGCTCGGCGGCCTGCGTCGTCCGCCATCCGTATTGCCGCTCGACCAGCTCGGCGACGCCGCCGACATCGTCGTCGAATGCGCGCCGAGCAGCCAACTGCGTGCGATCGTCGAGCCCGCAGTGAAACGCGGCAGGGCCGCGGTCGTGGTCAGCGTCGGCGGGCTGCTCGACAATTTCGATCTTGTCGATCTCGCCCGCGCCAATGGCGGCCGCATCCTGGTGCCGACCGGCGCGCTGATCGGGCTCGACGCCGTCAACGCGGCTGCGATCGGCACCATTCATTCGGTGAAGATGGTCACGCGCAAGCCGATCGACGGCTTGAAGGGCGCGCCGTTCATCGTCCAGAACAACATCGATATCGACAATCTGCGCGAGCCGCTGAAGCTGTTCGAGGGCACCGCGCGCGAGGCCGCGAAAGGCTTTCCGGCCAATCTCAACGTCGCGGTCGCGCTGTCGCTCGCGGGCGTCGGGCCGGATCGCACCCAGGTGCAGATCTGGGCCGACCCCACCGTGACCCGCAACGTTCACCGCATCGAGGTCGAGGCGGATTCCGCGCGCTTCTCGATGTCAATCGAGAACGTCCCGTCCGAGAATCCCAAGACCGGGTTGATCACGGCGCTGTCAGTGATCGCGCTGCTCCGCAAGCAGCGCGCCACGCTCAGTGTTGGAACATAACCCTTCAAGCGCCCGTCACGCGCCAGATCACGTTGCCGACGTCGTCGGCCATCAGCAGCGACTTCTTGTCGGGACCGATCACGACGCCGACCGGGCGGCCGTAGGATTCTTTCTCGTCGGGCGCGAGGAAGCCGGACAGGATGTCGCGTGCGGGACCCGAAGGCTTGCCGTTCTCGAACGGGATGAAGACCAATTTGTAGCCTGACAGCTTGCTGCGATTCCACGAACCGTGCTGGCCGATCGCCATGCCGTTCGGGAAGCCGGGCAGCGTGCCCGCCGGCATCCAGCACAGGCCGAGCGAAGCGGTATGGCCGCCGAGCGCGTAGTCCGGCGTGAGCGCCTTGGCGACCATCGCCGGATCCTGCGGCACGCGATCGTCCACCGTCTTGCCCCAGTAGCAATAAGGCCAGCCGTAGAAGCCGCCATCGTGCACCGAGGTCAGATAGTCCGGCGGCGTTTCGTCGCCGAGGCCGTCGCGCTCGTTGACGACGGTCCAGAGCACACCGGTCGTTGGTTCCCAGGCGAGACCAACGGGGTTGCGCAGGCCTGCGCCGAAGATGCGGTGCGTGCCGGCGACGAGGTCGAGCTCGTAGACCGCGGCGCGGCCTTCCTCGACCTCCATGCCCATCTCGGCGATGTTGCTGAGCGAGCCGACGCCGGCATAGAGTTTTTTGCCGTCGGGGCTCGCGAGCAGGCTGCGGGTCCAGTGGCCGCTTGGCTTGAAAGTGGTGAGGCGCTTGCCCGGCGCGGTGATGCGATCGGCATTCGCCACGTACGGGAAGGCCATCACGCCGTCGGTGTTGCCGACATAGAAGGTGTCGCCGACCAGCGCCATGCCGAACGGCTGGCTGAGATTTTCCATGAACGCGCCGCGATACTCCGCGACGCCGTCGCCGTCCTTGTCGCGCAGCAGCGTGATGCGGTTGGCGCTGACGCCGAGCGCGGCGGCGCGTCGCATCGTGGCCTGCATTGCGTAGTGAAACACGGACCGCGGCGCCCCCGCGATCTGCGTCGCCTCCGCGATCAGCACGTCGCCATTGGGCAGCACCTCGATCCAGCGCGGATGGTCGAGACCGGTCGCGAACGCATTGACCTTGAGCCCGGGTGCGACCGTCGGCTTCTGTCCCTCGCTCCAGCCCCGCGCCGTCGGCATCTTCAGTGTCGGGATGGCGCCTTGCGGCTTTGCTTCGGGAATGGCGGGCGACTGGCCCCAGGCCGGCGCAGGCACGGTGCCCGACACCTTTCGCCATTGCAGCGCGATGCCGCCGAGAAGCGCAACGAACTGCGCAAAGATGCTGGAAAAAGTCATGAGAGGCCCCTGTTTGCGCGCGCATCCAACGGGCTGACGGGGCAGACGTCAACCTGTGTGGAGCGCCGCGGGGCTCTATTCCCGTGGAATGGCAGCCGCTCGAATTTGCATGGGACGAATGCCGACAGGATGGGCCCGGAGATCAGCGGCCGATCTGCCGCGCCGCGCGAAAACCATCCAGATGATGGATGTTCGGCGCGAGCGCCGCCTCCTTGGAGAGGAGATGATAAACGCGCGCCACCGTGCGCTGCTTCTGCTTCGGCCGCCCGGGCGGCAGCGCCCGCGCCTTGCGGACGGCGGCGATCGCGTGCTCGCGAAAATAATCGTAGGCGTCGGACATGGCTCGATGCTCTGCGGTCACTGCAGGTGTCAAGGGGCTAACGGCCGCAGGCAGCAGGGGTTCCTGACAGCAGGTGTGTTGCGCACACAGCTTCCTCAGCGTCGTCCTGGCGAAAGCCAGGACCCATAAGCGTAATCCATCGACTGTGTGCGGCCTCAGTTCCGGCAATCCCCGCCAAACCGCTCCCTGGGGTAATGGGTCCTGGCTTTCGCCAGGACGACTCCGGAGGTGCAGCCGCGCTACGCTTGTGATGACAGCGTTGAAGCGATACTCGCCTCAGCGCGGCGACAGGAACGGGATGATCATCGGGACGCGGCGGCAATAGGCGCCGTAGGCGTCTTCGCCGAGCTCCTTGGACAGGAACACCTCTTCCATCCGGCCCTTCTGCCACATGCCGAGCGAGATCAGGATGGCGCCGAGCATCGCAGTTACGGTGCCGACCGCGATGCCGGTCACCAGCATGCCGAGGATCAGCCCGGTGTAGATCGGATGGCGCACGATGCCGTACGGGCCGGTGTCGATGACGCGGTGGTCTTGCTTGTGAGTGATGGTGTTGGACCAGAACTGTCCAAGATGCAGCCGTCCCCACCAGGTGAAGGAGATGCCGGCCAGCACGATCAGCGCCACGACGTAGACAGCATTATTGCTGAACACCCAGAGCGGCTTCTCGCCGAGCACCTCGGCGGTCCAGGGCGTGAACAGGATGCCGCCGACCAGGATCGGAATGCGATAGCGGCCGGACTCCAGCGTCATCACCTGCTTCTGGGTACGGCCTTGCCAGAACGAGGCGCCGACCCAGCTTGCGAGCCAGGCGAGCCAGATCAGGGCGAGCAGTTGCGTCGGCCAGGTCGTGGTCCAACCACCCCAGGCGACAGAGAGAAGCTTGCTGAAATCGAAGGACATGCGGAAAGGTTCTTTGGGTTGGGCGGCAGCTCAGCTGGCGCGCGAGGAGAGCGCGTGATGCTCGATGGCGCCGGAGGCAAGCGCGCCGCCGCGGGCGAGAAGATGGGTGATGGTTTCGCGCAGGACCGGCTCGATCGGGCGCGGCGCGTAGCCGAGTTCGGTGCGCGCCTTGTCGATCGAGAGGTCGCTCGCGGCGAGCGCGATGCGCACGCCCTCGGCGGTGCCGTTGGGCGGCCGGCGCGTGATACGATCGGAGAGATATTCGAGCATGATGCCCGACAGTTCGGCCATCTTGCCGGGAACGACGACCGGGAATTGGCGGCGGCCGCTCATCGCGGACATCATCCGCAGAATCTGGCCGAGCCTGACGCAGTCGCCGCCGAGGATGTAGCGCTGGCCGTTACGTCCGCGTTCCATGGTCAGCACGAGGCCCATGGCGACGTCGCGGACGTCGACGAGATTGACCGGGAAGTCGAGATGCGGCTGCACTTTCTTCTGCAGGAAGTACCACAGCATCGCGGTCGGCGGCGTCAGATTATGGTCGGCGGCACCGATCGGCATGGTCGGGGTGCCGATCACCAGCGGAAAACCTTCAGCTGCGGCCTTCGCGGCGCAATGCTCGGCCAGCGATTTCGACCGGGTGTAGGCGCCCGGCATCGCATCGGCCGGCTGCAGCGCCTCTTCGGCGGGAACACCGTTGAGGTCGGAATAGGGGAACAGGATCGATTCCGTCGAGCAGTGCAGGAAGCGCGAGACGCCGCGCTTCATCGCGGCCGCGAGCACGATCTCGGTGCCGCGACAATTGACGTCGTGAAAGGCCTGCTTGTCGGCGACCCACATGCCGGGCAGGCCGGCGAGGTGATAGACCTGATCGACACCCGCAATTGCGGCATCGACCGCGGCGCCGTCCAGCACCGAGCCACGGGCATATTCGACGTCGGCATACGGCGTGGCCGGCGCACGAACATCGAGGACACGCACCCGCTGCCCACGGGCGCGGAGCGCTTCTACGAGATGATGTCCGATGAAGCCGCTGCCACCGGTAACCAGTACGAGAGCCATGCAGAAGGTTTGCTGTTTCGCGTCTAGAACTATCGGGTTGAAAGGGAATTGGTCGGAACAGGCGCCAGAATCGCGGCAAGGTCGCGACGGAAGCCCAATGCAATGAATAATTTTGCCATGACAAACATCGGTCCAAGCAGAAAATGCGTGGGGTGGTCGACCATCGACGGCTGTCGCTCCTCGAAAACCTTGTGGCCGACGATTTGCGACGCGACGCCGAGCCCGATCAGCACCGCAAAAATCGACCACATCATGACGATCGAGACCTGATTGCCGATCGCGGTTGCGACCGAAAGCAGCACGATCATCGCGGCGAGGATGCCGAGCCCGATCCCGGCGTCCAGCATCAGCCAGTAGACCAGCACCGGCAGGGCCAGAATCACGGCCAGACTGACCTCGATCCCGAACACCGGGAAATGCACCAGCGTCAGCGGCAGCACGGCGCCGGTGAAGAGCAGGAGGATGCCGACCACGTGCATCGCGCAGTTCCAGGGATCGCGATGATATTCGACGTAGTCGGCCAGCTGGTGTCGAAAAGAACTGGCCATCTCGGTCTCGTGCAGCATGGGGTCGGGGAGGACGAAAAAAGCCTATAGCACCTGATAGGGCGGTGCACAAACCGGCGCGATTGTCGCGCGAAGCCGCGCTGCTGCGCTGTGAGACAGGTCACAAAACGATCAGGACTTCAAAGGGTTCCGTCAGCCGCCGTGGCGCGTCCGCTCAGTGTTTCTTGGCGGGCTTTTTCGCCGCAGGCGCAGGTGTCGCAGCCGGATGCGCAGGCGCTTCCTCCGGTACCTTGGCGTAGGTCAGGATTTGCAACTGGGCGTTGGCGGCCGCGGTCGGCCTGGCCCGGTCGAGAAACTGCTCCTCGCCGAGGCCGATCGGATGCAGCCGCTTGGTCGAGATCTTGAACGTGTTCACCAGCACGTCGCGAATCGCGTCGGCGCGGCGCTGGCTCAGGATCGCGTTGGCCTCGCGCGTCTTCGCGTTGGATTCGACATGGCCGACGATCAGGAACGTGTAGGGCAGCAGCGAGGCATGGACCAGCGCGTCGGCGAGGCGCCCGACGGTCTGGTAGGACGCCGGCTGGATGATCGGCGTGTCGGCGTCGAACTGGATCTGCGCGGTGAAGGTCGGCAAATTGACCAGATCGGGCGCGATCAGCGGCCGGTTCACCGGACCGGGATCGTTCTTGATCCTGGCCTTGGCCCGCTCCATCACCTGCAGCTTCAGCGCGGGAAGATCGATCTCGGCGGCTTGTTCGAAATGGTTGAGCTTGCCGACGATGTCGTCGCGGGTCGGCGGCGCCGTCTGCGCTTCGGCTGTGCCCGCGAGCAAAGCGAGGCCGAGCGCGATGCATATTCCGGCGGTGGTAAGCCTGGTCGTTGGCATCACCGATACCCCGCGTCGTCGACGGCCTTCAGGCAATTGTTGCTGATGCCCTTGGGCGTCGAGACCAGGCAGGGGACCGCCTTGCTGGTCTCCTTGGTCGAGCCGCCGCAGACCTTGACGATCTCGCGCTGGCAGACGTTCGCCACGGTGACACGGGCTGCGACGCGCTTCTGGATCGCGTCGAAGGCGCCGAGATAATCGCTCTGGCACTGCTGCGAGAGCACGTCGCGGTTGCGCGAGAGGCACTCCTTCAGGCGGGTCGAATCCGGGTTGACGCCGCGGCAATTGGCAACGATTTCCGCACCGCAACTTTTCGCAAGCATCCCGATCGCATCGCCAAAGCTCATGGTCTCCGCCGCCGCAAGCGACGGCATACCCAATGCCAGCAAGATCAGTGTGATGGAGCCCCGGACCATGGCCGCATCTGATACGGGGAAGTTCGCGGTGGTCAAGGGGCGTTCGGGCGAGAAGTGTCGAGAGTCCGACCAGTGCGGCGAACAGTCCTCACTCCGTGGCCTCAGTGAGGGGTGGCCATTCGATCAGGGCGACCGTGTGCTTCCCGAGCTCGTCGGCCACATCAGGGTCGGCCTTGAGCTCGTCCAATGTCCGCGGCGGGGGAAGCTGGCGGCCGTCCGCGATCAGTTCCTGTGCATAGAACGCGAGTGCCTCGGGCGCATTCTCCAGGGCCTCATCGACGTCGTCGCCGCCGGAAATGCAGCCGGGCAGGTCGGGAAACCACACGCCGACGGCTTCGTCCGGGCCGGCGTCCTCGATGATGGCGATGTAGTGCGGCATGCAGGCCTCACGCCCGCTGCACAAAACTGTCCACGACCTTCTTTTCCCCCGCCTTGTCGAAGGCGATGGTGAGCTTGTTGCCGTCGATCTTGGTGACGCGGCCATAGCCGAATTTCTGGTGGAAGACGCGGTCGGAGAGGGAGAATTCCGAGGTCGTGCCGGTGGATTTGGCCACCAGCTCGCCCTCGATCGTCAGCGGCCCGCGGCGACGCGAGGAGAAGCTGCCGAAATCGGGCGAGGACGACTGGGACGAAAACGACGAGGCTTGTTCCTCGAAGCTGCCGCGGCCGCCATTGCCGCCCCCGCCGCCGCCACGATTGCGATTGGCCTGGGCGCGCTGCCAGCCGGGGGTCGAATAGGTGGAGCCGAACGCTTCCATGTCGTCGAAGCGGGAGGCGCCGTAGCCGCCGGTGCCGCCCCAGGCCGAGCCGCCCTTGGATTCCGTGATCTCGACATTGGCGGCCGGCAATTCGTCGAGGAAGCGCGACGGGATCGTGGTCGACCAGGTGCCGTGGATCCGGCGGTTGGTCGCAAAGTAGATTTTGGCGCGGCGGCGGGCCCGGGTCAGGCCGACATGGCCGAGCCGGCGCTCTTCCTCGAGGCCGGCGCGGCCCTGTTCGTCCAGCGTGCGCTGGCTCGGAAACAGGCCTTCCTCCCAGCCGGGCAGGAATACGTTGTCGAATTCCAGCCCCTTGGCCGAATGCAGCGTCATCAGCGACACCGCGTCCTCATCGGCGCCGCTGTCGCGGTCCATCACCAGCGAGATGTGCTCGAGGAAGCCTTGTAGATTCTCGAACTCCTCCATCGAGCGCACCAGCTCCTTGAGGTTTTCGAGCCGGCCCGCGGCGTCCGCCGAACGGTCCTTCTGCCACATCTCGGTGTAGCCGCTCTCGTCGAGCACAATCTCGGCGAGCTCGGTGTGCGAAGTGACCTCGCGCTGGGCGCGCCAGCGGTCGAACTGCGCGACGACGTCGCGTAACGAGCCGCGCGCCTTCGGCTTCAGCTCGTCGGTCTCGACCACCGCGCGCGCCGCCTCGAACAGCGGAATGCGGCGCTTGCGGGCGTGGTCGTGCAGCATCTGCACGGTGGCATCGCCCAGGCCGCGCTTGGGCGTGTTGACGATGCGCTCGAAGGCGAGATCATCGGCCGGTGAATTGATGACGCGCAGATAGGCCAGCGCGTCGCGGATTTCGGCGCGCTCGTAGAAGCGCGGGCCGCCGATGACGCGATAGGGCAGGCCGAGCGTGACGAAGCGGTCTTCGAACTCGCGCATCTGGTAGGAGGCGCGAACGAGAATCGCGATCTCGTTGAGCTTGTCGCCCTGGCGCTGGATCTGCTCGATCTCCTCGCCGATGCCGCGGGCTTCCTCTTCCGAATCCCACGAGCCTGTCACCGTGACCTTCTCGCCGTCATGGTCTTCGGTGCGCAGCGTCTTACCGAGCCGGCCCTCGTTGTGGGCGATCAGGTGCGAGGCGGCGGCGAGGATGTGGCCGGTCGAGCGGTAGTTGCGCTCGAGGCGGATGACCTTGGCGCCGGGAAAATCATGGTCGAAGCGCAGGATGTTGTCGACCTCCGCGCCGCGCCAGCCATAGATCGACTGGTCGTCGTCGCCGACGCAGCAGATGTTCTTGACGTGTGTTTTTTCTTGCGCCGGAGGCGGCGCCTCCGCGCCATCGCTCGGCGAAGAATCGATGGCTTGCCGGGGCAAGCCCGGCAATGACGGATTGGCCGACGGCGCCTGCGACAGCAGCCGCAGCCACAGATACTGCGCGACGTTGGTGTCTTGATACTCATCGACCAGGATGAATTTGAAGCGCTGCTGGTACTGCCGCAGGATATCCGGATGCTCGCGGAAGATGCGGATGTCCTCGAGCAGCAGATCGCCGAAATCGGCGGCGTTCAGGATCTTCAGCCGCTCCTGGTAGCTCGCATAGAGCTTGCCGCCCTTGCCGTTGGCGAACACGGCGGCTTCGCCCGACGGCACCTGCGACGGCGTCAGGCCGCGATTCTTCCAGCCGTCGATGAGGCCGGCGAGCATGCGCGCGGGCCAGCGCTTGTCGTCGATATTGTCGGCTTGCAGAAGCTGCTTGAGCAGTCGGACCTGATCGTCGACGTCGAGCACGGTGAAGTTCGACTTGAGCTGCGCCAGCTCGGCGTGGGTCCGCAGGATGCGCCCGCCGATGGAGTGGAAAGTGCCGAGCCACGGCATCCCTTCCACCGCATGACCGAGCATCTGACCCAGCCGGTGCTTCATCTCGCGCGCGGCCTTGTTGGTGAAGGTCACCGACAGGATTTCGGATGGGCGGGCGCGGCCCTGGCTCAGGATATGGGCGATGCGCGTGGTCAGCACGCGGGTCTTGCCGGTGCCGGCGCCGGCCAGCACCAGAACCGGGCCGTCCAACGTTTCCACAGCCTCGCGCTGCTCCGGATTGAGCCCGGACAGGTATTGCGGGCCCACCGAGGCCCGCGCACGCGCTGCGATGCCGCCGGCTGCGGGCTGGTGGTCGGGGACGCTCTGGGACGTGATCTTGCTCGGCTCGGTCATGCGAATCATTTGCCCCCACGTTGGCACCGCGGGGTGGTGAAAGGGGAGCCTTCTTAACAGGGATTGGTCCCTATATGGGGCCGCGGGCGGAGGTTTTCCACGTGCGCGGAAAACCAATTTGTTCCTGCGGGTCAGGCGAATTTCCGGCCCTAGCGGCGCGGAACCATTGTTCCGAGTTGGCGATTGGTTCTGCAAGTGAGGCGCGTCAGGCGCGCCGATCGCAGACAGACATCGAAACAGAGGTTCGGATCATGCTTAGCTGGGTAGTGACGTTTCTGGTTATCGCCCTGATCGCCGGTATCCTGGGCTTTGGCGGCCTCGCCGGCGCGTCGATCGAAATCGCCAAGATCATCTTCTTCATCGCGGTCGTGTTGTTCCTGGTCTCGGCCGTTGTCGGTCTGGCCCGCGGCCGCACCAGGGTCTAGCGCGCTTACCGCTTCGAGGGCATCGCCACGTTGCGGCCGATGCCCTCGGGCCGTGGCACCGCGCTGTGGGTCTTGACCACCGCTGCGATGCGCTCGCTTATGTCTGGCGGAAACGCCGCCACCTTTCGTGAGCCCATGTCGATGTGAAGCGACATGTTCTCCGAAGTGGCCGACAGCCAGCCTTCGGCGGCGTGCCCCAACTCCTGGAACGTGTGCAGCCGCTTTTCGTCGGCCTCCAGCAGCCAGACCGAGACCTGCACGGGATCGCCCAAGTGGATTTCGCGCAAGTAGCGCACGTGGCACTCGGCAGTGAAGGTCGAGCCGCCGCGCTCCTTCATGTAGCCCGGCCCGATCCCGAGCGTCAGCCACATCTGATCGATCGCGCGGTCGAACATCACGTTGTAATAGGCCATGTTGAGGTGGCCGTTGTAGTCGATCCATTGCGGCTCGATCTGCATGATCGAGGCGCGGAACGGCGCGCCCTCGATCGTTGTCGCAGCAGTCTCCGGCATGTGTCCTTCCCCAGCTATGCGTCCGGTCGCTTGACTTGACCGGTGAGATGTCCTTTGCCACGGTTCGTCTCGTCGGGAGGAACGTCCGTGGGTACGACCATCACCAATAATCCGCCGCGGCCGGCGCCGAAAGCCCTTGCGAGCGCGCTGGAGCAGCTTGCCGCGCGGTTCGGCAACCGCCTCATCACCTCGCAGGCCGTCCGCGAGCAGCACGGCCATACCACCACATGGATCGTGAACCAGCCGCCGGACGGCGTGGTGATGGCGCAGGAGACCGCCGACATCCAGGACGTGGTGCGGATCTGCGCGAAAAACGGCGTGCCCGTCATCGCCTTCGGCACCGGCACCTCGCTCGAGGGCCAGGTCAACGCACCCGCCGGCGGAATCTGCATCGACCTGCGCGACATGAACAAGGTGCTCGCGGTGCATGCCGAGGACCTCGACTGCGTGATCCAGCCCGGGGTCACCCGCAAGGCGCTGAACGAGCATCTGCGCGATCAAGGCCTGTTCTTCCCGATCGACCCCGGCGCGGACGCCTCTCTCGGCGGCATGGCCTCGACCCGCGCCTCCGGCACCAACGCGGTGCGCTACGGCACCATGCGCGATAGTGTGCTGGCGCTGAAAGTGGTCCGCGGCGACGGCGAGATCATCACGACCGGCACGCGCGCGAAGAAATCATCCGCCGGCTATGACCTGACGCATCTGTTCGTCGGCGCCGAGGGCACGCTCGGCATCATCTCGGAATTGACCATCCGTCTGCGCGGCATCCCCGATACCATCGCGGCCGGCGCGGTGTCGTTCGAGACCGTGCACGGGGCGTGTCAGGCCGTGATCCTGGCGATCCAGACCGGCATCCCCGTGGCGCGCATCGAGCTGCTCAACGCCGCGCAGGTACGGGCCTGCAACGCCTATTCGAAGCTGACGCTGCCGGAAACGCCGCTGCTGCTGATGGAATTCCACGGCAGCGAGATCGAGGTCGGCGAACAGTCCAAGGCCTTCGGCGAGATCGCAAAGGACTGCGGCGGCGGCGATTTCTCCTGGACCACCAAGCCGGAGGATCGCACAAAACTGTGGCAGGCGCGGCACGACGCCTACTGGTCGGTGAAGGCGCTGCGGCCCGGCGATAGCATCGGCGTGGTCGCGACCGACGTCTGCGTACCGATCTCGCGGCTTGCCGAATGTGTCGGCGAGACCGAGGAAGATCTCAAGCGGCTCAACCTGTTGTCGCCGATCGTGGGCCATGTCGGCGACGGCAATTTCCACTGCTCGCTGGTCTGCGACACCAACGATGCCGACGAGATGGCCCGCGGCGAGGAGTTCATGCATCGGCTGGTCGAGCGCGCGCAGGCGATGGACGGCACCTGCACGGGCGAGCACGGCATAGGCCAGGGCAAGCAGAAATACCTCAAGGCGGAGCTCGGCCCCGAGGCGATCGATGCGATGCGGGCGCTGAAAAAGGCGCTCGATCCGCAGAACATCTTCAATCCCGGCAAGATCGTACCGGAGGCGTAGCGCGCAGGCTCACCGCCGTTTATGCTCGCTCCCTCACCACGGAGCAGGCAATGCAGTGGTTCGCGCGCAAGACGCGTCAAGACATCTGGGACGAGGCGATCGAACGGCCGCTCGGCGATATCGAGGCCGCCGAGCGCATCCGTGCGATCTGTGACGCCGCTGCGGCGAGCGCGGCAGGGTCTGCGCGCAGCGACAAGCGCGACAGCGAGCGCTACGAGCGCGCGGCGAAGGTCGCGATGGAAATCGCGATGAAGATCGCGGACGGACTGATGCGCGACGACGCAGTCCGTCGCATCGTCGATCTCTGCATGAAGGCGAACGACCTCAAGACGGCGCAAATCCTGTTTCGCGCGATCCATGCCAGCTGGATCCGCGAAACGATCCAGCGGGATCATCCGACATTGGCGCAGTGAGCGCAGTTATTTCGCCAGCCTGCGCACGGCCTCGTCGACACTGTGGAAGACGTTTTCCCGGGGCAGGGCCTCGAACAGTTTGAACCGCTCGAATGCGTCCTGCGCGCGCACCGATTCCAGCCGGGCCAGCGCGACCGTGACACCCTGTTCGCTGCACGCCCTGAACACATCGAGCAGGATCTGCGCGGCGGTGAAGTCGATCTCGACCATGCCGCTCGCCTCCAGCACCAGCAGCTGCGGAGGCGTCGCGCCGAGCACCTTGGTCACGTCGCTGCGAAAGCCGGGCGCGTTGAGGAACGACAGCGGCGCCTGCAGCCCGATCACGGCGACTCCGGCGATGCGCTCGCCGGCGATGTGCGGATGCGCCGGCCACCAGATCGTGGTGCCCGGCACGCGCTCGAACTCGACGAGCCGCGCGCGCGTCGTGCTCCAGATGCCGTGCAGCAGCGACAGCACGATGCCGAGGAACGCACCCTGCTGGATCGGCAGCACGATGATCAGCGCGGCGGTGGCGGCGATCAGCAGGAATTCGCTCGGGGATTGGCGATAGATCGTGACGATCTGCTTCACGCGGATGATGCGCAGCGCGACGAACAGCAGGATGCCGCCGAGGGCTGCGTCCGGAACGTGCTGCAGCAATCCCGTTCCAAACGCGAGCAGCGCCAGTACGATTGTCGCCGCGGCGAGACCCGCGAGCTGCGATTGTCCGCCGGTCTCGGCGACAATGCCCGTCCGCGGCGGGCTGGCATTGACCGGAAACGCGCCGAACAGGCCCGACAGCGCGCTGCCGGCACCCACGCCGAGAAAATCGCGATCGACATCGGCCGGCTTGTCGGGATCGGACGGGAACGAGCGCGTCGTCGCCGCGGTCTGCACCATCACCACGACCGTGATGACAAACGCGAGCGGCACGAGGCGGACCCATTGCTCCGGTGCAAGCTCGGGGAAGGTCGGCCGCGGCAGCGTGCCCGGCACGAGGCCTACGACATTGACGCCCTTGTTCTCGAGGCCGAGCGCGATCGTGGCCAGGGTCGCGGCGACGAGCCCGATCAGTGCGCCCGGAATTTTTGCGCTGATCTTCTCAGCGACGAAGACCACGGCAAGCACGCCGAAGCCGATGCACAACGTGAAGGGATTGCTGCGGCCGAGCTCGCTTGCGAGCACACCGATGCGATCGAGCGTCGGTCCGCCCGGCGAGTCCAGGCCCAGCACGCCCGGCAATTGCGACACGATGATGTGGACGGAGATGCCGGCGAGGAAGCCGACCATGACGGGCACGGACAAGAGATTGGCGATGCCGCCAAGGCGGAAGGCGCCGCCCGCCAGCATCATCGCACCGACCATCAACGCCAGCGCGATTGCGAGGCCCTGATACTCAGGCGAGCCGGCGGCAGCCAGCGCCGCCAGTCCGCCGGCGAAGATCGGCGTGATCGTGGAATCGGCGCCGCAGGACAGGAAGCGGTTGCGGCCGAGCATCGCAAAGCCGAGCGATCCCGCCATGAAGGCGAAGAAGCCGATTTGCGGCGCGAAGCCGCCGAGCCGCGCCGTGGCCATCTGCTCGGGAATCGCGATCGCCGCGAGCGTCAGGCCGGCCATCAAATCGCCCGGCAGCGAATAGGACGCGAGTGAGCGAAACAGCGGCCAAGCTGGCTTGGCGCGAGCGTCGTGCGGCATCGATGTGGAGTCCCCGGAAAGCCTGGCGTCAGTCGGTTAGACTACAGCATTTCCGTATCGGGAAGCAGCAGACGCAGTTTATCTCCATCCGTCGACGGAGGACAGATCTGTCCTCCGTATCTCGCGAGTGGGGTCTCAGTACCGGCCGCGGTCGTTGTGATAATCGCCGCCGCGGCCGCCGCCCATTCCCATGCCGATCCCGACACCGATGCCAATGCCTTGCATGATGGCGCCTGGCGGCGGGCCGCGATCCGGTGGCGGCGCGCGCTCGTAGATCACCTCATCAGGCGGCGGCCGGCGTTGCCTGGGCGGCGTGTCGACCACCTTGCGCTTCGGCGGGGTGTCGTCGACGCGCTTCTTGATCACGGGCGCGACCGCCGGGTTGACCGGCGAAGCCGGCGGTGTGGGCGTCGAGCACGGGCAGGTCGGGGCCATTGCGACGGCGACCGGGGCAGGAGCGGCCGCGACCACAGCAGGCAAGACGTAGTTGCGGTTCTGCACGCGGAGCAGCAGCCGGCGTGCGGTCGCAGCCAGATCGCTGTTGTCCCAGTTCGTCAGATAAGCCTCGAACGAGGCGCGGGTGTTGATCGCGGTGGCGCGCTCCCACGCCAGCATCTGGCGCCGGCGCTCCACGATCGTGCGCAGGCGCGGGGTACGGGTATCCTGGGCGTACAACTCGATATAGGCCTGATACGCCGGCACGGTGTCGTCGGTGATCACCATCTCATAGGCGACCATGGCCGGCTTGCCCTGCAAATCCTTGCGCCAGTCCTCGAGGCTGCGCGTGCCGCTCGCAAGTGCCATGGAGGATGCGCCAGGAAGCGCAGCCTGACTGCCGCTGCCGTCGCCGCCGAAGAACTTGAAGTCGGTCGTCAGCGACGAGCTTTCCCAGGGGATCTGGCGTCCGTCGGTCGATTGCGCCACGGCGACGCGAATGCGCTTGAACACTTCCTCGATCGGCAGATTGGGCTGCTTGGCGACGGTCAGCGCCGCGGTGGTGTAGGGGCTGTCGATGCCGGAGCCATCCTCGGCTTCGGAGCCCGGCGAGGTCGAATAGGAAATGAAGGAGCCCGGCGCGCCGGCCTTGGTGTCGACGATTGCAAGCCCGTGGCCGGCGCCGCTGAGCGCCGGGAACGGGTTGTTGCGGCAGGCATCGAGCATGAAGATGCGGGCTCGTGTCGGCAGCGCGCCGAGCGTGTTGAGCAAATCGTTGAGCCGCACACCCTGCAGCGGAATGTCGGCTTCGCGCTTGGGGTCGAGATCGACGGGAACGAGATAGTTCTCGCCGTCGATCTGGAGGCCGTGGCCGGCATAGAACACCAGCGCGACGGTGTCGGCGCCGCTGGCGCTGACCTTGCCGGCGAAATCCGAGATCGCCTGACGCATGTCGTTCTGCGCCAGATTGGATGCCGTGGTGACGGTGAAGCCGGCATTGCCGAGCAGCTCCGTCATGCCCTTGGCGTCGTTGGCTGCGTTGGGCAGTTCCGGCACGGTGCGATAGGCCGATTGACCGATCACGAGTGCGAGCCGCGCTTCGGCCGCCGCATCCGTGGGCGTCGTCAATTGCGTGAGCGCGAGAAGAGCGGATCCAAGAAACAAATTGCGAAGAACTGGACGGCGCATGGTGTCACCTCCATCGGCAATGCGCGCGATGATGTCACCTTTTCTAGATGGCCGCCATGCGTCTGTCTGTGCAGTGGATCACGTTGAGCTGCGGCAAAATGGGGCAGGAGGTCTGCCAGAGCCAGTGCGGCATCGTTCTGGCGCCATCCATGTGAATTGCGCATTGATCCATGCGCCAATTAGATTGATTGCGATGCCGCGCGCGAAAGCATCCTCTCGCACAATGGACCCGATGCCGGTCTAAGCGAGAATCCCGCAAAAAACACGATTGTTTCGCCGCGCGCGGATGCCGTCGATCTTCGCGACGCGCCGCTTTGCGACCACCGGCCGCAAGCCTTGCCTGCGCCGTCGCTTTGGCCATACAGTCCGCGCAACTGGCTGCGGCAACGACCGTCGCTCGAAAAATAATAATTGGGGAGAAACCGCTATGTCCATCGTGCCCGTGAACCGTCGCGCGTTCATCAAATCGTCGACGGGACTTGCCGCCGGCCTCGTGTTCTCCCCCGCACTCATCGGCCGCGCCGAAGCCGCGACCTTGAAGCTGAAATGCTCCTCCTCGCTGCCGAACGATCCCAAATTCGCCAACGGCCGCGTCTATTACGACAATCTCGTGAAAAACCTGAAGGCGAACGGCCTCGGTGAACAGGTCGAGGTCGCGTTCTTTCCCGACAACCAATTGGGTCAGGAAATCGACGTCATCAACTCGGTGAAGCTCGGCGTCATCGATCTCATGGTCTCGGGCTCGTCGATCTCGGCCAATCTGGTGCCGCTGGTCGGGACCTTCGATCTCGGCTTCCTGTTCTCGAGCTTCCCGCAGCAGACCAAAGCGTTCGATTCGGGCGCCGCCAAGCCGATCGAGGACGCGCTGCTCAAGGGCAGCAACATCCGCATCATCGCCTGGGCCTATAATTTCGGCTCGCGCAGCGTGCTGGCGCGGAAGCCGGTGAAGACGCCGGAAGATCTCGCGGGTCTCAAGATCCGTACCCTGCCGAATCCCGTCATCACGGAATGCCTGCGCCTGATGGGCGCCGCCGCGACGCCGCTGGCCTTTGGCGAAATCTACACGGCATTGCAGGCCGGCGTGCTCGATGGGCTGGAGCACGATCCGCCGACCATCCTGGCGAGCAAGTTCTTCGAAACGGCGAAATTCTATTCACTGACGCAGCACAATTTCTCGCCGCTCGCGATCTATTTCAGCGACACGACCTACAATCGCATGGATCCGAAGCTGCGCGAGGGTTTCCTCGACGCCGCGAAGAAGGCTGCGGCCGACACGCGCACCCACGGGCTCGCGGTCGAGAAGGAGGCGCTGTCGGCTTTGGCCGAGAAGGGCGTGACGGTGGCCGAATGCGACCGCGAGGCGTTCAAGAAGCGCGTCGCGCCGCAGATCGAGAACTTCATGAAGGCGCGGACGGACTCCAAGGCCGTCATCGACATCATCCGCGCCACGCAGGCCTGACGTGGCAATGACAGCTGCCGTACCTCTCTCGGGCGGCCGCCACGGGAGCATCGCCCTGCTGCTTCGCGTCAGCGACGCGATCGCGGCCATTCTGCTGGCCGCGGATCTCGTCGTCGTCTGCGGTTCCGTGCTGCTGCGCTTCTGCTTCAACGCGCCGGTGGAGTGGTCCGACGACGTCGCGCGCGGCCTGATGGTCGGCTCGGCCTTCTTCGGCGCGGCGAGTGCGCTCGCGCGCGGCGAGAATGTCGGCGTCTCGTTCTTCCGCGACATGGCTGCGGTACGGCTGCGCGCGCTGGTTGACGCCGCGAGTGCGCTGCTGGTGGTGCTGATCTCGGGCTACGTCGCCTACAACGCCATCAAGCTCGGCTCGCTGACGGCGGGCCAGACCACCGGATCCGGCTTGCCGCTGGAGCTGACCTTCTACCCGATGGGCGCCGGCGCGCTGTTCATGACGGTGTTCGCGATCGACCAGCTCTGCGCCAGGCCGCTCCCTGATATCGCCAGAGGCCTCGTCGCGATTGCCGTCGTGACCGGCCTCTATCTCGTATGGGATTATCTGTCGCCCGCCACGGTGCCGTCGGCGGGAACGCTGATGCTGATCGGTTTCTTCGCGACGCTGGTCGGCGGCTTGCCGATCGGCTTCGCGCTGGCGCTGGCCGCGCTGATCTTCATCTGGGTCGAGGGCGCGCTGCCCGGCGTGATCTTCGCCCAGCAGATGGCGCGTGGCATCGACAATTTCGTGCTGCTCGCGATTCCCTTCTTCATCCTCGTCGGCTACCTCATGGAAGCCAACGGCATGTCGGTGCGGCTGATCGAGCTGTTGCAGCGCGGGGTCGGCCGCATGCGCGGCGGCCTCAACGTCGTGATGGTGGCCTCGATGGTGCTGTTCTCCGGCATCTCGGGCTCGAAGATGGCCGACGTCGCGGCGGTCGGCTCCGTGCTGATTCCGGCCGCGCGCCGCTCCAAGCAGAATCCGGGCGGCGCCGTGGCGCTGCTCGCGGCCTCCGCGGTGATGGCGGAGACCATTCCGCCCTGCATCAACCTGATCATCCTGGGCTTCGTCGCGAATTTGTCGATCGGCGGCCTGTTCGTCGCAGGGCTGCTACCGGCGGCGCTGATGGCGCTGGCCTTGATCGCGGTCTCCATCATCTTCGGCAAGACTCCAACTGAGACGCCAACTGATGCCGAGGACATCGCGCCGCAGATGCCGGTGTCGGGCCTGTGGAGCGGCGCGATCGCCTCGTTCGGCCTGATCTTCATGATCTTCTTCGGCTTTAAGAGCGGCTTTGCAACCGCCACGGAAATCTCGGCCTTTGCCGTGGTTTATGCACTCGTCGTCGGCAGTGTGGTGTTCCGCGAGCTCAGCTTCACATCGGCCGCGCACAGCTTCGTCCAGGGCGCGACGCGCGCGGGGCTCGTGCTGTTCATCGTTGCCGCAGCGCAATCGCTGGCGTTCACGCTGACCCTCCAGCAGGTGCCGCATGCGGTCGGCGATTTCATGCTGGGATTGTCCAAGACCAGCGGCACCTGGCTGTTCATCCTGCTCGCAATCGGCGTGTTGATCGTGATGGGCTCGGTGCTGGAGGGCGCGGCCGCGCTGATCATCTTCGGGCCGTTGCTGCTGCCGGTGGCCGTCCAGCTCGGCATTGATCCCCTGCATTTCGGCGTGGTGCTCGTGATCGCGATGGGCATCGGCCTGTTCGCGCCGCCGCTCGGGCTCGGGCTCTACGGCGCCTGCCTGATCGGCAATGTGCCGATCGAGCAGACGGTGAAGCCGATCATGGGCTATCTTGGCCTGTTGTTCCTTTGCCTGCTTGTGATCGCGTTCGTGCCATGGCTCAGCACGGCGTTGCCGCGCGCGTTCGGCTACTGAAGGAGTCTTGCCGTGAAAGTCCTGCTGGCCCACACGCCGGAGATGCGCCGCAATTACTATGGCGATCGCAGCCTGAACGGTTTGCGCGCGACCGCCGAGGTGATCCTGCACGAGAGCGATGAGACGCTGGTCTCAACCAGCCTCGTGCGTGCTGCGCAAGATGTCGACATCATCGTGGCCGATCGCATGACTGAGGGACGCGGCGAGATTTTTGCGCAACTGCCGCGCCTGCGCGCCTTCGTCCGCTGCGCCGTCGACATCCGCAACGTCGATGTCGAGGCCGCCTCGAAGGCCGGCGTGCTCGTGACCCGCGCCGGGCCTGGCTTCGTGCAAGCCGTTGCCGAGCTCGCGCTCGGCTTCATGGTCGATCTCTCCCGCGGCGTATCCCCGGCGACGGCCGACTACCAGGCAGGCCGCAAGCCGGAAGCGCGGATGGGACGGCAGCTCGCCGGCAGCAAGATCGGCATCATCGGCTATGGCAGCATCGGGCGCTATCTCGCCGACATTGCCAAGGTGATGCGCATGGAGGTGCTGGTCGCAGATCCCTTTGCGACCGTGAGCGACAGCGCCATCCGGCAGGTCAGCCTCGATGAGCTCCTCGCCGCGTCCGACTATGTCGTCTGCCTTGCCATCGCCAATGAGCAGACCGAGAACTTGATCGGGGGGGCGGCACTGGCGCGGATGCAGAAACATGCCGTTTTCATCAATCTCTCGCGCGGCAATCTCGTCGACGAGGCGGCGCTGGCGAAGGCGCTGCTCGAGAATCGTATCGCGGGTGCCGCGATGGATGTCGGCCGCGCGCCCGACCAGATGCCAAGCCCGGAGCTTGCGAAGCTTCCCAACGTCATCGCGACACCGCATGTCGGCGGCCTGACGCCGCAGGCGATCGAATACCAGTCGCTGGAAACCGTGCGCCAGGTCGAGGCGATCGTCAAAGGCGAGATCCCGCAAGGCGCCGTCAACGCCGACCGCTGGACGCGTCGGCCCTGATCCGGCTCTACAGCCGGTCCACTGCTTTGAACGTCCCGTCCTTCTGGATCACCGTCAAAAACACCGTCGGCGGCGCGTCGAGCATGCGCATGCCGACGGTGACGGTGCTGCCGCTGATGTCGAAGCGGCCGACATCGTTGATGGCGCGCAGCAGGTTCGCGCGCGTCGGTTGCGGCCCGGCTTGTTCCAGCGCCGCGGCGGCGAGGCGGCCGGTGAGATAGCCTTCGAGCGACACGAAGTCCGGTGTCAGCGCCGGGTCGAACGCCGTCTGCGCCGCCTGGTAGTCGGCGACCAGCTTGAGCGAGCGGTCCCAGGGAAACGGCACGACCTGGGTGACGACGACGCCTTCGCCCTCGGGGCCGAGCTCCCGGGCGAGCGCCACGGCGCCGACGAAGGAGATGTTGACGAAGGTCGGACGAGCACCGCTGCGGTGCGCGAGCTTGATGAACTCCGCGCAGGGACCGTAGGTCCCGACCATGACGATCGCCTCGGGTTCGACGCGCTTGATCGTGCGCCAAGCCGACGCGACGGCGCGGGTGTTGCGCTCGAAGGTGCCTTCGGCGGCGAGCTCGAGACCGCGTTTGGCAAGCGCGCGCTTCACGCCGGAAAGACCGTCGCGCCCGAAGGAATCGTCCTGGTAGAAAATGGCGATGCGGGTGAAATGGCGATCCTCCGTGAGGTGCTTGACCCACGCCTCGGCCTCGGCGGCATAGCTCGCACGGATGTTGACCACGTTCGCAAGCTCGAGGTCGCGCAAGAATTCGGCGCCGCTGAACGGACCGATGAAGGGCACGTTCCTGGCGCTGGTGATCGGTATCGTCGCCATCGCGGTCGGCGTGCCCACCGCGCCGATCAGCGCGAACACCTTGTCGTCCTCGATCAGCCGCAGCGTCTGCGCCACCGAGCGGTCGGGATCGTAGCCGTCGTCGCGGCTGATGAGCTGGAGCTTGCGGCCATGGACGCCGCCTTTGGCGTTGATCTCGGTGAAAGCTGCGACGATGCCCTGCCGCATCCGCTGTCCGAGTGTGGAGGAGGGACCCTCGAGGGCTGCGGCCTGGCCGAACAGGATCGCATCCTCGCTGACGCCGATCTCGTCGGCTTTTGCCGGCAGCATGGTTGCTGCCAGGAGCGCGACGGTGATCACGATGAATGTCGCAGATCGAGATCGATACATCAAAAAGTCTACGGGTGCGGGGAGTGGTTTCGGGTAAAGCTATCGCCGCAGGATGAATCGCCGATGTACCGGCGGCTCCGTACTACTCCGGGGAAAACCGGCAACTTATTTCGACAAAGCCCGCATCATCCTGCACTTCATTAACTAAGCCGGCTGATGCAGAAAAGCCGCGTTCCGAAATTGTGCAGTTCTTAACCGGGGTCCTGTTCCGATAGTGGCTCCGGCGGCTCAACCAGAGGTTCGGTTGGCCGGGAGAGGGGACGGCGGTTTCTGGAATGGGCGGTCGGGATCAGAACGATCAGGATCGGGGACGTATGACCGGATGGTGGCGTGCCGCGCCGCTGCTCGGGCTCTATCGCCCTGCACTCGTCGCAGTCGGCGTTGGTCTTCTGTTCTCGGTCGCGGGTGCGGCCGCTGTGGCGCGATGGGAAGGCCGCGTCAACAAGATCGAGTTCGAAAACGCGGCCGAGACCGAAGTGATCGTCATGCAGAACGGCATGGGCGAGTACATCTCCAGGCTCGTCGCGTTGCGCACGCTGTTCGAATCGACCAACCAGGAGATCACCCGCAGCGAATTCGAGACCTTCAGCGCCCGCCTGTTCGAGCGCCATCCCGGCATGCTGCGCATCTCCTGGGTGCCGCGCGTGAACCGCAAGGAGCGCGCCGAATACGAGGCCGCGGCGATCACTGACGGCGTGTCCGGCTATCGCATCAAGTCGCTCCAGGGCGATGCGTTCGCGACCGCGCCGCAGAGCGACGAATATTTTCCGGTGCTCTACTCGACCCAGCCGAAGACCTCTCCGGTCTACGGCATGGACTACGCGACCATTCCGGAGCGCCGCGCGATCCTCGAGCGCGCACGCGACACCGACCACGTCTCGGCCATTCGCACCCGCCTCTACGAGCCGAAGGCGGGCGGCCGGTTGCCCGACGTACTCGTCGCCATTCCGGTCTACGCCAAGGGAACATCGCGCGAGACCGTCGTGGACCGGCGCCGCAATCTCGCCGGCTTCGTCGTCGGCGTCTTCGACCTGCCGCTGCTGATCCAGTCCATTCGCGCGACCACCGGGGCAAGCCCCGCGGTCAGCGTCAACGTCTATCCGCCGTTTGCGGCGCAGATCGTCGGCCTGGAGGCCATGCTGCCGGATTATTCGTCGGCCGCGACGGCGCCGCAGTCGATGCGGGACGTCGCGCAGACCCTGCACTGGTCGGGCAATCTCAAGATCGGCGGCATGGATTGGCAAGTGCGGGCGGTTCCGGCTGCCGGGGGTCCGCTGGAGACGACTTACGATCGCGCGGGCGCGGTGCTGATCGTCGGCATGCTGCTGACGCTGTCGCTTTCGACCTATCTCATGCTCGCGAGCCGCAATTCGCAGCGGCTGTCGCTGGCGAACCGGCGGGTGCTCGAACTCGCCCAGACCGACACCCTGACCGGATTGCCGAACCGCGCCTTCTTCCTCGCCCGGCTCGACGAGCTCAATGGTCGTTTGATGGACGCCGGTCCGACCTTCTCGATCCTGATGCTCGACCTCGACCGCTTCAAGAACGTCAACGACTCGCTCGGTCACGGTGCGGGCGATGCGCTGCTGCGTCAGGTCGCACAGCGGCTGAAATCCGCGCTGCGCGCCGGCGACGTGCTGGCCCGGCTCGGCGGTGACGAATTCGCCATCATCCAGGAAGCTTGCGAGGATCAGCGCGTCTGCTCGACCGAACTGGCGGGGCGGATCGCCAAGCTCGTCGCCGAGCCGTTCCTTCTTCCCGGGCATCGCGTCGAGATCGGCACCAGCATCGGCATTGCGATCGCGCCCGATCACGGCACCGATCAGGAGCAGCTGCTGAAGAAGGCCGACCTTGCGCTGTACCGCTCGAAATCATCGGGCCGCAACTGCTTTACCATCTACGACAAGGCGATGTCGGCCGAGCTCGAGGCGCGCAGTACGCTGGAAGGCGATTTGCGCGACGCCATCGCGCGGTGCCAGCTCGAGGTGCACTACCAGTCGTTTGTCGACGCCCTCAGCGGCGCGCGGCGCGGCTTTGAGGCGTTGGTGCGCTGGCGGCATCCGACGCGCGGCTTGATTCCGCCGGACCAGTTCATCCCGCTTGCGGAGGAGACCGGGCTGATCGTGCCGCTCGGCGAGTTCGTGCTGCGACGCGCCTGCGCGGACGCGGCCGGCTGGCCGTCCGACCTTGCGGTTGCAGTCAACCTGTCGCCGATCCAGTTCAAGGAGGCCGAGCTGTTCGAGATGATCAGCGCGGCGCTCGCCGATTCCGGGTTGCCGCCCCGGCGGCTGGAGATCGAGATCACGGAATCCGTTCTGCTGGAACGCGGCGTCGAGAACCACGCCTTCATGGAACGGCTGAAGAGCATCGGCATCGCGCTCGCACTCGACGATTTCGGCACCGGCTATTCGTCGCTCAGCTATCTGACCGCGTTCCCGTTCGACAAGATCAAGATCGACAAGTCGTTCATCCGCAACCTCACGCATCAGCCGCGCAGCTCCGCCATCATCTCCTCGATCGTGACGCTGGCGCGCGGGCTGGACATGTCGGTCACCGCCGAAGGCGTAGAGACCCGCGAGGAATACGAACGGCTGAAGGCGCTCGGCGTCAATTTCGCGCAAGGCTATCTGTTCGGCCGCCCGCACCCAATCGAACGGATTCTGTTCGACGCGGCCGCCAAACCGCCCCAACGCGACGCCGCCTGAGGGCGGCCGCCCAAGGATCGCTCAATGGGGCATGCGCGAAAAGCGCTTGACCCGGGCAGCCCCGGATGGTCGGAAGGACCGTCCAGGGATGAAACACACAATGCGGCTTCCGTTCTTCTACGGCTGGGTCGTGGTCGCGGTGACCTTCGTCACCATGGCCATCGGCGTCAACGCTCGCACCGCCTTCTCGCTGTTCTTTCCTCCCATCATCTCTGAATTCGGCTGGGAGCGCGGCGTCACCGCGGGCGCATTTTCCTTCGGCTTCGTGGTGTCGGGCATGGTCAGCCCGCTGATCGGCCGGCTGATGGATCGCGCCGGCCCGCGCGCGGTGATGGAGCTCGGCGTGGTTCTGATGGGTGGCGGGCTGCTGCTCGCGCCGCTCACGAGTCAGCCATGGCATCTCTACGTCACCATCGGCGTCATGGTTGGCGCCGGCTCGGTGTGTCTCGGTTATTCCGGCCAGTCGCTGTTCCTGCCGAACTGGTTCATCCGCACCCGCGGCCTCGCCATCGGCATCGCCTTCGCCGGGGTCGGCATCGGCTCGGTGACGCTGCTGCCGTGGGTGCAGCACATGATCGAAGGGACCGGCTGGCGCACCGCCTGCACGGCGATGGGCCTGATGATCCTGATCGTGCTGGCGCCGATCAATCTGTTCCTGCACAGGCGCCCCGAGGATATTGGCCTGCGGCCTGACGGCGATGCCGCGCCGGTCGCGGGTGCCGCAAAACCCGTCTCCAACATCGTCGATCCCGTCTGGGCCGGGACCGAATGGACACTCCGGAAAGCGGTCGCCACGACGCGGTTCTGGTGGATCGCGCTCGGCTATTTCTGCGGCCTCTACATCTGGTACGCGGTGCAGGTGCACCAGACCAAATTCCTGCTCGACATCGGCTTCAGCCCGGGTGTCGCGGTGTGGGCGCTCGGCATCGTCAGCCTGCTCGGCATTCCCGGCCAGATCCTGCTCGGCCATGTCTCCGACCGGATCGGGCGGGAATGGGTGTGGGCGATCAGCTGCGCGGGTTTTGCGATCTCTTTCGCGGCGCTGATGGCCCTGAAATTCCAACCGTCATTGTGGCTGGTCTATCTCATGGTGTTCACGCAAGGCGCGCTCGGCTACGGCCTGACCTCGATCATGGGCGCAGTGGTGTTCGAGATTTTTCAGGGCAAGCACCAGGGCAGCATTTTCGGCACGATCATGCTGGCGGCATTGGCCGGCGGCGCCGCCGGTCCCTGGGTCACCGGCTTGCTTTACGATCGGGTCGGCGACTACACGCTCGCTTTTGGCGTTGCCATCATCGTAAGCGGGCTGTCGGCGCTTTCGATCTGGCAAGCTGCGCCGCGCAAGGTGCGCGCCGTCGCCGGGAAGCTTCAGGTGGACGCAGGCGCCGAATAGGTTCCGTACGCAGCGGATTACCCTCGCTTCTTTTGCGGAACATTAAGCATGTCGCGTCTTGGCGCGGCGCGACCGGGCTCCAAAAACGTCTTGGACACCATCGCGGCACTAGCCTCGGTTGCTGTATCTTCCCGATGCCTCCGGGTCTAGCGATGTCCGCCTCCGATTGTGCCATGACAGAAACTCCGGAAGTGCTGTTGGCCGCGCTCGAACGCGCCGACGAGGGCATCGTCGTCGTCGACAGCGCGCGTCGCATCACGCATTTCAATGCCGGTGCAGAGCGGATCTGGAATCTCGCACGCGCTGATGTGCTCGGCCGCGACGCCGAAACTCTCACCCTCAAATGCCTTCAGGCCGAACCGTTTGCGGAGTTCCGGGACGAGATCAGCCTGGTGCGCCGTGACGGCAGCCGGATCCGCGCGGCCATCTCGCTTTCATCCATTGCAAGTGGCGGCATTGCCTATCGCATCGTGTTCGCGCGCGACGTCACAGCGGACGCCGAGCGCCGCAGCAGGATCGGGCTTCTCCACGCCGTCTCCGACCAGACCAACCGTGCGGTGCTCATCACCGATACCGACCAGAACATTGTCTACGTCAATGCCGCCTTCACGACGCTGTTCGGCTACACCAGCGAGGAAGCCGAGGGCCGCCGCGCCAGGGGCCTGCTCGCGGGCCGCCACACCGGTCGCAAGGCCGTTGCGAAGCTCGTCAAGCGCCTGATGGATGGCGGCCACCGCGGCGAGGTCGAGATGCTCGCCTATGACAAGGACGGCGAGGAGATCTGGGTCTGCGCCCGCATCGATGCCTTCCGCGACAAGAAGGGCCAGGTCAAGCACTTCTTCGCGCTGCTCGAGGACATCACCGAGACCAAGCAGCTGCGCTCGCTGCAGCAGCTCATCATGGGCGCGCTCGCCGACGAGGTCCCGATCGGCGAGATCGCCGACCGGCTGTGCCGCCGTGTCGAGCAGATGGCGCCCGACGTCGTCTGTTCGCTGCTGCACATCGATGCCGCGGGCCTGATCCATCCGCTCGGCGGCCCAAGCCTGCCCGAGGACTATTCCCGCGCGCTGGACGGCGTGGCCATCGGCCCCAATGTCGGCTCGTGTGGAACCGCGGCCTTCTACGGCGAGCCGGTGCTGGCGACCGATCTGGAGACCGACCCGCGCTGGCAGCCCTACAAGGCGATGCCGCTCGCGATTGGCCTGCGCGCATGCTGGTCGACGCCGGTCAAGGCCAAGGACGGACGGGTCATCGCCACCTTCGCCTTCTACTACCGGGAGCCGCGCGCGCCGAGCAATTGGCATCGGCGCATCGTCGAGGCCTGCGTCAATCTCGGCGCCTTCGCGATCGAGCGCAAGGAGGCGCGCGCCGAGATCGCACGGCTCGCCTATCACGATATCCTCACCGGCCTGCCGAACCGCGCGCAATTGCGGCGCCTGATCACCACCGCCATCGATGCCTGCCCGACCGGCAGCCACGTCGCGCTGGCCTTCCTCGACGTCGATCATTTCAAGGACGTCAACGACACGCTCGGTCATGCCGCCGGCGATGAGCTCCTGATCCAGCTGGCGCAGCGCCTGCGCGAGCAGATCGGACCCGAGGACATGCTGGGGCGACTCGGCGGCGACGAGTTCGTGATCCTGCTGCCGCGTCGCAACGCCGAGGGTGCCGAGCGCGTCGCGGCCGGAATCACCGAAGCGCTGGCGGCGCCGCTGCGGCTCGGCTCCAGGCAGCTGCAGATGTCGGCGAGCATCGGCGTCAGCCTCTATCCCGATCATGCGACCGACATCGACACTCTGATGCAGCAGGCGGACGCGGCCATGTACATGGCCAAGCAGGCGGGACGTTCGACCCATCGCCTGTTCAGCGCCGAGATGAACGGGCTCACCGAGCAGCGGCTGGCCTTGATTGCGGCGCTGCGCCGCGCCATCGCCGAGGGCGAGCTGACCCTCAGCTATCAGCCGCAGATTCGCAGCTGCGACGGCGCGATCCATGGCGTCGAGGCGCTGGCGCGCTGGCATGATGCCGAGCTCGGCGACGTCTCGCCGGCAAAATTCATCCCGCTCGCCGAAGAGTGCGGCCTGATCGAGCAGATCGGCCTGTGGTCGGTGCGCGAGGCCTGCCGGCAGATGGCGAGCTGGCGCCGCGCCGGGCTCGAGATTCCATCCGTGTCCGTGAACCTGTCGCCGATCAATTTTCGCAACGTCACGCTGGCCGCGCGGCTCAAGGACATCCTCGCTGAATACGATCTGCCGGCGGATGCGCTCATGCTCGAGATCACGGAGGGCGCGTTCATGCAGGACAGCGTCGCCGCGCTCGAGACGATGAACGCGATCCGGGAGCTCGGCGTCGGGCTTTCCGTGGACGATTTCGGCACCGGCTATTCCAGCCTGAGCCGGCTCGCCCATCTGCCGATCCGCGAGCTCAAGATCGACCGCAGCTTCATGCGCGACATCGAGCGTGACGCTGGCGCGCTCGCGATCGCCACCGCCGTGGTGCGCGTCGGCCAGGGCCTCGGCATGACCGTCGTCGGCGAAGGGGTCGAGACTGAGGCGCAGCGCAAGGTGCTGGCCGAACTCGGCTGCGACGTGGTGCAAGGCTTCCTCTACGCACCCGCACTCGCGCCTGTTGCCTTCGAGCGCTGGTTGATCGAGCACTGCGCCGAGCAGGCGCAGGCGATGCTGGCTCGTCTCGACATTGCACCGGCCGGCGCGACCGCAGTGAAGCGGTCGGCGTAGAAGCGACTTTCGGCGGGTGATGTCCGGGCTCAGGCATCCGGTTGCAGGAACGTGCCGTATTGCTTGGTCGCGACGACCGCGGATGCGGCCTGTCCGATCATCCGCATTGCTGCCATCATAGGCCACGGTCCAAGACTCACCCGCCGAACGCCGACGCGAGCCAGATCCGGAAGTGCGGGAACGCCTTGTGTCACCATGATGTTGACTGGCAGAGACGTGAGATGAACGAATTTTTCAATGAGAGCGAGGTCGGTGAGGCCGGGGACGAAAATTCCGTCGGCGCCGGCCTCGGCATAGACCTTCGCTCGCCCCGCCGCTTCGTTCATGCACTCGTCCGGCGATCCGAATTTCAGCAAGAACGGATCCGTTCTCGCATTGATGAACAGCTGAACTCCCAGATTTTTCGCGGCATCCCGCACGGCCTTGATCTTGGCGGCATGGCGTTCGGGATTGACCAGTTGCCGCTTTCCTCCCGATAGCCCGTCCTCGATATTGATGCCGACGGCGCCGGCTTTCAAAATCTCGGTCGCCGATCTTGCGGCGGCCTCCGGGGTGTCGCCATATCCGGCCTCCAGATCGATTGAGACTGGAACCGACACGGCCGCGGTCATCCGCGACACCAGGCCGGTCACCATGTCGAGCGGGACATTTTCTCCGTCGGCGTATCCAAGTGCGGAGGCGACCGCCCCGCTGCTGGTCGCGATGGCCGGAGAGGTCTTCGCGATGGCTTTGGCGGTGGCGGCGTCCCAGGCGTTGAACAGGATGAGCGGATCGCCCTTCCTGTGAAGGGCATGAAAGGTCTCGGCATATTGCTGTTGTGTCTTGGCGTCCATTGCGCGTACTCCGGATTAGAGAACTCAAAGGATGTTGTGGGCGACCGCCCTCTGCGTTCAGTCAGGCGCGTGCGTCTTGAACCAGTCCATGATCAGGCCGGTGACTTCTTCCTCACGCTCGAGGTGCGGGAAGTGCCCGACATCGGGCAGGACAATCCGCTTGTGCGGCCCCTTGAACAGCGGCTCCTCCTTGACCGAGTACCTCGCTGTCGGATCGTTGCTGCCATAGATCGTCAGCGTCGGCGTGTGCATGTCATTGATCGGCAGCCGGCGCGCGAGCCCTGCATCGGTCAGGCCTCCGTAATATTTAAGCGCTGCGGCCATCGTGCCGGGCGAGCTGAGCGTCTCCTTGATTGAACGGATGTGCTCGGCATTGTTGAATGTCGGCGACCACAGCTTCCAGAGATAGTCGACGAAGGGAAGTCCCTCGGTACTGACCGCGGATTCGGCGCCGGGAAGCTGGAAGAAATAGACATGGAAGACGGCTCGAACGAGCTCCGGATCCCGTCTGATGCTCGAAATTGTAATTGGATGTGCGGTGTTCATGACCACCGCGGCCTTGAACGCCGATGGCGCCGTGGCCAGCGCCTGAAATGTCGAGGTGCCGCCCCAATCCATGCCGACGACGCGTGCCTGTCCGTCGTCGCTCAGCGCCGCGATGAGGGCTTCGAGATCCTTGCCCAGTGCGATCGGATCGAAAACTCCGTCCGCCGGAATCTCGGTCGGTGCATAGCCGCGCAGGAACGGCGCGACCGCACGATACCCTGCATCCGCGAAGACCTGCAGCTGCTTTCGATACGACCAGGCATTATCGGGAAAGCCGTGCAGGAACATGACAAGGGGGCCGTCGCCCTGCTCGAGATAGGCGAAGCGCACGCCGTTGGCCTGCACGTATTTCAAGGCGGGTTCAATGCCTCTGGTATTCGCTTGGGCATTCGCTTGTCGTGCCGCGCTCCCAGTATTCATCGTCATTCTCCATGTCATCGTGCACCGCGATCGAAATATGTGCGGAGCGCACATATTCGTCAAGTTGTTTTTTGTGCGCTCCGCACATATTGTCCGGCTCATGGAAAACGGAATCGCAAATTTGCTGGGGGCGCTTTCGCTCGCCGTCATGGATCGGATCGAGCAGGGCGCGCGCGAGGTCATCGGCCGCGGAGGCGAGACGCCTGCGGCACTGGTCGTCATCGGCTATGGCCAGGGCATGACCAACGACAAGCTGCGGCGGATTCTTGGCCTGTCGCATTCGGGAACGGTCCGGCTGGTGGACCGTCTGGTGTCGGATCGGCTGGTCGAACGTCGGCCCGGACAGGACGGCCGCGAGGTTGCTCTGCACCTGACCGCGAAGGGCGCCGCAACCCGCAACGACTTGATGACCTCGCGAATATCGGCGGTCGCGTCGCTTCTGGATGTGCTGTCGCCGGCTGAAACGAAACGACTCGAAACGCTGCTCCATGAGTTGTTGTCTCGGCAGGATACGTCCGAGATGGATCGCTTCACGATCTGCCGCATGTGCGACGACAGCGTTTGCACGAATTGCCCCTTGCCCACGGACAAGGGCAAACGCGCTCGCTAGCGGGCGCGCTCGACACAATCATCCGGCTTGGGCCCAACGCGCGTTCACGTCGCGGAAAGGAACGTCCGGCGCTTCTCCACGTTATCGGCCGTCGAGCGCAAACCGGGCCACACGATGAAGAAGATCGCCACCATCCTTGTCATGCTCTGTAGCTTGCCGGTTGCCGCCGGTGCGGAGAGCTGGAGTGGCTATCGCATTCCCGAGACCGGGACCAACGTCGACATCCCTTCGTCGATCTTCACCGAGCAAGCCGGTCGACCCGACGGTTATGGCATGCAGTACCGGACCAGCGACGGCCGCGCGGATTTGACGGTGCAGGCCGTTCCGAACGACGGCAGCTCACCGGCCGCTTTCCTGGCGCGAAAGAATCCGCCGCCCGGCATCACCTACAAGCGCATCACGCCGCGCTTCTTCGTGGTGTCCAGCACCCGGGGCGGCAAGATCTGGTACGACCGCTGCAACTTTGGCCGTCGCTACGTGCATTGCGTGTTGATCAACTACCCCGCTTCCGAGAAGCGGCAGTGGGATGCGCTCGTGACCCGCGTCAGCCGTACGCTGAGCGGCGGTTGATCCGCTCACAAAGAAAAAACCTGCTCACAAAAAAAACTGCCCGCAAGTCGCGGGCAGCAGTCTCGTGAGGATGGTTCAGCGCACGTTCGTCGATGTTGTCGACATGGTCGGCTTGGAGCCTGGCACGTGCGACATGGTCTTGGTGGTGGACCCGACCTCCTCGCCCGCCTTCACTTTGGTGCGGGTGTGGGAGCGGCTGAACGTGCCACCCTCATGCGCCTGCGCGCGCGCATTGGAATTGAGCACCAGACCGTTGCCCTTGTTCATGCTGGTGCCCGACTGCGCCTTGCCGTTGGCAGACGCGGCGCTGCCGCCCGCTGCGATCGACGAGCCGGTCTGTCCGGAGCCCGACGTCGACGTGCCGCCGGTGCCGAGCGTGCTGGCCGAGGTGCCGCCGGCCGCAGCCGAACCGCCGGTGCCACCGGTCATGCTGGTTTGTGCCGACAACGGCGCGGCGGCGGCGAGCAGGAGTGCGACCGACGAGGTCGCGATCAACATTCTCATCTGTCAAATCCTTTTGCTATGGCGACGATGTCGAGATGGTGCAGCCGTTGACTGTGACGGTGCTCGCGCTGGTCGAACCGGGGCCGCCGGCCGTCGAGGACGAACTCGACACGTTGCCGCCACCGGCCTGGACGTGCACCGACGATCCGCCGGCCGAGCTCGAGCTCGAGAGCGAGCCGCTCGATGAGGTCGAGCCGGTTGTGCCCGAACCCGATGACCCCAGCGCGGTGATGCTGCCGTCGGGATGTTTTTCCACCGTGACCCGGCAGGTCTCGCCGGACGCGGTCTTGCCGGTTTTCTGCATGGTTTCCCCCACAGCGGCGCTGCTTATCAAAGTCAAAACTGCGATCGCAACGATTGGTCTGTTCATGCCAGTCCTCCTCAGGAAGGACGAAGGAGCGGCATTGCTGCCGCTCCGCCGGCCGGGATGTCAGTCCTTGTCCTTCTTCATCTCGTCCTTGTGGTGGCCTTTGCCCTTTTCCATGCCCATGTCGCTGGAATGTCCCGCGGAGGAGCCGGCCGCTCCCACAGTCGAGCCGCTCTTGCCGCCGCCGGCCGACGAGCCGCCGGT
>NZ_JADPIT010000010.1:367619-367759 GCF_023073035.1 Bradyrhizobium sp. 62
GAGCTCTTGCCGCCGCCGGCCGACGAACCGCCGGTGCCGAGCGTCGAGGCCGAGCCTGAGCCGCTGCCGGAGCCCGCGGCGGAGCCGCCGGTGCCGATCGACGAACTGCTGGTGCCGCCGCCGGCCGACGAGCCGCCGGT
>NZ_JADPIT010000010.1:367863-386890 GCF_023073035.1 Bradyrhizobium sp. 62
GCTGGTGCCACCGCCGGCTGACGAGCCACCCGTGCCGACCGTCGAGCTCGACTGCGCCATCGCGAGCGCCGTACCGGCCAGCAGCGCGGCTGCGGCCGCAGACAATTTCAGAATCCTCATCGCTGTCTCCTCCAATGATCAAATTGCCAAAACAGGCTCGGGATAAAGTGGCAAGCTGCGGAAACGTTCCTTGGATGGGGTACGGTGATGTGGAAAATGCGCGCGGATGATTGCGGCAGGTTCCAGCGGCGCAGCGCGGCGCGCCGATGTCGAGCGGGAACAGCGAAGCTCGACGATCTGAAGACAACAAACGCTAGTCCGACGATAATCCCGTCCTGCGCCGCAGATCCGTGATCGCGCGCAGAAAGCTGTCGGCCGGCGTCGTCTCCGGATCGATCAGGCGGTGCAGGCGAAAGCCGTCTTCCAATGCCAGCACGACGGAGGCCATCCATGGGGGATTGAGCGTGTCGCCCTTCGCGTTGCTCTTCAACGTGGCCTCGACGATGTCGGCGACCAGCTTGCGCCGCGCGCGCAGGCGCTTTGCAAGCTCCGGCCGGCGCTTCTCCGCGCGCGCGACAAACAGGATCATCTCCATGTGGAGCAGCGGCGAGCGGCCGAGTGGATCCTGCCTTGTGCGATCCATCGCCTTCAGCGCCGCGATGAAGTCGTCGAGATTGTCGTGCTGCGCGAGGATGTCCATGTTGCGCCGGATCGACTGCGCGACATGGTCCTCGAGCATGGCGATGATCAGCTCGTCCTTGCTCTTGAAGTTGGAATAGAACGCTCCCCGGCTGAATCCGGCCGCCGCCGCGATCGCCTCGATGCTGGCGCCGCCGATGCCGTCCTCTTCGAACACGCGCGCGGCCGCCTCGAACAGCCTGTCGCGCGTGTCGTCCCTGGTCGGCCTGGTTCTCACCCTTGACATCGGAACAGGTTAGGGCAGAATGCAACTCGATACAACAATGTATCGAGTTGATAATTCAGGGATGGTTACGCTGCGCAAGAGGGGCTGCCCGGCGTATGCGATTCATGCGGCAACCGACATGAGGTCACCATGAACGAGCACGTGCAGGGCGCCGGCGGTCCGCTGTTCAATCCGCTGTCGCCGGACTTCATCCGCGATCCCTATCCGCATTATGACCGGCTCCGCGCGATCTATCCGATTCACGTGACGCCGTTCGGCCAGTTCGTCACGAGCCGCCATGCCGATGTCAGCCTCGTGATGCGCGACAAGCGTTTCGGCAAGGATTTCGTCGAGCGTTCCAAGCGCCGCTACAGCGAGAAGATCATGGAGGAGCCGGTCTTCCGCAGCATGAGTCATTGGATGCTGCAGGCCGATCCGCCCGACCACAGCCGCCTGCGCGGCCTCGTCGTAAAGGCCTTCACCGCCCGCCGCGTCGAGGACATGCGGCCGCGGATCCAGGAGATCGTCGACCAGACCATCGATGCCGTGATCGACCGCGGCCATATGGACCTGATCGAGGATTTCGCCTTCCGCCTGCCTGTGACCATCATCTGCGACATGCTCGGCATCCCCGAGGACCATCGCGAGACTTTCTATAACAGCTCGCGCGACGGCGGACGGCTGCTCGACCCCGTGCCGCTTTCACCGGAGGAGATCGCCAAGGGCAACGCCGGCAACATGATGGCGCAGATGTATTTCCAGCAGCTGTTCGAGCTGCGTCGCAAAAATCCCGGCGACGATCTCATCACTCAGCTGGTGCAGGCCGAGGAAGACGGCAACAAGCTCACCAACGAGGAGCTGACCGCCAACATCATCCTGTTGTTCGGCGCCGGCCACGAGACCACGGTCAATCTGATCGGCAATGGCCTGCTGGCGCTGCATCGCAATCCGGACCAGCTCGCGCTGTTGAAGGCGCGGCCGGAGCTGATGGTGGGTGCGATCGAGGAATTCTTGCGCTACGATTCCTCGGTCCAGATGACCGGGCGGGTCGCGCTGGAGGATATCGACGATCTCGGCGGCGCGAAGATCCCCAAGGGCGAGACCGTGCTCTGCTTGCTGGGCTCGGCCAACCGCGACCCGGCGGTCTATCCTGACCGCCCCGACCGGCTCGACGTCACCCGCCAGAATGTAAGGCCGCTGTCGTTCGGCGGCGGCATCCATTTCTGCCTGGGGGCCCAATTGGCGCGCCTCGAGGCCGAGATCGCCATCGCCACGCTGTTGCGGCGGCTGCCCGACCTGCGCATCGACGACGTCGAAAACCCGGAATGGCGGCCGACCTTCGTGCTGCGCGGCCTGAAGCGGCTGCCTGCGAGCTGGTGATGGCCGCCCGCGTTAACCTCCGCGCGCAACAGTCGCTGTGACTTCGCCACACTTCCCCCTATATAAGGGGCTGTTCCGGTACGTCTGAGGCCCTGCGGCTCAGGCAAGGCCCGCATCCGGTTTGGCCGAGGGGAGACCCGTGCAGACGACGCTGCTCGGATTGGCGATTGCCTTTATCTTAGCGCTGCTGGCCGCTCTGATCGGGCCTTACTTCGTCGACTGGAACCAGTTCAGGCCCCAGTTCGAAGCGGAGGCCGGCAGGATCATCGGCGTGCCGGTGCGGGTGGCGGGCGAGCTCGACGCGCGGCTGTTGCCGGCGCCGACGCTGCGGCTGCGCGGGGTCACCTTCGGCGGCAACAACGATCTCGGCCGCCTGCGCGCCGACAAGCTCGACGTCGAGTTCAGCCTGAGCTCGCTGATGCGCGGCGAATGGCGCGCCACCGAGCTTTCGGTCAACGGCATGGCGGTCGATCTCGGCCTCGACGCGCGCGGGCGGGTCGATTTGCCGTCCACCGCAAGCGGCAGCTTCAATCTGGCATCGCTGGCGATCGAGCGGCTGAACCTCACCGGCCGCATCGCCCTGCATGATGCCGCCAGCCGTTCGACGCTGGAGCTCAACGACATCGCCTTCTCCGGCGACGTGCGCTCGCTGGCCGGCTCGGTCCGGGGCGACGGCAGTTTCACGGCCAGCGGAGTGCGCTATCCGTTCCGCGTCTCCTCCGGCCCGAGCGCCGACGGCAACGCCACGCGCCTCCACCTCAACATCGATCCCGGCGAGCGCGCCATCCTGGCCGATCTCGAAGGCGTGCTCGCCTTCGACAACCGCCTGCCGAAATTCGAGGGCGCGCTGACGCTTGCCGTGCCGGCGCCGAAGAAGGCCGGCGATGCAGGGCCGATGCCCTGGAAGCTCACGACGAAACTCAAGGCCGATCCGGCCGGCGCCAAGTTCGAGCAGGTCGATGCCAGCTTCGGGGCCGAAGACTCCGCGCTGAAGCTCGGCGGCGTCGGCGATATCAGGTTCGGAGCGTCGCCGCTGCTGCGCGCGGTGCTGTCGGCGCGCCAGGTCGATGCCGACAAGCTGACGGCCAAGAACGATGCCGAGCCGCAGCGCATCCTGCCGGCGCTGCGTGCTGGCCTCGCCGCAATCCCGCAGGCGCCGATCCCGGCACAGATCGAGTTCAACTCCGACCAGATCATGCTCGGCGGCCGTCCGCTCCAGAACATCACGGCCGAGCTTGCGACCGACGGACGGTCCTGGACCTTCCAGCGGCTGGAGCTGCGCGCCCCGGGCCAGACGCAGCTCTCGCTCAACGGCGCGACGCCCGGCGCCGACAGTTTCAGCGGCCGTCTCAGCGTCGATTCCTCCGATCCCGATACGCTGGTGGCCTGGCTTCAGGGCCGCAGCGAGGTCAACCGCCGCAGCACGCGGCCGCTGCGCCTTGCCGGCGACGTGACCATCGCCGCCAACCATTTGGCCATCGACAGGCTGAAGGCCGAGATCGAGGGCGGCGCGGTCGAAGGCCGCATCGCTTTCGTCCAGACCGGCGCGAGCAAGGGCTCGCGGATCGACGCGGAGCTCAAGGCCGACCGCCTCGACCTCGATGCTGCCGCGAGTTTTGTGCGCGCGCTTTCGGGGCCGCAGGGCGAATGGCCGGAGGAAGCGAAGCTGTCGCTCGATATCGGCCGCGCGATCTCGGCAGGCCAAGAGCTGCGGCCGTTCACCGCAAAACTCGGCTACGGCGCGGCATCGCTCTCGCTGGAGCAGTTGCGGTTCGGCCAGGCCAGCGGCGTGACCACGGAAGCGAGCGGCAGCTTCGACCGCGCCAAGGCAACGGGCAAGCTCGCGCTGAAATCCTCCGCCAATTCGCTGCGCGATCTCACCGCGCTGCTCGAGCCGTTTGCGCCGTCGGTGCGCGCGCGCTTCGACGCCATCCCGTCGCTGCCAGGTGCGACCCGCCTCAAGCTCGACCTCAGCCTCGACAAGAACACCGAGCACGCCGATCGCAACGACGCGCGCGCGGTAATCGAGCTCGACTCGCCGCAGCTCAAGGCCAGCGCGACGCTGGCCGCGCAGACGCCGGTAGCCGCCGTCAACGGCATCGACATCGAGCGCTTGCGCGACAGCGACTTCACGCTGGATTCGAAAGTCTCGACACCACAGGGAAGTGCGCTGCTGGCGTTGCTCGGGCTCGATCGCGTGGTCGCCGCAGGCGAGGGCGCTTCGCAGTTCGAAGGCCGCTTGAGCGGCGCGTGGCGTCATCAGCTGCAATTGAATGCAAAGCTCAGCGGCGGCGGGCTGGATGCGGACGCACAAGGCACCGTCGAATTGTCGGAGCCGAAAGGCAGCGTGAATTTACGCGTGCGCAACGCCAATCTGGCCCCGCTGTTCGGGACCAGCCCGGCCGATAAATCCGTGCAGAGCGTCAATCTGTCCTCGCGCGTCAGCCTTTCCGGCAACCGCCTGACCTTCAACGATCTCGACAGCACCTTGGCGGGCTCGCATCTGCGCGGTCATCTGGCGGTGACGCTCGATCAGGAGAAGACCGTCGAGGGCGAAGTCGGTCTCGATTCGCTCGACCTCGTGCCGGCGCTTGCGATGGCCATCGGCGCGGCCGGACACGATGCCAATGCGCCGTTGAGTGCCGGGCTTCTCGGCGGCTGGCGCGGCCGCGTCGCCTTCCAGGCCTTGCACGGCACGTTGCCCGGCGGCATCGAGCTGCGCCCCTTCGGCGGTACGATCCGGAGCGACGGTCAGTCGCTCGCGCTCGACGCAATGAAGGGCGGCCTCGGCGGCGGCGAGCTGTCGGCGAGCCTTGATGCGCGCACTGGCGCCAACGGTCTGACGTTGAACGCGCGCATCGAGCTCGGCAATGTCGACGCGGCGGCGCTGCGCTATCGCGACCTCGCGCTGCCGAAGGGACGCGCCTCGGCGCAGATGGCGCTGACCAGCCAGGGCCGCAGCGTCGCGGCCCTCACCGGCGCGCTCGCCGGCAACGGCACGGTGACGCTTGATTCCGCTGAAATCTCCGGCCTCAATCCGCGCGCCTTCGAGATCGCCATCCGCGCCAGCGACGGCGGCCAGGTCGCCGATGACAATCGGCTGCGCCAGCTGGTCGAGCCCGCGCTGTCGGCGGGGCCGATTGCAGTGGCCTCGGCGCAGATCCCGTTCACGATCCGCGACGGGCGGCTGCGCGTCGGCGCAACGTCGTTGGAGGCGAAGAACGCGCGCGCCATCGTCTCCGGCGGCTACGACATCCCCGCCGACCAGGCCGACATCCGCGCCAGCCTGACGCCGATCATGACCGGGCTCTCCGGCGCACCGCCGGAGATCCAGCTGTTCGCGGCGGGTCCCCCCGACAGGCTCAATCGCACCGTCGATCTCGGGCCGCTGTCGTCCTGGCTTGCGGTGCGCACGATTGATCGTGAGACGCGCCGGCTGGACGCCATCGAGCGCGGCGAGCCGCCGCCGGCGACCGCCGCGCTGCCGACCCTGGTGTCGCCCGAACCGACGCCGGAGCCGTCGCTGCCGGATGTGCCGATGCCCGGCCGCGATCCGCGCCGCGCGCCGCCGCCGAAGCCCAAGGCCGATATCAGGGTTGCGCCGACGCCGAAGGCGCCGCAGGCCGCTCCCGCAGCGCCAAGCCCGCCACTTACAAGCCCTCAACTCACAAGCCCGCCGCTTGCGAGCCACCAGATCGCGCCGCTGCCTCCGCCGATCGACGTGAGGCCGGCTCCCGGCCCGCCGCCTGCAAAGCCCAAGCCAAAGCCGCCGCTGGTGCTGACGCCACAGAATCCGTAGGTGACAGTCCGTCATGCCCGGGGCTTGTCCCGGCCATGACGCCGCAGAGGCATCAGTGCCCCAAGCCTTTTCAGCTAGCGGGAGAGAGGGGCGCAGCTTCCTCGCGACGCACCGGTAAACCCATTCCCTCGCTTTTTAGCGAATTTTCCTCGGCAAAACTGATCTGCCGACTTTACCGGATTCTCGCGTTTGTTCCCTAGTCTCTGTTCCCAGAGGAACTCGGCGTCCTGCGGCACAAGCAGGATGGCTAGCCAAGAACTGGGGTCATCGGGATGAACGGCGCGACAACACTTCTGCAGGATCTGGACGACGCGATCGCACGTGGCACCGACGAAAGCCGGACCAAGGCGTTGTGGCACGCGACCGACATTCTGATCACCGGCCGCTACAGCGACGACGAGATCAGCACGTTCGGCGAGGTCATCGGCCGGCTCGCCGACGAGATCGAGGTCGCCGCACGGGTGCAGCTCTCCGAGGTCATGGCAGCCTGTGATCACGCACCGCTCAATGTCATTGCGCAACTCGCGACCGCCGACGAAATCGAGGTCGCCGGTCCCGTGCTGCGCGACTCCAATCGTATCGACGAGAAGCTGCTGGTCGAGAGCGCCATGACCAAGAGCCAGTCGCATCTGCTCGCGATCGCCCAGCGCAAGTCGATCGGCGAGGCCGTCACCGACGTGCTGGTCAAGCGCGGCGACCAGGAGGTCGTGACGTCGGTTGCCCGGAACGAGGGCGCGCGCTTCTCCGGCTCGGGCCTTCTGCACATGGTCCGCCGCGCCGAGGGAGACTCGATTCTTGCCGAGCAGCTTGGCCTGCGCAAGGACGTGCCGCGTCACATCTTCCAGCAGCTGATCTCGAAGGCGTCAGAAGACGTCCGCCGCCGGCTCGAGCACGAGCGCCCGGAAATGATGGCACAGATCCAGAGCTCGGTAAGCGACGTCACCGGCGATCTGCACTCCAAGTTCGGCCCGTCCTCGCGCAGCTATTTCGTCGCCAAGCGCGTGGTGACGACGCAGTACCGGCAGGGCAACCTCAACCAGGACTCGATCTCGAACTATGCGCGTCAGCACCGCTTCGACGAGGTGCAGATCGGCCTGTCGCTGCTGTCGTCGCTGCCGGTCGACGTGATCGAGCGTGCGATGATGGACCGCAATCGCGAGATGATCCTGGTGCTGTGCAAGGCGCTCGATTTCTCCTGGGACACCACCATGTCGCTGCTGTTCCTCGGCGCCAAGGATCACCTGATCACGGCGCGCGAGCTCCACGATAACGAACGCGATTTCGGCAAGCTCAAGATCGAGACCTCGCGCAGCGTCTTGAAGTTCTACCAGTCGCGCAAGACCGCGGGTGCCGACGCGGGCCGTCAGCCCGAGCTCCAGGTACACTGAGCGAGAGGGAGTATCTGCAATGTTGCCTCAATTCGGCACCGCCATTCGCAAGAAGAACCTCAACAAGGCCGCAGCCGGCGAGATCGGCGGCGGAGCCGCGGACCAGGCGTCGGTCGATGCCGCCTGGCTCGTGCTGGAAGCCGCCAACGACCTCGGTGACCATGCCGCTATCGAAGCCTGCCGCCGCGTCATCGACGCCGAGCTGAACGGCACGGCCGCCGGCAGCGCGGATGTCGATCTCGTGCTGGGGTATTTCAGGTAGCAGTCGTGCCCGGCCGAGGATTGTCCGGCACCGTGAGCGGCTGTGAGTTCTACTTGCCGCGATATCGAAGGGTCTCGACGAGCAGCGAGAATGCCGGTGAAGGTTGGCGCCGACTGGGATAATAAAGGTGGTAACCCGAGAACGGCGGACACCAATCCGACAGCACCCTGATCAGCCGGCCCTGCGAGATGTATGGCTGCACGTGCCCTTCGGTGAGGTAGGCAAGTCCGAAGCCTTTGAGCGCGCCCTCCAGCAGAAGCCCTGCGCTGTTGAACACGAGCTGTCCTTCCACGCGCACGTTGAGCTCCCGACCGTTCTTCTCGAACTCCCAGGCGTAGAGGCTGCCGCCGTGAGTCGGTAGGCGCAGATTCAGGCAATTGTGCCCAGTTAGATCCTGAGGCGTCCTGGGTCGCTTGCGTTCAGCGAAGTAGGACGGCGATCCAACGACGGCCATTCGAAGATCGGGACTTATTCGCACAGCGATCATGTCCTTGGCGACGAGCTCGCCCGGACGAATTCCCGCGTCGACCTGCTGCGCCACGATGTTGGTGAGCCCGTAGTCGATGATCACTTCGGCGCGGATGTCTGGATACTGGGGAAGAATCTTCCCCAGCGCCGGCAGCAGGATCTCGGCGGCGGCGTACTCCGTCGCGGTCAGCCGTACGGTTCCCGCGGGCTTTTCCCGGAGTTCGCTCAAGGCGGCGAGATCAGCATCCATCTCCGTGAATTTGGGCCCGAGGCTCAGGAACAGCCGTTCTCCGGCTTGGGTTGGCGTGACACTCCGGGTCGTTCGGTTGAGAAGACGGACGCCAAGGCGTTCCTCCAACTTTCGGACGATCTGGCTCAGCGCCGATTGCGTCATACCAAGCTTGGCTGCGGCACGCGTGAAGTTGCGCTCCCTCGCCACGGCGAGGAAGGCCAGGATATCGCTGGCGTCATCCCGGTTCATTGATAAGCCTGTCTTATGACTGCATTCGAATTTTATCACCTAATCGGACCGGGGCGGAAGCCTTACTTTCTCATCAACATGAGGGGCCACTTGATCTCGTCATCGCCCAAGGGCTCGCCAGCCCGCGATCGGATTGGTCGCAGCCGGGCGCGATCGACGTCCGAACTCTGCCCAGCACTCGTCGCCTTGTAGCTGATGGCGCACCGGCAAATCTGGAAGGATCCACGCGATGAGAATGCTCGCAGCGGCCTTGTTTTCATTCTGCCTGTTTGCTGACGGCCCGGTCGCGGCCAAAGACGCATCCAGCGACGGAGCAAAGACCATATCAAAGCCGGAAGACATCCGTGCGGTCGCGCCAGCCCTCGAAGGCTACGCGAAAAAATTTGTCAATGGCGATCTGTGGAAGCGACCGGGTCTCTCGCCTCGGGACCGCAGCATCGTCACCGTCGCAGCTCTCATCGCCCGTGGTCAGACGGTGGAGCTGCCATACTATCTGGGTCTCTCGCTGGAGAATGGCGTGAAGCCGTCGGAAATATCGGAGATCATCACGCATCTGGCCTTCTACACCGGCTGGGCCAACGCGATTGATGCGATCCCGGCTGCGAAGCAAGTCTTCGAGAGCCGCAACATCGGCGCCGATCAGCTCCCGCCCGCGATGGGACCGCAGCTGCCGCTCGACGAAGCGGCGGAGAAGCAGCGGGCAACGCGCGTCGGAGAGCAGTTCGGGCAGATCACGCCGAGCCTTGTCCAGTATACGACCGACGTGCTGTTCCGCGATCTCTGGCTCAGGCCGGCGCTGGCTCCGCGCGACCGCAGCCTGGTGACCGTGAGCGCGCTGATTGCCACGGGTCAGGTTGCGCAGATCACGTATCATCTGAACCGCGCAATGGACAACGGGCTGACGCGGGAGGAAGCCGGCGAGGTGCTCGGCCATCTCGCCTTCTACGCCGGATGGCCCAATGCTTTCTCCGCGGCACCTGTCGTCAAGGACGTCATCGAGAAGCGACCGCGCTGAAACAACGAAAATGCCTCGGTCGACAATCCCGCTCGCGATCCTCCACGAGCGGAGACATGCCATGGTGACGCGCAGAGACATACTGGTTGGCGGAAGCGCCTCCGCCCTCGTCGGAATCCGCCTGACCCCGGCGCGGGCGTCCGAAGCACTGAAGGAGACTGCAATGGACATCGACATCAAAAGAAACGGATCTCGCCCTTCCCAGAAGGGCCCTGAAGACTGGTTCACCGGGACAGTGCGCATTGACCCGTTGTTCGCGGCTCCCGAGCCTGCGCGCGTGAGCGGCGCCCAGGTCACTTTCGAACCTGGCGCACGCACCGCCTGGCACACGCACCCGCTTGGGCAGACGCTGATCGTGACAGCAGGGCTCGGCTGGGTGCAGCGGGAAGGCGGTCCTGTCCAGGAGATCAGGCCCGGCGACGTCATCTGGTTCCCTCCAGGGTTGAAGCACTGGCACGGCGCCTCGGGCACCACAGCCATGACGCACATTGCCATCCAGGAATCGCAGGACGGCCGAGCGGTCGACTGGATGGAGAAGGTCGGCGACGAGCAGTACCGAATGTGAAGACACTTCATCGGGCGCATCATCTGACCCGGGCGAGCGCGCCCACTCGATCGGAAGAGGTTTCATGAGCGTACAACTCGCCCCAAAAAACGAGACGCTGTCGCCCGGTCCGGCATGGAGCGCGGTCTTTGCGCTGACCCTCTGCGTCGGGACATTGATTGCGTCCGAGTTCATGCCAGTCAGCCTGCTGACCCCCATCGGGACCGGTCTCCACATGACCGAGGGGCAGGCGGGCCAGGCCATCGCAGTCTCCGGACTGTTCGCCGTCTTCGCCAGCCTTGCGATCTCCTCGGTGATGCGGGGCATTGATCGGCGCAGTCTTCTGCTGGGCCTCACCTCGCTAATGATCGTTTCGGGGCTGATGGTGGCGCTGGCGCCGAACGCGCTGGTGTTCATGGTAGGGCGCGCGCTGATCGGGGTCGTCATCGGTGGGTTCTGGTCGATGTCGGCGGCCACCGTGATGCGCCTTGTGCCGGAGCAGCAGGTCGCGGCCGCCCTTAGCCTCCTCAATGGTGGCAACGCGCTGGCGACAACGATCGCCGCGCCGGTCGGGAGCTTTCTAGGTCAGTTCATCGGCTGGCGAGGCGCCTTCTTCTGCGTCGTCCCGCTCGCGATCATCACCCTGGTCTGGCAATACGCGACATTGCCCTCGATGCCTTCGGAGCGCGACGCCGCGGGGAACGTATTCGGGTTGCTCCGCCGGCGGTCTGTCGGCATTGGGATGCTCTCGGTCGCTCTCCTGTTCATGGGCCAGTTCGCGCTTTTCACCTATTTGCGGCCATTTCTGGAGACCGTGACGCGCGTAGACGTCTCCACGCTCTCGGCCATCCTGCTCGTGCTCGGAGTCGCGGGCCTGCTGGGGACCTACCTCATCAGCTTCCTTCTGAGGCGGAGCCTGCAAGCACTTCTGATCGGGATGCCGCTTGCGATGGCGGCCCTTGCCCTCGGCTTGATCGCCTTCGGAAGTTCAACCATCGTTGTCACCGTGCTGCTGGCCGGTTGGGGCCTCATCGGCACGGCCGCGCCGGTCGCCTGGTGGACCTGGATGAGCAGGGCGCTGCCTGAGGATGCGGAGGCGGGCGGCGGGCTGATGGTCGCGGTGATCCAACTCGCCATCACGGCGGGCGCCTCCCTCGGAGGATTCTTGTACGACAGCAGTGGATACCGGAGCGCCTTCATTGCCGCCGCCATCCTGCTCTGCGGCTCCGGACTTCTAGCTTTTGGGGTCAGCACGGTGCGAGATCGGGAGAAGGAACGACGGGCCGCCTGAACGCATCGCACGCATCCGTGATCTCCGAAACCTGCCGACGCGGGTAACGACCGAAGCTCCCCTTCGTACAGCCTTCAGCGAGCGTAGTCTCGCAGAGCTGATGGATGTGAAACCGGGGAGACATGGTCGGATGAAAGAGTTCAACGTCGCTGAGGTCGGGGGTGGTTCCTATCGTCCTCTTGCCATTCTGCGCTGGGTCATGGTGATCATATTCGTATCGTTTGGCATGCAGAAATTCACGCCGCAGTCCGCCCAGGGGATCGCCCAGTTCATCAGCAATAGCCCGTTCATCTCCTGGCTGTCGGTGTTCGGCCTGAGGGGAGAGGCATATGTCCTCGGCGTCGCTGAATTCGTGATTGCGGCGCTGCTCGCGGCAGGCAGCTTCAGCCCGGTCTCGTCCGCGCTTGGTTCATTCATGGGCATGGTGACCTTTGCGATCACCTGGTCGTTCTTCTTCACGACGCCCGGCGTCGTCAAATGGAGCCTTTCATCCGATCCGATGGCGTGGAATCTGACCGGCGAATTTCTGTTCAAGGACATCGTCCTGCTCTGCGTTTGCGCGGTGTTGTTTCTGGCCTCGCTGCCGCAATCGGTTGTTCGCCTGCGCACCGAGTGATCGTCAGGCCGTCTCTCACCGCTGGCTGCGGTAGATGACGACGTCTTCGCCGTGACGGAACGTGCGTCGCTCGAGGAGATAGTTGGACTTCTCCAGCACGCGGCGCGATGCACCATTATCGGTATAGACCAGGCCGATGAGGGACGGCAGGTCGTGGTGTAGCAGCCCGATATCGGTCAGCGCGGTCGCGGTCTCGCTTGCAAGGCCACGGCCCCAGAATTCGCGCTTGAACGCGTAGGCAATCTCGACCTCGTCGATATCGTCCACCAGGATGTGCCGGATGCCCGCTCGCCCGGCGAATGCCCCGTCTTTCGTTCGCAGCACCCACAGCCCGAAGCCATACTGGTCCCAATGGGAGATATTTGCGTCCAGATAGGTCTTCGTCCTCTCCGCCGGGCGGACGCCGCCGAGATAGCGCGAAACGTCCGCATCGAGATGCAATGCGACGAGGTCGGCGAGATGATTTTCGTTCAGCCTCTCGGCCGTCAGATTCTCGGTGCTGAAATGATCCATGGACCGGATAGCCGCTTTCGGAGCAGGGCAGGATGACGCGCCTTCGCCGCCCCTCATGATTTCTAACACATCCTAACGGGCAATTTCGGCGCCATCCGGTCAATGTCTCCATGGAAAAGCGGTGGAATTTCCAAACAAGCACGAAGGTCGACGGAGATTGCATGACGTCCAAAACGCAAATCGAATCACTGCAACGGTCCGCGAGCGTCTCGCGCCGCGGTTTCGTGGGAGGCCTGTCGGCGGGCGTTCTGGGGGCGGTTGCGACCGAAGCGGCGGCGGCGCAAACCCTGGCCGAAATCCCTGATCGCGGGCCCGGCGCCGATCTCGGTGCGCACAGCGAACGATCGCGCTTCGTCAAGATCGATCGCATTCCCGAGGCAACACCAGGCAAGTGCAACGTCGACCCCAGTGATGCCATCAACTCCAAGACGCCGCATCAGAAGCTGGTGGGCAACATCACGCCAACCGATCTGCATTACGAGCGCAGCCATTCCGGGGTGCCGGACATCGATCCCGCGCAGCACCGTCTGCTCATCCATGGCCTGGTTCAGAAGCCGCTGGTGTTCAGCGTCGACGATCTCAAGCGGATGCCGTCCGTCACGCGCGTGGTCTTCATCGAATGCACCGGAAACGGCTGGGAAAACTGGAAGAAGGCAGACCCTGACCTGACGGTGCAGAACACGCACGGCCTCGTCAGCACCAATGAGTGGACTGGCGTTCCGCTGAAGTTCCTGATTGGTCTCGCGGGCAAGGAGAAGAACTCGAACTGGATGCTCGCGGAGGGAGGCGACGGCGCGGGCGTCGACCGCAGCATTCCGTTGACCGACGAAATCTTGAACGAGGCCTTTGTCGCCTACGGTCAGAACGGCGAACCACTGCGCCCCGCGCACGGGTTTCCAATGCGACTGGTGATGCCGGGTTTCGAGGGCAACCTCAACATCAAATGGCTGCGCCGTCTCAAGTTCGGCACTGAGCCCTGGATGACCCGCTGGGAGACGGCGCGATACACGCAACTGCTCGCCAACGGCAAGGCCCGCCAGTTCCAGCTGAGGATGGAAACCAACTCCGTCATCACACAGCCCTCGGGCACGATGCAGATCCAGCCCGGCTACAACATTATCTCCGGTCTGGCCTGGAGCGGCCATGGCAAGATCGCCAAGGTCGAGATATCGACCGACGGTGCGAAAAGTTGGAAACAGGCGCAGCTGAATCAGCCGGTGCTGTCCAAGGCACAAGTTCGATTCCAGATGGACTGGGTCTGGGACGGCAAGCCGACAAGGATCGTGAGCCGCGCGACCGACGAGCAAGGCAACGTTCAGCCGGACCGGCAGTCTTTCATCGCCACGATGGGGAGCAATGCGCTGTTCCACTACAACGCCCAGCAGACCTGGAGCATCGACGAGGCCGGGAGGGTCCGCAATGTCCTCGCATGACAATCGGCTCGTCGCAGCGGCTCTCGCGCTCGGCCTGCTCGCGGCGCCCGCATTTGCATTCGATTTCGGCCGTCCCGCGACTCCGGAGGAGATCAAGCTATGGGACATCGACGTCACACCCGATGGCAAGGGGCTGCCTGTCGGCAGCGGCACGGTTGCGCAGGGTAAGCAGGTCTTCGCCGACAATTGCGCGGCCTGTCATGGCGACAACGGCCAGGGCGGGATCAAGGATCGTCTGGCCGGTGGGCAGGGCACACTCGCCTCCAGCGCGCCGGTCAAGACCGTCGGCAGCTTCTGGCCCTATGCGACGACCTTGTACGACTACATCCACCGCGCGATGCCATATCCCACACCGGGTTCGCTCAGCACCGACGACACGTATGCCGTCACCGCCTACATCCTGAGTCTGAATGGCATCGTTCCCCCCGACGGCAAGGTTGATAAGGACAGCTTGCCGAAGATCAAGATGCCCAACCGCGACGGCTTCATTCCGGACCCGGAATTCGATCCGGCAAAACTATTCCGCAAGAAATGAGCGTGTGATCATGAGGGTTTCGGCGCTGCTCAAGATCCTCGTCCTGGTTGCTGCGACATGTTTATGGGAGACCCAAGCCATGGCCGTCGATGGACTGATCACGATCAGGAGCAGTTTCGGGCCTGAAGAGACGATGAAGCGGCTGGAAGCCGAGGTGATGGCCAAGGGCCTCAAAATATTCGCCCATGTCGATCATGCCGCGGGCGCCGCCGCTGCCGGCCTGCCGTTGCGCCCGACCAATCTCATCCTCTTCGGAAACGCCAGGGGTGGTACGCCATTGATGCAGCAGTCGCAGACCAGCGGCATCGATCTGCCGCTGAAGGCGCTGGTCTGGCAGGACGAGCAAGGTGCGACGTGGCTGTCCTACAACGATCCGGCGTATCTCGCCGGGCGTCACGGCATCGGCGAGCCGGCCAAGGCTGCAATCGTCGCCATGACGGCGGCCCTGCATGCGATTGCGACCAAGGTCACCGCCCCCTAAATTGACGGGACGGCCGTGCGACGCGTGCTCCCTGAGGAGAGATCCATGAACAGCCCAGACGGGCAACCGGAATCACCCGCTCCCGGAGACGGCAAGATCGCGAGATGGGCGGTCATAGCGGTGCTGTGCGCTTTCCTCGTCGGTGCCGGCGCGCTCGGCTATCTCGGCTGGTTCAGCACGACGACCGAGGTGCCGGCATCGGGTTATGTCGCACTGGTGCTCGGTGTCGTGTTCTCGCTGGTCGTGGGCATCGGCTTGATGGCGCTGGTGTTCTACAGCAGCCGCAAGGGTTACGACGAACCGGCGGTGCTGATCCGGGAGCCGGAGAATGATTCGGACGAAGACGGCGTCAGCGCAGGCTCCGGTCCACCGACCGAGCCCACTGAGCGAGCCCACTGAGCCGGATGCTCGCATCGAGATGCAGTGTGACGAGGTCGGCGAGGTGATCTTCGCGAAGCCTCGGTGCGCTTAGCCTCGCAAGACCGGGCTCAGCTTCCTGAATCTTTCAACCAGGAGGCAATCGTCTGATTAAGGTAATCAGGCACTTCATGCTGAATGAAGTGGCCAACGTCAGGCACGATCTTGACCGTGAGATTGTCGGGATTTTCAATCCATGACTTTTCCAGATCAATCGTGCTTAGCAAAGCGTGGCTCTCCTCGATTCCGTGCAGATGCAAGACCGGGCATTTGATCACGGCACCGGTGAGCTTCTTCATGGTTGGGTTGAAAAGATTGAGCGCAAGTTGGGAAAACGCGTAGTTGGCCTTGTAATAATTCATCATGGACGAGATGGAAGATTTCGCGAAAGCCTCGACGTATCGACTCCTCACCTGTGGATCGACAACCCAGTATGCCAAATCCTGCGCAGTCAAATTGTCGCCTTTGCCTCGAGCGAAGAAGCGTGTGGCGTAGGCGCTGGCCTTGGCCTGCGCGATAGGGTGGTTCCAAGGGAGCAATTCCCGCGTGATGGCGCCGGGATGAGGAACGCTGAGGACGACAAGTCTTTCGATCAGGTCCGGATTTTGCCCGGCGAATAGCCACGACAAAGCGGCGCCCCAGTCGTGCCCGATCAGGATGGCCTTGCGACCGTTTCTCTCTGCATTGATCACGGCACGGATGTCATCAAGGAGAACCGGAAACTTATAATTCTCGACGCCTTCCGGCCGATCGCTCAAATCGTATCCGCGCAGATCGAGAGCGACCACCTGATAATCTGCTGAAAATGCCTGGATCTGATTTCGCCAGGAGTACCAGAAGTCAGGAAATCCGTGCACGAACACCATCAGCGGTTTTTGATGGGATCCCATGGTGACGTAGTGGATTTTCGTTCCCGCATTGTCCGCATATCTGTGCAGAAGGTTCGGATCCTTATCGATATCAACCGCCGGCTCGCTCAAAGCGACAGGGATTTTATTGTGCCAGATGGCATCGCTTGACGTTTCTCCGGAAACGACGCGGCTGGACATCGCAGTGAACATGGCAGCTCCTAAAAGCATCATCGCGCAGGATCTAGAGGCCATCTCGGTGGTCCCGTTCGCTGGAACAATTGCCGAAATCGAAGTTGCTTGAGCTCATTTGAGTATGTCCTGCGCAGCAATCTGTGAGAGTGAAATGTCCGAGACTGCAACTTCTGGAAGTGAATCTGATAGCGGTGATAAGGCGGGCAAATTTACTATGGTGATCGCCATACTATGGCGATCACCATAGCGGTGTCAAGCCAGGCGTGTTATGCTGACGGGATGCCCCGTAAGACTGACGCCCGCGATCGCGCGATTGCCACTGCCGAGCGACTGTTTCGCATCCAAGGCTACACTGCGACGGGATTGAGCCAGATCATCGAAGAAAGCGGCTCGCCTAAAGGATCGTTCTATTTTCATTTTCCGCGCGGTAAGGCACAGCTCGCAGAAGAAGCAATCGATCATTACGTTGTGACTAGAATGGCTGTGTTGCGGGCTATCTCGGCGAATACGACCGGCGATGCCCTGAGTTTTGTTCGCCAGATTTTCGGCGCGTTCGCGGCCGAGATGGTCGCCTCTGATTTCCAGTATGGATGTCTCATGCAGAATCTGGCGAATGAGCTTCCTGCACTCGACGCTGAACTGACCAAACGGGTCGCGCGCGGATTTGCTGATTCAACCGAGATCGTCGCGGAGCATTTCAGAGGGTGCGGTTTCACGTCCGCGCGCGCATCTTCGACCGCTTCCGCATTGGTCGCTGCCGTCGAAGGCGCACGTACGATCGCCCGCCTGCAACGCACAGCGGCTATATTCGACGCGCTGGCGGATGTGAGTGTCCAGGGGTGGGCGGCCCCCGAGGGGAGACCCGAGGTCAGCTCCCGGCGGCGCGGACGGTAGCTGCAACGGCGGACTTCCTTGCCGTTGCAATTGGCATGAAACGATGTTCACCGCGTCGTTCCAGGCGAGCGGTATCGAATGACATTGACGCGGAATAACGGGCAGTGCTTCTTACCATTGCAAGGACGCGCTTTCGTGGGGGTGACGGTCGTCCGGCGAAGTTCCGACGCGGAGTGGCAATGGATTTCGAGCGCGACATAGCCAAGGTCAGCGGGATCGCTGCGGTCTCGACCATCCTGGACGTGGTCAGCCGGACCACCGGCATGGGGTTTACCGCCGTTGCCCGCGTCACCGGGGACAGGTGGATCACCTGTGCCTCGCGTGATGAACTTGCGTTCGGGCTGAAACCCGGTGACGAGCTCAAGGTCGAAACCACGATCTGCCACGAGATCCGGCAGAGCCGTGAGGCTGTTGTCATCGACAATGTCAGCGAAGATGCCGCGTACGGCACGCATCACACGCCCACGCAATATGGCTTCCAAAGCTACATCTCCGTGCCGATCATTCTTCCCGACGGTTCATTCTTCGGAACGCTTTGCGCCATCGATCCGAAGCCGCGCAAGCTTCGGACCCCGGAAGTCATCGGCATGTTCAAGCTGTTTGCCGAGCTGATCGCGTCTCACCTCGACGCGGCCGACCGTGTCGAACTGATCGAGAACAGGCTCGCGCTGGAACAACGCAATGCCGAACTGCGCGAGCAGTTCATCGCCGTGCTCGGTCACGACCTCAGAAACCCTCTCGCCTCGATTCAGGGCGGCCTGCGGCTTCTGAACAAGAAGGTCGATGACGAGGGCAAGAACTGGATCAATCTTTTGCAGGGAAGCGTGGCCCGGATGGCGGGCCTGATCGACAATGTCATGGACTTCGCCCGCGCACGGCTCGGCGCCGGGATGCAGCTCAAGTTGAGAGAACAGCCACTCGAGCCTGTCATCAGGCAGATTGTCGCGGAGTTCGAGAACGTGCATCCGGATCGCGTCATCGAAACGGTCGTCGACGTTCCGGGATCTGTGAAAATCGACGCCGACCGCATAGGTCAGATGCTGTCCAATCTTCTCGGCAACGCGATTTCCTATGGCGCCGCCGACAAGCCGATCAGGGTGCTGGCGCAGACGACCGGCGCTGGCTTTGATCTCAGCGTTGCCAACAATGGCGCGCCAATTCCGGCGGAAGCGATGCCGCGCCTTTTCACTGCGTTCGATCGTGGCGACGTTCTGCCAAACCAGAAGGGGCTTGGGCTCGGACTGTACATCGCCCAGGAGATCGCGCGCGCCCATGGCGGGTTGATCGTCGCGTCGTCGATGCGGGATGAAACGGTGTTCACGGTGTCGATCCCGGCAACACAGGCCAGCGGCTGAGGAGGCGCGCCATGCTTTGGTATCCTGCCGTCACCGCGCGTCTCACCAATTCTCCGACAATGCCATCATGCGCCTGTTTTGCCCGACGGTGCAACCGGCCTTGTGCGCCAGGCGTTGGTTCTGGCCAGCTGCGGTCAGCTGATTTTAGCACACGCGTAAGCCATTGATTTCACAACCCCCGTCTACTGTGCATGGGGTTGTTTTCGCG
>NZ_JADPIT010000010.1:386900-433623 GCF_023073035.1 Bradyrhizobium sp. 62
GTTTCGAGACGTGGCTAGCCCGCTCCGAACGCGACCGCGACGTTGTAAGTCAGGAGGCTCGCGGCATAGGCCAGCACCAGCATGTAGAAGAAGGTGACGGCCATCCAGGTCCAGCTTCCGGTCTCGCGCCGGATCACGGCCAGCGTGGATGCGCATTGCGGGGCGAAGATGTACCACGCCAGCATCGACAGCGCGGTCGCGAGCGACCATTTCGTCGCCAGCACCTGGCCGATCTGCTCGGCCGCTTCCTTGCCGCCTTCGATCGCATAGACGGTGCCGAGTGCCGCGACCGCGACCTCGCGCGCCGCCATGCCCGGGATCAGCGCGACCGCGATCTGCCAGTTGAAGCCGACGGGGGCGAGCAGCGGCTCGAGCGCCTTGCCGATGATCGCGGCCAGGCTGAAGTCGATCGCCGGTTCGGTTGCCCCCGCGGGCGGCTGCGGGAACGAGGCCAGAAACCAGATCAGCACCATCATCGAGAAGATCGTGGTGCCGGCGCGGTGCAGGAACATCTTGGCCCGCGTGTAGACGCCGATCGCGATCGATTTCAGCCGCGGCATCTTGTAGTCCGGAAGCTCCAGCATGAAAGGCGCCGGCGCATAGTCGCGCAGCATGAAGAATTTGATGAGGAACGAGACGGCAAGCGCGCTGGCGATGCCGACAGCATAGAGACCGAACATCACCAGGCCCTGAAGGTTGATGAAGCCCCAGACCTCCTTTGCCGGAATGAAGGCGGAGATGATCAGGGTGTAGACGGGAATGCGTGCCGAGCAGGTCATCAGCGGCGCGATCAGGATCGTGGTCAGCCGGTCGCGCTTGTTGTCGATCACGCGCGTCGCCATGATGCCGGGGATGGCGCAGGCAAAGCTCGACAGCAGCGGAATGAAGGCGCGGCCGTGCAGGCCGGCGCCGCCCATGATGCGGTCCATCAGGAACGCGGCGCGCGCCATGTAGCCGAAATCTTCCAGCAGCAGGATGAACAGGAAGATGATGATGATCTGCGGCAGGAACACGATGACGCTGCCGACGCCTGAGATCACGCCGTTCTGAAGGAAGCTCTGCAGCAGGCCGGCGGGCAGGGTGGCGTGCACGAACTCGCCGAGGGAGTCGAAGCCCGAGTTGAGCAGCTCCATCAGCGGCTGCGCCCAGGCGAACACCGCCTGGAACATCACGAACAGGATAGCCGCGAGCACGATCAGGCCGCCGACGGGATGCAGCACGATCGCGTCGATCCGCGCGGTCCAGGTGTCGGGCCGGCTGGGTAGGCTGACGCAGTCGGCGATGATGCGGTCGGCTTCGCGCTGGGTGGCGCGCAGATCGGCCACGCTGAGCGCCCGCCAATTGTTCTCGCCCGGCTCGGCGGCGAGCTTCGCCGAAATCTCGTCGGTCAGCGACAGCAGGTCGGCCGTGCCGCCCTTGCGCACCGCGATCGAGGTGACCACGGGCACGCCGAGCTCCTTGGCGAGCCGCTCGACGTCGACAGTGATGCCGCGGCGGGTCGCGATGTCGAACATGTTGAGCACGAGGATCATCGGACGGCCGGTGCGCTTGAGCTCCAGCAGCAGGCGGATGGTCAGGCGCAGATTGGTGGAATCGGCCACGCACAGCACGAGGTCGGGCAGGATCTCGCCGGAAGCCTTGCCGAGCACGAAGTCGCGGGTGATCTCCTCGTCCGGGCTGCGACCGCGCAGGGAATAGGTGCCGGGCAGGTCGACCACGGAGACCTGGCGGCCCATGGGCGTGACGAAGAAGCCTTCCTTGCGCTCGACGGTGACGCCGGGATAGTTCGCGACCTTCTGCCGGCTGCCGGTCAGCGCATTGAACAGCGAGGTCTTGCCGCTGTTTGGCGTGCCCACCAGGGCGAGATGAAGTAGGGGCAATTCCATGAAGTTGGGGTCCGGTCGCTTCAGGCGACGATGATGGCCATGGCTTCGCGACGGCGGACCGCGATGGTGATGCTGTCAACCCGGACCGCGATCGGGTCGCGCCCGACCAGCCCCTCGTGCAGGACCTCGACCCGGGCGCCCTCGACGAAGCCGAGCTCGATCAGCCGGCTCTCGAGCTCGATGTCCGAGAGCGCCGACCCTGCGTCCTTGGGGGAAAGGTGCTGGATGACGCCGGTATAGCCGCGCTGGGCCAGGCCCAGCGGCATCTGCGGACGCGTATCATGGATGTCGGTCATGCCCTGTATTTTCAACGCAGGGCATCGAGGTCAAGCGCGCTCGGTCGCTGAAACTGCACCTTAGAGTGATTTTAAAGTACCAGCTTCGTGACGGAGGCGATTGGCGCCGGGATCGGCGCCAAGATCAGCGTCAAGATGGCTACTGGGCCGGGACCTTTTCCGCCTGGATGGCGGCCATGGCGCGGCTCTTGAAGTAGTCGAGCACGAACAGGCGGATCGCCGAGGACAGATTGCCCTGCTGGCGGTTGCCGTCGATCTCGCCGACCAGCTCGGACAGCGTCATGTTGCGCAGGCCCGAGATCTCCTTCATGCCGTTCCAGAACGCCTCTTCCAGGCTGACGCTGGTCTTGTGGCCGGCGACGACGATCGACCGTTTCACGACGGGCGACTTCATGGCTGCTCCTCGCAATCGATCTGGTGCTGGTCCAGGTGCGCCTTCGCCTGGTCCGCGCGCGTCTCCTCCGCCGACCGCTCCGCCTTCGTGCGGCCGAACTTCGTTCGGTTGGCGTCCGCCTGCTTCGCCGTGGCTTGCCGCTCGGCGCGCTTCCGGAAACGATTCAGGTTGATGACGTTCCCCATGTCGCGTCTCCATCATCCGATCCTCCGTGGGCAGGATGAAACATTCAGAAACTGTGCGCCGCACTGCGCCCAATGAGACTTGATCGCCATTCGCTTGTCCTCGTCAATCGACCCTTGGGCCATCAAACGATGAATTCCGCCCCGTGGGGGCGGAGGGGCTGCGTAACACGCAATCCCGCCGCGACATTGACGGTAATCAAATCCCGTCCTTTAAGCCCTACATTTAATGGAGCTTGGGGCTCCGTATCATTACGGATGGCTATCGGAATTCGAAATTTATCCCGGGCTGGTCATCTTCTCGGGGCGCACCAGGCGGTCGAACTCGTCCGCCGAGACGAAGCCGAGCCGCAGTGCCTCTTCCTTCAGGGTGGTGCCGTTGGCATGCGCCGTCTTGGCCACCTTGGCCGCGTTGTCGTAGCCGATCTTGGGGGCGAGCGCCGTCACCAGCATCAACGAACGCTGCATCAGCTCCTTGATGCGCTTCTCGTCGGCGCGGATGCCGCTGACGCAATGCTCGGTGAAGGAGCGCGCGGCGTCCGCCATCAGCCGGATCGAGTGCAGCATGTTGTAGGCCAGCACGGGCTTGTAGACGTTGAGCTCGAAATGGCCCTGGCTGCCGGCGACCGTGATCGCGGTGTGATTGCCGAACACCTGGCAGCACACCATGGTCATCGCCTCGCACTGCGTCGGATTGACCTTGCCCGGCATGATCGAGGAGCCCGGCTCATTCTCCGGCAGCATCAGTTCGCCGAGGCCCGAACGCGGGCCCGATCCAAGCAGGCGAATGTCGTTGGCGATCTTGAACAGGCCTGTCGCGACCGAGTTGATGGCGCCGTGCGCCAGCACATAGGCGTCGTTCGAAGCCAGCGCCTCGAATTTGTTGGCGGCGCTGGTGAAGGGCAGCTTGGTAATCCCGGCAACGTGCTTTGCGAACAGTTTTGCAAAGCGCGGCTTCGAATTGAGGCCGGTGCCGACGGCGGTGCCGCCCTGCGCCAGCGGATAGAGCTCCTTCACCGCGACCTTGAGCCGGGCGATGCCGCTTTCGACCTGTGCGGCATAGCCGGAAAATTCCTGGCCGAGCGTCAGCGGCGTCGCGTCCTGGGTGTGGGTGCGGCCGATCTTGACGATCTTTGCGAACTCCTTCTCCTTCTTGCGCAGCGCGCGCAGCAATTCGCCGAGGGCAGGGACGAGATCGGCGGTGATGCGGCTTGCCGCCGCGATGTGCATCGCGGTCGGGAACGAGTCATTCGACGACTGGCTCATGTTGACGTGATCGTTGGGATGCACCGGCTTCTTGGCACCGAGCTCGCCGCCCAGGAGCTCATTGGCGCGATTGGCGATGACCTCGTTGAGATTCATGTTGCTCTGCGTGCCCGAGCCGGTCTGCCACACCACCAGCGGGAAATGATCGTCCAGCTTGCCCTCGATCACCTCGCGTGCGGCGCGGATGATGGCGTTGGCGCGGCGCTGGTCGAGCAGGCCGAGTTCCTGGTTGGACTGCGCTGCGGCGAGCTTGACGATGCCGAGCGCATGCACGAGCGAGATCGGCATGCGATCTATGCCGATGCGAAAATTCTGCCGCGAGCGTTCGGTCTGCGCGCCCCAATAGCGATCGGCGAGGACCTCGATCGGGCCGAAGCTGTCGGTCTCGGTGCGGGTCGGCGGGCGCGAGGAACGGTCGGTCTTCGCGCGAGAAGTTTTCGAGCGGGAAGTCTTCGAGAGGGAAGTTTTGGCCATGAGCACATCCATTCCGCCGCGCGAAATGCCACGCGGCCTCATCATGTGCCTCTATATAGGGAGTTTGGCCGCCCGCGAGGGGCGCCAGTCCGATCTAGATCATTTCTTGCGGAAACGATCCAATCGCACGACTTCGGCGCCGCCCTGGTTCGGAGCCGCCGGCTCCTCAGTGCCTTCCGCCGGTTCAGTGGCAGGCGTCGGCACCGCGACCGCGGACGGGGCGGGAGCGGCCGGCAATGTCTCGGCCGAAACGTCGGCGACATCGGAGGTGTCGAACTGGAGGCCGAATTTCACTGACGGATCGAGGAAGCTCTTGATGGCGCTGAACGGCACGATCAGCCGCTCCGGAATGCCGCCAAAGGACAGGCCGACCTCGAAGCGGTCCTCGAGCACGGTCAGATCCCAGAACTGGTGCTGCAGGATGATCGTCATCTCTTCCGGATATTGGGCCAGCAGCCGCGACGACAATTTCACGCCGTCGGCCTTCGACACGAAGGTGATGAAGAAATGATGCTCGCCGGGCAGTCCCTGGGACGCGGCGTCGGTCAGCACCTTGCGCAACACGCCGCGCAGCGCGTCGCGGGCCAGCACATCGTATCGGATATGATCGGTCGCCATGGTGGTCCTGTTGCATTCCAGGAGCTGGGCCCTGCCGGCCCGACTCGCCAAGCCGCAATAGTACCGCGCCTGACGGGTCAACAGGAGTCCCCGCGGGGTAGGAAATAAGAGGTAAGTGGAGGCTTCTGTTGCCAGGTGCCTCCGAACCCCGCCTAACGGAGCTTAACCCGTTAGGACTTCAGAATGGTCTTTCAAACTGCGTTACGCAGCCTGAGCAACCGGAGCAAAGTTGTCGTTGGCAACTATTGCATAGCCCGATAACGGCGGAACAATACCGAGAAAAAGAACGCCCTTTACGCCCTCGTCGATCCTATTTCGCCCCCGCCAAAGCCCGCTTTCAGGGCCAGCCCACTGGTGGGCTTTGGTGGAGGCGCCGGGTACCGCCCCCGGGTCCGAATGGTTTATTGCGACGACCGTTTATTTCCATAGCCGGCGAACCGGCACTCCCAATATAGGGGGCAAATGTTTCAAATAACAGGTGTTTCGAGCGACCATTCCGAGGTTCCCTTGGGATAGGTTCCCGGCAGGCTTGGCCGCGTGCCGGCCGGCGTTCTAAGCTCCTGACATGTCCGAGGATTCCGCACCGGCTGCCCAAAAACGAGATCGCGAGCCGGACGGTCCAGCCATCAGTGCTGTTCCGCCGGGCTTGCTCGCGCTGTTCCTGGCCTTCGCCCGGATGTCGCTGGCGGGCTTCGGCGGGGTTTTGGTCTTCGCCCGGCAGGCCATCGTCGAGCAGCACCGCTGGATGACGGCGGACGAGTTCAACGAGACGTTTGCGCTCTGCCATTTCCTGCCCGGGCCCAACATCGTCAATCTGTCGATGGTGTTCGGCGCGCGGCTGCGCGGGATCGCCGGCGGCATTGCCGCCTTTGCGGGGCTGTTGTTGCCGCCCACGCTGATCATGACGGTGCTCGCGATCGTCTATGCCCGGTTCGGCGATGTGGAGGTGCTGCGCCGCATTCTCGCGGGCATCTCCTGTGCGGCCGTTGGTCTCTTGATCGCGGTGGTCTTCCGGATGATGACGCCGCTGCTCAAGCGGCTGGACGCCGTCGCGCTCATCCTGATGGTGGGCGTCTTCCTCGCCATCGGCGTCCTTCGCCTGCCGCTCCAGGTCGTGCTTTTGGTCGCGATCCCCGTCAGCGTCAGCGCCATTTTCCTGATGCGGCGGAAGGTAGCAGCATGAACGCGGAGAACCCGATCTGGGCGCTGATCTCGACCTTCGGTCTGATGTCACTGTTCGCAGTCGGCGGCGCCGCAGCGGCGGTGCCCGAGATGCATCGCATCGCAGTCGATGTGCATCACTGGATGACTGACAAGCAGTTCGCCGACGCCTATGCGATCGCGCAGCTCTCGCCAGGTCCGAACGTCCTTATCGTCACGTTAATCGGCTATGCCGTCGCCGGCATTCCCGGTGCCCTGGCGGCGACCCTGGCCATGTGCCTGCCCACCGCGCTGCTTGCCTATTATGTCAGCCGGCTCCTCAACCGGCCGAGCCAATCGCGCTGGCCCGGGCTGATCCAGGCTGCACTGGTTCCGCTCTCGATCGGCCTGATGGCGGCGAGCGCCCTGATCCTCGCCGAGTCGACCGATCGCACGCTTGCTGCGCTGCTTCTGACCGCGACGGTTGCAGTGGTCGCATCCGTCTCGCGCATCAATCCACTTTGGATTTTGCTCGTCGGGGGCTTGTTGGGTTTTGCTGGCATTGTGTAATGAAAATGGCTAGGCAGGGATCCGGGCGGGGGCATCGATTTCCAGCCGATTAGAACAACAGTGCTCGTGGCTTACGGGTCGCGGAGGAGACATGCATGGCCGATACGATGGGCCACTCGGCGACAGCCAACCGAAACACCTCGGTGGTGATCAGCTTTTGTCTGCTGGCCATAGCGCCGCAGATCTTCGAATTCATCTGGTCGTTCGGGACGATCTTTGGCTGGGGCGCCGGACGCGGCCCGGCCGCTGTCGTGATCAGCCACGCTACGGCGCTGCTCGCGGGGGCGCCCGGCGCGTTGCTCGGGGCGGTCGGCGGTGACACTAAGAAGGCGTCATCCGACGTGCTGCTGGCGCTGATCTATTCCTATCCGATCTTTGCGGTGGCTATTCTCACGTTCTTCATGACGATCAGGTCGGCGCAGGATTATGTCGGCGGGATCGTGCTGATGGCGCTCGCCCTGTTCGCACTGTGGGCCTCCAGCGATTTGCAGGGGATGCGCGGCTTCTCCTTTGGCGCCGGCACGGCGCCGCGGATGTTTGGCGGACTGCTCGTCGCACTTGGCGCGGGCATTGCGTTGACGGGACTGCTGACCGACGGACCGAGCATGGCGCACTATGCCTGGCGCGGGCCGCTCTTCGTGATGATCTCGATCGTCTTCTTCGCGCTGGCGATTCGTCCGCTTGGGGTGGTGGTTACGGCATTCTCGAGCTTCCTGATCGCGGCGATGGGCACGCATGAGACGCGCTGGGTCGAAGCGGTCATCGTCGGCGCCTGCCTGACGCTCGGCTGCGCGCTGCTCTTCCCCTACGTGCTCGGACTGCCGATGCCGATGTTCCCGCGCTTCCTGGTTCAGTGAGGGTGTGATGTTCGATCTCTTCCACAATCTGGGCCTCGGTTTCGGTGTGGTGTTTCAGATCTCCTGGTGGTCACCCTGGTGGCTCTACGGTCTGTCGCTGCCGATCTCGATCAACATTCTCATGTGCCTGATTGGCGCATTGGTTGGCACGCTGGTCGGCGTGCTGCCCGGTATCGGCACCGTCGCAACCGTGGCGATGCTCCTGCCCATCACGTTCGGATTGCCGCCGGTCGGCGCGCTGATCATGCTCGCCGGCATCTATTACGGCGCCCAGTACGGCGGCTCCACCACCTCGATCCTGGTCAATATTCCCGGTGAGGCGACGTCGGTCGTGACCGCCATCGACGGCCACCAGATGGCAAAGCAGGGCCGAGCCGGCCCGGCGCTGGCGATCGCGGCGATCGGCTCGTTCTTCGCCGGCTGCGTCGCGACCGTGCTGATCGCCGTGCTCGGCGCGCCGCTGACCAAGCTCGCGCTGGCGTTCGGTCCGGCCGAATATTTCTCGCTGATGGTGCTCGGCCTGATCTTCGCGGTGGTGCTGGCCAAGGGCTCGGTGCTGAAGGCGATCGCTATGATCGTGTTCGGCCTGATGCTGTCGATGGTCGGCTCCGACATCGAGACCGGCGCCTCGCGCATGGCGTTCAACATTCCGGAACTCGCCGATGGTCTCGGCTTTGCGACGGTGGCGATGGGCGTGTTCGGTTTCGCCGAGATCATCCGCAACCTCGACGCCGGCGCCGAGATGAACCGCGACCTCGTGCAGCAGAAGATCACCGGCCTGATGCCGACCAGGAAAGACCTGATCGACTCGGCACCTGCGATCCTGCGCGGCACCGTGCTCGGCTCGATCCTCGGCATCCTGCCGGGCGGCGGCGCGGTCATCGCGTCCTTTGCGTCCTACACGCTCGAGAAGAAGATCGCCAAGAACCCGTCGCGGTTCGGCCGTGGTGCGATCGAGGGCGTGGCGGCGCCGGAAAGCGCCAATAATGCCGCGGCGCAGACCTCCTTCATCCCGCTGCTGACACTCGGCATCCCGCCCAACGCCGTGATGGCGCTGATGGTGGGCGCGATGACCATCCACGGCATCGTACCGGGTCCGCAAGTGATGCAGAAGCAGCCGGAGCTGGTCTGGGGCATGATCGCCTCGATGTGGATCGGCAATCTGATGCTGATCATCATCAACCTGCCGCTGGTCGGAATTTGGGTGCGGCTGTTGCGCGTCCCTTACCGGCTGATGTTCCCCTCGATCGTGATCTTCTGCGCGATCGGCATCTACTCGGTGAACAACGCGCCGGTCGACGTCATACTCGCAGGCGTGTTCGGTCTGGTCGGCTACTGGCTGATCAAGCACGATTTCGAGCCGGCGCCGCTGTTGCTCGGCATGGTGCTCGGACCGCTGATGGAAGAGAATCTGCGCCGTGCGCTGCTGATCTCGCGCGGCGATTGGAGCGTGTTCCTGACGCGTCCGCTGTCGGCCGTGCTGCTGGCGATCGCGGCCTTCCTCCTGGTGCTCACGGTGCTGCCCGCGTTGCGTGCCAAGCGCGACGAGGTGTTCACAGAATCCGAGAACTGAGGGCGACGCGCCTGCCGGCGCGCCGTGGCTCGAACCCAAGCCGGCAAGTTGGCCAGCAGGATCAATCTGATAGACGAGGGGCGGGACGCTAAGTTCCGCCCCTTGTCGTTTGCACCGGGAACGCTCACTTTTCCGGGTATAATGCCCAGGGATGGCGAATCGCCGCTGTCGCAGCGTGGGGGCGGCCGCTAAATTCGCCGCCTCCCCAAAGGCTCACGCACATGCACCAGTATCAGGACCTGCTCGAGCGGATTCTTTCAGACGGCGCCGAAAAAACCGACCGGACCGGCACCGGCACGCTGTCGGTGTTCGGCCATCAGATGCGCTTCAATCTATCTGCCGGCTTTCCGATGCTGACCACCAAGCGCCTGCCGCTGAAGGCGATCGTGCATGAGCTGTTGTGGTTCCTGAAGGGCGATACCAACATCAAATATCTGCGCGACAACGGCGTCACCATCTGGGACGAGTGGGCCGACGCCAATGGCGATCTTGGCCCCGTCTACGGCCATCAGTGGCGCTCCTGGCCCGCGCCGGACGGACGCAGTATCGATCAGATCGCGAACGTCATCGACATGATCAAGCGCAATCCGGACTCGCGTCGGCTGATCGTCTCGGCCTGGAATCCGGCCGAGGTCGACAAGATGGCGCTGCCGCCGTGCCACTGCCTGTTCCAGTTCTATGTCGCCAACGGCAAGCTGTCGTGCCAGCTCTATCAGCGCTCGGCTGACGTGTTCCTCGGCGTGCCCTTCAACATCGCCTCCTACGCGCTGCTCACCATGATGGTGGCGCAGGTCACGGGCTTGAAGCCCGGCGACTTCGTGCATTCATTCGGTGACACTCATCTCTATTCCAACCATCTGGAGCAGGCGAAGCTCCAGCTCACGCGCGCGCCGCGCGCGCTGCCGGTGATGCGGATCAACCCCGACGTGAAGGACATCTTCTCCTTCCGTTACGAGGACTTTGAGCTCGTCGGCTACGACCCGCATCCGCACATCAAGGCCGCGGTCGCGGTCTGACGCCGATGTCGCTCAATATCCGCCGTGTGCGTCCCGGCGAAGCCGGGCTGGTTCTCGCTTTCATCCGCGAGCTCGCCGAGTACGAAAAGCTTTCGCACGAGGTCGAGGCGACCGAGGCTGACATCGCCGACGCACTGTTCGGCGAGCGACCGCAACTCCATTGCGCCCTCGCCGAGTGGAACGGCGAGCCGGTCGGCTTCGCGGTGTGGTTTGCGAATTTCTCGACGTTCAGCGGCCGCCACGGCATCTATCTCGAAGATTTGTATGTGCGGCCGTCGCATCGGGGTAGGGGCCTCGGCAAGGCTCTGCTCGTGCACCTTGCCAGGGAATGCGTCGAAAACGGCTGGTCCCGGCTGCAATGGGCGGTGCTCGACTGGAACGCGCCGTCGATCGCCTTCTATAAATCCCTCGGTGCCGTCATGCTGGACGACTGGACGCTGTGCCGCGTCACCGGGCCTGCGTTGACGCGGCTTGCCGGGAGCGCGTCCTGATGGAGATCGTCTTCGTCGTCGCGATCGCGGAGAACGGCGTCATCGGCGCCGGCAACGCCATGCCGTGGCGAATGAAATCCGACATGGCGCGCTTCAAGGCGCTCACGATCGGCAAGCCCGTGATCATGGGCCGCAGGACCTTCGAATCCCTGCCCCGGCCGCTTCCCGGCCGCACCAACATCGTCGTCACGCGCGATGCGGATTATCGCGCCGCCGGCGCCATCGTGACGACATCGACTGATGAGGCAGACGCCATCGCGCGCGGCGATGCCCTGCGGCGTTCGGTCACCGAGATCGCCGTGATTGGCGGCGCCGAAATCTTCCGGCAATGGCTCGATCGCGCCGATCGCCTCGAAATCACGGAAGTGCATGCCCGCCCCGAGGGCGACACGCATTTCGGCATCGACAGGGCCGAGTGGGATGAGGTGGAGCGCATCCGTCATCCTGCCGGACCCCACGACAGCGCCGACTACTCCTATGTGACATATCGTCGGCGGGCGGGCCATTAACCGCATTTGCCAATGTTAACATTGACTTTTCTGCCCCCAAGCTTAGCTCGGAGGGCGGCGATGGCTGCGTTGTAAGGGACCTGCCTGTCCCCTATAAAGCCGGACCGGACAAAGCGGGCGGGGGGCAATTTCACCCTGCCGAGGAGAGCGTCGAATGCCGTGGAAGAATCAGGGCGGTGGCCCATGGGGCTCGGGTCCGAAGGGACCATGGGGCAACGGCCCGCAACCGGTCGGGCCAAGGCCGCCGGATCTGGAAGACCTTCTGCGGCGCGGCCAGGATCGGCTCCAGCAGATCATGCCGGGTGGCTATTTCTCCGGCATCGGCATCACGCTGATCGTGCTGCTCATCGTCGCGTTCTGGCTGCTGTCGGGCTTCTTCCGGGTGCAGTCCGAAGAGCTCGGCGTCGTGCTGCGCTTCGGCAAGCATGTCCGCACCGTAGAGCCCGGCCTGAACTACCATCTGCCCTATCCGATCGAGACCGTGCTGCTGCCAAAGGCCTTGCGCGTTTCCACCATCTCGATCGGCATGACGCTGATCGACGATCCGGCGCGGCGCGGCCGCTCCATTCGTGACGTGCCGGAAGAGAGCCTGATGTTGACCGGCGACGAGAACATCGTCGACGTCGACTTCACCGTGCTCTGGCGCATCAAGCCCAACGGCGTCGGCGATTTCCTCTTCAACATCCAGAATCCCGAAGGCACCGTGAAGGCGGTCGCCGAGAGCGCGATGCGCGAGGTGATCGGCCGCTCGCAGATCCAGCCGATCCTGACCGGCGCGCGCAACGTCACCGAACAGGGCGTGCAGGAACTGATCCAGAAGACCCTGGACAGCTACGGCGCCGGCATTCAGATCAGCCAGGTGCAGATGCAGAAGGTCGACCCGCCGGCGCAGGTGATCGACGCCTTCCGCGACGTCCAGGCGGCGCGCGCCAATCTCGAGCAGCTGCAGAACGAGGCGCAGACCTATGCCAACCAGGTCGTGCCGCAGGCACGCGGACGTGCGGCGCAGATCATGCAGGCCGCCGAAGGCTACAGGGAGCAGACGGTCGCCGAGGCCAAGGGCCAGAGCTCGCGCTTCCTGAAGGTTTACGAGGAATACAAGAAGGCGCCCGACGTGACGCGTGAACGGATTTATCTGGAGACGATGGAGCGCGTGCTCGGCGGCTCGGAAAAGCTCATCTATGACGGCGGCCAGTCGGGCCAGGGCGTGGTGCCTTATCTGCCGCTCAGCGAACTGACGACCAAGCGGCCGCCTACAACCGGCCAGCAGACGACCGGAGGCAACCGATGAGATCTCCGGTCACAGGCATCGTCACGCTGCTCGGCCTCCTGCTCGTCGTGATCGTGGGCTACATGTCCCTGTTCACGGTGGCGCAGACCGAGCAGACCATCGTGCTGCAGTTCGGCAAGCCCGTCGACGTCGTCACCGCTCCCGGCCTGCACTTCAAGGCGCCGTGGAATTCGGTGATCAACATCGACAAGCGCATCCTCGATCTGGAGAACCCGTCGCAGGAAGCGATCGCGTCCGACCAAAAGCGGCTCGTGGTCGACGCCTTCGCGCGTTACCGCATCAAGGACGCGCTTCGCTTCTATCAGAGCATCGGCTCGATCCAGGCCGCCAACATCCAGCTCACCACGCTCTTGAACGCGGCGCTACGCCGCGTGCTCGGCGAGGTCACCTTCATCAACGTGGTCCGCGACGACCGCGAGAAGCTGATGCAGCGCATCCGCGATCAGCTCGACCACGAGGCCGACGGCTACGGCATCCAGGTCGTCGACGTCCGGATCCGCCGCGCCGATTTGCCGGAGCAGAACAGCCAGGCGGTCTATCAGCGCATGAAGACGGAACGCGAGCGCGAAGCCGCCGAGTTCCGCGCGCAGGGCGGCCAGAAAGCACAGGAGATCCGCTCCAAGGCCGACCGCGAGGCGACCGTGATCGAGGCGGATGCAAGGTCGCTGGCCGAGCAGACGCGCGGCGTCGGCGATGCCGAGCGCAACCGTCTGTTCGCCGAAGCCTACGGCCAGGACGCGGATTTCTTCGCCTTCTACCGCTCGATGGCGGCCTATGAAACCGGGCTGCGCGCGAACGACACCCGCTTCCTGCTGCGCCCGGACTCGGATTTCTTCCGGTTCTTTGGTAACCCGTCCGGCAAGACGGCGACCACGACGCCAGCGAAGCCGTAAGTGAGACAAGGGCGGCAGGTCTGGCCGCCCTTCGTTCAGACAAGAACAGCACAACGGGAGGTTCCAATCCGATGAGGTCCATTGCGTTCACCGACTTCCTCATCGGTTTGGGCATCCTGTTCGTGCTGGAAGGCTTGATGTTCGCGGCAAGCCCGGCCTGGATGCGCAAGGCCATGAAAAGCGCGATGGCCACGCCGGACAATGTCCTGCGGGCGGTCGGCATCGGTTCGGCCGTGGCCGGCCTGGTCCTGATCTGGGTTATGCGACGTCCAATTTAGCCGTCGCACCAACGCCAAAGTGAAGGCGAGGTACCGGTTTTCGCCTTATTGTCCGGGTCTTGAGGCCCGTTAAGGTCCGCGCTTGCGCCGTCCCCCCGTTCGAGCGCAGTCTTGACGCCGAATCCTTGTTTCCTGGAGATCACAATGACCGCTGCCACCATTGCCCCGACCCGTTTGCGCTTAGGGCTGGCCGCGCTCGCCGTTGGCGTTTTCAGCGCATTCGGCACACCGGCCTATGCGCGCGGACCGGATGGCATCGCCGACGTCGCCGAGAAGGTGATCGACGCGGTCGTCAACATCTCGACCTCGCAGACCGTCGAAGCCAAGGGCGGGGGCGGCGGCAATGCCATGCCGCAACTGCCGCCCGGTTCGCCCTTCGAGGAGTTTTTCGACGACTTCTTCAAGAATCGCAAGGGTCCCGGCGGCGGCAGCAAGGGCGGCGAGAATAGCCCGGCGCCGCGCAAGACCAACTCGCTCGGAAGTGGCTTCATCATCGACACATCAGGCGTCGTCGTCACCAACAACCACGTCATCGCGGACGCCGACGAGATCAACGTCATCCTCAACGACGGGACCAAGATCAAGGCCGAGCTGGTCGGAGTCGACAAGAAGACCGACCTTGCCGTGCTCAAGTTCAAGCCGTCGAAACCGCTGGTGTCGGTGAAGTTCGGCGATTCCGACAAGCTGCGCCTCGGCGATTGGGTCGTCGCGATCGGCAATCCATTCAGCCTCGGCGGCACCGTGACGGCCGGAATCGTCTCGGCGAAGAACCGTGACATCTCCTCAGGTCCCTACGACAGCTACATTCAGACCGACGCCTCCATCAACCGCGGCAATTCCGGCGGTCCGCTGTTCAACCTCGATGACGTCGCCATCGGCGTCAACACGCTGATCATCTCGCCCTCCGGGGGCTCGATCGGCATCGGCTTCGCCGTACCGTCGAAGACGGTGGCGGGTGTCGTCGACCAGCTCCGCCAGTTCGGCGAATTGCGCCGCGGCTGGCTGGGCGTGCGCATCCAGAGCGTCACCGACGAGATCGCCGAGAGCCTCAACATCAAGCCGCCGCGCGGCGCGCTGGTTGCCGGCGTCGACGACAAGGGCCCGGCCAAGCCGGCCGGCATCGAGCCCGGCGACGTCGTCGTCAAGTTCGACGGCAAGGACGTCAAGGACCCCAAGGATCTCTCTCGCGTGGTCGCCGACACCGCGGTCGGCAAGGAGGTCGATGTCGTCATCATCCGCAAGGGTCAGGAGGAGACCAAGAAGGTCATGCTCGGCCGGCTGCAGGATCCCGACAAGGTGCAGGCCGCAGTGAAGACCGACGAGCCCGCACCTGAAAAGACCGTGACACAGAAGGCGCTCGGCCTCGATCTCGCGGCGCTGAGCAAGGATCTGCGTACGCGCTACAAGATCAAGGACAGCGTCAAGGGCGTGGTCGTCACCAATGTCGACGCTAATTCGGATGCCGCCGAGAAGCGCCTCTCCGCCGGCGACGTCATCGTCGAGGTGGCGCAGGAGAGCGTCTCCAGCGGCGCCGACATCCAGAAGCGGATCGACCAGCTCAAGAAGGACGGCAAGAAGTCGGTGCTGCTGCTGGTTTCCAACGCCGACGGCGAGCTGCGGTTTGTCGCGCTGAGCGTGCAGTAGGCGCGGCGCAGTTCCGTAGGGTGGGCAAAGGCGTGCCCACCACTTTTCCACTACTGCTGCAAGGGTGGTGGGCACGGCGCCAATGCGCCTTTGCCCACCCTACAGCAGTTGGGGGTGCGGTAAGACTTACGCCTCCACGAACTCCTCGCGTCGATACCCCTGCGCGTACAGCAGCGCGGTGAGATCGCCATGATCGATCCGCGCCGCCGCAGCGGCGGCCACCGCGGGCTTGGCGTGATACGCCACGCCCAGCCCCGCCGCCTGGATCATCGCGAGATCATTGGCGCCGTCGCCGACCGCCAGCGAGTCGATGTCGTCGAGATCGAACGACTCCATTAGATCCACCAGCGTCGCGAGCTTTGCCGCGCGCCCCAAAATCGGCTCCTTCACCTCGCCGGTGAACTTGCCGTCGCGGACGACGAGCTCGTTGGCGCGGTTCTCCTGGAAGCCGATCCTGGTGGCGACCGCGCTGGTGAACAGCGTGAAGCCGCCGGAGACGAGGCAGGCATAGGCGCCATGGGCGCGCATGGTCGCGACCAGTTCGCGACCACCCGGCGTCAGCGTAATGCGCTTGGCCAGCACCTCGTCGACGGCACTGGCGGGGAGGTCCTTCAGCAGCGCAACGCGCTCGCGCAGCGCCGGCTCGAACTCGACCTCGCCGCGCATTGCGCGTTCGGTAATGGCTGCCACATGGGCCTTCACCCCGACGAAATCGGCGAGCTCGTCGATGCATTCCTGGCCGATCATGGTGGAATCCATGTCGGCGAGAAAAAGCTTCTTGCGCCGGAAGCCGACTGGCTGCACCACGATGTCGATGGGCAGGTCGCCGCGAAGCTCGCGGAGCCGCTGTTCGATGGCGTGACGGTCGCCTTCGAGGTTACTGTCGGCGCCGAAGGGGATATCGACTGCAACCCCGTCGAACAGCCAGTGCGCGGGAGCTGCCTGAGGCAGCACGGCGCGGGCGCCGTCGACGATGGTGGAGTCGAGCGCGGGGTTATTCGGGTTGCAGATCAGCGTGGCAACGAGGGACATTTGAGGTTTTCGTGAGCGAGGGGCAAGTCGGCAGAAGGCATGTTGGCAAGGCGGTGCTTATCGCAGGCCCGACCGCCAGCGGCAAGTCGGCGCTGGCGCTCGAGCTTGCGCTCGCTGCGGGCGGGGTCGTGATCAATGCCGATTCCATGCAGGTCTATCGCGACCTCCGCGTCATCACCGCGCGCCCCACAGATGGCGACGAGGCGCGGGCGCCTCATCGCCTGTACGGCCATGTCGATGCGGCCGTGAATTTTTCGGCTGGCGCCTGGGTGGGCGACGCGGCCAAGGCGCTCGAAGTGGCGAAAGCCGAAGGCCGCCTGCCGATCTTCATCGGCGGGACCGGGCTGTACTTCAAGGCGCTGACGGCGGGCCTTTCCGTGGTACCGCCGATCCCCGCCGAGGTGCGCGAGGACGTTCGAGCGCGACTGGAGCGGAACGGCGTCGAGGCGCTGCATGCGGAACTCGCAGCCTCCGATCCGCGAGCCGCCGAGCGATTGAACCTGCGTGATCGCACGCGCATTGCGCGCGCGCTCGAAGTGGTCGAAGCCACCGGCCGCTCGCTGCTGGACTGGCACCATGAGGGCCAGCCGCCTTTGCTCCCCGGGGACAGTTTTCGCGCGGTGTTCCTCGCGCCCGAGCGCGACGAGCTCTATGCGCGCATCGACGCCCGTTTCGACGCCATGTTGGGTGCCGGCGTGCTGAAGGAGGTCGAGCGTCTCGCCGCCCGAAACCTCGATCCGCTGCTGCCGGCGATGAAGGCTCATGGTGTGCCGGCGCTGATCCGGCATCTGCGCGGTGAGCTCAGCCTGGAGCAGGCGGCAACCATCGGCCGCGCCGACACCCGCCACTACGCCAAGCGACAGTTCACCTGGTTCCGGCACCAATTGCCCGAATTCGAGTGGGTGAAGCCCGGGGAGACGCGGGGCTGGCTGGCGGCGATCGTGAACGCGGCACTGGACCAAGGCTGACACGCTTTTGTGCCTCCGCTCCCGAATTTACCTCTCGCCCATCCCCGGGAACACCGCTACACTGCCAAAATCGCGCGGGAACGGCTGCATTGCCTTGACATCGGGGCGCCGGCCGCTATGTTTCGCGCAACCTTTGGGAAGCTGGGCGCCTGCCATGCGTAACATTATTACCAAACTCCTTATCGCCGTCGTACCCAGGCACACCGCCGGGGGTGGCTAGCTGCCATCCACATGACAGGCGGTGTGCATGGGCCCTCTTCGGGGCCTTTTTTATTTCCGAAAACCCGACACGAACGAAGCCGCTGACAACAGCGCATCCGGAGCAAGCCAATGAGCGACAAGAGCCACGATCCGAACCAGATGACCGGCGCCGCGATGATCGTCCGCGCGCTCATCGATCATGGCGTGACCGACATTTTCGGCTACCCCGGCGGCGCGGTGCTCCCGATCTACGACGAGATTTTCCAGCAGAGCGAAGTCCAGCACATCCTGGTCCGCCACGAGCAGGGTGCGGGTCACGCCGCCGAGGGCTATGCGCGTTCGACCGGCCGGCCCGGCGTTGCACTGGTGACCTCCGGTCCCGGCGCCACCAACATGGTGACGCCGCTCACCGACGCGCTGATGGACTCGATCCCGCTGGTCTGCATCTCCGGCCAGGTGCCGACGCATCTGATCGGCAACGACGCGTTCCAGGAATGCGACACCGTCGGCATCACGCGCCCCTGCACCAAGCACAATTGGCTGGTGCGCGACGTCAACGATCTCGCAAAGGTGCTGCACGAGGCCTTCTACGTTGCGACCACGGGGCGACCGGGCCCGGTGCTCGTCGACGTGCCCAAGGACGTGCAGTTCGCGACCGGCACCTATCATCCGCCGCGCAAGTCCGACGTGCATCGCTCCTACGCGCCGCGGGTGAAGGGCGATGCGACGCAGATCCGCAAGGCCGTTGCGCTACTCGCGGGCGCCAAGCGCCCCGTGATCTACAGCGGCGGCGGCGTGATCAATTCCGGCCCTGAAGCCACCAGGCTGCTGCGCGAGCTGGTCGAGGTCACCGGCTTTCCGATCACCTCCACGCTGATGGGCCTCGGCGCATATCCCGCGTCGGGCAAGAGCTGGCTCGGCATGCTCGGCATGCACGGCACCTACGAAGCCAACATGACCATGCATGATTGCGACGTCATGCTGTGCGTCGGCGCGCGCTTCGACGACCGCATCACCGGCCGCGTTGACGCGTTCTCGCCGGGCTCGAAGAAGATCCACATCGACATCGACCCGTCCTCGATCAACAAGAACATCCGCGTCGACGTGCCGATCATCGGCGACTGCGGCAACATTCTCGGCGACATTCTCCAGGTGTTCAAGGCGGAGGCGAAGAAGCCCGACATCAAGGCGTGGTGGCAGCAGATCGCGCAGTGGCGGGCCCGCAACTCGCTGTATTACAGGAAGAGCAACGACGTCATCCTGCCGCAGCACGCGATCCAGAGCCTGTTCGAGGCGACGCGCGGCAAGGACACCTACATCACCACCGAGGTCGGCCAGCATCAGATGTGGGCGGCGCAGTTCTACGGCTTCGAGGAGCCGCATCGCTGGATGACCTCGGGCGGTCTCGGCACCATGGGCTACGGCTTGCCGGCCGCGGTCGGCGTGCAGGTTGCCCATCCCGACAGCCTCGTCATCGACATCGCGGGCGATGCCTCGGTGCAGATGACGATGCAGGAGATGTCGACGGCGGTGCAGTACGAGCTGCCGATCAAGATCTTCATCCTGAACAACCAGTACATGGGCATGGTGCGGCAGTGGCAGCAGCTGCTCCATGGCAACCGCCTGTCGCATTCCTACTCGGAGGCGATGCCGGATTTCGTCAAGCTCGCGGAAGCCTATGGCGGCGTCGGCATCCAGGTGCACAAGCCCGGCGATCTCGACGGCGCCATCCAGGAGATGATCTCGGTCAAGCGTCCGGTGCTGTTCGACTGCCGCGTCGCGTCGCTGGAAAACTGCTTCCCGATGATCCCCTCCGGCAAGGCGCACAACGAGATGCTGTTGCCGGAGCAGGCGAACGACGAAGCCACCGCAAAGGCGTTCGCCGGCGGCAAGGCGCTGGTGTGATGTGATGTTCGACCTGAACGAGCTCGAACGCGCGCATGCGATCGTGGGGCAGGCGGTGCCGCCGACGCCGGCGCACGCCTGGCCGCTGCTCAGCCAGCGGCTCGGCACGCAGATCGTGGTCAAGCACGAGAATCATACGCCGACGGGCGCCTTCAAGGTGCGCGGCGGGTTGGTCTATCTCGATCGGTTGAAGCGCGAACGGCCGAACATTCCGGGCATCATCTCGGCGACGCGCGGCAATCATGGTCAGAGCCTCGCCTTTGCGGCGAGCCGCCATGGTGTGCCTGCCGTGATCTATGTGCCGCGCGGCAATTCGGTCGAGAAGAACCGCGCGATGAAGGCGTTCGGCGCCGAGCTCGTTGAGCATGGCGAGGACTTTCAGGCCGCACGCGAGGAAGCCGGGCGCCACGCGCAGTTCGCCGGGCTGCACATGGTGCCGTCGTTCCATACGGACCTGGTGCTGGGCGTGGCGACCTATGCGCTTGAATTGCTCCGGGCCGCGCCCGATCTCGACATCCTCTATGTGCCGATCGGGCAGGGCTCGGGGATCTGCGGCTGTATCATGGCGCGCGATCTGCTCGGCCTGAAGACCGAGGTCGTCGGCGTGCAATCGACCGAGGCGCCGTCCTACGCGCTGTCGTTCGCGGCCGGTCATGTCGTGACGACCGAGACCAGCAATACGCTCGCGGACGGCATGGCGACGCGGATTCCCGATCCTGAAGCGCTCGCGGTCATCCTCAAGGGCGCCTCGCGTATCGTCCAGGTGACGGACGATGAGATCGCGCTCGCGATCCGTGCGCTCTGGACCGACACGCACAATCTCGCCGAAGGCGCCGGCGCCGCCGCGCTCGCCGCAGCGCTTCAGGAAAAGACCAAGCTACAGGGCAAGCGCGTCGGTCTCGTGCTGTCCGGCGGCAATATCGATTTCGATCTGTTCCGCGGTTGGGTCGGCACGGAAGCGCCGGTCGCTCGTCGGGCGACGGCGTAACGACGAGAATGAAGGGGACGACAATGAACCAGCCCGCATCCGCCTATTTCATCGAGGAACGCCACGACCCGAACGAGACGCACACGCTTTCGGTGCTCGTGCAGAACGAGCCCGGCGTGCTCGCGCGCGTCATCGGCCTGTTCTCGGGGCGCGGCTACAACATCGAGAGCCTCACGGTCTCGGAGACCGAGAGCCAGAAGCATCTCTCGCGCATCACCATCGTCACGACGGGCACGCCGATGGTGATCGAGCAGATCAAGCATCAGCTCGACCGCATGATCCCTGTGTATCGCGTCGTCGACATGACGCTGACGAAACGCTCGATCGAGCGCGAGCTTGCAATGGTCAAGGTTCGCGGAGAGGGCGAGCATCGCGTCGAGGCGTTGCGGCTGGCGGACGCGTTTCGCGCCCGCGTGATCGACGCCACCACCGAGAGCTTTGTGTTCGAGATCACAGGCAACACCGACAAGATCAACCAGTTTATTGACCTGATGCGTCCGCTTGGCCTCGTCGAAGTGTCGCGCACCGGTGTTGCCGCGATTGGTCGCGGGCCTGAAGGAATGTGAGCCATGCTGGCGCGCGACTGGTATTACAACGAGCGGAACCGGATGGGGATCGGGCCTGCAGTGGCCTCGATCTACGACAGTCATGACGATGCCGATCTACGCGCGCGCGCCGCGCTGAAAATGCTCGGCGTCCAGCGCGGCTGGCGCATCGCCGATATCGGTTGCGGCAATGGCGTGCTCGCGACCGAGGCCGCGCTGATGGGCGCCGAGGTCGACGCCATCGACATCTCGCCCGCGATGCTGGCGCTCGCCGAGATCTACGCGCGCGACCGCAAGGCGCCCGTGCGCACGCAGTCCGCCGGGCTGCTCAGCTTCGCCTACCGGCCGGAATCCTATGACCTGATCGTCAGCGAGTTCACGCTGCACCATCTGCCGGATTTCTGGAAAGCGGTGGCGATGTCGCGGATCTATCGCGCGCTCAAGCCCGGTGCCACTTTCTATTTGCGCGACATCGTCTACGCCTCGATGCCCGATGCGCTCGAGCGCGACGTCGATCAATGGGCCGACTTCGAGATCAAGAATCACGATGTGCCGCGTGAAAGCGTCGTCACCCACATGCGCGACGAATATTCCACTTTTGGCTGGGTCATGGAACGGATGCTGACCGACGTCGGCTTCACGCTGGTCTCGGCCGATTATCACGCCCCGATGCACGGCACTTATCTGCTGCGGAAACCCAATTCTTCCATTTAAAGGCCGGCGAGCAAGGCTCGACCAGAACAACAAACAGGGCTGCACGACAGGGCAGAACCGGGAACGACAATGAAGCCGGCCGACATCCTCATCGCCATCCTGGTGGCGGTCATCTGGGGGCTTGCCTTCGTGGCGAGCCGGATCGCGCTCGACGAATTTTCGCCGGAGCTGATGACGGCGATGCGCTTCACCATTGCCGCGGTGCCGTGCCTGTTCATTCGCAAGCCGAAGGTCGCCTGGTCGCTCCTGATCGCGATCAGCTTCACGCTCTTTCTCGGCCAGTTTCTGAGCCAGGCCTATGGCATCGCCCATGGCGTGCCGGTGGGGCTGACCAGCGTCGTCGTGCAGAGCCAGGCGCTGTTCACGATCGGCTTTGCCGCGATCGCATTCGGTGAGCGGCCGACGCCGGTGCAGACGCTGGGCATCGTCATCGCAGCAATCGGTCTTTTGATGATCTGCGGCACGGTCGGCTATGATTTCAGCATCGGTGCCTTCGCCGTGCTGATGATCGCGCCGGTCAGCTTTGCGGTCGGCAATATCCTGCTGCGCGGCGCCCGCGGCGTGCCGATGTTCGATCTGTTCGCCTGGTTGTGCCTGGCCACCGCGGTCCCGCTGTTCGCGCTCACGCTGATCGTCAACGGACCGACGCCGACCTGGCAGTCGCTGATCCACATGTCGCTCACCGGCCTCATTTGCCTGCTGTTGATCGGCGGCATCTCCACCAGCATCGCCTATTGGCTGTGGGGCCGGCTGCTGCGTGACTATCCCCCTGCGCAGGTGGTGCCGTTCGCGCTGCTGGTGCCGTTCGTCGGCTCCGCCGCGTCCAGCATCGTGTTCGGGGAGCGGTTCGGCCCGCTGCGCCTCGCCGGCATGCTCACCGTGATCGGCGGTATCGCGGTGATGGTGCTGGCGAAACGCCCCGAGGCGTTACCAAGAACCGCGGCCGAAGGCCGCGTGAGGTGAGCATGTCCCAGTCGCTGCTGTATGCCTTCCTCGCCTTCATGGCCGTGATGTATTTCACGCCTGGGCCGAACAACATCATGTTGCTGTCCTCGGGGCTGACTTATGGCTTCCGGCGCACGATTCCCCACATCGCTGGCGTCGTCATCGGCTTCGCCTTCATGATTGCAGCGGTCGGCCTCGGGCTCGGCACCGTGTTCCTGGCCTATCCGATCCTGCAGACCATTTTGAAATATGCCGGCGCAGCCTACTTGCTCTACCTGGCCGCCGTGATCGCTTTCTCGGGCCCGGCCAAGCCGGGCGAGGGGGATGGCCGCGGCCCGATGACTTTCCTGGGCGCCGCCATGTTCCAATGGATCAACGCCAAAGGCTGGGTGATCGTGATCGGCACCATCACCGCCTATGCGGCGATCGCCCAATTCCCGCTCAACATCGCGATCCAGACCTTGATCAGCCTGCTCGTGGGTACGGTCTCTACGGTGGTCTGGGCCTTCTTCGGCACCGCACTGCGGCCGGTCCTGACCTCCGTGCGGCTGGTCCGCGCCTTCAACATCCTGATGGCCATCCTGCTGCTGGCGTCCCTCTATCCCGTCGTCATGGATGCATGATGCCCCAGTTTTCCATGCAGAAACGGGTTTCCCAGGGGGCCGAAAATGCTCTAGACAGCCCCCGAAATCCGCAAATTTCACCGTCCGAGACCTGACTGACAAGACCTGACCAACGGCCGATTCCGGCCCCTGAACGAGGAAACGACCATGCGTGTTTATTATGATCGCGACGCCGACCTGAACCTGATCAAGGGCAAGAAGGTCGTCATCGTCGGCTATGGCAGCCAGGGCCACGCCCATGCGCTGAACCTGAAGGATTCCGGCGTCAAGGACGTGGCGATTGCGCTTCGCAAGGGTTCGGCCTCGGCCAAGAAGGCGGAAGCTGCCGGCTTCAAGGTGATGGAAGTTGCCGAGGCCGCCAAATGGGCCGACCTCGTCATGATGCTGACCCCGGACGAGCTCCAGGGCGACATCTACCGCGAGCACCTGCATGACAACATGAAGAAGGGCGCAGCGCTCGTCTTCGCGCACGGTCTCAACGTCCACTTCAACCTGCTCGATCCGCGCGCCGATCTCGACGTTCTCATGATCGCGCCGAAGGGCCCCGGCCACACCGTTCGTTCCGAATACCAGCGCGGCGGCGGCGTGCCCTGCCTGATCGCGATCGCCAAGGATGTCTCGGGCAACGCCCACGACCTCGGCCTGTCCTATGCCTCCGCCGTCGGCGGCGGCCGTGCCGGCATCATCGAGACCACCTTCAAGGAAGAGTGCGAGACCGACCTGTTCGGCGAGCAGGTGGTGCTCTGCGGCGGCCTGGTCGAGCTGATCAAGGGCGGCTACGAGACGCTGGTCGAAGCCGGCTACGCCCCTGAGATGGCCTATTTCGAGTGCCTGCACGAAGTGAAGCTGATCGTCGACCTGATCTATGAAGGCGGCATCGCCAACATGAACTACTCGATCTCCAACACCGCCGAGTACGGCGAGTACGTCACCGGTCCGCGCATCGTCACCGACGAGACCAAGAAGGAGATGAAGCGGGTTCTGAACGACATCCAGTCCGGCAAGTTCGCCCGCGACTGGATGCTCGAGAACAAGGTCAACCAGACCTCGTTCAAGGCGACCCGCGCCAAGCTCGCCGAACACCCGATCGAGGAAGTCGGCGCCAAGCTGCGCGACATGATGCCCTGGATCAAGAAGGGCGCGCTGGTCGATAAGTCGAAGAACTAAGTCGCGGCCGTTCGGATGCGGCGTATCGGTTACGCCGCATCCGGACACGCGAGCGAAACACAAGCTTCGTTCGCCAAACCAATTCTTAAATCTTTCGCGGCTATATTCGAGCGAGATCGCAACCAGCGGTCTCGCTCTTTTCGTATCGCGCGAAGCAATGCTGCTTCATTCAAATTCTTCGCGCGCTGAAGTGCTCCCTGAGCACGAAGAACTGACGCTTAAACCACATTCTTGGTCTCGCGTTGTTTTTCGCAATTTTTCGGAAGCTCGCGATCCTCAAAAGCCGAGCGTCTTCAGAGTCAAAGATTCGGCTCTTCATCCATATCTTCACGTTGCAATCGATCTCACGTCGCGACGTTCGCACCTCGCTTGAACTTAAGAACTGACATCGGCGGCGTTTCCTTGAGCGGTGGACGGCATTGCGCCGCGGCACCTTTCCGCTGCATGATCTCGGGAGCTCTTCGGGGGAAAGACCATGCGATCCGTCGTCGTCACCGGCGCGTCCACCGGCATTGGCTGGGCCATTGCGAAATTTCTGGTCGGGCGCGGCTATCGTGTTTTCGGTAGTGTCCGCAAGCAGACCGATGCGGACCGGCTCACGGGTGAGTTCGGTGCGAACTTCACGCCGCTGCTGTTCGACGTCACCGACGAGGCGGCGGTCCTCGCGGCTGCGCGAAAAGTCCGCGAGGCGCTGGGCGGCGAGACGCTGGCCGGTCTCGTCAACAACGCCGGCGTCGCGGTCGCCGGTCCCGTGCTCGAATTGCCGGTCGACGACTTCCGCCGGCAGATGGAGATCAACGTCATTGGCCCGGTCATCGCGACACAGGCCTTTGGGCCGCTACTCGGCGCCGATCCGTCACTGAAGGGGCCGAAGGGCCGGATCGTGATGATCAGCTCGGTCGCGGGCAAGAACGGCAATCCCTTGTCGGCGCCTTACAGCACCTCCAAGCACGCCATCGAAGGCCTGTCGGAGAGCTTGCGCCGCGAGTTGATGCTGTTCGGCATCGACGTCATCATCGTCGCCCCCGGCGCAGTGAAGACGCCGATCTGGAGCAAGGCCGAGCAGATCGATCTCTCGGTCTACCAGAACTCGCCTTATCTGCCGGCGCTGAACAAGGTCATGGCGTTCATGATGAAGCTCGGCAAGACCGGGCTGCCGGCCGAGCGGATCGCCGAGGTCGTTTTCGAGGCGCTCACCGCCGGGAGGCCCAAGGTTCGCTACCAGATCACGCCGGACCGGATGCGACATTTGATGACGGCCGCGCTGCCCAAGCGTGTGGTCGACCGTATCATCGCCAAGCGGCTCGGGCTGCTGCCGCAGGGCTGAGCCTCCGAGGTAAGACCAATGCCAGACAGGTGATCGATTTCCGATCGTGGGAGCGTCTTGAGATGCCGGCTTATGTGATTTTCGACGTCGAGATCAGGGATTTGCAGCAGTACCAAAGCTTCATGTTGGGCGTGAAGCCCGCCCTCGAGGCCGCTGGAGCCAGATATCTGGCGCGAGGGGGCGCCCACAAGGTCTACGAGGGAGACTGGCAGCCCCGCAGGATCGTTCTGCTGGAATTCCCATCCGTCGCAGCCTGGGAGGCGTTCTACGCAGGCGCGAGCTACCAGGGACTCAAAGCGGTCCGGGACGCTTGCAGTTCTGCCCGCCTAGTCAGCGTCGAGGGCCTCGACTAGACGGCAAATCGGTTCTGCACCGCGGGATTTGCCCTGGGGACGGATTGGATGCGGAGACCAATCGGCTTCCGCTAACATTAAGCGAAGGTCGGATCGCGACGCGCGTTGCTTGTCCGTGACCGTTCAATTACAGTTTTATGACACGGTGCAGGCCTTCCGGCTGCGCCGAACGCCGCAGGCCCGGTCAGCCGGCTCGGCATCACCGTGCCGGACCAGCAGTTGCGTGTCGTCGATGGCGTCCGCGCCGAATCCAGGTCCTTCTGCCACAACCGCCGTACTGGCGAGCGTCGCCGCGCTGGGCATCTGGCGGCTGCTCGCGGTTGCAGCGCCGCATCTCGCAGCGCTCGTCCTGATGTACGAGACCGAGACGGATTTCGGCGCACGGCTCTCCTTCGTGCTGGCCTGGGGCATCCTCAATTTCTTCTGGATCGCGCTGCTGCGGCGGCCGGCGCTCTCGGGTGCGCTGTCGCTGACCATGGTCGTGGTGCTGGTGCTGCTGTCGCGGCTGAAGCACGACGTCGTGCAGATGACGGTCAACTTCATCGACCTGATGATGATCGACCGCGACACGGTCGCGTTCCTGTTCACGATCTTCCCGAATTTGCGCTGGTCGGTGATCGGGGCCGGCCTCGTCACGCTGCCGCTGATGTATGCGCTGTGGTGGCTCGACCCGTTCCGCATCCGTAGGCTACCGGCACTCGCCTGCAAGCTCGCCTGCCTCGCCGCGCTGGTCGGCTATTCGCTCTATCATCCGGACGAGGCCTGGCGCGGCTATTACGACGACGGCTATCTCTCGAAGTTCTTCCGCTCCGGCGTCAGCGCGGTCTCCGACTTCGCGCAATACGGCTTCATGGAGTCGGCCGCTTCGACCAACGAACGGCTCAACATGCCGCTGGTCGATGCCTGCCATCCCGCCGGCCGGCGGCCGAACATCATCATGGTCCATGATGAATCGAGCTTCGACATCCGCGCCGCGCAGGGCATCAAGGTGCCGACCGGCTACGGTAGCCATTTCAAATCCTGGGACGGCAAGGAGCGCGCGTTTCTGGCCGAGAGCAATGGCGGGCCGAGCTGGTTCACCGAATACAATGTGCTCGCGGGGTTGTCGTCGCGCTCGTTCGGCCGCTTCGCCTATTTCGTGACGCGCATTGCAACAGGCCGTGTCGAGCGCGGCCTGCCGCTGGCGCTGCGCCGCTGCGGCTACGACACGATGTCGCTCTACCCCGCCAATGGCGGCTTCATGGCCGCGCGCAGCTTTCAGGTGACGACCGGCATCGAACGCTTCCTCGACTCCAAGGATCTCGGCGCCAAGGATGTCGAGCCGGATAGCTTCTTCTACGACAAGGCGCTCCGGCTGATGGGTGAGCGATCGCCGAACAAGCCGCTGTTCACCTTCATCTATCTCGGCGCCAATCATTTCCCCTGGGAGACGCGCTTCCGCCCGGATCTGCTGCCGAACTGGCGCGCACCGGGCAATGTGCCGTCCATCGACGAATATCTGCGTCGGCAGGCGATGAGCGCCGAGCAGTACAAGGTTTTCCTCGCGGGCTTGAAGAGGAATTTTCCCGGCGAGCCTTTCCTAATCGTGCGCTATGGCGACCATCAGCCCGAGTTCGCGCCCGGTATCCTCGAGCCCGGGCTCGACGAGGGTGCAATCGGCAAGAAGCTCGACGCCTACGACCCACGTCTCTACGCGACCTATTACGCGATCGACGCCGTCAATTTCGAGCCGGTGAAGAGCGAGGCCGTGATGGACACGGTCGATGGTCCGTATCTGCCGCTGGTCATCCAGGAAGCCGCGGGCATCCCGCTCGATCCGTCCTTCGCCGAGCAGAAGGAGATCATGCTCCGCTGCAAGGGCATCTTCTACGGCTGCAAGGACGGCGCCGAGGCGCGCCGGCTGAATCGGCTGCTGATCGATGCGGGGCTGATCCGGGGGCTGTAGCCGGCCTACCGCCCACCCACCTTCTCCCACAGCCATTTCGCCACTGCATCCGGCGACGAATTCGCATCATTGCCGGCGGCGCGTAAATTGGCTTCGCGCATGGTCGCGATGTCGATCTTGCCGAGCAGCGGTTTCAGCGCGGCCTGCAGCCGCTCGTCGCCGGCCCGTTTCGGGGCCAGCAGCAGGATGGCGTCGTAGGGCGGGATCGCGTGCCTGGGATCGTCGAGCGCAACGAGATCGTATTTTGCGATCAGCCCGTCGCTGGTGTAGCCCGCGATGACATCGACCTCGCCGCTGGCGACCGCCGCATACATGAAGTCCGGCTGCATCTGGCGCTGGGCGCGGAACGAGAGCCCATAGGCCTTTTGCAGCGCCGCCCATTCGGGTCGCGAGAAGAACTCATAGTCGCCCGCGATCGACAGGGTCGAAGCATGCGCGGCGAGATCGGCGATGGTGCGGATGCCAAGCGCCTCGGCGCGCTTATTCGGCATCACCAGCGCATAGGCATTCTCGAAACCGAGCTCGCCGAGCAGGGTGATGTTCTCCTTTGCAAGCGTCGTCTGCAGCTCCGCCAACAGCTCCGCGCGCGGCTTGATGTCCGTGCGGTGAAGCTGATTGGCCCAGAGTGTGCCGGAATAATCGACATAGAGATCGATATCGCCGGCCTTCAATGCCTCGAAGATCACGCTCGAGCCGAGACCGGATCGTGCGACGGCGGAAAGACCGGCCGCCTGGAGCCGGTCCTTCATCAGCGCCGACAGCACATATTGCTCGGCAAATGTCTTGGCGCCGACGACATAGCTCTGTGGCGAGCGCCCCATCGTCGGCACCAATGTTGCGGCCACCAGTGCCGCGATCCCGGCCGCGCCAAGCCCCGCACGCACGCGGCTGCGCCACCGCAGGCCACTCTCGATCAGGCCGAGCAGCTGATCGACGGCGAGCGCCAGCAGAGCCGAGGCAAAGCAGCCGAACAGCACGAACACCCAGTTCTGGGTCTGGAGCCCGGCAAAGATGTAATTGCCGAGGCTGGTCTGCCCGATCGGGGTCGACAGCGTCGCGGTGCCGATTACCCACACGGCGGCGGTACGGATGCCAGCCATCATCACCGGGAGAGCCAGCGGCAGTTCGACCATCACCAGCGACTGCCGTGCGGTCATTCCGACGCCTTTGGCAGCCTCGATCAGCGCGGGATCGATGCCGTTGAGGCCGGTGATGCCATTGCGCAGCACCGGCAGCATCGAATAGAGCGCCAGCGCCAGCATCGCCGGCAGGAAGCCGAAAGCGGAGAAGGAGACGCCGAACCAGGCCAGCGCCACGGAGGCCGCGAGCAGCAGGAGCGGATAGAACAGCGCGAGCAGCGCCAGCCCGGGCACCGTCTGCACGATGCTGGCGAGCGCGAGCAGGACGGCGCGCGGCGTTGGGCGGTTGCGCGTCAGGATCGCCAGCGGCAGGCTGACGATCAGGCCGAGCGCAAGTGCGGCGAGACTGACCCGTACATGGTTGCCGAGATAGTCGGGCAAATGCCCCAGCGCCTCGCCCCAGCGCGGATCGGTGAAAAGGCTCATGCCGCCCCGCTCTGTGGCAGCAACGCGTTCAATCGCTCGACCTGGCGTCGTGGCGTCCGCAACAGCTCCAGCACGTAGGCGTCGCTGCTTTTCGAGAGCTCCACTGGCGTGCCCTGCGCCAGCAGCTTCCCGCTGCGCATCACCGCGATGCGGTCGGCGAGCAAAATCGCTTCCGTCATGTCGTGGGTGATCATCACGGTGGTCAGGCCGAGCTTGCGGTGCAGCTCGCGAAAATCGTCGCCGAGCGCATCGCGGGTGAGGGGATCGAGCGCGCCGAAGGGCTCGTCCATCAGCACGATGCGGGGCCGTGCCGCAAGCGCCCGCGCCACGCCGACGCGCTGGCGCTGGCCGCCCGAGAGCGCATCCGGCAACCGCTCGCGATGCGCGGCCCGGTCGAGCTGCACGAGCTCGAGTAACTCATCGACCCGCGTTGCGATATCCGCCGCCGGGACGCCGAGCAGTTTTGGCGTGATTCCGATGTTGTCCGCGACGCTTAGATGCGGGAACAGCCCGCCGCTCTGGAAGACGTAGCCGATGCGGCGCCGCAGCGCGACCGGATCGACGGATTGCACGTCGTCGCCCTCGACCGTGATCGTGCCGCCATCCGCCTCGATCAGGCGGTTGGCGAGTCGCAGCAGCGTCGTTTTGCCCGAACCCGAGCCGCCGACGACAGCCACAAACTCGCCTTCGGCGATGTCGAGTGACACATCGTCCACGGCCTTGAGTGCGCCGAAGCTCTTGGTGACGTGGGCATAGCCAATCATCGGCCTGGATGGCATCGGGCGGGGCTCACTACGCTAACCCGCCCGTGGGGCAGGGGATGACGAGGCCCATGCGTACCACGCTTGGCGGCTTGATTGAACTTGGCCGCGCGAGCGGCTAAGGCATCGGGCCAAGTTCGGAGGGAACACATGATAACGCCTACGGCAGTGGCGCTGGAAGATGCCAAGGTCGCGTTCCAGCTGGGGGACGGGCGGGTCTATACGGCGGTGGAGAAGGCGCATCTGACGGTGGCGCAGGGCGAGTTCGTCGCCATCGTCGGCCCGACCGGCTGCGGGAAATCAACACTGCTCAACGTCGCGGCCGGGCTGCTGAAGCCGGCTGCCGGGAGCGTCAGGATATTCGACCAGCCGCTCGCCGGGCTGAATCGGGATGCCGGCTATCTGTTCCAGGCCGATGCGCTGTTCCCCTGGAAGACCGCGCTGGACAACGTCGCGATCGGGCTCGAAGTCAGCGGCACGCCGCGCAGCGAGGCGCTGCCGCGGGCGCAGACATGGCTGACCTCGGTCGGCCTGGGTGCCTTCGCCAACCGCTATCCGCACATGCTCTCGGGCGGCCAGCGCAAGCGCGTGGCGCTGGCGCAGGTGCTGATCCGCGATCCAAAGATCCTGCTGATGGACGAGCCGTTCGGGCCGCTGGATGCACAGACCCGGCAGGTCATGGGCAACCTGCTGCTCGACCTCTGGAACGCCGACCGCAAGGCCGTGCTGTTCGTCACCCACGATCTGGAGGAGGCGATCGCGCTCGCCGACCGCGTCGTGATCATGTCGGCGGGGCCGTCCTCGCGCATCATCGGCGACTGGCGCGTGAGCCTGCCGCGCCCGCGCGACATTTTCGAAGTGCGGCTGGACAAGGAATTCCATGCGCTTCATCGCGAGATCTGGAGCGTGCTCAAGGACGAGGTCATGAAGGGCTACGCGCAATCCACGCAAGCGGCGGAGGCGGTGTGATGTCGCGCGTGACGCTGCTTGCGCTGCAAGTCCTAGTCGCTGTCGTCTGCCTCGCGCTGTGGCAATTGCTGTCGACCGTGCCGGTGTTCGGCAAGATCCTGCTGCCGCCGTTCTTCTTCTCCAACCCGGTCGATGTCTTCGCCCAGATCGTCAAATGGTTCTCGTCCGGCGTGATCTGGAAGCATCTCGGCATCACGCTGACGGAATCGATCCTGGCCTTCGTGATCGGATCGGCCGGCGGCGTGCTGATCGGCTTCTGGTTCGCGCGCCAGCCGCTGGTCGCCGCGGTGTTCGATCCCTACGTGAAGATGGTCAACGCACTGCCGCGTGTGGTGCTGGCGCCGATCTTCGCGCTGTGGCTGGGGCTGGGCATCTGGTCCAAGGTCGCGCTCGGCGTGACGCTGGTGTTCTTCATCGTGTTCTTCAACGTCTATCAAGGCGTCAAGGAGGTCAGCCGCACCGTGCTCGACAATGGCCGCATGCTCGGCATGAGCGAGCGGCAGCTGATGCAGCACGTCTATTGGCCCTCCGCGCTGTCGTGGATGTTCTCCTCGCTGCACACGTCAGTGGGCTTTGCCGTGGTCGGTGCGGTCGTCGGCGAATATCTGGGATCGGCGGCGGGGCTCGGCTATCTCATCCAGCAGGCCGAAGGCATCTTCGACGTCGCCGGCGTGTTCGCCGGCATGTTCGTGCTGTCGGCCTTCGTCATCCTGATCGACTTTGGCGTGACGTTGGTGGAGCGGAGATTGCTGGTGTGGCGCCCGACCGTGGACGGACGCGGCTAGGCCGCTAGGGGCCCGCGCACCGCGCGAGTCCCGGATCGATCAGTCCAGCAGTTTGGTGTCGTCGGGGGCCTGCGGCGGCGTCTTGATCGCGATCGCCTTGACCTGTCCGCTGATCGGCTTGGTACCGCCATGCGGCGTCCCCTTCGGGATGATGACGAGGTCGCCCGGCTTCACCGTGACTTCCTTGTCGCCGAACCAGATCGTGCCGGTGCCCTCTAAAATGTACTGGATCTCGTTGGTGTTGGGATGCATGTGCTTGGGCACATTGCCGACCTGGATCGAGATGGTGGCGCCGTCGGCGCTCGCGAACATCTTGGAACGGAAGCCGACGGCGTTCGCGTTCCCGAGCGCGTCACCCTCCATCTCGCCGGTGTGGATGATCTGCGGCGTGATGTTCTCCGCGGCCAGCGCCGGCCGAAGCAGGTGGGTTGCGCCGCATCCGGCGGCAAAAGCGGTGGCGATCGACAGTCCGATTGCAAGGCGATTCATGGATGATCCTCCCCATCAAGAATTGTTCTTGTGGGCGCATGCTATTGTGCCGAAAGGCCGATGGCCAGCGCCTTCGGTCCTGCTTCTCAAGCCAGTCCGGCTGCTCTATGGTGCCGCCAGCCGAACGGAGGAAACCAATGAAGAACACGATAGCCAGGCTCGCGGGCGCGTTGATCGCGCTGACGCTCACCACCGGTCTTGCCGCGGCGCAAAGCAAGGTCACCATCGCGATCGGCGGCGGCTCCTGCCTGTGCTATTTGCCGACGGTGCTGGCAAAACAGCTTGGCGAATACGACAAGGCCGGCCTCAATGTCGAACTCGTGGACCTCAAGGGCGGCTCGGACGCGCTCAAGGCCGTGCTCGGCGGCAGCGCCGACGTGGTCTCCGGCTATTTCGACCATTGCGTCAACCTCGCAGCCAAGAAGCAAGAGCTTCAGGCGTTCGTCGTCTATGACCGCTATCCCGGCCTCGTGCTGGTGGTTTCGCCCTCGCACACCAACGAGATCAAGTCGATCAAGGACCTCGCCGGCAAGAAGGTCGGCGTCAGCGCGCCCGGCTCTTCTACGGACTTCTTCCTCAAATATATGCTCAAGAAAAATGGCGTCGATCCCGCCAGCACCGCCGTGATCGGCGTCGGCCTCGGCGCCACTGCGGTCGCCGCCATGGAGCAGGGCCAGATCGACGCGGCCGTAATGCTCGATCCCTCCGTGACCGTGCTCCAGGGCAGCCACAAGGATCTGCGCATCCTCTCGGACACCCGTACGCAAAAGGATACGCTCGAGACGTTCGGGGGCGAATATCCGGGCGGCGCGCTGTACTCGACCGCTGCCTGGGTTGCCGGCCACGAGAAGGAGACGCAGGCGCTGACCAATGCGATCCTGGGCACGCTCGCCTGGATCCACTCGCACTCGCCCGAGGAGATCATGGCGAAGATGCCGGAGGAGACGGTCGGCAAGAACAAGGACCTCTATCTCGCGGCGCTGAAGAACACGATCCCGATGTTCTCCGAAACCGGCAAGATGGACCCGAAGGGCGCCGACGCAGTGCTCGCGGTTTTCAGCGTCGGCTCCCCCGACGTGGCGAACGCCAAGATCGACGTCAGCAAGACCTTCACCAACAAATATGTCGAGCAGGCCAAGAAGACCACGGGGAGCGCCAAATAACTGACGCGAAGGCTCGGTAACCAAGCGTCATGACGTCACTGACAATCCATCGGGTCACGACGCTTGATCTTGCCGTCCGGCCGATCGTCTGGCCGTTCGCGGAGGAGCGGCGTGACGAGATCGCCACGCATTTCGCCGAGAAGCAGCGCGAGCGGCCAAAGATCTGGAACGGTCGCGTCCTGATCGGGCGGGATGCTTTGTTTACCGACGGCCATCTCGCCGCGACCTATTTCGAGACCGATTTCGCGAGCTTCCTCGCCTGGCGCGACTGGGGCTTTCCCGACAAGGCCGTGTTCAACGGTTTTGGCATGGGCGCGCTGCGTAGCTCCGACGGCGCATTCGTGATGGGCGAGATGGCGCAGCATACCGCCAATGCAGGCCGGATCTATTTCCCATCGGGCACGCCCGATCTCGACGACGTCAGGGGCGACACGCTGGACATTCCCGGCAGCGTGATCCGCGAACTCGAGGAAGAGACCGGCCTCACCGCGGCCGACTATCGGGTCGAACCGGACTGGCACTGCGTCGTCACCGGCCCCGCGATTGCGATGTTGCAAATTATCAACCTGGACATGCCGGGTGATGTGGCGCGTGCGCGGATCGAAGCCAATCTGGCGCGCGAGGCCGAGCCGGAGCTGTCGGCTATCCATCTCGTGCGCGGAATGAGCGATCTCACGCCGTCCATGCCGCGATTTGTCACGGCCTTCGTCGAGCAGCAGTTCGCGTTGCGCTGACGCGCGAGGCTTGACATCGCTGCGCCCAGCCCATGTGATGGGCAAAAATACAAAAGCAAAAAGAATGCAATGCACAATCGGCCAGGGAGGTTTTGATGCGCGTGCGCATGGCTGCCCGTTTGGTACGTGGGCTGTTGGTCGCGATATCAGCGACGGGCTTGGCGCTGTCCGCCCAGGCCCAGGATCAAGGCAAAGAGAAGAAGATCAAGATCGGCGTCGTTTTCGATTTGACCGGGCCTCTCGCCGGCGGCGGCTCTGAACTCGGTTATATCGGCGCAAAGATCGTCCTCGACCATTTCGCCAAGACCGGCGTCGAGGGTTACAAGATCGAAGCGGTCTATGCCGATGCGCAAAGCAAGCCCGACATCGCGATCAACGAATCCGTCCGCCTGCTCGAGCAGGAAAAGGTCGACATGGTGCTCGGCTTCTTCTCCTCGGCGCAATGCGTGCCGGTCGCAGCCCGCGTCGAGCAGCTCAAGAAGTTCATGTGGATGACGACCTGCATCTCGTCGGCGGTGTTCAACGAGAAGGGCTACAAATACGTCTTCCGCCCGCAAGCGAGCGGCGACCAGTTCGGCATGATGACGATGGATTTCATCGCGCAGAACGCCAAGGCGAAGTTCGACAAGGAGCCGAAGGATCTGCGCGTCGCGATCATTCACGAGGACGGCGCCTATGGCGTCGACGTGTCCAGGGGCAACGAGGCCGGCGCGAAAAAGGCGGGCTTCAACGTCGTGATGAAGGAAGGCTATTCGGCCACCGCGCCTGACCTCTCCGCGCTGGTGACCAAGTTGAAGCGCGCCAAGCCCGACGTCATTTTCCACACCGGCTACAACCCCGATATCACGCTGTTGCTGCGTCAGGCGCGCGAGCAGGGGCTGAAATTCGGCGCGCTGATGGGGCATGGTGCGGGTTACGGGGTCTATGAAAAACTGAAGGAAGGCATGGGGGCCGATGCCACCTACATCTTCAACACCGACCCGATCTCGATCTGGCTTGCCAACCAGAAGACCATGGATCCCAAGCTCCCGCCTGTGATCAAGATGGTCGGCGAGGAATTCGACAAGATCCGGCCCGGCGTCGCCATCCGCTCGGCGCATGTCGGCATCGGTGCGTCCAACACTTATGTGTTCATGAATGACGTGCTGCCGCGTGCGATCAAGAAGTACGGTGGCGTCGATCCAGATGCGCTGCGCAAAGCTGCGCTCGACACTGATATTCCCGAGGGCGGCACCATGCTCGGCTTCGGCGTCAAGTTTTACGGCGAGGGCACGCCGATGGCCGGACAGAACGAGCGCTCGTTCCCGGTCGTGATCCAGTACATCGACGACAAGTCCTCGGTGGTGTGGCCCAAGAGCCAGGCGCAGCGCGAGGCCGTGCTGCCGCTGCCGAAGGGCACCACCTACAGCAACCAGTAGCGCAAATGCGCGCAGAGAGGAGAGCGGGACGGTGCTGGAAGTCAGCGGGCTGGTGAAGCGGTTTGGCGGCTTCACCGCCGTCAACAATGTGTCGTTCAAGGTCGGCCAGGGCGAGATCCTCGGCCTGATCGGCCCCAACGGCTCGGGCAAGAGCACAATCTTCAACATGCTCTCGGGCACGCTGGCGCCGACGTCCGGTTCGATCCTGTTCGACGGCTCCGAGATCGCAGGCCTTCCGCCGCACCGGATCATCAACAGCGGCATCGGCCGCACCTTCCAGATCCCGCGGCCATTCCGCCGCCTGACGATCTTCGAGAACGTCGCGCTCGCCGGCTTCTACGGTCAGGGCCGCCATAGCCGCGTCAAGGCCGAGGAGGCGGCCGAAAGATCGCTGGCGATGGTCGGCCTGCCGACCGATCGCCATGCCAGCGTGGATGGCCTCGGCGCAGCCGGCCTGAAGAAGCTCGAGCTGGCGAAAGCGCTCGCCACCGCGCCAAAACTCCTGCTGGCCGACGAGAGCCTCGGCGGTCTCGACGAGGCCGAGATGGGGCAGGCGGCCAACATGCTCCGCAACATCCGTGACGAACTCGGCATCACCATCATCTGGGTCGAGCACATCATGGGCGTGCTGATGCGCGTCGTCGATCGCGTCATGGTGCTCGATCACGGCGAGAAGATCTCGGAAGGATTGCCAAGTGCCGTTGCCGGCGATCCCCGTGTCATCGAGGTCTATCTCGGCACCGATGCCGAGACCACGCAGGCCGCGGCCGCCGCAGCGCGCCGCCGCGCGGGGGTTCAGTGATGCTTGAGCTCCGCGGCGTCAATGCCGGCTATGGCACCTTCCAGGCACTGTTCGACGTCGATCTCGACGTGAAGGCGGGCGAGGCTGTCGGCGTCATCGGGCCCAACGGGGCCGGCAAGACCACCCTGATGCGCGTCATCTCCGGGCTGATCCGTCCCTCGCGTGGCTCGATCAGAATGGAAGCCGTCGACGTCGTGGCCACGCCGCCGCACAAGATTGTCAGCCTCGGGATCGCGCATGTGCCGGAGAACCGGCGGCTGTTTCCGCAGCTCTCGGTCGACGACAATCTCAAGATGGGTGCCTTCATGCAGGAGGCGCGCGGCCACTATGCCGAGCGGCTGGACGTGGTGTTCGAGCTGTTTCCGCGCCTGAAGGAGCGCCGCCACCAGATGGCCGGCACTATGTCCGGCGGCGAGCAGCAGATGTGTGCGATCGGCCGCGCGCTGATGTCGAATCCAAAGCTGCTGCTGCTCGACGAGCCGTCGGCGGGGCTCGCGCCGGTCGTGGTGCAACAGGTGTTCGAGCTGGTGAAGCGGATCCGCGCCAGCGGGCTGACCGTGCTGATCGTCGAGCAGAATGTGCAGCAGGTGCTGAAAGTGGTCGATCGCGCCTATCTGATCGAGGCGGGCACGATCAGGTCCTCAGGCACCTCGGCCGAGATGCTGGCGAGCGACACGGTCAAGGAAGCTTATCTCGGGGTGTGAGGTTCATGCGGGCATGCAAGCATTTTTGGACATTTTCGACATCTACCTGCTGGAGGCCGTGATCAACGGCATCCTGCTCGGCGGCGTGCTGGCGTTGCTCGCGCTCGGGCTCAATTTGATCTTCGGCGTCATCGACGTGACCTGGATCTGCTATGCCGAGTTGGTGATGATCGGCATGTACGCCATGTACTTCCTGGTGCAGTATTACGGCATCAGTTACTTCCTCGCCGCGCCGCTCACCATCCTGCTGGTCGCGGTGCTCGGCGCGGCGCTGCACTACCTCGTGATCGCGCCGCTCCTCACCGCGCCGCCGATCAACCAGTTGCTGGCGACCGGCGGGGTGCTGTTCGTACTGCAGAGCTTTGCCACCGTCGCCTTCGGCATCGACTTCCGCAACCTCGGCATTCGCCTGCCGGTGCTCGCCTTCGGCGACATGAATTTCAGCTACGCACGACTTCTGTCCTTCCTAGCTGCGCTGGTCGGCATGGTCGCGGTCTATCTGTTCATGACGCGGACCTTCACCGGCACCGCGATCCGCGCGATCTCTCAGGACCGGCAGATCATGGCGCTGATGGGCGTCGATACCAAGCGCATCTATCTCATCACCTCGGCAATCGGCGGGGGGCTGGCCGGGCTCGCCGCCTGCCTCCTTGTGCTGCAATATGACGTGCATCCCTTCGTCGGCCTGTCGTTCGGACCGATCACGTTCCTGATCTGCGTGCTCGGGGGCCTCGGCAATTTCATCGGCGGCTTCATCGCTGCCTTCGTGTTCGCCGAAATCATCTCGCTCGGCGGCCTGTTCTCCGATCTCGAATGGGGCTATGTGCTCGCCTTCGCCTTCTTCATCGTCATGATGTTCATCCGGCCCGCGGGCCTGCTCGCGAGGCGCCGATGATGGGGCGGGGACGGCTTGCTGCCTGGGCGGTGGGATTGGCGGCGCTGGTCGCGCTGCCTTTCGTCTATCGCGATCCCTATCATCTGCACATCCTGGTGCTGATCCTGATCTGGTCGTTCGCCTATACGTCCTGGTCGATGATGGGGCGGTTCGGCCTCGTCTCGCTCGGCCATGGCGGGTTCATGGGAATAGGCGCCTATGTCACCGCGCTACTCTGGAATCACCTGGGATGGTCGCCCTGGATCGGCATCCCCATCGGCATGGTCGCGGCCGGCGCGCTGGCGCTGATCGTCGGCTATCCCTGTTTTCGCTTCCGCATCACCGGGCACTATTTCGTGCTGGTGACGCTCGCGCTCTCCGGCATTGTGCTCCAGGTCATCACGGCGACGCGCGACTACACCGGCGGCTCGCTCGGCTACACGCCGAACCGGGCTGCGGGCAACAAGCTCTGGTCGCTGCAATTCGACGACAAGATCACCTGGTACCTGATCGCGCTCGGGGTCTGGCTGTTCGGCATCGTGGTCTGGCACTGGGTCGACCGCAGCATGGCCCGCTATGCGCTGGAGGCGATCTCGGAGGACGAGGACGCCGCGGCCGCCGCCGGCGTCGACGTCACCGCGGAGAAGCTGAAGATCACGCTGCTCAGCGCGCTGATGACGGCGCTCGCCGGCGCGATCTACTGCCAGTACCAGATGTTCATCACGCCCGACACCGTCAGCGGCATCGCGGTGTCGCTCCAGATGGTGTTCGCGGCCATCGTCGGCGGCCTGTTCGTCTCGCTCGGCCCGACCTTCGGCGCCGTCATCACGATTATGCTGGCCGAGACCCTGCGCATCGGCTTCGGTACCAAGGCGGTCGGCTGGGACAATCTCGTCTACGGCGTGCTGCTCGTGCTTTTCATCATATTCCTTCCGAAGGGCATCCTTGGTAGCTTGCTCGATCGATTGAAGCCGCAACGCAAGGTGCCCCGCGCTCATGAGCAAGAAGTCGTCCAAATCGCTCGCCCAGGAGCCTGACCGCTACATCACGCCATTCCGCTACGATGGTTCGGGCAAGTTTCATCTCAAGGACCACAAGACCGACGAGAAGGGCGACCTCGACAAGGAGAAGGCGCAGGACATTCTCGACGCCAACAAGAAGCGGCTGATCGCGTTTCAGGAGAAGCTCTACGCGCAGGACCGCTGGTCGGTGCTGATCGTATTCCAGGCGATGGACGCCGGCGGCAAGGATTCTGCGATCAAGGCGATCTTCGAGGGCATCAATCCGCAGGGTTGCGCAGTCAGTGCCTTCAAGGCGCCGAGCAGCAAGGAACTCGACCACGATTTCCTCTGGCGCCACGCGGTCGCGCTGCCGGAGCGGGGCCATATCGGCATCTTCAACCGCTCCCACTACGAGGAATGCCTGGTGACGCGCGTGCATCCGGAGATCCTCGCCAAGGAGAAACTGCCGCAAAAGCTCCTCACCAAGAACATCTGGAAAGAGCGATTCGAGGACATCTCTGCGTGGGAGCGCTATCTCTCGCGCAACGGCACCGTGGTGCTGAAATTCTTCCTCAATCTGTCCAAGGACGAGCAGCGCAAGCGCTTCCTCGACCGGCTGGAGGATCCGTCCAAGCAGTGGAAGTTCTCCATGGACGACATCAAGGAACGCGCGCTGTGGCCGCGCTACCAGGCGGTCTATCAGGACATCGTCCGGCACACGGCAACGCCTCATGCGCCGTGGTATGTCGTGCCGGCCGACCACAAATGGTTCGCGCGCGTCGTGATCGGGTCGGCCATCGTCGCGGCGCTCGAAAAGCTCGATCTGCGCTTCCCCCGCGCCGACAAGGCCTCGCTGGGCGAGTTCGACGAGGTGCGCAAGGCGCTGGAGAAAGAGGAGAAGGCGGACAAGAAACAAAAAACGCGAAAACAACCCCATGCCAAGTAGCCGGGGATAACGAAATCAATGACTTGAAGGTCAGCGCGAGGCTTGCGGATTCATTGCTGATTTAACGAAATCGTTTGACCTGTCGGGCAAAACAGGGGCATGATGTCATCATCCCAAATTCCTCAGGACCCGCGCGCCCACCAGTGGCAGAAGCGCTCCACATTGACGGGAAGGGTAGTCTCGTAACTCGCCCACTTTTCGTATTTCGCTGCAGCGAATCCGTCGCAGTGAGATGGAACGCACCCTCAAATGTGATTTGTGCGCCATTGATCTTGCTTGACAGTCCTGCGTCACGGGAGGACCATCGCAACGGTCGCAAACATGCGACGCGCAACGTCCACATCAAGAGCAAGGGGAGGTCTATGACACCACCTCCGCAGATCCAGCCGCGGTAAGTGCGATGGAGCTCGTTCGGACTATCGCATAGCGGCAGAAAACCGCGAACGGCACGCCGGGCCAAGGTTTAGAGGGCTGCATCAGTGTGGCATAGCCCCTACCTGCCCGGCGCTGTATTCTGCAGCACATCGATTGCATCACACCGAATTATGTCGGATGGCCGTGACGCGGCCGCCGCGCTTTTGACATCCTGATTCTCTCCTCCTCCTCCTCCTCATCGCGTCATTCCGGGCCGACTCCCGGAATGACGCAGGGCTATTGCATATCGGGGCGATCGCAGATGACGTCTCGGCGGCCCCCGAGCGAGCGCCTCGTCCTTCGAGACGTCCGCTTCGCGGCCTCCTCAGGATGAGGCTTAACTGCATCCATCTGCATTGAAATGCTGCCGCATACGCATCCCTCGCCTTGAGACCGCGGTTCCCGTTTCCTGCACCGCGGCAAATGCCAAGAGAATGTCGCCTCATTGGCCAACTTCCGACACAGCGCCCGGGCGAATAGCGTCGATCCGACATGATGCATGTGCTTCGGCGGTGACGGTCCCGACGTCGCCGTCGCATTCATTTTTCCCAGGGAATCCCTCGTGTCGCATAAGCTTGCCTCCGCGCTTCTCGCCGCGCTCTTGATCGCGATCTCATCTCTCTCCAGCACCCGCGCCGCGCCGCCCGCACCGGCGGCCAATAGCGCTGCCGCGTTGTCGCCCGATGAGGCCAAGCGCGCGCTGGACACGCTGCAGGACGACAAGAAGCGCGCGCAGATGATCGACACGCTGCGCGTGATCGCGAATGCGTCAGGTCCACAGCAGCCCGCGCCCGAGCCAAAATCGCCGATCCCGCTCGCGGCCGACGGCCTTGGTGCGCAGCTCATGCTCACCGTGTCCGAGGAGATCGGCGAAATTTCGCGAGACGTCGCCGATACGGCCAGGACGCTCACGCACTTCCCGGCGTTCTACTACTGGATCGTGCGGACCGCGAACGATCCCGCGGCCTACAATCTCCTGATCGAGATCGGTTGGAAGCTCGCGCTGGTGTTCGGCGGCGCCTTCTGCGCCGAATGGGTGATCTTCCGTCTGATCCGCCGCCCCGTCGCGTTCCTGGAAGGGCGCATGCCGCAAACGGCGCGCCTGCCGGTGCAGGTGTTGCCCATTGCCGATCGGCCGTCATCGGTCGCCGATGTCACCCCGGCGCCCGAACTGCAAATGCGCCGCCACAGCCTGGCGCGGGCCTGGCAAATCATGCTGCGGCTGCCGCTCGTGCTGGGACGCTTCCTGCTCGAGCTGCTACCCGTGTTGGTCTTTGTCGGAGTCGCCACGGCGCTGCTCGGCACCGAGATCGGCGAGCCCACCACCGTCCGCCTCGTGATCCTCGCCGTCGTCAACGCCTATGCGTTCTCGCGCGGGCTCATCTGTGTGGTCTGTGTGCTGGCGGGACCGTTCGGCTTGTTTCCGGTCAAGGCCGAAACCGCCGCTTATATCGAGATCTGGGCGCGCCGTATCGTCGGCGTCGGCGTCTCCGGCATCGCCTTTGCCAACGTGGCGCTGCTGCTCGGCCTGCATCGCGCCGGCTATGCCGCGCTCTTGCGCATGGTGATGCTGGTCGTGCATCTCTTCATCGTCGTCATCATCCTGCAATGCCGCCGCCAGGTCGCCGAAGCCATCCGCGCGCCGGCCGACCGGCAGGGGCTCGCGGCGCGACTGCGCAACCGTATCGCGGGCGGCTGGCACTATCTTGCCATCGCCCTCGACCTCGCGCTGTGGGCGGTGTGGGCGCTGAACATCCGCAACGGCTATTCGTTGCTGCTGCAATATTTCGTCGGCACCATCGCGGTGGCGCTGATCACGCGTGTCGCCATCATGCTGACGCTGGGCCTGATCGACCGCGGCTTCCGCATCAAGCCGGAAATCCTCCAGCGGTTTCCGGGCCTCGAGATCCGCGCCAACCGCTACCTGCCGCTGCTGCGCAAGATCGTATCTGGCGTGATCGCCTTCATCGGCCTGGTGGCCGTGCTCGAAGTCTGGGGCGTCGACGCCATCGTCTGGTTCTATGGCGGCCAGATCGGCAGCCGGCTGATCTCGGCGGTGGTGACGATCGGACTTGCCGTGTTCATCGCAGCTGCGATCTGGGAAGCCAGCAACGCGCTGCTGGACCGCCAGATCAATACGCTGTCGCGCGATGGGCACTATGCCCGCGCCGCGCGGCTGCGGACCTTTCAGCCGATGCTGCGCACGGCCTTGCTGTGCGTGATCGCGACCGTCGTCGGCCTCACGGCGCTCAGCGAGATCGGCGTCAACGTCGCGCCGCTGCTGGCGGGCGCCGGCATCGTCGGCATCGCCATCGGCTTCGGCTCGCAGAAGCTGGTGCAGGACCTCATCACCGGGCTGTTCCTGCTGCTGGAGAACACCGTCCAGGTCGGCGACAGCGTCAGCGTGTCCGGGCTATCGGGCGTGGTCGAGAACGTCTCGATCCGCACGATCAGGCTGCGGGCCGGCGACGGTGCCGTGCACATCGTGCCGTTCAGCGCGGTCACGACCATCACCAATGCCAGCCGTGGCGCCGGCAACGCGTCCGTCAGCGTCAACGTCGCCTACAAGGAGGATACCGACCGCGCCGGCCAGATCCTGAAGGACATCGTCGACGAGATGCGCCGCGAGGTGGAATTCCGCAGCCTGATCCGCGGGGATCTCGAGCTCTGGGGCATCGACAAGGTCGACGGCGCCATGGTGTCGATCGTCGGCCAGATCCGCTGCACCGAGGCCGGCCGCTGGCCGGTGCAACGCGAATTCAACCGCCGCATGAAGCAGCGCTTCCAGCACAACGGCATCGAGGTCGCATCGGCCACCCAGACCATCCTGATGCACATCGCGCCGCCGGCTGACAACGCCGCTCATCTGACGCCGCGTCGAGCCGCAGGATAGTGGCGCGGTAAACTTACCGCTTGCCTTGGTCGAACCGGCAGCGTTCACTTCGCCCCAGCCCGCTGACGACATGCGGGCAGCAAAAAAGGGTGGATGGAATGCAGGGGCGGTGGGCTGGACTGCGTGGTCATGTGATCGTCGTTTGTGCGTTGTTCGGATGTGCGGCGTGGACCGCTCCTGCGAGCGCGCAGCCGTTTCCGTCGCGGCCGATCACCCTCGTGGTGCCGTTCGCGGCGGGCGGTCCGACCGACACGCTGGCACGCATCCTGTCCGAACGCATCGCCGCCGAATTGCACGCGACGATCGTGGTCGAAAACGTAGCGGGCGCCTCCGGCAGCATCGCCGGCGCCCGCGTCGCGCGCGCAACGCCTGATGGCACCACGATCACGATCGGCCATTGGGGCACGCATGTGCTCAACGGCGCGATTTTCAAGCTGCCCTATGACGTGATCGCCGATTTCGAACCGGTCGCGACGATCGCGATGGGCACGCAGCTCATCGTCGGCCGGAAGTCGCTCGAGGCCAACACTCTGAAAGAGATGATCGCGTGGCTGAAGGCCAATCCGGGCAAGGTGACTGCCGGCACCGCCGGCGCCGGCACAGGGGCCCACGTCGCCGGTGTCTTCTTCAAGGAGAGAACCGGCACCGACTTCCAGTTCGTGCCCTATCGCGGCGCGGGGCCCGCCATGATCGACCTCGTGGCCGGGCAGATCGACATCATGTTCGATTAGGCCTCGAACTCGCTGCCGCATTACAAGAACGGTGCGATCAAGGCGTTCGCGGTGACGTCGCCGACGCGGCTCGCCTCCGCGCCCGATATCCCGACGGTCGACGAGGCGGGGCTGCCCGGTCTCTACATCTCCTACTGGCACGGCATCTGGGCGCCGAGAAATACGCCGAAGGAGATCGTCACGAAGCTCAACGCGGCCATCGTCACCGTGCTTGCCGACGCTTCCGTCAAGCAGCGGTTTGGCGAATTGGGACAGGAGATTCCTCCGCCCGATCAGCAAACACCCGCAGCGCTTGGAGCCTTCCAGAAGGCCGAAACCGAGAAATGGTGGCCGATCGTGAAGGCCGCCGACATCAAGGCTGAGTAACGCTGTCGCCCATACCACTGACTCATCCTGAGGAGCCCGCGGAGCGGGCGTCTCGAAGGATGCGCCGCGGAGAGCAGGGCCTGCATGATTCGCCCGGCGATGCAAAGCATCGTCCGGAGACGCGCGTTCCGCGCTCCTCACCATGAGGTGCGAGAGCCTCGCGGCGTTAACCTTTTTCGTGCGCACGACGAGCGGTCTGTCACCAAAACCTCGCTGCGGTGCGGGATCACAATGCCTGCCGCAGTTTTCTGCGTCCTTGATCTCAGGTGAGTGCTGGCCGACAATGCTCGCCCTTCAATAAGAAACTCCCTGGGGGAATTCGTGAATAGACCTGCTCGGGTCAGCGCCCATTCGACATCGTCCGATTCCGTGCACGGCATGGCGCTGCTGCGCGATCCCCTGCTCAACAAGGGCACCGCCTTCACCGCGCAGGAGCGCGATGCGCTCGGCCTGCGCGGACTGCTGCCGCCTTGCGTGCTGACGATGGAGACCCAGGTCGAGCGCGTGCTCGTCAACCTGCGCACGCTGCCGACCGATCTCGAAAAATATGTTGCGCTGAATGCGTTGCATGACCGCAACGAGGCGCTGTTCTTCCGCGTCGTCGTCGACAATATCGACGAGATCCAGCCGATCATCTACACGCCGACGGTCGGGCTCGCCTGCCAGAAATACGGCCTGATTTTCCAGCGGCCACGCGGCATGTTCATCTCCTCGCGCGATCGCGGCCAGATCGCCGAGATCCTGAAGAACTGGCCCTATCCGGCCAAGCTGATCGTCGTCACCGATGGCGAGCGCATCCTGGGCCTCGGCGATCTCGGCGCCAACGGCATGGGCATTCCGGTCGGTAAACTCTCGCTCTATTCGGCCTGCGCCGGCGTGCATCCCGAAACGTGCCTGCCGATCGTGCTCGACGTCGGCACCAACAACGAAGAGCTCCTGAAAGACCCGTATTATCTCGGCCTGCGCGAGCGGCGGCTCACGGGCGAGGCCTATGACAGCTTCGTCGACGAGTTCATGGTCGCCGCGCGCAAGAGCTTTCCGGGAGTGCTGATCCAGTTCGAGGATTTCGCCAACCACTCGGCGTTCAAGCTGCTGCACAAATACCGCGATGAGGCCTGCGTCTTCAACGACGACATCCAGGGCACGGCCGCGGTTGCGCTCGCCGGCCTGTTCTCGGCCTTGCGCGTCAACGGCGGCAAGCTGAAGGATCAGCGCATCCTGTTCCTCGGCGCGGGCGAGGCCGCGACCGGCATCGCCGATCTCGTGACGTCCGCCATGATGGCGGAGGGCGCCTCCGAGGCCGAAGCGCTCCGCCGCAACTGGCTGGTGGATTCCCGCGGCCTGGTCGTTGGCGGCCGTGAAGGCCTGTCCGGTCACAAGCTCCGTTATGCCCATGCCGACCAGGCGCCGATCGCCGACTTCCTCACCGCGATCAGGACGCTGAAGCCGACGGCGATCATCGGCGTTGCCGCGGTCGGCGGCGCCTTCACGCCCGAGGTGCTCAAGGCGATGGCCGAGCTCAACGAACAGCCGATCGTGTTCGCGCTCTCCAACCCGACCTCGAAGGCCGAATGTTCGGCGGAGGACGCCTACCGCTACACCGGGGGCCGCGCGCTGTTTGCCTGCGGCAGCCCGTATGATCCTGTGAAGCTGAACGGCCGCACCTTCGTGCCGCGCCAGGGCAACAACTCCTACATCTTCCCGGGCGTCGGCCTCGGCGTCATCGCCAGCCGCTCGCGGCTGGTGACGGACGAGATGTTCATGGCGGCCGCCCATACGCTGGCCGATTGCGTCGGCAAGGACGATCTTGCGCAAGGCAGCCTCTACCCGGCGCTGCCGCGCATCCGCGAGGTCTCGGTCCGCATCGCTGCCGCCGTCGCCGATGTCGCCTATCAGCGCGGACTCGCGGACGGACCCGCGCCCAACGACGTGAAGGGATTGGTTCAGTCCCAGATGTACGAGCCGAAGTACTGAAGCCTCCGCATCGTCATGCCCGGGACAAGCCCGGGCATGACGA
>NZ_JADPIT010000010.1:433633-461209 GCF_023073035.1 Bradyrhizobium sp. 62
CGCCTAAAGCAAGCCCCGTTCGGTCAGCATCCGATACCATTTCAGGTAGAAACCCCGTTGCGCGGCGCGGCGGTATATGCGACGCTCTGTAGCGCTACAAGAAAATTCGAAAACCAAGGTAAGCCGCCATGGACGATCGTTTGCCCGACCTGGGCGACCTCGAGCACGAGGTCATGCAACTGGTTTGGGCCCATGGTCCTGTCACGGCCGAAATTGTGCGCGAAAAGCTGTCGCGTCGGCTGAAGGAATCCACCGTGCGCACGGTGCTGCGCCGGCTGGAAGAAAAGGGCTATGCTCGGCACACGGTGGACGGACGCACCTATGTCTACCACGCAGCCGAAGCGCGCGCGCGGGTTGCGGCCAAGGCGGTGCAGCGCATCGTCGACTGGTTCTGCAACGGCTCGATGGAGGAGGTCCTCGTCGGCATGGTCGACAATGCAATGCTCGACCAGCAGCAGCTGCGCACACTGGCCGACCAGGTCGCCAAGGCGAAGAAGGCGAGGGGAGTGAAGAAAGAATGATCGCAACTCTGGCGGAGGCGGCGCTGCGCTCCCTTGTGCTGGGAGGCGTCGTCTGGTTCGGCCTCAACCTGTTTCGCGTGCGCAATCCGCACGCTCACATGACGGCGTGGGTCGTCGTGCTGCTGGCATCGCTGGCGATGCCCGTGGTGATGCATTGGCCGACGGTCACGATCACCCGGCTGCCATTGCCGGTATCGGTGCCGGCTGATGTCCTGCCGGCTGACATCTCGATGTTCGAGATGCCGCAGCCCATGCAGCCGATCGCGCCCGGCGCGGCGATTGCTTCCCCGGCGCAGAGCGGCGTCTCGATCAATTGGTGGCTTGTCGCCACAATCGTCCATGTCGCCGTCGCCAGCCTGTTGCTGCTGCGGCTGGTCATCGGCCTCTATCTGACCTGGCGCCTCGCGCGCGCGGCAAGGCCGATCAATGGTCCGCACCTGGTCGACGCCGATGTGCGCGTCAGTCGCGACGTCGGCGGTCCCGTCACGTTTGGCTCGACCATTCTGGTGCCGCCGCAATTTGCCGGCTGGGACGCCAAGAAGCGGCTCGCGGTGCTCGCGCATGAGGGCGCGCATGTCGCCAACCGCGATTTCCATATCCTCCTGCTCGCCTCCCTCAATCGCGCGGTGTTCTGGTTCAGCCCGTTCGCCTGGTGGCAGCTCGCGCGTCTTGCCGAACTTGCCGAGATCATCAGCGACGCCGAGGCCATCGAGGTGATCGACGACCGGCTGTCCTATGCGGAAATCCTGCTTGATTTCGCAAGCACGGTAAACCCGCGGCCGCTCGAGCTCGCGATGGCGCGGGCCTCGACCGTGCGCGCCCGCGTCGAGCGCATCATCGCGACCGCCGCGATGCCGGTCGCGGTCGGCTGGCGCAAGCGGGCGTGGATCGCGGCCGCGATCGTCCCGGCCGTGATCGTGTCCGCCGGCATGATCGCCTATCGTACCCCGGAGCCTGCGCCGCTCGCCGCGGATAGCGGCGAGGTGCCGGCCCAGCATTACCGCCCTTTCGTCAATTTCTACGCCATGGGCCCGGCCTCGGTGTTCGCCATCTTCCGCGAAGGTGACGATCTCTCCGGCCAGCTCACCGGGCAGCGACGGCTGCGCCTGACGGTCGGCAGCGACGGCACAGCGTCCTACATGGCTTCGTCGGGCGAAATCACGTTCCCGCTCGATGCGGAACGTCGCTCCTCCGAACTGATGCTGCGGATCAACGGCCGCGACGTGCGCGCGGTGCGTGTCACCGAGATGCCGGCGCCGACAACCGAACCTGCCTCGCTCGATCAATATGTCGGCTGGTACAGGATTGCGCCGAACCGCGTGCTCACCGTGCGCCGCGATGGCGATCGTCTCTGGTTGCAGGAAACCGGGCAGGGCACGACGCAAATCCTGGCCGAGGGCACTGATGCCTTCTCCTTCCGCGGCGACCATCTCGTGATCTTCCTGCGCGACGAGCAGTCGAGGGTCTCGCGCGTGTTGCTACAAGGTGCGGTTTTCGGCGCCCGTCTTGCGGCCCGCGTCGATGCGGCGGTGGCTCAGGCGGTCGAAGCGGATTTCGCGCGCCGCCTTGCCGAAGTCCCCGATCGCTTCAGGGAGCAGGTCCCGGCCGTCGGCGGCAAGGAGATGATCGTGCGCGGGATCGAGGATCTGCGCGCCGGCACGCCGAACTACGACCGCATGAGCGCGCCGCTCGCCGCCAAGCTCCACCGCCAGCTCAATGAAATGCACGCGACGTTCGTTGCGCTCGGCGGGCTGGAATCGATCTTCTTCCGCGGCGTCGGACCCGGCGGCTACGACATCTACGGCGCGAAGTTCGAGAACGGTACGGCCGAATTCCGCCTGCTGCTCGAGCCCGACGGCAAGGCCGGCGATGTCATCTTCAGAGCCGACGGCAACGACGAGCTCGGTGGCATCGTGCCTTGCTCTGAGGAGGCGAACGTGCGCGGTCGCGCCGGCACCTCGCCGATCAGGATCATGGTCTATAACGAGATGGGCGACGACATCCAGGTCTTCAATCTCGATGCCGACGGCAATCGGAGGACGCAGAGCGTCGTCAGGCCCAACATGACCTGGGCCTCCACCACCACCGTGAACAATCCGTGGGTGATTGCCGACAAGTCGGGACGGTGCATGGAGATCCTGGTGCCGGGCCGGCAAACGCGCTTCCACAATGTCGAGGCCTCAAACCTCGGCGCGCGTCCGGTTCGCGCAGCGCGGCGGGCCGTTCCGATCGCCAATGGCGAGGAGATGCTGCGCCGCTACATTGAGGGAGTCGGCAAGGGACAGCCGGACTACGAGCGCATGACGTCGGAAGTGGCCGACATCACACGCGCGCAGCTTCCGTTCGATCAGGCGATTCTAACGCGGCTGGGTGCGCTGCGTGCGGTCTCCTTCCGCGGCGTCACCGCGCTCGACAGCGACATCTATGTCGCCCAGTTCGCCAACGGTTCGGCGGAATGGCGCATCGGCGTCAGAAACGGCACGATCACGAAGATCGCGCTCGGGCCCAATTTCTAGAAGGATCGCCGCCGCTGATCTGCAGGACCGGCGGCTCCCGAGTTGTTGACGGCGCTCTCTCAATCTCCGCTTGCCGGTCTTTGTCGTGAATGCTACAGTACGTAGCATTACGCTTCGTAACTTCCCGCCGACACCGTCGGCAGGCTCGCAAGAATTGGGCATTCGCCATGAGCAGTTCTGCAAAGGCCGAGGCCGTGCTGGCACTTCATCGCTTCGGGATGGGGCCGCGTCCGGGATCGATTGCGGCTCTCGGAACTGACCCGCGCGGCGCGCTGATAGCCGAGCTCGACCGCCCGCTCGTCCTGAACGCCGCCGCGAGCCTTCCCTCCAGCGCAAAGGCCTATCGCACCGTGGCCGATGCCAATGCGCGGCGCGCCGCGCGCGCCAAGCAAGCCCAGCAGCAAGCTAAAAAGCAGCAGGTGGCGGCGACGCCGACCATGTCGGAAGACCAGACGCAAGGCCAGGGAGCGGACAAGGACGCCGCCGAGATGGCGGCCAAGCAGGCGGCCGAGGCCGTGCCCGATCCCGGGCGTCCGATCTATTTGCAGGAAGCCAAGCTGCGCACGGAAGCTGCGCTTGCCCCCGACATCGGCTTTGCCGAGCGGCTGGTGTGGTTCTGGTCCAACCATTTCTGCATCTCAGCCAACAAGATCCAGAGCATGTCCGGCGCCTATGAACGCGAAGCCGTTCGCGCCAATACGCTCGGCCGCTTCGTCGATCTCCTGTTGGCCGTCGAGGGCCATCCGGCTATGCTGTTCTATCTCGACAATCTCGGCTCGATGGGCGCGAACTCGATCGCCGGCATCAACCGCAGCCGCGGCCTCAACGAGAACATCGCGCGCGAGATCATGGAGCTGCATACGCTCGGCGTGCGCGCCGGCTACACCCAGGACGACGTCATCAGCTTCGCCAATGTGTTGACGGGATGGACGCTGGTGCCGCCCGGCGACAATCCCGAGCACGGCGGCGAATTCACCTTCAATCCGCGGCTGCACGAGCCCGGCGGACAGACTGTGCTCGGCAAGCGCTACGAGCAGGAGGACGTTGAGCAGGGCCGCGCGGTGCTGCGCGATCTCGCCGCGCATCCGGCGACCGCGACCCATGTCGCGACCAAGCTCGCTCGGCACTTCGTGGCCGACGAGCCGCCGCCTGTGCTGATCGAGCAGATGGCGAAGATTTTTCGCGACGCCGAGGGCGATCTCAAGCAGGTCGCGATCGCGATGGTGTCGTCCGACGAAGCCTGGCGCGGGCCGCCGTCAAAACTGAAGCGTCCGAGCGAGTGGGGCGTCGGCATGGTGCGCGCGACCGGCATCACGATCGTCGATCCCGTCCGCTTCACCGGTGGCCAGGAGCTGCTCGGTGAAGGGCTGTGGCGGCCATCGGCGCCCAAGGGTTATCCGGAGGACGAGGCAAGCTGGATCGACGGCATTGGCCGGCGGCTCGACATCGCCAACAATTTCGCCGAACGCATCGCGACCACGGCCGATCCGCAAGTGATCATCGAGGACGTCTTCGCCTCCGAGATATCACCCGAGGTGAAGCAGGCGGTCGGCCGTGCCGAGAGCCGGCAGCAAGCGTTGGTCCTGCTGTTCATGTCGACGGATTTTCAGAGGAGGTGAGCATGGGCGTCGTCAATCATTTGCCCACGCGGCGCGAGCTTCTGGTCGGATCCGGCGCGCTGTTCGCATGGAGCCAGATGCCGCGGGTCGCGCGCGCCGAAGGGCGCGATCCGCGCCTGCTGGTCATCGTGCTGCGCGGCGCGCTCGACGGCCTTGGCGCGGTTGCGCCGGTGGGCGATCCTGACTGGATCTCCTTGCGCGGCGATCGCGCGCTGGTGCTGGACGGCAAGCCGCCCGCGCTGCCGCTCGATGCTTTCTTCGCGCTCAATCCGGCGATGCCGAACCTGCATCGGCTCTACAAAAGCGGCAAGGCTGCGATCGTCCATGCCACCGCGACGCCCTATCGCGAGCGTTCGCATTTCGACGGCCAGGACGTGCTGGAGAGCGGGCTCGTCAAGCCGGGCATGACGAACTCGGGATGGCTAAACCGCGCACTGCTCGCGCTGGAATCCGGCGGGCGTGTCGACCCGCGCGGCAGCCGCGCACTCGGCATTGGCTCTGTGACGCCGCTGGTGGTGCGCGGTTCGGCGCCTGTAATGACATGGGTGCCGCAGCGATTGTTGCCGGCGAGCGAGGACACGCAGAATCGCCTGCTCGATCTCTACCAGCACACCGATCCGAAGCTTGCGACCGTGCTCCAGGCCCGTATGAGGCTCGCTTCGCTCGGCGGGGCATCGGGCACGGGCGATCCGATGTCCGACGATCCGACCTTGGCGCCGCCCGGCATCGCGCGCGTGCGCGCCTATTTCGCCGAAGCCGCCGGTACCGCCGCGCGCTATCTCGCAAAGCCCGACGGTCCGCGCGTCGGCGCGATGGGCTTTGTCGGCTGGGACACGCACATCGCCGAAGGTGCAATCTCGGGCCAGCTCTACAATCTGCTGGGCGCGCTCGACGGCGCCTTTGCCGCGATCGAGAGCAACATGGGCGAGGCGTGGCGCGAGACCGTCGTCGCGGTTGTCACCGAGTTCGGGCGAACCGCGCGCATCAATGGGACGCAGGGCACCGACCACGGCACGGGCACGGTCGCTTTCCTGATCGGTGGCGGGCTTACCGGTGGCCGCGTCATCGCGGACTGGCCGGGTCTGAAGCCGGCGCAACTCTTCGAGGATCGCGATCTCAAGCCGACCACGGATTTGCGCGCAGTGTTGAAGGGCCTGCTGAGGGATCATCTGCGTGTCGAGGAGAAGGTGCTGGCCGATACGATTTTCCCGGGCAGCGCCGACGTCAAACCGATGGCAGGCCTCGTCGGCTGACGACGCGGCTCTCGCAACCGGATCTGGTTCATGATGTGCACGCTGACACAACGGGAGCTCGACTTTCTCGCCGGCCTGAGGACCGGCTGGCGGCGGCTCTATCGGCGCGAACTCGCACGGCTCTTGAAGGGCGACGCCGAGCCTGGCGAGGTTCCTCCGGAGACGCGCCCGATCTGGCGCGTCGTATCGGGCTTATCCCAGGAGTCTGTCTCGATTCAGGACAAGCCAGTGTGGTGGAATCGCCACAGCTAAACCCGAAACAGCTGCGGCCGCAGGCGCGCTTTCGTTCCGACAAGGTTCTGCCCTCATTGCCCGCCGAAACTCGGGGTCGTTCGGAGGGCGCATCATGTCTCGATTTGCACGTGCCGAAACTGCCCCGATTTCGCCGGCAACCCTGTGCCGGTTGCTGCTCGCCATCATCGGCGCGGCGTCGCTTGCGGCGTGTGCGCAATCGCCCGTCGGCCGCCAGAAGGCCGATCTCGGCACCCACCGCCAAGCCGCTGTCGAACGACCGCACAGGGTGGCGGCGCTGCATCCACGTCCGACCAGCCGGGCCCGCGTCCCCGACGGTGATGCAAAGCAAAGCGTCTCGCATGGCGTCGCCAGTTTCTATTCGGATACGGAGACGGCGAGCGGCGAGAGGTTCGACAAGAACGAATTGACAGCGGCCCATCCCAGCCTGCCGTTCGGCACTAAGCTGCGCGTCACCGATGTCTCATCCGGCCGCTTCGTGACCGTCAGGATCAACGATCGCGGGCCGTATGTTCGCGGCCGCGTGGTCGACATCTCGCCCTCCGCGGCGGAGGCGCTCGGCATGGTCGACAAGGGTGTCACCAATGTCAGGCTCGACGTGGTGCAATAATTTGCAGTGACATCGATCCGAAACGCTGTGCTTAACCGGCTGTTAGCCGCCTCCAGCCACCATGGATACCCAATCATTCGGGACTCCAGATTGAAGCTCTTGGGAGGCGGCGTTTGACCACGATCCAGTATCTCGAAGATCAGGCGGCACGGGCCGAGCGGCTGGCCAAACGGATCACGGATACGCTGACGATCGAAAAGCTCCTGACCTTCGCGGACGAACGCCGCCGCGAGATCGAGGTCATCGCCGGCAAGTACCGGCGCGCCTGATTTTCATCGTCCAACGCGCGCTCAGCTGTGGCTCTCGACGAAGTCGCTGAGATAGTCGGGTAGCGTCACGCCATCGATGTCGCAGCGCGCCCGGATCTCACCGGCGACGTCGGTCGAGATGTCCTTCATCCAGTGCTCCAGCGTGTTGAACGAGATGACCTTGACGGGGTCGTTGAAGCAGCCGGCGACGAGCTCGCCGATCGTGGCATCGAGATCGCTTCGCTCGACACGAATTTCGGTCGCCTTGTCGAGGCGATCGATCACCACGAACAGGGTCTGGTCTGCGCCATAGGGCACGACAGGGGCTGGCACGCCGGCTTCAAGCATCTGAGGCACTCACGCCTTCGCTTCCGATCACCATCAACGGGAAAAACCGATAGAAGGTTCCCGCGCTCAGCCGGTGCTTCTGCGAGGATCAGAGAAATTCGCGCAACCGCGCCAGCTCGGTGATGTGCTCAGGCGAGAGGATGTCCGTGACCAGCGGTGGTTGCGCGATGGTGCGGATCTCATAGAGATGCCTGGTCGCCGCCGGCTTCGCCATGAACGCCGAGATGCATTCGTCGAGCGTGCCCTCGATCACCTGGTAGGACGCTCTGTCCGATCGCCTCTGGTTCGCAAGCGACGGCCATTTATGCAGCACCGCAAGGACACCAAAATCGACCTTTGAATCCCCAACCACGTCCCCCATCGTACCGCCTCACGCAAAAAGAACCCCGGCACACTAGCCTGCGTGCCGGGGCCCACACCCATTACTGCATCTCAATGCCACAGCACCAAACGCGATGACCGGGAAATTGTTCCCGGCCGATATTCGCTTTCAGCTCGCGGCCGCCGCGATCTTATGCCCCGGGCTGGTATGAACCTGACTGCGATCGTCGCCGCGGCTGACCTCCGGTGGCAACCCTGCGAAGCGCCGCAAGGCCTCGGCCATCTGCACCCGGCCCGGCGCGCCGGTGATGATCACGTCCACCATCGTGAAGGACGAGTGGAAATGACCGCGCGCCTTGAGTTGCTCGACCGGGACGCCGGCAGCGGCCATTGCCTCGGCATAGGCGATGCCTTCGTCACGCAGCGGATCGAATTCGCAGGTGACGACGAAGGCCGGCGGCAGGCCTGCGACCTTGCCGCGGAGCGGCGAGGCGCGCGGATCGGTGCGGTCGGCCGGCGAGCAATAGAGGTCCCAGAACCAGTACATCAGCGAACGGGTCAGGAAATAGCCGGTCGCATTGTCGTTGTAGGAGGGGCGGTCGAAAGTGCAGTCGGTGACCGGGCAGATCAGGAGCTGGCCCGCGATCTCCGGCCCGCCGCGATCGCGTGCAAGCTGGCAGGTGACGGCGGCGATGTTGCCGCCGGCACTCCAGCCCGCGACCAGCACCGGGCCCGGCCTGCCGCCGAGCTCGGCGGCGTGCTCGGCGATCCAGCGCGTCGCCGCATAGCCGTCTTCGGCCGCAGTCGGGAAACGATGCTCGGGCGCATGACGATAGCCGACGCTGACGAGCATCATGCCGGTCCGCCGCACCATGTCGCGGCAGAACGGCTCGTCCGACTGCTCGTCGCCGAGCACCCAGCCGCCGCCGTGGAAATAGACCACGACCGGATGCGGCCCTGATGTTGCCGGCTTGTAGACCCGATAAGGCAAGGGACCGTCGGCGCCGGGCAGCGTGCCGTCGACGATCTCGCCGATCGGCCGTCCAGCGGGACGGCCCTTGTTGAACTCATTGACGAAGGCGCAGGCGCCTTGCGCGCCCATCGACTCGATCGGGGGCAGGTTGAGCGATGCCAGCAGGTTCAGCACCAGCCGTACATCGGGCTGGAGGCGCACCACCTCGCCGTCATTGCATTGCGCGGCAACGTTGGGACCGGTCAGCTTGAAGCCGAGCATACCGCGGCTGACGACCTCGTCGCAGATGCTGCGATAGGGACCGACGCCGCCGGTATAGGGCATCAGGCCCTGCACCTTGCCGGGAACGTTGGCGCCCGTGTACCAGGTGTTGGCGAGCCGGTGCAGCGTCACCGTCGAGCAGTCCGCCATGTGCCTGTTCCAGCCGGCCTGCGCCGACTCCGTCGGCTCGATCGTGGTGAACCCGGCGTCGCGCAATGCCGCGAGCCGATCGACGACCCAGTCGACATGCTGCTCGATCGACACCGCCATGTTCGACAGCACCGACGGGCTGCCGGGTCCGGTGATCATGAAGAAGTTCGGAAAGCCCTCGACCGTGAGCCCGAGATAGGTCTGCGGCCCCTGCGCCCAGACATCGGTGAGCGATCTGCCGCCACGGCCGGTGATCGGATGCACGGCGCGGATCGCGCCGGTCATGGCGTCGAAGCCGGTCGCGAACACGATCACGTCGACATCAACGCTGCGCTTGGACGTCGTGATGCCGCTTGCGGTGATCGCCTTGATCGGCTCCTGACGCAGATTGACCAGCGTGACGTTCGGCCGGTTGTAGGTCGCGTAATAATTGGTATCGAGGCAGGGCCGCTTGGCGCCGAACGGATGATCGTCCGGCATCAGCGCCGCGGCGGTCTCGGGGTCTTTGACGGCAGCGCGGATCTTCTCGCGGATCAGGTCCTGGACGATCTTGTTGCCGTCGATGTCCACCGCCTGGTCGGCCCAGAGCTGGGTCAGGATGTGGACGAGGTCGCCGGCCGCCCACGCGCGTTCGAACCGCTCACGACGCTCGACATCGCTTAATTGCCAGCTCACGACCGTCTGCTGCGGATAGGGCACGCCGGCCATCGACTGGCGCGCCTGCTCGCGATAGGCCGCGCGATCGCCTTGCAGCAGGCTCATGCGATCGGAAGGCGCTGGGCCGTTATGCGCCGGCAGCGCGAAGTTCGGCGTACGCTGGAACACGGTCAGATGTGCGGCCTGTTCTGCGATCAGCGGGATTGACTGAATGGCCGACGATCCCGTGCCGATCACCGCGACGCGTTTTCCGGCGAGATTGACGCCGTCATGCGGCCAGCGTCCGGTGAAATAGACCTCGCCCTTGAAGTCCTTGAAGCCGTCGATCTCCGGCGGCTTCGGCGCCGAGAGGCAGCCGGTGGCCATGATGTAATGGCGGCAGGAGACCGGCGCGCCATTGTCGGTGGTGAGCTGCCAGCGTCCGGTGGCCTCGTCCCATTTCGCTTCCGTGACCTTGGTCTTGAAGCGAATGTCACGCCGGAGATCGTAACGGTCGGCGACGAAGCCCAGATAGCGCAGGATCTCGGGCTGGGTCGCGTATTTCTCCGACCAGGTCCAGGCGGTCTCGAGGTCCGGATCGAAGGTGTAGCTGTAATCGATGGTCTGGATATCGCAGCGCGCACCGGGATATCGGTTCCAGTACCAGGTGCCGCCGACGTCGCCGGCTTCTTCGAGGCCGACCGCCGTGAGGCCGGCTTTGCGCAGCCGATGGAGAAGATAGAGGCCGGCAAATCCGGCACCGACCACGGCAACATCGACCTGCTGGCTGGTTCCGCGCCCCGCGTTAGAGGCACGCGCAGCAACCATTGCATCAGGCATGGCATTTCCTCCCTTGTGTTTTGTTTTGCCGGCAGGCTATCGCTGCAGGTTCGGCTTGTCATCACGGCATGTGCAATCTTCGGTAGCCATTTGCGGCGTCATCATGGCCGCGTGAATGTTGGGGCAGCACACGCATCGCGATGCACAATGGCCGTGATTTCCCGGGCTAATCAGGGTCGATCCACCTGTGTATGCTCTTGTTTTGCCACGCGTGCCGACGGGCGTCATGACAGAGTTGAGTGAGCGGACCAAAGCGAACATGGACGTCGTCCTGGAGGAGACGTGCCGCCAACTGCCGCACGGCGGCGATCACGACAGCCGCAGGTTCATCGCCGAGCGGCTGATCGAGGCGGCGCGGTCCGGTCACACCACACTCGGTGAGCTCGGCATTATCGCACGCCACGCACTGGCGGAGCTTGCCGCCAAGCGGAGCTAGGCGCGGTCGCGGCGCTTGCCTCGCAGCGGGCCACGGACATAACCTGCTCAAATCCTTCCGCGCATCGAGATGCTCCGAAGATGCGGTCCGTGTTCGCGCTTTTTGCGACGTCTCTCGTCCTCTGTTGCGCCGGCTCGGCCGCGGCCCAGCCGGTTGGCCAGTTTCCGTTTGCGCTGACGCGCGAAGGACAGATGCTCGGCGCCGTCGAAGGCGAAGTAGCCTCGTTCAAGGGGCTGGCCTATGCGGCCGCGCCGATCGGGCCGCTGCGCTGGCGTCCGCCGCAGGCTGCACCAGAGAGTTCGGAGATGCGCACCGCCTATGCGTATGGCGCGCCGTGTCTTCAGCCGTCGCTGCCGGGATCGAGCGAGGATTGCCTCACGCTGAACGTGTTCCGTCCGTTCGGCGTCGATGGCCCGCTGCCGGTGATGCTGTTCATCCACGACGGCGCTTTCGTCAGCGGCACCGCGAACGATCCGCTGTTCGATGGTGCCAGGCTCGCGCAAGCCGGTCTCATCGTGGTGACCGTGAATTTTCGCCTCGGCGTGCTCGGCTGGCTCACCGATCCCGCGCTGTCGGAAGACGGTTCCGGCAGTTACGGCCTGATGGACCAGATCGCGGCGCTGCATTGGGTGCATGATAACATCGCGGCCTTCGGCGGCGATCCCACCAACGTCACCTTGTTCGGCAGTGGCGCAGGCGCGACCTCGATCGCGCTGCTGATGCTGTCTGAGCAATCGCGTGATCTCTTCCAGAAAGCCATTCTGCAATCGATTCCCGGCCGTGCGCGCCTGCGTTCGGCACAAGAGGCCGAGATTGTGGGGCGGCAATTCATGGCGGCGCTGGGGCGACAGGCCGATTTGCGCGCCGCCGACCCGCGACGCCTGCTTGCCGTCGAAACGCATTTGCTGGAAAGCTCGCCGCGCAGCTTCGGGCCGACGATCGATGGACGTCTGGTCAGCGAGGAGGTCGCCGCAGGCTTCGCGGCCGGACGTGAGAGCCGCATCCCCCTGATCATAGGCTCGAACGACGACGAGACCGGTTTCGACGGCGAGCTGGATGTCCGGGAAGAGCTGGCATCGTCAGGCGCCACCAGCGATGATCTGCGCAGGCTCTATCCCGACCTCGCCAAACCTTCCAGCCGCGCGGCAAGGTTCTACACCGACAAGGTCTTCTCCGAGCCAGCGAGACTATTGGCGCGCCTGCATGCCGCCAGCGGTGCGCCGACCTTTCGCTATCGCTTCGCCTATGTGCCGGAGGCACGGCGCGCAAACCCCGAGGGCGGTCACGGACGGGAATTGCAGTTCATCTTCGGCGTGGAAGGCATGCCCGGTGCGGGCATCCTGTCACGAACCGATCGCGAGGTCGCAAATCGCATGCGCGCCTACTGGATCAATTTCGCCAAGAGCGGCGATCCCAACGGTGCGGACCTGCCGCGTTGGGATGCAGCCGCAGGCAGCGATCGCCTGCTGCTGATCACGAACGATCGCATCGCGAGCGGAGACGACTCCTGGTCGGAGCGCCTGGACCGGTTCGGGCGTTAGGGCATGTTGAGTTGGACTTAAGCCGCGAGCTCGACACGCGGCGCCGGGCTCAGCCGGTCTTCCTCCAGATAATCCATCGCGCCGTCTTTCTCGACGGCGTAGAACTGCTGGCCTTCCTTCGACTTGTAGGCGGCGCGAACGACGCCGCGGCGGCCCTTGTCACTGTTGACGACGTCCCCCAACGCAAACTTCTTCATTTCACGTCCCTGGCTGCTGGCCGACTCCTTCGGCTACGCCGGGGATTCTGGGCGGCAAATCGTTAACGTCTTGCTAACCATACGGGTTTGCCTATGCTCGCGGCCGATCGCGCGGGCAGCTCGCACGCGCATGTTGGCAATGAAACGAGCCTTCGCCCATGGTGCGACTTCCGACTTTCTTCCTGTCGCATGGCGGCGGTCCCTGGCCGTTCATGGAAGACAGGCGGGTGCAATATGCGAAGACCGCCGAGGCGTTCGGCCGGCTGCCGCAACTCTTGCCGGAGAAGCCCAAGGCCGTGCTCGTCATCACAGGACATTGGGAGGCTGACGCCTTCACCGTGTCGACCTCGGCGCATCCGCCGATGGTGTACGACTATCACGGTTTCCCCGAGCACACCTATCACCTCAAATATCCGGCGCCGGGGCGGCCCGAGCTCGCCGCGGAGGTGAAGGCGCTGCTCATTCGCGCGGGCGTCGATTGCCGGGAGGATCCCAACCAGGGCTTCGATCACGGCACCTTTGTGCCGCTCGGGCTGATGTATCCGAACGCCGACATGCCCATCGTGCTGCTGTCGCTGAGATCGAGTTACGATCCGGTCGAGCACATCAAGGTCGGGCAGGCGATTGCCTCGCTGCGGAACGAAGGCATTCTGATCGTCGGCAGCGGGCTCACCTATCACAACATGCGCGGGTTCGGCCGCGCGGAGTCGAAGCCGGTCTCGTATGATTTCGAGGCGTATCTGAACGAGGCGATCAGCCACAAGGACGCAGCGCGCCGCAACGCGATGCTGGTTGACTGGGAGAACGCACCCAGCGCGCGCCTGGCCCATCCGCGCGAAGATCATCTGCTGCCGCTGATGGTGGCCGCCGGCGCCGCCGGCAGCGACGCGGGCCAGCGCGTATTCGTCGACGAGGTCGCGAATGTCGCGATGGCCTCGTATGTGTTCGGGCGGTGATCTTCTCCTCTTCTCGCAAGCGAGGAGAGGTGAAGAAGAGTGGCTCACCCGTATTTCAGCTTCATGAACAGGATGCCGCCGGCGAGCACCATGGTGATGGCGTTGGCGGCGACGAGGGGCGCATCGCCCGACAGCAGGCCGTAGACGAGCCAGAGCGCCAGGCCCAGCACCATGACCAGAAACATGCCGAGCGAAATATCGCCGGTGGAGCGGGTCTTCCACACTTTGATGGCTTGCGGCGCATAGGCCACGGTGGTGCAGGTCGCGGCGGCAAAGCCGATCAGCTTGATCAAGAACGGGTCCATGGCGGCTCTATAGCATTGATTCGACGATGTCGGGCCTCAGGCGCGCGCGGTGATGAGGCCGCGATAGAGCGCGGCATAGTCACCGGCGCGGTTGCGCCAGGACACGTCGGTCGCAAGGCCGCTCAGTTGCAGGCGGCGCCAGGTCAGCTTGTCGTGAAAGGCGATGTTGGCCTTGCGCAGCGTGCCGGCGAGGGCATCCGCGGTGACGGGTGCGAACTTGAAGCCGGTGGCATCGTGGCCCGATTTGTCGGCCTCGCCGATATCGACGATGGTATCCTCGAGGCCGCCGACCCGCGAGACGATGGGCACGGCGCCGTAGCGCAGCGCGCAGAGCTGGGTCAGGCCGCACGGCTCGAACCGTGATGGTACGATGAGCGCGTCCGAGCCGGCCTGGATCAGATGCGCCATGATCTCGTCATAGCCGATCACGACGCCGATGCGGCCGGGGTTCGCGCGCGCAACGGCCTGATAGCGATCCTGCAGATCGCGGTCGCCGCTGCCGAGCAGCGCGAGCTGCATGCCTTCGCGCAAAATGGTCGGAACGGCTTCGAGCAGGAGATCGAGCCCCTTCTGCCAGGACAGGCGGCTGATGACGCCGAGCAATGGCGTTTCGTCCGAGGAATCCAGATTGAACTGTTGCTGCAGCACCGCCTTGTTCGCGGCCCGGTACGTGAGGTCCTCCGCGCCGAAGCGGTAGGCGATGTGCGGATCTTCTTGCGGATTCCAAACGGAGACATCGATGCCGTTGAGGATTCCGCTCAGCACGTTCGCGCGGGCGCGAAGCAGGCCGCCGAACCCCATGCCGCCCTCGTCGCTCTGGATCTCCTGCGCATAGGTCGGCGAGACCGTGGTGATGCGATCGGCGAATTGCAGGCCGGCCTTCAAAAAACTGATGCCGCCGAAATATTCGAGGTCGTTGACGCCGTAAGCGCGCCACGGCAGGCCGATCGAACCGATCAGCTCGGGCGCGAACTTGCCCTGATAGGCCATGTTGTGGATGGTCATCACGGTGGCGGGCCGCGGCCGGTTATCGTAGTGCAGATAGGCCGGCGCGAGCCCGGCCTGCCAGTCATGGGCATGCACCACGTCGGGCACGAAGGCGGGAACGAGGCCGTGGCCGATGTCGGCCGCGATGCGCGACAGCGCGGCGAACCGCACGCCATTGTCCGCCCAGTCGACACCTTCGGCCGTCACGTAGGGGTTGCCAGGCCGTGCGTAGAGATGCGGCACGTCGAGCACGAACAGATCGAGGCCGTCATGCGAGCCGGCGAGCAAACGGCCGGGTCCGCCGAAATAATCCGGCCAGCGCCGGATTTCGTCGGCTCCCCCCAGCACCCGCATCACGTCGGGATAACCCGGCATCAAGGTGCGCATCTCGACGCCATGCGCCCTCAGCGCAATCGGCAGCGCGCCCGCGACATCGGCGAGGCCGCCGGTCTTGACGATGGGATAGACTTCAGAGGCGACCGCGAGGACGCGAACAGGCGTCATGTATTGAGCCTGTCGAGCATCGGCTGGGTGATGAGCGAAATGCCCTGCTCGGTGGTGCGGAAGCGTCTTGCGTCCAACTCGGGATCCTCGCCGACGACGAGCCCTTCCGGGATCTCGACGCCGCGATCGATCACGACGTTCTTCAGGCGCGCGCCGCGGCCGACATTGACGTAGGGCATGATCACGGCGTTCTCGACATTGGCGTAGGAGTTGACGCGCACGCCGGTGAACAGCAGCGAGCGCCGCAGCGAGGCGCCGGAAATGATGCAGCCGCCCGAGACCAGCGAGCTCACGGCCTGGCCGCGCCGGCTCTCCTCGTCGTGGACGAATTTTGCCGGTGGCGTGATTTCCGAATAGGACCAGATCGGCCAGGCGCTGTCGAACAAATCGAGCTCGGGGACCACGTCGGTGAGGTCGATATTGGCGGCCCAATAGGCGTCGACCGTGCCGACATCGCGCCAATAGGCGCGCGGGTCGCTGCCGGAGCGGACGCAGGAGGTCGAGTACTGGTGCGCCATGGCGCGGCCGTTCTTGACGAGGTAGGGGATGATATCCTTGCCGAAATCGTGGTTGGAATTCGGATCCTCGGCGTCGCGCTTGAGCTCCTCGAACAGGAATTTCGCGTCGAACACGTAGATGCCCATGCTGGCGAGCGAGACGTCCGGCTTGCCGGGCATCGGCGGCGGATCTTTCGGCTTCTCAAGGAACTCTTTGATCCAGCCGTTCTCGTCGATATGCATGATGCCGAAGCCCGAGGATTCTGTCCGCGGCATCTCCAGGCAGCCGACGGTGACGTCGGCGCCGCTCTCGACATGCTGCCGCAGCATCACCTCGTAATCCATTTTATAGATGTGGTCGCCGGCGAGAACCACGATGAAGCGGCAGGCGTGGGATTCGATGATGTCGATGTTCTGGTAGACTGCATCGGCCGTGCCGACATACCACATGTTTTCGGAGACGCGCTGGCTCGCCGGGAGGATGTCGAAGCTCTCGTTGCGCTCGGGACGGAAGAAGTTCCAGCCCATCTGAAGGTGCCGGATCAGGCTGTGCGCCTTGTACTGGGTGGCAACCGCGATGCGACGGATGCCCGAGTTCACCGCGTTCGACAGCGCGAAATCGATGATGCGGGATTTTCCGCCGAAATAGACCGCGGGCTTGGCGCGCCGGTCGGTCAGCTCCAGCAGCCGGCTGCCGCGTCCGCCGGCCAGGACGAACGCCAGGGCCTGACGGGCAAGCGGCTCGGGTCTCGCGGCACTCATGTCATTCTCCCACAACTCTGGCGCTCGCGAGAAGCCTCCCGGCCGCGCACATTGGAACCGATAGTAACGGCACGAATAGTCAATCGGGAAGGTGGTTGTTGGTTGCGAATGCGTCGGAAGCTTAATGCTTTGCCGCGGTGATCGGGCCCCAGGCACCGTCCTGCCGGTGTCACACGCGGCGAGGTCGTCGAGCCCGTCGGGTACCGGTTGATCAGAATGGAGGCATGCGTCTTGTGCGGTGCACGCAAACTCGAGGCCGAATTTCTGGCTTTGACCTTGCGCCAGGATGCCCGATCATGGGCTGCGTCCATGTCCAAGCGAAACGTCAGACAGGGAGTAAGACGATGAGGATCTGGAAAACGGCAATTGCCTGTTCGCTGGCCGGCGCGGTCATGGCCGGCCAAATCGAGCCGGCCGCTGCGGGCCCGATGCCCACGAATGTCGCGACCATGAAGGCCGCGGCCGGCGATGATGTCACGCAGGTGTATTGGCGCGGCCGAGGTTTTGGATGGGGCATTGGCGGCCTCGCAGCCGGTGCGATCATCGGTAGCGCCATCGCCAGCAGCTCGCCTTACGGCTACGGCTACTATGGCGGCGGGCCTTATTATGGCGGCTACGGATACCCGGGGCCGGCTTACGGCTATGCTCCTGCCTATTATGGTGGCTATGGACCGGGTTACGGTTATGGCGGCTACTACGCGCGTCCCCGCTATTACGGCTATCGCGCCTATCGTCCATATTACGGTCCGCGCTACGGCTACTACCGGCCGTACCGGGCCTATCACCGCGGATATTGGTGATCGATCAAACGGGCGGACCGCCTCGCCGCAGCGCCACGATGCCGAAGAGGTTTGTGGGCCGCTGCAGGCAAGCGGACCGATCGGCTTGCGCGCGTTGAACCCGGTGATGCGGCACGACGAGCCGGCCATGCCCGCCCGCGACAATCCCGATGCAGATCGCGACGATGATCGCGATCTCGATGCACCATTCCAGCGGTCCCGAGCTCATGGCAGCGCGATGGTGTTGGCGAGATCGAACTCGGACAGGCCCGGGCCGCCGCACGCAAGGTAGATTGCGAGGAGGAAGACGCGGCTGAGGACGGTGATGCCCAATATGACCCTGAGGTCGTAATGGCGAATGGCAAAAGCGAGAGGCGGGATCGCCAAATGTCTTAAAATGCTCACGGCCAACTCCTTGCCAAAATTCAGGCATCGACTGCCTGTCGACTGAAATGACAGCGTGATGAAAAGGCCGTCCGACGCCTTGCCGGCGTCTCTGAAATGGACAGGCCAATGCTAGTGCCGGCGCAGGGCGCAGGTCTTTATCGTGTCCTTACATTTGGCTGAGCTTTCCCTTAAGGTGGGGGAGCATCCGGGGGTCGGAGCCGTGCGTACAGACGCGCTTGCCTTTGGTGAATTCCGCCTCGACCGTGCCAACGCGCTATTGTGGCGAGGCGGGGAGCGGATCGCGCTGGCGCCGAAGCCGTTCGAGGTTCTTTGCCATCTTGTCGGTCGGCCCGGTGAGCTCGTCACCAAGGAAGAGTTGCTCGACGCGGTCTGGTCCGATCTGCACGTCAGCGAGTCGAGCCTCGCCGTTGCCGTGAACGCGCTACGCTCGGTGCTCGGCGACGACAGGCAGTCCCCCAATTACATCGAGACAGTCACGCGGCGCGGCTATCGCTTCATTGCGGCGGTCGCGACCGTCGAATTGCCTGCGATCGAGCGAGCGCGCGAACAGGAGGCGGCGTCCGCCACGGAGCAGGCCGTCGATCGACGCCGGCACTGGAGGGTCGGGCGCACCGGGGCACTCGATACGCTGGACAAGGCGTTGCAACTCGCTCGTACCGGACAGCGTCAGGTCGTCTTCATCACCGGCGAGGCCGGGATCGGCAAGACCACCCTCTTGCAAATGACGCTCGACAGGATGAACCAGCAGGGACTGGGCGTGCTGCACTGTAGCTGCAACGAGTTGTTCGGCACCCACGAGGCCTTTCTTCCGTTGATCGGCGCGCTGAACGAGTGCTGCCGTCGAACCGATGGAGCATCGCTGCTGACTTCGATCCGCGAGCACGCCCCAACCTGGCTCGCGCAAATGCCCGGTTTCCTCGGCGACGCAGACCGGGCCGCATTCCAGCACGAGGTCTTCGGCGCAACCCGGGAGCGCATGCTGCGCGAATTTGCCGATCTCATGGAACATCTCGCCGTCACGCGACCATGGGTGATCATCCTGGAAGATCTGCATTGGAGCGACTTTGCCACCGTGGATGTGCTCTCCCGGCTGGCGCGGCGGGATCGGAGGGCTTCTATCCTCGTGCTCGCCACGTATCGGCCGATGGAAGTCGCCGTCGGCGGACATCCTATCCGTGCGGTTCACCAGGACTTGCGGATCCACGGACACGCCACCGAGCTCGCGCTCGATCGACTGACCGGCACCGACGTCGAACGCTATCTTTCCCTGCGCTTCAACTCGGTCGATTTTGCCAGAGAGCTGGTCGAGCGCATCTTCGCGCGAACCGGCGGGCATCCTCTATTCGTGTCGTCTCTGCTCGATCATCTCGTGGCGCAGGGCGCACTGGTCGAGCACGAATTGGGCTGGCGGCTGGTCAGCGAAGACGCGGCCTCGCAGGACAGCATGCCGCGCGATCTGGAAGGAATGATCAAGCAGCAGATCGATCACCTCACCGCGGACGAGCGCTGCCTGCTCGAGGTCGCCAGTGCGGCGGGAGCGGAGTTTTCCGCGCTCCATATCGCCGGTGCGCTGGACCGTCCCGTGCTGGATGTCGAGCAGATGTGCGAGGACCTGGCGCGGACTGATCGCGTCATCGTCGTTGCCGGCATGACCGAGTGGCCGAACGGAGGCGTCTCCGGTCGCTATGCGTTCCAGCACGCGCTTTACCAGGAGATCCTCTACCAGCGGCTCGCGCCGGCGCGCCGCACGAAAACCCATGCGCTGCTTGGGGCGGGGATCGAGCAGGGCTACGGGCCGCAGGCTGTGGAGCTCGCCGCCGTCGTCGCGCGCCATTTCGAACTGGGCCGCGATTTCCCGAAAGCGATGCATTATCTGGGCGCGGCGGCCGAGGGCTCGGCGCGAAGGTTCAGCACGCGCGAGGCCGCCAATTACCTGTCCCGCGCTTTGGACCTGGTGCCGCATCTGCCGCCGGAGTTTCGAGTGACGACACGTCTGAAGTTGCTGCTTCAGCGCGCCTGGGCCTGGCGGGCCAGTGGAGATTTCCTGAATTCGCTGCAAGATCTCAGCGCAGTCGTCGCGCACGCGGCGGAGAACGGGCACGTGCGCGAAGAGGTGAACGCGCTGGTCGATCTCAGCAGATTTTGTCTCTACGTCGATCGTCGCCAGAGCCTGCCTGTTGCGGAACAGGCTCTTGTCAAGAGCCGGGCGATCGACGACGCGGCGTTCAGCGCGCTGGTCCAGGGCAACGTCGCCAATTTGAAGCTGATGCTCCGCGGCTGGGATCGCGAGAATGCCGACCTTGCCGAGCGTGCGTCAGCACTGATCACCGGAGAGCAGGATCTGAGCATGCGGCTGCGGCGCTGCTCGATGGAGATGGTGCTGGAGTTCCTCCGCGCGAATTATCCGGCCTGCTGCGATGCGACGACCAGGGGAAAGGAGCTCGCCCGCCTGGTCGGTGACGTCTATCTGTTCGTGCTCTATGAATCGGTCGAGGCCTTTGCCCAGATTTATCTCGGTGAATGGGGACGGGCGCAACGAAACGTCGTCTCCGCGTTGGCCATCTCGGAGCGGAATGCAAATCCGCAGGCCGTCGCGCTGTGTCATCTCACGATCGGATGGCTGTATTCCGAGGCGGAGGAATATGGCAGCGCGTCACGGCGTGCGGAGGATGCGCTCGGCCCGATGATCGAGGCCAATCCGTTCACCTTCTTCGTCGGCAGGAACCTGCTGGCGCGAGCTTATGTCCGGATGGGCGACCTGCCTCGGGCGCGGCAGCATCTCGATGCGATGGAGCGGCGGATGGAGGTCGACCGGGTGCCGATGGAGTCGCTGGTCATCCCGCATTATCTGCTGACCTGCTGCGACTATTGGATCGCGACCGGCGATCTGGACCGCGCGCAAACATGGGCCAGCCAGTTTCACGAGGTGACGAGCGCGGCACCCGACCGGCCGTTTCTCGCGCTGTGCTACGAGGCCATGGCGAGAATTGCGATCCTGAAGCAGGATACGCAAGTCGCCGGCGAGCATTTGTCGACGGCCATTTCGATCCTCCGCCATGCCAGGCTGCCGCATGCCAGCTGGCGGGTTTATCGCACGACCGCGGTGCTCTATGAGAGCCTCGGACAAGCGCAAAGGGCTGCCAAGTGGCGGGACCGCTCCAGCCAGGTGATCGCATCGCTGGCAGAGACGCTTGATCCCGGCGATCCGCTGCGATCGGCGTCATTTTTCGACGCAGGCCGGGACAACGGGTCCAATCATGAGGGACGGTGACCAGTTTAATCCGGCAGGTCCGCGATCTCCCGTGGTTCGCCGGGCCGTTGCTTGACCTTGAATTGATTTTGCTGCTGCCGCCGCGTGCGGGAGGCACGGTAGGCATCCCTGCGCAACCGCATGATCGAGCCGAGCGGCTGATGCGCGGCGAGACATCGCCATGGGTCGAACGAAAGCACCTCGTCGGAATAGACGCGACGCGCGGGGCTGTCGGCGGTCTGGCGCGGAAGCGTGATCTTGCCGAGTGCTTGCGGCGGCGCGACCTCTTCGGGCCAGTCGATCGAGGCATCTTCGATCGGTGTTCGCTCCAGGTCGGTGCAGAGCTGGGCAAATAATTCGTACTCGGCCGCATTGTCCTTGAAGAACGCAACGACGCTGTTCAGCACGGCATCATCGGCATCGTGGCAGGGCTGGCCGGTGAGTTGGCGAACCGACGCCGAGATCGGTACCAGGCGAAGCCTTGCGATATAATCGCCAAACCGCAATGCTCCCTCCGTATGAAAGGTTTCTCCGAGGATATTGCTGCCGGCATCACCGAGCGCTTTCAAGACGATCGGGATCGGAATGCCTGTTCTGTCCGATGCGGCGACCAGCACGCGCGCCAAAAAGCCTATGGGTCCGTACGCCAGATCAGGCAGGAACAGGGTGTGCTCGACCTTTTGCTGTGCGCGCATATAGGCCATCGCATCCGCGAAATAGCTGGGGTGATTGACGAGCAGGAGATCCTGGTTCGTCGTATCGTCGTCGCCGAGCGCCTTAGCCCCAGTCACGCCCAGGACCTTGATGGCAAATCCCCGTGGCGAGCGTACGCGATCGCTCCTGTTGAATGCGGTGGAGAGGCGGACGATGATCGGGAAGTGGCCAGCCTGCTTGAACAGGCCCTGGCGCAGATGATCCGGCAAATCGTCGTAGACGATCAGCTCGCCCCGGAGATAGCCGGCGCCCTTGGCGTGCTGCTGTCGGGTCCCGTGCTTGTCTTTGTGAAAAGTGCGATCGCTCGTTCGCGAAATCGAAGCAACGATCGCCTCGACGGCCGCCGCTTCCTCCGGCCGGATGTGTTCGACGGACGGGTCGTAACGAAGATACTGATCGGCTGACATGGCGCTGATCTCCAGCCCGAAGGTCGCCTTCCCATTGCAAGCGTCGACGGCCGCAGGGCGGATCACTGTAAGCCCGTCCAGTCGGGATCGGCAACCCGAGAGCGAGTTGTGATTGTCCGGACAAGCCGCGGGGTGAGGCATCCTGTTACCGACGCGATCACACGGTCGATGCTAGGCCAACGGCGTCTCGTAAGTCCTTATGGGCTCCTTATGTTGTCCTGATCTTTTCCTTAAGGCCGGGCCGGCGAACGGCGGCCCTGGCTGGCGTCTAAAGCGATAGCCACACGATCAGGCCCATGCAGGCCAAATGCGCGAGCACGATCGCGGCGAGATGCAGCGGGCCCGCCTTGAGACGAAGCGCGAGCATCCCGCCGACTCTGCTCTAGTTCGATCCCGCGGCCGCAGCGGTGAAGCTGCGGTCGACGGCTTTGCTCACGTCGAGCTTCTTCGGCAGGATGCCGTAGCGCGTCGAGCGGTCGGAGGCTTCCTGCACCTCCTTCACGACGTTCTCATCAATCGGAATCGGGCTGGTGCGCTGCGCGGTATAGGCCGAGAACAGCACGTCCTCCGGTAGCTTGGTCAGTTCGGCCGTGCTCTTGGCATATTCGCCGAGATGATCCAGTGACCACAGCCGCGCCTTGTTCAGCCGCTGCACGAGGTCCTGCACCGCCGCACGCTTGCCAGCGATGGCGCTGTCGGAGGCGACGATAAAGGTGATGGTCGGCGTCAGGCCCTCACCATCGGCGATCACGCGGGCTTTGTCCTTGAGCGTCGCGAACGAGACGTAGGGCTCCCACACCGCCCAGGCGTCGATCGAGCCCGCGACCAGCGCGATCTTGGCGTCGACCGGGCCGAGCGGCGCGAACGTCGCGTCCTCCAGCCTGATCTGCGCCTTCTCCAGCGTGGCGTCGATCAGGAATTGGCCCCAGCCGCCGCGCGTGCCGGCGAGGCGTTTTCCCTTGAGGTCGGCCGCCGATTTGATCGGCGAATCCTGGCGCACGAGAATGGCTTGCGTCTTCGCATCCGACCTGGTGACGCCGATCGCCTTGATCGGCGCACCGGCCGCGTAGACCGAAAGGAACGAAAGGTCGCCGGTGTAGCCGACGTCGAGCGCGCCGGCGTTGAGCGCCTCCAGGATCGGCGCTGCCGCGGGGAATTCCGACCACTCGATCTTGTAGGGCAGATCCTTGGCGTAGCCCGAGATCTCGAGCAGCGAACGGTTGCCGCCCTTCTGGTCACCGACGCGCCGCGCTCGACATCGAGCAGGTCAGCCACGCCTTCGACATCGACGGCGCCGAGCTGCCGGTGCTCAGCGACGTCAGCATCTCCGTCGAGCCGGGCGAGTTCGTTGCGCTGCTCGGTCCCTCCGGCTGCGGCAAGTCCACGCTGCTGCGCCTCGTCGCAGGCCTCGACAAGCCCCGATCCGGAACGCTGCGCGAGGACGAGGCGCGCATCACGAGACCGCACCCGTCGCGCGTTGTCGTGTTCCAGGATCCGACCTTGTTTCCCTGGCGCACGGTCTGGGACAATGTCGCGCTCGGGCTGGAGGCGCAGGGCATCTTGAAGAGCCAGCGTCACCGCGTCGATGCCGCCCTCGATCTCGCGGGGCTATCGTCCTTCCGCAATGCCTATCCACACCAGCTCTCGGGCGGCATGGCGCAACGCGTCGCACTGGCCCGCGCGCTGGTCAACGATCCGAAAATCCTCATCCTCGACGAGCCGCTGGGCAAGCTCGATTCGTTGACCCGCATCACCATGCAAGCCGAGCTGGTCTCGCTGTGGCAGCGCAAGGGCTTTACCACGCTGCTGGTGACGCATGACGCCGAGGAGGCGCTGGTGCTCGCCAACCGCGTCATCGTGTTCAGCGACCGCCCGGCGCGCGTGAAGGCCGATATCCGTGTCGACCGGCCCTATCCGCGCCATCGCGGTGATCCGTATCTGGCCGATTTGCGCCGCCAAATTCTTGGCCTGCTCGGATTGGACGCCACATGGTAACTCCGATCGCCAAGGGGCGCGCGGCGCATCACGAGCCCGACTACATCGCACGTGCCGAAGCGCTGGCCGAGGCTTTCGCTGCCCGTGCGGCCGAGTACGATCGCACCGGAAGCTTCCCGTTCGAGAATTTTCGCGAGCTGTCCGAGGCAGGCCTGCTGTCGCTGACGGTGCCTGCCGCCCATGGCGGCACCGGGGCCGGCGCACGATACGCCGCACGCGTCCTCGGCATCATCGGCAAGGCCGATCCGTCGACCGCGCTGGTGCTGTCGATGCACTACATCAACCATCTGGTGATGGCACGGAGCCCGACCTGGCCGGCGCGGCTGTCGCGCAAGCTCGCGCGCGAGAGTGTCGAAGACCTTGCGCTCGTCAACGCACTCCGCGTCGAGCCCGAACTGGGTTCGCCTGCGCGCGGCGGCCTGCCCGCGACCATTGCACGCCGGACCGAGACCGGCTGGCGGCTCTCGGGGCACAAGATCTATTCGACGGGATCGCCGATCCTGAAATGGTATCTGGTCTGGGCGCGCACGGACGAAGCCGAGCCGCGTGTCGGACAGTTCCTGGTGCCAGCGGGCCTGCCGGGCACGCGTATCGTCGAGACCTGGGATCACCACGGCCTGCGGGCCAGCGGCAGCCACGACGTCATCTTCGACGACGTCGTGATACCTCTCGATGCCGAGATCGATGTGCGCGAGCCGGCGGACTGGCGCGCACCCGATGTCGCGCAGGCGACCGTCCACACGATCTTTGTCGCCGCGATCTATGACGGCGTTGCGCGGGCTGCACGCGACTGGCTGGTCGGGTTCCTGAAGCAGCGCGTGCCGGCCAGCCTGGGCGCGCCGCTTGCGACCTTGCCGCGGGCGCAGGAGATCCTTGGTGGGATCGAAACGCGGCTCATCGTCAATGCGCGGCTGATCGGATCTTTCGCCGGTGATTTCGACGACGGTGTCGCGCTTTCGGCGACCGAGTCCAACGTCATCAAACTGACCGTGACCAACAACGCCGTCGCCGCGGTTGAGGATGCCTTGTCGCTGACCGGCAATCACGGCCTGTCCCGCGCCAATCCGCTGGAGCGGCACTATCGCGACGTCCTGTGCGGTCGCGTGCACACGCCGCAGGACGATTCCACGCGCACCGGCCTCGGCCGTGCCGCATTGGGCCTCTAGCCTGCCGCCAAACATTCAGGGAGAACATCATGTCGATCGAGTTCATCGGCTTTATCGCCAACAGCAATGCGTCCGAGACCATCGTGCGCCAAGGTCCGGTGCTTGATCCAGGCTATATCGAGACGGTGGCGAAGGCGCATGATTTCGCGGGTTTCGATCGCGCGCTGCTGGCGTTCCATTCGACCACGCCCGATGCGCTCCAGGTCGCCCAGCATGTGCTGACCATCACCAAGTCGTTAAAGGTAATGATCGCGCAGCGACCGGGCTTTACCGCGCCGACGCTGCTCGCGCGGCAGCTGGCGACGCTTGACCAGCTCTATGGAGGCCGCGTCTCGCTGCACGTCATCACCGGCGGCAATGCAGCGGAGCTCAGACAGGACGGCAACACGCTCGACGACAAGGACGAGCGTTACGCCCGCACCAGCGAGTTTCTCGACGTGGTGAAGCTGGAATGGACCAGCGAGAAGCCGTTCAACTACAGCGGCAAGTACTACAACGTCGAGAATGGTTTTTCGCAGGTGAAGCCGCTGCAGAAGGCCGGCATCTACACCTTCGTTGGCGGTGGCTCCGACGCTGCGATCGACGTCGCGGGCAAGCATGCCGACACCTTTGCGCTGTGGGGCGAATCCTACGCGCAGGTGCGCGACGTCACCGCGCGCGTTCACAATGCGGCCGTCAGGCAGGGCCGTCCGACGCCGCGATTCAGCCTCTCGGTGCGGCCGATCATCGCCCCGACCGAGAAGCAGGCCTGGGACAAGGCGGAAGAGATTCTTGCGCGCGCCACCGCGCTCCAGGACAAGACCGGCTATCGCAAGCCCGCTGACGGCCATGCCACCGCCGGCGCGCGGCGCCTGCTCTCGCTCGCCGACCAGGGCAGCCGCATCGACAAGCGGCTGTGGACCGAGATCGCAAAGCTCACCGGCGCCAACAGCAACACCACCGCGCTGGTCGGCACGCCCGAGCAGGTCGCCGAGGTCTTCGGCGACTATTACGACCTCGGCGTCAGCCATTTCCTGATCCGCGGCTTCGACCCCCTGATCGACGCCATCGAATACGGCCGCGAGCTGATCCCGCTGACGCGCGAGGTGATCGCCAAGCGCCAGGCCGTTCGCGGCGAGGCGGCGGAATGATCCGCCTCATGCTGGCCGGCGCGCTGCTGTTCGGCTCGTTCGAGCTGGCGGCGGCGCAAACGACCTTGCGCGTCGGCGACCAGAAGGGCAATTCGCAAGCGGTGATGGAAGCTGCCGGCGTGCTGAAAGACGTTCCTTACAAGATCGAGTGGAAGGAATTTCCCGCGGCCGCGCCGCTGCTGGAAGCGCTCAGCGCTGGCGCGATCGAGACCGGGCTCGTCGGTGACGCACCCTTCACCTTCGCCGCCGCCTCGGGCGCGCCGGTGAAGGCGATCGCCGCGATCCGGCAGACGCGAGAGGGGCTTGCCATCCTCGTGCCCGAGAATTCTCCGATCAAGAGCTTTGCGGATTTGCGCGGCAAGAAGATCGCGACCGGCCGTGGCTCGATCGGGCATCAGCTGATCCTTGCCGCGCTCGAGAAGAACGGTTGGGCTGCGGCTGACGTGCAGATTGCGTTCCTGGCGCCGTCCGATGCCAAGATCGCCTACACGCAAGGCTCCGTCGACGCGTGGTCGACCTGGGAGCCTTATGTCAGCCAGGAGGAGGTGTTGTTCAAGTCGCGCCGCGTCATCACCTCAGAGGGCCTGACGCCGGGGCTGAGCTTTCAGGTGGCGCGGCCCGATGCCATCCGCGACAAGCGCGCGGAGCTGACCGACTTCATCCGGCGCCTCACCGCGGCGCGGGCGTGGTCGCTGAACAATGTCGACAGCTATGCCGCGACCTGGGGGAGGCTGATGAACATCCCGACCGCCGTGCCGCAAAACTGGCTGTCGCGCGCAAAAATCCGGATCGCGCCGATCGATGACGGCGTGGTCGCGGACGAGCAGAGCACGATCGATCTCTATTTTCGCTGGAGCCTTATCAAGCAGAAGCTCGATGCGGCCGAGGTCGTAGATCGCTCGTTCTCGGATGCGATTGCGAAGGCAGGGCTGTAGGGCACCCGGGTGTCCCGGACGCGACGCTTACCCCTCTCCCCTTGCGGGAGAGGGTGGCT
>NZ_JADPIT010000010.1:461347-469718 GCF_023073035.1 Bradyrhizobium sp. 62
GCGGCGAGCGTTGGTCTTTCCTCGAAACGATCCTTCTGCATTCCGCGCTCATGACAACACCCGCGTTGCTATTTGCACGACCTCCCTTGCGCCGCGCGCCATCCCGGCAAAAATCATAACGACGACCACATCGGGAGACCGGCCATGGGCCTGCAAGAAACAAAAATCGAATCGCTTCCCTTCGTCACCGCCGAACTCAACTATCTCGCGCCGGTTTCCGGCAAGCCGCGTACCTACGCCTTCGATCCGCCGCCTGGCGAGCCCAAGAGCACGTCGTTGCCGGAGCCGCATCAGGTCCCGATCTTCGATGCGCGACTGATCGCGCAGAATTTCTCGCTCGACCGCGAAGGCTTTGCGCTGGTGCGGCATCCAACCCAGGTCAAGGACTTCAGCAACGACGAAGAGGTAAGGGCGGTCTACTATCCCGCCGTCGAGGCCTTCCTGCGCGCAACGCTGAAAGCCGACCGCGTCGTTATCTTCGATCATACCGTGCGCAGGCGGGTCGAGGGCGCTGCGGATATTCGCGACGGTGGCCCGCGTCAGCCGGCAACACGCGTCCACGTCGACCAGACCGCCGTCTCGGGCGCCAACCGTGTGCGCGAGCATCTGCCCGATGAGGCCGAGGAGCTGCTCAAAGGCCGCATCCAGGTGATCAATTTGTGGCGGCCGATCCGCGGCCCGTTGCGCGACTCACCGCTCGCGATGGCCGACGGCACGACGGTGGCGCCCGACGATCTCGTCGCCTCCGATCTGATCTATCCCAACCGCCGCGGCGAGACTTATTCGGTGAAATACAATCCAAACCATCGCTGGTTCTATTTCCCGGAGATGACGTCGGACGAAGCGCTGCTACTCAAGTGCTACGATTCCGCGACGGACGGCCGCACCCGCTTCGGGCCCCACACCGCGTTCGTCGATCCCACTACGCCGGCCGATGCGGCACCGCGCGAAAGTATCGAGGTTCGGACGCTCGTGTTTCACAAACAGTAACAATGTGTGATGGCACCGCCGGGCGCGACCCGGCGGCGCCTGAGGAACCCACGGGAACCAACAAACGTTGCTGCGCGGGGCAGGGCCAACCGGGAGCGGTGCCGTGCGAGCGCAGACCACGCTATTTTCTTGCCTTGCCACTTTTTCGCTTTCTGCAGTTTCCTTTGCCCAGGCCGAGAGCGGGCTTGCCTCCTATTACGGATACGGAAAAGCCGGAAAAGGCGAGCTGACCTGCGCGCACCGGACGCGCCCCTTCGGAAGCGTGCTGAGGGTGTCGTACGGGAGCCGCTCGATTCAATGCCGGGTCAACGATCGCGGCCCCTTCATCCGCGGCCGGATCGTCGATCTCTCGGTGCCGGCCGCCAAGGCGCTGGGCATGATGAGCGCCGGCGTGGTGCGGGTCTCGGTGGAATAGGTCCGCCGGCGCGCTATAGTGCCGCCCAAAGCATGGGTCAGGGGGCGCTATGGCCAGGATCAGGGTGGGACTCGTCGGCTGCGGCTTCGTGTCGGAGCTGCATATGTATGCGTTCCGGCGCGTCTACGGCGTGGATGTCGAGGTCGCGGCGGTCGCTGCGCGCGGCGACCAAGTCGTCGAGTTTGCACATCGCCACCAGATCCCGCGGGTCTATCGCGGCTTCGCCGAGCTGATCGCAGACCGCGAGCTCGACGTCATCGACATCTGCACGCCGCCCAATCTGCATGCCGAAATGATCGTCGCCGCCATGCAGGCCGGCAAGCACGTGATCTGCGAAAAGCCGTTCGCCGGCTATTTCGGCCGCGACGGCGACCGGCAGCCGATCGGCAAGCATGTGCCGAAGGCGCTGATGTATGAGCGCGTGCTGGAGGAGATGGACGCCACGCGTGCCGCGATCGAGCGCACCGGAAAGCTCTTCATGTATGCCGAGGACTGGATCTACGCCCCCGCGGTGACCAAGACCGCGGAGATTCTAAGAGCGACCAAAGACAAAATCCTGTTCATGAAGGGCGAGGAGAGCCATTCCGGCTCGCACGCGGCCCATGCCGCGCAATGGGCGATGACCGGCGGCGGCTCGCTGATCCGGATGGGCTGCCATCCGCTCTCCGCCGTGCTGTATCTCAAGCAGGTCGAGGCCAAGGCGCGCGGCGAGACCATCCGCGTCGCCAGCGTCACCGGCGATGTCGGCAACGTCACGGCCGTCCTCAAGCCGGAGGAGCGTACCTACATCAAGGCAAATCCTGTTGACGTTGAGGATTGGGGCACGCTGACCGCGACGTTTTCGGACGGCACCAAGGCTACCGTGTTCTCCGGCGACATGATCATGGGCGGCGTGCGCAATCTGATCGAGACCTACACGTCGGGCGGCTCGCTGTTCGCCAACATCACGCCGAACAATCATTTGATGAGCTACCAGACCTCCGAGGAGAAGCTCGCCTCCGTCTACATCACCGAGAAGGTCGACCGCAAAACCGGCTGGCAATATGTCTGCCTCGAAGAGGAGTGGACGCGCGGCTATCTCCAGGAGATCCAGGACTTCATGGAATGCGCCGCGACGGGACGGCAGCCGCTGTCGGACCTCGCGCTGGCGTATGAGACGATCAAGGTGAACTATGCGGGATACTGGGCGGCAGAGGAGGGACGGCGGGTGGTGTTATAGGGCGTGACAACGCCGATCTAGCTGAACCCGGTGCGTCCGTATTCAGCGCCTCCCGAGTGTCGTCAATGAGAAGCGCTGTGCGTCGCCTGGTCTCGCTCGCGACCTTGCCGCGACAAGGGCGCGAGCCTGATCGAGCGAATAGGCGCAGACTGTGAACAGCGGCTTCGGGCTCTGGCCGGGGATCGGCTGAAGGACTGTGAAGGGCTTCGGGTTTCGCATGGCTTGCTCCGGGCTTGCAACGACGATGCCGTCCTGTCCCGGTTCAGCCACCAGTGGGCGATGCAGTAAAACCAAGCTTTCGCCCCGAAATTCATTGTCCGACACTGATTGCGGGGCCTGATAGCCGCCGCCGATGTCGCGGCTGAAGCCACCCCCGTTGTGCCAAGGACCCCACCAGCCCATCGTAGCGCTTGACGAGGGGACATGACTGGCAAATCTTTGTCGCGTTATTGGCACGGTCTGTTTGGATATGGATTAAATCATTGTGGAAAGTTCAGCTCAAACTACGCTTGGAAATACACTCGTCTCGCTCCTGATCTGGGCCTGCATGGCGAGCGCTGCGTTGGCTCAATCTGGCAGTGCAGGCGGGAGTATCTCGAATGATGAGAAATCCCTTTCCGGCTTGCGGCAGGCACCGCGCACGGCGGAGCCTGAGAAGCCCGCACGACGCAGCAAGCCCGAAGCCGCCCGGAAAAGCGGTGGTGGTGGTAGCGGTGTTAGCAAGTTCGACGGCGTGTGGCTCGTTACTGCAGTGGGCTGCGGTACCACCACCACGTCGACAGTCGTCGTCTCCGGCGGAAGCGTCAGTGGCGGGGGTGCCACCGGAACGATCAACGCCAACGGGGTCGGCCACTCCGTCGGTATCTACGATGGGGTCACCGTCACCGGTACCAGCTTTACTTCGGGCAATCGAGGCACCGGAACGTTCAGAGCATCGACTGGCTGTACAGGCACAGTCACCTCAATCAAACAGTAAAACGATTGCCTAATTGGGGAGGTGCGACCTACTCACCCGTCTCACCGCTTCGCGGCGAGCCACCCTCTCCCGCAAGGGGAGAGGGTGCACCGTCGTCGCGGCGCGTAGCCTCACGTCCCGTAGGTCGATCCCTTCGGCAGCGGAAACACCGGGTCTTGCGTCCTGATGTTCGTCGGCCACACCACCGAGATGTGCTCGCCGGCATTCTGCATCACGACGGGGGTCGAGCGTTCGTTCTGGCCGGAGAGCGGCGTGCCCGGTGGGAAGAACTTTACGCCATAGCCCTGGATGGTGCCGCCGGCGGGAATGTCTACGTCGAGCGCGGCCTTGCGAATGGCCTCGGGCTCGAAGCTGCCGTACTTTTCCTTGGCGACCGGCAGCACGCTGTTGAGCAGAATCCAGGTCTGGTTGAAACCCATCGAGCAGTGCGGCGGCACGTCGGTCGCGCCGGTCTTGGCCTGGTAGCGCGTGACCATGGTCTTGGTCAGATCGCCGATTCCAGGCGCAAGCTTGGCGGAATCAAGCAGTTGCGCCGGCACCGGATCGATGTTGCAGAAATTGTCGATGTCGGGGCCGAAGGTCGCGCGCAACTTGTCGAGCTGGCTGTAGCCGGCGCCCGCGCCGAACAGCATCTTGAAGCGCAGGCCGCTCTCGCGGGCCTGACGCAGGAACAGCGTGATGTCGGGGTTGTAGCCGGCATGCGAGATCACATCGACCTTGGCGCGCTTGAGCTTGGTCACAAGCACCGAGAGATCGGGTGCGGACGCCGAATAGCCTTCGCGCATCACCACCTGGATGCCCGCCTGTTTGGCATAGGCCTCGTCGGCCGCCGCGACGCCGACGCCATAAGGCCCGTCCTCGTGGATCAGCGCAACCTTGACGTCCTTCGGGTCCATGCCGAGCTTGCCTTGCGCGTGCTCGGCGACGAAGCCCGCGAAGGCCTGGCCGTACTGGTCGGAATGGATCTGCGCGCGAAACACGTATTGCAGGTTCTTGTCCTTGAACACGGCGGTCGAGACCGCGGTCGTGATCCAGAGGATCTTCTTCTGCTGCTCGACCTTCGCGGCCATCGGCACCGCATGCGCGCTGGAATAGACGCCGTTGATGATGTCGATCTTTTCCTGGCTGATCAGCCGCTCGGCTTCGTTGATCGCCACGTCCGCCTTGCTCTGCGAGTCCGCCGCGACCGGCACGATCTTGGTCTTGCCGCCGATGCCGCCCTTTTCGTTGACGAGGTCGATCGCGATCTGCGCGCCGACCGAGGAGGCGACCGAGCCGCCAGCGGCGAACGGACCGGTGAGGTCGTAGATCAGGCCGATGCGTAAATTTTCGGCTTGCGCCTGGGCCCGTGTCCAATCGAGGCTGAGTGCGGCGGCGGCAGCCGCCGAGCTCTTCAGCAGCTGCCTGCGTGAAGTCGGCATCCTATCCTCCCTCAAAAACCGTTTTATGATTTGGTCTTGTTATTCTTTTTCGAAGTATGGGGAGCGGGGCGGCGGAAAGTCAACATGGCGAAAGTCGGGGTCCCGCCTCCGCGGCGCAGAACGCAATTGCGAAATGGGTGATGAGACCGAGCGCTACTGTTTCAAGCGACGGGCGAGATAGCCGGCGGTCTTCCCGCCGGCCTTGGCCACCTCGCGCGGTGTCCCTGACGCAACAATGCGGCCGCCTTCATCGCCGGCGCCGGGGCCGAGGTCGATAATCCAGTCGCTGTGAGAGACGACATCCATGTCATGCTCGACCACGACCACGCTGTTGCCGGCGTCCACGATGCGCTCGAGCTGGGCGATCAGTCGCTCGACATCCTTGGGATGAAGACCGGTGGTCGGCTCGTCCAGGACATAGAGCGTGTGACCGCGTTGTGGCCGCATGAGCTCGGTCGCGAGCTTGATGCGCTGGGCTTCGCCACCCGACAGTTCGGTCGCGGACTGACCGAGACGAATATAGCCGAGCCCGACCTCGCGGACGACCGATAGCGACCGGTTGAGAGTTGGATCTTCGCGGAAGAATTCGAAGGCCTCGTCGACGCGCATCATCAGCACATCCGCGATGGATTTTCCGCGGACCTTCACCTCCAGCGTCTTGTCGTTGTAACGCGCGCCCTTGCAGGTCGGGCAGGGTGCGTAGACGCTGGGCAGGAACAGAAGCTCGACGCAGACAAATCCCTCGCCTTCGCAGGTGCTGCATCGGCCTTTCGCGACATTGAAGGAAAAGCGCCCGGCATCGTAGCGGCGGGACTTTGCCTGCGGTGTCGCGGCGAACAGCCGCCGGACGTGGTCAAACAGGCCGGTATAGGTCGCAAGGTTCGATCGTGGCGTGCGGCCGATCGGCCTCTGGTCCACCACCACGAGGCGATCGATCTGGTCAAGGCCGGCGACAATCCTGCCGCCCAATGTCTCGACCGTGGGTGCTGCCAGGCTGTCGTCGTCCGCTTCCGCGGCCCGGGTATGGCCGAGATGCTCCGCCACGACATCGACGAGGAATTGACTGATCAGGCTCGATTTGCCCGAGCCCGACACGCCGGTCACGCTGGCGAGAATCCCGAGCGGGATATCGACGTCGAGGCCGCGCAGATTGTTTCGGGTCACACCCCGGATCTTCAGGTGGCCCTTCGGCTCGCGGCGGACCGTCGGCAGCGGCTTTCGTGGATGCGCGAGATAATGGGCGGTTCGCGATTGCGCGACCTGCCCGAGCCCTGCGGGCGGGCCGCTATAGAGAATGTTTCCCCCGCCCTCGCCAGCATCCGGCCCGACGTCGACCAGCCAGTCGGCATGCCTGATCACCTCGATCTCATGCTCGACCACGAAGATCGAATTGCCCGCATGCTTCAGCCTGTCCAGCGCCCGCAGCAGCGCCTCGGTGTCGGCGGGATGCAGACCTGCCGACGGTTCGTCGAGCACGTAGACGACGCCGAACAGGTTGGAGCGGACCTGTGTCGCAAGTCGTAGCCGCTGCAACTCGCCCGGCGACAGCGTCGGCGTGCTGCGCTCGCAAGCGAGATAGCCGAGGCCGAGATCGAGCAGGACGGCCAGCCGCGCCGACAGGTCCTCGCAGATGCGCCTGGCGACGATGGTCTTCTCCGATGCCCCATCCGTCGAAGCCTTCGCGAATGGCTTCATCACCTCCTGCAGCTTCTTGAGCGGCAGATGCGACATCTCGGCGATATCAAGGCCGGCGAATTTGACCTTGAGCGCCTCGGGCTTCAATCGCGTGCCGTGGCAGGTCGGGCAGTCCTGGGTGATCATGAATTGCGCGACGCGGCGCTTCATCATCGCACTCTCGGACTTGGCATAGGTCTGCATCACGTAGCGCTTGGCGCCGGTGAACGTGCCTTGATAGCTCGGCTCCTCCTTGCGGCGGAGGGCTCGTTTGACTTCTGCCGCAGTGTAACCGGCATAGACCGGAACGGTCGGCTGCTCCTCCGTGAACAGGATCCAGTCGCGGTCCTTCCTGGGCAGCTCACGCCAGGGCTTGTCAACGTCGTAGCCTAGCGTCGTCAGGATGTCCCGGAGGTTCTGTCCCTGCCAGGCACTCGGCCAGGCCGCGACGGCGCGCTCGCGAATGGTGAGGGTGTCGTCGGGCACCATGGATTTTTCGGTGACGTCGAGCATCCGGCCGATGCCGTGGCAGGTCGGGCAGGCGCCTTCCGGCGTGTTCGGCGAGAACGATTCCGCATAGAGCATCTTTTGTCCGCGCGGGTAATCGCCGGCACGGGAATAGAGCATCCTGAGCAGGTTCGAGATGGTGGTCACGCTGCCGACGGACGACCTCGTCGTCGGCGCGCCGCGCTGCTGCTGGAGCGCGACGGCGGGCGGCAGGCCTTCGATGTCGTCGACCTCAGGGATCTGCATCTGGTGGAAGAGGCGGCGCGCGTAAGGCGACACCGATTCCAGATATCGCCGTTGCGCCTCGGCGTAGATCGTCCCGAAGGCGAGCGAGGATTTTCCGGAGCCCGACACGCCCGTGAACACGACGAGGGCGTTGCGCGGAATACTGACGTCGACGTTCCTGAGATTGTGCTCACGCGCGCCGCGCACGCGAACGAAGCCGTCGTCCTGCATCAGGCCATCGGGTCGTCTTGGTCGGTCGTCCATCTGGCTGCTCCGGCCCACGCATGGGAGGTTAACGGCAGGATCGCAGGATGGGTCCACCGATGACAGCGTACCAGTGGCGTTCTGCACAAAACAAAGGCCCGTCGCGGCTGGAGCGACGGGCCTTGCAAAGGCGATGGGGCGCTCGGGACCGAGCCCGGTGCCCAGTCCGGCGTATTACTGCGACAGCTTCACGAAGCTCGGAAACTTCAGCTTGCCTTCCGCGATCTTCTCGGGCCAGACCACGACCTGCTTGGAGTCCTGCCACTGGAAGACCAGACCGGATACGGTCGTCGGACCCGACTTGATGCCGTGGGTGAACTCGTCGTCCTTGCCGTAGAATTGGATGCGGCCGATCGTGCCCTCGTAGTCGGTCTTTTCGAGTTCGGCGACCATCTTGTCGGGATCGGTCGAGCCCGCGCGCGTGATCGCCTCCGTGATGAAGTAGACCTCGTCATACGCGGTGTAGCCGGTATAGGCCGGCGGCGAGCCGAACTTGGCCTTGAAGGCGGCCGCGAACGGTTTCGTCTTGGAGGTCACGGCGACATCGGGCGTTGCGACCGCCAGCGACGGGACGCCGTCGGCGGCGCCATTGGTGTCCTTCCAGAAGGTCGGGCTCAGCGCCTGCGCGCTGATGCCGAACATCGGGATTGGTACCTGCTGGTTCTTCCACTGCACCGTCG
>NZ_JADPIT010000010.1:469728-474383 GCF_023073035.1 Bradyrhizobium sp. 62
CGAGATGCCGGTGACGATCACGTCCGGCTTCTTGCCCTCGATATTGTTGAAGATCGGCGTGAAGTCGGTGGTGTCAGGCGAGAACCGCACGTGCTCGACCACCTTGAGGCCTGCTTTCGGAAGACAGGCCTCGTAGCCGACGTCGAGCGGCTTGGTCCAGGCGGCGTCCTCGCTCATGATCGCGACCGTCTTGAACTTGAGCTTGTCAACCAGGAGATCCTTGGCGGCGTCGCAGACGAGCTGCGCTTGCGCGGCCGAAGTCAGATAACCGTGGAAAGTGTACTTGTTCTTCTCGTAGTCGTTATGGATCGCCTTGGTGATCTCGTTCGAGGCGGCGCCGGGGGTGATCAGCGGCATCTTCAGCCGCGCCGCCCAGGGTTCGAGCGCGAGGACGACCTCGCTGATATAGCTTGCGATCACGGCGGAGACCTTGTCCTCGCTCACCGCGCGCTGGAACGCACGCACCGAGTCCGCCGAGGAGCTTTTGTTGTCGTAGGTCACGATCTCGATCTTGCGGCCGAGAATGCCGCCCTTGGCGTTGATTTCGTCGGCGGCGATCTGCGCGCCGCCAGGCGTCGCGGCACCCGCGATCGACTGCACTTCGGCGATGACGCCGATCTTGATGGGCTCGTTCGACTGCGCGTAGGCGGGAGCAGCGAGGCACAGCGCCAGCGCGGAGGCGAGGAGAAAGCTGCCGCTCAAATTCGTCGATGGTCGCATGGTCGTTTCCCTTTTGCTTGTTTGTTGTTGATATGCGCGAACTAGAGAAAATCGGCGCCAGCCTCCGCGGCGAAGCGGCCAGGATCGCCCTCCCAGACGATCCTTGCATGTTCGAGCACATAGACGCGGTCGGCATGCGGAAGCGCGAAGGTCACGTTCTGCTCGCCGAGCAGCACCGTGATCGAGGTCGTCTGCCGCAGCCTCGTTAGGGCCTTGGACAGGAGTTCGAGAATGACGGGGGCGAGGCCCAGCGTCGGCTCGTCCAGGATCAGGATCTGCGGCTGCATCATCAGCGCGCGGCCGATCGCAAGCATCTGCTGCTCGCCACCGGAGAGCGTTTGCGCCATCTGACCCTGGCGCTCTTTCAGGATCGGGAATAGCTCGAACAGCCAGGCAAGCTGTGCCGCGCGCTTGTCGTCGGCGAGGTGTTGCCCGCCGAGATCGAGGTTTTCGCGCACGCTCATCTCGCCGAACAGCTCGCGCGATTCCGGGCACTGCACGAGGCCGCTGCGGGCGATTTTCGCTGGGCTCGTGCCGCGCAGATTCTCGCCGTTGCGTACGATCTCGCCGGTATAAGGCAGGAAGCCGGAGATGGTGTTGAACAGTGTGGTCTTGCCGGCGCCGTTGAGGCCGACAATGGAGACGAACTCGCCCTCGTGGACGTGGATCGAGACGTTCTCCAGCGCCTGCGCCTTGCCGTAGAACACGCTGACGTTCTCGACCTGGAGCAGCGGCACCTTGTCCTTGAAGCTGGTCTCGGGCCGCGCATGGGTCTCGATGGCGCCGCCGAGATAGACCCGCCGCACCGTCTCGTTCTTCATGACTTCCTCGGCCTTGCCGGTGACGATCTCCTCGCCGAGATACATCGCGAGCACGCGGTCGACCAGCGCCGCGACGCTCTTGACGTTGTGGTCGACCAGCATCACCGCGCGGCCCTCGTCGCGAAAACTGCGGATCAGGTCGGAGAAGATTTCGACCTCCGCCCGCGTCAGCCCGGCAAAGGGCTCGTCCACCAGCACGACTTTGGGGTCGCGCGCGATCGCCTTGGCCAGTTCGAGCCGGCGCAGGTCGGCGAAGGGCAGCGTTGGCGGGCGGCGGTTCATCACGTTGCCGAGGCCGACGCGGTCGGCAATCCATTTGGCGCGCTCGACCAGAGCCTTGTCGGGAAACAGCATGAACAGGCTGTCCGGCAGCAGCGCGACCATGATGTTCTCCAGCACGGTCTGCCGGTTCAGCGGCCGCGAATGCTGGAACACCATGCCAAAGCCTTTGCGCGCGATCTTGTGCGCGGGAAGGCCGGCGACGTCCTCGCCCTCGAAGATCACTTCGCCGGCGGTCGGGCGCTCGATGCCCATCACGCTCTTCATCGCGGTCGACTTGCCCGAGCCGTTCGGCCCGATCAGGCCAAAGATCTCGCCGCTATTGACCTCGAAGCCGAGGTTCTTCACCGCCGTCAATCCGCCGAAGCGCTTGGTCAGGCCACGGACTTCGAGCACGGCCCTGTTTGAAGTTCGCATATCCATCACGAGCGCGCCTCACGCGAGAGGGCCGCTCCGAGGAAGCCGCCGGGGAAGAACAGCACGACGAGCAGCGCGACGGCCGAAACGATGAAGGTCGCTAGCTCGCCGGTCGGGCGCAGGAACTCGCCGGCGACGATCAGGAAGATCGCGCCCAGCGCCGCGCCAAGCACGGTGCGCCGGCCGCCGAGCACGGCTGAGACGATCACGTTGACGCCGACCGCGACGTCGACGACGGTGCCGACCGAGGCGGTGCCGAAATAGAATACCAGCAGCGCCCCCGATAGCCCCGAGAAGAACGCGCTGACGATGAAGGCGGCGAGCTTGTGCTTGACGATGTTGAAGCCGAGCGCGCCGGCCTGCACCGGATCCTGGCCGCTGGCTTGCAGAACCAGGCCGATCGGCGACTGCGACAGGCCATAAAGAATGGCCGCCGAGATCGTCATGAAGCCGAGCGCGATCCAGTAATTGGCGCCGGCGTTGATGGTGATGACGTCGGGGATGGTCAGGCCGATCTCGCCGCCGGTGAGGTCGGCAAACACCACGATGAAATTCTGCAGCATCAGTACCGCGACCAGCGTGGTCAGGCCGAAATACGGTCCGCGCACCCGAAGCGCCGGCAGCGCCAGCACGAGGCCCGCGATGACGGAGGCGAGCGCGCCGAGCACGATGCAAGCGTAAACCGACCAGCCGAACTGGGCATTCAGGATGCCGGCGGTGTAGGCACCGACGCCGATCAGGAAGGTCGGCCCGAAATTGACCTCGCCGGCGAAGCCGAACAGCAGGTCCCAGGCCATCGCGAACACGCCGAAATAGAAAGCGACGGTGAGGAGCCCGAGCACGTAGCCGGAGACGTAGAGCGGCAGCGTCGCCGCGATGACGACCAGCGCAAGCGAGATGAAGAACAGGCGGGTCGTAAAGAAGCTGGCCATCTCAGCGCCTCCCCAGAAGGCCCTGGGGCCGGATGTACATCACGAACACGAGCAGCAGCAGCGCCGGAATGGTGCGGTAGGCCGGCGAGATCAGGTAGGCCGTGAGCGTTTCGAGATAGCCGACCACGAAGGCCGCGATCAGCGAGCCGGAGACGCTGCCGAGGCCGCCGAGCACGACGATCGAGAAGGCGCTCGCGGTCAGCGGTCCGACGCTGTAGGAGCTGACGCCGAGGAACATCCCGAGCAGCACGCCGGCGATGCCGGCGAGGATGCCGTAGATCGCCCATACCACGACGTAGATGTTGGTGAGCTCGAGGCCGAGCAGGGTGACGCCACGTGGGTTCATCGAGGCGGCCAGCACCGCCTTGCCGGTGCGGGTGCGGTTCACCAGGAGCCACAACAGCGCGATGACGAAGCAGCACACGATCGCGGTAAAGATCTCGTTCCTGGGCGTGCGTACGCCGAGGATCTCGACGACGCCCTCGACGATCGGCAGCACGGTCTTGGCGTTGTTGGTGAAGAAATAAGCGATCACCTCCTGGATCATGATCCCCCACAGCAGCGTGCCGGTGAGGACGAAGATCTCCTTCTCTTCATTCGGGATGCGCCGGGAGTCCTGGATCGGCTTCACTACCGCGAAATAGGTCGCAAAGGATGTCAGGAGGGCGACACCGACCCCGATCAGCGCGCCGGCATAGGTGCCGACATTCAGGATGCTGGCGGCGGCCCAGGCCGCCACCGCTGCCGCCACCATGATGGCCCCGTGGGAGAGGTTGAGGACGCCGGACACGCCGAAGATCAGCGTGAAGCCGGTGGCACCGAGAGCATAGAGAGCGCTGATGGCAAAGCCATCGATCAGAATCTGGAAAGCACGCATCTAGGGTTAGCAATCTGATTTATGAGAGACGATGTTGCTGGAGCAACGTGCTGCGGGGCCGCATGTGGAAGCTCCCGGGAGCTGGTCCCGGGAGCGTGTCCTGCTAGTTCGAGAGCTTGATGAAGCTCGGGAACTTGATGTCGACCTTGGCGACTTCCTTGGGCCAGACCGCGCTCTGCTTGCCGGCCTGCCATTGCAGCATCAGCCCGGTGATCAGGCCCTTGCCGTATTTGATCGAGTGCGTGAACGGATCGTCCTTGCCGTAGAACTGGACGCGGCCGATCGTGCCTTCCCAGTCCGTCGTCTCAAGCGCGGCGACCAGCTTGTCGGCGTCGGTCGAGCCCGCGCGCTTCACGGCGTCGGCGATGTAGTAGACCTCGTCATAGGCGGTGTAGCCGGCATAGGACGGATAGTTGCCGAACTTCTTCTTGAAGGCTTCGGCGAACGGCACCGATTTCGGCGTCACCGCGACGCCGGGCCCGGAGACGCCCTGATAGAGCACGCCTTCCGCCGCCTGATTGGTGTCCTTGCCAAAAGTCTCGTTGGTGGCCTGCGAGGCGATGCCGAACATCGGGATCGGCACCTGCTGGTTCTTCCACTGCACCGTCG
>NZ_JADPIT010000010.1:474393-496201 GCF_023073035.1 Bradyrhizobium sp. 62
GGAGATGCCGGTGATGATCACGTCGGGCTTGGAGCCCTCGATCTTGTTGAAGATCGGCGTGAAGTCGGTGGTATCGGGCGAGAAGCGGATGTGGTCGAGCACCTTCAGCCCGATCTTGGGCAGGCATTCCTCGTAGCCGACGTCGAGCGGCTTGGTCCAGGCGGCGTCCTCGCTCATGATGACGGCGGTCTTCATGTGCATCTTGTCGACCAGCAGGTCCTTGGCGCCGTCGCAGACAGAAAGCGCCAGCGCGGCGGAGGTCAGATAGCCGTGGAAGGTGTACTTGTTCTTCTCGTAGTCGGCATGCACGCTCTTGCTGATCTCGTTGGACGCGGCACCGGGCGTGACGAACGGAGTCTTCAGCCGCGAGGCCCAGGGCTCCAGCGCCAGCACGACTTCGCTGATGTAGCTGGCGATGACCGCATCGACCTTGTCCTCGTTTACCGCGCGCTGGAATGCGCGCACCGAATCTGCCGAGGACGAGTGATTGTCGTAAGAGACGATCTCGATCTTGCGGCCGTCGACGCCGCCATTGGCGTTGATCTCGTCGGCGGCGAGCTGTGCCGCCTGAGGGATGGAGGCGCCGGCAATCGCCTGCGCTTCCGCGATCACACCGATCTTGATTGGATCGGCTGCAAGTGCCGCGCCTGACGTCATCAACACAGCGGCCGCGGCGGTACCGAGTGCTATTCGCAACGCAACAGAGAGCGGTTTCTTCATCTTGTTCTCTCCCTTAACAGGCCTCTTATGAGCCATTATGCCGCGACTATACCGGCGGAGACATTCTCGGCAAGTGAAACCGCGTCCCGGATCGTGAGGCACGGACTAAAGTCTAGCGCTGCGCAAATAGCGGGCAGGAAAGCTGTCGGATCCGTTTCACGCGTAGGCATGCAGATTTCGTTGGTAGGCATGCGCAGCTATCGCGGGCGCACAGCAACGCGATCGATGAATGCGATGCCGTCGCGTCGGCTCAGCGCGCTCGCAGCAGCGATGGATCAAGCGGCGCGAGCCGGGCCGGATCAAATGGCGAGATGTCGAGGTTGCGCGTCGCACCCTCCGCGATCAGTTGCGCCATGGCCTCGCCTGTAGCGGGCGCATTCAGGATGCCCCACACATTGTGCCCCGTCGCAACATAAAGACCTTCACTTTGCGGCACCTTGCCGATCAGCGGCAGGCCGTCCTCTGTCACCGGCCGGAAGCAGGCTTGCTGCGCAATGATCCTCTCGGAGCGGAACAGGGGCGACAGCCGCTCGGACATGGTTTGCAGGCGCGCGATCGCGTCGTGGTCCGGCGTCACGGCAGCCGGATCGAGCGGAAGCGGCGCGATGTCGGAGAGAGCGGTGATATGCGTGCTGCCGTCGGCGCGAGGAAAGACCTCGATCGACACGGCACTGCCATTCTCTTCAGACTCCAGGAACAGCGCATCGGCCGGCGCATCCGTGCCGGTGTCGTACACGATGCTTGGGCTGCGCTGGCCGTAGACGGCGGGCAGGCTCATCCATTGCGCGGCGAGCAGTGACCATGGTCCCATCGCGATCACGACGGCGTCCGCCTCGACGATGCGGCCGTCGACCTCGACGCCCGTCGCGGTCGTGCCGTCCGCATCGCGCATGATACCGGTCACGTGGCCGATGCGAAGTTCGGCGCCTTGCGCGAGCGCCGCGTTCATCACGGCCGAGGTGAATTTTTTGGGGTGAACGATCGCGGTGGTCTCCGTCGTGCCGATGCGCTGCGTGATGATGACGCCGTTGCTGAGCCAGCCAAGCGCGGACGGTGTATCCCGGCGTGGATGGCCGTCGGCGGCAACGGAGCCGCTATAAGCGGTCATCGGGCGATAGCCCCAATCGCCTGCGATCTCATCCGGCAGTTGCGCATGGAGAGCAAAGCTCCGTCGTGCCAGCGCATCGAGCGGCGAGCCCTCGCACCAGTCGCGCGCGAGGAAGCCGCCCGCCTTACCTGACGCTGCGGCCGCGACGTCCGTCCGCTCCACGACGATGACATCGATGCCGTTCCGGCGGAGAAACCAGGCGGTGCAGGCGCCGATGACGCCGCCGCCGCAGATCACAACGCGCACGAATGCTCTCTCATACAATGAAATCCTTTGCATGGAGATCCGCGGTATGGACCCCCTCCAGCGTAATCGTATCGGTCGCCGTCAGATGGATCACCGCGTTTCCTGTGCTGTCATCGCTGATCAGGCTTTTCAGCGCCGCCCAGTCTGCGAAGCCGTAATCGTGCAAATTGATCAAATCATGATCTCGCGCCGTGCTGCCGACAGCCTTGTTGCCCTGGTCGAAATCGTTGATCACGTCCAGGCCCGAGCCCTTGTCGAAGACGAATCTGTCGTCGTTCGGTCCGCCCCAGAGTTGGTCATTTCCGCCACCGCCGTTCAGCATGTCCTTGCCGCCCGTGATCGAGCCGGCCGTGAACGGGGCGTAGGTCTGTGCGTCGCCATACAGCAAATCGTCGCGGCTGCTGCCGAGAAGAATATCATCTCCGCCATGCGCGTTGCCTGACATGTTCGAGGCATCTCCGACGAGCACGATGGACGTGGAGTCCGGGTTGCCGTTGACAGCCGCGATCAGGATATCGTTGCCGCCGCGGCTATCGTCGCTCATGTAGCCGGCGTCTCCAACCAGAGACGCGCCTCCCGATCGGGCGGTGGCGCCGACGGTGTAGCTGAGGATATCGTTGCCGCCGCGCGCATCGCCGCTCATGGACACGAGGGCGTCGCCCGATATCGAAGCGCCGCCGTAACTGCCGACCTGGGTCACGCTGAGGATATCGTTGCCGCCATGTGCATGATCGCTCATGGAACTGCCGGAGTCTCCGCTGAACGCGCCGGACGATCTGTTTCCCATCGATGCAATGACGACGTCATTGCCGCCGCTCGTGTCGGCCGACATGGCGGTTTCGGCATCGCCAAAAACACCGAGGGTCGCGTAGATCGATGTCGATGCATCGACATGAAGCACATCGTTGCCGCCACGGGCGTGGCCGGACATCGCCTGCGCATCGCCGTCGACGAACACGTAATCGCCGAAGCCGGTGACGGTCGCAGCGAGATGGTCGTTTCCGCCGTGAGAATATTCTTGCAGGGTCTGGTCGTCGCCAACGAATATCAGGACCGCGTTGCCCCCGTCGACGGTCGCGATCATCTTGTCGCTGCCGCCGCGGCCGTCGTTCGGCAGGCCCGGGTCCCCGAACTCGGTCACGAATTGCTGGGACCCAACGCTGACGATGATGGTGTCGTTTGGCATACGGCGCATCGCGCAACTCCCCGTTCAAGTCGGGCGCGGGAACGAAGGGCATCATGCCTTCGCACCGCGCTGCGGCCCTGCCGCGCGATACAATCTTCGTTGGATTGATGGCGGAGATTTGCCCGGGGCGTAGCTTGATTGCGATCAGGGAACCGAGGGCGCCGGCGGTCCATGCCGACGCCCGTGCTTGTGGTCTCTCGCGCGGGCTTAGCCCGGGCCTGCGCCTTGCGTGGCCGTGTACACCGCATAGAGCGACTGGCTCGCGGCCATGAACAGGCGGTTGCGCTTGGGGCCGCCGAAGCAGATGTTGCCGCACACTTCGGGCAGCCGGATGCGGCCGAGGAGCTTGCCGTCCGGCGACCACGTCGTCACGCCGCTATAGCCGACGGCGCGGCCCGCATTGCTGGAGGCCCAGACATTGCCGTTGACGTCGCAGCGCACACCGTCCGGCCCGCACTTCACACCGTCGATCACGCACTCGCTGAACCGCTTCTGGTTGGTGAGCTTGTTGTCGCCGCCGACGTCGAACACGAAAATCTCGCCCTTGCCGCCGGGCCCGATGTCGCCGGGTCCCTTGCCGGTTGAGACGACGTAGAGCTTCTTGAAGTCCGGCGAGAAGCACAACCCGTTTGGATCTGGCACCTGCTCCTCGGTGACGACGAGGTCGACACGGCCGCTAGGATCGATGCGATAGCAATTGGTCGGCAGCTCGCGCCTGCCCGGTGCGAAGCCGGCCGGCTGTCCAATCCGTGGATTGAGCTTGCCGCTGGAATTGCTCGGACCGCCCGCGGCGTCGGGCTCACCTTCGTAGAGCTGGCCGCCATAGGGCGGATCGGTGAACCAGTAGCTGCCGTCAGGATGCGCGACGACGTCGTTCGGCGAGTTCAGCTTCTTGCCGTTGTAATTGTCGCAAAGCACGGTCGCGGTGCCGTCATGTTCATAACGCGTCACCCGCCGGGTCAAATGTTCGCAGGAGAGTTGACGGCCCTGGAAATCGAACGAGTTGCCGTTGGAATTGTTGGACGGCGAGCGGAACACGCTGACGCGACCGTCGTCTTCGCTCCAGCGCATCTGCCTGTTGTTGGGAATGTCGCTCCATAGCAGATAGCGGCCCTGTGCACTCCACGCCGGGCCTTCAGCCCACAGCACGCCCGTATAGAGACGCTTGATCGCCGTGTTGGGCTGCGCGAGATCGTTGAAGGACGGATCGACCGCGATGACGTCGGGGTCCCAGAAATAAGTGGTCGGCGCGCCGTTGGGACCGAAATCGCGTGGTGGGGTGGTAATCGTCGTCGGCGGCGCGGCAGGTCCGGTCTGGGCCAGCGCGGAGCCGGCGCCAGCAAAAGTGGCGGCGCCGAGCGCAAGCCCCTGAACGAGCGTTCGTCGTGAAAGCGCAGCATCATGGTCACGCTGCTTTTGGCGTATCATCGCGTCCTCCCGGTCATGTTCGGCTAGCCGGTTGATCCGGCCGAGCAGGGCGAGGTTAGTCCGGTCCGATGACGGTTGCGAGGGGGAGGTACGCATCCTCAGCGAGATATCGGGGCGGCAAAAGCGCTGCAACATCGAACACGGAAACGACAAATTCGTCCGGCGCGACGGAGTTTACCGAAACTGCGTTCGGGACATTGCCAAGCTGTGGAGCATGTCAAGCCTTGACCTCCTGCGCGAGGCTGGCAGAACGTCATTGGGGGCGTAAGTCGGAGTTTACTGTGGTCGCTGTCGTCGTACTGGTTTTGCTGCTCGGGATTGCATTTGCGGCCGGCTATTTCACCCGCGACTACGTGTCCCGCAAAAGGCGGGCCGAAGCGCGCCGCTGGTGTGAGTACAGCGAGCCGGATTGGCTGAGTGCCAACGCACCGGCCAATACCAACGAGATCGCGATCGCCGGCAAGGCTGCGCCGGTTGCCACCGGCGAGCTCGGTCAGATGCTGAACCGCTGGGAGAGCAGGGCTCGCGCTCGCCGCACGGCGTAACTCGACGGTCTTGCCGACGCTCGGTCGGTCACACACCCGGCACCGGGTCCTTCCACCCATCCGGCGCTGCGATCATGTCAGCCCTTCTGTCCATCTTTTGGCGTTGCGGTTGCTGCCATTTCTCGTCTAGAAACGGTAGATCGAGCCTCCCGGCAACCAACCGTCAACGGTTTTGACCGAGGATTGAGGGCTCAAAGGGTCTGGCAATGTTGATTCGCGGCCAAATCGATGGGATTTCGGGGGAGGTGGCTCTGGCCGCCGCCACGATCCCGGCCGCGCTGCTGCCCACCCTCCTGATTGGCGGGCTTCTTCTTACTTGCCCCTGAGGGCCGGCTGGGCGCCATGCGCCTGGGCGCTCAGGGGTTGGTCGAGATCACCGGACACCTCAAGCGCCTAGAAGACTGACGGCGCAAAAGCTCAAAAGGAAATTCAAATGGCCCCCGTGAACAAGTCCGATAAGGACCGCGTCATCATTTTCGACACCACCCTGCGCGACGGCGAGCAGTGCCCCGGCGCCACCATGACCTTCGAGGAGAAGCTCGAGGTCGCCGAGATGCTGGACGATATGGGCGTCGACGTCATCGAGGCCGGCTTCCCCATCACCTCGGAAGGCGACTTCCAGGCGGTCAGCGAGATCGCTCGCCGCTCCAAGAACGCCGTCATCGCCGGTCTGTCGCGCGCCCATCCGGCCGACATCGACCGCTGTGCCGAAGCGGTGAAATTTGCCAAGCGCGGCCGCGTCCACACCGTGATCGCGACGTCGCCGCTGCATATGCGGGTGAAGCTGAACAAGACCCCGGAACAGGTGCTCGAGACCTCGGTTGCCATGGTCGCGCGCGCCCGCAACCAGATCGACGACGTCGAATGGTCGGCCGAAGACGGCACCCGCAGCGAGATGGACTATCTGTGCCGCATCGTCGAAGCCGTCATCAAGGCCGGCGCCACCACGGTGAACATTCCTGATACCGTCGGTTACACCACGCCCGACGAATACACCCACTTCATGAAGACGCTGATCGAGCGCGTGCCGAACTCGGACAAGGCGGTGTTCTCCGTGCACTGCCATAACGATCTCGGCATGGCGGTGGCGAATTCGCTGGCCGGCGTCGTCGGCGGCGCGCGCCAGGTCGAGTGCACCATCAACGGCATCGGCGAGCGCGCGGGCAACGCCGCGCTGGAAGAGATCGTGATGGCGATCAACGTGCGCAACGACAAATTCCCCTACTGGAACAAGATCGACACCACGCAGCTGACCCGCGCCTCGAAGGTGGTGTCGGCGGCGACCTCGTTCCCGGTGCAGTACAACAAGGCCATCGTCGGCCGCAACGCGTTCGCGCATGAGAGCGGCATCCATCAGGACGGCGTGCTGAAGGACGCTTCCACCTACGAGATCATGCGGCCCGAGATGGTCGGCCTGAAGCAGTCCTCGCTGGTGCTGGGCAAGCATTCCGGACGCCATGCCTTCGTGCACAAGCTGGAGGAGATGGGCTACAAGCTCGGCCCGAACCAGCTGGAAGATGCGTTCACGCGGATGAAGGCGCTGGCCGACCGCAAGAAGGACATCTACGACGAGGACATCGAGGCGCTGGTCGACGAGGAGATGGCGGCTTCGCACGACCGCATCAAGCTGACCTCGCTGACCGTGATCGCCGGCACCCATGGCCCGCAGCGCGCGACCATGAAGCTCGATGTCGACGGCCAGATCAAGATCGAGGAGGCCGAGGGCAACGGTCCGGTCGACGCGGTTTTCAACTGCATCAAGCGCCTGGTGCCGCACGAAGCCAAGCTCGAGCTGTACCAGGTCCACGCAGTGACTCAGGGCACCGATGCGCAGGCCGAAGTCTCGGTGCGGCTGTCGCATGAGGGACGTGCGATGACCGCGCGCGCGGCGGATCCGGATACGCTGGTGGCCTCGGCAAAGGCCTATCTCGGCGCGCTCAACAAAATCGTCATGAAGCGCCAGCGCGACACCGTGACGACCGCCGCCGCGAGCTGAGGTTGCTACCACCGCCTCTTCCGGAAGCGGAGAGGCGGTGATTGCGGCGTTCACCATGAATGGCTGCCCTGCTAACGGCCAATAGCAGCTTGTGATGTCGACCTGTATTGATGCTAACGGCATAGGCCACCCGTGCGCCGGGTGGCCCAAATAACAACAGGGAGAGATTATGCGCACCTTCGCGATCGCTGCGTCCATCGCGGTTTTGGCTCTTGGCTTGACCGGGCCGGCATCGGCCCAAGCGCCCATCATCATCAAGTTCAGCCACGTTGTGGCCACCGACACGCCGAAGGGCAAGGCGTCGGAGAAATTCAAGGAGCTCGCCGAGAAGTACACCGGCGGCAAGGTCAAGGTCGAGATCTATCCGAACTCGACGCTCTACAAGGACAAGGAAGAGCTTGAGGCGCTCCAGCTCGGCAGCGTGCAGATGCTGGCGCCGTCCAACTCCAAGTTCGGCCCGCTCGGCATCCGCGAGTTCGAGGTGTTTGATCTGCCCTACATCCTCCCCGATCTGAAGACGCTGCGGAAGGTGACGGAAGGTCCGCTCGGCGCCAGGCTGCTCAAGCTGCTCGAACCGAAGGGTATCACCGGCCTTGCCTATTGGGACAACGGCTTCAAGGAGATGAGCGCCAACAAGAAGCTGGTGACACCGGCCGACTATCAGGGCGTCAAGTTCCGCATCCAGTCCTCGCGCGTGCTCCAGGCGCAATTCAAGTCGCTCAGCTCGCTGCCGCAGGTGATGGCGTTCTCGGAAGTCTACCAGGCGCTGCAGACCGGCGTGGTCGACGGGCAGGAGAACACATGGTCGAACATCTATACCCAGAAGATGCATGAGGTGCAGAAGTACATCACCGAGACCAACCACGGCTATATCGGCTACGTCGTGATCGTGAACAAGAAGTTCTGGGACGATCTGCCGGCCGACATTCGCGACCAGCTGACCAAAGCGATGAAGGAAGCGACCGACTTCAACAATACGCAGTCGCAGAAAGAAAATGAGGACGCGCTCGCCGAGATCAGGAAGAGCGGCAAGAGCGAGATCATCAAGCTCACTCCGGAGCAGGATGAGGCGATGCGCAAGGCCATGGAGCCGGTCTACAAGGACGCGGCAAGCCGTATCGGGCAACCGTTGATCGACGAATTCCAGAAGGAAGCGAAGAGCACGACGAACTGATTTGAACGGATGATGAATGGGGGCTTCCGTGCCGGGCGCGGAAGCCCCTTTTTGTTGCGAATGATTTCCGATTGCGACTGAATAAAGGTTCAGGAGCGTTACATCTTCGAAAGAACCCGCTCCCTGTCCAAGTTGTAAGTTGCGCGTAAGCCGCGCTGCGCCCATCCTCACGACATCCTTCCAGAGGAGAGTTCGCATGAGGAAGTTCACCATCGCCGCCATCGCCGTGCTCAGCATCGCCGGCTCGGGCGCGGTCTATGCCCACTATCATCGCCCGTGGATGCACGAGCACATGCGCCACATCCGCATGAACCCGGAAGACCGCGCCGCCATGGTCGACGCGCGGATCGCCGCCGTCCATGCCGGGCTGAAGCTCAACGCCGACCAGGAAAAGCTGTGGCCGCCGGTCGAGGCTGCCGTACGTGACTTCGCCAAGCTGCGCATCGACCGCGCCAATGCGCGGATGAATGCCGGTCCCGGCGATGCCGGCAAGGACGCGAATAAGGACGCCAACAAGGATGCCGACAGGCCGGAGGATCCGGTCGCCCGCCTGCGTCAGCGCGCCGAGGACATGGGGGCGACGTCGGCGGTCCTGAAGAAGATCGCCGATGCCGCCGATCCGCTCTACAAGACCCTGGACGAGGGCCAGAAGCGGCGCCTCGCCGTGCTGACCCGCCACCGCGGCCCGTTCGGCGGCGGCGAAGACGGCCCGCGCCGCCACTTCATGGAGCGTGGCATGGACCGCATGATGGAGCGCGGTATGGACCACTTCCACCGTGACCGTTTCGACCGCGACGGCGGCCCGGACCGGGACCGCGAGGGCCGGCTCTGAGCTGCAAGGGTTGCCGCGATCAACCTTGGCGAAGCCGCTGGAATCCAGCGGCTTTTCGCTTTTTTGGGGGATGTGGGCATACCCTTGGAAAACTTACGTACCATCGCTTGCCAGACCCGGATCGCTTTGCTAAACGACCGGCCTCGCAAGGCATTGACCGCCTTTCGGGCGCATAGCTCAGTTGGTAGAGCAGCTGACTCTTAATCAGCGGGTCCCAGGTTCGAGCCCTGGTGCGCCCACCATATAAATCAAACACTTAGCGGTTTGAACAAGCGGCAAAACCAGCGCCGTTTACACCACCGTTTACAGTTTTGTTCTCGCTTCGAGCTTCAGCACCGCAGCTTCTGCGAGTTGAATGTCGCGACCGAGATAGTGCGCATCGAGAATAGCCTCGACGTCCTTCAACGAGTGTCCTGTGACGGCCGCGATTTGCGGCACGCTGGCGCCCGCGATCGCAAGCCGAACCACCGCTGTGCCTCGCAAGTCATGAAAGGTCAGGCCTTCGATGCCGGCCCGCTCGCAAGCTTTCCCCCAAGACGTCCGAAAGCCGTCAGACGTCCAGGGGCGGCCGAGCGTGTTAGTTAGGATAAGTGGCCCCCGGCGGTTCGTCGCATCGAGCAAGGCCCTAAGCGGTGCCCCAGCGGGCAGCGCGACCCGGCGCCCACCTTTCGATTGGCGAAGGCGAATGTAGGGACTCTCGTAGGCTGACCAGGGTAGCCGCAATAGGTCGCCCTGGCGTTGCCCGCTCCACAGAGCCAGGACCAGCGCCAGCTGGATCTCGCTGGATGCGAGCGCGAGAACCGCGGCAATGTCCTGCTCGGTCCAAATTTTGTCCTTGCGGTCGGCTACGTACAGCCGGCCGCCGCGTTCGCACGGGTTGACCGCGATGATACCCCGATCTTTTGCGAACGACATGACGCGCGCCAGTGTGGTCCAGGCATAGTCCGCCTTCCGTGGCGTCTCAACGAACAGGTCACGCCAGGCCTTGAAGTCACCGCGCACCCGACGATCGACCAGAGCCGCCACGGGCAGGTCGCCGAACTCATCTTCGATCAGTTTGATGTAAGCCAGATAGGCGCGGCGAGTCGATGCCGCTAGGCCCGTGAATTCCGGCGCAGCCTTGTACTGCGCAATGATCGTCATGAAGGTGCCGGCGCGCGGCTGGCGAAGGCTCGCATGGGCGTCATGGTATTCTCGAATGAAGTCCGGTGTACCAGGCTGCGCGTGGATGGCGGGACCACCACGCCACGCATAAAAATGCAGCTTGATCTCGCCATTCGCGAGCCGCCGTTTGACCCTGTGAATTCCCTTAAGAACGACGCGCACGCTTCTCCCTCCAATCGTCTAGGGGCGATGATAATGTTGCGGGTTCGGAATGCAGGCCACTCAACTTATCTAACGCAACGTCAATAGCCTTAAGATCCCATCGCATAGTGCCGTGCAGGGGATGCGGTAATTTCCCCAAGCGTACCCAGTTCGAGAAAGAGCTCGGCGATAGATTGCAGTAGTCGGCAGCTTGCTGCCGACTTACTAACCTCGGTCGAACACGCTCGGCCGCTCGGTCACACGGTTTCACGACAGAGCGTGAAGCCCGCGTGTTCATGGCGTCGAGCGGCGACACGACTTGCGACCGTCCAACCCAAATCTAAGGTCATAAGAGTCACTCGGTCGACAAGTGACATTGCACTTACATATCATTAGCATCGCACGACTCGGCCTTCAATTGAAGTGTCGCGGACCGATCCTTCGTCCACCTGTTAGACCTACGGGGTAGCGATGGGATTTATTAGCTAAGGCATTTTTGCCCACGTTGTCGGGCAAGATGCAGAAGGCAAATAGGAATAACAGATGGTGCTCGCCAACAAGAAAATCGCTGAAGCCGTTCTTCGGGAGGCAAAGCAAGCTGCTCTGCGCGACCAAGCCCTAACTGAGTATTGCAGTTCGCTTCCGAATTATCGTGATGAGATGGATAGGCTGGGTCGTATAGGTCTGGATCCGATGGCCTGGCTGGACGTCGTCAGCGTTCCTGCAGCGTTTTCCGTCGATGGCACCCTGGCGTCTGAAAAGTTGCTCAAAGAGGTTTTCGAGTACTGTGATCTTGATCCCGGCAAACCTCGTCACTGGCGGATATTGGTTGATGCGCTGGTGAACCAGTGCTTTCGCTCCGCAGGGGCGCCGCAAAAATGGAACGAGGAAGGGCTTTTTGATCTGCTCTGCGATATCCGTGATCTCCAAAAGAGATTTCCCGGCGCAACCGAAAATGTTTACCTAGCGAAATTGCTTTCGAAAAAGCAGCCTTACAAAGGCAAGTATCAAGCTATCGGAACAGAAACACTTCGTAAGCTTGTTGGCAAGGCGCTCGATCCCAGTGTGAATCCCACGGCGGCTATCGCAGAAGATGAGGACTTCGTGGCGGCCCGTGCTGAACAAGCCAGACGCGAGTTAGGTTTGCCGAGCGCTCTCGGCGTCGCGATCCAGCAGAAGATACTCGAGGAATACCACTTGGATCTTGCGCGCCAAAAGTTGGAAGAGCTGGCGCGAGGTGCGGGGAAGGAATTTACAGAGGCTGACTGGGAGAGCTACCTTCCAACGGTTCATAAGCTCGTCGCTGCGCAGATAAAGGGGGACGCGAGCTAGATATCGACTAGCGGCCTCGAAGCACAGAGATTTGCAGCTGCCCGCTCCCGCAAACGATGGTCAGAAATGGCCTATCTATAATTTCCCAGAACGATCAATTGAGGTCTGTGCCCTGGAGGTACAGCTCGATGGATAACTCGATTAGCATAGAAGTGATCAGCCGCAAGGACGACATTAAGCGTCGTCTCTTTTCATTGAAACAGCGAACCGCGCCGTCCATGACGGTGCCAATGGCCCGTATTGAAATCGGATCACGGATAATTCCGGCCGACCCGGTCGTCGTCGCCTTAATTAAGGGCTCTATCCTCCAAACAGGACGCCTTCTGACACCTCTTTTGGTGCGTCAAATGGATGCGAAATATGTACTTATCGACGGTATGAACCGTTATCTGGCGCTTCAACAGCTGGGGCGTTCGCAAACCGAGGCCTATGTCGTCGGGCCGGCCGATGACGACGAAGCAAAGGCGTACGAGGCGATTGCCAATTGTCACCGCCGTCCGAAGCTCTCGGCCTTGGACCGAGCGCTCAACGACGCGGCCTACGTGAAATACGTGCAGCAGAAGGTCCCGCAAGTTGCGGGACCTCGTGGCGGCCGCCAGCCCAAGGAGCAGTTTCAGAAAAAGACCGCCGATGAACTTGGGGTCAAGCCGGATCAGATTCGTCGATCTCTGAAAATTGCAAAAATCAGTCCATATGTCCAAGATCTAGTTCGGAAGTATGGCCTCGAAGGCAATCAGAGCGTCTTGCTGCAGATTGCTGCGTCGGGAGATCAAGAAGCCCGACAGGTTTCGACGCTTGCAAGGCACTTAAAAGAGATCACGAAAGGACCCTCGGGTCATCGTCGCGGTGAGGCGTTGGAATCCATTAACGATCCGCAGGTTCCCGAAGGAAATGTTGAGGGAGGATGTGGGCCATCGTCGGAACTTAAATTTGGACCGTCGGGCGAGCGTGCCGCTGTTCCCATAACTCCCGAAGGCGAGCCCGAACGTCCTCTCGTGGTAGAGCGCGATCAACTTGAATCAACAGCAGTTGCGTCATCAGATGACGACGGCTCTGAACAGTGGAAGATCATCGAGCATAACTGGGGAGAGGCGCACCTCCTGCGCCAAGCGCTGCACGCGGCCACGGTGGAAATACGTCGTCGCTTCTTCGATCAACGCGTATTGCCCGAGCTCTTTGGTCGCAATTCATATCTGTTAGCACATTCGAATGAACAGAACCTGCAATCTCAGCCGTTAAACCGGGATTTGGACCTGCCAACTACGCAAAATCGAGAACCTCGCAGCTTGTAAACTAGCTCCATCAGGCACCAGTGGGCAGGCCGCATGACCTTCTTCGAGAAAAGCAACATAGAAAAATGGCAGACTCGTTCTTTTAGAGAGCTTCGATACGCCTTTCGTGAGTCCCGTAAGGCGATCAAGCTCACTCCCTTAGATCGAGATAAAATCCGTCCTCGACACGCGTACAGGCTGCTCGCCGTCAACCACCACTCCCGAATGTTCTGGGGACAGGTGCTCTGTGATACGATTTCCGAGTTCTTTTGCGATGGAGAGGAGGGAAGTTGGCACGACAGAGAGATTTTCTTCGTCACCCTTGTTCACGTCGGCGGAGCTCGGTCGAGGGGGCACAAGCTAAGCGAGGTAGAACTGCGCAAGATCAAAAATCACCTTCGCATCGGGCTTCGAGGCTGCTCGTATTTCGGCATGATCGAGCCGGCCTACTATCTGAACTTACAGTCCGGGGTGAATTTTCGGGAGAAGCGTTGCGTCTTTTGGCATCTGCACGCCTTAGTGTGGGGTGTAGAGGGAAAGAAGTTGAGGGCTCGGTTAAAGTTGCTCGCTGCAAAGGGCGAGTACGCCGCAATTGCGGATGGCAAGGATCCGACGCGAGTTGAAAGCGTAGGGCAGGGCGACCTTCCAAGTTGCGTGGCCTACTTGGTTAAGTACCCCGACCGCGGCTATCGCGTTTGGAAGAGGGATGCCGTGGGGCCTGACGGCTCGGCAATCATGGACGCTGATGGTGTGGTGCAGCCAACCTTCAGACATAAAGCAGGCCAACTTCGCCCCGGTGAGCGCATCGATCTCTTTCACGCGATGAAACATCTGGATCTAGAGCAATTGGCTATGGCCGGACGTGAAGGTGCGGGTCTTTTCAAGAAACTCAAGAAACGAATTGATCGCATCGTTGACCAGAAAGAGGAATACCGGCAACGGACGAGCGGCAGACTTGCTATTCTCAAGCGCATTCGTGCTCGCGGTCGGAGCGCTCAGCGAAAGACCTCAGCTGTCAAACAATAGAGGAATGAGCCGTCGTTGTTTTAGCGGCCTCGCCTTCGCTGGTGAGAGGAAGACAATCTTGAGAACGGCAAAACGTTTCACCCACGACATCCATTATCTTCGGGAGTAAAAAACGGTCATCGTTAGCCCCCTGGTGGTAGTCATTGAGGCGGCCACGAACAACGTGGGACCGCATCATGACCGACCAGGCAGGTCAATCGCCTTTTTTCTGCAGCGCCTTCCAGACGCGGAGTGGTTGCACAACAACGCCGCCAAATTGATATTCCCGGGCGCGACATTCGATGCCGTTTGCATAAAGCGAAAATCGCTCGGCTTCGGATGATCTTAGTGTTCTACAACCAACGGTAATTTCGAGACCACCGGAGAAGCCTTCGTTCGCCATTTCCACCAAATTGCCGTCGCTATCGAAGACACCTCTCTGGCATCTTTCGCAAAGTGCGCCTGGATGTCGCGCGCTTCTCCGTCCGGGGCCACCGCACAGCGGACAGATGCTTCCATCGGCCCGCCAACTTATAATCATCGTATACCTCGCCGTTGTCAGGAAACCGATGCCTGTGAAGTCCTATCTTTGTCGTGAAGGAAACGCCGGACGTTTGCTGTCGTCGATCCACCTCCCCTTTCTGGAAGGAGGAGGAGCTGCGTCACGCAGCTCCTCCTGGCAACTAATCGGGCGGGCCACTAAACGTAACTGATGCGGTGCCCTGGTCGGTCTCGATATCGGCTCTCACGATTCGACAGCCGCTCGGAAATATCATGCTCTCACCGACCTTGAGCGTGACACTCTCCTGCTTCTCATTCGGTCTGCAGTCTGGCCGATCATTAAAGGAGACGGCAAGCACCGTGACCTCTTTGTCACCCACGTTCAGCACTTTGATGATGTTTCCTTGATGGAAAAAGCCGGTTCGCTCGACTTCGAGCTTTGGCCCACCGCCGATCTTGAGCAGATTGGCCAACAGCAACATGGCCGCACATACTCCGATGAGGATCTTGAGCCCGCGCCGACTTTTCGGCTTTGCGGATGGTAATGGTGGTGGGGTGGGGGTGTTCTCAGTCATTAGGATTACCTCGTGCGTTATGGCGCTGGCCGGTGCTGACAATGTTCAAACGAGGGCATCCGGCATCAACGATGGTTGAAAGATTGCTTGCTAAGCGCACCGACGGGTTGTCATCGATCAGAGTGTCGATGCGCCGCCGGTGCTGGTTGTGAAGTGACTTTGGCGATGCTGCAAAGTGCAGGGCGGGTCAGTATTCGTCGGCCCGCATGATCGTGATGATGCGCTCAGTCACCGCCGGATCGGCTGGGTTAGGCGAGCGACACGTCAGCGACTTGTCGAAGTAGTCTATCTTAAACATGACGGACACGCCCTCGAACTCAAATAGACCGAAATCATGTTCCTGATGCGGGTCGTTTGCGTGATGAAAGTCGTCGAACACCGCGAGTGTTGTGACGAGACGAGCGACCGCTTGAGGTCCAAGTTCGGCGATCCCCGTCGTCATGACGGCTCCGCCACCAAGTAAGTCTTGCCGTAGTTCATCATTGAGCGTGCGAATGCGATCCGTGTCCTGCGACATGGTTGTGTTCTCCGGAAATGTGAGGAAGAAAAAAGAGGCTTGGTGGTGCGCCAAGCCTCAGGATGATTAAGCTTTGTCGGCGAGTGGGCCTGGGTTCACCAGGGCCACTGTGTTCAAGTGGCGCACAAACGTCGGCAGTTTGGGCGAGTCCCGGTATTGAAGGGTGAGAATGTCATCCTCACGCTTCACAACAACAGCTTCCCACCAACCATCTTCGTAGCCTTCATGGGCGAGCACCATGTGACCGACATCGACTTCGTCCCAACTTCGCGGGAGGCCAGAGGTTATCGGCGACTTGCATCTCGCTGCTGGCTCTTCGCCGTCCTTCTTGGGTCGATTTTCCAGCCGGTATGCTTCGCTTTCGTCGCCGGGCTTACGCAGTATGGTCATCAGCTCGGTTAGCAGCGCCTCTTTGATTGCGGGGATGAAAGCCTTGCCTGAGGCATAGAGCCGCCCAGCAGGAAGCTTCTGCGCGACTTGTCCAAACTCAGTCGATGCCTTGATCACGGCAGCGAGACCGAGATCGAGCGCCACGCTAACAATTCGGTCATCGACTTTGTCGAAGCGGCCACCACGTGGCTTGTTGTCTAGATCCAAGCCAAGCACGAACAACGGTTCTGGTTTCGGTTTGTCTGTTTTCTTTGTCATTGCGGCCTCCGTTAAAAGTAAAGGGCCCCGGAGGTGGGGCCCTTTGGCTGGATCGATAATCTCGGATTTTGGCGAGTTCGCCGTCGTCGTTCAGATCGAAAAGTCATTCTGCACCTGTTTCGGTTTTGCGTAACGCCGGTTTCTGCCGACAGCCCAAATCTACAGGAGTATTATAATACCGTCAAGCCTAAAATGACTTCAAGTCATTGAAAACGCGCGCGTTTTGGTGAGTTTCTGGCGCATTTCGGGCCAAGGCGGCAGAACCGGTCTTGGCAAGCATACCGGTCATCGATGCGGTTGCCGTTGCAGACGTTCACGGCCTCGGCCGCGCAAAACCGCCAAATCGAATGTTGGACGAACCTCGGGAAAACCGAAGGAAAGGCAGAGTTAAATTGCCGACAATCGATACTGGCTGCGACCTTGCGAATGATCGCAGCGCAGCCGCCCTCTGCATAGCAGGCTTGGCCATAAGCATGGATCGTGCCGCAATCATGTAAAATGCCAGTCCGGTGCAGAAAATTGTGCGCCAGCGTGTCTATAACCACCATGTCCTTGCCAGTCTCAAACCACACCGGCTCAATCCCACGGGCACCGATGAGCAGCGTCGACAACGCCATCGAGAGGGTCTTTTCGCCAACGCCGTACACGTGCTGGAGCGGAGCGATTAAGGCGGCTTGCCGTGCAGCAGAAAGATCAGGCTCGTCGTCGGCGACCGCAGCTTCGATCTGGCCTCGGATCCAATCAACTAAGTCACCGCCAGCAACATCTCTAATGAATAGGAAAAGTGAACAGGCGGTCTGATTTAAGCGACCATTGCGCAAGCGAAGGCGGGGCAACTTACATGCGTCGAAATGTTCGGGCTCTCCGCAAGTCTGACTGGTTTTGTCATATCGACAATTAGAATAGTGCCAGTAGCTGCGGAGCTTGAGGCACTCTGACGACTTTAGGTTCTCTTCGAGCAATGACCACGTTGGGCGACCGTGTTTGCTTGCGTAGTCGCGAGCGACCCGGTCCGAGATGCCCTGAAAGCTCAAGACGTCAACGAGCCAGTCAAAAATTGCCGGTGTGGAGTGAGACTTGACCGCGATGTCCAAGCCGGTCGTGCGGAACTCGTGATCGATCTCATCAATGAATGACATCGAGCCTGCGAGCTGACAGACCGCCGTCAGCAACTGTCTGGCTCGATCCGAAGGCGTCTCTTTGCGTGAAGAAGACGCCGTTAGTTCGTTCGAGCGGCTCACAGGAGCGAGACCAGTTTGCGCTGTGCGTCGCTATCGCCATCAATGTAGCGCTGCGTGGTCTGGATGGAGCGATGCCCAGCCAGCAACTGAACATCACGCAAGGAACCACCGGCTTGGTGCACGAGGCGCGCCGCCCGCGTAATGAACGTCCGACGGCCTGAGTGAGATGAGCACCCCGCTAGGCTCAGTTCACGATACACCCGGTTGAACCACACTACGATGCTAAGCGGCGTCATTGGTCCACCGCGCTCCGACCGAATTACGGGGCCAGACCCATCGCAAACCTTGCGAGCCTCGGCGAGCGAGTTCTTGAGGTCGGGATGAAGCGGGATACGCCGTCCGCCCCGCTTTTTTGCGATACGATCTTGAAGCTCAATTACCGAACCGACGTTGCCATCAGGCTCTAGCAGCATTTCCCAAGTCAACTGCGCAATCTCAGCAGCCCTCAAACCGGCACGCACCGAGAGTAAGACAATAATTCGATTGCGAAGTGGACGCCGCGTCTGATCGACGAAAAACAAGAGATCGTCGACGTGATCAATCGCTAGAATCTTTGCCTGCTTGCCAGCCATGACCGTTCAACTGATTGCAGCGATGATTCTAATCGATGTCGGCGACCATGCAACCGGAAGTTAGTCGAGGCAGAACCGATAAGGTTTTGTTCGATTGGCCGAAGAGCATCAGCCATAAATGTTCTCAGCGTCTCGACGGCGGCGACTTAGCGACGGAATTTGCTTTGCCGCCCATTCTGCCAAATCGGCGGTCAAGGGTGGGCAAGTTGCTCACCCTTTCATTCCGAGAGTCGTGCCACCACGACCTCATTGACTTGTAAAATACTAATTCTAGCAGGCATAGCCGACGCGCCGCTGGTTGCCCAGCGGAGCGATGATGCAACGTGGAGATTCGTCGTCTCCATATGGCTAGGTGTGTCTTCAGGGATCATAGAGATCCTCATCAACAGATTGGAGTACGTACATGAACAATCGGCAGACGCGTGAGCAGATCGTAGCTGGCTATGACCAGATGATTGAGGAATACATCTTACATGGCTATCAGCCGTTCTTTCTGAACTTCATGTTCAATCAGATCCCAACCAGTAACGGTCAGCGGCTCGACATCATGGTCTCAGAGGTCACTCGGGTTCACGACATTCTCTGCAGGCACATTGTTCGCAAGCCAAACTCTGAGGAGCGGAGGTACTTGCGACCGATCTTTATTGGCTGTCACGATCTACCGGTGTGGAAGCATGAGAAGACAACTATTCGGGACTTTCTGATCAACGGCGGCCTGCACTTCAACGCCATCGCACTCACACGCCCGCCAGCCCGCCCCGATATGCATAAAAAGGTGCAGGAGCTGTTGTGGGGCAAACAATCAAGGATGACGGTACCTCTTGACGAGCACTTTCGCACGAAGGCGCGATTCTATCACAACCAAATGCTCGCTCGGATTCACGCCACGCCAATTACGCACAGCACGATGGCGGATTATGCGATGAAGATGTTCAAACATGGTCGCGTCGGGCCCGATAGCATTCAGATTTGGAAGTAGGGGCTATCGAACGCCGAGCAGGGGTCGCTCGACCTGAAGCGGGTTTTTCATTTTGCGGTCCTGCGAAATTGCGCCTGTAAAGTATTCGGTCTGAAGAACCGGGAGGGCCGAATGGCAAAGGTTGCAGATGTTGACGATGAAGCAGGAAGCTCTCGCTTGTGGAACGGCGAGGGTTTCCACGGTACAACCATGATCTATGGCGCGAAAGGCGACGATAGCGTCCCAGCGCAATGCGATTACGAAATTGTTTTGATGCTTGAATCGCGACCTGAGCAGGTGCGTGCTTATCGCAAGAGCCGAATGAAAAGCGGCCGCAAGCCTGCAAAGTTGGCTTCCGATCAACTTCATGACGAGCTTTTCGTTGTGATCGGCCCCAAGATGACACCGCTGAGCGCTGCTGAGACACTTGAGCGCGCTTGGCGGCACGCATTCGAAGCGAAGGGCTCTGTATCGGTAAGGACAACACCGGTGACTACGTGATTGAAACTCTCGATGGGGAGCTAACGCGGTGAGTTCATTGGAGGTAGGTGCGGCGCGCACGGGTTGCTGTCTGTTAGCAGGCACAGCAGTGTGATTTGGCAGACTTGTAAAAGGTGTCAGTGCAAAAATGCACGGGATATCTAGGAGTATTCGATGAGGACGGAGTCTAAGAAGCGCAGGCCCACTATGGCGGACTGCTTGCTTGAGGAGGAAGTCAAGTGTGCAGCAGCTTCTCTAAACGTTAGCTGCGGTTGGGCCTTCAGTTTGAGCGAGAATGTTGCGCATTTCGAGAACTCATTCATGAGTGTGCAGGAAAAGCTGGAGGATCTGACTGAGCGACTAAGGAGGGAGAGGCTCGACGAGACATTTCGTCGCAAAGTGCGCAATCTTCTGCTGCAGTTCAGGAAGTACTTTAGGCAGATGGCAGATGAAAGCGAGCCGCTTCGCGTGGACAACATTATTGAGGATACGCAGCGGATGTACGAACTGGAAAGAAAGCTCGGCAAGCTTATGAATAGCATTCCATCGGAGAGCTGACGGCGGCGATGGGCAACTGATAAAGAAATCAGAAAAACCTTATCAGTTGGAGCGGATTCGGCCTTGGCGCGTCGAGGCGACAAAAATCAATCTTGTAAAGGGGCCCGTGATCGCAAACCGCGGTCATCAGCCAGTTACAGGAGAGAACTCGTGAACAAGATACTTGTCGATGCATTCACTTTCGAAGTCGCGCGTGCCATGGACGCCGATAGCCGAGGGCAGGTTGGCGGTAACCTCGATGGCAAGCATGAGCAACGGCGACTAGTGGCAATAATACTCGCCCTACGAGCCATGGGTCTCGTCATTGCCGATGACGATGACGATGCGATATCCATCTGCTTTAGCGAGCAAGCTAAGGACCTCCGCGGTAATGTTTCGGACGCGCGGTTGTGGGAGCTTGCGAAGCATAAAGTCTGCTTTCGGCTGATGAGGCAAGAGATGTCGCGCTCAATCAAGCTGGCAAAGAAATATCGCGAGACTCTCGACCAGCCAACGTTGAGGGACAACTGGAGAGAGGTGGGTGCGATAATTGACCTCATCCTGATCGGCGACCTCCGCTTGATGGGGCCCGAATTCGAAAGTGGACTGATCGTGGAAGACCTCTCGCGATCCACGGCCGAGGCGAGGCATTTGGCTTGGTACTCGCTGGGCCACAAAGCGAACAGGGGCCTACGGATCGTAGACCTGGCAGAGCCTGAGATCATTAAGGGCTACCACCGATTCCGTATCGGGTCCGCGATTTCAGCATTGGAACGCGGGCGCGAGTTTGTGACCTACCACGGCATTTCCCGGTCGGCCTCAAGCGGCGCCTGATTGAGTCGACAGGCTGAGCCAGTAGATCGGCTCGGCCTGCCAGGCAATCTCTTGCCATCCAAGGGTTCGTGGCCGTTTGCTGCGCTGGCATTCCCAATCTTGTAAATGGTTGGAGTGCAGAAAAGCTGCATCAAGCCTCGATCTTCAAAAACTGGAGTTAGAAATGAAAGACAATAACGGCACCGGCAATCTCAAGTGTGCTTTCTCACTGAACCCGCTTATCTCGGAGATTGCTATTTGGAACGACTCGGAAATCCTGTACGTCCGACCAGAGTTCGCAGTACTCGACCAAGCCACTCGCGTCGCTGAAATCTGCAAGCAACTGCTTCTGAAGGACGTGGCGCGGGTCGATTTTCAATCGCCGCCCATCTGGACTCCAGTTGACCGGATTGAAAGGGATTGTGGAGGATCAAAAATCGTAGCTTGCTCGCGCTATGAGTTGGCCAACCCGATTTCGGCCGAAGACGGCCGCAAGTTCAAAAAGGTCATCGCTGGCCAGTTCCGGCGACGCCTAAAATTCATTGTAAAGAAATGTGTCCTCGCGTTCGAAGCCTACAATCTTGGTCTGACAGAAATCAACGGTGTTGACGACGTCGGCATGCTTCGGTGGAGGCTTACCGCTGATGGCGCCCACGCCTCCGGTTCGAAGGCGACTTACTGATAAGGAAATGAGAGAAAGCTTATCAGCTGGACGGGCTACGAGCGACATCCGGCCAGCACAATTGAGGCTAGGCCGCAACTTTTCAATCTCGTAAAATGTTCAGCGAAGTTCGCCAAGTTATCGCGCAAGTCGGGCC
>NZ_JADPIT010000010.1:496211-542544 GCF_023073035.1 Bradyrhizobium sp. 62
ACGCTTGGTCGCGGCTTGCGCCTAGCCAACAAGCGGCGTCCAGTTAGCCCTCAAAGCCCGATCATGTGATGCTATATGATTGAAGAGTTTTGGCGCGGCCATACCGGCATTGACTATCTAATCGGTTTTGCCCGTCAATCGCTTCATTCCAGCGTCTAGGAAGCGGTGTATGAGCGTATTGCCGACCTTCTCTGGATCGTTCGGCATCTCGACGCGTAGTTTCTTTGCGGTCTCGATGAAGTCAACGACCAGGTCTTGCAAAGCTTCTGGCGATTTATCGAGTCCCCGCAGCATATTCAGGCCGTTGTGGGCGTAACCAAGAAACGTCCGATTTCTGTCAACGATTTTAGCGAGCATTTCATCTGTGATCTGTTCGCTGGGCGAGACAAATTCTCCGTCCTTCCAGTCGACATACAGCGATGCATTTTTTGCATCATTTGACTTTGCGTGGAATTCCTTCTGGAAATTACTGAATGCCTCCCGCATTCCTTCCCAGTTGCCGCTGGCCTTGGCGTCCCTCTCGGCATGCGTCCCCTCCATCATATATGCGTTGCTCTTGTTTTTCGAAGAGTGCCTTCTCAAGGCCGACAGGACTTTGTCCTGATTGACGTCAACTCCTGCCAACAACGAGGTTGCCCATGCGCCAATGCTCTCGATTTTTGAGCATTCTTCGAGAGAAATCTGATGAAGACAGAGCGCTCTTGCCGCTGCACCAGCCTTCGTCAAAAGCTCTGCCTCGAAATAAAGTCTTTCGGCGTTCTCGAACGTCTTTTCGGCGCCGCGAACAAGTGTGCTCAAGAGCGCGCGATCGATAGTAGGAAGTGGTTCGGCCATCGCTATGCAGCTCGTTCGGCGCGCAGGACAATGCGACCTAACTCAGGACCTTCTCTAGGTATGCTTTCATGATCGTCTCTCTTTGGGCAATGAATTCGCCGAACTTCGTGTAGGGGAACGACGACCAATCAGGAAATTGATGCGTGGCAAGGAAGTAGCCCTTCTTGTTGGTATCTCCGAAATGATCGTTCAGCCAATCGTCGAAATCGACATCGGACTTGGCTTGATTGGGACCCCCTTGCAGCAACTGCAAATTCGCCAAGTTATCGCGCAAGTCGGGCCAGGAATGCGCTTGTTCGGGGCTTGCGCCTTTAGCCAACAAGCGGCGTTCAGTTATCTTACTCCTTGGATAGGTATGGTCGACGTGGAAACCATTAGAGAAGTCGAAGTTCGGGTAGAGTAAACTCAGCACCAGGAAGGTCTGCCGGGTCTTGTACTGCAGTCCCAGCAGGTTGTGTATCTCATCTTTCGTGAATTTGATGGACCGATTTAGCTGCGCTAAACGGTCATTGATCGCGCCTTCGGGGAATGAGCCGGCGGAGGCGCTCTGCAACTCTCCGCGAAGTGCAGAGAGGATTGTATCGCCCATGGAGCCGAAGGTCCCGCGCAGGAGAACTTTGGTGAGCCAGCTGCGAATTGCAGCCCGATCTGCTTTCGTCGATGAGGAATGCAGATACGACTCAGTAGCGCCCGTCTTCTTCAGATAATAGGCAATAGGGATCAAGGCGTTTGCCGAAAGCAATGACCGGTCGCTCATTCCGAATGACTTGGCTAAATGCACCGTTAACGACAGAGCGGTTTTGATCGAGGGCCATGCCGTTTCAATGGTTGTCATATTCGGGGTATTAAAGTTCTCGATCTTGAATTTGACGTCCGATATGTCCGAAAGCACGAGCGCCGACTTGAGAACAAAATCCTGATCTAAAGTCAGCTCATCACTGACACTGTTCAATTCGTCTACAAATCCGTGGATTGCTTGTCGAGCATCTGTGCCCTTCCAAGAGGCTGTCGCGATCGAGAGCAGCAAGTCCGAATAACTCAGCTTTGTGCCGCCACTGTTGATCCGGATAAATATCTGCAAGACCTTATCGAGATCGGCTTCGCGCTCCAGAAAGAAGTTGATGTTTCCGATCGTGTTGAGAGATTCACAGATCTTGGCCAACGTTTGAGCGGCGAAATCGCGCTTCTCCTGGGGAGATGAACTGATACGCTCCATCGCCATGAACATCAAAACATCGGTGACACTCTTTATTTTCAGGAATAGCTCCGGAAACGATACCCAAAAACGCGCAGTATCGGAGGCGGCTTCCTCCGGGGTCAGAAAACGGATTGCGTAGAATTTCTGCTCGTCAGTGTCGTCTGCCAGTCCGAGAAGGTCGATATGGAGCTTCTTGACCGGGTACGCCGCTAGGTTGGAGCGCTGCTTATTCTTGGTGCGGCTGGCATAGGTTCCGGTCAAAGCGATCACCAACGCCGTCAGTCGCTGCTGACCGTCCAGCACGGCAGTAACATCGCGATCACCCATGAGCTGGGCTGGCGCATTGTGGCGGGCATTGTACTCATGATAGTGCGTGAGAAACCTATAGAACTGCCAGTCTTTCACCTGGTTTCGTGGCACTTCCCAAAAAAGGAAGCTGCTGATCGGATAGCCGCGCAGCAATGAATCGAAAAGAAGCTCGATTTGTTCAGGCTCCCAGATAAATTCCCGTTGGATAGCCGGCAGAACGTATTTCCCGTCGACAATGTTCTGTATCGCTTGACGGATCGGAATCGGTGTCTCGAATGGCATTTGGGGTCCCCCACAACCGTGGATAAGAGCTGAGGCCCGTTGCACATGTCAAGGCCGTGCGTCCGGGCTAAGCCGACGGTCATCAGAAGGATTTTCGTGTCCCCTCATTAGCCCCGTCCACTTCGCTCGCAAGACGGGCGGCCAATGAGTAAGGCCTTCATCGCTTCGTAGACGTTTCTCTCATCTAGTTGTGACGCCGAGAGCGCCATAAAGCTACGGAATGAAATGCCGTCCACTCTGCTGCGAGACGAACCGTGTCCGCCGTTAAGCGAGGTCGCGCGATAAGCACATATTAGGAAGGGATGCCGTTCGGCTCTAAGCAGCTTTGCCTTCTATCATTGGGGGCTCATCGATTGCAGCGATCTCGGGCATTGCTTGCCCCATGATACCTTGAAGATCTCCGACCATGCCGACCGTCGAGTCGACCATCCCGCTGAGTTGCGCCTCACGTTTCGCATAAGCTTTCAACATGAACCTGCGCTCTTTGTCGATGTCGTCTCGCATCTCTTTGAATCGCTCAACGATGGCTTCAATTCGCTGTTTGAATCTTGAGCCCGTCAGATACTGATAAACTTGCTCAGCCTTGGACTGTTGTCCGGCCTGCGTAGTGCGTGCGTTAGCGATCTCCAGCAAACCTTGGCGTAGTGTCAGGGCGACCGGGATCGCGCATCGTGGATGGGCGACGTAGACCCCGTCAATCAGGTCAAAGGTTTCTACACCTTTTGGTAAGGCAGTTGAAACGATCAAGGCGATGTCGGCTTTGGCTGAGCGCTTGTTGTCGCGCAGTTTGGGTAACCAAGCATCCGACCAACCCTTCGTATTTTTAAGCTCCCAAAGGATTATGCCAGCAGATGCACCTAGTTGCGCATTGACGGTTTGGACAATATCGCCACCGGTTTCGCCCTTCGCCACGGGTTCGATCAGGTCGAGCGGAAACTTGCTTCGCAATAGATTTTCAAATTCGAGTTCAAACGCCTCTCCCTGTGTCTGCTGCGATCCCTGCTCAAGTTTTCGTTTCAATTCTTCGACCGTGCGGCCGAGCGATTCAATCTGAGTGTCCTTCTGGGAGACCTGGGCTTTCAATTCGTCGGCCGCAGCCTGCCTAGCCTTGGCTACTAACTCGGATTGGCTTGCCTGGACGCGTGTCTCAACCGTGATCTCCAGTTCGCGGGTCTTTTCTTCGAACTCACGTTGTTTGCGTAGCGCCTCTGCTTGAGCCTGCTGCGCTTCGGCGAGCTTGGTCTCGCGTACTTTCAAGAGCTGTTCGTTCTCGGCGAGTTGCTGCCTGATGGCAGCTAAATCGCCGGCTACCTGTTCTCGCGCCTTTTTCGCCTCGGTCGTCACAACTTGGGTTCGCTCGGCCGCCAGACGCTGCCGAACCTGCGCTTCGATATTCTCGCGCGCCTCGGCAAGTTCTTCTTGCTGTCGCCGTAGGTCATCCGCCTTGCGGCCAAACTCGGCTTCGCGCGCAGCGAGCTTCTGCTGGAAGCCTTTACGCTCAGCTTCAAGCAATGGCGCAGCGATCGACTCTGTCAGCGGGATCTGATGGCTGCATTTCGGGCAAACGATGCGTGGCCCGTGGACTTGGTCAACCATGCCGAACGTTCCTGTTCACTATTCGTTCTAGTGTGACCTAAGAAGCCTCAGCGGTCAATCGGTACCTGTACCAATCCCCAGAAACGTCGGCTTCACCGTCAAAACAGTTGGTTCATTTGCCATGCGGGTAGATGACCAGGAGCAGGGCAGGCGACTGAAAAGCAAACCAACAAAACCTTTTCAGTCTCAGCGCGAAAGCTCGTTAGGCTCATAACCTGCATAGCGAGGTCAACGTTGCCGAGGGCGAAAGTGACGGAGCGGTGAGCCGAGAGCCCAAAGAAGATTGCTCCGCCGACGAAGGAAGCCACGCGCGCCCTGCTCGCTGTCGCCGATAGGGACTTTAAGGTCAAACTCACCTTCGCCAGCGCTTCCGGCGTCCGCGCGGGAGATTTCCACCTGCTCCGCGGGGTGCATCATCTCGATCCTACCAAGGGCGAGCTAAGATCGAGACACGCCTAGAAGGCGGAATACGCTTATCAACAAGGAGCTACCGATCGGAGCGATATTTAATTGTGGTAGGCTTTCTTACATTTTCAGGTAGAACCCTTCGCGGAATGTTTAGTTTGAAGAATCTCTCAAGGCCAAATCAGTGAAAATCAAAAGCTTTCAGACCGGTAGCGCTTGGATTGAGATAGACGCCTCTGCGACGAGCCCAACCGATCAGGATCCTGGGCTCGCCGATGTACGGCGCGTGATGTCTGGCGCAGTGCGTGCCCAAAACTTGGTTATCCTGGCTGGTCTCGGTACGTCGCTGTGCGTGACCGAAAGCGGCCGCACGATCGCTCCTACCATGGGCGACCTTCTCACATACACAAAGACAAAGTTTGGGAATTTAGACGATGACGATACGAAGTATCAAAAGACTGGAGGCAGGTGGTCTCATTTCTTGACACTCGCCAACGTAGCCTTAGAAAGCAGCGACCTCGAATACATACTCTCACGCGCCAAGGTCGCGTCGGACTTTTTGCTCGGGTCACAAGCACAAGAAATATCTGAACTGCTGGCTATTGCCGAAGGCGTGATCAGAGATAAGGTCGACTTTTTAACGAGCGATACCGATCTGTCGAAGCATGAAGCTTTTTTGAGGCGCGTCGCACGTCGTTCTGCCCGCCGATCGCGCGTTAAGCTGTTCACTACCAACTATGACCGTTGCTTCGAGCAGGCCGCACAGAGATCTGGATTTGTCGTAGTTGATGGTTTTGCCTTTGCCAGCGAGGCCACTTTTGATTCTTCGCAATTCTCCTTCGATGTCGTACGCAGGACGACTGGCGAGGAAAAGTCAGATTTTATAGAAAATCTGTTTCACCTGCACAAACTTCACGGGTCTATCGATTGGGAGCTTGATCAGAAAACAAACCAGATCACCAAAAGGATTGGAACTAAAGCGCCACTGCTTATCTACCCACAGTCGACGAAATACGAGATGGCATTCAGTCAGCCGTACATCGAAATGATGGGTACTTTTCAGGCGGCCGTTCGTGCACCGAACACGACCCTATTGGTGGCGGGATTTGGGTTTAATGACAAACATATTGCAGAGCCGATATTGGGCGCTTTTAAGGGCAACCTCGCTTTGAACATCGTCATCGCCGATCCTAACGCTGAAACACAAAGCGCTGCCGGCGGTAACAAATACATTCAAGCGTTTAGTGAACTCATCGACAATGGAGACGGCCGGGTCGCCCTGGTTGCAACGAAATTCGAAGAGCTCACCTCGCTTATTCCTGATGCGATAGCGGAAACAGAACTCGAGCGGCACAACGACCGCATACGAAGAATGAGTGCATCTTTTGACAAGTAGCTTTGCCAATCCGTTCGAGAGATCGCGCTATCTCGGCTCCGTATCGCTAGTGTCGCCAGCGATCGTGCGCGTTAACCTTCCGTTTGCAACAGAGGTCGCGCCTTCGCAATACGCGGGCCATCGCGTGACGCGGGGGCAGGTTGGCGAATTTGTCGTCATCGAATCCTATTCCGCAGCCGTCATTGGGCGGATAGTTGAGATCCAGTTGCCGGATCGAGATCGCCTCAGCGTTGAGCCAGAGCGGAAAGATGGCGATGAAATCGCTAATCCGATCGGTATCATTAGGCTATTGGGCTCGGTGGATTTGAACTTTTCCAAATCGAGTCGCGGTATAGCTGAGGTACCTCGTATCGGCGATTATGTATACTTGGCTCATCCCGATTTTATGCGTTTTGTGATAGCCGCGACGCAGGGTAAGGCCGCCAACCCCATCATTGTAGGGCATCTTCGTGGCGCTCCCGAAACAGGTATCGCACTGGCGCCGGCTTCATTGTTTGGACGGCATTGCGCCGTTCTCGGATCAACGGGAGGCGGAAAAAGTTGGTCAACGGCACGGCTCATCGAGCAAATTTCCCTACGGAAGGGCAAAGTCATTCTTCTCGATCCGACAGGAGAGTATCATTCCTTGGGCGACCTAGCAGAGCATGTTCACTTAGGCGGTCAGAGAAGTGGGGCCGACGATACTCGTCGATTTGTCTCATTTCCCTATCGGCACCTGAATGAGATCGACGTATTTGCCATCCTTCAGCCAAGCCCCGGCGTTCAAGCCCCTAAACTGAGGGATGCACTTATGAGTCTTAAACTTTTGCACATGGAGCCGTCCTTGGCAGATGAGGATGGCTACCTAGTAAAGCAAAATGCCGCAAAACAACCCATTAACCGAGCACTGCTGAAAAACGATGCGGCAATCCGGGCGCAGTCCGCCAACTACGATATCACAAAACTCAGTCGGCAGATTCTTCATGAATGTGTGCAGCCTATGGGCTCCAGTAAGTCGCATTGGGGCCATGTCCACGACTTTTCCCATAGCGGGTGCGTTACGCTCTGCATGCGGGTAGAAAGCGCTATCCTATCGTCTCACCTTGCGCCGATTTTTTCACCTCCTGATTACATGGAGGATCTCACAGCTGTTATCTCGTCGTTTATGGCGAACAAAGATGCGTCAGTGCTACGCATATCGCTGCGATATCTTGCTTTCGAGCATCACACGCGCGAGCTCGTGGTCAACGCGATCGGCAGACACCTTCTCGGAATGGCTCGGGACGGTGCATTCAATAAGACGCCAATGGTGGTCGCACTAGATGAGGCACATCAGTTTTTGAGCAAGACAGTGGGTGATGATGTTAACAAGGTACAGCTTGATGCCTTTGGGTTGATTGCAAAAGAAGGTCGAAAGTACGGACTGACATGCCTACTAGCGACTCAACGTCCCCGGGACGTTCCGGAGGATGTGTTGAGTCAAGTAGGCTTGTTCGTTGTTCACCGTCTGATAAATGAGCGGGATCAGGCTGTCGTGGTGAATGCAAGCGGCGTTTTAGATGGGTCTGCCGCTGTTTTCCTCGCGAACCTACGGGACGGAGAGGCACTCATTGTCGGCGGTGATTCGATTATGCCCCTACCAATTATGATGACCCCACCATTGCGGCGCCCGCACTTACCGGATGTGGAGCGAGAAACTTGGCTCAATAAGGTCGACTCGTGAAGTCCGCTTTCGGCACGCGAACCCTGACTATGTAGTGTGAACAATCGCGAAGCCTAGGACGAATGCGGCGAGAGTGACGATGGCGCGGTCATCTCGCACGTTCTTTCCGCCGCGAGTTGCGACGAGACGGACAATCCGACGATCCTCTCGACCATCAGGTATGAGTTCTCCATTGGGGAACGATTGACGAAATGCCTCAGTTGCTTGCCAGCCAGCCATACGTCTTTAAAATTTGCGCGGTGTCCCTGCCGGCGATTTGGTTTGCAGGAGGAGCCGTAGGCGCGGCCAATTTTAGTCTAGAACGCGCTCTCACCGTCACCGGTGACGACGCTGACTGATAAGCTTTCGGGCAAAAGCTTATCAGTCCAAGAGCCCGTCTGGCTAAACCCGTTCGGGCCGCGCCGCATAGTCTTCACGTCGTGGCGTGCGGTAGCCGTTCTAATTCCAACCAGGGCGCTCATGTGGGGCGCCCGCCGGTGGCGGAGGCCTAGCGCGTAGGCGCTACAATACCAGTATTCGTATTACCCAAATCCTGCACAGCCTTGTTCATCGTAGGATCGTTGACGTAGCCGCTGGCGGGGGTTGAAGAGCCATTGTTCTCATTCCTAGCCGGATCGCCCAGCCGATTTCCCGTGGTTTGATGGTTGAGAGCGTTGCTCGTGTTAGGTCCGGGCGAACCACCCGTACCGTTCACGGTGCCACTGCTCGACATCGAGCCGGCCGCTGTGCTGCCTGAGCCTGTTCCTCCTCCCGAAGCTCCACCTGAACCACCTCCGCCAGCTTGCGCCAAAGCCGAGGTGCTGGTCAAAACGAGCGCCGCTACCAAGAGAAATCTGGAAGATCTCATTCTGAACTCCTATGCTGCAAGGAACAAACGCCCCAGCTCGATCCCGTTCCAAATGGAAGTCGCACCAGGACAATAAGGCGCTGAATCAGATTACTTGGGGGGAGCATGATCGGATTCTGCAGCCAGCGCAGGGCGCCATGCACTTTCGCCGAGCAGCTAGGTAGGGACGAAATGCTCTTGGTACAGCTGCGCTGATGATCTGCAACTGGGAGACGACGTGAATGCCTCTGATGCGTCACCTCATCGTCGAAGGTTCAAGCTCCAGTGTCGATAATGGCGGGGCTAGGACGATATCGTACCACACCCTCTACCTACCAAACGCTGTCCATGAGACTAGTCAGCAATGCTTTGCGACGGATGGTGCTCTTCTTGCAGATATGCTCGGCCGACAACCGTCGTGATCGCCGCATTCAAAGATGTCCCGAACATCCTGTTCGTTCAGGCCGGACAAAACGATCTTCGTTCGACTGACGCTTCTGCGTGGCTTGCTGCATTTGCCGGGTATTTGGCCACTTTCCAGGATGCAATTAAATCCTCACGCAAAATCGTGCAGCTCGGAATCAGCACTCACAATCCTCGTAACGAAGGTCTCTTCAATGTTAATCGGGCCACCGCCGATGGGGGTCTGCGACGTTTTCCGAGTGAAGGAAAGTGCGACTTTGTTGTCGATTGGGCTGCCGATCCGACCTGGGGCCCTGACTCCGCTGCCGCAAACCAAGCTTTATGCCCTGACGGCACGCATCCTTCGCAGGGCGGACAAAGCAACATGGAGGCAAATTACTTTCGACCTGCGCTCAACTCCCTCTTTCCTCTCACTTGATTCATCGTAGAATTCGTTCTCATTCGCTGGACCTGCAGGCTGTAATCGACTTCAACATTTCCCGAGGGCGCTGGGCGAACGAGCTCAAGTGTGCTGATGGAACTCTATAGCCCCTTGATCTTTGCGTTAGGCGCCGAAGTGAATAGGCAGACGATGCTCCGCTGGCTTAGCTCAGATCATCAAAAGATCCGAAGCGATCGAAAGCAGCTTGAAGTGAGGGCTCGCCGCCTGCTGCAGAGTTACCTGACGGCCAATGAGTGGCAAAAGCGCCAATACTATCAGGCCATCGCCGGCGCGGCTTCTGCATGTCAGCCTGGTATTGATGATCCGAGCTTAAGTAACGAGAAGCTTGCTGAATTAACCGCTCAGGCGGCAACAAAAGTCGTCCAAGCACGTGATCGGAAAGCCAAGGATGCGCACGACCATTCAGCTGTACTGATCACGGATGCATACGCAACCGTTGCAATCGCCTATCGACGAGCGGCTTCAGCCTACACTGCTGACAAGGAAATGGAGCAGCTGGGCACCGCCGCAGTACACCTGGTCACGATAGCGAATTCATTCATGAATGCTGAATCGGTGCGGTCACCGACAGAAATGTGACGGCGGCTTCGGCAAACCAGCCTCGCACTTTTGATCAGGCGTATACCTTGCGCAAGCCCTTTCTCCTAAGCTGGCCGTAAGACGTTGCTTGTACCGTCCTCACCAACAAGAAAAGGCGGGCGGCATGTCGATTGCATTTCGAATCTCTGTTCTCTTGTTCTGTGCTTACGCCGGTTGGGAAACCCCAAGCATTCAATTCGGCGATTTGCGAGAGCCTCAGCAGCAAGGGCGTTCTCCAGCCGGATAAGTAAGGAATGAACAAAACAACCCTTCACCTGGAACGTCCGCAACCAAGCCGAGTTCGGCGTGCTGACCTCGCGCCGGCCACCGGCTTTGCCATGCTCGTCGATGGTCGCTTCAAGACTGAATTTCTTGATCAGGGCGCCGCGACTAAAGCGGCCCTTGAATTGTTGGCCAAGTATCCGATGCTGAAGATCGAGATCTACGACGCAGCATCGAAGTCACGGACGCCCGCGAGATAGCCACTTTGCATCGCAACGTGCGTAGTAACCATGTCTTCCGTTTTAATCTACCTTTAGCTTTTTGCTAACAAACGAGGCCGCAAGGTCATCCCCAAACGGAGGCGACCTGTGCCTTTGATGAAATACTTCGGATTCGTCGGCAGCGCTCTCGTCCTGTTGATGATCGGAATCGGCTGGTGCCTGCCGCAGCAGGCGCTGGGCCCAGGGAACAGTGACGTAGAGCGACCGTCCATAAGGATCAGCTCAGTTGAGCGGGCACCTGAACGGGTAATAATCGATACCAGTTTGCCGACGCTTGTGGCTCCGTCGAACATCAGTCCTTCTACATCGACGACGTTGGTGCAATCTGCTCGGCCTCTGCAGAGCGCATTCTCCGAACTTGACGTCGCCGGGAAGTCGGTCACTCCGAAATCAGGCGGCGAGGTCTTGAAGCCGAAGCATGCGGCAAAAGGCGAATCTGGGAAAAAAGCCTCTAACCGCCGAACAGCGAAACCGTTGAATATTATTCCCGCACCCGCAACGGGAGCGCAAGCTGCGGCGCCTGATACAAGACTGTCGTTACTGGAAACGCTCAAGGAGCGGCTAGGGCAGACGTTTTTCAAGCTGAACTGATGACGGTGCCGACTATAGGACCTCGGCGAGCGCCATTCACCGCGGACGCGCCCCAGGCGTCGCCCCGCAGAGGCGAGGAGCTCGGACGTACGCCTTTCCCCGGGCTAAAATTCGAGCCACGCTCATGCGGCGACGCCACAGCGGTCTCGCCCATTGCAACCACAACCTTGGTGGTTGAAGAGTGTTGCGTGGTCTGTCCGGTGCCACCTAGGTGTATTGGCTTATTGATTTCGGAGTGCTGCCCGGATCGATTTGGCACGGGTGAAGCTCTTCGTCGTCTGCCCAGTAGGCCGCTATTCGGCCTGAGCGATAACCCAAGCACTGGGGCGTTCGAATGGGAGCTATTCTGTCTCAAAGAATGCAATTCTGGACCTGCTTTTCATCGACGCAGCCTTGGAGGAGAAGAGCCGAGGACCGCGAGGAGAGGGTAGAACAGGCCGCCGCGTTCGGATTAATTCTCCGTGGACTGACGCTGCCGGGACGCGCGGGAAAGCTCGCAACACTAAGGTGGCGCGACGTACAAGCCTTTAGGCTCGATGGAATTCCACTGCCCGCTGTTTCAGTGAAACTCTGGCCGTGAAGCCTGCCTGCAGCCACGCCATCGCCTGCGTGTGCCCAGCTTTGCGCGAACTCTCATTTCCCCACCAGGCACTGAACTTGTAAGCTGACGGCGGTAACGGCCTCCCAAGAATTCCCTCGATTTCCGAGAACGTGAGCCGAATAGTTTGCGCCCTTGTGCGCACCAGCTCGCTCAATAGCGGATCGTAAACGGACATGACGCTCGGCTCGTCACGTTGGTCTATCATCGCCGCTCGCGGGGATGTTGAACCCCCGGGCGGCAAGTTCCAGCTCGAGCTCAGTGATCCGCTCGAAGATGCGAGCAGCAATCGCCTCGGAATCTTCAACGCTTAATGATTGCATGCCCCTTGAAGATAGCTCGTCCCTGAGAACCTTCGCCACAAGCAATTGAATTGCCATTAGATCAAATCCTAAAAAGGCGATCCAACCGCAACCCAAGGGCGATCGCAAGTGTTTAGGTGGTGTTGCTGTGCTTCGGCTAGTTGTCTCGTCGGCTCCGAATGCTGAAGCTGCGCAGCTGCTCGCACCAGCCTTTCCGCCGCAGCCCTTAACAGCAAACCCGTGTGCTCCATCGGGTGTCCTACCCTGCGTGATCTGTAGCCGATTGGCCGTCTCCTTTTGCTTGAGCACGAGTCGTTAGCCTATCCAGCTTCGATTGCTCCTCGCTCAGACGTCTTTCGACATACTGCCGTTCGAAGTCCGTCAGAGTGGTTTGCAATAAGAGGTGATAGCGTTGAATATTGTTGCGATGTGCCCGGACCAAATCGTCGTCAATCATCGTCCTCGCCTTTTCCGCTACCGAGACAACAAACAATTCATCATCAAGCCGGATGGGCAGACGACCGAGCAACAGCAGGCCGGAGCATCTCCGCCGCTCGCTCCATGGTAGCGAGCTTTTCTTTCCCAATCTGTGAACTATTTCACACGGCTGCGATCGTAGCCTAGGTGGCAGCAGATGCAGTCCAGCGGTTTAGCGCGCGTGGGTCGGCTGCATCCAGGCCGATAACAGCGGTATGGATGCCTAGCACAGTGGGGCGCGCCGGCTCATGGAGCTTGGCTGAAGGCCAGATGGGTTTCCTATGAAGTCCAAGTCAATCAAAAGCGCAGGCAAAGAGGTGCCAAGTCTATGCGTCTGACGACTGTGGCGCCAATGGCATGGCGGTTTGATCACTGCATTTTCTGCCCGAGGTCTCTCAGCAGCGTGTGAAGAAAGTCGCTGGCATGGTCGTATTGCGCGTTGCCGTTCGTGATTTGACGGACGCGTGGATCCATTAAGCGACCAACGGTTTCGGAGCCGAGCAACTCAGCTCTGTCCGACCACTGCTGCAGCAAAGCATCGGGTATATCGTCCGCAGATCCGAACATCCGCAAAAGGGAATGTTCGGCCTCGGGCTTGTGGTCGTGATGAGCCTTCGCCGCATAGAAAGCGAATAGTCCCCGGAAGGCATCACGGGAAACGGCAGGTTTTCCCATCGCAATGTCCCTGAAAAAATTACGTTCTCAATGGACGCAAGTTTGACGCCCCCGTTCGGGAAAAGCTAGAAAAAACTAAAACCCTGTGCTCAACCGTTTTCGAAGAATTTGCCGTTGGACGCTGAGTGCAATGCCAACCCGTCAATGATCTTGACCGATTTTGACGACGGCTTGGTTGAGCATTCGAGGGGCTCTCTGGCTCTTGTTGTTCCCCAGCCGCCCCATTGGCTGAAGCGTAAGCAGGGCGGAGGGGCCATTTTGTACAAAGCCAGCGCAGAAGTTGCGCCGAACGGGCGGCTCGCACTAAGCTTTATTCGATTAAATCAGAATGTTTTTGTGGAGTAGCGTCATGTCGAGTGCGATTGAGTTGATTGTGGATGGCTACGCAAGAGTGAAAGACCGCCAGTCGCTTGAAGAGCTGAGGATCCATCGCCGGCGACTTGCCGGAGACCTGAAGGCCTGGGTGGGCTTTGACTGCAGGTTGTCGATTGCGCAAATCGAGCAGGACATCGCGGCAATAGAGGCGGGACTGGAGACGTTGTCGGGGCCGGTCGGCGGCTAAGCTAAGGAGTCAACCCGATGACGGCGTGCGCGCAAGGAGGGCAAGTGCTGCGATCGTTCGTAATGGCTGCCCTCGTACTGGTCTGGGGATCCTCGTCCGCGCTCAGCCTGACGTCGGAGGAGATCATCGCCAAGCTTCGCGCCGCAGGCTACTCGCAGATCCAGGAGGTGCCGGTCGGAAAGATCAAGACTTACAAGGCCGTCAGAGAAGGTACCGCGCGCTCGCTAATCGTCGACAGCACTGGTCACATTGCAGAAGTGGCAAGGTAGCTAGACGGGCAGACGTAGCCAGACGTCTTTACTGGACAGCGTGCCTGTTGGCGTCGCGATCTCCATATCGACGACGCGAAACGAGCCATGACTTTCGTAAACGTAGCGAAGGTGCCAGACGGGGCCGGGTTCCGGCGAGATGGCGAGATCGTCCAAGGCAGACGCAATATATCGAACGGCATCGCGTCGCTCAATCGAGGCGGAGAACATCGCCTCTATCAGCGCGGCCAGGCTCATGCCGCCGACCAGCATGGCTCGTGCCGTTTCGTCGCCGTAAGTAAGCCGCAGCGCAGTCACGACTGCCGCAATAGCGTCGGGGTTCTTCAGAGCCACGGTAGATCCGCTTCGCCCAGCAAAACCATAATGCGGATTCCGCCCCTTTCGGCAATCGGCATCGATTCGGGGCCACTGTCCCAATGGCTAATGCCCAGGGCGAGCCGCTCCCGCGAAACTCGATCAGCGGAGCAGAGGGAAAGCTGCGGCTGGAGACGCTTGAGCCGTTCTCACGGTCCTCCGACTCTGAGGCGCCAACGACAGGGCGTACCTTGAGGGCGCTCGCCGGTTCACGCTGGCCTGCCGTGCGGCGAAGGCCGCAGCGGGAGGTTAAATCGCTGCGGCCCACGCGTCGTCAAATGAAGCCGGGTCAAAAATACCAAGTGAAATATGCAGCCAGCCCCGGTAGCAAAAAATCTGCCCCAACTTTGTCTCTTTTGCAAACACATTTTCGGCGGAACCGAAATCAACCTAGTGGGCATTCTGTTCCGAGGACGGAACAATTCTGCTCTCTATTGCTGCCAAGCGAGAGGGGAGCTGCACCGAGACCCATCATGGTGGGTCGGTGAGACTCGGCTACTGGCATCTCGCCGATAGGACCGACTGCGGACGCAAGAGAGTTGCCTCGAGTCCTCAGCCCATCGCTGAAATTAAGCTTTTCGGCGACTTGTTTTTGACTGTGCGCGTTTGAGCGCGTTCACTCCATAATGTTGATGGAGACGGACGTGATCAGTTGGTTATTAGTGATCATAATCGCGGCAAGCGTTGCGGTTCTAATAGCTCACGCGATTGACGCCATCCGCTCCTGAAGACGAGCGCACCGGCGGAAGGTGGCGCCTCATCTGACGACAATTTAAGGACGCGGCATCAGTCGGCTTGCTTGTAACGATCCGAATTGGAGACGGTTCTAGACTGATAAAGATTGTCGGCAAACCTCGTCAGTCAGCAGCAGTTGTTATTCGACAAAATCCGGGTGGCGCATGCTCGGCGAGAAGCACCCCGTCTGCGTCTCGGATCAACTTCGCCTGAGTTAAGCAGAACGGCCGCAGAAGCTAGATGTGACTATGTAACCGTCGAATGACCAGTTCTTGTACTTCCAGATCGAGCGGGCGCAGCGTTGCTTGGCCTCGAACGAGACAGCCGAAACAGGGCAACTGCGGTCCTACAGTGATGAGCAGGGCCAATGAAGCCGCAGGATCGCTCAGTGTCATGCAAACGGAGGCGGTTCGCGGCCAGTACGCTTCAACTAAACGGGACCCCATATCATCGACTGATCAGCTTTCGAAACGAAGGCCTTTTCAACATGAAGAGAGCGCGGGTGCTACGGCTCCTTGCAAGGAACCGCCAGCTTCCGCGATCAGATCACACGATTGTTTTTAGATACAGACTGGGATCAAAATATTTGGTTGCCGGCGTGGAGTCCTTGATGCCTGCGTTGGCCATGAAGAAATCTGTCGACTGCTGCAGCCAGTTGGTGACCGTCCCGTCTGAGTACATTCGCTTCCACTCCCTGGACGTGAACATCTTCTGGGCCTTGAACGATTCGTTGATGTCGGCCGGCGGGGTTTGGCTATAGTGACCCTTCTGCAGCTTCTCCATCGCTTCGGTGCTGTTCGCGACAATGTAGTCATTCGCATCCGCCCAGCCACGGATCAGCTTCGCCAGCGTTTCCCTGTTTGGCTCGTAATAATCATTGGCCGCCGCCCAGCCGCCGATGATAGCGGCCTTTGGATAGTAGGCTGACGCATCGGCGAGCTTGACCGCCCCTGGCACCTTGTCCCGAACCGTGACGTTGAAGGGTACCCAAAGAGCGACGGCCGGTACCGCGCCGGAGATAAAGGCGGTCACGGCGGCTGGCATGGTCTGGTTGACGAGTTCGACCTCCTTCGGATCGACCTTGTTGGCGCGAAGCGCGGTATCCAGGAACACATGCGCGGTGGTACCGGTCGCGGTCGCGATCCGCTTGCCCTTCAGGTCCTCAAACGACTTGATGCCCTGGTCGCCGCGAACCCAGAGCTGTGCGGTCGCGACCTCAATGTCGTTGATCAGGAACACCTTGCCCTGCCCCCGGGCAGGGAAGTTCGAGAGCACCGCGCCGGTGGCCAGTACGTCGAGGCTGCCGCCGATCAGCGCCTGAAAGATCTCGAGACCGGTGTTGAACTGTCGCAGCTCGAGGTCGAGGCCCTGCTTTTCAAAGGAACCGCGATCCATGCCGGTCCAGATCTGGCCGTCGACCGCGACAGTGTGCAGATAGCCGACTCGGACTTTCGTTTTCGCTTGCGCGATCGCCGGTGCTGAGGCCGTGAAGGTGCCGAGCGCAAGGCCCGCCGTCGTGGTCAGAAATTGTCTGCGGTCCATGGTATCCTCCGTTTTGTTTGTTATCCCGAGAATGATGCCGGACGCATTTGCGCCTGCTGGGCGCGATACTCGTCCATGACGAGCTGCCTGATGTAGCTTCGCAACTCGCCGAATTCGGCCCGCTCCTGGATTGATTCATCGCGCGGATAGGCGAACGGCACGTCGATGATCTGCCTGATCCGTGCCGGCCGCGCGGTCACCACCACGATGCGGGAGGCGAGATAGATCGCCTCTTCCACGGAGTGGGTGATTAGCATGACAGTCTTGCCTTCGGTCTCGAGCACTTTTAGCAGCAGATTCTGCATGTTGGATCGGGTCTGGGCATCGAGCGCGCCGAACGGCTCATCCATCAGCAGGAACTGCGGCTTGACGGCATAGGCACGCGCGATCGCGAGCCGCTGACGCATGCCGCCGGATAAATGCTTCGGATAGGAGCTGGCGAAGTCGGACAATCCCATCAGGCCGAGATAGTGATCGCAGATGGCATCGCGCTCACCGGCCGGGACGCGGTTGGCGCTGAGCTTCAGGCCGAAAGCTATGTTCTGCTTCACGGTCAGCCACGGGAAGACGCCATATTCCTGAAAGATGACGCCGCGCTCGGGTCCGGGACCTGCGACGGGACGCCCGTCGAACAGCACATTTCCGGTCGTCGGCCTCTGGAAGCCCGCAAGCATGCTCATCATCGTGGTCTTGCCGCAGCCGGAGGGGCCGATCACCGCGATAAAATCGCCATCGTTGATGTCGTAGGTGACGTCTTCGACGACGTTGAGGTGGCCCCTCGGAGTTTCGAATGATAACGAAACGTTTTCGAACTGCGCACGCTTCGTCATGCGATGGCCCGATCCTGCCACACCAGCAACCGCGCCGTGATCCTGCGCAGGATCATGTCCATGATCAGGGCGATCAGGCCGATGCAGATGATGCCGACATAAATGACGTCGAGCAGGAAATAGGTCGAGGCATTCTGGATCATCGCGCCAAGTCCGCGCTGGGCGGCGATCAGCTCAGATGCCACGAGAGTCGCCCAGGCCACACCCAATGCGACCCGCAACGCGGTGAGGATATGCGGGACGGTGAGGGGAATGATGACCTTGCGGAAGATTTCCGCCTGACTCGCACCGAGCGTCTGCGCGACCCGGATGTAGAGGGGCGTGATCTGCGAGACGCCTTCATACATCACGATCACGCCGGAGAAGAATGAGGCGTAGAACAGGATGACCAGTTTTGCGACCTCGTCCACGCCGAAATAGACAATCACCAGCGGGATCAGCGCGATTGGTGGCAGCGCGCGGAAGAAGTTGATCATCGGGTCGGCGAAGGTGCGGGCCGGGCGATACCAGCCGAGCAGGAAGCCAACGGGCACCGCTGCAAGAATGCCGAGCGCGACGCCGAAAAAGACGCGTCTGGTGGAGGCGAAGATGTCGACGAGAAGGCCTTCTTTGGTGAGAAGCTCGAAGAATTTCGCGGCCACCTGGTGCGGGGCGGGGATCAGCGAGACGTTGACGAAGCCGCTCCAGCGAACCGCGTACCAGAGCAGGATTGCACCGAACCACGGAATCAATCCGAGACCAAAGCGTCTTACGCCAGCTCCGTTCATTCGACGCATCCACCCGATAGCGGTTGATGTTTTCGACGGTCATATTATAAACAGGATGACCATACAAGGGCGCCTTTGGTCATAGGCGTCGCAGGCCTTCTGAGCATGACATCGTCGCCTTTCACCATTCGCAGCGTCCAGGCTTTCGGCTATCGCTATCCGTTGACGACACACGTCATCACCTCGTTTGGGCGGATGGCGGATCGGCCTGCCGTTTTCGTTTGCGTCGAGGATACGGACGGTCACGTGGGTTGGGGCGAGGTGTGGTGCAATTTTCCGGCGCCGGGCGCCGAGCACCGTGTTCGGCTGGTCAACGAGGTTCTCGCGCCAGCCCTTATCGGATTTAGTGCGCAAGACCCATCAGCCGCTTTTGAGCGCCTGACGCAGGGAACCTCGGTGCTCGCGCTGCAATCCGGCGAAGCGGGTCCGTTCGCGCAGGCTATCGCCGGCATCGATCTTGCTATCTGGGATCTCCACGCGCGCCGCCAGAACGTTGCGCTGTGGAAACTGCTCGGCGGATCCCGGAACAGGATCAAGGTATATGCCAGCGGCATCAATCCCGCAGGGTCAGAGCGAGCCGCAGAGGCATCCCTCGCGCGTGGCTACCGCGCCCTGAAGCTGAAGATAGGTTTCGATCCGGTGGCCGACCATGCCAATCTGGCGGCCCTGCGGCGGCTTGTTGGCAAAGGCCTGCTCGCCGCTGACGTTAACCAGGGCTGGACCATCGCGCAGGCGCTTGAGCTTGCTCCGCGGCTGGAGGCGTTCGACCTTGGCTGGCTCGAGGAGCCGATCCGCGCCGACCGCCCCCGGCAGGAGTGGAAGCAGCTCCGCCAGTTAATCAGCTTTCCGCTCGCGGCGGGCGAGAACATCGCCAGCCACGCCGGATTTGCCGAGGTGCTGGGTGAGCCGGTTCTCGGCGTGGTACAGCCGGACATCGCGAAATGGGGTGGACTCTCGGCGTGCGCGGGCATCGCCCGCGATATCCTGCAGTCAGGCAAGATGTTCTGTCCGCATTATCTTGGTGCCGGCATCGGTCTTCTCGCATCGGCCCATCTTCTGGCCGGCATCGGCGGCGACGGGCTGCTGGAAGTCGATTGCAATGAGAACCCGCTGCGCGATCGCTTCTGTGGCCCCGTGTTTGATGTCCGGGAGGGTGCGATCGAACTCGGCGACGCGCCAGGTCTTGGGCTCACGCCTGATCTTGCGTCGATCAAACAGTACCGGACCGCGTGATGTCACCGCAGGGCTACGATTACATTATCGTCGGCGCGGGCTCCGCCGGCTGCGTGGTCGCAAACCGGTTGTCAGCCGATCCCGCCTGCCGCGTGCTGCTGCTGGAAGCCGGTGGATCGGACCGGAATTTTTGGCTCAGGCTTCCGGTCGGGTACTATCGGACCATCTACAACGAACGTTTCTCGCGCCTGTTCAGGACCGAGCCGTCGGAAGGCAGCGGCGGCCGTTCCATCGTCTGGCCGCGCGGCCGTGTGCTCGGCGGATCCTCGTCGATTAACGGGCTGATCTTCATCCGCGGCCAGCACGAGGATTTCGACGACTGGGAACGCCTTGGCGCCGATGGCTGGAGCTATCGTGACGTCCTGCCGTATTTCCGGCGCTACGAACGCTACCGCGGCGGCGAGAGCCAGTTTCACGGCGGCCTCGGCGAGTTCGAGGTCTCCGATCTCCGCAATGACAATCCGGCATCCAGGGCGTGGGTCGAGGCAGGCGCGCAGTTTGGCCTGCCACGCAATCCGGACTTCAACGGCGCAACCACGCTCGGCGTCGGCACCTACCAGCTCGGCATTGGGCGTCACTGGCGGACCAGCTCCGCCTCTGCGTTTCTGCAGCCGACCGCCGGCCGTCGAAACCTCTCCATCGTTACCCATGCGCATGTCAGCAAGGTCGTTTTCAACGGACGCGTCGCGACCGGCGTCGAATGGATCAGCAAGGGACAAGTGCACCGCGCGACAGCGGATCGCGAGGTCATTTTGTCAGGCGGGGCGCTGCAGTCGCCGCAGATCCTTCAGCTTTCCGGCGTGGGTCCGGCTGATCTGCTGCGCAAGCTCGGCATCACCGTCGTTGCCGATGCTTCGGAAGTCGGCGCAAATCTTCAGGACCACTATCAAGCCCGGCTGATCGTCCGCCTCAAGGAGCGGATCTCGCTCAACGATCAGGTCCGAAATCCGGTCGAGCTTGCGAAGATGGGCCTGCAGTGGATGCTGGCAGGCAGCGGCCCGTTGACGGTCGGCGCAGGGCAGGTGGGCGGCGCAGCGTGCACCGAATACGCCGTCGGCGGCAGGCCAGACGTGCAGTTTAACGTGATGCCACTGTCGGTCGACAAGCCCGGTGAGCCCCTTCACACCTATTCCGGATTTACAGCTTCGGTCTGGCAATGCCACGCAAAGTCGCGCGGCCGGCTTGCGATCAGTTCGACCGACCCGTTCGAGCAGCCGCGGATCGCGCCCAACTATCTCGCCGAGGAGACCGATCGCAAGACCATCGTTGCGGGCCTGAAGATCCTGCGCGAGATCTATCAACAGAAGGCGTTTCGTCCACTGTGGGACGTCGAGGTGGTGCCGGGAGACGCAGCAAGGAACGATGCCGGGCTGTGGGATTTCGCGCGCAACACGGGTGGCACCGTGTTCCACTGTGTCGGGACCTGCCGCATGGGCCGTGATGAGCGAGCGGTGCTCGATCCGCAGCTGCGCGTGCGCGGCGTCGAGCGGCTCCGCGTGATCGATGCCTCGGTGATGCCGCAGATCACTTCGGCCAACACCAACGCGACCAGCCTGATGATCGGCGAGCGCGGTGCAGCTCTTGTCATGGCCTGATCGGTTCATTGATCTTCCGGAGGCGAGATGGAATTGAATTCCGACAGTCACGTCCCCAAATACGCGCAGATTGCCGACATCTTCCGCCAGCGGATTGCGCGCGGCACCTGGACCCGTGGCTTTCGCCTGCCAGCCAATGACGAGCTTGCGGCCGAGTTCGGGGTGTCGCGCGTCACGATCCGTCAGGCGGTCGAGCTGCTTGCCCGCGACGGCGTCATCGGGGCCCAGCAGGGACGCGGCACGTTTGTCACGGGCTCTTTGCGGCAAGATCGGTGGCTCAAGGTCGAGACTACGCTGTCGGACCTTGCGGACATGTACCGCGACACCTCGCCGGAGATCATCAACATTTCGGAAAGCCGCAGTGATGCGCCGCTGCTTCCCGAAGACGGCAAGCCGGCCGAGAAATACGTCTTTATGCGCCGCCTGCACTCACGCCAGAAGCAGCCTTACTGCGTGATTTCCATCTATCTCGACGAGAAGATCTTTCGCAGGTCGCCAAAGCGCTTTCGCAACGAGACCGTTATCCCGATCCTCAACGATCTCAGGGATCCTGCGATCGCCAGCGCCCGTCAGACGCTTACCATCGGCACTGCGGATCTTGAGGCGGCGCGGCTGCTTCGCGTGCCCCTCAACTCGCCCGTGGCCGAAGTCCGTCGTGTCTTCACAACCAGCGACCGTACAGTGATCTATCTCGGCGAGGTCACCTATCGCGGCGATTTCGTGCGTATCGACATGGACTTGCGGCCGTAAAAGCGATGCGGCTTTCCGGCCAGGTCATGCTCAAACCCTGACTTTGACCGTCTACCGGGAAAACAATTCCTGGTTCCGACGCTCGAGTTCTTCGCCATATGTGCGCAGCACGTGGGATTCGCTTAGCGTTCCGATCGCTATGCGACTGTCGTCGCGGTCAACGACTGCTAGCACGTCTGCCTCGCTGCGCTCGAAGGCTTTCAGGATCTCACGAACCGACGTAGTCGGAAGCAGGCATTCATCCTGTTGCTGCGCCAGCGATCCGAGCGGCTCGTCGTCCCGGTTGGCCACCGAATGCAGCGTCGCGGCCGGAACGATGCCGGCATAAGCGTTGTTGGGATCGAGCAGCACGACCTGCCGGACCATCGCTGGCGAAAACAGCCTTTGCGCCTCGCCGATCGGCATCGTCGTCGGGGCGTTCTCGAAGTCCGTGCGCATCAGGGACGCCGCGCTCATTTGTCTGGCCCAGCCGATGTCCTGCGGGCCACGGATGACCTCGCCCCTCAAATGGAAGCGCCACGTCGCAAAGCTGTAGCCGAAAAGCTCGCGGACAATGAGAGCGCAGACCGATGATGCGACTACCGCGCCAACCGTGACGGAGAAGTCGCCGGTGATTTCAAGCGCGAGACAGACCATGCTGAACGGCGCGCCCAGCACGCCGGTGCCCAGCGCAGCCAGCGCGGCAATGGCAGCGGTGCCCGGTTGCAGGGCGAGCGTAGGAAGAAGGCCGGTCAGCACGATGCTGTAGAGCTGCCCGATCAGCGCGCCGAGCAGTAGTGAAGCGAAGAACAGACCGCCACGGAAGCCCGAGCCGAGCGAGATGGCTGAGGCAAGAATCTTGAACACGATAGTCGTGGTGAGCAGGAGCCATGTCGGATTGCTGACGAGAAGGATCTGCATCGCGCCATGGCCGGCGCCCAGCACGGTCGGCGTCAGCAGGGCAAGACCGCCGAGCAGCAGGCCTCCGAGGATCGGCCGTACGAATCCCTTGAATACCATGATGCGCTGAAAGCACCGTTCCGAGAATGCGACTGCGAGCATGACGATAATGCTGACGAAGGCGCAGATGACGCCGATCAGCACGGTTTGCCCGATCATCTCGACGGACACCGGTGAGGGGAAGCCGGGCACCATCAGGAACGACTGGTGCGTCAATTGCCGCGCGACCAGCCACGCAGTAACGGCGCTAGCGGTGACGGGAACAAGTGCGGCGGAAGTGTACGCGCCCAGCACGACCTCGAAGGCGTAGAAGGCGCCGGCCAGAGGTGCAGAAAACGCAGCGCTGATCGCACCCGCGGCGCCGCAGGCGACCAGGAGCCGCATATCGTTACGTCGTGCGGCGAGGCGCTGCCCGACATGAGAGCCGAACATCGCGCAGATCTGGGTGTAGCCCGCCTCCAGTCCGACTGATCCACCGAAACCGTTTGAGAGCAGCGTCTGCATCGAAATCAGGAGGCTACCGCGAAACGACAGCCGGCCGCCATAGAGCGCATTCGCCTCAATCGCGTCGGCGAGCTGCTGGCCCTTTACGCGTCGGGCGAAGTAGAGCCCGATCAGCGCCAGCACCAAGCCGCCGAGCATCGGGATCAGCAGTGTTCGCTGCCACGAAATCACGCCGGTGGCGCTGAGATGTGCGTCGACAGGAATGTCGAACAGCAGTGCGTGAGAGACCTGGCTGAGGCGCGAGATCGCAGCAACGAGAACGCCGCTGAGCAGTCCGACGACAATGGCGACCAGCACAAGGCCGGTCTCGCGATTGCGCACGAAGTTGCGCAGAAAGAGCGGCAGCAAACGGGTGCCGGGAGCTTGAGCCGGCTTAGCGGCCTGTGGCACTGGAGCCATCCTATGCCGAATCCCGCAGCCGTTCAGCACGCACGACACGGAAGCCGATATTGCTCGACGAGGAGTCGGGCGTATTGGAGCTTCGCGCCGCGACGCGGTAGCGGTTGCAGTAGGATTCGTGGCAGAGGAAGGATCCGCCGCGCATCGAACGGTTCGGAGCCGATCCGCGGTTCAAGGGATCGTGAGATGTTGTGAGGCGGTGATAGCTCGGTGAAAAATTGTCCTCGCACCATTCCCAGACGTTTCCGGCGACATTGTGCAGGCCGTATCCGTTTGGGGCGAATGCATGAACGGGCGCCGTACCAAAATAGCCGTCATCGATGGTATTGTGGCCGGGAAAGTTGCCCTGCCAGATGTTGCAGCGATGCTCGCCGTCGGGCTGCAGCTCGTTGCCCCAGGGATAGGTGGCCTGGTCCAACCCGCCGCGCGCGGCCATCTCCCATTCCGCTTCGGTTGGCAGCCGCGTCCCTGACCAGGCGCAGTAAGCCTGTGCGTCGTTCCAGGAGACGTGGACGACGGGGTGGTCGAGCCTGTCGAGAATGCTGGTCGCCGGTCCCTCTGGCTGTGCCCAATATGCGCGCAGCACCGGAAGCCACCATGGTGTTTCCTGAACGCGTGTCAATTGGTCGGTGCGCGTCTCTTCCGGCAACAAGCCTTCGAAGACAAAACTCCAGCCGTAGCGTTCGGCCTCGGTCGTATAGCCCGTAGCGCGGACGAAGTCGCCGAACTGCAGATTGCTCACGGCATGACAGGCGATGAAGAACGGCGACAAGGTGACCGGCCGTACCGGGCCCTCGCCATCTTCGACAAACCTTTTGTCGGCCGAGCCCATGTGGAAGGTGCCACCGAGTAATGAGCTCCAGCGGCGCTGGATCGTCGTTGAACTGGGGGGGATAGCTCTTTGCGCCTCGCTGGCCGGCGCCGACTCCTTGCCGGCATCGCCTCGGATGCAGCAATGTGAACGATCCCCGGTCATGTGCTATTTCTGCTTCTCTTCTTCCCAGAAGGCCGTGCCGCCTTCCGCCCTCATCAATTCGAGAATCTTCTCGCGCGGGATCACGCCGCAACGATTCGCCCATTGCTGGTATTGCGCCGTCATCTCGCTGGCGCGATCCGGATACTGTGCGGCCAGATCGTTCATCTCGGTGCGGTCCGCTTCCATGTCGTAGAGCTCCCAAGGGCCAGGATATTTCCGTACCAGCTTCCACTTGCCGACGCGCACGGCCGCATTGCCTTCGTGCTCCCAGAACAGCGGGCCCCGATTGCCATAAGCCGCCGTGAATGATGGCACCAGGCTTTCGCCCTCGCAGGGCAAAATAGGGCTGCCGTTGTATTCACTGGGGTAGGTGGCACCGGTGACGTCAAGAATGGTCGCCATCACGTCGGTGAGTTGGCCTGGATTGTGCCGCAGGCCGCCCTTTTCGGAGATGCCGCGCGGCCAGTGCACAATGAACGGCGTGGCGATACCGCCCTCGTGAACCCAGTGCTTGTAGAGCCGGAACGGGGTGTTGGAGAGATTGGCCCAGGCGGTGCCGTAGCTCTGATAAGTGTCCTCGCCGCCGGGCATAAGGCTTGGATCGTTGCCGAAACGCACGGCCCTGCCGTCGCGGGTCTTTGCCTGCGCGATCATGAGCTGGTCGACCAGCTCCTTCGCAGTGACGCCTTCCGGAATATCCTCAGCGCAGGCGCCGTTGTCCGAGAGGAAGATGATTAGCGTGTTGTCCATCTGGCCGGTTTCTTCCAGCGCCTTCAAGATACGCCCGATGCCCTGGTCCATCCGGTCGATCTGGGCCGCGTAGACCTCCATGCAGCGCAGCGTCCATTCGCGCTGCTCGGCGTCGGTCCAGGCGGGTTGGGTCGGATCGCGGTCGGTCAGGCGCCAGTTCGGATGGATGATGCCGTCTTCGACGAGGCGCTTGAGGCGCTCCTCGCGCAGCTTGTCCCAGCCGGCGTCGAAGCGGCCCTTGTATTTTGCTATGTCATCTTCATGGGCGTGGAGCGGCCAATGCGGGGCAGTGTAGGCGACGTACTGGAAGAACGGCCCGTCGGGCTTTTCCGCCCTGTGCTGGCGGATGAAGGCGGCTGCCTGATCGCTGATCGCATCCGTATAGAAGAACGACGGGTCCTTGACGGCCTCTTGCTCGATATTGTCGTTGCCGCGGGTTAGCGTATTCGGGTGATAGAAACTGCCGGCGCCGATGATGGTGCCATAGAAATGGTCGAAGCCGCGCTGCATCGGCCAGGCGTCGGTCGGCTCGGTAAGGCTGCTGGCGATATGCCACTTGCCGCTGAGATAGCTCGTATAATTCCTGCTCTTGAGCGCTTCGGCGATCGTCACGCAACTCTTGTTCAGATTGCCGGCATAGCCTTCCGGACCGTTGCTGTAGGTGAGGATGCCGATGCCGGTCTGGTGCGGATGCAGGCCGGTGAGCAGCGAGGCGCGAGACGGGCTGCAGCGCGCGGTGTTGTAGAACTGTGAGTAACGCAGCCCGTTCGCCGCAAGACGATCGAGGTTCGGCGTCTGGATCTCGCCGCCGTAACAGCCGATGTCCGAAAAGCCCATGTCGTCATTGAGGATGAGCAGGATGTTGGGCCTATCAGAGGTCTTTGCGCCATTCGGCATGTTTTATGTCCTCGTTATTGACGTGTGGCGTTGTCAGCAATGGCGACGCGTCAGGCTGATGCTGAGGCGGAAATATTTTGGCAGGTAGACGGCGCGCAGAAGTTCCAGCGCCCGTCCTTCCCTGCCGAAGGTGACGCGTTCGATGGCGAGCAGAGGCGAGCCGACCTTCACGCCAAGCAGTTTTGCGCTGCCGGCGTCGGCAAGATCGGCGCTGATCGTCTGCTGCGCGTCCTTGATGGTGAGGCCGAGCTCGTCCTCGAAGACGCGATACATGATAATCGAGACCAGGTCGCGCTTTTCGAGCTCGAGACCGATCTCCGGCGGATAGAAGGCGTGCTCGATCGCGATTGGCGTTTCGTCGGCGAGCCGCAGACGCTTGAGTTGCCAGACGGCGCGCTCGCGCAGCTGCTCGCGAACGGCGGCATCGTGGCGATTGGTCATGCCTTGCTGCAAAATCCTGGCGCCGGCATGGTAGCCGGCGTCGCGGATGGTCTCCGAAAAGCCCATGAGGCGGCCGACCCAGTTCTCGGGCTGGTTCGAGCGCAGGAATGTGCCGCGGCCGCGTGAGCGGTCGAACATGCCTTCGTTCACCAGCGGCGCAATGGCATTGCGGATTGTAATGCGGCTGACGCTGAAATGACGGCCGAGCTCGGCCTCGGTCATCAGGCGGCCGGTGGCGTCGATCAGCTTGCCGTCCCGAACCTGACTGCGAATGGACTCGCGAATCTGGACGTGCAGGGGCGTCGAGCCTTCCGCGACATCGCTGCCGAGCGGAGCGGACTTCTTCTTGTGGGTTTGAACAGCCATGGTGTCAGAGCCGCATGCGGGTCGTGGGATCGAACAAATGAATGTCCTGGGGACGGGTGGTGATCGAGATGGTCTCGCCTTCGCCGGGGATGTTGCCGTCGCTGACGCGCATGCGGATCATGATGCCGGCGCAGTCGAGGTCGAGCACGGCGGTATCTCCGAGGTCCTCGATCAGGTCGACGCGCGCGCCGAGTCCACCCTCCGTCATGCGCAGGGCGCCGGGGCGAAGCCCGACCACCACATCACGCTCGCCCGCGGTTGTGGTGGTCGTCTTGAGACGATGCCCGGCAATGATCACGTCGCCGTCGACATAGCGGGCGGGGACGAGGTTCATCGGGGGATTGCCGATGAAGCCGGCGATATCAATCGAGTTCGGGCGCGCGAACACTTCTGCGGGCGTGCCGATCTGCTGGATCTCGCCTGACATGAACACCGCCATGCGGTCGGCCAGCGTCATGGCCTCTTCCTGGTCATGGGTGACGTAGACCGCGGTGACGCCCAGGGAGCGCTGCAACTTCTTTAATTCGGCCCGGGTCTCCAGCCGAAGCTTGGCGTCAAGGTTGGAGAGGGGTTCGTCGAGCAGGAACAAGCGCGCCTTGCGCACGATCGCGCGGGCGAGTGCGCAGCGCTGCTGCTGACCGCCCGAGAGCTGGCCCGGCTTCCGGTCCAGAAGGTGGTCGATCTTCACTTTTCTTGCTGCTTCTTGCACGGCGGAAGCAATCTCGGCCTTCGGAAGCCTGGCCATCTCGAGTGGGAAGGCGATGTTCTCGGCGACGGTCATGTGCGGATAGAGCGCGTAGCTTTGAAACACCATGGCGATGTCACGATCGCGCGCGTCAGTCGAGGTGACGTCCTTGTCGTCGATCAGCACTCGGCCGGCGGTCGGCGCATCGAGACCGGCAAGGATGCGCAGCGTCGTGCTCTTGCCGGAGCCGGACGGTCCGAGCAGGGCAAAAAACTCGCCCGGCTTGATTTCGAAATTGACGCCCTTGAGCGCGGCGAACTCGCCGTGCATCTTGACGATGTTGCGAAAACTGACCCGACCCTGGCCGCTCATCGGCGCCCTCCGCCTTTGACTGCACCGACCGTCAGACCCTTCACGATGTGCTTCTGCGCGACTACTCCGAGCACGACTACAGGAAGCATGGCCAGGACCGAGACAGCTGCGAGCTTGGCCCACAGCGTCTGCTCGACGGAGACGAAGTTGAACATGGCCACCGTGACCGGACGCACCGTGTTACCGCTGAGCACGACCGCGAACAGAAATTCGTTCCAGGCATTGAGGAATACGAACACGACGGTGACGGCGATGCCGCCGCGGACCTGCGGGATGATGATGCGCCACAGCGTCTTGAGCCTGCTGGCGCCGTCGAGATAGGCGGCTTCCTCCATCTCGAAGGGAATGTCCTCGAAATAGGATACCAGCAGCCAGATCGCGAAAGGCAGGGAGAACGACAGGTAGATCAGGATGATGCCCTGATAGGTATCGATCCAGCCGATGTTCCTCAGCACCAAGAAATAGGGGATGATGATGCCGACTGGCGGCAGCATCTGTGTCGCCAGGACATAGAAGCCCGCGAACTTCTTGCCGCGAAAGCGCAGCCGCGCCAGCGCATAGGCCGCAGGCACCGCCATCAACATGGTCACGATAGTAGTGCCGACCGAGATGATGGCACTCGAAAGGAGGTTCGGGAGGATCGATCCGGAGCCGAACAGCACGTCGCGATAGGCCTCCAGCGTCGGCGAGAAAACCAGCTTGGGCGGATAGGCGAGCACATCGGATTCAGTCTTGAGCGAATTCAGCACGCTCCAGATGATCGGGAAAGCCCAGGCCAGCAGGAAGACCATGGAAATCGCCAGCAGGGCGATGGCGCGGAGGCGCTTTGCCGTCACTTCGCCCTCCGCAGGGCAAACAGGATGCCGGAGATGATGATGGTCACGATCAGCAGCGCCACCGCCAGCGCCGCACCGTACCCGATTGACAACTCGGTGAAGGATTTCCTGTAGGCATAGAGGTTGAGGATCTCGGTCGCGGTCCCGGGGCCGCCGCCGGTGACGGTGAAGATCGCAGCAAACGCCGTCAGCGCCACCATCGTCCGCATGATGATGACCATGACGATCGCGGGCCGCAGCAAGGGCAGGGTGATGCGGCGGAAGCGTTGCCAGGCCGAAGCCCGATCGAGCCGCGCGGCCTCATAGATGTCCTCGGGCAGTGAGGCCAGCGAGGCCAGCAGCACCATGAACGCGAACGGCGTCCATTGCCAGGTATGGATTGCGATCACCGAGACCATCGCAAGCGTGGGATCGCCGAGCCAGTTCTTGCTGCCGAGACCGGCGTTGATGGCGAGGAAGTCCACGATCCCGAATTCCGGTGCCAGCATGAAAGTGCGCCAGATCATGCCGACCACGGCCGGCGACAGCACCACAGGCAGGATCGCGATGACACGAAACCAGCCTTGGCCGCGCTTCATGTCCATCACCAGCAAGGCGAGCGCCAGCCCAATGATGACCTGGAGCGCGACGGTCGAGCCGGTGTAGACGAGGCTGACCAGCAGCGAGGTCCAGAAGCGCTCGTCGGAGAGCAGCACTTGGTAGTTCTCGAGCCCGACGAAGCCGTTAGTAAACGGCATCGCCAGGTCCATCCGGAACGCACTGGTATAGATCAAGAAGAGCAGCGGAAACGTCGTGGTGGCGAGCAGCGCAATAAATGCCGGTGCAAGCAGGGCTGCTGCAAACCGGCGCTCGCGCTGCGCGAGGACGCGGCCGAAATCGCTGCGAGGCGCCTCGCTCGCGATCCCGGCCGATGTCACCGCGGTCGTCGCCATGGCTCAGCCGCGCATCATGGGTTCGATGCGGCGCTGCGCATCGTCCAATGCGGCCTTGATCGTGGCCTGGCCGGAGAGGGCCGACTGAATCGCGGTTGCCATGGTGTCGCCGATCGCCGGCCATTGCGGCACGCGCGGACGCCAGTCGACGTCGGTGTCGTCCTGCAGGGCGCCCATCGTGGCCTCGACGAAGTTCTCGCCAAAGCCGTTCATCAGCTTGATGTAGTCGGGATCCTTCCACACCGAAGTGCGGTTGACGCCGGAGCGTTTGGTGGGACCGGCGAACTTGTGCGCGGTGCGCGCCTGAGTCTCGGCGCTGGCAGCCCATTGGATGAACAGCCAGGTCGCCTTGCGTTTCTTCTCCGGTAGCGCGGAATTGATGGGGAAACCCCAGTTCCAGATCGACGTGGTGCGCTTGCCCGAGGGGCCCTTGGGCCAACGGGCATAGGCGACCTTGCCGATCACCTTGGATTTCTCCGGATTGTTGATGACCGAGGCCGACGAATGCGCGTCGATGTAACTGGCGACGGTGCCTTGCGAGAAGGCATCGGCGATATCCGGCCAGTTCCAGTTCGCCGCTGCCGTCGGCGCGTACTTCTTCATGATGTCGACGTACCAGGCGAGCGCCGCCTCGGCCTCGGGACCGTTGACGGTGAGCTTGCCGCCCTTCATCCAGTCGCCACCGAACTCGCGGAAAATCGACGGATAGATGTACATGTTCTGGCCTGCGCCGGCGACGCCGCGCAGAGCCGCGCCCCAAACGCGGTCGTTTGGCGTGTTCAACGCCGCGGCGTTCGACATATAAGCTTCGAGCGTATCGGCCGGCTTAAGGCCTTTCGCATCGTAGAGATCCTTGCGATAGACCTGAATGGTCACTTCGCCGTCATAGGGCATGCCGTAGAGTTTGCCGTCGATGCCGTTGGCGCTGCGCCAGGCCGGAATGATGTCATCGAGCTTGAACCAGGCCTCATCCGTCAGCGACTTGTCCTTCAGATAGGTGTCGAGCGGCTCGACCCATTTGTTCGCGGCGTAGAGCGCGTAATACATGGGGTCGGCGGCGTGGGTCGCGTAGGTACCGGTCTTCGAGGTCAGGTCGATGACGCTCTTCTGCCGGATCTGCGCCGGGGGGATCTTTTCAAAACGGACATCAATGCCGGTCAGCGCCTTGAACTGAGGTGCCAGCGTGATCAGGTTTTCGAAGTAGCTCGCCGGGATAACCGCGACAGTGATTGTTTCGCCTGATACCTGCTGCCAGTCGATCTTGGCGGACTTGTACGGCGCGAGGTCGGCTTCCTGCGCGGCGGCCTGTCGGAGAAGAGTAGGTCCAAACGTCGCCAGAGCCGCTGCCGCGGTTCCGGTTTTGATGAGCGTTCGTCGCGTCGGCTTGAATGACGTCATACGGTCCTCCCGAAAATCCGGATTTTGCGCTCCGGTTAGTAAGGACATTTGCCTAAATGTTATAACAAGTCAACCGCGGCAAGGTTGCCGCTCGTCGTTGCCATAGGACGTCATCTTGCGCGCCTCGGAACTCCGGCGCTCGCTTCCAGAGATGGTTTGAAGCCGACGATGCGCCGCTTGACGTATCCGTTGATGTCCAGCCGCCGGTGCTCGCGCGACGTCAACCTGCGAGAAACCCGCCATCCACAGCAACGACGGTACCGGTCGCATATTGCGACGCCGGCATGCACAGGAACGCGACGGCGCCGGCAATATCTTCCGGCTGTCCCCACCGCTTGAACGCGGTGCGGTCGGCGATGCGCTGGTAATGCGCGAGATCAGTCCGGCCGGCGGCGTTGATCGCGGTCTCGATATAGCCGGGCGCAACTGCGTTGACGCGAATGCCCTCTTCGGCCCACTTCAAGGCGAGTGCCTTGGTCAACATCACGACGCCACCCTTACTGGCGCAATAGGCGGGGATACGCGGTAGCGCCAAAACCGCGTTCATCGAGGCGATGTTGACGATCGATCCCTTTGCCTCCGCAAGCAGCGCGCGAAAAGCCATGCAGGTCCGGAAGGTGCCGGTGAGATTGACATCGAGAACCTTCACGAAAGTCTCGATCTCGAATTCTTTGTCGCGGGCGAGAATCCCGGCGCAATTGACGAGCGCGTCGACCCGCTTGTACTTGTTGGCGAAGAATTTGACGGCCGCATCATCGGTGACGTCGAGCGTCCCGAGCGTGAGGCCCGCGCGCGGCTTGAGGAGTGTGCGGGCGAGATCGGCATCGTTGGCGCCGGTTGCGGTCACCGTCGCGCCGAGATCGCAAAACTGGTTGCTGATTGCTGCGCCAATGTCGCCGGCGCCCCCGATCACGATGGCATGAAAGCCGGAGGCTAGAGAGAAATTCAAACTCATCGGGACTGTCTCACTTCAGGGATTTTGCAAGCGGCGCCGTCGACTCGCGGACCACCAGTGAAAAGTCGATCTCGCGGTGCATGATGGTCTGCTCGCCGGCGAGGCTGCGCACCAGATATTCGCCGGCGCGTTGCCAGGTTTCTCCGGTCGGAACGTGAATCGTGGTCAGGCTCGGTCGCAGATGGCGGCTCCAGTCGAGATCGTCGAACCCAACGACCGACAGATCGCGTGGTACCGAAAAGCCGCTGCGTTCCGCCTCGAGCAGCACGCCGTAGGCGATGACGTCGTTGCCGCACACTACGGCTGTGGGACGATCCTTGAGCCCCAGGAGATAGCGCGCCGCTTCGCGGGCGTCGTCCAGCGTATAGGGCACCTCGACATGCCATTGCGACGGCAGTTCGAGGCCGCTCTCGGTCAGCGCGCGGCGAAAGCCGGCAACGCGAGCGCTGGCACGGTCGTTGTTGCGCTGGAGAGCCGAGACGATCCCGATGCGGCGATGGCCGAGTTCGATGACATGGGCGGCGGCGCGATGGGCGGCCGCTTCGTTGTCGGTGCCGACGCAAGGGTAGGGCCGGTCGGGCTGGTATATGCCCACATTGATGAACGGCACCGCGTTGTCCGCGAGCAGCTTGCGCAAGCCGTCGTGATGGCAGTCGCCGCGCAGCACCAGGCCGTCGACGCCGCGGCTGATCAGATTGCGCGCCTGCTGCAATTCGACGTCAAGATCGTAGCCGCTCGTCGTGAGGAACAGCATGTATCCGACCGACGACAGATAGTGCTGCAGCGAAGCGATGCCGCGCGCGAACATCGTGTTGTCGATGGTCGGCACGATCGCGCCAAGAGTGCGCGAGCGACGTGAGGACAGGATGCGCGCGGGCGCATGCGGGATGTAGCCGAGCGCGTCAATCGCCTGTTCGATGCGCACGCGCAGAGATGGGCTCACCGCATCCGGATTGTTGAGGGCACGAGAGACCGATGCGGTTGAGACGCCGGCGCGGGCGGCTACGGCGCGGATGCCTTGTTTCACAGACTTGGCGTCGGTCAGTCCCATGAATGTAACGGTACATGTTGCGCCGCAAACCCGGGCGGTGGTGATAATCGCATGTATTTGCCGCAGATCACGCAGTTTGTCCATCGCTTGACACGGCGAGCGTGAGGTCTATTTTGTAACCGTTTTCAGATGTGCACGAACGTGTTCAAAATGGTCCGCCAGCTTAAGGCGGCCAGCCGGGAGGAGAGTCCAATGAAGGCCAGGATGCTCGCGACGCATCTCGCGTTGCCCGTTCTCGCGATCGCCGCTGTTGGCGCGCCCTCGCACGCCGCCGATTTCGACTGGATGAAGTTCAAGGGCAAGACCGTCACCTTTCTCGCCAACAACAATCCGGTCGCGCAGGCGCTCCTGACCTACAAGGTCGATTTCGAGAAGCTGACCGGCATGACCCTCAAGGTCGACGGTTATCAGGAACAGCAGATGCGCCAGCGTCTGGTGACCGTCATGAATGCGAACAGCGATGAGGTTGACGTGTTCATGACGCTGCCCTCGCGCGAGGGCGAGCAGTTCGCCGCCGCCGGCTGGTATGCCGACCTCACCACGATGGCCAAGAACGAGGTGGCCAAGGACTACGATCCAGCCGGGCTCAGCCAGGCCCTGCTGAAGGCCGCGACCTTCAACGGCAAGCTCACCAGCATGCCGATGAATCTCGAAGGGCCGATCTTCTATTACCGCACCGACATCTTCAAGAAGTGCGGTCTCGAGGCGCCGAAGACCATCAAGGACGTCGAAGCCGCCGCCGAAAAGATCAAGACCTGCGACAGCGCGGTGACGCCGTTCGTTTCGCGCGGCCTCAAGCCCGCGGTCGCCTACACCTTCAGCAACATGCTGCACAATGTCGGCGGCACCTATATCGCCGACGGAAAGTCGAACCTGTGCTCCGCAAAGGGCAAGGAAGCGCTCGAAACCTATAGCCGGCTGCTGCGCGACTTCGGTCCGCCTGGCGTCGTCAATTACAGCTTCCAGCAGATTTCGGCACTCTATCGCGGCGGCCGCGCCGCAATGGCGTTCGAATCGTCCAACGAGCTTCGCACCGTCATGGACGGTGGCGCGCGGTTGAAGGACACCGGTCTTCTGCCGTTCCCGGCGGGGGAGGCCGGCCAGGTGCCGACCACGATCGGCTGGGGCATGGCGGTATCCTCGCACAGCAAGCAGCCGGATGCGGCCTGGTATTTCGTGCAGTGGGCGACCAGCCCCGAGGTGCAGAAGAAGATGGCGCTCCAGGGCATTGCCCCGCCGCGTCCATCGGTCGCCAAGGATCCGGAGTATCGCAAATGGATCGATGAGGAGCCGGTGCGCAAGGAATGGCAGGCCGCTCTCGACGTGCTCGCCACCAAGGGTTCCTCCGAGGTCGGCTATCCCATCGTCGCCAATCCGGAATCGCGCGAGTTCATCGGCCAGGCGGTGCAGGACCTGATCCTCAAGCAAAAGCCGATCGACCAGGCCTGCGCGGATGCCGACAAGGCGCTCGATGCGTTGATCGCCCAGAAGTAACGGCTTCATGCCGGCAGGCTCGCTGCATGCCGGCATTTCCCCCCACCTGAGGACGCGGACGGATGTCTGACTCGGCTGCGACACTCACGCAGGACCGGCAGAAGCTGGAAATGGCGGCGCTTTCGGCGCCGGCCGTGATCTTCACGGTTGCGATGATCGCGTTTCCGGTCGTCTATACGATCTGGCTAGGCTTCCAGACGTTTTCCTCGACCGGCAAGCAGTCCTTTGCAGGGCTTGCCAATTATTCCAAGCTGATCTCCGATTACGAATTCTGGCACGGGCTGTGGATCACCATAGCCCTATTCGTGCTGTCGCTAGTGCTGCAACTCGTCTTCGGCGTCTGGCTGGCGTTGGTGCTGTTCCACGCCAAGCGGCTACCGGGCATCGTGCGCTCGTTGTTCATTTCGCCGTTCATGATGCCGCCGGTGGTCGCCGGCATGATGTGGCTGGTAATCCTCGATCCCTCGCTGGGTGCCGCCAACTATGTCCTGCAGTCGTTCGGCCTGCCCCCGTCGGACTGGCTGGCCTCGCCGTCCCTGGTCATTCCGACGGTGGCGCTGATCGACAGCTGGCAGTGGACGCCTTATGTCGCTCTGATCGTGCTGGGCGGGCTGCAATCCCTGCCGCCGAGTGTCTACGAGGCTGCCCAGATCGATGGCGCATCCCCATTCAAGACATTTCAGCGTATCACGCTGCCGCTGCTGCTGCCGACCATTGTCACTGCCGCGATCCTGCGCAGCGTCGATCTCCTGCGCTTCTTTGACATCATCTACATCACCACCCAGGGCGGCCCGGGCAACGCCTCGAACACGCTCAACATTTATGGGTTCCGGGTCGGTTTCGAGTTCTTCAACATCGGCTATGCCAGCGCCCTGATGCTGACACTGACGGCGATCGTGTTCGGCGCCGTGCTCGCCTTCAACCGCCTGCGGGGCGCAGTGGCGTGGTGATGTCATGAACGATGCCGCCAACACCGACCGCTGGATCCGCTGGCTCAACACGGTGCAGCTCGTGCTCGCCGGCATCATCATCATGGCGCCGACGGTCTGGATGGTGCTGTCTTCGTTCAAGCCGTCCTTCGAGGTCACCGCCTATCCGCCGACGCTGGTCTTCACACCGACGCTGGAGAATTACGCCGAGCTGACCAGGACCACTCCGTTCCTGAGTTATGCGCTCAACAGCCTCATCGTTACCGTCGGTTCGACCTCGCTCGGGCTGCTGTTCGGGATTCCCGCCGCCTTCGCCGTCTCCTGGACCCGGATTACGTGGCCGGCAATCCTGACGCTGGCGGCGCGCATGGCGCCCGGCACGCTGTTCCTGCTGCCGTGGTACGTCATGTTCCGGCAAATCGGCATGATCGGCTCCTACACCGCGTTGATCCTCAGCCACGCCGTCATCACGCTGCCGATCGTGATCTGGGTCTTGCTGCCGTCGTTCGATGCCATCCCGCGCAGCGTGTTCGAGGCTGCGCAAGTCGATGGATGCAGCGTCACGCGCATCCTCTGGCGCATCGCGATGCCGCTGGTGGCGTCGGGCGTCGCGGTTTCGGCGATCCTCGCCTTCGTCTTCTCGTGGAACTACTTCCTGTTTGCGCTGGTGCTCTCCAACGGCGACACCAAGACGCTGATCGCGGCGGCCTTCAACTTCATCGGCGAAGGCTCGACGCAATGGGGCGCCCTCATGGCCGCGGCGACGCTCATCGCATTGCCGCCGCTGGTGCTGGCGGCCCTGGTTCAGCGCTGGCTGGTGTCCGGACTGACGCTCGGCGCGGTGAAAGGCTAGGTATTTGATGAATATGTCTCCCCGCTCGAATTCGATCATGCAGGCCGCGGTCTTCCACGGCGGCGACCGAATCACCATCGAGCCTGTGGCGATGCCCGAAATCGGCGCCGGCGAGGTGCTGGTCCGTGTCTCGCGAACGGCGCTGTGCGGCTCAGATTTCAAGCTCTGGCACAAGGGCGCCGAGTTCACCGCCGGCCACGAGATCTTTGGCGTCGTCGAGCAGCCAGGCCACGGTCTGCATGGCCGCCGCTGCGCCGTCTACATTCCCTTGCACTGCGATCACTGTGCCGCCTGCAAGCGCGGCGATACCCAGATGTGCCTCGAGGTCTCCAGCCTGATCGGCTGGAACAGGCCGGGCGGCTATGCCGAATACGTGCCCGTGCCGGAAAATTGTTTGCTGCCGGTACCCAATGATATCGAGGACAGCCTCGCGCCGCTGTTGCTCGACACCATCGGCACATCCGGTCACGCCGTACGGTTCGTCAGCCGCGTGGTGCCGGCGAACGAGGCCGGTCCGGCCCTCGTGATGGGGGCGGGGCCTGTCGGTCTCGGCGTCGTGCTGGCGCTTCGCGCGCTTGGCTACAACGACATTCATGTCGCCGATCCCAATGCGGCGCGGCTGAAGATCGCACAGTCCTTCGGCGCGAAGGCGCACCCGGTCGGCGACACCTCGAAGCGCTTCGCGCTCATCATGGAATGCTCGGGCGCCCATGCGGCGCGCAATCTCGGCATCGAGCTCGTCTTGCCGCGCGGCGCGCTGGTGCTGGTCGGCGAGAACGCCGCGCCATGGACCATCGAGGAGGGCAAGGTATTTCGCCGCAAGGATTTTTACATGATCCGGACCTTCTACTTCCCGGTCTCGGATTTCGAGCAGAATGTCGAGCTGCTGCGCAAGTACAAGGACGAATACCGCGTCCTCGTTGACGGCGAGTTCGGTCTTTCGGATCTCCCTGAAAACTTCGCGCGGTTCGCCAACGGCGAGCTGATCAAGCCTGTGCTGGCGCTGGACTAAGCGATCATGGCCTCGATCTCGATCCGCAATCTCACCAAGCGCTACGGTAATTTCACCGTGATCCCCGATCTCAATCTGGAGATCGCGGACCATGAATTCGTGGTGTTCGTCGGCCCATCCGGCTGCGGCAAGTCGACCTTGCTGCGCATCATCGCGGGCCTCGAGCCTATTTCGGGTGGAGACCTTTACATTGGCGACAAGCACGTGAATGGCGTGCAGGCGGCAAAGCGCGATATCGCGATGGTGTTCCAGGACTACGCGCTCTATCCACACATGCGAGTCTACGACAACATGTCGTTTGCGCTGGAGCTGCGGGGAACGCCGAAAGCGGAAATCGACGCGCGGGTGAAGCGCGCCGCCGCGCTTTTGCACATCGAGCCTTATCTCGACCGCAAGCCGAAGGAGCTGTCTGGTGGCCAGCGCCAGCGCGTCGCCATGGGCCGCGCCATCGTGCGCAATCCCAAGGCGTTCCTGTTCGACGAGCCGCTGTCCAACCTCGACGCCAAGCTGCGCGGGCAGGTGCGGGCCGAGATCAAGGCACTCTCGCAACAATTGAAGACCACCATGGTCTTTGTCACCCATGACCAGATCGAGGCCATGACCATGGCCGACCGCATCGTGGTGCTCCAGAGCGGCACGATCCAGCAATACGACACGCCGGAGACGGTCTACGAGCGACCCGCCAACCAGTTCGTCGCCGGCTTCATCGGCTCGCCCGCCATGAATTTCTTCGCGGTCGAGTGGCACGACGACTGCGCAATCCTCTCGCAAGGTGGAACGGCCGTGCCGGTGGACGGCGAGACCGCGAGCAGTCTGCGCCAGGCCGGCAATGCCGTACTCGGCATTCGTCCCGAACATTTCACTGTCGCCACCAATGCTGCCGATGGCATTGCCATCGAGGTCAAGCTGGTCGAGCCGCTCGGCTCCGATACGCTAATCCATTTTGATCTCGCCGGTGTCTCCGCGATTGCGCGGATCGACCCGTCGCTGCGACCGAAAGTCGGCGATCGCCTCGCGCTGCGCCCGCAGCCTGGCAAGACGCATCTGTTCGATGCCACCAACGGACAGGTCCTCCGGTGAGTACGTCAGCCAACACCGGCGATCTCTTGGCGCTCGCGGACGTCGGGTCCAAGGCCAGGCCCGTGCACGTGATCTGCCTTGGGCTCTCTGCGCTGGACCAGGTTTGGCGCGTCGATCGGCCGTTCGCGGGTGGAAGCGAGAAGATCAAAGCTGCTGCGTACGGCACGCTGGGCGGCGGCATGGCCGCCAATGCGAGCGTGGCGGTGGCGAAGCTCGGCGCGTCCGTCGCGTTCTGGGGGCGGGCAGGGAATGATGCCGCCGGCCACGAGATGAAGACCGCCTTCGCCGCCGAAGGCGTCGACGTCGAGAATTTCCGGCTGTTTCCCGATGGCCGCTCCTCTGTCTCCGGAATTATCGTCGACAGCAGCGGCGAGCGGCAGATCGTGAACTTCCGCGGCCTTTTTCCTGAATCCGCGGATTGGCTTCCGCTCGAAGCAGTCGGCCGCGCATCCTCCGTGCTGGCCGACCCGCGCTGGGTCGAGGGCGCCGCAACGCTGTACCGCGAGGCACGCTCGCGCGGCGTTCCGACGGTGCTCGACGGCGACATGGCCGATGCCGAAGTGTTCGAGCGGCTGCTGCCCCTAACCGATCACGCCATCTTCTCCGAGCCCGCGCTTACCGCCTTTGCCGGCTCCGCCGATGATAAATCTCTCGCAGCCCTCGCTCGCTTCGGCTGCCGCGTCATCGCCGTCACGCGTGGTGAGGGCGGCGTGAGCTGGTACCAGAATGGCCAGCTGCAGCGGCAGGTCGCCTACGCCGTCGAGGTCGTCGACACCACAGGCGCGGGCGATGTTTTTCACGGCGCCTATGCCCTGGCGATCGGCGCTGGCTTGGACGTGGGCGCCGCCATGGCGTTTTCGGCGGCGACGGCTGCCATGAAATGCCGCCACGCTGGCGGCCGCAACGGAATCCCCGACATCAACGAGTGTCTTGCATTCATGAGGACGAAGCCATGAGAACGATTGGAAAGAACCGCGGCCTGGCGCGGCTTGCTGACGCGGACGGCCATTTTCGAATGGTCGCGCTGGACCAGCGGCCGCCCTTGTTCGATGCCATCGCGAAAGCAAAAGGCATCACGCGGGACCAGGTCGAGTATTCCGACGTCACGGCGGCCAAGCGTCTTCTGGTCGAGAATCTCGCGCCGCACTGCAGCTCGATGCTGTTCGACCCGAACTTTGCCGTGCCCGCCGCGATCGATCTGCTGCCGCCGCGCTGCGGCCTGATCATGACGCTGGAAGAGCACCGCGTCGAGGAGACCGCGGGCGGTCGCAAGTCGCGGGCCATCACCAACTGGAGTGTGGAGAAGATCCGCGCCATGGGCGGTGACGCCGTCAAGGTGCTGGCCTGGTATCGGCCAGACGCCGATGCCGCGGTGAACGAACACCAGAAGAAGTTCGTGCGCGAGATCGGCGAGGACTGCGCCCGCCACGACATTCCCTATGTTCTCGAGCTGCTGGTTTATCCGTTCCTGGGCAGCGCCAATCACACCGCTGACTACGTCGAATCGCCGGGCAAGCTTCCCGGTCTGGTCATCGACAGCGTGCGCGAGTTTGCCAAACCCGAATATGGCGTCGATCTCCTCAAGCTGGAGAGCCCGGTCGCGGCCAACGGTCTGCCGGCCAGTGACGGCAGCGGGGCAGCCAAGGCCGCGCAGAAGGAGTTCGATGCAATCGGCGATATCTGCCGCGAGCGCAACATCCCTTGGGTGCTGCTGTCGGGCGGCGCTGCGCCGGAGAAATTCGAACGCGTGCTCGACTACTCTTATGCTGCAGGGGCGAGCGGCTTCCTGGCGGGCCGCACGATCTGGCTCGACGCCGTTCTAAAGAATTTTCCGGATCGCGCCGCGGTGTCTGCAAGTCTGCGCAAGGACGGTCTCAACGTGCTCGAACGGCTCAGCCAGCTGACCACGGCCAAGGGCACGGCCTGGAAACCGCGCTATCCTGTCTTCACGGATATCAAGCAGGAGGGTGACTTCGCGCGCGCCTACTGAGCACGCCTATCGAGAAAGCATGTGAGGTCTTGCGATGGATAAGAAAATGCTCAGACGGTGGGAGGTGGACTGATAAGGTTTGGCCACAAACCTTATCAGTCTGACGAAAAGCTTATCAGTGAGAGTCAACCGCAGCGAATGCAGCAATCTTGCAGTCGAAACAAAAGGCTCCGCTTACGCCGAGGTTGTTCAGTAGCCCACGACCTAGAAGCCCATGCCAGCACCGAAAGACAGCAGAACGAGGGACGCTGCAGCCCCAACCAACACGGTCGCCTAGGAAACGCCGGTACCGACGCCTCGACTTGGTCCGCAACGGCAACCCGCCCTCGCCAAAATTCGACTTTGCCCAAGCCATCTCACCTTGTCTCCAGGAACACCACGACACCGCTCGCGCGCGCTCCGACTATCTCCGGCTGAGATTGCGGTTCAATGGATCAACTATAAAGCAAGACGCGCCTCACTTGGTATGGCCCGGAAAGGGCAACGCAAATTTCTGCCGGCTGAGACGTGAGCTTACGATGGCCATCTGCTTGGTTCAGAGTTCAGCTTTGAACACAGAGTCAGGGTCGCTAACTGCTAAGCTCGCCGGTGCGAGGCGGCGGCCACGTGATGTGGCGGGCTTAGAGGTGTCCAGTGCGCGCACGAAGCTATTGCTGCAGCGCCTCGAGCTTGGCGTTCTTGCCGTCGACGACCTTGAACAAAACGTAGTGCGGCTGCATTTGCCCGCTCGGTAGGAACTGGACGTCGCCGAACACCGTCCCGTTGACTGGCTTCCCGCGGATCGCGTCCGCAACGGTTTTGCGATCAAGCGACTTTGTAGACTCCACCGCCTGCGCCCACACCTGCACGGCGGCGGCGCCAAGCGCGGCGCTCTTGTCGGGAGCGGCCCCATAGGCCTTCGTATAGGCGGCCACGAAGGCTTTACTCTCCGGAATGGTCGTGAACGGCGGCAAGTCAGGGAAGAAGATGTCCGCTGAGATCACGCCGTTATTGGCATCGCCGGCGACCTTGAACACCGTAGTTAGCATGATGCCGACGGCGCCGACGAAAGTTGAGTTGATGCCGGCCTGTCGGTACTGCTCGACCATCGCTGGCAGGCCCGAAGAATTCGAGGAGTTAGTGACGATGACCGCGTCCGGGTTGGCGCCCTTTAGATTGGTAAGCTGGACGCGGAAATCAGTATCCTTGAATGCGAACTTCTCCGTCATGACGACTTGGCCGGAAAAATTCAGCTTCTTGAACTCGGCTTCGACGGCGGATTGGAAACCGTTGCCGTAGACGTCATTCTGAGTCAGGAAAGCGACCTTTTTGGCTTTCATGGTCTCGACGACATATTTGGCGATCACGGCAGCGTCAAAGCCGTTCGAGCTGTTAATCCGGATCGCGTACGGATTGGTCTCGCCGTTGAGGATCAGCTCCGATTTCGACACCGCTGTGATATCCAACACGTTGCCACGCGCGAGGATCGGTTGCATCGCGAGCGTGACTGGTGAGTTCCACCCTTCAATGACGACGTCGGCCTTCTCGGCAATCATTTCGTTGGCTCGGCTGACGCCGACCGCGGGCGTACTCTCGTCGTCCTTGGAGATCATCGTGAGCTTGCGGCCGAGCAGGCCGCCCTTATCGTTGATCTGCTGCACCATCAACTTGACGGCATTAGTCACGGTCTGTCCGTCCGGGCCAGCGCCGCCGCTCAGCGGAAAGATAGTGCCGACCTTGATGTCCTGCGCCATTGCTGGCATCGATGCGAGACCCGCCAGCAGCGCGAGAGCCAGTTTCGTCTTGTGCATGCTATTCCTCCCAATATGTGTCTTCAGGACTTGTTGGTAATACGGCGATAGAGGCCCACGAGACCGGTCGGCCAGAAGATCAGGACCACTGCGAGCACGGATCCCAGCACGATCTTGTTCCAGTCACCGCCGAGCGAGAACAGGTTCTGCTGGGCGATCAGGAGTGCGGTGCCGATCAGGGGGCCCAGCAGGATGCGGCGCCCGACCAGCACGATGGCGGTGAGCATCAGGACCAGAAAGTAGGACTCGAACATGTCCGGGCCGACATAGGCGCGCTGATACGCGTACAGCCAGCCGGCGAGCCCCGTGATCGGCGCGGATATCACGAATACTGCGAGCCTGATCCGGCGTGGATCGACGCCAAGGCTCGCGGCGAGTGCCGGGTTCATCTGCACCATCAGCGCAGTGGTGCCGAGGCGGGAGCGACGAAAACGTGCGATGAAGGCCAAAGTCAACACAAGCAGGGCGAAAGCGATCGGCCAGAGATCCTCTTGCATCGCGCCGGAGAAATTCGTGAAGATCAAAGGCAACTTCAGTGGCGGAATGCCGACGATGCCATCCGAACCGCCCACCGCGTCCCAGTTGAAGGCAATCTCGTAGGCGACGACGGCTGCCGCGTAGGTCACGAGCGAGAAAACGAATTCGCGAGTGCGCAAGGTGACTGCGCCGAGGAAGGCAGCTGCCGCGAGGCACAGCACGATTGTCGTCGCAGCCGTGATCCACCCATTGACGCCGTAGCTGACCGAGAGGTTAGCGGATGCATAGCCGCCGATGGCCCAAAACACGGTGTGTCCGAGGCTGACCTCGCCGAGATAGGACAAAATGATATCGGCGCCGTAGCACATCACCGCGAAAATCGCGATCGTGGTCAGCGTCGAATAGGCAACCGAGGTGCCACCGAGCAGGCGCGGCAGGAAGAAGCCGATCACGACGGAAGCCGCGATCGCGATCAGGCGCAGGAAGGGGATCGAGGCCGGCCGAGAGGATTCGATCGCGGTCATCTGGTCGCAAGCCCCGCGGGACGGATCACGAGCAAAGCCAGCAGCAGCGCAAAGGCAGCCGCCGTCGTGTAGGCCGGCGCGACGAATGCACCGAAGAAAGCGGTGAACAGGCCGAGCCCGAGGCCAGCCGCGAGCGCGCCGCCGATCGAACCGATACCGCCTAGCACGACAACGACGAAGGTCATGATGACCTCGTTAAAACCCATGCTCGTCAAGATCGGTGAACGGGGCGCAACCAGTGCCGCGCCTAGGGCGACCGCGGAACATTCGAACATGAAGACTAGGAGGTAGACTGTCTTGGCGTTGATACCGAACAGCTCCGCGAGCTTGGGGTCCTCGGCGACGGCGCGAATGACCGAGCCGAAGCGGGTGCGCTGCGTGAAGAGCCAAACGGCGCCATAGAGCAAAATCGTCACGGCAAGCACCAGCACGTCCTGCCAGGTGAACCACAGCGGACCAAGATCCACCTTGGCGCGCGCCAATGTTCCGGGAAGGATCTGGGGATTGCCGCCGAAGATCAGGGCACTTACGCCCTGGAGTACATAGCCGAGCCCGAGCGTCACGATCATCAGGCTGGTCAGGTTCTGTGTCATCACTAGGCGCATCATCGCACTTTGCATCAAGAGGCCGGTTGCTCCAAGCACGATGATCGCGACGAGAATGGCGAGCGGATAGGACAGACCTAGCTTGGTGATAGCGTACCAGGTGACGAACGCGCCGAGCATATAGAGCTGACCATGGGCGAAATTCACGAGGCGCGCGACGCCGAGCAAAATGGTCCAGCCGAGCGCAATGCAGGCATAGCCGGAACCGAGCACGATGCCATTGATGATCTGCTGCGCGATGTTCATGTCGGCGATTCCGCGATAGTGCCGAGATAGGCCTCGATGATGCGGTGATCTGTAGCCATTGCCGCGGCCGCACCTTCGCCGATCACCCGACCGCGTTCCAGCAGATAGAGATGATCGACCACCTTGAGCGCTGCTTTCACGTTCTGCTCGACCAGCAGCACCGGCAGCCCGCGATCGACCAGCAGGCGGATACGGGAGAGCAGGTCGGTGATAAGTCGAGGCGCGAGCCCTGCGGAAGGTTCATCCAGCATCAGCACGCGCGGTCCTGCGAGCAGGGCACGCCCGACCGCAAGCATCTGCCGCTCGCCGCCGGATAATGCCGCGCCTTTGTGCGAGCGGCGTTCTGCGAGGCGGGGAAAGAAGTCGAAGACCTCATGGGTGGTAAAGAGGTGTCTGCCGGTCGTGTCGGCGGGCGCGCGTACCAGCGCGAGGTTCTCGTCGACCGTCAGTTCGGCAAAAATGTTCTTGCCCTCCGGCACCAACGTGAGGCCACGTCCGACGCGCTGGTGGGCGGCGAGTTTCTCGATGTTGTGGCCCTGGAGCTGGACCTGGCCTGTTACAACGGCGTGGCCGCGTGACCAGCCGGCCAGCGCGTTGACCAGCGTGGTCTTGCCGGCACCGTTCGCGCCAACGAGGCCGACCATCCGGCCGGCTGGAACGTCGATACTGACGCTTGAAACTGCAACATTGCCGGCATAGCGGACCGAGAGATTATCGCTGCTCAGCACGCCGGTCATTCGTCGCGCCCCAGATAGGCTTCGCGGACCCGGGCATCGCGTTGGATGTCGGCCGGAGTTCCCGTCGCCAGCGTGGCGCCCTGGTCGATCATGACGATGCGGTCCGCAATCGACATGATCAGGTCCATGTGATGCTCGATCACGACAAGGGCGAGGCCGCGCTTGCGCAACCCGATCAGGACATCGGCGAGCTTCTTCATGTCGCCTCCGCTGAGGCCGGCGGCCGGCTCGTCCAGCAACAGCACTTTCGCGCCGGTGCCATAGGCAAGCGCCACCGACAGCAGCCGCTGCACGCCATAGGGAATGTCGCCCGGAAGCTGGTCATGGTACTGTCTTGGGATCCCGAAGAAATCGAGCAATTGTGCCGCGGCGATCTCGGCGGTACGGCGGGTCGTGGCCTCGCGCCAGGGTACGAAGATGGACGTGACCAAGTTAGTCGAGAAGTCGCGGAAGATCGCTGAAATGGCATTCTGTAGGACCGTCAACTCGCCGAAGAATGAGTTCTGCTGGAAGGTTCGGCGCAGGCCGCGGCCGGCGAGATCGAATGTTTGGAGCGCGGAAACGTCGCTGCTGTCGAGAAAGGCACGGCCCCGATACGTTACGGCGTTGGTAACGGCTGCAAAGCAGGTGCTTTTGCCGGCTCCGTTCGGGCCAATAATGCCGAGGATCTCGTTGCTATGAACCGACCAGCTCACGTCGCGCAGCGCGACCAGCGCGCCGTACTGGACGGTCAGACCTTCGACGCGCAGCACCTCGCCGGTACTCGCGCGCGTTTCCCCGGAACTTGCCACCCGGCTGTCCATCCCTTGTTGTCCTGATCGCAGCGGTGGCGATCGGTCTTATTGGCGGGCAACTAACGGGGCAATCGATGCGGGATCAAATCGCGGGAGAGAAGCTGCCTCGCAAGGGCATCGTATTGCTGACAGACAGCGAAAACTTGTGCTGACTGGTTGCCCTCGACAGCCTGGGGTCTAGCGATGGCGTGGCGCTCAACCTGAGCGGAAAAAAAGCTGGTCCGGCGGCAAGCTCCTGCAGAACTGTCGCTCGGGCACTCGCCTATGTCGGATGCGAATACCGCCGCGCGGCCAAGGCGATCGAATGACCTAGCACTTCGTTAAGATGTCCTAAAGCATCGATTCTAACTTGTTGTTTCCCCGGACTCCCTAAGATGATTGTGGGGGAAACCATGAACCACGAACTCATGTTCGCGGCACTGAACGCCACGAACGAAGCGATTCTACGGTCGGCGAACAGCTCCGAACTTTACCAAAGAGTTTGTGATGCTGCGGTCCATGGCGGCCACATTCGAATCACAACTGT
>NZ_JADPIT010000030.1:0-1287 GCF_023073035.1 Bradyrhizobium sp. 62
ATGCAGCGGTTCTGGGCGGCCATTTTACCTCGACGACAATTGCCCTAGCTCAGCCGGACGATCACTTCTTGAAAATCGTATCAACTAAGGGACAAAATGCCGATCGGGTTCGCAGCACAGCGTTTTCGGTTTTGGCAGACCATCCTCAGGGTAAGGGACTAACCGGCACCTCGTTTCGTTCGAGAATGCCATGCATCAAAAATGAGTTCTTGAGCGACGCGGGGACGACTCACTGGCATAAGCTTGCCGAGCGAGGTGGAACACGCGCTGGTGCGAGCTTTCCTCTATTTAGGGAGGGTGAAGCCATCGGAGTCTTGCTCTTCCTAGCCAGCGAGGAAGGCATCTTCACCTCCGAGATCGTTGAGCTCCTGGCCAGGCTGGCGGAAAACGTCTCCTTTGCTCTTCACAATTTTGATCGGACCGAGGCAAAGAAAATCGCGGAAGAGCGCATCCGCTTCCTGGCGACCCACGATGCTCTGACAGGCATCCCGAATCGCTCGATGTTCAACACAATGGTCTCTGAAGCGCATCAGCGCGCGAGCAGGGCGCCGGGGCGCCGGTTTGCGGTTCTCTTCGTAGACCTCGACCGGTTCAAAATGATCAACGACTCGTTCGGTCATACTGCCGGCGATCAATTGCTTATCGAAGCATCCAAGCGGATGCGCGCAAATATCCGGGCTGAGGACGCGCTCGCCAGGCTGGGCGGCGACGAGTTCGTCGTTTTGCTCGACCAGTTGACCGGCAAAGATCAGGCGACCGCGATCGCCCGCCGGGTTCTGGAAGCGCTCGAGTCACCTTTCCTCCTGTGTGGTCACGAATGCCGCATCACCTGTAGCATCGGAATCGCGATCTTCCCCGATGACGCCTCGGATCCTGAGGAGCTCGTCAAGCAGGCGGACACTGCAATGTATGCGGCCAAGGCAGGTGGAAAGAATGCATGCCGTTTTTTTTCGGCAGAGCTGCAGTCGCATTCGCTGAAGCACCTCGTTCTCGAAGCCGACTTGCGCCGTGCAATGGAGAAAGAAGAGCTGTTTCTCCATTATCAGCCGAAGGTAGATACCGCAGGTCGCATTGTCGGTGTGGAGGCGCTTCTACGTTGGAAGCATCCCCAAAAAGGATTGATAGCCCCCGCAGCCTTCATTCCGCTGGCCGAGGAAACCGGTCTGATCATTCCGATAGGCAGGTGGGTACTGGAGACAGCTTGCCGGCAGAGCACCACCTGGCAGTCACGCGGATTGCCCGCGATCTCTATGGCCGTTAATCTCTCGCCGAAGCAGTTCACCGATC
>NZ_JADPIT010000030.1:1297-11938 GCF_023073035.1 Bradyrhizobium sp. 62
TTGCTAGGATTTCTCGACGGGGTCCTACGCAAAACGGGGTTGGCTCCCGAGCTCCTGCAGCTCGAGGTGACCGAGAGCATGGTGATGCAGAACGTCGCGCATGCGACTGCGGTCATGCAGGCCATCAATCGTCGCGGTGTTCGTCTGGCAATAGACGACTTCGGCACGGGCTATTCGTCTCTCTCATTGGTGAAAAGCTTTCCGATTGACACGATAAAGATCGACCGTTGCTTCGTTGGACAAATTGGCCAAAACGCTCAAGACCGCGCGATTTCCGCAGCCATCATCACGCTCGGACAGGCGCTTGGTCTGACAGTAGTTGCCGAAGGGGTGGAGACCGCCGAACAAGACTCTATTCTAAAGGCTTTCAACTGCCATGAATTTCAGGGCTTCCTGTTCAGTCGCCCCGTGTCGGCCGACGAAATTTCGCGGTTGTTAGATGGCAGCCAACTCATGGAGCACCTAGCGTCTCCCTGCATCGTGCCGACGGGCGAGAAGGAAGCACCCAATGTGCTTGGCGTTCCAGCTTTTGGCGAAACCGTTTAGTCCATGTGACCGAGGCGCGGAGGCTTCGCGATGTTGGCGAGCTGTCTGGATGGCTTCGCCGGCATGGAGGACCTCGAACGCGAAGTATGGGCTCCGACCCACTTTCGTCCGAAGCCGCCCCGGTTGCCGAGACGCCGGAATTGCCCCACGGTGAGACGACCGCGACGCCCATGCCGGCACCGAACGACGGCAGAGCGAGCGTCAGGGCGAGAGACGCTGCAGCCCCGCCAACACGGCCGCCCCGGAAATGCCGGCTACCGATGGCTTGACTTGGTCCGCCACGGTAGAGGCACCATGGGTGTTCGCCGCCGTCGCTAGAAGCGCTCCAGCAGCCACGGCACTCACGGTGCAATGACCCGAAAGGCAGCGCCGTCCAAGGTTAAAATGGGCAATCGTCCGGTTTAAATTGGCGACCCGCCTGGTGATTCATCGCATGCCGGTGCCGTAAAGCTGGCGTTCTCTGCGAACTTCTTCTGCGCCATAAGGCTGTGCAGATGGATCGTAATTCTTCCATCCAGCCTTCTGCCAGGCTGCGCTCCGGTCGCGCAGATTGACGGCTGACTCGTTCAGGATTGCTTCGTATCGCGCGCGGTCCGCGTCCGGCACACGAGCCGACACCAGCGTACCGCCGCGCCGCACACCTTCGGCATAGAGCGGAGCTTCCTCATCGGATACGCCGGCCTGCGTCAGTGCCCCGACGACGCCGCCCGTCGCGCCGCCGGCAACCGCACCAAGCGCGGTCGACGCGAGCCATCCGGCCGCCACGACCGGACCCAAGCCGGGGATAGCCAATAAACCAAGGCCCGCGAGCAAGCCGGCAGCGCCACCAAGACTTGCGCCAAGACCCGCACCCGCCGCCGCACCTTCCGCCCGATCGTCAACCCCATCGCGATCGCGATCGACCTTGTTGTCGGTGCTATACCAGTTGTCGGAATTGTTCGCGACGATGCTCAGATCCGAATGCGGCACACCCGCGGCCTCCAGGCTGGTCAACGCGCGCTGCGCATCGGAATAGTTATCGTAGAGACGTGAAATTGTGATGGTCATCTTGAAGCCTCATTTTCTTTACTGCTGCGCGCAGCTTTATTTGGCAGCGTTCACGTTGCCCTGGAAATCCAGGCTGACCGCGCTTGATGCACCGCCTTTACTGGCCTTTCCGCGCCAAACGCCGTTCTTGTCCTTCTTCAGGGATGTAACGTTGGTGTAGCCGGCGTCCTCGATCTTGGATTTTGGCTTGGCCTTCGGTGAAGCTGTTGGCTCCTGCCACCGGCTTGCTGGAATTGTTCTGGCCTGAACTGTTGACCGCATTATTGTTTGGCCGATCGGCCGCCGGCGGGTTTTGCGCAAAGGACGGCCCGGCCAGAAGCGAAGCAGCCAACAGCAGCAGAAGAATATTTTTATACATATCGCGATCTGCAGTATTGGGATGGTACAACATAGGCTAGCCTGAGAAGTTCCAAGTTTTCCCGGTCCGCCGGCTTGGAGCCAGGTGCGTCGGCGTTAAGAGAGATAAGACGAACGTCTTAGATGAGATGAGCTGGGGAGGGTGCGTGGCCGATCTAGTTCGACCATCCAGATCTTCAAAAGCAGCATGGGTCTGTCGCGCCGCATGTGTCGCATATTCGTGCTGAGTACATTCGGGCCCCTGCGGCCGAAGTTTGCGCGCAAGGCCGTAAAAGCCGCGTGCATGCAGGAAGGCCTGAATCGGGAATTGGTGATCACCGGTCATGCGATGTCGGAATGACCGGCCGGCTTGGATTTTGTCATCTTGTTGCCTGCGCGATTCCAAGCTACCGATACTGCTGGCGACCGGTTTTACCGACATTGAAGGCGAATTGCCGATAGACCTTCCGCGGCTTTCAAAGCCGTCCACGCAGGAGCAGCTGTCGATGGAGATCGCGGCGCTTTCAAAGAGCGGAAGAAGTGGTAGCTCGGTGACAATGCGCGGATACACGAGCCTTGGACAGGCTGTACGAAGGCCGTCGAAGGTAGGCATACCGGGGCAATTTTCCCGGACGAGCCAGCACTTGTTACCGCGACAAAGTGTCGAAGAGGCAAGCGTCTTTGGAGTCGACCAAGCGTGCCAACGACTATAGTCGTTCTTGCTGAATGGCCAACGCAATCCAGAAGCTCATCGCCGCGCGGCTTCTTCGCGCAGCTCAGGGCGGGGGCACTCTCGGCTCCCTGCAAATAGTAGCCGGCACGCAATACAGTTGACACAGAATGGGCTGCCCAGTGGTGCGTTTCCCGCGAGTGTTGCTGTTCCGTCGCCTCATTTCCCGCTAACCGGCATTACTCTCCCGCCGAGGAGTACGATGTACGACGTCTATGTAAACAAGAGAAATGGTCTGCTTATTGTCGCGCGCGGCCGTTCCCTTCCGTCGAAGGCGACCGGCGTCTGGCGCAAAAAGAGGACAGTCCGGTCCGTCAGCGATCAGATTAGAGACGACGTCCGCCTTGTCGGCTATCATTCACGCAATCTAGCGACTAACCCAAAAGCCCGGTCAACTATCCCGACCTAATTTGATCATTAGAACTGCATCCAAATGAGGGCGCGGTTTACAGACCATCATCGCAGGCATAACAGCGACCTCCTTCCGGCTGCACTATCAGTTTTGGTCCGGCTGGTCGCGACTCATTCTTCGGTGGTGTTGAAGCAACCGATCGATGCGAAGGTACCACTGCTCGTACCGTTAACCAAAAAATCAGGTCGCCTTGCTGCCGGCCAAATGTCGTCTACGCTTGAAGCCTCGGTCTGGAGCATTTTATAGTGATCAAGGTCGTTGTCCTTGGATTCATATGTCTAGGTAGTATCGGAGCTATCGCTGCCGCTGGGTCCAAATCCGCTCCGGTATTGATGACGTCAATCACCTATCCCGCCGTCGCAGGCGACAAGGCTGATCGGCTATCGCTAGTCAGCACCCAAGTCATCCAAAAAGCTGTCGAGAAGGTGGTCCTTGCGTCCATCCCACCCTCCGAGCCGCCGACCCCACCTCAGCCTCAGCCGAAGGAAGTAGATAAGGCGAGTGCGCCGGAGTTCATTCCCCGCCACTGGCACGACCCTAATGACACCCGCGTCAGCGCCAGGAAGGCAAAGGCGGAGTCTAAGAAAAGTACCTCGCGAAAGGCCTCCGCCACAAAGTTGGCTGATGCGCAAGAGTGCCGAGCAGATGGCGTAAGCTCCATGCTGCGCAAGCTTAGCTTGCAGCCCGCCTGCTCCCGCTAATTCCTGCGGAAGGAATTGTGCGCTGCGTCTAGAGTTGGCTTTCTAACTGCTGAAGTCAAATGGCAGGCACGTTTCGTTGCTGCCGCGGGCGGTTCTCATGCATACTCACGTATGCGCGGCTGAACAGCTCACCAGAATGGCTGAACAGCTTGTGCTGCAAGGGAGGACAACGATGCGTTATTCTTACGTCAAGCTTGTCTATTCTACCGCAATCACAGCGGCACTTGTTGCAACGATCCCATCAAGCGCGAATGCTCAAAAGAAATACGACGCTGGCGCAACGGACGCCGAAATCAAGGTCGGCAACATCATGCCGTACTCTGGTCCCGCATCCGCATATGCAACGATTGGAAAGACCGAAGCCGCCTACTTCAACAAGATTAACTCCGAAGGCGGCATCAACGGCCGCAAGATCAACTTCGTCTCCTATGATGATACGTACAGCCCGCCGAAGACGGTCGAGCAAGCCCGCAAGCTGGTCGAGAGCGATGAAGTTCTGCTGATCTTCAACCCCTTGGGCACGCCCGGTAACACCGCAATCCAGAAGTACATGAACTCCAAGAAGGTGCCGCAACTATTTGTCTCGACCGGAGCAGCCAAATGGAACGACCCGAAGAACTTCCCGTGGACTATGGGATGGCAGCCGAGTTACCAGGTCGAAGCTCGCATCTACGGCAAGTACATTCTGCAGAACTACCCCGGTAAGACTGTCGGTGTGCTTTATCAGAATGACGATTTTGGGAAAGACTACGTCACCGGCTTGAAGGATGGCCTCGGCGACCAAGCCGGCAAGCTTATCGTTGTTGAGGCAGCGTATGAGACGAGCTCGCCTACCGTCGATTCCCAGGTGGTGCAGATCAAGGGCGCAAACCCCGACATCTTCGTCAATATCGCCACCCCAAAGTTTGCCGCTCAGGCCATCAAGAAAGTCGCCGAACTAGGCTGGCATCCCGTGCAGTTCCTGACCAACGTCTCTGGCTCTATAGGGGGGGTTATCAAGCCTGCGGGCTTCGAGGCCAGCCAGGGCATTCTGTCTACCGCATACCTCAAGGACCCCAAGGATTCAGAATGGAAGAACGACGCATCGATGAACGAGTGGCGATCTTTTATGACGAAGTGGTACCCCGAAGGTGATCTCGACGACTCTGCGACTGTCTTTGGCTATGGTGTTGCTAAGGGTTTAGAGCAAGTCCTCCGTCAGTGCGGTAACACGCTGACCCGTGAGAATGTAATGAAGCAGGCAGCCAACCTCGATTTTGAGATTGGAATTTACATTACTGGCACACGTATCAAAACAGGCCCCGACGATTTCGCCCCGATCGAGCAGCTCCAGATGATGCGATTCAAGGGAGAAAGCTGGGAGAGATTCGGGCCGATCATGAGCGGTGCGCGAGGCTCCTGACCACGCTCCTGGCCGCTCCGCCCGTACATCGAATTGCGCGTGCGAAGCGGCCAGACGTTGAAAGTCTTGCGAAGAGAATTGTCGGATGAGGAAATGCCGATTTTTCGCTACCAAGTAATTCATCAAATTCGGGTGCCAACACCGACAGCGGCTGTCGTAAGCTATTCGCGCGGAGGGATCCGAGCCCACCGGCAAGAGGCTTGAGCTTCTTCTCAGGCGGAGCGAACAGCGCCTTTGTCCTCATCACGCAATCATCAAACGTGGCGATCGCCGCTTTGGCGGCCGATGCTATCTGATAGCGTTTTAGGGTATGGTGGTCGAGGAAACTCTTCTTCCTTTACCGCTAAATTGAAGATGCATTTCATTCCACAATCGTGACGCTGTTCTGTGTTAGGGCCGTCAATGTAAGGGTTCCGGGAGGTAACTGGTCTTGTACCGATGGTACGCCGTAAAGTTCGATCTGCAATTTCCCGCTAGACATGTTTCCGCGTAAACAGCAGCTGCACAAAAAGAATGCGGTATTGAGCTGGAACGGCAGCTATCACCAACAGGTTACTTCGGCGAGATCGCCATCCGCCGCTCGTCGCGGCGCCTGTAGCAGATAGCCAAAGGTCGTAGACCCGCACAATCCGCGCTCGCGAGGGATAGCCAGAGGTGGCGATCTCGAAGTCATTTCGTCTCGCAACGGAGCGGGCGATGTTTTTGACGTTCGAACGATTGTCTCCGACCGAGCGAGCTCGAGAGTTCGAGTGCCCTAGATGCGAAGGTTGACCGCGGCTTGTAAGAGTCAATCCGCAGCCACATGGGCCAGCCGATTGCCTCTTCGAATGCACATGCAGCGTCCAGATCTGGGATAGGCTCAGGCCAACTCGCGAGCTCGTTGACTAAGATGCTGGAGGTGCTTCCATACTTTGCTATCTTGTTTCCACTGATTGGACTCGACAGCCGTTGAAGCATGTTGACCGTCGCACCGCACCCGAATGAACCTCTAGCCTAAACGTCATACCTGCGAATATATGCTCGAGTAAGTACCGCAGTTGAAGGTACGAGGCAGTCTTCTGGCGGCTCCTGATGTTGTTTTCGCTAATTGTTTTTTTGAACTGCGCTGATATCATTTACAGATCTTCTTTGCCTTTGGAATCGCTCCTCAGATAGCGCCGAGCCGGCGAGCGGTCGAACCTAGAGATCGCCTTCGTTAAGCCGTTGCGGGCCTCGCAGCTGGCGGAGTTGCCTGGCATCACCTTCCGGCATGATCGGACGCCGCCGAGACCGAGTTCTCCGAACTGGTAAGATACGCCGGCAAGAAGGTGGGCTCGCCGCGATGGATCAAACACCCTCTCCTCAACGTGTTGCTGTTGCCGATGCGAGAGCGCCTGGACCATTCTGCATTGTGGGACTGGGATGGCGCTTGTCGGCCAAATAATCCGGGGCCCGCTTGTCGTGTTTTGTTTTCGGACTTGCCCTCGTTGACTAAGCTTCAACCGACGTTTACGCCCTGTAAAGCACGGGCGCAGATAAAGCTACGCCAGTCCACAAATGGGCATGGCGTCGGTCGGTTTTGCCTCCGCACCGAGGCGCGAGCGGCCTCAGCTCATCACCCTTCCAAAGCTGAGGAGGTCGCTTGCTTTGACTAGATCCGAATCTGCTGTGGCGAATTTGCCGACGGTCCGCAGCAAGCAACGCTAGTGGCCGCAGTAGGAACCGCGGCCGGTCGGTCAAGCCTCAGCCAGACTGACCTATGAGCAGACACCGGTAGTCTGCTGCATCGCCCGATACAAATCGTCCTCGGAAAATGGCTTCCGGATCAGGGGAAATCCGTCGCGCCGTCGCTCTCGCCCTGACAGTTGGAGAACCTTCAGCCCGGGGCGGAAACGGCTCGCGCGTTCGGCTAACTCATGGCCATCCATGTTCGGCATGTTGATGTCGGTGATAAGGATGGAGATCTGCTCATGGCGCTGCAAGAGCTCCAACGCTTCTGAACCGCTGCGGGCGCGAACGACTCGGCAACCGATCTCCTCAAGCATGCTGGCGATGACATCGAGCACCGCCGGATCGTCGTCAACGAGGAGAACCGTATGAGTCATGGAGCTGCAACGCCTCGAATCTGCCCGGGTTCCGTCAGGCGCTCGGTTGCGGCCATGGATTTAGCTAGCCGGGTTCTAGGCACTGAACTCAGCTTAAGTTCAAGGAAGAAGAGGGAGGTTAAGGCGGCGGAAGCAGCTGGAGCCCTTCCAGAATCGCCTGGCAAAATGGAATTCGAAGGTTCGGAACGAGGCTGTCGAGCTTGGCGGTTGGCAATCAGGAGACGAACTCCTCAAGGAGCCTCAAAGCGGAAGGGCCTCCTTCGATGATCAAGAGCGCCAGTGAAGCTGCTTTACGGCACTCGCGGCGTTCAGCTCGAAACCGCGCGGCGGATTGCTCCCCTCGTGAAAGCGGCTTGGGGAAAGTTCCCGTAGAGACGCCGCCGCAGGCTGTGAACGCGCGGGTTGGATCATGACAACGCAATCGGACCTGCGTTCCTTCCGGGCGACTGATCTCACTTGTCCCCGATCGGCCCATTATATGCCGACAAACGCTCGACATTCCCGGCGACGATCTTTTTGTAATGATCGAGCACCTCGCCGCAGTCGCCGCCACGAATGAAAATCGTGCAGGCCTCCCCGGCGCCATCGAGCTTTTCGGTCACCATTAGGAACATCTCGTCGGTGGTGCCGGTGCCTGCTGCGATTCGGCGCAGCCGCCCTTCAACAACCTGGAGGGCGGCGGCCACAAGGATGAGCATCGAATACCAGATAATCATGAGAGCTCCGAGATGGGCTGATAACCTAGCGCAACATCAAAACAGGCGTGAGCCGCAGATTAAGCCACGGTGACAGCGCCGGTTCCTACGCATGATTCCGTCTTCTCTTTAAAGGAGGCCAGGCGGCGAGGACTGCTCTGCCTCCAGGCAAGCACAGGTTGCCTTCGCGAATTCACTTGACGCGGCTTCACAGGAACGAACTACCTGAGGCGGTCTAGACGAAGGAAATCGCGGCTTGAAAGTCATTCGGCTAGAATTGTCGCGCCAATCGGCCTTCCCTGCGTTGCCTTCGCCCAAAAAGGCCACGGCGGCGGATCTTGGAGCGCAAGCGCCGCCTCTTTCGCCAGGGAAGGCGAAGGCGCGACCTCCTCGCCTTCAGGCGTGACCGGCACTTCACCGGTACTGTAACCGCTCCCGGAGCTGTCCCGTCTCGCGCTAACCAGGGCACGAGAGACAGAAACGGATTGGCTGGTGGCGGACAGGCGCGGCACGAATTCCGCAGGCGCTGCAACTTCTTCGGGATCTTCAGGCGCCACCAGGGTGCCTGCAGGCGGCACCTCGTAAAACCAACGACGACGAACCAGCAGGATAGTGACGTTAAGATAGATCAGGGGAGGAGCAAGACGGATGGGAAGATTTGCAAAAGCTGCTGAAGGGCGTTCTCTATCCCCGTCTGGCGTTTTCCCTCGCCCAAACAGCAGGCGCGAGTACCCGGTGCCACCAATCACCGTGCGCAAGCTCCAGCAGAAGCGCGGATCGGCAAATATCGCAACGCCCCGGGCAGAACTTCGTGATCCGCGGATGAAGCGCTGGAAAACAAGATCAAGAGTATCTGCGGCAGCTGGTAACCAAAGCGCTGCTGTCCTTCACTTCGACTTTTTGCTCTTTTTAGGCGTCCTTTTTGCTGCTCGCTTCGCTGCTCTTTTCGACTTATCCTTCGTAGCTGCTTTATCCGGGGTCTTGCTGGGCCTTCCGGCCAACTTTTCCGGTGCCGCTTTCCTCGAAGCCTTCTTCACAGTCGTTTTCCCGCGGGCCTTGGCCGCCCTCAAGATTTTGCCACGCGCTTGTTCGCTCTGAACGCAGGAGCGCGGCGTGTCATTCGCGTTGCACGAACGGGCGTTGCTACCGCAGCCCTTGGATTCTCGGCCCGCTCGTCAGCGATATCCGCGTTCGTGCCCGGCTCGAGTGCGTTGGCGGCTGCTGCCGCGCCTTTCACGATGTCTTTCACCACGTCAGAAATTCTGTCGACCATCGATTTGTCTTTGGCCATCTGCCCTCCTGAGTCGCCGCCAAGGATAGTTCATTTCAGGGTCGCGGGCCGCGGGATTGTGGCGACGGCGTCGCTCCATCAATCTTTGGTGGGGCTTGCAGAAGCGACCTTCTTCGCCTCGGCGTTTGCCTCGTGCGGACATGCGCCAAGGGATGCGGCGGACGCAGCTCCGCGTGCCTCTTGAAAGCGGAGTCTTAACCGACCGGCGTCCGTAAACCATGCCGGGGCTCGCCATAGCGGCAGCGATCACCGCGTCGGCTGCGCCTTACTTTGCGATTCCAATGGAAGAGATTGCTGCTCGCGCCCCGTCCCTTCAGCGCTGCTTTCATGAACGGCGTCGCGATCGCAACGGAAACACCTGTGCCATCTGCAAGACGTTGAGTTACGTACACCTAGGTCCAAAGTTTCCAGATCCGCTTGTTCCTTCGGCCGGAACATTCGGTTCCGACCTTGGAACTTACCGCTTTGAAGTTCGTTCGAACGCTATAGGAGATGCCCCATGATCCTTGAAAGCTTCGATCGCCGCACCCTCGCAAATATGGAAGCCGCCCTTGAGCGAGTCTGCACGGGCAGGGCCGACGGCGCCGATCATGAATTGAGATCCTTCATTGCCGAGAGCATTGTCGCCTGCGCGAGGAAGGGGCAGACTACGCTCGGCGCGTTGAGTGAAGCGGGAGAAGCCGCGCTGGCGCGCTGGGCCATCTCAGACAGAAAACAGGCCTGAGCGCCCTAACCCGTCGCGCGATCGGTGGCCCCGTCGGTGGCAGCTTCCTTGCCGGCGCGCGGCAACCAGCGCCATACGCCCAGCACGTTGATCACGAGAAGGACGGCGTTCTGGATGATGAGCGAACTCTTCGGCTCCATTACCCCGTCGGCGATCCATGCGACGGATGCCGCGATAAAGAGAGCGAAGCCGCACACGGTAATGCGCGCATTCCAGTTCGCCGCCACCATGGCGGCAGCGATTATCGTCATGGCGGCTGCCACGGTTCTTAATACTTCAAGGCTCATGCCTAGCTTCTCAGAAACAAGGGCCGCCCGGGGCTGCCCTCTCGCCTGCATGTAGCTAACAAATTAAGCGGCTTTCCGGTTCACGCTGCGCAGCGCCATGGTGTTGAGCTTCTCGTCTGTCGCCTTTTCCTCGTCGAGATTCTGCTGCAGGACCGTGGCGCAGTCGTCGCGGCCAAGCATTTTCGCCCATGCGATCAGGGTGCCGTACCGCGTGATCTCATAATGCTCGACGGCCTGGGACGCCGCGATCAGCGCCGCATCCAGTACCTGTTTGTCATCGATATCGCCCGCGACTTCGCTCGCTTCCTTCAGGATGCCGTCGATCGCCGGACAATCCACGCCCTTCGCCTGGACGCCCTGCATCTCGAAGACTTTCTCAAGCCGGG
>NZ_JADPIT010000030.1:11961-15462 GCF_023073035.1 Bradyrhizobium sp. 62
TCTGGCCCTTGGTCTCGGAGAGATGCGTCGAAAACCGTTCTTGAGGCCGGGATCGCTCGCCTTCTCGATCATGTCTGGAAGGTTCTTCGCGATCTGCTGCTCCGCGTAATAAATGTCCTGCAGCGTGTGCACGAAGAGGTCGTCCAGCGTTTTGATGTCCTTGGTGAAAAAGCCCATTGTGTCCTCCTTGAGTGGGTCCGCACTTCAAACAGCCGGTCGGGAAGAGCGTTCCGCAGAGAGCTCACAACGGGAAGATTTCTTGGGTGCGGATGACGGGAAGCTCGGGCAGCGGCCGGCTGCGCAATCGGGCATCACGAGGCCAAAAAGCAGAACGCCGAAAACCCGAACAACTCAAACGCCCAGGGCGCCGTCCGAACACAAGTAGCCATCCCAAGGCACTGCGACAGCGCGACCCCCCTCGACGCGAGCGATAAAATTCAGAGGCTCGCACCTGGCTTCGGAGAGTCTGGAACGGATGATCGTCCGTTGGATTGGTCGGTATGAGCGAGCGAGTACTCTACGAAAGCAGCAATGGTGACGTCTGGGCACTGACGCGAGATCCGCGAACGAAAACGCCAATCGTGAAGCACCAGCGCAACATCAGCTCAGGTGGCCAGGTCCCCTATACGGATATCGGCCAATTCCTGCGTAGTGGCGCCGGGGGTGCAGAGCGCCAGCAATTGCTGAAGCTGATCGATACCCTGCTGGACGGCCGAGAGAAGGCGCTCAGGCCGACCATTTGTCTTCCTCACGGCGCGCTTCGTCGTCGTTGATGCGCTCGGCCAGGTCGGCAGCGGTTTCATGATCCTCCGTAGTGGCGATGGGCTCGCCATCTTGTTTCTTGATCTTTTGTCCTTCGGCGGTCACCGGAAAATCATCGGGTGCTAATCGCTTCTTGGAAGTGGACATGTGTCTTCCTCCTGTAGCAACGATAATAGCACGCCGCCCAACGAGCCCTCAGTTGGTTTCAGACGGTTAGACCTGACGACCGGACGAAGGGTTCCGTCATACCTTGGGAAATCGCGAAACGGCAGCGGCTCCGGTCCGAAAGCAAGGCGGGGAGAGACGTTTGCCTGCCGCCTTGAAATTCTTCCGTGAATGTCCATTTACCATCCATGCGCCACCCAACTGGATGGACAAATGGATGTACCCCATGACCGACAATGTACGCGAGCTGCGACCCCGGACCCCGGATACGGAGAAGATCACGATCAACCTGGGCTATGTGGACCTCGGCCAGGTCGATCTCATGGTGCAGGAAGGGTTTTATTCGAACCGCACCGATTTCATCCGGACGGCGATCCGCAACCAGCTCGAGCGGCACGCGGAGGTGGTCAAGCAATCGACGGTCCGTAAAAGTCTGGACCTGGGGCTGCGTAACTATGCCCGCGTCGATCTCGAGAGGGCGCGGCGCGACGGCGAGATGCTGCACATCAACGTCCTCGGCTTGGCGACCATCGACCAGGACGTCACGCCTGAGCTGGCACGCGCCACAATTGCCTCGGTCTCGGTGCTCGGAGCCCTTCATGCCAGCCCCGCAGTCAAGGCCGCTCTCGCCGACCGAACGAGGTGAACCGATGCTGAATCCAGACATGGTCCGCGAAGCGACCCGCCTCACACGTGCCGGCCAACTGGTCGAAGCCACTGCACTGCTGCAGCGAATGCTGCGCGGCGATGGCGGCCCCGCAGCGACAAGGGGAAATGCTGCGCCTGTCGAGCGTGCGAGGCTCGAGCCGCCGACACTCGAGCTGAAGGCCAATGTCGTCGAGGAGACGGAGAGCGGGCCGTCCTCACAAGCCACGCCTGCCAAACGACACAATCGCCTCGCGCCCTTCGGCGGGATGAAAGATCTTTCCGGTTTCGGCATGCCAAGTCCGGTCGGGCGCACTCCAATGTCCAAAGCGGACATTGCGCCGGGCGGCACAAGGTTCGTCTCTGCCACCTTCACTAACGCGGCGGGAAGTCGGACCTACAAGCTGTTCATCCCCAGCCGCGTTGATGGAGGACCGCGTCCCCTCATCGTCATGCTTCACGGCTGCACCCAGTCACCGGACGATTTCGCCGCCGGCACCCGGATGAATTTTCTGGCGGACGAGCGGAATTGCTTCGTTGTCTATCCGGAGCAGCCACGCGGAGCCAACCCTGCGAAATGCTGGAACTGGTTTCGCACGGGCGACCAGCAGGGGTCTAGCGGCGAGCCTTCGCTGATCGCAGGCATTACCCGCAAGATCATGCGGGAGCGTCCTATCGATCCCAAGCGCGTCTACGTCGCAGGCCTGTCGGCCGGCGGGGCCGCCGCGGCCATCATGGGCGCGACGCACCCCGACCTATACGCCGCCGTCGGCATCCACTCCGGCCTGGCTTGCGGGGCTGCCAGCGACCTTCCGTCCGCACTGGCCGCTATGCGGCATGGCAGCGCTGGACCGATCGGGACGGCTGGCGCGTCGGTGCCGACCATCGTCTTCCATGGCGATCGCGATACCACCGTGCATCCGAGCAATGCTGAACTGATTCTCCGTGGGCCGGGCGAAGCTGCAGCAAGCCCGAGGACGAAAACTCTTCGCGGGCGAGTACCTGAGGGACATGCGTATACCCGCACCGTCCTCACCGATGAAGGTGGCTTGGGCACGTCCGAGCACTGGAGCGTCCACGGGGCCGGCCATGCCTGGTCTGGAGGCAGTCCTGCCGGGTCCTACACCGATCCGCGCGGGCCGGACGCGACCAGGGAGATGCTGCGTTTCTTTTTCGAGCATTCGCTTGCTTTACGCGGAGAGTAGGACGGCGGCCTGAATGTAGCGATCGCTCACCAATCAAAAGCGCGCCGGAAAACTGATACGCGGAAAGACAAGCGAGCCGCGACCGACATCATGGGAGCGTTGCGCCGGAGCATGGGCAGGAGGAGGCGGCGGCGAAGGCTGCTAAGCCGGCCAAGAAGCCGGGAAGGCTGTTGCGGGTCAGAAGGGAAATGCTTATCCGGGCCGCAGGAGTCGCTGCGGCGAAAAGCAACGGGCCAAGGACACCGCAACTCGGCCTGACCGGCAACTACGCAGCAGGGAGCTATCGATGCTGAGAAGCTTGTTCACGGTCGCCTTCATGCTCTCTGTATCCCCGTCACTTGGTGCCCAAGAGAAGCTATCCGCCGAGAGTGCGAGCGCCAATTTTCAGAAGAATTTCGCATCCGCGTACAACCGAGGCGACGTTGACGCAGTGGCGGCAGCATTCGCCGAGGATGCAATCAGAGTTACTCCTAGCGGAATCTTCCAGGGTCGCGATGCCATACGGCGCAGTTTTCAAGAAGCCCTAAAGATAGGACTGCACGACTGGCCGGCGATGGCGACGAAATAAGGATCATTGAGGAGACGGTTAGCATCGCGGCTCCATAGCGGCATTGCAGGTAGCTCATTCTTTTGCTTTTGGCACCATTCGACCTTCATGTACCTCATGCGTTACGGCCGGGTTGTCCTCTGAAACCGGCAAACGCTTCACCAGTCGCTCACCGCA
>NZ_JADPIT010000030.1:15472-18326 GCF_023073035.1 Bradyrhizobium sp. 62
TGGCGTCCTCGTCGTTGGCGCAGGCGAACGTGCGGGAGTTCTCGCGACCATTCGCATCAACGATGCAGGCTCGATATTGCATTCTCAGCTCTTCTGATTCGGCGGTTCAGCTCGACCGAACTGTAAGCACTGACCGGCCAAAATTTAACTCTTTTCGCTTCGTAAACTTACGCCAGGCGCTGCCGCTGAGCGCGCGAGCCCGGGATCGAGGTTTTTTCAATGAGCGGAACGAGACCCTTCTACCACGGCACCCGGGCCGACTTGAAGCCGGGGGACCTGATCGCAGCCGGTTTTCGCTCCAATTACGGAAGGCGGGCTCAGGCTTCTTGGGTTTATCTTACGGGTACTTTGGAAGCGGCCATATGGGGGGCAGAGCTGGCCCATGGAGACGGCGCGGAGAGGATCTACATCGTCGAGCCAACCGGAGAGATCGTGGACGATCCCAACTTGACCGACAGGAAATTTCCTGGAAACCCCACGCAATCCTACCGGTCGCGCGAGCCACTCCGCGTTATCAGCGAGGTCAGCCAATGGACCGGACATTCCGCCGAGCGGCTGAAGGACATGAAGGACCACATCCAGCGGCTGAAGGAGGAAGGCGTGGAGGCGATCGACTGATCGTCGATAGAGATCATAGCCCTCGGCTTCGCGTTCGCAACGGAGAACAGCCTGGCTTGACTTGCCCCGTTTGAGGATGTCCCCGGCCAGCGTCGGACCCTTGAAGGAGATTTTGAATGGCAGCTTCTGTTGAGATCGCAATCCTGCTCTATCAGGGTGTGACGGCGCTCGATGCGGTCGGGCCCTGGGAAGTGCTGTGGCGCATCCCGGGCGCGCAGGTGCGGTTCATCGGCAAGGAAGTCGGGCCCGTCGTCGCGGAAGGCGGCCGCCTTCTGCTTGGAGCCACCCACTCAATCTCGGAGACGATCTGCCCCGAGGTGGTCATTGTTCCCGGAGGCTCGACCACCCCCAGTCAGATGGTCGACGACGAGGTCCTCGATTGGCTGCGGAAGGTGCACCGAACCTCGGTGTGGACAGCTTCGGTCTGCACGGGAGCTTTGATCCTTGGTGCGGCAGGAATCCTGAAAGGGCAGCCGGCGACGACGCACTGGTACAAGATGGGCGTGCTGCGGATCATGGGTGCGAAGCCCAGGCCCGATGAGCGCGTCGTCCGCTCTGGGAAAGTCGTCACGGCGGCGGGCGTGTCGGCTGGCATCGACCTGGCGCTCTGGCTGGCCGGCGAAATTGCGGGCCGTGAGCGGGCCGAGGCCATCCAACTGGTGATTGAATACGATCGGCATCCGCCTTTTGATGCCGGTCACATCAGCAAGGCCTCCAAAGAGGTGCAGCGCCTGGCCAACAAGATGATGGACGACAGTATGCCCGCAGACCAGCGGCGGCTCGTTCCCAAGATCGCCTGGAATCGCTTCCTTGACCTCGTCCGCACGGGGCAATAGCACCGGGACCCGTTGGGCGCCCGGCGGTTACCTTACGGAAGATCGCCCTCCGTTAGGTGCGTCTCTGGCCGAACGAATGGCGAATTGACTGCGGCTGGCACCATCAGCGAAGTCTGCGCCAACATTTTGCTGTTTCCCGGCTGAGCGCGACCCGGCGAGAAAAAGTGAACGCTTGATCCTGTTCTACGTTGAGGCCGGTGACCGGCGTCATCGGGGTGCGGATGCCATTTCGACAGGAGATGCGAGAGAATGCACCTGAGCAACTCCCACAACGCCGCAGAAAAATCCACCATTCTTCTGGTTGAGGATGAAGCTCTTCTCCGTGAGATGCTGGAAGAGACCTTGATCGAGGCCGGTTACGGGGTTGTTAGCGCCGCATCGGGCGAAGAGGCCGCCCGTTTGCTCATCAGAACGCCGCTTCCGCGAGCTGTGGTCACGGACATCAATCTCGGCCGCGCCAGGATGGACGGATGGGGGCTGGCTCGCCTCGCACGCGAGAACGACCCAAGCTGCGGGATCCTGTACGTCTCCGGCGATAGCGCCCACCGATGGGCCTCCAATGGCGTGCCCCGCAGCATTCTCCTGCCTAAGCCGTTCGCGCCGGCGCAATTGGTCCAGGCTTTGTCGGATCTTCTCATCCGAACGTCATAGCTGCCGGGCGCCGGAAAAGGGATGCATCCGGGTTCAGTTCACCCTAGGCTTCTCGAAACGATAAGAACTGTCTCGCGTTCAGGGGTACCAAGTGTCTGTCGAGTTTCGGAACAACGTGCAGGTCCGCGGCCGCGGCGAGCGTGCCATGATGTTCGCTCATGGGTTCGGGTGCGATCAGAACATGTGGCGCTTCGTGGCCCCGCCGTTCGAAGACGAATTCAGCACGGTGCTGTTCGATCACGTCGGAGCGGGCCGCTCGGACCTCACCGCGTACGACCGCCACAAGTATTCGAAATTGTCCGGTTATGCCGACGACGTCGTCGAGATTAGCCAAGCACTCGGGCTGAAGGGCGCGGTCTTCGTGGGACATTCCGTCAGCGCCATGATCGGAGTTCTCGCTGCGATCAAGGATCCGACATTGTTCGAGAGCCTTATCCTTGTCGGCCCCTCGGCGCGCTACATCGACGATGGCGACTATGTCGGCGGTTTCAGCGCTCAACAGATCGAGGAGCTTCTTTCCTTTCTTGAAGAGAACCACATGGGGTGGTCGGCGCAGATGGCGCCCGCCATCATGGGCAATCCCGATCGTCCCGAACTCGGCGAGGAGCTGACCAACAGCTTCTGCCGTACTGATCCCGCGATCGCCAAGGAGTTCGCCCGGGTCACGTTCCTCTCCGACAATCGCGCGGACCTGGACAAGGTCAACGCTCGCACGCTGATCCTCCAGTGCAGCGAAGACATCATCGCCG
>NZ_JADPIT010000030.1:18336-69427 GCF_023073035.1 Bradyrhizobium sp. 62
GGTGGGTGCGTACGTGCAGCGCAACATCCCGAACAGCAAAATGGTGGTCCTGAAGGCAACCGGCCATTGTCCCAACCTGAGCGCGCCCGAGGAAGTCGTTGCCGCAATCCGAGATTTCGTCTGAGTGAACAACAATCATCCCGCCGATAGCGATTTCGAAGACCTCTACGAAAACGCGCCGTGCGGGTACCTCTCCGTTCGCCCGGACGGCCGCATCGATCGTGCCAATCGGACCCTGGCGGATTGGATGGGCTACCTGCCCGATGACCTGTCCGGGATGCGGCTCAGCGACCTGCTCAACATGGCCGGTCGCATATTCCTGGAGACCCATGTCGCGCCGCTGCTCCGGATGCAGGGTTTCTTCGACGAGTTCGCGCTCGATCTCCTGACCAAAAACGGAACGCGGCTGCCGGCGATCGCCAATGCGCGCGAGCGACGATCCGATGCCGACGCGCTCCTATTCACGCGCCTGACAATCATGCGCGCCACGGATCGGCGGCGCTATGAGCGCGGGCTCATCGACGCCCGCAACGAGAGCGACGAGCTCAAGACCGCTCTGGAGGAGCGTCTGCGACAGGAGCGCGAGAACGCGGAGCTGCGCGAGCAGTTCATCGCCGTCCTCGGCCATGACCTGCGCAATCCCCTCGCGTCGATTGCGGCGGGCGCCAGGCTGATGCTGAAGGCCAAGACGCCGGAGGACGCGCTGCGGCTCGAGGCCATGATGCAGAGCAGCGTCGGCCGAATGGCCAAGATGATCGAGAGCGTCATGGACTTGGCACGAGGCCGCCTTGGCGGAGGCATCTCGCTGTCCAAGTCAATTACGGCGATTGAACCCGTGCTCGACCAGGTCGTCGCCGAATTGACGGCGGCTCATCCGGAGCGCCGCATCGAAGCCAGCTTCGAGGTCGAGACACCGGTCTTCTGCGATCCGGCCCGTATCGCGCAATTGTTCTCGAACCTGCTCGGTAACGCAATCAGCCACGGCGCGCCCGATCAACCAGTGCGGGTCGAAGCTACCGCCAAAGCAGAAATGTTCGAACTCTCGGTGGCCAATGGAGGTGCGGCTATTCCGGAGGAGGCTCGGACGCGCCTATTTCAGCCGTTCTACCGAGGAAAGGCGCACGGCCCTTCTCAAGGGTTGGGACTTGGTCTGTACATCGCGTCTGAAATAGCGAAGGCGCACGGAGGTTCAATCGAAGTCGACTCGACCGACACAGAAACCAAGTTCACCTTGCGGATGCCCCTCGAAGGCGATGGATCCCTCCGGCCGCATTCCGCTCGCTGAGACCAGCGGCCTCCGGCGCGGTGGGCCGTCGATGCGAACGAATTCTACGGCAGCAACCGGCGGGCCTCGTGCATAGGAACACGGGCTGGCTTCTCGGCATCTCTCACTGGGTTTTCGTCCACCCTCCAGATGAACGAGAGTGATTTGGTCAATTTCCATCACCTCAGCCTCTTCCGGCGTCGGGCTTGCCAAACCTTCTACCGAAGCTGTCTGGAGGAGAGGCGGAAAAAGGGCGTGCGCCTGCTCCGCAGCTGGCTCACTGCGCAGCAGCGCGCACAGTTCGATCGGGATGGCTATTTCGAAGTGGTCGGGTGCGACACGGGTACGCGCTATCGCATCCGTCGTGGCACGTCGGCCAATATCCGCGAGGTCGATGCTTCCGGTCGGCTGGGAATGGGATGGTGCTTTGTACCCGCCGGCGAGCTCGTCGAAGGAGACGTGATGCTGGTACAAAAGATTGCCTTGGAGACGAGTGAACTTGAGACGCTGAACATCGCCAAGAACTTCTACGGGTGGTGACGCACGCGGCCCAAGACAATCCCTGCGCCTGCTTTCTCCCAGTCGTGCGCAACCAAAGTTCCGTGTGCACTTGTGTACAAAGCGCCGAATCCTTAAATCACAGTGCAGTACCGACGATCGCGCTACCCGCCAACCGCAGGAGCTGCGCCGTGGCCTACAACAAACCTTTCAATATTGCCGTCATAGGAGCTGGCGCAACAAAGCTGTCGGTGGTCGCTCTCGATCTGGAAAACGCGGAAGCTGCGTGCGACGTTGCCAGGCGGATGGCTGATGCGACTGGACGAACTGTCACCGTTCGCGATGCAGAAGGCGAGGTCCTCGGCATCTTTCCGGGCGCCAAGAAGAACTAGGAACGGCAACGGCACCCGGCGTTTGACGCTCATGCCGAGGTTCTTCTTCGAGTTTGATGAAAGGCGCGCCCCCAAGGACGGGGATGGTGAGGCTGAGGCCTTGGACAAAATCGAGAGCTGTGAACTGCAGCCTCTTGAAGGAAGCGAGGCGGCGAGCACCCAAATCGACGCGCTTGGGGGATCTTCGAGCAGCAGAGAAACACTAATCAATAACGTCACCCAGCCAGCCTCAAAGCCTTAGACCTCCTTTCCGGCTCGTCGCTCGATCATGGCGGGCCAAGCCTCCCGGCCCTTTTCAGTACCTGCCGCGAGTGCGCGGCTCGAGAGAGTTCAACGGGTAAAGGGCTCTCGACGAGGCGCCTCAATGACAAAGCGCCATCTCCGCGGGAAAAATCTCCTGGGTCATGACGAGGCTCGCCAACGTTGCGCTGTGCCGGTAGCGAACACCCCGCTGCAGGCCACATGGGTCCTTCTGGACTCAAATGGAGGGGGCAATCCTTCGACCTGCGGCGATACCGACATGTCGGCGCCAGAAGACTATGGCCCGCTGGGAGGCTCATGACGCGAGATAGCGAACCTCGAAAGCCGGAAATTGCCGCATGGCAGTGGAGGCAAATCGTCAACGGCGCGACCGATACCGCCATCATCACCACCGACCTGCGTGGCCGGGTGACGAGTTGGAACATTGGCGCGTGCAACATTCTCGGCTGGACGGAAGAGGAGATGATCGGCCGCTCCTTGAGCCGCGTCTTTGCGGAGGAGGACCAAGAAGCCCAGCTTAGCCGCGAAATCGCCGACGCGATGAAAAAGGGCAAGGGTGGCGGCGAAGAAGGCTGGCGCCTTCGCAACGATGGCTCACGTTTTTGGGCTGTTGGAGAACTCAGCCCGATCCGGGATAAATCGAATGTCGCAGGATTCATCAAGATCCTGAGGGACCGCACGGCGCAACGCGAGGCCGAAGAAGCCATCCGAGAAGAGCGGCACGCGCTCGAAGTCCTCAATCGCGCCGGTTCGGCTCTGGCCGCCGAGACCGACATCCAGCGCCTGGTCCAAATCGTTACTGACGCCGGCGTCGAACTGACGCGCGCAGAATTCGGCGCCTTCTTCTACAACGTCATCAACAGCGCCGGCGAGAGCTACATGCTCTATACCCTGTCCGGAGCGCCGATAGAGGCATTCTCGAAATTCCCCATGCCGCGAAATACGGAGGTGTTCGCACCGACCTTCCTGGGGCAGGGCATTGTTCGTTCTCACGATATCACAAAGGATCCGCGCTACGGTAAGAACTCGCCCGGCAAAGGGATGCCTGAAGGTCACCTGCCGGTCCGAAGCTATCTCGCCGTCTCCGTCATATCCCGGACGGGTGAAGTGCTCGGTGGTCTTTTTTTCGGGCACGCCCGAACCGGCGTGTTCAACGAACGCTCCGAGCGGGGTCTGTCCGGGCTTGCCGCCGAAGCAGCAGTCGCCATCGACAACGTCCGCCTCTCGCAAGCCATGCACCGAGAAATCGAGGAGCGGAAGCGGGCGCAAGAGGCGCTGGTCGAACTCAACGCCACTCTGGAACGGCAAGTGACGGAGCGGACCGAACAGCTGCGCAAGAATGAGGAGGCCCTGCGACACTCGCAGAAGATGGAGGCCGTGGGCCAACTGACGGGCGGCGTGGCGCACGATTTCAACAATCTGCTGCAGATCATTCTGGGGAATCTGGACACCCTGCAGCGCAATCTGCCGGCTGAATCTGGTCGGCTCCAGCGGGCGGCGAGAAACGCGATAACGGGAGCGCAACGGGCTGCCACGCTAACCCAGCGGCTCCTGGCGTTTTCGCGTCGTCAACCGCTCGATCCCAAGCCGCTCGATGTGAACGCACTTGTCAACGGACTGTCGGACATGATCCATCGACGCTCGGCGAAACGATCGACGTGGAAACTGTCCTCGGTGCAGGGGTGTGGCGAGTCGAAGCCGACCCGGCCGAATTAGAGGCGGCGATCATCAATCTCGCTGTCAACGCCCGCGACGCTATGACGAACGGCGGTCGACTGACGATCGAGACCAGCAATGCGCACATCGACGAGGCGTACGTCGCCGCGCACACCGAAGTCGTGCCGGGCCAGTACGTTGCCATCGCGGTCACGGACACGGGCGTCGGCATGGATTCGAAAACGGTCACTCAGGCTTTCGAGCCCTTTTTCACGACCAAAGCTGTCGGCAAGGGCACCGGACTGGGGCTCAGCCAAGTGTATGGCTTCGTCAAGCAGTCCGGCGGTCACGTCAAGATCTACTCGGAAGTGGGACAGGGAACGACGGTGAAGCTGTACTTGCCGCGGCTCGCGACGCAGGCGGCGGGTGCCGAGCAAGTCGAGTCCAATCCAAGTCCCGAAGCCGCACAGGAAGAGACCGTCCTCGTCCTCGAGGATGACGACGAGGTGAGAGCATATTCGGTCGACAGCCTCCGCGAGCTCGGCTACCGCGTCATCGAGGCCCATGACGGTCCATCTGCCCTGAGGCTGCTCGAGCGCCAGCCTCGGGTCGACCTCCTGTTCACGGATGTCGTTCTGCCCGGCGGCCTGACCGGCGCACAAGTCGCGGCTCAGGCAAAAACGCTGCGGCCCGCGCTCAAAGTGCTCTTTACAACCGGATACGCGCGCAACGCCATCATTCACCATGGCAGGCTCGATAAGGGCGTGCAGTTGATCGTCAAGCCATTCAGCTTCAGCGATCTGGCCACCAAGGTGCGCGATGTGCTGGACAGCTCGGGCTGACGCACTCCGCCGCAGCGAGCAGCAGGTCAATCACTGCATCTGCCGGCAGTAACGGCTCCAGGACAGCCCGAGCGGCGCGTCAATCCCGACAGATCTACCTTCCTACGGGCGACCAAAACCCGGGCAATACCGCAAGCCCGATCGGCCAGAACTCGGCGCGCGTGCGCCGGTTCCTCACGTGCGCATTGGCACTGGGCACTAGGTCCAGAGTTAAACAGCAATGGAAAATCCGTCCGATCCCGCTGAAAGCGAATTGCTGGACAAGCTTCGGCACCATATCCGAATCCTGGTCGAAATCGGCCGGCTTAGCGCGCGCGCCGACCTAAGCCGGTTCCTTGATCAGGTCGTTGTCCAGGTCGCGCGTGCCGTGGAGATATCCCACGTTAAGGTCCTTTGCTATCGACCGCGCGAGGCCGACCTTCTTGCTCTTGCGGGAACTGGATGGAAGGACGGACTGGTTGGTAGCGCCACCTTTTCGGTCGACCTGCGTTCGCCCCCGGGACGGGCGTTCCAGACGGCAGAGCCCGTGACCATCAAGAATGTGGCTGAGCAGGAGGAATACGACTATTCCGAGTGTTTGAAGGAGCACGGCATCGTCTCTCTCACCAACGTACCGATTCTGATTGAGGGTGCGGCGTGGGGTGTATTGGAGGTGGACAGCACTACCCTGCGCGACTTCAGTGAGGACACCACCGATTTTCTCATAGCTGCGGCCGCGATGATAAGTGCAGCAGTACGGCACCACAATGCAGAACCGGACGAAAGAGAACGCTTGATAGCCGCTGCTGCGGAAGCGCAAAGTCGCGAAATTCTGCTTCGCGAAATGCAACATCGCGTCAAGAATAATTTTCAACTGGTTATCGCCGCGATCTCCAATCAGAAACGTCGACGCCCTGCGGAAGATGTTCATCAGGCGCTCGACTACGTCGCAAGCCGCATCAGTGCAATTGCTATTGCCCATGATCAGCTCGCACCTCGACAAGACGGCCGTATCGTCAAACTATCTGACTACATCAGGGCTCTGTGCGGCGCGATACGTCAACAGGCTGACGGCGTCGACGTCGATGTGCAATGTGACGAGCTGGAACTGAGCATCGATAGGGCATTGCCGGTCGGGCTGGTTCTGAATGAGATCGCGATGAATAGCATTAAGCATGCGTTCGGACCGAGCGGGGGGAGAATCAGCGTGAGCTTGGTCGGAGGAATTGGCTATGGCGAGGCGCGCCTGACAGTGGCGGACAACGGGAGGGGTATTCGTGACATCAACGAGCATGGGTCTGGCTTAAAGCTCATCAACTCTCTGGCAAAACAGATTGGCGGGTTAGTTGAGCAAGCAAGCTCTGATTCCGGCACGGTCACCTCGCTTAGATTCCCGTTGATAACCTAATCGATTGCGAGCCATTTGATTGGCTATCTGCGATGTAGCTCCAGCGATGACCGTTGGCTTCAGATCTGCTGACTTCGATCTCTGTGTGGCTGCAAGGAGCTAGCTCCAAGCGCTGCAACGGCGAGACGTCGCGCTAGATGGTCTGTCGCCGGGTTCGCGTCTCGTCGTAGGGGCCACGTCCGCCTGAGCAAAAAAGGCTCCGGCGCCTGAGGGGCTTCTAGAGGAGAAAACTGCCGGGGCTGCTGGCCGTTCAAGCAAGTAGGCCGATGATGGCGAAAACAGAAATGGTCGCACTAAACTCATGTGAATAGCGTGCCGATGGTAGAATTGCTTTAATCGCAGAGAGCTCAGAGCACTAAACTGCCTGTTGCGAAGCCTCGCTTCATTCAACTCAAACGGCTCTTGAGCGTGAGTCTTAGTGCTGCGATCCAGTTTCACGACAATCGAGGTGAAATGCCGCTACGCACCCAATCCGAACCGATGGCGGGTCCTCAAAAGCCGGTTTGGCCTAGGAGTCCTTGTCAATGGCCGAGGGTGGCGTGACCAAGGCATGAAGATAGCCTGGGTCGAAGTCCGCCACATCTTCCAGCTTTTCCCGGTTGAGCAACTGAAAGTGTTGATGCTGCCACTCGATCATTCCTCCTTTCCTGAGCTCTTGGAGGGTCCGGTTCACGTGCACTATCGAAAGCCCGCACGCGTCGGCGACGTTCTGTTGCGTTAAGGGAAGTCGGAAGCAGTCGTTGTCGAGCAGCCCCACGAGCTGCAATCGAGTGGCGAACTCGCAAAGAAGATGAGCGACCCTGCCCAGGGCCTGCCGTGATCCCAAATTTTCGACCCATTCGCGATAGATGGCCGCGTGAATCAACGTCTCTCGCCAGAACGCCTGAATGAAAGCGGGTGAGTCTTTCATGAGCTCCCTCAGATAGGAATGCGGCACAAAGGCGATCTTGGAGCCGCCAACGCTGCAAAGGTCATGATCTACCAGCGGCAATTGCAGCGTATGTACGTCGGGCATGTCGCCCGCCACATAGAACGACGAAATTTGATTACGGTCTCCGATGACCCGTTGGCGCGACAAAAAACCACTGATCACGACCAAACAGCGGCCCGGCCTGTCGCCTTGGCGAACCGCATATTCCCCATGAGCGAGGGAAGTCACGGTATGCGGCATGTGCGCGAGCTTGGCTTGCTCTGGCTCAGCAAGAGACATGACTGCTTGCAGACGTGCAATGAGTTTGCGGTGTGGCAAGCGTGTGCTCCCCCGTTTGCAGGCGGGAGCGCGACGCGTCTCTCAGCCACCGACGCCCACGGATAGAGCCAGATCGGTGATCCCTGATTACGGCATAATATCTTGCGCTTATCCAGTAAATTGTGTCGCCCTCCGAACTCCATCGAGGCGGTCAGGCAGGTTGCCTCGCATTCGAGTCAGCAGAATTGCAGGCGCGATGTCCTGCATTCGTTGCCGTGATTGAACCAAGCAGCGCCAAGCTCAAGGGGCTCTTCATCTTCTGTTTCGGCAACATCCGGCCCTCATGGACTTCGTGAGTGACCGCCAGTTCGGCGTTCCGAGGGCAGCAGCCGCCGCACCAGCCGTTCCCCGCTCCAAAGATCGCCTGGTAGTACAGGCGATGGCATCTTCGACGCTTTCGACCTTGCCTTCCGAATTCCAGATTGTAAGCGCGATATTCAGTCATTTCGATAACATCTGCTGGCTTGTGACACTACTATCGCAGTCTGAACGGATAGTGCTGGGATGCCGGCGCGGCGATGCTCCAAGCTTAACGGGCTGACCGCGTGCGTCTCATCGATCCACAAACGCATCGAACCGCTGGGGCAGCGAAGTCTTGAGCACAGCGGCTTTGCAGTTCGGTGTTCGGCCGATAGATAAGCCGATGAAGAGCTCAAGCCGCGGCTCGAGCAAACGGTGCCGAAGGCTCTCGTTCGATGGAATTCGAGTAGGCCACGCACTACACCGGCGTTGTGAAACTGCCGCTCGTAGCTGTCCGGCCGCGAGGGCCAAACTTGCATGAGTTCCATCTCGCCGTCCCAATCTGAAGGGCGGCTATCGTACCGGTGTCTAGATGCGTCGCGTCCTGCTTCCAACATGGCGCTCTCACCAACATAAATGGCACCGCCCGTGCTTCGCATCCTTGGAGCGACGCGGTAGACCCAACGCCGGAATGACGGAGGCAATCCGGTCCTCGAACCGGGGAAGAGCCATGCCGGCCTGCGAAAACCTGCGGCAAGGACACGACAAGGCCTTTCAGTCGTAATGAGGGAAATACGCATGTCTCGATAGCTTCGAGTGCGAGATCAAGGCGTTGGGGCCGACGTGCAAATTTTCCGGCACGCGGATTCGGTCATGATCTTGAGGCCAGCGAGATCATTTTGCAATCACTGCGCCAGGAGAGACGTTGTCGTCGAGCTTTCCGTTTCGTGAGACGAACGGCAGCCAGATCCCAGCTAAGCCAAGTAAAGCCCAAATCGGATACGTCGCGATTACGCAACCGAACTGTCAAGAGATGAGAGCGAACAACCCTGTCGGACATGCAGCTCGAGAAGTTCACGCAATGCGAAAGACTCGCTCGCCCAGTCGTATCATCCGTCCCAGCTCACAAATGCAGCATCCCGGATCGTGCCGTCTGAGATGTTCCACGCGGCTGCACGTGCTGAGCCAGGAGAGCCGCGGCGCAATCAGAAGGTGCCGTACGACTCATGCTCTCGAATATGCGTGACTCTATCAATCCCAATCTTATGAAGGTCTCCAGCGCGATGCGATGTACTTCTCTGCCTCTGCCAGATCCGGGAAAGTAGGGTGATTCGGTGCGCCAAGCGGGCCAAAAGCGGCTTCGATGAACCAACGACCAGCGAGCTCACCATGTTGCTCAGAGAGGCGTACCAGCACTGCAGCGAGTCGGTCATCCACGAAGGCGAGAAAGCCCTCCTCGTCGTAACCGTTCGCGACGCGCACTGGCTGCAGTTTGAGGCTCACGGTTTGTCCGCTTCGGTCGGGTCGAGATGCAGGTGTTTCGGGTCAAACTCTCCGGCCTCTCTGAGGCCCGACCAGTTCAACACGGCAAGCACCCCTCCGCTGAGGCTAATGAGATCTGCACCTCGAAGTTCCTGGAGTGATCGATTGACGTGAACGGTCGAAAGCCCAGGCGCATCGTCGATTTCAGCCTGGGTCACCGGCGACTCGCATTCTCGTTCGTCCGCGGGATCCACCGCTCGAAGGCGCACGAATATCTCGTAGAGAACGTGAGCGATGCGGGTAGCGGCCGACCGACGGCCCATGCCCAGAATCCATTCGCGAAACACGGCGGCATCGATCAGCGTATTGCGCCAGAACACCTTGGCCACCCGCGGACACATTTGCATCAGGTGTTGCAGCGCTTCGTGCGGAATGAACGCCAACCGCGCATCGGTCAGCGCGCCAAGGTAATGGTCCATGACCTTTAGCTGGAGGCTTTGGAGGTCTGGAATGTCGCCCGGAAAATGGAATGAGAAGATCTGCCGACGCCCCTCGGCGGTGAACTAGTAGCGGCAGAGCAAACCTTGGATAACCAGGCAGCATTCTGACGGCCAGTCCCCTTCTGACGCGACATCGTGATCCGCGTGACCTGCCTGACCCTCAGCGGCAGGCTCAACACGGACCTGATCTCAAGTCCCGTTAGAGGCGCAATGCTGCGCAGCTTCGGAGCAGTGTTTGTGCTCCGGGCCGAGGTTGGTAAGGTCATTCAAAGTGTGGCTCCCATCCGCAGGCGCACGTATGCTTTGCGCCGCGAACTGTTCGGCGCCTGTGATCAGTCGGTAGCAGAAATTTGCCGAATGGGCGCCCTAACATAAGCTGGTTTACGCACTCCGAGGAGGAACAATGGGTTCATCGACATTGGAACCATTCATCCGCAAGCTCGAAATTGGGGCGGAGCTATCGGCTGAGGATCGTCAAAGGCTTAGCCAGCTCACCTTCCAGACAAAAGCGATCGGGTCCCACGAAGACGTCATCAAGGAGGGCGACAGGCCAGACCACGTTCACCTGGTCCTTTCGGGCTTCGCGTGCCGCTACAAAGTCCTGCCCGGCGGTGATCGTCAGATCCTGGCCTGGCTGGTGCCGGGCGACATGTGCGACCTGCATATCTCGATACTGGGCGAGATGGATCATACGATCGGCACGCTATCGCCTTGCCAGATGGCATTCATCCCACGCGACATCATCGAAGAACTTACGTTGGCGGGCGGCACCATCTGCCGCGCGTTATGGTGGGCTACTCTCGTCGACGAAGCGATCTTGCGGGAGTGGCTGGTCGGGCTCGGCCGGCGAACGGCCGATCGGCGCATGGCACATCTATTTTGCGAACTTAATCTGCGGCTCTTGAGTGTCGGGGCGGCGACCGGCGATAGCTTCGATCTTCCGGCGACTCAGGACGAGCTCGGCGACACCTTGGGCCTATCCACCGTGCACGTGAACCGGACATTGCAGCACCTACGTGAGGACAAGTTTCTCACCTTGACGAGCAAACGGCTGACCATCCTGGACCGCCTGCGTCTGGAGGAGTTCGCCGAGTTCGACCCCAATTATCTCCATCTAGACAAGCGCCCCCATTGAACGACTGACGAAGGCAATTCGAGAGAAAGTGCCTCGCCAACAGTAGGCGTCAGGCAAGCGAGGGGCATCTGTGCGACATGGATCAGCTTGCGTACCAGTGAACCTGGCGGCTTAGTCTGTAAACGGGGGCCTACCGGGTCGTCGCTGTAAATGGTTCGTGGCCTGCACCCCGCAAATGCATCAACTATTTCGCCCCGTCACGAAGCGCCAAATCATGAAAGGCTTAATCATGGAGGCCGATCCGAGCGCGCCTTCTGACGGGGTCACCAGCAAGCCTCACGATCACTCCGTCGCGCCATTGCATTTTCCGACCAGCCCGAGCTATATCGGCCCCGGCTGCCTCGCGGACGAACTATCCCGCGCCATGAGCGGAAAGTTTTTGCAAGATAGGACCGGCGAAAGCCGTCGAGAAAGCGGGTGAGCTCGTAGCCACTAGCCGGCGTTTCGCTAGCGAACCAGTCTTTTACGCGATAGAAGTCTTACCATTCCGGTCCGTCCTGCTGAGACAAATCATGAAGAAGGCGTCCGCCCCGAACATTGACAGGGTGAGGTTAGGTCTCGATCCCCTGGTTGCAATAAGCCTGACGGGCGCTGTGCTCTTCTTCCTGATCAGCGGAGCCGTTGCCTCCTTCAACCTCGAAGCGTTGCGAGAGGGCAATCAAAAAATCACTCAGTCGCACAGGGCAATCATCGCGCTCGATGAGTTGCTAATAGGCATGCAAGACGCGGAAACGGGCCAACGCGGATTTATCATCACCAACAACGAAGATTATCTTGTTCCCTATAACTCGGCTCTGACGGCAATTCCGACGAAGCTGGATGAAGTCCGCGCATTGGTCATCGATGATCCCGCCCAGAAGCAAAGGCTCATATTTCTCAAAGCTCATGTCGATGCGAAACTCATAGAGCTCAAGAGAGCCATCGACCTTAGGCGCGCCCAAAGCCTTGAAGCGGCGATAGCAGCCGTGAACTCCAATCGGGGCAAGATCGAGATGGACGCGATCCGAGCTCAAATCGCGGGCATGGCCGGAGAAGAAGCGAGACTGCGCGCGGCCCGCCGCACAGAAATGACGGCTGCTCAAAATACGGCCCTTGTCAGCGGTCTCCTGTCCGGGCTCCTCGGCATTCTCCTGACGGGCATGATAGCCTTCTTAGTTCGCAGAGCGACGCTTGCTCGGCGTCGCGAGGAATGGTTGCAATCCGGTCTAATGGGATTGGCCAGGGCGATCATGGGGGATCAACCAGTCGGCCATCTTGGTAACAGCATCCTAGATTACCTCGCTGGCTATCTCGGCGCGGTAGCCGGCGCCGTGTTCGTTGGATCTGGCGAAATTTTCCGGCGTACGGCGACATATGCAGTCCCGGAGGACGCGGTCATTACCACGCAGTTTAAGCTAAGAGAGGGTTTACTCGGCCAAGCTGCTGCCGAGGGTCGAACTGTGTTGATCGGCGAGATCCCCGATGGCTATCTCTCATTCGGTTCCGCTCTGGGTCGGGCCAAGCCAAGCTATCTCGTCGTCTTTCCTGGAATGAACGACGGAGTTGTGAACTCAGTGATCGAGCTCGGCTTTCTGCGCCCTGTCGACGAGAGCGCTCTTGCTCTCCTGGAGCAAGCCTCCACTGCGGTCGCGATAGCTGTCCGCTCTGCAAATTATCGTGCCGAATTACAGAGCCTTCTCGAGGAAACGCAGCGTCAATCCGAGGAGCTACAGACGCAAAGCGAAGAGCTGCGCGTTTCGAACGAAGAATTGGAGGAGCAGAGCCGTGCTTTGAAAGAGTCTCAGTCACGGCTCGAACAGCAGCAGGTCGAACTTGAGCAGACAAATTCACAACTTGAGGAGCAGACGCAGCAACTCGAGATGCAGCGCAACGATCTAGAGCGAGCAAACGCTTCCGTTCATTTGAAGGCTCGAGAGCTGGAGCAGGCGAGCCGATACAAGTCGGACTTTCTTGCCAACATGTCTCATGAGCTGCGAACGCCCCTCAATTCTTCGCTGATCCTTGCGAAACTGCTGGCCGACAACCGAGAGGGAAACTTGACCGATGAGCAGGTCAAGTATGCGGAGACCATCCAATCCTCTGGGAATGATCTGCTGAGCCTAATCAACGATATTCTGGATCTTTCAAAAATCGAGGCAGGCCATGTGCAAATCCGGCCTGACACCATAGCGGTGGATCGTCTGACCAATAATATTCGAAAGATATTTGAGCCGGTGGCTAAGCAGAAGAAATTGGATTTCGTACTGGAAGTCGCGCCGGGAAGCCCCGCGAGCATCGAGACGGATGGCCAGCGGCTTGAGCAGGTGCTCAAGAATCTGCTGTCAAATGCTTTCAAGTTCACTGAGTCTGGCCGCGTGGGCGTCGTAATACGACCAGCCGGTGACGGCAATATCGTTTTCGCGGTGTCGGATACTGGGATTGGGATTGCCGAGGAGCAGCAGGAAAGCGTGTTCGAGGCGTTCCACCAAGCCGACGGCACAATCAGCCGGAGATTCGGCGGGACGGGTCTTGGCCTATCCATCTCGAGGCAGCTCGTCCGCTTGTTGGGCGGCTCCATTCACCTTAAGAGCCAGCAAGGACAGGGTAGCACGTTCTCGATAACAATTCCCCAGACCTACGATCCTGCACGGGTCGCGCCGCGCGACGCCCCGCCACACAACACGCTTGCAGCTGTTGTTACTCCCGCCGAACCAACCAGGGCACCAAGGCGTAGCAGCAAAGTTGCTGACGATCGGGACGCGCCTTCCGACGGCAAGAAGGTCCTGTTGGTGATTGAGGACGATGAGACATTCGCCGCCATTCTACGTGACCTGTCTCGCGAAAGTGGGTTTAGATGCCTGGTCAGCGACACCGCGGAAGAGGCGCTGGAAATGGCTAGGCTGTACAAGCCTAGTGCTGTCGTTCTCGATGTCGGCCTCCCCGATCAATCTGGTCTTGCCGTCCTCGATCGTTTGAAGCGGGACGAACAGATGCGGCACATCCCGATTCACGTTGTCTCTGCAGCCGACCACGCTGAAACTGCTCTTACGCTTGGTGCTGTCGGGTTTCTTGGCAAGCCGGTTAGGCGGGAGGACTTGATCGACGTTCTACAAAAGCTTGAGGCCAAGCTTTCGCAGCGAGTGCATCGCATTCTCATCGTTGAAGACGACGCGGTACAACGCGACGCAGTCGCCAAGTTACTTACCTCCCATAATGTCGAAACCGTCACAGCAGGCACTGCAGCCGACTGCTTGCGGCTTCTTAAGGAAGAGACCTTTGACTGTATGGTTCTGGATCTTTCACTGCCTGACGCCTCAGGCTATTCCCTTCTCGAAACATTGAGCAGTGAGAGCGCTTACTCTTTTCCACCGGTGATCGTCTATACGGGCCGCGAACTCACAGCTGACGATGAACAGCGGCTGCGTCGCTACTCCAAGTCGATCATCATAAAGGGCGCGAAGTCTCCCGAGCGGTTAATCGATGAGGTTAGCCTATTTCTGCACCAGGTGGTGTCAAACCTGCCGGACGAGCAGCAGAAGATGATCCGTCAGGCGAGGAGTCGCGATGCGATGCTTGAGGGTAGGCGTATTCTCGTGGTCGAAGACGACGTCCGGAACGTCTATGCGCTGACGAACATACTCGAACCTCGTGGTGCGACCATCGATATCGCGCGGAACGGTCGAGAGGCCATAGAGGCGCTCAATAAAGCTGCGAAACAACCCGGTTCGGCAATCGACCTCGTTTTGATGGACGTAATGATGCCGGTCATGGATGGGCTGGCGGCAACGAAGGAAATCCGCAGCAACCCGGATTGGAGGAAGCTTCCGATCATTGCTTTGACAGCGAAAGCGATGCCTGACGATCAGCAGCGCTGCATCGACGCCGGTGCCAACGACTACATGGCCAAACCGCTTGACGTCGAGAAGCTCCTCTCTCTCGTGCGTGTTTGGATGCCGCGGTGAGCAGTAGTCCAATTCCCGAGAAGATTGAAGATATCGAGATCAGGCTCCTTCTCGATGCCCTGTATTTCAAGTATCACTACGATTTTCGAAATTATGCGATGGCTTCAATCAAGCGACGCCTCAAGCAGGCTCGTGAGCAGCTCGGCTTCAAAACATTCTCCGCAATGCAAGAAAGCCTCTTGCACGAACCATTGATGTTGCCACGCATTCTCGGCTATCTCACGGTTCAAGTCAGCGAAATGTTTCGCGATCCAAGTTATTTCCGAGCCATTCGGGAAAATGTGATCCCGCACCTTCGCACTTATCCGTCGCTAAAGGTTTGGATTGCGGGCTGCAGTAACGGGGAAGAGTTATATTCGTTCGCCATTCTCTTTTGCGAAGAAGGGCTCTTGGAGCGTACGCTATTCTATGCCACGGACATCAACGAAGATGCATTGCATGCCGCAGAGGCGGGAATCTTCGGACTCGACCGCATTCAGCTCTTCACTGAAAACCACCGGAAATCAGGCGGCCACTCTTCATTGTCCGATTACTATCAGGCGGCATACGGTAGGGCCTCCTTCGACAAGAAGCTGCGTCAAAGGGTCGTCTTCTCTGACCATAGCTTGGTGACCGACTCCGCTTTTGCTGAGGTGCAACTGATCTCCTGTCGGAATGTTTTAATATATTTCGATCGAGATTTGCAGGATCGTGCCCTTGGCCTCTTTAAGGACTCGCTGGCGCGAAAAGGCTTTCTCGGACTTGGCGCCAAGGAAAGCCTTCGCTTCTCGAAGCATTCCGGAGCCTTCACAGACTTTGTGCGCGAGGAAAAAATCTATCAGAGGCGACGGGAATGATGGAGGAGAAATCCGATGCCATAGTCATTGGAGCGTCAGCGGGCGCCCTTGAAGCGTTATCCGTTCTGCTCATGGCACTGCCTGCCGAGTTCAGTCTACCCTTGATGGTGGTGGTACACCTGCCGCCCGACAGGCGAAGCGTTCTAGCCGAACTCCTTCAGCAAAAGTGCCGGATTTCCGTTCGTGAAGCCGAGGACAAGGAGCCGGTCAGTGGAGGGACTGTGTACCTCGCGCCACCAGACTATCATCTCCTGGTCGAGCCGGATAAAACTCTAGCTCTCTCCAGCGACGAGCCTGTCCTCTTTTCAAGGCCTTCAATCGACGTCCTGTTCGAAAGTGCAGCCGATGCGTATGGATCCGCCTTGATTGCCATTGTTCTTACCGGCGCAAACTCGGATGGCGCCAAGGGAATGTGCGCGGTTGTTGCAGTTGACGGCATTGCCATCGTTCAGAACCCGGAGAGCGCGTTCGCTTCGACGATGCCGAGAAGCGCGCTTGAACTCACCCCAAGTGCGCGGGTCATGACCCTCGATGCGATTGCAGCTTATTTGCGAGAAGTGGGAGTTTCAACGTGAGCCCCGTGAAGTTCTTGTTGGTCGACGATCTGGAGGAGAATCTGCTTTCGCTAGGCGCGCTCCTTCAGCGTGATGGCCTCATTCTAGTGAAGGCACGCTCGGCGGATCAAGCGCTTGAGCTCCTGCTCGAGCATGATTTCGCATTAGCGCTGATTGATGTGCAGATGCCTGGCATGAACGGCTTTGAGTTGGCTGAGCTGATGCGTGGAAATGAGCGCACCCGCCGAATTCCAATCATTTTTGTGACAGCCGGCAGCGCCGACGGTCAACGTCGGTTCCATGGCTATGAAGCTGGTGCCGTCGACTTCATTCAGAAGCCGATTGAGACCGATATTCTGCGCTCTAAAGCGGAGGTGTTCTTCCAGCTTTATCGCCAGTGGCAACAGATCGCCGCACAGAGGGACGAAATCAAACTTCAAGCTCGAGCTCTCGAAGAAGCGGGCCGTCGCAAAGATGAATCCCTTATAAGCCTCACGCACGACATCAGCCTGCAGAAGAATGCCCGTGCGCAGCAAGACGTGCTGCTGAAGGAGATCAATCATCGTATCAAGAATCTTTTCAGCGTCACTGCAGGATTGATTGCTCTAAGCGCACAATCGGCCACAACAGTCGAAGAGCTTGCGATGGATCTCCGGTCCAGACTGCTAGCACTGTCTCGTGCGCATGATTTGACCCTGCCGGATCTGAGCAGTGGCGGTACAGCTAAAGCCGCCACTTCCGTCAGAGCGTTGCTCAGTGCGATCTTGGCTCCTCACGAGGATGAGCAAGCGTCTCGTATCGCCATCAGTGGATCGGACGCTCCGCTTTCAGGTAACGCATTGACATCTCTTGCGCTGCTACTTCACGAACTTACGACGAATGCGGCGAAGTATGGCGCTCTGTGTTTCCCAGATGGCCGACTCATCATTGCGATTGAGGCAACGCAAGAGCTGTTTCGGTTGAAATGGGAGGAAAGCGGGTCTACGCCGATGGCCGAGGTCGCGTCGCGCGAAGGGTTTGGAACAGTCCTCGAGAAAGCCGCTCTCAACGGGTTGGGCGGGCACATATCCAGACATTGGAGGAATAATGGGCTCTCTTTGTTTCTCGAGATCCCCCTGGCGAACCTTGCGACATGATCAGGACGGAAGGCGTATGCGGTGCGGCTTCACCGTTCAGGAGATCAATCGGCTCGTCCGCTATCGTGATGGGCGCGGAGAACGAAGTAATGGAACGGTTAATCGCCGTTCTGCGCCCGCCAAGTCATGACACCGAGAGAAAGGCTCCTCTCGGGCAGCAGATTAAGGGCTCCATCATAGTAGATGCTGCGCAATTTTCAGCAGGGAAGTAGCCGACCTTCTATGTATCGAAAGTCGCGCTAACGATGGAGCGCGACCGGACGAAATGCGTCGACCAATGGTTTCTCTAACCTGCCCTTCATCGAGCGGAGAACATCGTATGCATTGTCACGCGGCATTGGCTGCTTGTAAGCCCGCTGCTCGATGAGTGCAGCAAAGATGTCGGAAATTGTCAGCATCCTCACAATGTCGGCAATGCTATCTCCGCACAGACCATCCGGATAGCCGCTGCCATCAAGATATTCGTGGTGGTGGCGAACCGCATCGAGAATTTCGGTCGTGATATCTCGTGTGCTTTTAAGCGCTTCGTATCCCACTTCCGGGTGTGTCTCGATCAATGCACGCTCCAAGTCATCGAGTTTGCCTGGCTTGTCTAAGATCGCTAATGGAACGCGCGCTTTCCCGATATCGTGGAACATCGCAGCCGTGTGTAGACGTTCGATGTCAAGCGGTTTCATGCCTAGGCTTAAGCCGAAGTCGACGGCGATGCCCGTGACCAGCAGACAGTGTTGGTAAGTACCCTCGTGGTGGCGACGAACTGTGTTGAGCCAATCGGTAAGCCCGTGTTCAGCAATGCTTTGCGCAATCGCTTCCCCGGCTTGCCTGACGTTCCGAAGATCGGTAGGCCCTCCACTAAGAACAGCCGAGAACATCGAGGCGATGCTGGCGGCGCCCTCAGACGCTGCGTCCGCTGGCCAGGCGTGAGATTGATCGGTTAAAGGTCGCGCCGACTGCCCGGGAGAGAGATGCCAAAGCAAGAGTGCTGGCTCGACAGGCTTGAACAAGACGTGCGTTGCGCCAAGCGCCAATGCCTGCACTTGACAGAGCCGTGTGCGTTGGTCGACCAGGAAGATACGGATAGGAATATGGGAAAGTCGGTTTGAGAGCGCTTTCAGATCGAGAATGTTTTTCGGGACTCGTAAATCGGCATCAATGACTATCACGTCGAAGCTTTTGCCAACCAGACCGAGTTGGCTTAGAAGTTCGCATTCGACGTGCTTATGTTCAAGCAGTTTGCCTAGTTTGTGAAGTTTCTCTGGCGTTTCAGCGATGACGTGAACCAGCATCTCAGCGATCGTCCGGGGTGATGCGATGGTGGTCCTCCGAGCAAGCTCTGCATCACTCTGCCAAGTTGGAGCTGCGGGAAGTTAGTTGAATTGTTCTGCTAACAGATCATCGAATGGCAGCGTTTCAGTTCAGAGTTAAGGATCCTTGACAGGATCCGCCTGTACTCTGGCCATAATGCTGCATCCTGCGCTTCAATCGTTGCTACGGCACTAACAAAGCCCTCCGCAGAGATGCAGACAGACGCTCACGAAAGATTATCCATCTTGCTAAGGGCTAGAGATAGATCGCCGTAGCTGGCGCGACGCGCTTACTCTACGCCCCGTCAAAGCACTTGGTCGTCACCCTCTATTTACCAGACGAATGAGGGCCGGGCGCCGTCCAAGCTCAGTCTCAACTGACTCACGACGGACCGAAGAATCCCAAGTGTCCGGATTTCGGGAACAACAGTCCGGTACCCGGCCTAGGAGTCGTACAAGCTGGTAGAGGAGCGTAGCGTTAGGACATGGGCCAACTGACAGGTTGTGTCTCGACTCCGACGAAGCTCTCTTGCCTCACCATCTGCTGTCAATGGCGGGGTCTTGCGAGGTCTGGCTGTCTGCCGTACTTCTGGACGGCCTCCGGGTAAGCAACCGGGCTGGAGGAAGGGCCGTGAGCTCGGGCCTATGCAGTGCTTGCCCCGGCTCTGAGGAAGCCCAAACGGTTAACGTCCGCGCTTCCGTGAACCGTTGTCGCCGCTTTGCGATAGTGCACGCTGACGATCCGAGCGATCCAGTGTTGTCTGCCCAGTGACGCAGAACGAGTACTGAGCATCAGGCGTGCCAAACATGAAGCGGATCCTTGAGAAGTGTCGCTGTTTTGCCCGAAGTGTTTCGGATGCTCGACGTCAGCTTGAGGTCTGCAGCGATGGCTTTTGAAATCGGCAGTCACATCGCGTTTACCTCAATTTCCCGAAAGGGCCTGTTCGCGCAAAAACCGTCCCAAACGATCTCCAGTGAGCAGCAGCAGGGCGCTTTTGAAGCACCTCGCGCGTCTCGCGGCATATCCAGAACGGACTATCGTAAGGGAAGAAAGTGCCCAGAAGGTAGGCCTCCAGAGCGGAAGCCCTGCAGTCCGCACGATACTAGGCTGCCGCTCCATCGCGACCAGGTTGCCGGCGATCCGGACATTCGGCCCGTGGCCCCGAGACGGGATCTAGGGCGAAGGAGCGCTCGCCGCTAGAGCCCGAAGTTGACGGTGCCCGGCCTTCAGTTCCATATTATCGGCATTCCAAACTAAGCCCCTGAGGAAGCAGGATGACGCTGTCGGATCGCCGGAAGTCGAATATGGAAGTCGTGTTGGAAGAGACGTGCCGGGAGCTTCCGAGCGGCGGCGATCATGAGAGCCGCAAGCTAATTGCCGAACAGCTTCTCGCAGCTGCCGAAGCCGGGCACATCACATTTAATGAGCTACGGGCCGCTGCGCTCCGAGCATTTCCTGGTGCAGCAAAACTGGCGCGTTCATAGGGCTTGGAGTTGGCTCATGGCCTCGGTATTTCTGGTAGAGGATGAAGCACTTATTCAGATGATGATAGCCGATATGCTGGCAGAGCTAGGCCCACTCGGTTGTGGCCGAAGCCGGTGATCTGGTCTCCGCCCTAGAGCACGCCAATACCATCGATTTCGATTTTGCTGTGCTGGACGTCTTGCTTGGCCGCACCAGTAGTGAGCCAGTTGCCCAAGTTCTCGCACAACGCAACGTTCCGTTCGTTTTCGCGAGCGGGTATGGCACCGACGGAGTACCTGCCCGATTTCAGGAGCGACCGCTCCTCACCAAGCCTTTTCAAATGATCAACTCAATGGGTGTATCGCCAACCTGTTGGATCGAACCTGAAGGCGGAACGGCGAACACGCCCAGAAGTTACGGAAGTACCTGTAAATAGAGGTCATTCGTGATGCCGCGCTACTATTTCAATGTTACTCACGAACACACGGAGATTGACCGCGTCGGCGAGGAGTTGCCGGACAAACGTGCAGCCTGGAAAGAGGCGACTGTGATGGCCGGTCAGACATTGCAGGGCATTGACGGAAAGCTGGCGCCTGGGCGGGAGTGGCGGATGGAAGTTACAGACGAATTCCGAAAAACGCTCTTCATCCTGCACATCAACGCCGAAAAACCTGAGTGACGGTCGTAGATTGGTATCAGAGGAGCGGCCGGTTTTGATGAACCCTCGAAGCTTACCCTCGCAGCAAGGCGTTGTAAGGAACGGTTTGGAGCTTGCCATTACGAGGATGCTTCGGACGGCCTAGGGAGGCGGCAGAAGCGTTCGCAATTTATCGCTCAGCTGGTCGACGGAGAAGGGCTTCCCGATGGCGGGGGCATTCCTGAACTCCTCCTCGAGGGCAGGCCCGCCGTAGCCAGTGCTGAAGAGAAAAGGAATACTCCGCTCGCGCAGGATCCGAGCTGCCGGGAAGACAAGCTCTCCAGCCAGATTTACATCAAGGAGCGCGACATCGATGGATGCGGTCGTCGCAAGTTGGCACGCCTTTTTCAGATGGGCAGCCGAGGCCACGACCTTCAACCCCAATTCCTCGAGCATGTCTTCGATCATGAGCGCCACCAACCCTTCGTCTTCGACGAGGAGAACCCTGGCGCCCGACATGTCAGCCATTAGATGCTGGGACCTTAACGGGGAATGCAATGCTGCAGCTTGTGCCCTCCGGCTCGAAGACCAATTCGAAATCCCCGGCGAGGTCATGTTCTATGCAGCGCTCCATCAACCGTGTCCCGAATCCTCGCCGCTTGGGCGGCACAACAAGGGGGCCCCCGCGTTCACGCCACGCGCATTCGAGCACGCCTTGCGATCGTTCACCCTCGTTGACGCTCCAGGTGAGTGAGACGGAACCACCCGGCGCGGAGAGTGCGCCGTATTTGGCGGCATTGGTCAAAAGCTCGTTGAGTACCATGGTAACACTCAGGGCCGTACGCGGGTCCAGATCGACGTGCGGCCCGCTTGCCACCACGCGCCCGCCCGACACCGGAGCAACGATATCGTGGACCAGCTTTTCGAAAGGGGCGTCTTGCCAATTTCGCGTCGTGAGAAGGTCATGCGCGCGAGCCAGCGCAAGCAGCCTTCCCGTGAAGGTCGGCAGAAACTCTTCCAGATCGGCAGCATGACGGGCAGTCTGGCTCGCGAGAGACTGCACCGTGGCGAGCGTGTTTTTCACGCGGTGGTTCAATTCGTCGATGAGAATCTTTTGGGCATTCTCTGCCTGCTTGCGCTCACTAATATCAACGAGCATGTTAATGGCGCCGACCAATTTTCCCTCCGAGTCACGCAGCGGGGTCGGATAGGGAATGAACGGCACACGTCTGCCGTCCGGACGCTCGGCAACAGCCTCGGCACCGCGAACCGGGCGATTCTCGCGTAGAGCCACAGCCATCGGACATTCATTGTGCGGAAGGGGTGAGCCGTCCGGCCAGTAAAGTTTCCAGGTTACGCACCATTCGTCGCCGGGCTGGGGGGTTCTGCCGGCCATTTCGGCCGCGGCCCGATTGAAAAAATTGATGCGACCCTCAGCATCAGTCGTGTAGATTGCGGCGGGCAATGCCTCAAGGAGATCGCGCATGCGCTGCTCGCCTTCGCGCAAGCGATCCTCCAACTGTTTGGCGGTGGTGACGTCCTGGGCAACACGGACGCCGTAAAGGAAGCGGCCATCCGAATCGCGCACCGACGAACTGAAAATATCAAGATGGCGCATGGAGCCGTCAGGTCGCAATACGCGCTTGCGGGTGGTGTAATTCTCGATGTCGCCATGGACTTGCCGCGCATACAGCTCAGCGTCATCCGCCTGATCATCCGGATCGGTGTAATCCAGGAAGGTCATTCCAAGCAATTGGTCGCGCGAACGCCCGGTAATGCGGCATATGGAATCATTCACGCGCAAGAAGCGCCCGTTCTCGTCTGTCTCGGAGATGCCGACGCTCGCAGCCTCATAGGTCGCTGCGAGACGGGCTTCACTGGCTCGTCGAGCCTCTTCGGCAGCATGGAGCTTGGAGACGTCGATGGTGAAGCAGCGTGTATTAACGAACTTGCCATCGACGAAGCGGCTGTTCGATGTAATCAGCACATGCTTCACCGACCCATCGCGGGCCCGCAGCCGGGCGGGATAGCGATCGAGCGGTTCGCCGCATGAAAGGCGCTGTAGGATGTCACCGATCACCGGAGCGTCGGCATGAAACTCCGCGATGTGGCGGCCGATGTACTCCTCGGGTCTGTACCCGAGCAGCTCTAGTTCGGCTTTGTTAGCTCGGAGAATAATGCCCTCGCCGCTGACGATATGAAGGCCTACGGCGCCATTCTCGAAGAAGTCCTCCAGGTCCTGCTTCGTCCGGTGGACTTCCTCCTCGATCTGCTTGCGTCCCGTGATGTCCTGGAAGCAGTTGATCGCGCCCTGGATCCGGCCGGATCGGTCGCGCAAGGCCCGAATGTTAACCAAAGCGGTGAAGCGAGAGCCGTCCGGTCGCGCCATGATGACTTCGGCATTGCGCGTAGGCGCGCCCATCTGGATGGCCGTAGCCATGGGGCAGTCGCTGTGGGCAAGCGGGGTTCCATCCAGGAGATAAAGCTGATGGGAGCCGCAGAAACGCTCCTTCTTAGCCGGGTCGGGGGTTCGGCCCCACAGTTCAACTGCCTCAGTGTTGTAGGTGACGAGCAAGCCTTCTGCATCGCAGAGGTAGACCGCGCCAGGAATAGCGTCGAGTGCCGCATGACCGGCCGCGACCAGCGCGTCGAACTCCGTCGACTGACGACGAGCAGAGACCGGAAAATCCTCAATATTGGACATGAAGGCATCTCTCGGGGCGAGAGGAGCGAAGGCCACCAACGCCGGCCAACTGTTCAAAAAGGGAGATGGGGCGGACTCCCCCGCTGGGCCGCCGAACAAGCCCCAACGTCTCGTGCATCAGATGGTTCCCTAATACCATACCAAAAGCGGCTTTGCGATAGCTACGCATCGTTATCGGCCCGTGAGCCTTGCTACTGGCACGAATAAAGCATGGGCGTCACGGCAGAGGCCGACCCGCGGTACGTTGAAGCGAGTTGCTCGCGAATTCGAGAACCCTATCCGCGGGAGAGTTCCCGCGGCGCGGAGCGCTGGCCCGCTAGCTAATTAGACGGGTCTCGGCTCGCCTGGCATAACGTGAAAGAAGCTCTGATGAAACAACCTGGTGCTTGCGGCTGGTCAGCAGACCGCTGGACGTAGCATGGACGCCAGCACAGCCGGGTGGTACAAAGCAGCTAAGAAGCGAGTCGATAAGTAGTTGATTTTGCTGTGACCTTATGGCGGCGGGCCCAATCCGCCCCTGGGCACCATTCCGCTCTCCACGGGCAACACTTCCCTAGCGCCAGCCTGGACCAGCCGGCTCGCGCGGCAATCCATTCCGGAACTAGATCGCGCCCGCCCCATTGCTGGCACTCTGCTTGCTCAGCCAGGACCAAAGTCTGGCCTTGGAAGAGAGGCCGTTTCAGGTTGAGGCAAGTGATGCAGGAAATGTCCCGTTCTGGTGCTGCCGGCGAACTCCGGCTCGATGCGTTGGTCGCCGATTTGTGGTGGCGCGTTCGGCTCATCAACACCGACATTCTCGAGGAAGAGGCGAGAGCAGGGGTGTTTGACCCGTTTCAGCCGACATACCCGCTTCTTGCGCTCAATCTTCGCGCGCGACGCGACAATTTGGTCTCGACGATCGGCGTGCTCGAGCAGCGTGCGCGATCAGCGTCGGAAGCGGCTTGAGGGTTCGTTCACATCGGAAACGTCAGCGACGTCAGCTTCGGCGCGCGAATACCAGCTGACGGACGTCGATCTTTTCGGCCCTGAAACCTGCCTCGCAGTAGCACAAATAATATTCCCACAGCCGTCGGAACGGCTCGTCGAACCCGAGTGAGGTCAGGTCCGTCCAGGCATGGCCGAAGCTCGTTCGCCAGACCGCGAGCGTCTTGGCGTAGTCCTGTCCAAAGACCCGCTCGCGGATCAGAGGCATCTGCGCGCGTTCGCCGAGCGAGCGCAGGACATTCGGCGAAGGCAGCATCCCGCCCGGAAAAATGTATCTCTGGATGAAGTCCACGCGCCGCCGGTAGCTGTCAAAGAGCTCGTCGCGGACGGTGATCGCCTGGATGCCGGCAAGACCGCCCGGCTTGAGCCGTTGATGCAGTTGATTGAAGTATGTCGGCCAGAACGGCTCGCCGACGGCTTCGATCATCTCGATCGAGGCGATACGGTCGAACTGCCCGTCCTGATCGCGATAGTCCTGCAACCGGACCTCGACTTTTTCGCCGAGCCCGGCTTCGTGGATTCGCCGGCTGGCGAATGCGTGCTGCTCCTTGCTGATGGTGAGCGCCAAGACCTTGGCGCCGCAAGTTTTGGCGGCATATTCGGCGAAGCCGCCCCAGCCGCACCCGATCTCGAGCAGGGTATGGCCGGGCCGTAGCTCGATCGCCTTCGCCAGTTGTTCGTATTTGTGCCGTTGAGCGGCGAGCAGGTCGGTCGCATCGGGCGAGAACAATGCCGACGAGTAGGTCATGCTCGGATCGAGCCAGGCCGCAAAGAATTCGTTGCCGAGATCATAATGGGCGTGGATATTCAGCCGCGATCCCAGTCGCGTGTTTCGGCGCAACCGATGCAGCGCGCGCCGGCAAAGCCGGACCAGTGCATTGCCGGCGAAGGCGCTGTCGACCAGATCGTCGTTCAGACAGAACACGTAAAGCAGCTGGGAGAGATCCGGTGTGCTCCAATCGCCTCGAATGTAAGCCTCGGCCATGCCGATATCGCCGCCCAACACCAGGCTTCGCGCGAAGGCGTAGCTGTTGAGCTCGATGGTCGCCGACGGCCCCGGATGCGTTCCCCGCAACACCACCGTTCTGCCGTCGGGAAGGCGAACATCTACGGTGCCGAGCTTGAGCCGCGAGGCGAGCCGCAGCGCGAGCCGCGCGAGCAAGGGAACGTCATCGAAACGAGCAGTCTGGTGAGTGGCTGCGAGGTCCATGGCTTCACATTCAGCGTTGGTTCGGACGGGGAACGTAGGGAACATTTTTCAGCCAAAGCCGGATCGCTTCCCAATGGATGGCCGCGACGACCTTGAAGGTGAGAAGTGGCAGGGTGACGAGCGTCGCCAACAGCGAGCGACTGGTCAGCGGGCGACGTTGCCCGGAGAATGCAGCCGTAAATATCACGCCATGCTCATCGGTCTGCACGATTCTGACCTTCACTTGCTGGTCGGGCGGAGCAATGCTGAAGCGATACCGCGTTTGCATTTCCATGAAGGGCGAGACGTAGAACTCCTTCGCCTGACATTGTCGTATGGCACCGCCGGCAGCAGCGTCCCCCACCGGAAGGATGTAGGAATGGATTTCGCCAAAAGTGTTGCGGACTTCGTAGATCAGCAGCGCAAGATTGCCGCAGCTGCCATAGCAGAAGTAGATCGAAAGCGGATTGAATACGTAGCCGAAGAGCCGCGGATAGCACAAAAGGAGGATGCGCCCTCCCGACAGATCGATATCGCGTTGTTCGGCCAGGCGTCGCACATGGTTGCTCAAGGATGCGCCGTCACGCTTGCCGTGATCGGATTCGTGGAAGCTGAAGACCGACGCGCGATTGATGCCGAACAGGCGAGACTGGCGATCCGCTTCATCAAGCCGGTCGAGGTCGATGAGCAGGTTCATGACCCGGTAAGCGAACCTGTGGCGCACGGGTCGCATGCGGGCGTGCATCACCCTGCCCAGGTAGAGCGCGGCCGCAGATGACGTCGCCGTTCGTTCTGGGGCACCCGGTTGCAACATGTTCTACTCAGCAGCCTGCGCCAGCAACGCGCCGGACTGCCGCCACGGCACCGCACTGCCAAGTGCCTCGGCAACGGCGATGCCGGAGCGCAGGCCATCCTCATGGAATCCGTAGCCGGTCCACGCGCCGCAAAACCAGGTGCGGCGGCGTCCCTGGATTTCGGGGAGATTCCTCTGCGCGGCGAACGCGCTTGCGTCATATTGCGGATGCGCGAATGTGAACTTGCCGAAGGTGAGATGAGGCGCCGGCTCAAAAGGCGGATTGAGACTGACGAATAGCGGCTTGCTGTCGTCGATGCCTTGCAGCCGGTTCATCCAGTAAGTCACCGCGATGTCGTTCTGGGCAGGCGTTTCACGACGCCAGCGCAAGAAGTTCCAGGACGCCCATGCATTGCGGCGTTTCGGCATGAGTTTGATGTCGCGGTGCAGATAGGCCGTGTTTGGAGCGTAACGGATCGCGCCGAGAATCGATCTCTCGCGTGGGTCGGCATCCGACAGCATCGCCAGGGCCTGATCGCTGTGACAGGCCATCACGACAGCGTCGTAGGCTTCCTGATGGCCGTGACTGTCGCCGATCGTCACCCCACGTTCGGTTCGATGGATCGACGTCACCGCGCAGCCAAGCCGGATGCTGGCCTCGAACCTGGCCGTGAGCTTCTCGACATAGCGCCGGCTGCCGCCCTGGACGGTCCGCCAGAGCGGCCGATCCAGATGCAACAGCCGGTGATTGTCGAAAAAGGCGATGAAGTTTTCCGCGGGAAAGGCGAGGATCTCGGCCGAGGGCGACGACCAGATGGCGGCCCCCATCGGTCCCAGATAGTCGCTGAACAGGCGGGGGCTGAACGCTTGCTCGCGCAGATATTCGCCGAGTGTGAGGTTCTGGAGCCGGCCAGCCCGCAAGTCGGAGACGCTTTCCTTGTTGAAGCGGCGGACCTCCGCCAGCATGCGAAAATACGAGGGGGAGAAGAGGTTACGCGGCTGGGCAAACAGGCCGGAGGCGACCTGCAGGAAGGTCTCGCCGCCGCCCCGCCACTCGAATCGGCCATGGTCAGCCGACATCGCGAAGCTCATGCATGTCTCCTCGGTCTTCACGCCCAGGTGCGCGAACAGAGACGTCAATTCCGGGTAGTTCGGCTCGTTGAACACGATGAAGCCGATGTCGACGTCGATCTCTTCGCCATCGTAGTCAACGCGCACTGTATGACTGTGTCCACCCGGTCGCAATTCGCGCTCGTAGACGGTCACGGCATGACGTTCGGACAGGAGCCACGCGGCGGCATTGCCGGCAATTCCCGTCCCGATCACCGCCAAACGCATGCTTTATCGCCCCCAATACCACCAGCGACGGCCGGAACATCCGGTTTCGGGCCAATGTCGTCCGCCGCCCGGCTCAGGACAGCTCCAATAGCTGACCTGTCCACCCGCGCTTGAGGAAACGTTCCAGCGGACAGCGTGGATCACCCGCGAAACCGGGGCACGGGACGGACGTAAGGATCCGAGTTTGGGTATGGTGAGGCATGGATTTCCTGCAAATACTGATCGTCGCCGGCATCGCGCTTGCGCTTTCGCTGTTGATGGGGCTGGCCTGGATCGTTCAGCAGCGAACCGGCAATTCCGGGTGGGTCGATACGATCTGGACCTACTCCGTCGGCCTGGTTGGGGCGGTGGCGGCCCTTTTGCCATTCGGCGAGGCTCTGCAAGTGCGTCAGATGCTCGTAGGCGGGCTCGTGCTGCTTTGGTCGGTGAGGCTCGGGACGCATATCGCCCGGCGCGCCGCAGCGGGTATCGACGATCCGCGATATGCAAGCTACGCGCAGGAATGGGGCTCACAGGCGCCGCTTCGCATGTTTGCTTTCCTGCAGTCGCAGGCCTTCGCCTCGGTGCCGCTGCCATTCGCGGTCTTCCTGGCTGCACACGCTCCACGGGGCGCCCTGGGCGTTCAGGACTATGCGGGCGCCGCCATCATGCTTGCGGCCGTCGCAGGCGAGGCGATCGCCGACGAGCAATTGCGAAGCTTCAAGCGCAACAAGGCAAACGCGGGCCTGGTCTGCAACATCGGGCTTTGGCGCTGGTCGCGTCATCCGAATTATTTCTTCGAATGGCTCGGATGGCTCGCCTATCCGATGATCGCGCTGTCGCCGGGCTACGCATGGGGCTGGGCGAGCCTGATCGCGCCGGCGATCATGTACTGGATACTCGTGCACGTGACCGGAATACCCCCGCTCGAAGTCCAGATGCTTCGATCCCGCGGCCGCCGGTATCGGGACTATCAGGCACGCACCAGCGCTTTCTTTCCACGGCCGCCCAAGAAGGTGCCGGAATGATCGGAGTTCCGGCCGCACGATCTGGTTCAAGGGCGTGACAGGGTTGTGCGGCAAGGCGGAACGACCGCGCCGCGTGATCCAGCGAGGGCTTCACGTCGTTTACAGCCGATGCCTTTGTTAAACCGGTTGCGACACCGGAGGGAGACCGGACATGAGCCTGCTTTTCACATATCTGTGGGTGGCTGCGACCTTCGTTGCGCTCGACATGATCTGGCTCAAGACCATGGTCGAGAGACTTTACCGGCCGGTGCTGGGCGACATGTTGCGGTCGCAGCCCGACCTCGCCGCCGCTGCAGTGTTTTATCTGGCGTATCCCGTCGGCCTGATCTGGTTTGCGGTGCTGCCGGCTCAGCAGGATGGCGGCGCGCTGCGTGCCTTCATGTCCGGCGTGATGCTGGGCTGCTTCACCTATGCGACCTACGATCTGACCAACCAGGCCACGCTGAGGAATTGGTCGACGGCGCTCACTCTCGCGGACGTGGGCTGGGGATCCGTCCTCGCCGGTGTCAGCGCCTGGACCGGATTTCTCGTCGCTCAAAAAATAGCGCATTGATCATGGACGGGACGCACAACGGGGCGCTGCGGCACGATGGCGACCGTAAGCGCGGCAGATGGTACCGATGCGCCGGTTTCCTGTTTCTGGTTCCTGCTGCGGGGATTCTGATCGGGGTCCTAAACCGTCCGGGAGCGTGGTACGCGGCGCTCAACAAGCCATCTTTCAATCCGCCGGATGCGGTGTTCGCACCGGTCTGGACGGCCCTGTTCCTGATGATCGCCGTGGCGGGATTCCGCACCTTCGAGGCGGAGCCGCGCGGAACGACGATGAGAATATGGGGCCTGCAGATGATCCTGAATTTTGCATGGTCTCCCATTTTCTTTTCGCTTCATCGCATGGACGTGGCGCTCGGCGTCATTGTTGCGCTGTTTGCTGTGATCCTTGCCTTTGTCTGGCGTCAATGGGCGAACGATCGGCTGGCAGCGGCGCTTTTCATTCCCTACGCCGGCTGGGTGGGTTTTGCGACCTTGCTGAACATCTCGCTGCTCCGCCTCAATTAGGATCGGCGCGCAGAACTGACTTCACGCGTCGAACGGACGAGCGTGGCGCCGAATCAGGGATCCGTCGCTCCATCGCACTCGTCAAAGGCCTCTCTGGTCGCCGCGATCTTGTCGGAGAGCGATGTGAATGCGATCTGGACACTCCGCTTGGCATCGTCGTCAAGCACGAGGTGCGCAAGATCGACCAGTCGATCGCCGAAGCGCTCCATGACACCGAGCAAATGATCGAGATCTTCCGCGGGCTGGTTGGCCGCCAGACAGTCGACCTCTCTCACCATCTGCTCGAGTCTCGCAACGGAGGACACAAGCGGATCCTGGTGTCCACGGATGGGGAATTCGATGATCTCTGCGGCCACGCGCGGGTTCCTTGCGTGCTTCAGGCTGCAGCCGATGCGGCAAGGCAGTCCTTGCGTACCGCCAGAAGGGTTCGGTGCAACCAGGTCTTGATGGTGCCGACCGGCACACCGAAGCGCCGCGACAAGCTCGCACGGCTCTCACCCTCGAGATAGGCCAGCGCCACCAGCCTGCGGCGGTCTTCCGGCAAACGAGCCAGCACGCTGCGTGCGATCGGTTCGGCGCGGGCGTAGTCGAAATCGTCGTTCGCCGGCTGGTCAGCACTTGTCGGAACCAGCAGCGCCTCGTCCAGCTCGTGAGTCGGCAGTCTTCTGATCCGCAGATGGTCGATGGCGGTATTCCGCGCGATGGCGGACATCCAGGTCATCGCCGAAGCACGGTCGCCGTCGAACCGACCCGCGTTGCGCCAGATCTTCAGATAGGCTTCCTGAAGAATGTCCTCGATGTCGTGGGGCGGAGTTCCGACGGCGAGCGCAGTCCTGCGCAGCCTGCTCCGCGTCAGCATGTGCAGCGCTGCGAAGGCTTGTGCGTCGCCCGCCGAAACGCATGCCAACAATTCGGGCAATGTTTCGCTCTGCGCCTGCGTCAGGCTTAAGCCGGCCATGACCTGTCTCCCTTGCGTTTCCTTCGAAACGCTCCGGGCGCGCGTTCGGATCACCCGGCGGAAGAAGGAGGCGAGCGGATCAAAGCCGCACGAATGGCCCGATCAGCCTGCCAAGCAGGCCGTTCATGCGCAGGTCGCCCGTCATTGCGACAAGGCAAACACATGGGCCCTCGTCGCCCACCAAAGGTCGATGGTCGATCTCGTCGTCGCCATAGTCGAAATCACCCGGACCAAACCGGCCGCCCTGGTGGCTGAAGCTGCCCTCGAGCACGAGGGTCAATTCGGTTCCGGTGTGCGTGTGTTCGAGCATGCGCGTCCCCGGCGCGGAGCGAAGCAGAAATGCCCGCGCCGTGCCCGATCCGGACAACTCGATCGGTCGCATGCTCAGACCCGGAGCGATGCGCCTGCGCTTGCCGATGCGGTAGTTTCGCAGCGCCGCCGGAATATCCTGCTCGCTGCCGCGAGCGGCCTCCGCAGTCCGCGCCGCTCGCTCTTCAGGAGCGTCGTGAATGCGCGACATCACCTGCTCGAACGCATCCGATGCGACCGGCACCGGCTCGACATCTTCAAGAGCCAAGCCGCCAAGTTGCTCGATGGCCTGCGCGAAACGGCCGCACCGAGCGCAACCCGCAACGTGCACCCCCACCACCAATTGATGGGCTTCTTCCAACCTGCCGGCCGCAAAGTCGGCCAGAAGATCTTCCGGTGGATGATGGCTGATCGTCATGCTTCTTCGTCCAATATGTCTCTCAGGCGGTTCATCGCCAGCCTGATCCGCGACTTCACCGTTCCGAGCGGAATGCCGAGCAGGCTCGCGATTTCCGGGTGCGGCCTCTCCTCGATGAACGACAATCTCACCACCATGGATTGCTCCATCGAGAGCTGCCTGACGGCCGAATTGATCCGCGCCGCGTCCTGCACGCGGGACATAACGGCGTCCGCGGGTTCCGCAGGATCCGGCGTCTCGGGAAGCTCAGAGGTGCCCCGCAGGCGGTCTGCCCGCGCTCTGCTGCGGAACAAATCGATGCGCAAATTGCGCGCGATGGTGAATATCCATGCCGCTGCCCCGGCCGTCGTAGGATCGAACTGGCCTGCCTTCCGCCAGACGGCGATCAGGGTATTTTGAGCAATCTCCTCCGCCTCGTCCGAACTGCACCCGGCCTTCAGCATCAGTCCCTTGATGCGCGGCGCGAAATGCTCGAACAGGCGCTTGAAGGCCTCCTGGTCTCCGGCCGAGGCGACGCGTCCGATCAGATCAGCCCAATCCACCTTTGTGTTCGGCCCTTTGTTCGCGCCAGTCGACAGCCGCGCTTCGATCCTCCGGGGAAAACCAGCCTTCGCCCGGAATGGCGCATCTAAAGCTCGGATAGCAGCGATCATAGCGCCTCGACAAGCGACCTGTGGGTCTGGGAACGAACGAGGACTGGCCTTGGATCACCGCGGAATGATCATTCGACGGTTCCGGGGCCGTCCGCGCCCAGGTCCGGCCGACCGTGCGCCGTCTCGCCCCCGCGCCTTACACCGGGAACGTCAGCGATTTCGCGAGCCTGACCAGATCGACCTGGCGCCGGCAGCCCGTCTTTTCGAAGACGTGAATGAGATGGCTCTTCACAGTGCTGACGGAAACGCCGAGCAAGGCCGAGATCGCGTCTCGCGTGTGTCCCTCGCAGATGAGCTCGAAGATGCGAATCTCGGCCGGCGTCAGGTCATAGAGCTGGTTGAGCGCATCGTGAGGCAATCGCGGCGGCCCGGAGGCGGACGTCACGAACACGGCGGCAGCGGCGCTCTGGATCAGACCGGATCGGGTATGGCTGCGTCGCAGCGGCAGAACGTGGATGACAAGAGGGTCACCGCCTTGGCGGGGGATCGGGATGCCGATGCCTTTTTGCCCGAGCGTCGCCTCGTCCTTTGCCGCCTGCGCGACGGCTGATTGCAATGCGGCCGTGGTCGCCGCAGATTGAACCGCGATCCGGCCATGCCTTGTCACGATCGGATCGCCGGCCGCGAGCATCGCCGCGGCTGCGGCGTTGGTGTGAACGATGTTCGAATCCTCGTCGGCCAGGACGACGCCGACCGTCAGGGCCTCCACCGTCGCGGTGAATGTGTTGGCTTCCACCGTCTTCATGTCGAACAGATTGCTGATCGTCACGGCGCGGCGGATGTGAGGCGCCAGAAGGCGCAATCCGTCGACCTGCGCATCGTCAATGCGGCCTGCCGACTCATGCTGGCTGAATATCGCATTTCCAACCATCGTCCTGTCGCGTACGAGGCCGACGGCAACGGCGTCGAACAAGCCCTTGGGCAGGGCCCATTCGCGATAATAGCGGTTGCTGGAAATGACGTCCGGCCGGACCGCCTGGGATTGAACGATCGGCTCGCCGAGCGGGTATTGCCGAATGCGCTCGGCGCCGCCCCAGAGCTCGATGATATCGGGGCCGTAGCCGACCCCGTTCTGGGCCATCTGGGCCAGGTCGGACCCGGACACCGCGTTGACGACGGCCTTCATGTTGGTGAGGCTGGCGACCGAGAGCGCGCCGGTGGCAAAGCCGAACTCGGCGCAAATCTCATCCAGAACGGCGGTCCAGCGTTCAGGCGCGATCACACAATCGTAGACCGCGCCGATGAGGTCAGAGAACTTCTCGACCGAAGGCTGCTGCATTCCAAACCACTCACTTCAAAATCACTGGACGACGGAGCGTACCGTCACCCCGAGCTTCCCTACACCGGAAACGTCAGCGACCTTGCCAGCCTGACCAGGTCGACTTGGCGCCGGCAACCTGTCTTTTCGAAGACGTGCAAGAGGTGACTTTTCACGGTGCTGACCGACACTCCGAGTTGCGACGAGATCGCGTCGCGTGTCTGTCCATCGCAGATGAGCTCGAAGATGCGAATTTCGGCTGGCGTCAGATCGTAGAGCTGGATGAGAGCATCGTGAGGCAGTTGCGGCGGACCGGAGGCCGATGCCACGAACAGGGCGGCGGCGGCGCGCTGGACCAGGCCGGCCCGCATGTGGCCGCGCCGCAGCGGCAGAACGTGAATGACGAGAGGATCTCCGCTCGAGCGGGGGATTGGGATGCTGATGCCTTTTTGGCCGAGTGCCGCCTCGTCCTTTGCTGCTTGCGCGATGGCCGATTGCAACGTGCTGGTGGTGGTCGCCGATTGAACGGCGATCCGGCCATGTCGAGCCAGAAGTGGATCGTTTGCCGCGAGCATGGCTGTGGCTGCGGCATTGGTGTGAACGATCTTCGAATCGTCGTCCGTCAGAACGACTCCGACCGTCAGGGCCTCCACTGTCGCGGTGAATGTCGCGGCTTCCACGGTCTTCATGTCGAACAGATTGCTGATGATCACGGCGCGGCGGATGTGAGGTGCGAGAACGCGCAATCCGCTAACCTGCGCATCGTCAATGGCCCCGTCCGACTGATGCTGACTGAATGTCGCATTGCCGATCATTGTTTTTTCGCGAACGAGGGCGACGCCGACGGCGTCGAACAAGCCCTTGGGGAGAGCCCATTCCAGGTGATAGCGATTGCCGAGGACTATTTCCTCCGGGACCGCTTGGGATCGAATGATCGGTTCTCCAAGCGGATATTGCCGGATGCGCTCAACGCCGCCCCAGAGTTCGACGATATCAGGCGCATACTCGATGCTGGTCTGGGCCATCGTCTGGACAGGGTCGGTCCCGGAGGCGGCATTGACTCCGATCCTCATGTTCGTGAGGCTATATGCCGATAGCACGGCGGTCGCGAAGCCGAGCTCCGTGCGAATCTCGTTTAGAACGCCCGTCCAGCGTTCCGGTGCGATCACGCAGTCGTAGATCGCGCCGATGAGGTCCGAGAACTTCTCGACCGAAGCCTGCTGCATTCCAAACCACTCACTTGAAAATAACGGACGTCACGTGAACGCTAGTTTAGGAGTGGCTTCATCGCCTATGGTGTATTTCACAATCCTGAGGCCGTGATCCTATCACCGTGATTCCGTGGCGCAAACGGGAACACCGAACACAAATGCTTATGGCCTGATTAAAACTGCGGCAGACGCGACGTTGATTGCAAACCAGCAGGGCGTATCAAGTATGCTGGGATTCGACGATGCAATGAGATTGGGTGCGAGATGTCCTCGTCTCGGGGCCGCGGAGGCCCGTCCGCCGGACGTAGACGAATCATAATAGATCGTGAGGTCGCCGTCCGCCTCTCCTGCGATTGGACGATGGCACGGCTGACAGCGCATCGATCATCGCCGGGTGATCGACGACACATATCATTCGAGCTGATCAATCTAGCTTGGTGTCAGGTGGCTCGCAGTGATCCACCAAGCAAAGGCAAAACTCATGCGCAACTACATCCTCGTGGCTCTTGCAGCGATTGCACTGGCGAACGTGATGACGCCTTCGAACGCGACGACCATCGTCCGCGACCATCGCGACCCGCCCGTCGTGCGCGACCATCGCGATCAACCCATCGTCCGGGATCACCGGACTCACCCCGAGGTCCGCGACCACCGCCACTAAGCATCCTGGCGACGGAGCCGAACTGAGGAGGTTCGGCTCCGTTTCGCATCATGGATCGTCTGCGCGTGGCGCCTACGTCCATTCGCGATTGTGAGGCTTGAGACCGAGCCACGCCGGCGCTCTCATGCTATTGCTGCCTCGCAACGACGCGAGGACACCCATGCTCCCCCTTCCCGCCGATATCTTCACCGAGCCCGAGGACGTCTCGCCCGACGGCCTTGCCAATCTCGGCCCGCTCCGCCGTCTCGCCGGTGTCTGGCAGGCCGACAAGGGTATCGACATCAATCCGAAGGCGGAAGGGCCGGAGCGGCGGACCTTCATCGAGCGCATCCGGATGGACCCGATCGATCCCCAGGCCAACGGCCCGCAGCTGCTCTATGGGCTGCGCTATCACATCCATATCAACACGCCTGAGGAGGACATCACCTTCCATGACCAGGTCGGCTATTGGTTGTGGGAGCCCGCGACGGGGTTGATCATGCAGACGCTGGCGATCCCGCGTGGGCAGGTGCTGCTGGCGTCGGGCAAGGCCGGGCCGGACGACAAGGAGATCTCTGTCACGGCCAAGCGCGGCGACACCGCTTACGGGATCTGCTCGACTGATTTTCTGGAACAAGCGTTCCGCACCGACGCTTACCGCTGCGACATCACCTTCAACGACGACGGCAGTTGGACCTATCTGATCCAGACCGAGTTGTTCGTGCGCGGCGCGCCGTTCAACCATCGCGACACCAACACGCTCAAACTCGTCGCGCCGCCAAAGCTCAATCCCCTCGCGGTGATCGTGAACGATCGCGCCACGGGGAGTGAGAAGGGCAATGAGCCGGCCGCCTGAGCGCGGCCCGGAGATGCGCATGAAGCCTTACGTCATCTGTCTGATGCATTCGAGTCTGGACGGCCGCACCCATCCGAGCCGCTGGCGCCCGAAGGGACCAGGATCGGACTGGTTCGAGAAGATCCACGACGAGCTCGGCGGCGATGCCTGGGTGATCGGCCGCGTCACCGGCTCGGAGTTCGCCAAGCGCGAGCCTTATCCGGCGACGACGGACGCGAAATTTCCGCGCGAAAACTGGTTCGCGCGACGTGACGCGAAAACCTTTGGCGTCGTGCTCGATGCGAAGGGCAAGATCGGCTGGGGCCGTTCCGATATCGGCGGCGATCCGATCGTCGTCGTGCTGACCGAGAGCGTCTCCGATTCGCATCTCGCCGGGCTCCGCGGCGAGGGCGTGTCCTATATCTTTGCCGGCAAGTCCGAGATCGACCTCGCACTGACGGTGGACATTCTCAACCGCGAGCTCGGCGTGAAGCGCCTGCTGGTGGAGGGCGGGGGCGTCGCCAACGGCGCGTTCCTGCGTGCGCGCCTGATCGACGAGTTCAACCTGATCCTCAGTCCCGCGATCGATGGCGCCAGGGGCGCGCCCTTCGTGTTCGATTCCACGGACTCCGAGGGCGACCGGCGTGCACCGCTGACTGCGATGAGGCTGGAGAGCACGCGGGATCTCGGCGGCGGTGTCCTGCTGCTACGCTATCTGATCCAGAACGATCCGCAGGCCGTGGGCGAGTAACAGCACCGCCATGTCCGTAACATCAGAGCATATCGTCATCGTCGGTGCCGGCGCGGCCGGTCTGATGGCGGCGCGCGAGCTGGCGCGCGCGGGCAAGACAGTGACGATCCTGGAGGCGCGCGAGCGCTGCGGCGGCCGTATTCACCCGCTGCCAGCTTCGGAGTTCGGCTACCCCGCCGATGGTGGCGCCGAATTCGTCCACGGCGAGGCGCCGGTCACGCGCGCGTTACTGCGTGAGGCCGGGTTGTCCCTTCAGGAGATCGAAGGCGAGCGGTGGGGCTTTGACGGCGCAGACATCGTGCGCGAGGATCGCCACGATCCGCATGAGGCTGAGCTGCACGCCGTGGTTCGGGAATTGAACGACGACCTCACCGTCGCCGATTTCCTGCGCCGGCATTTTGCCGGCGATGAGCACGCGCGGCTGCGCCATGCGATCGAGCGAATGGTCGAGGGCTACGATGCGGCCGATCCCGAGCGCGCTTCGACGCTGGCGCTGCGCGAGGAATGGATGGCTGGCGGGCACTCTCCGCAGGCGCGGGTCAAGGGCGGCTATGGTGCGATGATCGAGTTCCTGACGGCCGAGTGCCGCAAGCTTGGCGTGATTTTTCGCTTCGGCTGCGTGGTGTCGGCGATCGAGGAGGAGGGCGGCGCGCTCGCCGCTCGCTGTGTCGGCGGCGGGGTACATGGCTGCGATCGCGTGATCCTCACTGTTCCGTTGCCGTTGCTGCGCGAGATCGCGCTCCCGGAGAGCGCGCGCTTGAAGGCGGCGTCTACCGACGACATCGGCTTCGGTAACGTAATAAAAATCCTGCTGCACTTCAGGCGGCCATGGTGGCGCGAGCGCAAGGAAGAGCTTGCGGACATGAGCTTCCTTTTGACCGACCAGGCCATCCCGGTGTGGTGGACGCAATATCCGAACCGGCATCCCGTGCTGACCGGATGGTTCGGCGGCCCGCGCACGGCAGCGCTGACGCAGCTCGACCCGCAAGCGCTGATCGATGCCGGGCTCGTTTCGCTTGCGACCGCCTTCGGCCTCTCGCGCGAGGATCTCGCGCGCGAGCTCATCGCGGCCGTTGCGACAAACTGGGCGCACGATCCCTACGCCCGCGGCGCCTATTCCTGGGCGACGCCGCGAACGCGCGAGGCGCAAACGATCCTCGCGCGCGCCGACGGGCCGGTGCTGTTCTCCGGCGAGGCGCTCTATCGCGGAGCCGACATGGGCACGGTCGAAGCGGCGCTGGCGAGCGGCCAACAGACGGCGGGGATGATCTTGCGGGGATAGGCTGACGAGCAAAAAAAGGCCCGCATTTCGCGGGCCTTTCGTGTTGCTGCCTCTCGTCTTACCAGCGACTGCCGCCGAAGCCGAACGTCACGCTGGGACCGCCGCCGCCATAATATCCGTACGGTCCGCCGCCGTAATATCCGTGGTGCCGTGGATAATAGCCGTAGCTTCGGTAGTGCGGACGATGAAATCCGTGATGGTGGTGAGGACGCCAGTGATGGCGATGGCCGTGATGGTGGTGCCTGTGCTGCGCGCTGATGTCGGTTGATTGGGCGGCTGGCGCGTTCTGTTTCGCGCTTGAATGATTGGCCGCGTTCGCCGCGGATCCGCCTGCAAGCGCCGCAGCACCGACGGCCATCGCGACAAAGAGATACTTCATGTCATCACTCCAGTTGAATGTCGTGTGACAACACATGGTCAGCCGGCGCGTTCCGGCCAGTGCGGGCGTCGAAACGACGCAGTTTCATCGGCGCCCGATTCGCGCGGCTGCGTGCGTCTCGTGAGATTTATTGTCGCATCACCAGCGTCGATCGCAACCCTGCCATCACTCTGCCGCGAATGACGCAATCACGTATCGGTGGCGACGAATTCGCCGTTCAGATTCGACACGTCATCGCGCGAGCGCTCTCCCCTCACGGATGCGGATCGGGAAAGCTGTGACGTTCGGAGAGTGCGCCCAGGATGGCGTCCTTGTCGGCAATGAACGCGCGGCCCTGATGGCTGCCGGTCTGGTGCGGCGAGGTCGCTCCAACCGCCAGCACGAGCAGCGGCAACGACTGGTTCTCCTCGCCAGCCAGCGCGATCACGGCGTGCCGCGGGCGTGGCCACGCGATGCGCTCGACGTCGAGCTTGTCGGCGAGCTGCGGAAACGAGACCAGCAAGCCCTCGATCAGCGCGCAATGCCAGCAATAGAAACGGCGTCCAGGAAAGGCCGGGTCCTCGAAACCAGGTCGCAGCAGAAACAGGCGATCGCGCGTCATGGGTCGCTCCGAGGCACGGCCGCAATGTCAAGACGTGATTCGATGATGTCGCGAAAGGACGCCATGCCGGCGCTGATCAGTCAATCGCTCAACTCAACGTGATCCTCACGCGCGTTGCGCTTGATCCAGCGCAACTCCGGCCAGTGTCTCGCCATGCAATGTCGCCGCGACAATTCGAATTGCGGATCGAGGCAAGACATGAAGGCGTATTTCATCGGTGGCGGCGTTGGATCGCTCGCGGGCGCGGCGTTCCTGGTTCGTGACGCGCAGCTGCCGGGGCGGGACATCGTGATCTACGAGGCGCAGCCGTTGGTCGGCGGCAGCCTCGACGGCGCGCTGCTCGCGAACGGCGCTTATTCGCTGCGCGGCGGACGGATGCTCACGACCGATCACTACGAATGCACCTGGGACCTGCTGTCGACCATTCCCTCGCTCGAACATCCCGGCCTCAGCGTGCGCGAGGAAACCGTCGCGTTCAACACCGAGAACCCCGCGCATTCGCGAGCGCGGCTGGTCGATCGCAACCGCTTCAAGCTCGATGTCTCGCATATGGGATTTTCAGGGCGCGACCGGCTCGAGTTGCTGCGGCTCACGGAGGCCTCGGAGCAGACGCTCGGCAACAGCCGCATCACCGACTGGCTGTCGCCCAAATTCTTCGAATCAAATTTCTGGTACATGTGGCAGACCACTTTCGCCTTCCAGCCCTGGCACAGCGCGGTCGAGCTGAAACGCTATCTGATCGCTTCATGAACGAGTTCCCGCGCATCGAGACTCTCGCTGGCGTCAAGCGCACCGTCTACAACCAGTATGACGCGATCGTGCGGCCGCTTGCCGACTGGCTCAAGGGGCGGGGCGTTCAGTTCGTGCGCGGCACTGCCGTCACCGACATGGCGATCGAGAGCGAGGACGGACGCTTGCGGGTGCGCCAGCTCGTACTCGACCGCGACGGCCGCACCGCCAATGTCCAGCTCGAGGACGGCGATCTCGTGTTCTTTCAGAACGGCTCGATGACGGACGCCTCGAGCCTGGGCTCGATGACCGAGCCGGCTCCGCGCCTGACCAAGTCCGACAGCCGGGCTTGGGCCCTGTGGGAGAAAATCGCGAAGGACCGTCCAGAATTCGGCAAGCCGTCCGCGTTCAACGCGTCGATCCCGGAATCCTATTGGCAGTCATTCACTGTCACCTGCCGCGATCCGCGCTTCTTCGACAAGATGGAGGCGTTCTCCGGCAACAAGGCCGGCACCGGCGGTCTCGTCACGTTCAGGGACTCCAATTGGCTGATGTCGGTGGTGCTGTATCATCAGCCGCATTTCGCCGGACAGCCGAACAACGTGCAGGTGTTCTGGGGCTATGCACTGCATCCCGACCGCGTCGGCAATTTCGTGGCCAAGCCGATGTCCGATTGCGGCGGCGCCGACATCCTGAAGGAGCTTTGCGGTCACCTGAATTTCGACCCTGCCGTGTTCGAGGATGCGATCTGCGTTCCCTGTCGCATGCCCTACATCACCAGCATGTTCATGCCGCGCACCGCTGACGACCGGCCGCTGCCGGTGCCCAGGAATTCCGTCAATCTCGCCTTCGTCAGCCAGTTCCTCGAAATCCCCGATGACGTCGTGTTCACCGTCGAATATTCGGTGCGCGCGGCGCAGATGGCGGTCTATCAGCTGATGAAGATCGATCGCCCGGTGCCGCCGGTGACGCGGCACGACAAATCGCTTGCGGTGATCTTCGCGACGCTGGAAAAGGCGTTCACGTGACGGGCGGAGCGACTTGAACGGCAGAGGGCCTCGACTTACGACCGTGCCACAGCCAGCGGCAGGCTGATATGAAAGACGGCGCCTCCCGTCGGCGCGTTCTCGGCCCAGATGCGCCCGCCATGTGCCTCGATGATCGTGCGCGTGATCGAGAGGCCGATGCCCATTCCCTGCGTCTTGGTTGTGAAAAACGGCTTGAAGATTTCGGTTACCTTTTCTGTGCAGATGCCGTCGCCGGCATCTGCGATCGAGATCATGGCCTGATTGTTCGCAAGGCTGGTTCGACCGACGATGCGTCGCCGATCCTCCGGCAGATCGGCCACCGCTTCGATGGCATTCATGACCAGGTTCAGAATAGCCTGCTGGAGCTGCACTTTGTCGGCAGTTACGCGAATATCCAAGGACGATCGATCCGTCGCGAGCGCAACGTCGTAGGTCAGGGCCTGAATGGACAGGAACCTAAACACATCGCTGACCGTCGCGTTGAGGTCGAGCTCGATCCGCTCTGTGCGGGCCCTCTTCAAAAATGAGCGCACCTGAACGACGATCTCGTTAGCGCGCTTATCGTCTCGGCGAATGTCACCCAGTATCTCGCTGATCACGCCGAGGTCAGGTGCCGGTGTCTGCAACACCTGCTCGGCGGTCTCAGCATTGATCAGAATGGCGGCGAGCGGCTGGCTCAGCTCATGCGCGATCGTGGCGGACATCTCGCCCGCGGTCGCAAGGCGATTCATGTGGGCTAGCTCCGACATGCGTTGGCGTGCCTCGACCTCCGCCTGGAATCGCAGCCTGCGCTCGCGCAGGAGGATGCCGATCATCATCGCCTGCACCAGCACCACGCCGGCGCTGATCATGACACGCCAGTAGTACTGCTCCCAGAAGCTCGGTTCTCGGAAACGCACCTCGCTTCCGGGAGGCAGATGGGCTTCGTCCACATTCCAGAGCTTGAGCTGTCGCCAGTCGAAGATCGGCTTCACGTTATCCCCGGCAACGGGCGGGATGTTCGACGGCGATTCGCCGCCGAGAATCCGCATTGCCAACTGGCCGGCTTCCTGTCCGATGGCTTCGGGCAGCAGCAGGAAGCCGCCAACCCCGGTTCGCCCGAGAAATGTGTCGGAGGTGATAATGATCGGGCGGTTCGCGCGCTCGGCGACGCGCGCAAGCGCCGCGGCCGGCAAATAGTGGGTGCCTTCGCCGTCGGAATACATCGCCGAGGTCAGAATCGCAGAACGAGGGGGCAAGGAGCCGACCCGTTCGCGCACCTCCCGCAGCACCATGCCGGACAGATCGATGATTTCGAGACCCGGCATCGTGGTCGCGAATTCCTGTTTCCAGTGGCCATATATCAGCGGATTTTTCCATGCATCGCCAACGAGGACGACGCCAGTCAAGTCGGGAACGACCGCGCGTGCCGCAGTCAGTATCTGCGCCGGAGACACCTTGGCAAAGATGACGGTCGTGCCGGGCAGGAACAGCGCGCGCGTCTCGGGCAGATCGGGCACGAAGCCGTAAACCACGGGGGCGGCGGGCCAGATGTCGTGCTTGCGCGCCTGAAGGAATTTCGCCGACGCGACGCCGATCGAGACGATGATGTCGATCGGCCGATGCGCGTATTTGGTCTTGAGATGACCGACCAGGCTCTCCTCGTAGTCCGGTCCCGGGAAACGGGCGAGATCGAGGCTTTCGCCGTAGATCACGGTGTGGATCTGCCCATTTTCCTTCGCAGCCGTGCGGATACCGGCGAAAATCTCCGAATAGAATGGCGAACGAAAGTCGGCGTCTTCCAGCACCAGGATAGAGCGCTGCCCCGGACTGTCGGCTGCAGGGCATTCATGTGCCAGGATTGCGAACAGGCAGGCGATCAGGAGCCGTTTGATCGCGATGACCATCCTCATTGCTGACTCTGTGCCTGGCCTGTGTTTGCAACGGGCGCCTCCTCGGTGAGGACGCATCCGAGCATACCTGCCGGTTCCGAAGTTTCAACGAAAGGATTTGATCCGGCTGTGCCGCGCAGGCGGCGGTTCACCTGGCCCCGCATGCAGAGCGAAGAAGGACCGCTATTTGAACGGATCCTGGATCGACGGCGCCGACTGCCTGATGCGACGCACGCTCACGGGCGTGCCGTCGGAGACGAACAGCAGTTCGTAGCGACGGCCTTCGCTGTCGGTGGCAGAGCAGGTGACGTCAGTCACCTTCTTGGCGGCGAAATTGCCGGTCTGGCGGCAGAGGCCGGTGGAGGTCTGCTCGGCCGGCACCGGCAGGCCGTCGACCTTGGGACGGTCCTTGGAGTTGAGCAGCATGCGGTCGATCGGCAGCTCATAGGAGTTGTCGTCGGCGCGCTTGCCGTTCTCGCCGGAGAACGACACGACGTGATTCTCGTCGGCGGGATCGTCGACCGCGACCGTGAAATTGACCCGGCCCCTGTCGCCGTGGGCGTAGGCCACCGTCTTGCAGGCGAAGGTGCGGCCGGCGACCTTCAACGTCTTGCAGTGGCCGGACATCAGCGCCAGCAAATCGATAAAGGCGGTCTGCTGCCCGGGTGGATTGTTGACGGGAATCGGCGCGGAAGACTCGGCAAAACAAGGGCTTGCCAAGAGGACGAAGGTGGGGACGAGGGCGACAGCGAGGATGGGTCGGCAGAGGCGCATCGGAAGGCTCACATGCCAGGGAACCACGGAAAAGTTCCGTCCGACAACCAGCGAACCGCAAATTGGTTGCGATCCCGTTTGCTCAGCCAAGTCCGTCTGAAATACCACCGCGCCACCCCAACGGCGATTCGCCCAGATCGCCCAACCCATTCCCGGCCGGCACTTGCCGCTCGGCCGGTGTTTTTTTCGTGGCGGGGCTATCCCATCGCCGCCTGCCAGCGCGTATCGCGCAGGGACGGGCGGCGGTGCAGGCGGGCGTCGAGCAGCGCGCGGGCGCGGGGCAGGTCGCCGCTGCGCATCAGGGCAACGACAAAAGTGTCCTCGATCAACTCGCGCTGGGCGTGGCTGCCGCCGAGACGCACGACCTCACCGAGAATCGGCGTGAGCGTTTGCACGCATGCCGCGTAGTCCTCGTTGGCAAAGGCCGCCAGTGCGCGGCAGACCGCGGGCACCACGGGACCGGCCGGAAGCTTGCCATCGGCGAGCCTTTGCTCGATGGCGGCAAGACGTGTGGCGAGCGCCTCGCGATTTTGCGTCGCAGCCGCGAACAGCGCCATGTGGATATCGGCGAAGGGCAGGCTCGATTTCGGAAACAGTTTTTGCGCGGCGCCGTCGGCTTCGAGCCAGAGCGCTCTCGGCACGGCGTGGCCGTAAGCCGACAGGCGCCAGAGCAGTGACGCACCGTCAGTGACGAGATTGAGCGGTGGCGCCTGCGTGGCGTTTGGCTGCAGCACGTCGGCATAGATCGCGAGCGCCCGCGCGGCATCGCCATGCTCCAGCGCGCCGAGCGCCTGATGCCAGCGGATGTGGCCGTGCAAGATTCCGGCGCGATGGTAAGAGGGGATCCAGTCGTCGACGAGCCGGTCGGCCGCTTCGATCGAACCGTCCTCGAACATCGCATGCAGCACGGCGTGCGCGGCATGGGCATTCTGCCGGCGCAGGTCGAAGCCGCGCTCGGTGACGCCGCGGCCGCGACCGACATTGCCGTTCTCGGTCATCGCCCAGCCGTACATAGTGAGGAACCACCAATCCTCGCCATAGTGATGCGCGACGCGCTCGCACAGCTCCTGCCGCGCGCGGTCGTGATCGGCCATGCCGGAGAACGCGTACAGGCCGAACGCGCCGAGCGGCAGCGACAGCACCAATGCGTCGCGCGGCCACGCCTCGACGTGCGTCATCGTTGCCGCGATCGCCTCGGGCAGCCGGCCCTCGATTGCGAGCGCCAGCGTTTCGACATGCGAGCGCTCGCGTTCCGTGCCGCGTTTCGCCACGAGCTCGCGCGCGAGCGCCGCCTTCTGCCGAGCCAGATCGCCTTGCTGATAGAAGCCATGCACGCGGGCGCGGGCGATATGGGGGAGCGCAAAATCCGGATCGAGCGCAATCGCGCGCTCCAGCGTTTCCGCCGTGCCGGTCCAGCCCGCGAGCATGAGGTCGACGCCCTCGCGATAAGCGGATGCCGCCTCTGGCGAAGAGGTGGAGAGCGGCAGGCCGTAGCGATCTTCGAGGGCCATTCCTGTCTCCGGCTCAGGCCGTCCGCGCGCGGCGTCCTTCGATCGGATAGGCCGGGTCGTTGTAGCCCGGCGTCGAGGGATGACCCGGCACGACCAGTCTGTCGATCAGCGCCTCGTCCTCGGCAGTGAAGCGATAGTCGAGCGCGCCGGTGTAGCCTTCCCATTGCTCCTCGGTGCGCGGACCGGCAACGATCGAGGAGACAAAAGCGGAGTTCAGCACCCAGGCGACCGCAAACTGGCCTGCGGTGATGCCCTTTTTCTCGGCGTGGGCCTTGATCTCCTGCGCCAGCTGGAGCGATTCCGGCCGCCATTCGGTCTGCATCATGCGCGTATCGTTGCGGCCTGCGCGGGTCTCCTTGTCGGGAGCCGCGTCGGGCTTGTATTTGCCGGTCAGCACGCCGCGCGCCAGCGGGCTGTAGGGCACGATGCCGAGGCCGTAATAGGAGCAGGCCGGGAAGTGCTCGACTTCGGGCATGCGATTCATGGCGTTGTAATAGGGTTGGCTCACAGCGGGACGGTCGATGCCGAGCCGGTCGCAGATGTTGCAGATTTCGGCGACGCGCCAGGCGCGGTAGTTCGAGACGCCGAAATAGCGCACCTTGCCGGCGCGGATCAGGTCGCCCATCGCGCGCACCGTCTCCTCCAGGGGCGTAGAATGGTCTTCCTTGTGCAGATAATAGATGTCGATGTGGTCGGTGCCGAGCCGCTTCAGGCTCTCATCCGCCGCTTGCAACACCCAGCGGCGGGACAGGCCGACACGGTTGGGATCCTCGCCCATGGGGTTCGCAAGTTTCGTCGCGAGCACCCAGGCGTGACGGTTGTTGCCGATGGCGCGTCCCACGACCTCTTCGGATGCGCCCTTCGAATAGGCGTCCGCGGTGTCGATGAAGTTGATGCCGGCCTCGTGCGCCTTCGCGATGATCCGCTTCGATGTCGCTTCATCGGTCGGCCCGCCGAACATCATCGTGCCCAAGCAGATCGGCGACACTTTGAGGCCGCTGCGGCCGAGTTGGCGGTATTGCATGGGGCGCGTCCTTGCTGCTTTTTCGGGCGACAGCATAGCCGTCTCACTCCGTCATTGCGAGCGCAGCGAAGCACCGTCATTGCGAGCGCAGCGAAGCAATCCAGCTATTTCCGCGGCACGGATTCTGGATTGCCTACCGCCGCAGACGCATCTCTGGACTGCTTCGCTGCGCTCGCAATGACGGAGTGGCGGAGATGCTTGCTACGCTCTCAGCTGTCATCGCCCGGCTTGACCGGGCGATCCAGTATTCCGAGAGGGCTGTAGTTTAATCGAGAAGCCGCGGCGTACTGGATTCCCCGCCTGCGCGGGGAATGACAGCGGTGGGTATCGCTCCTACCCCGGCCCCTTCAAAATCTTGAACACACCATTTGCCATCACCACGCAACGATCGTCCACCGTCACCTCGGTGCTCATGAAGATCAGGCTGCGCGTCGCGCGCACCACGCGCGGGCGGGAGATCAGGATGTCGCCGATCTGGCCAGCTTCGACGAAATGGGTGTCGAGCTGCACCGTCGCCATGAACTCCTTGCCGGAGACGTAGCGGGCGGTCATGCCGCAGGTACGGTCCGCGAACGTCATCATCACGCCGCCCTGGACCATGCCGCGGCGATTGTGGTGCTTGTCCTCGGTCGCGAGTGCGAATTCGTATTGGCCGTCGATCTTGCGCTCCCACAGCGGGCCGATCAGATGCATGAAACCCGTGGTCTCCAGAATGGTCCAGCCTTCTGCCTTCAGCCGTGCGGCTGTCTTATTGGTCATGTCGTCCATTCCTGAGCGGGTCGTGCGATTTCATTTCATCGGGGCCGGACGTGGTGTAGTCAAGCATCATGAGACCGTTCGACGATGCCACACGGCGGAATATCGCGGCCGCCTGCGCGGCCTTCACGCGGCTGCCGGAGGACGAAGCGCCGGCGGCGTTGAAGCGCGCCGCGGTGGCAGTTGCGCTGACTGCGGCCAGCGAGAGCGATGAGACGGCGTTGCTGCTCACGCTGCGCGCATCGCATCTGCGCGCCCATCGCGGTCAATGGGCCTTGCCCGGTGGACGCTGCGATGCCGGCGAGACGCCGGTCGAGGCGGCGCTGCGCGAACTCGACGAGGAGCTAGGCCTCCACCTCACCAGCGCGGAGGTGCTCGGCACGCTCGATGATTATCCGACCCGCTCGGGCTATCTGATCACGCCAGTCGTGGTCTGGGCCGCCGATAGTGCCGCGATCAAACCAAACCCGGACGAGGTCGCCTCCGTCCATCGCATCGCGCTTGCGACGGTCGAGCGCTCCGACGCTTTCGATTTCGTCGCGATCCCCGAGAGCACGCGCCGTGTGATCCGCTTTCATCATCAGTCGAGCCTGATCCACGCACCGACGGCGGCCCTGATCTACCAGTTCCGCGAGGTGCTGGCGGGGCGGCACACCCGCGTCACCGAGCTGGAACAGCCGGTATTCGCCTGGAAGTGACGCGAGGGGCGAAAACGAGGTAAACGACGTGTTAACGTGACGGTTACCGGATGCCTGCTAAGAGGGCAGCATGCATCAATCGATTCGAAATGCCGTGAGACTGGTTCCACTCGCGCTCGTCCTGCTCGCGCCTGCCGCGCGCGGTGGCGAATCCGACGCGCTGCCGCCGGCCGTCCGCAATGCCAAAGCCCAGCTGTTGTCGCAATTTTTCGCGCAAGGCGGTGCGTCGCCCGCCGTGCTGGAATATCGCCGCAAGCTGCAGGAGTATCAGGCGGCGCGTGCGGCCTTCGACGAGGAAGCCGGCGCCTATTGGAGCCAGATCTCCGAGAAGCGGAAAGGTCGCAACGCCAAGCGGCGCAGCGGGCAGCAGATCACGCTCGACGATTACGTGCTGGAGCATCCGCCGCTTTATAACGGGCCGAAACGGCCAGTGAATCCGGAGCCGGAGGAAACCCCGGACCGCCCGACGAAAAAGCCGATCCCCGTGGTCGCCGATCTGCTGCGCGCGGCGCAGGAACTCTACCAGTTCACGCCGCAGCGGCCGTCCAACGAAGTCGAATTCAAGCGCGTCTATGCACGCTACGCGCTGGCCTCGGGGCTGACGCGCGAGCAGGCGGTGCGGGTCTATGCGTTCGAGACCGGCGGCACCGGCAGTTATGACGTGCAGGCGGGAATCGAGCATGGCGGCAAGCGCGCCATTTCGACCGCGATGGGCTACAACCAGCTGCTGACGACCAACAGCGTCGAGCTGCTGGCCGAGCAAGGCCATGAGTTCATCCGCGCGCTCTCCGATAAGGTCGCGCGGACCTCCGGCCCGGCGCGCCAGTCGCTCGAGCACAAGCTCACCATTCTCAAGAAAATGGTGGCGCACGCCAAATCGGTGCCCGACACTTGGTCGGAGCACGAGAAGATCGGCAACACCGCGCAGGGCTGGGCCATGCATGCCATGGTGCTCGACATCGATATCGGGCCGATGCTGCAGACCCACAAGCTGCTGACGTCGGTGCTGTTCGCGCGCGCCAAGGGCTATAGCCGCCCGCTCAGCGCGGCCGAGCTCGAGATGATGAACCTCACCGGCGACGGCACCGGCCTCGACATGGTGACGATGCCGCAGGCGATGCGCGAGCAGGTGCCGACGTCGAACTTCTTCCAGCGCGGCGGCTACGAGCGCAACCCGGTCGCGATCCGCCACAACACGGTGGCGAAGCTGCTGGCGGTGACGGACACGAGGATGGACAGCAACAGCAACAATGCTGGCGCGCGGGAGCTCGCGGGGGCGTTTTAGGCGGCGGTAGCTGTCATGCCACGCGCAGGCGGGGCATCCAGTACGCTGCGGCGTTTCGGTTTAAGCACAACCGCCTCTGGAATACTGGATCGTCCGCCTTCGCGGACGATGACACCGAGTGTGGCGGCGCTGTCGCCCGCCGTCCCGTCCCTACTGATCCGACCCGAACTTGAACTTGCCGTCGCCTTCCAGATACGGGCCGCTGCGCATGTAGAGCTGGCCGTTGTGGCCGATGAAGAACAGCGTGCCTTTCGGTACCTTCTTGGCGCCCTTCAGAAGTTCACCGGCATTGCTGGTGCCCATCTTGTAGGAAAAGGTCTTGCCGTCCTTGTCATAGGCGTAGCCGGTGTCGGGCTTGAGCTCCCAAGGTGTCGCAGCGGTCTGCGCCAATGCGGGCGCAGCAAACGCGCCGAGCAAGGCCGTCACCAAAAAGATCTTTGTTGAAATTGCCATCACCCTATCCTCCCCATCGAGGCGCCCGGCTTGAACAAATCACGAACGATGCATCCGGGTCAATTTGCGAAAGCGCCGCAGCGCATCACGTCTTGCCCAGCAGTTTGTGATTTTCCCTTCGTCCCCGCGCGACTATGTTCCGCTTTCCGTCTAGAACGCAATTCGACAAAAACATTGGGTAGGGGATGATTCGAATGAACCTTGTCATTAAAGCTTGCTGGGCCGCCGGCCTGTTGCTGACGGCGCTCACGCCGGCCGCCCGGGCCGATGATTACCAGCTCAGCCACAACCAGCGGATTTCGTGCAGCCGTGGCCTGGCCCCGGGCAAGCTGAACACCGCGACCTGCAAGTCCTACACTTATCTCTTCAACACCAAGACCTCGGAATATTTCCGTTGCCAGGTCTCGCTGGCGCTGACCCGCGACAACAAGGAAGTCATCAACGTCCAGACCGACGGCGCCTGCACCAAGAAGCCGCGCATCTTCGAGACCGATGGCCATTACGATTTCGACGCCACCGAGACCGAGCCTCCGAACACCAATTCGTTCTTCGGCCCCGGCGGCTACTCGGTCTGGGCTGCCGACGTCAGCGCGCAGAAGGTGCGCGGCTGCATCATCATCTCCTCGGGCCTCGGCTCCGACATCTCCAAATGCCTGGACATGACCTTCCAGTGAGGGGGCTGTCCAGACTTGGCTGCGCCACCTCGCCGCACCCGCCGAGTTCCCCAAAAATCGAGCCAGCACAGCCATTTACCGCAGTCCTGTTTTGACTTTTGGATGGGTTGACCCGCTCCCTTCATCCGGCCAACTTCCCGGCCGGTTTGGGGAGTGGAAAGATCATGAAACGGACGATTTTCGGCGTGGCCGCAGCTCTTGCGCTGGCGGCCTCCGCGCCTTGCGCGCAGGCGCAATCCTTCATCAACGTGCTGACCGGCGGCACCTCCGGCGTCTACTATCCGCTCGGGGTCGCGATCGGGAAGATCTACGGCGACAAGATTCCGAACGTGAAGACGCAGGTGCAGGCCACCAAGGCGTCAGTCGAGAATCTGATCCTGCTCCAGCAGGGCCGCGGCGAGATCGCGTTCACGCTGGGCGACTCGCTGAAAGCGGCCTGGGACGGTGACGAGGAGGCGGGCTTCAAGTCCAAGCTCGACAAGCTCAGGACCATCGGCGCGATCTATCCGAACTACATCCAGATCGTCGCGACCGCCGAGAGCGGCATCAAGACGCTGGCGGACCTCAAGGGCAAGAGCCTGTCGGTCGGCGCGCCGAAATCGGGCACGGAGCTCAATTCGCGCGCGATCCTGGCAGCGGCCGGCATGAGCTACAAGGATCTCGGCAAGGTGGAGTATCTGCCGTTTGCCGAATCCGTCGATCTCATGAAGAACCGCCAGCTCGGCGCGACGCTGCAATCGGCCGGCCTCGGCGTGGCCTCGCTGAAGGATCTGTCGACCTCGAGCCCGATCACGGTGGTGTCGGTGCCGAAGGAGACCGTCGACAAGATCGGCCTGCCCTTCATCGCGGCGACCATTCCCGCCAACACCTACACCGGGCAGGACAAGGACGTGCCGACCGCCGCCGTGGTCAACTACCTCGTCACCAGCTCGGCGGTGTCGGACGATCTCGCCTACCAGATGACAAAACTGGTCTACGAGTCGCTGCCCGAGCTCGCCAACGCGCATGCGGCCGGCAAGGAGATCAAGCTCGAGACGGCCGCCAGCGGCAGCCCGGTTCCGCTGCACCCCGGCGCGATCCGCTATTACAAGGAAAAAGGGCTGATCAAGTAATCAGCTTTCGTTATCGGGCGTCATGGCCGGG
>NZ_JADPIT010000032.1:0-44267 GCF_023073035.1 Bradyrhizobium sp. 62
TGTCCGGCGACAGCAACCGCCTCAAGCTCGAGGTCGGCAAGTTCCTCGACACCGTGCGCGCCGCCTGACGGGCGCATATCATGGGAGAACTGCAACCGCCGCGCGTAGAAGCGCGGCGTTTGCGCGCGTGCATATTGCGGAGCCGCGACGAAGACCGCGCAGGGTTAACCTTCCGGAAAACCGATGCAGTCATGATGCCCGCAATATTCCGGGCGCTGAGTCGCCCTCCCGTATTGCGTATCGAAGTATTGGAGCACACTCATGAGCGGCCTTTCCATCCGTCTCACCCACAAGGTCATGGCGATCGGACTTTTCGGTCTCGTCGGCCTCGTCGCTTTTGGCTCGATCTACCAGATCGGCAGCCTCTCCCAGGATGCCTCCCGTGCCGTCGCCAACCGCGCTCGCGCGATCGCTGACCTCGACAAGCAGCTCTCCATCGAGATGCTGGAGGCCCGCCGCAACGAGAAGAACTTTCAGCAGCGCCGCAACGAGAGCTACGCCAAGGCCCATGCCGAATTGATCGGGCCGATCAATCGCGATTTCGACGAGGTGGAGCGGCTAATGTCGGCCGGCGGCTTGGGCGCGCTGTCCGACCGGATGAAGCAGGCCCAGGACGGCTTCAAGCGATACGCGTCGGACTTCGGCGCATTGGTGGCCGCGGAGACCCGGCTCGGCCTAAACGAGACTCTGGGCCTCTCCGGCTCGCTCCGCGCCGCCGTGCACGACATCGAGGCCAAGCTCAAGGAGATCGACGATCCCAGGTCCACCAGCTGGATGCTGATGATGCGCCGGCACGAGAAGGACTTCATGCTGCGGCGCGACCCAAAATACATCGCCGAGATGAAGAAGGCCGCAGTCGAGTTCTCCAAGGCGATAGAGGTCGTCGCAATCCCTACGGCAGTGATGAACGACATCTCAGCCAAGCTGCAGAAATACCAGTCCGAGTTCACGGCGTGGGTGGAGACGGCGCAGCAAACTGCGGCCCTCGACGCCAGCATGATGAAAACGTTCCGTGGGTTAGAACCGGGCATGATCGAGGTGCGCAATACAGTCGAAGACCTCTACAGGAAGGCCGACGTTGCGGAAGCTGCGACCCGCGATGCCGTGCGCATGTGGATGATGGTCGCCTTCGGCGTTACCGTCGTCGTGCTCGCCGCGGTCGGCTTCCTTCTGGGGCGTTCGATCTCGAAGTCGCTTGCCGGCATGGTCGGTGCGATGACGCGGCTTGCGCGCGGCGAGCTTTCGATTTCCGTCCCCGGCGTCGGGCGCAGGGACGAGATCGGCGAGATGGCCGGCGCCGTCGAGGTGTTCAGGACCAGCATGGCGGAGGCCGAGCGGCTGCGCATCGAGCAGATCGAGGCCGAGGCGCGCGGGCACCAGCAGCGCAAGGCCGACATGCACCGGCTCGCGGATAATTTCGAAGGCGCGGTTGGCGAGATCATCGATACTGTTTCGTCGGCTGCAACCGAGCTCGAAGCATCTTCGAACACGCTGACGCAGGCCGCCGAGCGCGGCAACGGGCTTGCCACCGTCGTGGCGGCCGCCTCCGAAGAGGCCTCCGCGAACGTGCAGTCGGTGTCTTCAGCGAGCGAGGAAATGACCTCCTCGATCTCCGAGATCAGCCGCCAGGTGCAGGAATCGGCGCGTGTCGCCGATGTCGCGGTCGAGCAGGCCCAGCGCACCAATGCGCGCGTCGCCGAGCTGACCAAGGCCGCCTCCCGCATCGGCGACGTGGTCGAGCTGATCAATACCATCGCCAGCCAGACCAATCTGCTGGCGCTGAATGCAACGATCGAGGCGGCGCGGGCGGGCGAAGCCGGCAAGGGCTTTGCCGTGGTCGCGACCGAAGTGAAGGCGCTCGCCGAGCAAACTGCGAAGGCGACCGGCGAGATCAGCCAGCACATCGGTGCGATCCAGACCGCGACGCAAGACTCGGTCGGTGCGATCAAGGAGATTGGCGACACCATCGCACGGATGTCGGAGATCTCGTCGACCATCGCCGCCGCTGTCGAGGAGCAGGGCGCCGCTACCCAGGAGATCTCCCGCAACATCCAGCACGCCGCGCACGGCACCTCGGAAGTCTCGGCAAATATCGGCGACGTTCAGCGCGGCGCAGGCGAAACCGGGGCCGCCTCGGCGCAGGTGCATTCGGCTGCGCAATCGCTGTCGCAGGAGAGCAACCGGCTGAAGAGCGAGGTCGCGCGCTTCCTTGAATCGGTACGGGCGGCGTGACAGCCGCTGCCGCGTTGGTCGCATGTTGCGGCGGCGCAAGCGGACCGGCTGCGCGTGGCAGCATGAGGTGGCTGCGAGCTGCAACAGATGGTTGCAAGAGAAATTGCGGCTGTCTGAAGTGTTCCGTAATTTTACGTAGGTCCCTGTTAACGCCTACTTGCGACTATGGGTGCAATCTCACGGGATAAGAACCAGCCAGCATTGTTGAACTGACCTCCGTCTCGCCATCTTCGTGGCGATTTGCGGCGCAGGTGGTTTGCGTGAACATCGGGATTTGTCGTGATGTCGAAATTGTCCATCGTCTTCAAGCTTCTGGCCGTGCTGTCGATCCTCGTCCTTTCGCTCGCCGGTGTCGGCGTGACGGCGATCGGCACCATGCAGAACATCAATTCCCATACGGTCGAGATCGCGGAGAGCTGGCTGCCCAGCGTGCGCGCGCTCGGCTCGCTTCGCGCCGACATCAACGAGCTGCGCGTCGCGCTGCGTCTGCATCTGATGCAGGACAGCGTTGAGGGCAAGGACGCCGCCGAGAAGCGCCTCGCCTCGCTCCGGGCGCGTATCGACCAGACGCGCAAGGTCTACGAGCCGCTGATCACCTTCGCCGAAGAGCGCTCGCTCTATGGGCAATGGAGCACGGCGTGGGCCGAGTATCTGAACGGCGTGCAGGACGTGATGGCGCTGTCGCGCAAGAATGTCGGCCGCTTCCCGGCCGACGCCAACGAGCTACTGCAGACCAAGGTTGCGAAGATGGCCCAGGCCGCCGACCCCCTGCTTCAGAAGGGCATCGAGCTCAACAACCGCGGCGCCGAGCTTGAGACGAAGCAGGCCGCCGATAGCTACGCGATGATCTTCCGCGTGCTGGTCGGCATCATCGTGCTCTCGGTCGTGATCGCGATCGGCGCCGCCTATTATCTCGTGCGCGACGTTTCTCGTGGCATTGCCTCAATCATCCGCCCGATGCAGTCGCTCGGCGAGGGCGACCTTTCGGCCGAGGTGCCGCATCGCGGCGAGAAGACCGAGATCGGATCGATGGCGGATGCACTGCAGATCTTCAAGGAGGCGCTGATCGCCAAGAAGGCCGCCGACGAGGCCGCTGCGCGCGATGCCGAAGCCAAGATCGAACGCGGCCGCCGCGTCGACGCCATCACCCGCAAATTCGAAGCCATGATCGGCGAGGTGGTCGGGACCGTGTCCTCGGCCTCCACCGAGCTCGAGGCCTCCGCCTCGACGCTGACCAACACCGCGCAGCGCGGACAGGAACTCGCGACCGTCGTCGCGGCCGCCTCCGAGGAAGCCTCGACCAACGTCCAGGCGGTGGCATCCGCTTCGGAGGAGCTGTCGTCCTCCATCACCGAGATCAGCCGCCGAGTCCAGGACTCGGCGCGAATGGCCGCTGAGGCCGTCGAGCAGGCGACGCGGACCAACGACCGCGTCAATGCGCTGTCGCAGGCTGCCTCCCGCATCGGCGATGTCGTCGAGCTCATCAACACCATCGCGGGCCAGACCAATCTGCTGGCGCTGAATGCGACCATTGAGGCCGCACGTGCCGGCGAAGCGGGCCGCGGATTCGCGGTCGTCGCGTCCGAGGTCAAGGCATTGGCCGAGCAGACCGCGAAAGCGACCGGTGAGATCGGGGCGCAGGTCGCGGGCATCCAGGCGGCGACGCAGGAATCGGTCAGTGCCATCCAGGAGATCGGCGGCACCATCGAGCGGCTGTCCGAGGTCGCTGCAGCCATCGCTGCCGCAGTCGAGGAGCAGGGCGCGGCCACGCAGGAAATCTCGCGTAACGTGCAGCAGGCCTCGGTCGGCACGCAGGAGGTCTCGTCGAACATTACCAACGTGCAGCGCGGCGCGATCGAGACCGGCGAGGCTTCGACCGAGGTACTGTCGGCGGCGAAATCGCTGGCGACGGACAGCACCCGTCTCAAGGTCGAGGTCGCGCAATTCCTGGAATCGGTTCGCGCGGCCTGATTCTCACATGCTCGTCTGCGGAGCCGGCGGCGGTGCGACCTGCCGCCGGAACAGGATGCGCTGGTAGAGCCAGCCGATCGCGACCAGCACGATGCCGAGGCACATGAAGGACAGCGCGCGGTAGACGCCCGTCAGCGTCGACATGTCGATGACGAACGCCTTCAGGATCGTCAACGCGATCACGACGGCCGATGCCAGCCGCGCCCGCTCGGAATTGACGAGAATGCCGACGCCGAGCAGCACCACGCCGAAGCCGAGCCAGCCGATCGAATAGGTATATTGCTCGGCGCCCGTCGTCGCCCCGGCGGAGAGGATCGGGCCGTGATAGAAACGGCGGATCTCCAGCGTGACATAGGCAAGCCCAAACAGCAGCGCGCCGCCCGCAATCGTGTTGGCGTAGGCCTTGCCGCGTTCGCCAACCACGGCATAGGACAGCAGCAGCATCAACACCGCTGGCAGTGCGTAGCCGAGCAGCAGCAAGTTGAACACGGCGCCGCCAACGTCAGTGCGCCACAGCAGCGGGTTCTCCAGGATCAGGAGGCCGAACACACCGACGAGCCCGCCGATCACCGTGAGCACGACCGCGCCGACATTGTGCACGATGCTGCGGCTGCGCTGCCGCAGACGCTCCAGCCCGATCGCCATGGCTAGCGCGACGCAGGCCTGCAGCGCGCATTCGAGCAGCGACGGTGCCGACGTCACGTCGCCGCCGGTCGCAAAATGGCGGATCTCCATGAAGGCAAGCAGCGCGGTGAACAGGATCGCGGCGCTCTCGACCATGCGCAGCGGGGCGTCGTCGGCGCGTCGGCGCAGGAACAGGCTCGCCGCCCAGAACGATGCCGCCGGCAGTCCGTAGCCCCACAACAGCCAGTTGAAGATCGGCGTGGTTCCGACGGCGTCGCCGACGATGCGGGGGTCATAGCCGATCCGTGCGGTGACGAGGCCTGCGAAGATCGCGGCCAGCCAGCGCAGGAACGGGATCGGCCGCTGCATCGAGATCCAGGCGGTGCCGAGCGACATCAGCGCGAGTGCTATCGTGAGCCAGCCCTTCTCCAGCGCAAATGTCAGCGCCAGCGCCAGCGCACCGAGCGTGCCGGTCGCGAACAAGGCCGTGGAGATCATGGCGCCCGGCCGGGTCTCGCGGCGCGCCAGCGCCTCGGTGGCAGCGCCGAAGGCGGCGGCGAGCAGCACCGCGAGGATGGCGAACGGAATCGAGCGGTCGAGATGCGCGATGCGTGCGTAGAGCGCGACCAGGATCGCGATCGGCGTCGCGACAGCCGCGACCGACCACACCACTGGAATGATCGCCGAGTTCGAACGGCCCTGCGCGAGAAAGCCCGCGATGCCGAAGCCGGCGGCGAAGATCGCCGCCATCACCAGATGCAGCGTCACCGCGCTATCGGTCGCCGTCGGTGCTATGCCGGCGATGGGGCCGCCCGGCAGCACCAGCATGTCGGGATTGGCGCGCACCGCCCATTCGGCGAACACGACGAAGACGGTCGCGGCGGCTGCGCCGAGCGCGCCGGTGGCCGCCGGCGCGCGCCAAGCGACAAGCAGCGTCGCGCCGACCAGTAGCGCGAAGGCGATCAGCGCCAGGTCCACATGCGCGCTCGACAGCACGATCAGCATCGCGCCGAACAGATAGGCACCGAGCGAGCCCGACGAGACCGGTTCGATCTCGCCGTCCTCGATCGTCGGGCCGAACATGAAGCCGCAGACCACGAGAAGAGCGGCAAGAACGAAGCCTGCGATCACATGGAAAGCGTGCGGCGCGACCTGCAAGTCGCTGGTATCGAGCCCCGGGAAGATCCAGAGTACGGCGAAGGCGATGGTGGTGACTGCAAGCCAGCGCCACAACCGGATACGGGCGAGGCCGAAGCTCGCGGCGGTGACGATCGCGAGATAGATGTAGAGCGCCCAATAGTCCGGCTTGCCGCTGGAGACGAGGATCGGCGTCACGAACGCGCCGACCACGCCGAGGCCCGCGAGCGCGGGCCCGTGCAAGAGCGCCGCGGCCAGCGTGCCGAGCGCAACGAGGCCGAGCAGCACGAAGGCGGTCGCGGGGACGAGGAAGCCATAGAGCGCGTAAGCCGCGTAGATGGTCGCAAATGCCACCGCCGTACCGGCAGCGGTGAGGATCGCGGGAATGTTGGCGATCGGCAGCGCGGCGATATTGGAGATGCTCTCCTTGCGGCGTGACCATTCGCCGGCCCCGAGCAGCGCCAGCGCGAATACGCCGCCAAGGAACACGCGCACGCCGGGGCCGACGAGGCCGGCCTCGATCGAATAGCGCACCATGAAGAAGCCGCCGAGCGCGAGCGCAAGGCCGCCGATCCACACCACCCAGCGCGTGCCGAGCCGTTCCTCGAAGCCGGGCGCGGGTGCGGGCAGCGGCGGCGCGTCGGCCTCGGTGTTCGCTGCGAGCGGTGGCGGCGAAACATCCTCGGTGACGAGCGGGGGCGGCACCTCGGCTCTCGGTTCGGCTTGGGGCACAAGTGGCGGCGGCGCTGCGGAAGTCGTCGCGGACGCTTCAGCCCACACATCTGCCGGGATCCGCGGCGGCTGCACGGGCCGTTGCGCGTGGAACATCTCTTCGAGCGAGCTTAGCCGTCGTCGCAGCTCAGCCGCCTGGCTGGAGGCCTTGATCGCGATGATGAAAGCGATGACCGCAATGATCAGCGCGAACACGTCAAACGGGCCGTCAGACATAAAGCCTCCAGGCAATCGGCGGGCAGGGGCCGATCACGCATATCTCGGGTTAGCGCCGGGAGCGTACGCGCAAGCCCGGCGCAGGCCGCTCCTGGAGCACGTCGCGACGAAAGCGGTAGAGCGCCGCCGGACGTCCGCCCGTCTGTGTCGACATCACCCCGGTCGGTTCGACCAGGGCTTCCATTTCGACCAGGCGGCGGAAATTTTGTTTGTGCAGGTGTCGGCCGGAGATCGCCTCCACCGTATACTGCAATTCGGTGAGTGTGAACTCGGCGGGCAAAAGTTCAAAGACCACAGGACGATACTTCAGTTTGGCACGCAGTCGCGCGATCGCTGTCGCAAGAATCCGGCGGTGGTCGAACCGCATGGATGTGCCGAGCGCGGACAGGGCCTTGCGCGCTAATGCCGCAGGGCGGCCGTCGCGCCGTGCTTCCTCGACCAGCCCGGCCTCATACAGGAGCTCGTAGCGGTCGAGCACGCGCTCCTCGTCCCAGGACGCGCCGTCCAGACCGAAATAGAACCGCACCCGATCCTTGCGCGGCAATGCGCGCGTCGTCTCCGGCGTCTCCTCTTCGGCCCACTCGGTCAATGCCGGGATGATGTCGTCCGCGATGATCGCGGGCGGGCCCTCTCGCCGGTCCTCCCAAGGCAGGAAGCGATACCATGGCGCGAAGCTCGCACTCGTGGCTGCCAGTTCGCCGCCGATGGCGCGCGTCAGTGCGAGATAGCCGATCGACACCATGTGCGCGCCGGTGTCGCCGGCCTCGGCATGCCGGCCGCGATCGCCAAACGTGTAGAGCTGTTCGACATAGCCGAGCCGCAGCCCCGTCTGTTCCTCGACCCAGGCCCGCAGGCCGATCTCGAAAGTGCGATGGCTCGGCGCATCGAACGGGCCGAACGGCAGGCCCGCCAGTCCGTCACTGTCGCGCGCGGTGAGGATCAGCGGCTCGTGATCCTCGATCGCGACGATCGCGGCAGTGAGTCCGATCTCGATCGGCGTCAGCAGCTTTTCGCTCATGCGACGGCGATCGCAACTGTCATTCGAGCTCGATCACGAAGGGGCGGCCCTCGACCATCATCGCGCCCGGGCCCATCTCGTCGAGTGCGCGCAGCATGCGGCCGTTGCGGCCCAGCGCACGGTCGGCAAGGCCGACGATGCGGCGGTTCGGCGAGGCGATCGGGGAAGCTGCCCGGATCTTCTTCGCGATCTCGGTCTCGTCGCGATCCGGATTGAGTGCGCACACGGCGGCAAAGGCGCTCGCGGTGGAGCGGCTGATGCCAGCATAACAATGCACCACCAGCGGCGCGTCGCGGTCCCAGCCGCGCACGAAGTTCAGCACTTGCTCGATATGCGTTTCCGATGGCGCGACGAAGCCGTCCATCTCCTCGGTGATGTCGTCCATCGATACCTTGAGATGGTTGGCCGGCAGCACCGACACCGGCCGGGCCACCTGCTCGACATTGGCCATCACGGTCAGCACGTGGCTGGCCTTGGTGAGGCGGACGGTTTCGGGAAGGGCGGCGAGAGAACAGACATGGATCATGGCGGACCTTTTTCCGCGGATTATAGCGAGCGTTGGCGGGGTGGGCAAAGCGAAGCGTACCCACCACTTTCGTCTCATTGCGCAAAATCAGTGGGGGCGGCGCAAGGGCCCTATTGCCCGCCCTGCAGGACCTACGCAAATACGGCGCCAAACCGCTCCAGAAACTGCTTCTCGGCCCGGGCAGCCGTCCAGGGGGTGAGATAGTCGCGCCGGATGCTGTCGGACAGGCCGGGGTCCTTGCCGAACAGGCGCTTGGCCTCGCTTTCACTGAATCCGGCAAGCGCGGTCGCCTCCAGATAGGCCGCGCCGTGATCCGCTGCCTTGATCGCCAGCGTGATCTCGTCCGGCAGCACCGGCGGCAGGCCAAAGCGGATGTGGATGGCGCCGAGCAGGCGTTTCTCGACCGCTTTGTAATGACCGTCGAGCACGGCCTTGAACGGTGAAATCATGTCGCCGATCACATATTCGGGCGCGTCATGCAGCAGCGCGGCAAGCCGCATGCGCTGATCCACGCGGGGGTTCTCGTGCCGCATCACGGTTTCGACCAGCAGCGTATGCTGCGCGACCGAGAATATGTGTGCGCCGATGGTTTGGCCATTCCAGCGGGCGACACGCGCCAGCCCATGCGCGACGTCGGCAATCTCGATGTCGAGCGGGGAGGGATCGAGCAAATCGAGCCGCCGGCCCGACAGCATGCGCTGCCAGGCACGAGACGCCACATCGCGTGACGATTTCCTGGCCGTCATTTGGCCTTGAGGCGCGGCTTGCGCTGCGACTTGCCGCAGCTCGCGTGACAATGGCAGTCGACGAGATGATCGTTGACCATGCCGGTCGCCTCCATGAAGGCATAGACGATGGTCGGGCCAACGAACTTGAAGCCGCGCGAGGACAGCTCCTTGGAGATCTGCATGGAGAGCGGCGTCGAGGCCGGCACGCTCGCGGTGGTCTTGAAATGATTGACCTTGGGCTTTCCGTCCATGAAGTCCCACAGGAATCTCGAGAAGCCGGGGCCCTTCTCCATAATGTCGAGATAGGATTTCGCGCTCGATATCGCGCCGTCGATCTTGGCCTTGTTGCGCACGATGCCGGCATCGTTCATCAGCGCGTGAACTTTCTTCTCGTTGTAGCGTGCGATCTTTTGCGGCTGGAAATCGTCGAAGGCTTTGCGGAAATTGTCGCGCTTGCGCAGGATCGTGATCCAGGACAGGCCGGCCTGGAAACCGTCGAGGATCAGCTTCTCATAGAGCGCGCGGTCGTCGTATTCCGGCACGCCCCATTCGGTATCGTGATAGGCGACGTAGAGCGGATCTTCGCCGGGCCAGGGGCAACGCGTCTTTCCGTCGGGATGCAGGCGGGGAGCACGGCTCATGCGATGGGTTGCTTCGTTGGAATGCGCACGACGTCTGGTTCCGCAAGCCTCACAGCGAGGCCACCGGCAGTCAGCGCCTGGCCGGCATCGAGCGCGTCGGCAACGCGGTCGATGCGCACCAACGCGATGCCCTTTCCTTTCGCCGACGAGCCCATCGTGCCGACGGGCTTGTCGCCCGCGAGAACGCTGACGCCGGGCTCCGGCGAGGAGTCCTCGAGCAGCACCTTGACGCTACGGGTGCGCGCGGTGCCGCGATGCTGCATGCGCGAGACGACCTCCTGGCCGACATAGCAGCCCTTGTCGAAATCGACGCCGGAAAGGCGGTCCATGTTGGTCTCGTGCGGGAACGCATCGCTGTACGTGAAATCGAGCCCGCCGCGCGGCACGCCGAGCGCGATGCGGTGGGCCTCGTAGGCGGCGGCGTCGACCATCTCGGCGCCGATCAGATCGGACAGCTTCTGTTTGAGATCTTCGGGAATCAGGATGCGGGTGCCGAGGTCCTCATTGCGCGGATCGGTGAAGGCGAGGTCGGGCTGGGCTGCAGGCTTGCCGTCCCAGGCCACGAGCACGCCGAGATCCTCGGACAGGTTTTCCACCGTGACCTTGGCGCGCAGCTTGTAGAATTTCAGCTTGGTGGCGAGGCCGTCGGCAAGCGGCTTCGGGCAATCGATCAGGAACCCACCGCCATGCCCGGCAGGCGCTTCCGTGATCAGGAAATCCACGATGATTTTGCCCTGCGGCGTCAGCAGCGCGCCGAATCGGCCCAGGCCCGGTTTCAGCTTGTCGACATCGGTCGTGACGAGGCCATTGAGGAAGTTGCGCGCATCCTCGCCCGCGACCTTGATCACGCCCCGGTCCGGAAGAAACGCTGATTTCATACGAAAATCTCTTGCGACATGTTGCTCCGGAACGTAAGCCCGCAAGACAAAAACGACAAGACCTCAAGCCCTGCGCTTGGGGACGAGAGAGGCCTTCAGCCATGACCCAGCGTTTCGACGTGATCCTCAAGGGCGGCACTGTCGTCAACCAGGACGGCGAGGGAGCCCGCGATATCGGCGTCGTCAACGGCCGCATTGCCGAGATCGGCGCGCTGTCGCAGGCTTCCGCCGCGGAGGTGATCGACTGCAAGGGCCTGCATATCCTGCCCGGCGTGATGGACACGCAGGTGCACTTCCGCGAGCCCGGGCTGGAGCAGAAGGAAGACCTCGAGACCGGCTCGCGCAGCGCCGTGATGGGCGGCGTCACCGCCGTGTTCGAGATGCCGAACACCTCGCCATTGACCGTGACCGAGGCCACCTTCACCGACAAGGTGAAGCGCGCCCATCACCGCATGCATTGCGACTTCGCCTTCTTCATCGGCGGCACCCGCGAGAATGTGCAGGATCTGCCGGTGCTGGAGCGGGCGCCAGGTTGCGCCGGCGTCAAAGTGTTCATCGGCTCCTCGACCGGCGCGCTCTTGGTGGAGGACGACGAGAGCCTGCGCCGCATCTTCCAGGTGATCCGCCGCCGCGCCGCGTTCCACGCCGAGGACGAATACCGTCTTAATGAACGCAAGCCGCTGCGCATCGAGGGCGACACGCGTTCGCACCCGGTGTGGCGCGACGAGACCGCGGCGCTGATGGCGACGCAGCGGCTGGTCAAGCTCGCGCACGAGACCGGCAAGCGCATCCACGTGCTGCACATCTCGACCAAGGAAGAGATCGAATTTTTGCGCGACCACAAGGATGTCGCGTCCTGCGAGGCGACGCCGCATCATCTCACGCTGGTCGCGCCCGAATGCTACGAGCGGCTCGGCACGCTGGCGCAGATGAACCCGCCCGTGCGCGGCGCCGATCACCGCGCCGGGATCTGGCGCGGCATCGAGCAGGGCATCATCGACGTGCTCGGCTCCGACCACGCCCCGCATACGCTTGAAGAGAAACAGAAGACCTATCCGGCCTCGCCCTCCGGCATGACCGGTGTGCAGACGCTGGTGCCGCTCATGCTCGACCACGTCAATGCCGGCCGCCTGTCGCTGGCAAGGTTCGTCGATCTCACCAGCACCGGCCCCGCGCGCCTCTACAATATGGCCTGCAAGGGCCGCATCGCCGCCGGCTACGATGCCGACTTCACTGTCGTCGATCTCAAGCGCAGCGAGACCATCACCAACAAATGGGTCGCGTCCAAGGCCGGCTGGACCCCCTATGACGGCGTCCGCGTCACCGGCTGGCCCGTCGGCACCTTCGTCCGCGGCCGCCGCGTGATGTGGCAGGGCGAGCTCGTGACGGCCTCGCAAGGTGAGCCGGTGCGGTTTCTGGAGACGTTGAAGCAGTAGGGATTGCAGGTAAGCGGCACAAACTTCCCACACATCCGGGTGTCGCCCTGGCGAAAGCCAGGACCCATTATCCCGACTGCATTTTGTTGCGAAGATGGGTGGCTACACGTGTGCGCCACAATTTGATCTTGTGGCAATGGGTTCTGGCTTTCGCCAGGACGACGCGGAGGGAGGAATGAATGACCCAACCAACACCCCTCATCACCACCGAGCAACTCGCAGCCCAGCTCGGCGATCCCAACCTGCGCCTCTACGACTGCACGACCTACAACGAGCCGGTGCCGCCGGGCAGCGACGTGCCCTATCGCGCGGTGCCCGGCGACAAGACGTTCGAGGCGGGCCATGTTCCGGGCGCCGATTTTCTCGACCTGCAGGGCGAGTTCTCTGACGCCTCCGCGCAGCAATTCTTCATGATGGCTGATGTGGCCCAGCTGGAGGCCGCCTTCGGCCGCCACGGCCTCGATGCATCGAAGTCGGTCGTCCTCTACAGCATCGGCACCATGATGTGGTCGACGCGGGTCTGGTGGATGCTGCGCTCGCTCGGCGTCGACGCGCGGGTGCTCGACGGCGGCCTCGACAAATGGAAGGACGAGGGACGGCCGGTCGTAACAGGCGCCCCGAAGGGCTATCCGGCGACGACCTTCAAGGCCACACCGCGCGCTGGCTTCTTCGTCGACAAGAATGCAGTGAAGGCACGGCTCGGCGATTCCGCGACTGTTATCGTCAACGCGCTCGGTCCACAATTTCATCGCGGCCTCGAGCCGAGTCGCTACGGGCGGCCCGGCCGCATTCCCGGCAGCGTCAACGTATCAGCGGCAACGCTCGTCAATGCCGACAAGACTCTGACCTCGCTCGCCGATGCCGAAGCCAAATTCGCCGCGGCAGGCGTCACCCGCGACAAGAATGTGATCTGCTATTGTGGCGGCGGCATCTCGGCGACGATCGACCTGCTGTTGCTGACGCAGCTCGGCTACGACAAGCTGACGCTCTACGACGCCTCGATGGGCGAGTGGGCGAGGGATCCGGCGCTCCCGATCGAGACAGATTAGGACATTCCCTGGTCCTCCCCCAGGGGAGGGACAGAAAGTTGGGAACCTTTCCCTTGGGGCGGCATCCAATGTCCGGGAACGAAGCCAATCGAGCAGGTGACCGCCATGCCACGGACCGCAGCCGGCCTATCCGCCGGCGCAAAAACATCGGAAATACGGACCTTGGAAGCCGAACTGGTCGAGCGGGCGCGGGGCCGTGACGAGGCCGCGTTGCGCGAGATCATGCAGGCCAACAACCGCAGGCTCTATCGTCTGGCGCGCGGAATTCTGCGCAGCGACAGCGAAGCCGAGGATGTCGTTCAGGAAACCTATGTCCGCGCCTTCACCCATCTCGACGGCTTCCGCGGCGAGTCCGGGCTATCGACCTGGCTGTCGCGCATCGCCATCAACGAGGCGCTTGGCCGGGCGCGAAGCGCCAGGCCGCATGTCGAACTCGGCTCGGTGCCCGAAGCGATGCTCGAGGCGCAGATCATCAAATTTCCCGCTTCTCCCGCAGGCGATCCGGAAAGGACCATGGCCCAACGTGAAATCCAGCGCGTCGTCGAGCGCGCCATCGATGAGTTGCCGGATGTCTTCCGGATGGTCTTCGTCGCACGCGTCATGGAAGGCATGAACATCGAGGAGACCGCCGAGCTGCTCGGCGTCAAGCCCGAGACCGTGAAGACGCGGCTGCACCGTGCGCGGACCATGCTGCGCGAGAACGTCGAGAAGGAGATCGGTCCGGTGGTGATGGATGCGTTCCCGTTCGCCGGGTGGCGCTGCGAGCGGCTGACCGTGTCGGTGCTGAAGCGGCTCGGCATCGGCGGCTGAAGTTTTTCGGGAACGTTCGCGCGAGAATTCCATCCAACGCCTGTGAAGCAACGCGCCGGCAAAGCGTCCGGCACCACAGGAGTGTCAAACCATGTTCGTTCGTTGGAGCGCGGCGATCGCCGCTGCAATTTTGTTGTCGAGCCCTGCGCTGCTGCAAGACGCCAGAGCAGCCGACAAGCCGACCGATCCGCAGATCGCCCACATCGCCTACACCGCAGGCGTGATCGACATCAACGCAGCCAAGCAGGCGCAGAAGAAGGCCAAGAACAAGGACGTGAAGGCATTTGCCGAGGACATGCTGCGCGACCATGAGGCCGTCAACAAGCAGGCGCTCGCGCTGGTCAAGAAGCTGAACGTCACGCCTGAAGACAACGACACCAGCAAGGCGCTGTCAAAGCAGGCGAGCGATAAGCTCGCCGAACTCGACAAGCTAAATGGTGCGGCCTTCGACAAGGCCTATGTCGCAAACGAGGTCGCCTACCACAAGACGGTCAACGGCGCGCTGGAAACCCAGCTCATTCCATCCGCCAGCAATGCCGAGCTGAAGAGCCTGCTGCAGACCGGCCTGAAAATCTTCCAGGGGCATCAGCAGCATGCCGAGCATGTCGCGGCGGAGCTGAAATAGGGAGGCGATGATGCCGGGACGATTGTCTGCGATCGTGTCAGCGGTCCTGCTCGTGGCGTTGGCCGTCCCGGCGCACGCTGCGACCATCGAGATCACGATGGAGAATCTCGAAGTGTCGCCGAAAGACGCTTCGGCCAAGGTCGGCGACACCATTGAATGGATCAACAAGGACGTCTTCGCCCACACCGCGACTGCCGGGAACGGCGATTTCGACGTCAACCTGCCTGCGAAAAAATCAGGGACGTTGGTTCTCAAGAAGGCAGGCACGGTCGATTATTACTGCCGCTATCATCCCAACATGAAAGCGACGCTCAAGATCGAGCCGTAACGGCTGGGGAGCGTATTCCTGACGGCAGCGGAAACTGGCCCCGCCCGCGTGGCGGGGGCATTTTCGGCAAGGCTTACTGCCTCGAGGAAGACTTACTGTCTGGAAATGTCGACCGAGAATTCGCCGTTGCGGATGCGGCCGGGAAAGCCTTCGACGAACTTCGCCACCGCGTCCTCGCCATAGGTGCCGACGAGCTCGGCAAGGGCCGCAAACAGGCTCGCCTGCGCCAGGCAGTCGCCGTCGACGCCATCATGGCGCGCTTCGGCCCAGGCCTCATTGAGATAGCTCAGTGCGGCCTGCTTCTGCTCGTGATCGGGCAGCGGCGCGCGTGCGGGGGCGTAAGACACTGGATGGCTCATGAAACTCGATCAGGGCTGGGGCGCGATCCACGGCGATGCGCTGTGCGAGAGGTGTAGCACGCGCGTTAACGCCCGCTAGGCCACATCTTTAGGAACGGTTAACGGGTGTGTACAAACTCGACGACGGGGTTCCCCGCCGCGCGTCCGACAGCCCAATCCTCATGGTGAGGAGCGCATTCTTCGCGCGCGTCTCGAACCATGCAGCCCCGCTAGAGCCGGGCCTCTCATCCTTCGAGACGCCCGCTTTGGCGGGCTCCTCAGGATGAGGAATTTGCGTTGCAGGATGAAGCCGACAGGAATCAGTTCGCGTAACGCGCCGTGAGATCGCGCGAGATCTTGGCGCCTTCCTCGATGTAGCGGCGGATCGCCACCGTCGCGGCCGGCGTGCAGCTCCGGTAGGTCTGCTGGAAACCGTTATAGCCGCGGTTGAAGCCGGCGATCATGCGGGTGCGGCGTTCGCCCGCGGGGGTTTCGGCATCGATCAGCGCCTGCATCTCGCTGCGCCATTTGTTGCCCTCGTTGGACCCGCAGATGCCGCGCAGATAGTGCAGCCCACCGAGGATCTCCGCCAGCCGCTGCAAATCGCCGTCAAACGGCGCTGCCCCGTCCTGAGCCCTCGTGGGCACCGAGGCACAGGCGAGAATCAGGGCAAAAATGGCCAGAAATCGCGTCGACATCGGCCGGGTGTATGCCTCCTCGGGGCGGTGGACGCAAGGCGGGGGCTGTCAGGGGCCGATCAGCCGGTGGGCCGACTGGATGACCTCTTCCAGCCCGCCGGTCAGCTTGAGGTCGCCAAGGCCCGCTAGGGCCTCCGGGGCGATCCAGCGGTAGTCGTCGAGCTCGTCGTTGAGAACCGGCTCCCGGGCCACCCATCGGGCAGCAAAGGACATGATCAGGTAGTGGCCGGCGCCGGCCGCGGCCGGGAGCACTTCGCGCCAGCCCGCGAGGCCGATGATGTCGATATCGAGCCCGGTCTCCTCGTCGATCTCGCGCGCCAGCGCCTGGTGCAGCGATTCGCCGAACTCGACCCGACCGCCCGGCAGCGAATAGAACCCCTTTGCCGGCGAGCGTGCGCGACGGGTCAGAAGCACCTTGCCGTCACGAAAAATCGCGGCACTGACCGCGATTTGGGGACGGGTGGGCTGAACGATCGCAGCCATGACTTCACCTGCTTGGGCCTAGTTCGCCATGATGTTGTCGACGTCGGCTTCCGCGCCGCCATTGATGATGCCGCCGCAGGCCGCGATCAGCGGCTTGACCCAGTGGGCGGCCTGCTCGGCGAGGCGAACGCGGGTCGTGTCCTTCTCGACCTCGCGCATGGCCGAGCCGACCGCCGTCAGGATCGAGGTCATGGTGTCGGTGAGGTGGTCGAACTGGGCGCGCACGTTCGGGTCGGCTTGTTCATAGGCCTCGATCGCCAGATCCCGGGCCTTGAAATTCGACGCCGTGAAATGCTCGGCATAGGACAGCGGCGACCAGGTCAGAAAATCTTCCGAGCATTCCGGCATGTCGGGGACCATTTCCAGCAGCATCACGGCTTCATTGAAATGGTTGAGATAGTCGGTGGCAAGCCCGGTCCGCGGGTTGATGTTGGCCACGCGCAGCCGCTCGGCCCAGACCGCGGCCTCGGGCGCCGTCTGTCCATGCATTCGCGCCGGCTGGGAGACCGTTGAGCTCATCTGCCGCAGTGTTAACGTTCGGGGTTAAAAGGACCTGAACGGACCCTATATAGGCCCTCAAGGATGTGTGGACGCTTCGTCATAACTTCGGCCCCCGCGGCTTTGCGGCAACTGTTCGGCTACATTGAGCAGCCGAATTTCCCGCCCCGGTTCAACGTGGCCCCGACACAACCGATTCCGGTCGTGATGGCCGAGAACGGCGCGCGTCATTTCCGACTGATGCGCTGGGGTTTGCTGCCGGGCTGGGTCAAGGATCCCAAGGGATTTACGCTCCTGATCAATGCCCGTTCCGAGACGGTGCTGGAGAAGCCCGCCTTCAAACGCGCGATTCGCCGGCGGCGCGGCCTGATTCCGGCCGACGGCTATTACGAATGGAAGACGGAGGATGGCCGCAAGCAGCCCTTCTTCATCCATCGCGCCGACGGCGCGCCGCTCGGCTTTGCCGCATTGTTCGAGACCTGGGTTGGGCCGAACGTCGAGGAGCTCGACACGGTCTCGATCGTCACGGCGGCCGCAGGCGAGGATCTCGCCACGCTGCATGATCGCGTGCCCGTCACCATCAGCCCGCGCGATTTCGAGCGCTGGCTCGACAGCCGCAGCGATGACGTCGATGCCGTGTTGCCGCTGATGACCGCCCCGCGCATCGGCGAATTCGCTTGGCACCCGGTCTCCACCCGCGTCAACCGCGTCGCCAATGACGACGACCAGTTGCTGCTTCCGATCAGTGCGGAGGACATGGAAGCGGAAGCGCCGAAGAAGAAGGTGGTGCGGAAAGCGGCGGCCGGCTCAGCCGATGACGGGCAGGGGTCGTTGTTCTAGCTGCGAACCACAAAACAACTGTCGTCCCGGCCTAGTGCGCAATTGCGCACGGAGAGCCGGGACGACGGTGGAGTTTTAGGCGGCAGCCCTTACACGATTTCCCTCGCCCTCAACGCCGCGATCTCCGCCGCGTCGAATCCCAGTTCGCCCAGCACCGCGTCCGTATCCGAGCCGAGCTCCGGCGCCATCCGGTCCAGCCTGCCGCCGCCATGCGCGAGCTTGAATCCGCTGCCGGCGAAACGAAGCCGCCCATAGGGTGTGTCGAGCTCCTGGATCGCGCCGCGCGCCTTGATCTGCGGATGGTCGATCACTTCCTCGACCTTCCAGATGCTGGCACAGGGCGCGCCGGCATCTTCCAGAATGGTCTCCCATTCGCGCGCCGGCCTTGCCGCGAGCGCGTCTTCGATGATGGCGCGCAGCGCCGGCTCGTTCTCGTTGCGGGCAAACCAGTCGGCAAAGCGCGGGTCGCTGAACGTATCCGCGCGGCCCAGTGCAGACATCAGCGCGCGATATTGCTTCTCGTTGTTGACGGCGAGCAGGATGTGACCGTCGCCGCATCTGAACAAATTCGCCGTGGTCCTGCGGCTGACAGCCTGATTGCCTGACAGCTGCTGGCGATGGCCGGCGACCGACCAGTCCGCGATCTGCCCCGACAGAAACGCCATCGTCGCCTCCAGCATGGAGACGTCGATTAGCTGGCCCTTGCCGGTGCGATCGCGCTGGTACAGCGCGCTCGACACGCCGAACGCAGCCGTGGCGCCCGACAGCACGTCGCACACCGCAAACCCCGCACGGGTCGGGCCGGTTTCGGGATGGCCCGTGATCGCCATGATGCCGGACAGCGCCTGCATCTTGCCGTCATAGCCGGGTCGCAGGCGATCCGGACCGGTTTGGCCGAAGCCTGATACCGCGCAGTAGATCAGCTTCGGATTGATCGCGGACAGCGCCTCGTACCCGATGCCGAGCTTGTCCATCACGCCGGGACGGAAATTCTCCATGACCACGTCGACCTGCGCGGCGAGCTTCTTCACGATCGCGATCGCGTCGGGCTTTTGCAGATCGAGCGTCAGGCTGCGCTTGTTGCCGTTGATGGCCTGGAACGCTGGCGCGAAACCGCGGTCGGCCCATTCGCGCGAGAGCGGCGTGCGGCGCATGTCCTCGCCCTCGCGCCGCTCGACCTTGATGACCTCGGCGCCCAGGAGCGCGAGCTGGTAGCTCGCATAGGGGCCAGCCAGCACTTGCGTGAAGTCCAGGATCTTCACGCCTTCGAACGGTCGCGTCACGTCGCTCTCCCTTTTTGTTCTGGTTGTCGGAGGCGTCAGGCGGCGCGATTGCCGCGCGCGATCTCCTTCTGCTTGTCGAATTCGGCACGGCGGCGCGCCAGCTCTTCGGCTGAGAGCTGCGCGACGTTGTTGTAGTCGAGCTTCCAGGAGGCGTCCTCGCTCCAGCGCAGCGGCGACTGCATGGTGGTCTGCGGGCCGCTCGCGGTCTCCAGCAGTCTGAGCGCCAGCTCGAGCGTCTGTGCCTGCGAGGCGACGTCGTGCGGCTTGCCGGCGGAATTGCCGAGCGGGAAATCCGAGAACAGGAAACGCGGCACGGCGGCGTGCTCGATGATGTCCTTGGCGCAGCCCATGATCACCGTCGGAATGCCGTTCGCCTCGAGATGCCGCGCCACCAGCGCCGTGGTCTGGTGACAGACCGGGCAGTTCGGCACCAGCACGGCGACATCGACCTTGTCGGCAAGGCAGCGCGCCAGAATCTCCGGCGCGTCGGTGTCGAGGGTAACGCGATGGCTGCGGTTGGTCGGCGCGCCGAAGAAGCGCGGGGCCACCTCGCCGATGCGCTCCGCAGCACTCGCCTTCAAAAGCTGCGGCAGCGGAAACCAGGTGCCGTTGTCGGTGGCCGTGGTGTGCTTGCGGTCGTAGCCGATATGCGAGATGCGAAGGTCGTGCGGCTTCGCCGTGTCGCCGTCATAGACCTGGTAGAATTTCGCACCGCCATTATACGCCGCGCCCGGACCCTGGTCGCCCTTGGCTGGATCGTACGGCGCGGCCGTCGTGATGATGGTGACGCGCGACTGCGACAGCGGCTTCTTCAGCGGCTGGAACGGCGCCTCGGTGTAGTGGGCCCAGCGATACGCGGTGGTGTAGCCAATCGCGGCGTAATAGTCCCGCGTGCGCTGCATATAGGGCACGGGGGCGTCATAGTCGGGCGCAAAGCCGAATTCGTCGTCGCGCGAAGCGGACATGGGCGCGTCTCCTGGTTCTCGTTGGCGACAGACTAGAGATAGTCGGGGGTGAGCTCAAGAGTAAGCAAGTTCACCGAAACACATGCAGCGCCACATGCTGCAGCAGCATGATCGCCTTGGCGTCGATGATGCGCCCGTCTGCGATCATCGCCAGCGCCTCGTCGATGCCAAGCTCCAGCACCTCGATGTCCTCGCCTTCATGTTCGAGGCCGCCGCCGTCGCTGACCCGCATCTCCGGCTCGTATTCGGCGACAAAGAAATGCAGCTTCTCGGTGATGGCGCCGGGGCTCATGAACGCCTCGAACACCTTGTGGACGTGGTGCAGGCGATAGCCGGTTTCCTCCTCGGCCTCGGCGCGGATGCGTACCTCGGGCGAGGCATCGTCCAGCACGCCGGCGGCCGCCTCGATCAGCAAATCGTCGTAACCGCGGATGAAGGCCGGCAGGCGGAATTGCTTCACCAGGATCACCGTACGCCGAGCGAGATTATACGGCAGCACGGCGGCGGCGTTGTCGCGCTCATAGGTCTCGCGGTGCTGGGTCTGCCATTCGCCATTGGCGCGCCGGTACTCGAACGTGGTGTTCTTCAGCGTGGTCCAGCCGTCCGAGAGCACGCGGACGTCCTTGATGCGGACGCGGTCGGAAATCGTCATGGCTCGATCTCAATTGCTTGGCGTTGTGGTGCGGCCGTCGAGCCACTTCTGGAACATCACCGAGGTCGATTCCTCGAAACCCAACGACTGGTAGAACGCATTGGCCTGCTCATTGCCGCGCCGGACCAGGAGCTGGAGCTTTGCGATGCCGGCCGCGCGCAGCCAGTCCTCGGCCGCCGCCATGACGACGCGGCCGTGGCCACGCTTCTGGCTATCCGGGTCGACCGCGACGTAATAGACCCAGCCGCGATGGCCGTCATGGCCGACCATGACGGTGGCGACGATGGCGCCGCCGTCGCGGCCGAGCAGGATGGTGGAATTATCGCGCCGCCGCGCCAGTGCGATGTCGGCATGCGGATCGTTCCACGGCCGGGTCAAGCCGCAGCGCTGCCACAGCGTGACCACGGGCTCGACATCGGCCTCGGTGATCGCGTCCATCGTGAGCGCACTCACAGCACTTTTCCCGGGTTCATGATTCCAAGCGGATCGAGCATCGCCTTGATGGACCGCATCAGCTCGATGGCGGTCTTGTCCTTCACATCGGGAAGCTCGTCGCGCTTGAGCACGCCGATGCCGTGCTCCGCCGAGATCGAGCCGCCCATGCGCAGCACGATCGCGAACACCACCGCGTTCATCTCGTGCCAGCGCGCCAGATAATCCGCGGTATTGGCCCCGATCGGCTGGCTGACATTGTAGTGCAGATTGCCGTCGCCGAGATGGCCGAACGGCACCGGCCGCGCGCCGGGGATCAGTTTCACCACGGCTTCATTGGCCTCGGCGATGAAGGCGGGCACGGTGGCCACCGGCACGGAAATGTCGTGCTTGATCGAGCCGCCCTCCGGCTTCTGCGCCGACGACATCTCGTCGCGCAGCTTCCAGAAGCCGGCGCGCTGGGTCAGATTGGCCGCGATCACCGCGTCGTCCACGATCTCGTCCTCCATGGCGCGGCCGAGGATCGTTTCCAGTGGCGTGCGGGCGTCGTCGCCGGGCGACGACAATTCCAACAGCACGTACCAGGCATGCTTTTGCGCGAGCGGATCGCGCACGTCGATGCCGTGGCGGATCGAGAAATCGACCGCCATCTCCGAGAGCAGCTCGAAGCTCGTCAGCGCATTGGCGGCCTCGCTTTGCGCGATCGCCAGCAGTTTCAGGGCGGCGTCCGGCGACTTCAGCCCGACGAAGGCGGTCTCGATCGACCGCGGCTTCGGAAACAGTTTCAGCGTCGCCGCCGTGATGATGCCGAGCGTGCCTTCGGCGCCGATGAAGAGATTGTGCAGATTGTAGCCGGTGTTGTCCTTCTTCAGCTTCGAGAGCACGTTGAGCACGCGCCCGTCCGCCAGCACCACCTCGAGCCCCAGCGCCATCTCGCGCGCGACGCCATAGGCGAGCGCGGCCGTGCCGCCGGCATTGGTCGAGAGATTGCCGCCGATGGTGCAGCTCCCTTCCGCGCCGAGCGAGAGCGGGAACAGCCGGTCCATTTCGGCGGCCTTTTGCTGTGCGATCTGCAGCACCACGCCGGCCTCGCAGGTCATGGTGTTCGACGCAGTATCGACCTCGCGGATCTTGTCGAGCCGCCGCAGCGACACCACCACCTCGCCATTGTGCGGGGTCTGGCCGCCGACCAGCCCGGTGTTGCCACCCTGTGGCACCAGCGCGATTTTGTGCTCGGAGGCGAGCTTGCAGATTGCGGCGACCTCGGCGGTCGAGCCGGGGCGCAGCACCAGCGGCGAGCGGCCGTGGAACAGATTGCGCTCCTCGGTGACATAGGCCTCGATGTCGGCCGCATCGGTGATGGCGTGCCTCTCGCCGACGATTCTGCGGAATTGTTCGATCAGCTCGGGCGCAAGCGGTGGGGTCGCGGAATGATTAACGTTCATTGTCTTGTCTCTTGCTTCGCTCTTATCGCGCCACGGCCGCCCGGCGCAGCCGGTCGTTGATCGCTTCGCCCAGATCTTGTTCGGGGATCGCCATCACCGCGATCGCCCGCGGCCCGCTGGCATCGAGGGCGCGAAGATAGCCGAACAGATTGGCGGCGGCTTCATCGAGATCGCCGCTGGGCGACAAATTCATGACGGCGGTGGCTGCCTCCAGGCCGGGCAGGCGCGCGGGGCCGAACGCCAGCAGCGCTTCGCCCGGCGCGACGTCCCGCGCATTGAGCCGCACATTGGCGCGCGGCGCGTAATGCGAGGCCAGCATGCCCGGCGCCAGCGGCTGGCTGTCGTCGCTGTCGGCCTCCGCGGGCAGTCGCGCCAGCGGTGCACCGAGCACGGTCTCGATCCGTTCGCGTGACAGCCCGCCGGGCCGCAGCAGCATCGGCGCCGCAAAGCAGCCGACGATGGTCGATTCGACGCCGACCGTAACGGGTCCGCCGTCGACGATCAGGTCGATCCGCCCCGCAAGGTCGCCCTCGACATGGGCGGCCAGCGTCGGCGAGACGTGGCCGGAGAGGTTGGCGGACGGCGCCACCACCGCCCCGCCGAAGACGCGCAGGATCGCCTGCGCCACCGGATGGGCCGGAATGCGGATCGCGACCGTGTCGAGGCCCGCGGTGGCAAGCTCGGCCACCGGGCAGTTTTCCGTCTTCGGCACCACCAGCGTCAGCGGCCCCGGCCAGAACGCCTCCGCGAGGCGCAAGGCGCAGGCGTCGAATCGTCCGATCCTCCGCGCGGCCGCGAGGTCGGCGACATGCGCGATCAGCGGATTGAATGCCGGCCGCCCCTTGGCGGCGTAAAGATGGGCGATCGCGCCGGCATTTCCGGCGTCCGCCCCGAGCCCGTAGACCGTCTCGGTCGGGAACGCGACCAGCCCGCCGGCGGCCAATGTCCGGGCGGCAGCTTCCGCGCCGGCCTCGCCGGCCGGTAAAATCAGCGTTTCAAGACCCGTTTTCACAGGGATAAGATTCCTCAGCTCGGCCGCTTGCGGTGCGCCAAACCCGACGCTATAAGCCGGCCTCTTGTCGGAGTGTGGCTCAGCCCGGTAGAGCACTGCGTTCGGGACGCAGGGGTCGCAGGTTCGAATCCTGCCACTCCGACCATTCTTCCAAAAGTCGACGTTCTAGAGGCTCGGCGGACCGGTCGCCGGGGCCTCGGAAGCGCCTTATTGCAACGATTTAGGGCGCGGGTCCACGGCCGATTTGGCCGGGCAGAGGCGTGTGCCGCAGCGGCATGGCTTTCTTTTCGCCGGCATCCCTGATCCGGCGTTGCACGGTAGGTCAGTGAATTACCGTCTCGCCGCGAGCGAGCCAATCAAATCACCACCAGGCACGGCTCCCACGAGGCCTCCTCTGACGCTTCCGCAATTGCCTCGAAAACCGCCGTAACTCATCAAACGCTCGCGCTCGGGACGGTCGGTTGCCATCCGGTCAGACCGACGGTTAGATGAACCTGCAGTCGATCGCAGCTTCAAGCAGCGCAATCCGCCAATGACAAAAAACAGGGCAGGAATCATGAACAAGAAAATCGTCGCGCTTGTTGCAGCTTTTACCTTCGCTGCTTGCGGATCGGCATGGGCCGCGTGGCCGGAAGACAAGCCGATCGAAGTCGTCGTCGGCTTTGCGCCCGGCGGCGGTACCGATGTCATGGCTCGCAAACTTCTTCCCTTTGTTGAGCGCGCGCTAGGCGGTAAGGCGAAGTTTGTCGTCCTGAACAAGCCTGGCGCTGGTGGAGAGATCGCGTTTGCTGCGATCGCGCGCGCGGCGCCCGACGCCTATTCGATCGGCGTCGTCAACGTGCCGGGCTACAACTTTCTGCCGATGACGCGCAAAACCCAATACACTACGGATGAAATCCGGCTGGTCGCACGGATCGTTGAAGATCCGAACGTGATGGTGGTTCCCGCGGACAGCAGATTCAAGAATTTGCCGGATGTCATTGCCGCACTTCGCAGCAAGCCGGGCTCGGTGACGTTTGGTCACAACGGTGCCGGCACGAACGGTCATTTGGCCATTCGCATGCTGGCAGCAGCCGCGAAGGTCGAGCCCAACGAAATCTCTTACAGAGGAACTGCCGCGCAGCGGACCGATCTATTGGGCGGGCATCTGGAAGTCGGGATGGTCACTCTCAGCGAGATTCCCGAACTACATGGGACCAACAAGGGGCCACTTCGCGTCATCGCGATCCTGTCGAAGAAGCGCTTTCCATCGCTGCCCGAAGTTCCGACAGCAGAGGAAGTGGGCTTTCCGATCACGACGACGGCAGAACGCGGCTTCGCGGTGCCGAAGGGCGTTCCGGACGACATCGTCAAGAAGCTGGAAGCCGGGATTGCGGAAGGCCTGCGCAATCCCGAGTACCTGACGAATTCGCCTGGCGACGCGCCGGTGATCGCTTTCCTGACTGGCGCTGAGTGGCAGAAACGACTCGACGGCATGTCTGAGGCGTTGCGTCCTTATGCTGAAGACATGCGCGCGAACGAGCAGAAGTAATCAACCCAGCTGTCGCCGGCGGTTGTTGCGAGACTATCGCCGCGCCACCAGAACGCCGACCATAAACGCAATCATCAGTGCCGGCAGCGGCGCCTCGCGTACCATGCCGCGAACGACATGTGTCCAATTTTGCTCCGGGACAAGGTTCGGAGACCTGATCTCCGGTGTTGGCGTGATGCCCCATTCGGAGGCGAGTTCGGCAATCTCGCTTGAGGCGAGCCGCACGCCGTCGCGGACGCGGAAGATGGCGGCGTCCGCGCGCTCGCGCGGCGCAAGCAGCATCATCGTCGTGACGGCCGTACGCAGGGTCATCTCGCCGTAACCTTGCAGCCTGACCGATTCCTCGGGGTCGGACGTCATCGGAAATCCCTCACAGGGCCAAATGCCTTACAACGCGAAGTGGCGCGCGATGGTGAAGGCCATCGTCGCGCACAGGACCAGCGTGGATACCGCGCCGGCCACGCCGCGCGCGAGATCGGTCCGCGTCAGGTGCCTGGTCATGATTTTGCTCCATGCTCGGCATGGCAATGGCGGGGAGGCGGCGTTGGTTCCAGCCGCGACGGGCGAATCGGGAACGCGGGCTATTTCCGCAGCAGCTCGCTCAGCGCCGCCGTCGCCTCGGCGCAGCGGATGTCGTCGATCTCGCGCGACAGGCTGAGTGCGCTCGATCTGAGTTCTTCGACTTTCCAGCTCTCGGGGTGCTGGGTCTCGAGTTGACCGAGCCGCTTGTTCAGATCGTCCAATCTGGTTTGCAATTGTTCGACGCTGGCGGCCCCATTGACCACCCAGACTCGTTGCGCACGCATCGTAGTTCCCCTGCTCGTCTCACGGCGTTGTGAGAGGGGTTCGTGGCCGCAATGGGAGTTTCTTTTGTCCGGCTTCAGACGGACGGGAACCGTTGCAGATCAGCAACGGGAGTTCCCTCGCGTTAGCGTGCGTCTGGAGTTCGGCCCGTCACCGCATCAGGCCGCGCGCGGCCACTCGGTCGATTGCTTTTCAAGCCGGCTTTCGAGAATGGCGATGCTCACCCGGATATTGTCGCGCCGGGCCCGCAGGTTCTGCGCGAGCATGGGGTAGGCGACGTTCTGGGGATCGGAGATTCCAGCCTTCCGCTCTTCCTCCAGAATGTCGGCGTCGATCATTTGCATGCGCCAGCGCAGATCGGAGATCAATGCGTGGAGCTGTGTCGGCATGGTCGCTTCGAAACGGAACGTCGGGTGCATGATCGCCTCACGATGAAACAGACCCACTGCGGGTCTGAGGGATTTGACTGCCGTCCAGCAAGCACAATGCCAGTGGACGGCTGAGCGTCTCCCGCGATTGCTCCACGGCGCACCGGAACGATTACCACTCTTTCCCGTTGCTGCAGGGGCCTCGATAACGAGGCGATCGAGGGACCCATGCCGCTCATCCGCTATTTCGTCTTCACCGGCGGCGCTCTGCTCGCCCTCCTGTACCTTGCTGATTACTACCTGGCCGGCCCCGTGAGTGCGGCCGCCGAAACCGGGCCGGACCTCTCGATCGCCCGAATTCATTCTGCACAGACCTGGCCGGAGAAGATCATCTTCGACACCAACGTGCGCCAGATTCCGTTGACCAAAACTGTGGCGTCAACGTCAGACGCGGCGGCGCCAGTCGCGCCGGACGGTACGCGCCAGGCATTTGCCATGGCGGCGCAGCCCGCCGCGGAGCCCAAGGTTTCGGACGGCAAGGCTTCGGACACCAAGGCCGCATCGCCCACGCAGGCCAAGGCGGCCGCTCCGAACAAGCGCGTCGCGGAGCGGCATCGTCGCCGCCAGCCGTCGCGCATGGCGGCGCGCAGTCAGTTCTTCAACGAGCCCGTCGCCGCAGAATGGTGAGTGCCGCTCTGCGAGGGTGTTTTCGCGCGACGTGGATGCGGTCGATCGCCATTCATCCTCGGCGCCCCCCGCGTGACGGTCGAACTGCCTCTCGGTTGGGCACCGTGCCGGACAGCGAGGCTGTGCGCGCGACGCATCGCACGATAGTCTCTGCCGCGACCTGACCCAGGAAGCGGACGAGGGAAAGATTCGTGACGAGATTTGTGACGATCGCGGCCGGCCAGCTTGGCCCTGTCGCGCGGACAGAGACGAGAACCGCGGTCGTGGCGCGCCTGATGGCCTTGATGCGCCAGGCGCACGCCAACGGTTGCGACCTGATCGTCTATCCCGAGCTCGCGCTGACCACGTTCTTTCCGCGCTGGTATTTCGAGGATCAGGCAGAGATAGACAGCTTCTTCGAGCGTGAGATGCCGGGGCTGGAGACGAGAGGCCTGTTCGATCTCGCGCGCGAGATCGGCATCGGATTTTATCTTGGCTATGCCGAGCTGACGGTCGAGGCCGGAATTGTCAGGCGCTACAACACCTCCATCCTGGTCGAGAAGAGTGGCGAGATTGTCGCGAGATATCGCAAGGTGCATTTGCCCGGGCATGCCGAGCACGAGCCCTGGCGCGAATTCCAGCATCTGGAAAAGCGCTATTTCGATCCTGGCAGTAGTTTCGGCGTGACCGAGGCCTTTGGCGGCGTGATGGGGATGGCGATCTGCAACGATCGCCGTTGGAGCGAGACCTATCGGGTGATGGGGCTGCAGGGCGTCGAGATGGTGATGATCGGCTACAACACGCCGGTGCACAATCCGCCCGCGCCCGAGCATGACGATCTCTCGCTGTTCCACAATCATCTGGTAATGCAGGCCGGCGCCTACCAGAACGGCACCTTCGTGGTCGGCGTCGCCAAGGCCGGTGTCGAGGAGGGCGTCGACCACATCGGCGGAAGCTGCGTCATCGCGCCCTCCGGCGAGATCATCGCGCGATGCACGACCAAGGGCGACGAGATCGCGCTCGCTCGCTGCGATCTCGATCTCTGCAACTCCTACAAGCGCACCACCTTTAATTTCGACGTTCACCGTCAGCCGCAGGCCTACCGGATGATTGTCGAACGGAAGGGCGTGACCCTGATGGCGGACAGAACGCCGGTGCGAACGACAGGGTGAGCTCCTGTAGCCCGGGTGAGCGAAGCGATACCCGGGACCGCTGCGAGAGTCCCGGATGTCGCTTCGCTCATCCGGGCTACAAGACTTGCGGTCGGGCAAAACACCCGCACTCCGTCAACCCCTTCCTGCAAAAATATTCCACTTTACCGAATTTCGGTTTTGGCGTATATGTTGCCCATCCCGGCTCATCCTTGAGGGGCGATCTTGTGGTCGTCACGTTCGCGAGCCGGGCTTGCGGTGGACGCGGCAGCGTTCGGGTACGAGAGGCCAAGGGCAGGGCGGATTGCTCTCCGTGAGCCCGAGGCTTCGTTCCGACGAGCGGCGCTGCTAGGCTTCGTCTCGTCTGTAAGTTTCCGGCTCCGTCGACAGGGCCGGGAAAACTGCGGCGAATGGCGGGCAGTGTGTACGGCAAAACCGTGTGGTCCTGGCCGTCGTTGCTACGGTCAAGCTCTTGCGGATGCGGCACTTGCGTCAACCGGCGCGGCGCCGGTGACTTTCGCGAAGGCGAGGGAGGCCAAAAGGAACTCGGCTCCCGGGAGAGCACGGCATAAGCCGTCCAACCATCGCGCAGGGAAGGCCGAGTGATTGGCTACACCTGTATGCTGCTGTGCGGTTTTCCTGCGTGTGCTTTTCGCGCAGCGGACCGCGGGTGCCAGCCGGCGCCCGGCCTTCCCTGCGCCCCCTTGGACAAGAGGGTGAAGCGACGAAGCAAAGCTCGGGCGAAATCAGCCGCGAGAACGCGAAGCCGTGTCTGCGAATCGGCGCGACAACCTCAAATGTCGTCCTGGCGTAGGCCAGGACCCATACCCCGAGGTCTATCGATTTGAGGCGGTATCAATCCCACCGAGCAAATGTCCGCCAAACTCCTCCCTGGGGTAATGGGTCCTGGCCTTCGCCAGGACGACGCAGGAGTTGGTGGCGATCAGTGTGACCCACACCCCATCACAACCACGTGTCTTTATTCGGAAACAATCATTCCCTATTATCCCGCAGTGCAAAAAGCCGCCCGCAAATCCCGCTCCGTCGCCCGTCCGCCCGGCCGTCCCCGGGAGTTCGACATGGACATTGCCCTCGACGGGGCCGTGCGCGTGTTTTCCGAGCGCGGTTATCATGCGACCTCGATTGGCGATCTCACCGCGGCGATGCGGCTGGCGACCGGCAGCGTCTACAAGGCGTTTCGCGACAAGCATGCGGTGTTTCTCGCCGCCTTCGAGCGCTATGTCGCTCTGCGCCAGGAGCAGACGCGTAGCGCCGCGGCGAAAGGCGCCAACGGCCGCGAGCGGCTGCGCAACATGCTATTGTCGTATGTAGAGCATTCCCAGGGCAGTGAGGGGCGGCGCGGCTGTCTCGTGGTCGGCAGCGCGGTCGAATTGTCCGCGGTCGATCCGGTGGTGGGCGCCCTCGTCAGCGCGCGGCTCGAGACCAACGAAGGCTTCATCGCTGGCCTCATTCGCGAGGGGCAGGCTGACGGCTCGATTCCCCGCCATGTCGCCGCCGACGACACCGCGCGGCTGATGATCTGCATCACGCAGGGTCTGCGCGTCGTCGGCAAGGCGCGCCTTTCGCTCGACGGCAAGCGCCTGGTCGCCGTCGCGATGAAGCTGCTCGCCTGAATTTTTTGTCATATTAGGAAACAAGCGTTTCCTATATTTGGAGACTATGTGAATGACGATGAATGCCACGATCGAGACAGCCCCCGAGCCGGATGCGGTGTCGCAGCGCCTGACCTTCGTGCTTGCCGCGGCCTGTGGCATAGTCGCCGCCAACATCTATTACGCCCAGCCGCTGATCGCCCCGATCAGCGCCGCGCTCGGCCTGTCGCATGAAGCGGCGGGACTGATCGTCACCATGACGCAGATCGGCTACGGCGTGGGGCTTCTCTTCATAGTGCCGCTCGGCGACCTCGTCGAGAACCGCACCCTGATCTGCTCCGTCATCACGCTCGGCGCGGCAGCCCTGCTCGCCGCGGGGGCCGCGTCCCATGCGCTACCGTTCCTGATGGCCGCACTGTTCATCGGGCTCGGCTCGGTCGCGGTGCAGATCATCATTCCCTATGCGGCGCACCTTGCGCCGGCAGCCATTCGCGGCCGCGTCGTCGGCAACGTCTCGACCGGCTTGATGCTCGGCATCATGCTGGCGCGACCGGTGTCGAGCTTCGTCACGGCGATGCTGTCGTGGCACGCGGTGTTCTTCTGCTCGGCCGCACTGATGATCGTGCTCGCAGCGGTACTCTGGATGACGCTGCCGAAGCGCAAGCCGGTCGCGCGGATGCATTACGGCGAGTTGCTGCTGTCGATGCCGCATCTGGCGCGGACCACGCCGCTGCTGCGCCGCCGCGCGCTGTACCAGGCCAGCCTGTTCGGCGCCTTCAGCCTGTTCTGGACCGTGACGCCGCTGCTGCTCGCGAGCGAGTTCGGCTTCACCCAGCGCGGCATTGCGCTGTTCGCGCTCGCCGGTGTCGCCGGCGTGTTCGCGGCGCCGATCGCGGGGCGGCTTGCCGATCGCGGCTACAGCCGCATGGCAACACTGGTCGCGCTGCTGCTCGCGGCCGTGGGCTTCCTGATCACGCATGTCGGCGCGCCCGGATCGGTGCTGAACCTCGCCTGCCTGGTCGTGGCCGCGATCGCGATCGACATCGGCGTGCAGGGCAACGTCGTGCTCGGCTTCCGCGCGATCTTCGCGCTGGGGCATGAGCACCGCAGCCGCCTCAACGGCCTCTACATGGCGACGTTCTTCACCGCGGGCGCGGCGGGCTCGGCGGTCGGCGCCTGGGCGTTTGCGCAAGGCGGCTGGACGCTGGCATCGGCCATTGGCCTCGCGCTGCCCGTCGCAGGCTTGGTCTATGCGGCCACCGAGTAGGGCCGCGGTGGGTCCAGATTGTGCGATTCGGCCCGTTTACCAAGGCCGTCCGGCCGGCAATTTCCACCTCGCAGTTTCCCTGCCGCTGTAGTACTTTGGTCGCAAGCGAGCCTGGTTAACGGGCGGCAGGGGGAGGCTGATGAGGCGTGCGGGGCTGGTTGGCGTACCGCGGGTACGACCATGGTCGTGGCAGGCGTTTCTGCTTGGATTCGTCGTTGTCGCAATGTCGGCTGCGCTCCAGGGCGTCTGTGTCGCGCTCGGCGCAAAACTCTATTTCGCAGCGTTCCTGCCCAGCCTGTTCGTGCTCGGCATTATCGCGGGCGTGCCAGTTGCGGCGTTCGCCGCACTGCTCACCATTCCGCTGGTGTGGTGGGCGTTCATTCCGCCCTTCTTCGAGTTCAATTCTCTGACCAGCGCGCATGCCGATTCCATCAAGCTGTTCTGCCTGTTCGCGGTGCTGGTGATCGGACTTGCCGATCTCTGCCGCGAGATCATCAGCCGCGGTGGATTGAAGCCGCGCAGCGAGAGCGCGGCAACGAATTCGCAATAGATCGGCCTTGTACGGCCGCGCACGTTGCGCGCGGGCAACAGTCCGGAAACCATTCGCGCGCTTGCCGCGCGGCGCTAACTTTTCAAAAAAGATTTGGCCGCAATTTCTCCCCCGGGAATGACGAGGGAGTTTTCGGACATGAACGGCCAAATAACCGGTCACGCCATCTTGGAGAACGTGCGCCGCTATCGCGGCATCGCATCGCTCTATCGCCAGACCGCTGCATTCCGCCCGGGCCAGAGCTGGTCGCTGCTCGAGCAGGCGAAGGATTGGGAAGCACGGGCGCTGCTGGAGCTGGAAGCTTATTTCGCCGCGCGGATGGATTACGCTGCTACGCGTGCGGCCTGATCGTTAACCATCGGCGCGGCCTTGCGCAGGCCCGCGTCGGTCATCGGGTCGCGCACGGAAAGCACGGGGCGACTACGGAGTTATCTCGACCCCCGCCTGTGTTAGCAACGTCCCGACCAAGACATCCCAATTCGGCCGGGGCAAGCGATGACCACCTTCAACCGCATCTTCACGACCGAGCGCCTGCTCCAGATCATCGTCATTCTCGCGGCCACGGTCGCAATGAAGCTGATGGGCTGAATTCCGGCAGGCTATCGCGCGCCGAATTCGGGCAATTCGGGCAGATAGTTCGCCCCCTCCGAGCCGAGAAAATCGAACATCGCCTGCGCCGGCGGCAACAGCACCTTGTCGCTGCGGCGGATCACGTACCATTGCCGCACGATCGGCAGGCCCGCGACGTCGAGCACGATCAGCCGGCCCTCGGTGAGCTCGTGCGCCACGGTGTGGGCCGAGATGAAGGCGATGCCGAGCCCGGCGATGACAGCCTGCTTGATGGTCTCGTTGCTGCTCATCTCCATGCCGATGATCGGCTCGAGATCCGACCTCTGGAACATGCCTTCCATCAGCGTCCGCGTGCCCGAGCCAGGCTCGCGGGTGAGGAAGGTCTCGTGCACGAGGTCGGTCAGGTTGAGGCCGGAATCTTTCTCCAGCCAGTGCCCCTTGCGTGCGACGATGATGTGCGGATTCCGCCCGAGCTGACGGACGTCGACGCTGACATCGGCCGGTGGCCGACCCATCACCGCGAAATCGAGGTCGTAGCCGTGCATGGCCTCGCGGATCTCCTCGCGATTGCCGACCGTGAGCTTGAGCTCGATCTTCGGATACCGCTTCGAGAATGCCGCGATCGCGTGCGGCACGAAATATTTTGCGGTCGAGACAGCGCCGAGATGCACCGTGCCGCCGGTTCGCCCCGCAAGCAGGTCGAGCGCGCCCTGGCAGTCGGTGATTGCGGCTTCGACGCGCTCGGCGAGGGTAAGCACCTCCTTGCCCGCCTCCGTCAGCAGCATGCCGTCGCCGGTCCGCTGCAGCAGCGGCAGGCCGGCGAGATCCTGAAGCTGGCGCAGTTGCTGGGTCACGGCCGGCTGCGTCAGGCCGAGCTGGGTCGAGGCTGCCGTGACGCTGCCCTTGGCCGCGAGCGCCGCGAGCGAGCGAAGCTGCCGGATCGTCAGATGCCGGAGCTGTGTCGCCGAATGGGCATTATAAGATAATTCTTTGGCGCTCATTATGAATAGAAATTTTCCTTATTAAGCCGGCTCTGTCAATCTCATCGTTGTTGGCACTGACCGCACCAGACCTCCAGCGAGGGGGGAACTGGATACGGCACCAGCAAAGGGGACGGACGCAGATGACCGGGCAACTCAGGCTGGACGACCACCTTCAGCGGTATTCCGAGACGGCGCCGCATGCGCTGGCCGTGGCGTCCGCGGTCGATGCCATCGCGGCGGCCGCGATCGAAATCGCCGATCTCATCGCCACGGGAGACCTTGCGGACGCCTCCGGCCTGACCACCGGCCGCAATAGCGACGGTGACGTCCAGCGCGATCTCGACGTGCAGGCGGATGCGATCCTGCGCCGCTGTCTCGGCAAGCTGCCGATCGCGGCACTGGCGTCGGAGGAGATGCGCGAACCTCAGATCGGCGACCGCAAGGCCAAGATCTGCGTCGCGATCGATCCGCTCGACGGCTCCTCCAACATCGACATCAACATGACCGTAGGCACGATCTTTTCGATCCTGCCCGCGCCCGATGATCTCGCGCTCGCCTTCCATCAGCGCGGCTCGGCGCAGCTCGCGGCGGGGTTCGTCACCTACGGCCCGCAGACCTCGCTGGTGCTGACGCTTGGCGAGGGCGTCGATATCTTCACGCTGGATCGCAAGTCCGGTTGCTTCCGTCTCGCGCGTAGCGCCGTGCAGATCTCCGAGACCTGCGAGGAGTTCGCGATCAACGCCTCGAACCGCCGGCATTGGGAACAGCCGGTGCGCGCCTTCGTCGACGAATGCCTCGCCGGTGTAGAAGGGCAGGCCAACCACAATTTCAACATGCGCTGGGTCGGCTCGCTGGTTGCCGAGGCCTACCGTATCCTCACCCGCGGTGGCGTGTTCCTCTATCCCTCCGATGCACGGCCGGGCTATGGCGACGGCCGCCTGCGCCTCGTCTACGAGGCGCACCCGATGGCTTACATCGTCGAGCAGGCCGGCGGCTCCGCGTCGACCGGGCGCGAACGCATCCTTGAGCTTTCAGCGCAGAGCCTGCACCAGCGCGTGCCGCTGATCATGGGTTCGAACAACGAGGTGCAGCGCGTCGAGGACCTGCATTGCGATCCCTTGCTGGTCGCCAGCGTCTCTGCACCGCTGTTCGCGCGGCGCGGCTTCTTCCGGCTGTAAGCGAGGCATCCCATGTCCAGGAAGCATCCGATCATCTCCATCACCGGCTCTTCCGGCGCCGGCACCACGTCGGTCAAGAAGACGTTCGAACAGATATTCTTCCGCGAGAAGGTCAACGCCGCCTACATCGAAGGCGACGCCTTCCATCGTTACGATCGCGTGGAAATGCGCACGCAGATGGCGAAGGAGGCCGATCGCGGCAACAGGCATTTCAGCCATTTCAGCCCCGAGACCAATCTGTTCGAGGAGCTGGAGCGGGCGTTCCGCGACTATGGCGAGACCGGTACGGCGACGACGCGGCACTATGTCCACGATGCCGAGGAATCCGCGCTGCATGGTGCGGCACCCGGCACCTTCACCGAATGGAAACGGCTGCCGGAGAGCTCCGACCTGCTGTTCTACGAGGGCCTGCATGGCGCGGTCGTCACCGACAAGGTCAACGTCGCGCGTTATGCCGACCTCAAGATCGGCGTCGTGCCCGTCATCAATCTCGAGTGGATCCAGAAGCTGCACCGCGACCGCAGTGCGCGAGGCTATTCGACCGAGGCCGTCACCGACACCGTTCTGCGAAGGATGCCCGACTACATCCACTACATCTGTCCGCAATTTTCCGAGACCGACATCAACTTCCAGCGCGTGCCGACGGTGGACACCTCCAATCCATTCATCGCGCGCTGGATCCCAACGCCGGACGAATCGATGGTCGTGATCCGCTTCAAGAACCCGCGCGGCATCGACTTCCCCTACCTGCTCTCGATGCTGCCGCAAAGCTGGATGTCGCGCGCCAATTCGATCGTGTGCCCCGGCGCGAAGCTCGATCTTGCCATGCAGCTGATCCTGACGCCGCTGATCATGCAGCTCATCGAGCGCAAGCGAAACCTGAAGTGAACGAGGGGAGGATCCGATGAACATCTCCGTCCACGCCGACGCGGACCTTACCGCGGTCACACACAATGATCTCGCCAACGCCGTCCGCTTCCTCGCGGTCGACGCCATCGAGACCTCGCAGTCCGGCCACCCCGGACTGCCCATGGGCATGGCCGATGTCGCCACCGTGCTGTTCTCGCGATTTCTGAAATTCGACTCGGCTCACCCCCACTGGCCGGACCGTGATCGCTTCGTGCTGTCGGCAGGCCACGGCTCGATGCTGCTCTATGCATTGCTCCATTTCACCGGCGGCGACGTCAGCCTCGATGACATCAAGGCCTTCAGGCAATGGGGCTCGAAGACGCCGGGCCATCCGGAATGTGGCCATACGCCGGGCGTCGAGACGACGACCGGTCCGCTGGGGCAGGGGATTGCGACCGCGGTGGGCATGGCGCTCGCCGAGCGGATGGGCAATGCGCGGCATGGCGATGGCCTCGTCGATCACTTTACGTATGTGATCGCCGGCGACGGCTGCCTGATGGAAGGCATCAGCCAGGAAGCGATTTCGCTCGCCGGCCATCTCGGGCTCGGCCGCCTGATCGTGCTGTTCGACGACAACGGCATCTCCATTGACGGGCCGACCTCGCTTGCGACCTCCGACGACCAGCTCGCGCGCTTCGCCGCCTCAGGCTGGTCGGTGCGCCGTGTCGATGGGCACGATTCCGAAGCAGTTGCGCAGGCGATTGCGGAGGAGCGTGAGAGCCAAAGACCGTCGCTGATCGCCTGCCGCACCATCATCGGCTATGGCGCGCCGGATCGTCAGGGCACCGAGAAGGCGCACGGCGCGCCGCTCGGCACCGAGCAGACCGCGGCGGCGCGGCGAGCGCTCGGCTGGGACTATCAGCCCTTCGTGGTGCCTGTCACGATCCTGAAAGCATGGCGGATGATCGGGCAGCGCGGGCAGGTCGCGCGCCTGGCCTGGCTCGATCGCTATGAATGCGCGACGCCCGCGCAGCGCGATCTATTTGTCGAGGGCAAGGTGGTTGCTCTGCCGAACGCCTATGCCCAGGCGTCGGCGAAATTGCGCGAGCGCTTTGCCACCGAGCGTCCGAAGCTTGCGACGCGGCAGGCGTCGCAACAGGTGCTCGACGGCATCGCAGGGACGATTCCAGGATTTGTCGGTGGCTCGGCGGACCTCACGCATTCGAACCTGACGCATGCCAAGGCGCAGACCCCCGTCCAGCGCGACTCGTTCGCCGGCGATTACATCCATTACGGCATCCGCGAGCATGGCATGGCCGCCGCGATGAACGGCCTCGCGCTGCACGGCGGCTTCATTCCCTATGGCGGCACCTTCCTCGCCTTCTCCGACTACAGCCGCCCGGCGATCCGCCTTGCGGCCTTGATGCGGATCCGCGTCATTCACGTGATGACCCATGACTCCATTGGCCTTGGTGAGGACGGCCCCACGCACCAACCGGTCGAGCATCTCGCAGCGCTCCGCGTCATTCCGAACCTGCTCGTGTTCCGGCCGGCCGACGCGGTTGAGACGCTGGAAGCATGGGACTGCGCGCTCCAAGCCGAAAATCGTCCGTCCGTGCTGTGCCTGTCCCGTCAGGCGCTGCCGACCTTCCGCAGCGACGTGCGCGGTAGAAACCGCGTCGCACGGGGCGCCTATCTGATCGTTTCGCCGGACGGCGGCCGCGACGTGACGCTCATCGCAACGGGTTCGGAAGTGTCTATTGCGCTGGAAGCGGCCCGCCTGCTCGCCACCGAGCACGTCCGCGCGGCCGTAGTCTCCGCGCCCTGCTTCGCGTTGTTCGAGGAGCAGCCGGAGGACTACCGCGCTGCCGTGCTCGGCACGGCGCCACGGATCGGCATCGAGGCGGCAGTCGCCGGCGATTGGCATCGATGGATCGGCACTGACGGCGAATTCGTCGGCATGCGCGGCTTCGGTGCCTCGGCGCCCGCGCCAGTGCTCTACCGCGAATTCGGCATCACGCCGCAAAGCGTCGCGGAAGCCGCCCGGCGGGCGATTGCCCGCACAAGCAAGCAATAACAGGAGGAATTGTCGTGGCCCGTATCACCCTTCGTCAGCTGCTCGACCACGCCGCCAGTCACGGCTACGCGGTGCCGGCATTCAACATCAACAACATGGAGCAGGGCATCGCGATCATGCAGGCGGCGGCCGAGGTCGACGCGCCGGTGATCATCCAGGCTTCGCGCGGCGCGCGCAGCTATGCCGGCGACCTCATGCTCTCGCACATGATCGACGCGCTGGAGCGGACCTATCCGGACATCCCGCTCTGCATGCACCAGGACCATGGCAACGACGAAGCGACCTGCGCCTCCGCGATCGCCCACGGCTTCACCTCGGTGATGATGGACGGCTCGCTCAAGGCAGACGCCAAGACCGCGGCCGATTACGACTACAACGTTGCGATCACCAGCCGCGTCGTCGATCTCGCCCATTGGGTCGGTGCCTCCGTCGAAGGCGAGCTCGGCGTGCTCGGCTCGCTCGAGCATGGCGGCGGCGAACAGGAGGATGGTCACGGCGTCGAAGGCACGATCAGCCACGATCAGTTGCTGACGGATCCCGACCAGGCGGTCGACTTCGTCCGCGCCACCAAGGTCGATGCGCTCGCGATCGCGATGGGCACCTCGCACGGCGCCTACAAGTTCAGCCGCAAGCCGGATGGCGACATTCTGGCGATGCGGGTGGTCGAGGAGATTCATCGCCGTCTGCCGAACACGCATCTCGTGATGCACGGCTCTTCCTCGGTGCCGCAGCCGCTCCAGGACATGTTCAATCAGTTCGGCGGCGAGATGCCGCAGACCTGGGGCGTGCCGGTCGAGGAGATCGTCCGCGGCATCAAGAGCGGCGTGCGCAAGGTCAATATCGACACCGACTGCCGGCTGGCGATGACCGCGGTGTTCCGCAAGGTCGCCGCGCAAACGCGCTCCGAGTTCGATCCGCGCAAATTCCTCAAGCCCGCGATGGATGCGATGCGCGAGCTCTGCCGCGAGCGCTTCGAGCAGTTCGGGACTGCAGGCCACGCCAGCCGGATCAAGGTCGTTCCCTTGAGCGAGATGGCGCGGCGCTACCGCGCCGGAGAACTCGATCCCAGCATCGACGCCCGCGAGCCCGTCGCGGCCTAATCATTCAGAGAGAGAAGAGCAGGAGAGAGCCATGAATGCACATGCAGGAACCGTCCGCGGCAAGGAAAGATATCGATCGGGCGTGATGGAATACAAGCGCATGGGCTATTGGGAGCCTGATTACGTGCCAAAGGACACCGATGTCATCGCGCTGTTCCGCGTCACGCCGCAAGAGGGCGTCGACCCGATCGAGGCGTCGGCCGCAGTCGCCGGCGAATCTTCGACCGCGACCTGGACGGTGGTGTGGACCGATCGCCTGACCGCTGCCGAGAAGTATCGCGCAAAATGCTATCGCGTCGATCCGGTGCCGGGCACGCCGGGCTCGTATTTCGCCTACATCGCCTATGACCTCGACCTGTTCGAGCCTGGTTCGATCGCCAACCTCTCGGCCTCGATCATCGGCAACGTGTTCGGCTTCAAGCCGCTGAAGGCGCTGCGTCTGGAAGACATGCGCTTCCCGGTCGCTTATGTGAAGACGTTCCAGGGGCCGGCAACCGGCATCGTGGTCGAGCGCGAGCGGCTCGACAAGTTCGGCCGGCCGCTGCTCGGCGCCACCGTCAAGCCGAAGCTCGGCCTCTCGGGCCGCAATTACGGCCGCGTGGTCTACGAGGCGCTGAAGGGCGGGCTCGACTTCACCAAGGATGACGAGAACATCAACTCGCAGCCCTTCATGCACTGGCGCGACCGCTTCCTCTATTGCATGGAAGCGGTGAACCGCGCACAGGCGGCCTCCGGGGAGGCGAAGGGCACCTACCTGAACATCACCGCTGGAACGATGGAGGACATGTACGAGCGCGCGGAGTTCGCGAAGGAGCTCGGGTCGTGCATCGTCATGATCGACCTCGTGATCGGCTACACCGCGATCCAGTCGATGGCGAAATGGGCGCGGCGCAACGACATGATCCTGCATCTGCATCGCGCCGGTCACTCGACCTACACGCGGCAGAAGAGCCACGGCGTGTCGTTCCGCGTCATCGCCAAGTGGATGCGGCTTGCCGGCGTCGACCACATCCATGCCGGCACGGTGGTCGGCAAGCTCGAAGGTGATCCGAACACCACGCGCGGCTATTACGATGTCTGCCGCGAAGACTTCAACCCGACCAAGCTCGAACACGGACTGTTCTTCGACCAGTCCTGGGCGAGCCTGAACAAGATGATGCCGGTTGCCTCCGGCGGCATCCATGCCGGCCAGATGCACCAGCTGCTCGACCTGCTCGGCGAGGATGTCGTGCTGCAGTTCGGCGGCGGTACCATCGGCCATCCCATGGGCATCGCGGCCGGCGCGATCGCCAATCGTGTGGCGCTGGAAGCGATGATCCTCGCCCGCAACGAGGGCCGCGACTATGTCCACGAAGGTCCGGAGATCCTGGCCAGGGCGGCCGAGACCTGCACACCGCTGAAAGCTGCACTCGAGGTCTGGAAGGACGTCTCCTTCAATTATGAATCCACCGACACGCCCGACTTCGTGCCGACCGCGCTCGAAACCGTTTGAGGAGATTTGACATGAAGCTGACCCAAGGCTGCTTCTCGTTCCTGCCCGATCTGACCGACGACCAGATCACCAAGCAGGTGCAGTATTGCCTGACCAACGGTTGGGCGGTGAACATCGAGTTCACCGACGATCCGCATCCCCGCAACACCTATTGGGAGATGTGGGGCCTGCCGATGTTCGATCTCCAGGACGCCGCCGGCGTGATGATGGAGCTCGCCGAATGCCGCAGAGTGTATGGCGACCGCTACATCCGTCTCAGCGGCTTCGACTCCAGCCATGGCTGGGAATCGGTGCGGATCTCGTTCATCGTCAATCGCCCGCCGCAGGAAGCCGAGTTCGAGCTGGTGCGGCAGGAGGTGGGCGGACGCGCGATCCGCTACACCACCGTGCGTCGGCAGCCCGCGCACGCGCCAACCTAACTCATTCTCCTCCGCGCGGAGCACTCCCTGCTCCGTTTTCTTGGCGGACCACTGCTTCGCCGCTCTCCCGCGGCGAAGCCCTTTTCTTCGAGGTGCCGATGCTGGATGTTCCCCATGCAATGACCACTGAGCCCGGCAAGACCAGTTTCGATCTCCGCAAGGAGGCCGAAGAGGCTGGAATCACCGGCACGCTGCAACAGCTCGAGCAGGAGCTGATCGGATTGAAGCCGGTGAAGAACCGCGTGCGCCAGATCGCGTCGCTCTTGCTGATCGAACGTATCCGGCAGCGTGCGGGACTGGCTTCGTCGCCGCCGACGCTGCACATGTCGTTCACCGGCAATCCCGGCACCGGTAAGACGACCGTCGCGTTGCGCATGGCAAAGATCCTGCACGGCCTCGGCTTCGTGCGGCGCGGGCAGGTGATCTCGGTGACGCGCGACGATCTCGTCGGCCAGTATATCGGCCACACCGCGCCCAAGACGAAGGAGATCCTGAAGAAGGCGATGGGCGGCGTGCTGTTCATCGACGAGGCCTATTATCTCCATCGGCCGGACAACGAGCGCGACTACGGCCAGGAGGCGATCGAGATTCTGCTGCAGGTGATGGAAAATCAGCGCGAGGACCTCGTCGTGATCCTTGCCGGCTATGGCGAGCGGATGACGAGCTTCTTCGCCTCCAATCCCGGCTTCCGTTCGCGCATCGCCCACCACATCGACTTTCCGGACTATGCGGAAGCCGAGCTGCTCGTCATCGCTGAGCTGATGCTGAAGGAACGGGGTTATCGCCTCTCGGCGGCGGCGCGTGAGGCGTTCGAGAAATATATTGCGCTGCGTCGGACCCAACCGTTCTTCTCCAATGCGCGATCTATCCGCAACGCCGTCGACCGCATCCGCCTGCGGCAGGCCGATCGCCTGGTGTCCGATCTCGATCGCATGCTCGAGATCGCCGACCTCGAAACGATCGATCCCATGGACGTCCTGGCGAGCCGCGTCTTCAGCGGCGGTGCCGACGCTCAGGGGAGTGCGAAGCCATGACCAGAGAAATCCTCATCGCGCCGTCGATCCTGGCTGCGGATTTTGCCCGCCTCGGCGAGGAGATCGCGGCGATCGACGCGGCGGGCGCCGACTGGGTTCATTGCGACGTCATGGACGGGCATTTCGTCCCGAACATCAGTTATGGCGCGGACGTCATCAAGGCGATCCGGCCGCTGACGAAGAAAATATTCGATGTGCATCTCATGATCGCGCCGGCCGATCCCTATCTCGAGGCGTTCGCGAAGGCCGGCGCGGATCTCATTACGGTGCATGCCGAAGCGGGTCCGCACCTCGATCGCTCGCTCCAGGCCATCCGCGCGCTCGGCAAGAAGGCCGGCGTCAGCCTGTGTCCCGCCACTCCCGAAAGCGCGATCGAGTATGTGCTCGATCGTCTCGATCTCGTCCTGGTGATGACGGTCAATCCGGGTTTTGGCGGCCAGTCCTTCCTCGAGTCCCAGCTCGAGAAGATCGCGCGCATCCGAAGCATGATCGGCGACCGGCCGATCCGGCTCGAGGTTGACGGCGGCATCACGCGCGACAATGCTGCTGCCGTGGCCGCTGCGGGCGCCGATACGCTTGTAGCGGGCTCCGCCGTGTTTCGCGGCAAGAGCAGCGCGGACTATGCCGGCAACATCGCGGTTATCCGCGCCGCTGCGGAAGCCGGTAGGGTTCCGAAGCTGCAACATAGTTCGGCGCAGACGATCCGAGCCGGTGAGCCCGCGCTCATCCGGTAGACTACCCGTTACACATTGGCCCGCGGTAAGGTTCCGAAGCGTTGAGTCCGCGCTGGTTGGAACTTTCGCCTAAATGCGCGTTTGCCTAGAATCAAGCGCGTCTAGCGCGCGGCGGGCGCAGCAAATCTTTTGCACAACCGCCATCGCCCTGACGCAAATAAGGGCAATAAGCTCTGTGTGAATGCGAGGGAGGGTCTCATGGATAACGTACGTCGTTACCGCGCGCTGGCGTCCCTCTGTCGTCAGCAGGCCGCCTACCGGCCGCTCCAGAGCTGGGAACTGCTCGGCCAGGCCGAACATTTCGAATATCTCGCCGAAGTCGAACTCAAGGCGCATTTCGACGCGTGCAATGCGCCACCCGACGAGGACGGCGTCGAGGCCACGGCGTGGGAGAGGCCCGCCGCGGCGTGACGGTCCAACTTGTTCGAATATGACCTGAACTTGCCGAGGCCGGCACCGCTCAAGGACGCGGTTATCAGCCCGAACGACGAGGCTTGCGACCGGCCCGTCCTGGATCAACCCTCGATTAATGCGACATCAGCGTCGGGACGGTCATGGCTTCCAGCATGGCGCGGGTGACGCCGCCGAGGAACCGCTCCTGCAATCGCGAATGGCCGTAGCCGCCCATGACCAGAAGATCGAGGCGCTCATCGGCTGCAAGCGACAGCATGGTCGGCTGAATGTCAGAGCGCGTGGCCGACAGGTTGACGGTGCGGGTGGACAGTCCGCGCCGGCCGAGGTGCCTTGCCAGATTGCGCGTCGAGACCTCGTCGGGAACCATGTCTGTTTCGTTGATAGCAATGATCACGATCTCCTCGGCACGGGCCAGGAATGGTGCGGCGTCGCGCATGGCGCGCGCGGCGAGGCGGCTGCCGTCCCAGCAGATGCCGATCCGTTTCGCCTTGAAGGCTCCATGGAAGGTGTAGGGCAGGAAAAGCACCGGGCCGCCCGCCTGGAACAGGATCTCGCGGGGCACATCGTTGTCGAGTGAGGCTTGCGCCGGGTCCGGCTGGAGCACGATGCTGAGATCGTGCAGCCGCGCCATCTCGCCGAGCAAGCCGACCGCATCCCCCGGCATCGTCCCGAGCGGGTGGCATGTGTAGGAAATGCCGGCGTTCATCGCTTCGTTCTTGAATACCGCGAGCGCCGCCTCGGCCCGCTCCACTGCGCTCTCGCGCTCCAGCTCGAACACCGCCGCCACCGCGGCGCCGCCCTCCATGATATAGGCCGCGCTGGTTGCCACATAGCCAACCGCGACTGCATCGAGATGGGCGTTGAGGCCCGCCGCGAGCGAGATCGAGCCATCGATCACCGGGCGCACCGGGCGCTCGGTGGGGATGTGGACGAGAATGTCTTTGTACATGACGCGCCTCCGACGGACATCATCCGGTGGCTGCAGTCTTTCACGGTGCGCAGGGGCCGCGTTGAGCTGCATCAAACGTGCAGCCTCGAGTTTTGGACCTTCGCCGGCCCCGGCTACTTTGCCAAGATTTAACCGCGCGGACGGGACGCTGTAAGGTGGCGACCACCATGTTGGGTGCAAGGCGACTTACCCAACATGGACATATCGACATGAGCGATCACGCCAATTCCGACACCACAACGTCCCGCAAGGTCCTGAGGCCACGCCGGCTCGCGCTGCTCGGCACCGTGGCCGCGCTTGGCGTGGCCGTGCTGGCGACTGCACCCGGCTCTTCGCCGTTCAGCGCGAGCTCCTTCATCGCGCCCGCCCAGGCCGCGGAGCCCACCGCGACACCGCCGGGCTTCGGCGACCTCGTCAGCAAGGTCAAACCCGCCGTCATCTCGGTGCGGGTCAGGATCGACCAGGACAACGACAAGAGCGCGATGCTGCAACAGAACCGGATGGATTCGGACGAGGCGACGCCGTTCGACCAGTTCTCGCGGCAGTTCGGCTTCCGCGGCCCGGGTGGCATGGAGGGCATGCCGCGCCAGCACCGCCAGATGATCACGGGTGAGGGCTCCGGCTTCTTCATCTCCGCCGACGGCTATGCCGTGACCAACAACCACGTCGTCGATCACGCCGAGTCGGTGCAAGTGACGATGGACGACGGCACGATCTACAGCGCGAAAGTGGTCGGCACCGATCCGAAGACCGATCTCGCGCTGATCAAGGTCGAGGGTAAGAAGGATTTTCCGTTCGTCAAATTCTCGGACCAGAAGCCGCGTATCGGCGACTGGGTCGTCGCGGTCGGCAATCCCTTCGGCCTCGGCGGCACCGTGACCGCCGGCATCGTCTCGGCCAGCGGCCGCGACATCGGCAACG
>NZ_JADPIT010000032.1:44277-52678 GCF_023073035.1 Bradyrhizobium sp. 62
TCCCTATGACGACTTCATCCAGATCGACGCGCCGATCAACAAGGGCAATTCCGGCGGCCCGGCCTTCGACATGAACGGCAACGTGATCGGCGTGAACACCGCGATCTTCTCGCCCTCCGGTGGCTCTGTCGGCATCGGCTTCGACATTCCGGCCTCGACTGCAAAGCTCGTCGTCGCACAGTTGAAGGACAAGGGCGCGGTCACTCGCGGCTGGCTCGGCGTGCAGGTGCAGCCGGTGACGTCGGATATCGCCGACAGCCTCGGCCTCAAGGAGGCGCGCGGCGCGATCGTCGACAATCCGCAGGACGGCAGCCCGGCGGCGAAGGCGGGCATCGAGGCGGGCGACGTCATCACCGCCGTCAATGGCACCGCGATCAAGGATTCCCGCGATCTCGCTCGCACCATCGCCACCCTGGCGCCGGGCACGTCTGTGAAGCTCGACGTCGTCCACAAGGGCGACAGCAAGACGGTGACACTGGCGCTCGGCGAGTTGCCGAACGAGCGGCAGGCCAGAGCCGACGAGGGCAAGTCGCAGCCGGATGCCGGCATGCCGCCGCGTCTCGGACTCAGCCTGGCTCCGGCCGGCGACGTGCAGGGCGCCGGCCAGAAGGGCGTCGTCGTCACTGAAGTCGATCCGCAAGGGCCGGCCGCGCAACGCGGCATCCAGACCGGCGACGTCATCCTCAATGTGGGCGGCAAGGCTGTCGCCAATATCGGCGATGTCCGTTCGGAGCTGGCGCAGGCGAAATCGTCCGGCAAGCGTAGCGTGCTGCTGCAGGTCAGAAGCGCGCAGGCGACCCGTTTCGTCGCGGTGCCGCTCGCATAAGGCGAACGTCCATCGGCGCAACTCCAAAAAGGCGGCCCCCCGGGCCGCCTTTCCTGTTCGCCTTCAGGATTCCGGATGTCCGCCGATAACATTCTCGTTAACGGCAGGGAGGATGACCCGGTTCGTCCGAAAAAGCCGTGTTCGCTCATCACAATTTCGGATCTCGTAGGGACTCGGCGGCAATGAAGCCGCCGGGACGATTGCAAGCGTGGAACTTCGAACTTGCCGCCGCTGAGCCGGCCGGCAATTCGCATTTGATCGGTGCCGACATGGATCGATTGAAGCTCTCGCTGAGGACTGCGCTGCTCGTGGCGCCATTCGTGCTGTGGGGCGGAATCGCTCTCGGGCGTGACGACGGCCGCTACGCGGATTCTCCCCTCAAGCCATGGTTCGACGGTCTGCGCAGCCATCTCGGTCCGTGCTGCTCAGATGCGGATGGGTTTGCCGTCGCCGATCCCGATTGGGACTCGCACAATGGACATTATCGCGTGCGGCTCGACGGCGAGTGGGTCGACGTCCCGGACGAAGCCGTGATCACCGAGCCGAACCGGGCCGGCCGCACCATGGTGTGGCCGGTGAAGACCGCGTTCGGCGTTTCAATCCGCTGCTTCATGCCGGGCAGCATGATCTGACGGAGGTCAGCGCGACCGTTTGGAGGATTTGCGCTTCGACGTCTTCTTCGAAGTCTTTCTCGAAGTCTTCTTGGATGTTTTCCGAGATGTCTTCTTTGACGTCTTTCGCTTCGCGGCTTTCTTCGGGACCTTCTTGCCCTTCTTGCGCGCTTTCGATAGGCCGATCGCGATTGCCTGCTTGCGGCTCTTCACGCGTCCGCCTCGACCGCCCGGTCCGCTTTTCGCGGTACCCTTCTTGTAGCGCTTCATCTCGCCTTCGACGTCGCTGCCGGAGCTGCGCGAGTAGCGGCGCTTCTTTGCCTTGCGTGCCATGCATGTTCTCCCTTGGCCTGGGAAAACAATCCGAGACAGGCATGGTTCCGAAAGCGCGCATGCACGTCCCGGATACGCGGCTTAGTCTAGAACGAATCCGCCAGCTCGATCTCGGCTTCCAGCACCTGAATGCGCCGTGCTGCCTCGCTGGAGGACAGATCCCGCGCATATTGCGCGGGCTGATACGCCTCTTCGCTCAGCCGTTTCAGCCGGAGGCCCTGCGCCCGCGTCATCTGCTCGGTGAGGAAAGTCTTGGCGGTGAGGAGAGTCTTGGCGTCGTATTTACCCTGAACCTGCATGTCGCTTCTCCCTTCTGAAATCGTGACTTGACTATATGTTCTTATTTTGTTCTAACAAGTCATGGACAACAGAATTAATGAAATTCGACGTAAAATCAGCGCCTTGAGGCTTGAAATGGCCGATGTCGAGGCGTCCGTGCGCGAGCTCGTCGAGCGCGATCGCGACTGCACAGAGAAGGCCTTGGCGCAGATGGATCTGCGCCGGAAAATCAATCTGCTGATCGGCGAATGGAAGGCTGCAGGTGGCGGCGATGTCCTGCCGAATGTCCGCGACAGGATGAGCCTTCGTTCCGCGAAGGCATCAGGTAGTCCTCTGCGCGTGATCGCGCGCCGCTGAAAGCTTTGGGAGCGCACGGTGGAGGAAGACCCGGATGCGTACCGGATTCTAAAGCTGCGCGCCGAGATTCTCGAACTGGGCTCTGCCATCCGGCAGCTGCAACGGGAGGGGCTCGACGACGCCGCGGCCCAGCTCTTGATCGCGCGCAAGCGCGCACGACTCGATCATCTGGTGAGAGCTGATTCCGGCAGCGTCCATCCTGACATCCTGGGAAGCCATCGGAGCTGAAGCCTGCGCGCAACGCGGCCCGAGAAAAGTTTGTTCGAACACGCAAAAAGGCCCCGCGATCGCGGGGCCTCTATGAGTTGGGCGAACAAAACCTACTTGGTGTTGCTCATGCCGCCCTTGTTGTTCGTCATGGTGCCGCCCTGATCGGAGCCGGGACCGGAGCCGCCCTGACCGGAGGGATCAGCACCCTTGGAGGACTTGGTGTTGGCGCCTGTGGTGGTTTGCGACGATGACATCGAGGATCCGTGTTTTGCCTTGTGCGACTTAGCCTGCACCGCGAACGGCGCGGCGGTGAGGCCGGTGGCCAACATCACGGCAAGAGCGAGCTTGGTGGTCTTCATGTGCGGGAACTCCCTGAGTTGAATTGACGCAGGCAGCCAACTGCTATTCGTCGCAGGAGTTCCGAACAAAGAAGTTCCGGTAAATCTCGCATCCTTCAAGATTGCTTGTCTTCTGCGAGGATGAATACGACGCCGGTGAGTGTCGCCCCGATCGCGAACGTCGTCACCAATGTGAGGGCGAAAACGACAACGGCCTGGCTTCCGCCGTGACTCAGCAAATTGGCGACGGCTGGATTGGACAGCACGAGCAAGAGGCTGAAAGCGAGCCCTAAGGCTGCGCCCATCATGGCGTGCGTCATCAGCTTGACGAGCCCGCTCGGAGAGATCAGGTCCGACGACTTTTTCGCGCGCATGGAACTCTATCCCGATCTCGCAAGCAACGCCTGCGACACGCGCCGGTTCCACCCGCATGAAGGAATCGTTATTGCCCGCTTCATCCGACGTTCATGCCGGGTGGGCGAGAATGACCGCGCAACACGGGAACATTCGATATGGGTAAGGTGGTCTTTCTCTATCGCTCTCTGGCTTATCGCAACGCCGCCGCGGACATCCTCCGCAAAGCGCGCAAGCTGCCCCGCGGCGCGGAGCGAAGCGCGGCGTGCCGCTATGCCAAGGCTCTGCGCGATCTCGCCCAAACGGAAGCCTGGCTCGAAGGACGGGTCGCGCGCGAGCCGCAAACGACGCAGCGCAGGAAGAGTGCGGCCTCCGGTTAACCGGACGCGCGCTGCAATTCGGCGGAGCTGGCGGCTTCGAAGTTGCCGGGCGCGGTCGTCGCGGCAGTCTTGCGGACCAACGGCACATCGAGCCGGCACAACAGACCCTCGGCGCGCCAATCGAATCGCGCCTGCCCGCCGAGCTGGGACTCGACGCTCGCAAGCAGGCTCCGCGTACCAAAGCCGCGGGATTTCGGCGTCATGACGAGCGGGCCGCCGGACTCCTCCCAGGTCAGCGTGAGCAGCTCATCCTCGACCTGCCAACCGATCGCGAGCCGTCCCGTCCGCGTCGAGAGCGCGCCATACTTCGCCGAGTTGGTGAAGAGCTCATGCAGGGCCAGCGCCAGCGTCTGGGCGGTTGCCGGCAGCAACTGAACTTCGGACCCCGCCAATTTGATCTGGCCGCCGAGGGAATAGGGCGCAAGCTCCTCGTCGATCAGCTTCGAGAGTTCGGCACCCTGCCAGCTCGACAGCGACAGGATCGTATGCACGCGCGCCAGTGCATTGATGCGTCCCTCGACGGCGCTGACATAGGCTTTGACTTCGTCGGCGCGGGTGAGGCGCACGATCGATTGCGCCAGCGCAAGCGCATTCTTGGCGCGATGATCGACTTCCCGCGCCAGGAGAGTCTGCCGTTCCTCGGCGCGCTTGCGTTCGGTGATGTCCACCGTCACGCCGCTGACGCGCATCACCCGACCGCTCTCGTCAACCGTGGCGGCGGCCGTGCCGACACACCAGCGCACATCGCCGTCGGGCCGCACGATGCGGAACTCCGTTTCATAGGAGCGTGTGCCCTTGTTGAATTCGGCGATCGCCTTGCGCAACTGATCGACGTCGTCCGGATGCAACAGCGCCTGAACGTTGGCCGGATTCACCTCGAAGCTCTCCGGGCCAACACCAAAGATGCGGTATTGCCCCTCGTCCCACATCCAGTCGCCGGTGATCCAGTCCCAGTCCCACGAACCCATCTTGCCGGCGGCGATCGCCATGCTGCGCCGCTCTTCGCTCTCGCGGAGCTTTGCGGTGGAATTCTCCAGCTCGGCGGTGCGTGCACGCACGCGGTCCTCGAGATCCTGGTTCAGCCGTTCGAGTTCGCGCGTCTTGCGATAGAGCTCTGCAAACACCTTGACCTTGGCGCGCAGCACCTCCGGCACGACCGGCACCGGGACGTAGTCGACAGCGCCCATCTCGTAGCCGCGCAGGCGGTCGATGTCGCTGACTTGAATGGCCGAGATGAAGATCATCGCGGTCTTCTGGAAGCGCGGGTGCTCGCGGATCATCGCGGCGAGCTCGAAGCCGTCGAGCTCGGGCATGCAGACGTCGACCAGGATCACCGCGATCTCGGTCTTGAGCAGCACCTCCAGAGCCTCGCGACCGGACGAGGCGATCACGAGGTTCTGGCCGAGATCCTTCAGGATCACCTCATAGGCGAGCAGCTTGGCCGGCTGGTCGTCGACGAGGAGGATGTTGACCTTTTCGTGGTCCATACGGGCATCCAACTCAGCGGTGCAGCCACATGCGGATTGCAAGCAGCAATTGATCGGTGTTGACGGGTTTGGCGAGGTAGTCGGACGCGCCGGCCTCGAGACATTTCTCGCGGTCGCCTTTCATGGCCTTGGCCGTCAACGCAATGATCGGAAGACGGGCGAAGGTCGGATTTTCACGAATGACGCCGATGGTTTGATAGCCATCCATCTGCGGCATCATGATGTCCATCAGCACGATGGCGATCTCCGGATTGGATTCAACCAGAGCCACCGCCTCGTTGCCGGTCGTGGCCGTCAGCACCTTCATGCCGCGTCGCTCCAGCACGCTCGACAGCGCGAAGATGTTGCGGGCGTCGTCGTCGACGAGCAGGGCGGTCTTGCCGATCAGGTCTTCGTCGGAACTGTTCAGCTTCTCGAGCATGCGCTGCTTCTCGACCGGCAACTCCGTGATCACGCGGTGCAGGAACAGCGCGGTCTCGTCAAGAAGGCGCTCCGGCGATTCCACGCCCTTGACCACGATGCTCCGCGCCATGGTGTGGAGCTCCGCATCTTCCTCGGCCGACAGCTCGCGGCCGGTGAAAACGACGACCGGAACGTTCGACAGCGCGTCGTCGTTCCGGATCTGGTCCAGCACCTCGAAGCCGGTCATGTCGGGCAGCCGCAGGTCGAGCACGACGCAATCACAGGGGTTCTCACGCAGCATCGAGAGCGCGTCGGCACCGGTGCCGGTCGTCACGATCTCGATGTCGTCGTGGTGCAGGAGCTCGCGGATCGAGAGCTGCTCGGCCTCGTTGTCCTCGACGATCAGCAGCCGCTTGCGCCGTGGCCGCGCGTATTCCTTGATCTGCGTCAGCGCGGCCGCGACGCCCTCGGTCGTCGTCGGCTTGTTGACGAAGGAGAAGGCGCCGCGCGCCAGCGCATGCTGGCGGTCCTCGTCGAGCGTGATGATCTGCACGGGGATGTGGCGGGTCAGCGGATTGTGCTTGAGCTGGCTCAGCACGGTCCAGCCGAGCATATCAGGCAGGAATACGTCGAGCGAGACGGCCCTCGGCTGGTATTGCTTTGCAAGTTCCAGCGCCTCGGCGCCGCGGGCGGCGACCAGCACCTTGAATCCCTTGTCGCGCGCGAGGTCGACCAGCACGCGCGCGTAATGCGGGTCGTCCTCGACGATCAGGAGGATGCTGTCGCCGGGTTCGAGGTTGAGCCGGTCGTCGGGAAGCTGCTCGATCACGCGCTGCGGTTCGGCTGTCGCGGGCTGCAGCGCCGGCGGCTGGCTCTGTTGAGGCGTCGCGCGGGGCGCGAGCGTCGGTCCGGAATATTTCAGCGGCAGGTAGAGCGTGAAGCACGAGCCCTTGCCCGGCAAGCTGCGCAGGTGGATCTCGCCGCCGAGCAGGCTTGCGAGCTCACGGCTGATCGCAAGGCCGAGGCCGGTGCCGCCATATTTGCGGCTGGTGCCGGCATCCGCTTGCTGGAACGCCTCGAAGATCAGCTTCTGCTTCTCCAGGGGAATGCCGATGCCGGTGTCGGACACTTCGAATGCGATCACCGCCGGCGCCGAGTTCAGCACGGGATGATCCGTGCCCCAGCCGCCGACCGCGGCGGCGACCTTCAGGCGGACCTCGCCCTCGGCGGTGAACTTGAAGGCGTTGGAGAGCAGGTTCTTCAAAACCTGCTGCAGGCGCTTGGAGTCGGTGACGAGGCTGCGCGCGAGGTTCGGATCGACGTCGATCTTGAACGAAAGGTTGCGGTTCTCCGCCTCGTGACGGAACGGCCGACCGACCGTCTCGAGCAGGTTCGCGGTCAGGATTTCCTCGGCGTCGACCGTTACCGTACCGGATTCGATCTTGGAGAGATCGAGAATGTCGCTGATGAGATTGAGCAGGTCGGTGCCGGCGCCGTGGATGGTGCGGGCGAATTCGACCTGCTTGCCGGTAAGATTGCCGTCCGGATTGTCGGTGAGCTGCTGGCCGAGGATCAGGATCGAGTTCAGCGGCGTGCGCAGCTCGTGGCTCATATTGGCCAGGAATTCGGACTTGTACTTCGAGGTCAGCGCGAGCTCGGTCGCCTTTTCCTCCAGTGCGCGGCGGGCCTGCTCGATCTCCTGGTTCTTGCGCTCGACTTCGACGTTGCGCTCGGCGAGTTGCTGCGCCTTCTGTTCGAGCTGATCGTTGGTCTGCTGCAATTCGCGCTGCTGGGTCTGGAGCTCGCCAGCGAGCTGCTGCGACTGCTTGAGCAGGCCTTCGGTCTGCATCGTCGCCTCGATCGAGTTGAGCACGATGCCGATCGAGTCCGTGAGCTGCTCCAGGAAGGTCATCTGTGAGGTCGTGAAGGAGGTCAGCGAGGCGAGCTCGATGACCGCCTTGACCTGGCCTTCGAACAGCACCGGCAGCACCACGAGGTTCTTCGGCGCGACGCGAAGCAATGCCGAATTGATCGGCACCACGTCGGGCGGAATGTCCGCAATAACGCGCGGGCGCCGGTCGAGCGCGCATTGGCCGATCAGGCCGTCGCCTAATGGCAGCACGCGCGGATACGGATAGACGCCATCGCCGGCATAGGAGGCAAGCAGCAGGAGCCGCGGACTGTCTTCGTTCTCGACCTGATAGATCACGCCGGTATGCGCATTCACCAGCGGCGACAATTCGGTCAGCAGCAGGCGACCGACGGTGGTGAGGTCGCGCTGGCCCTGAAGCATGTTGGTGAATTTCGCCAGATTGGTCTTCAGCCAGTCCTGCTCGGTGTTCACGTCCGTCGTGAGACGGAGGTTCGTGATCATCGTGTTGATGTTGTCTTTCAGCTCCGCGACCTCGCCGCGGGCGTCGACCTGGATCGACCGCGTCAGGTCGCCCTTGGTCACGGCGGTCGCCACTTCCGCGATCGCGCGCACCTGCGAGGTGAGGTTGGCCGCCAGCAAATTGACGTTGCCGGTGAGATCCTTCCAGGTGCCGGCGGCGCCGGGCACGTCGGCCTGACCGCCGAGCCGGCCCTCGACGCCGACCTCGCGCGCCACCGACGTCACCTGGTCGGCGAAGGTCGCGAGCGTCTCGGTCATGTTGTTGATGGTATCGGCGAGCGCCGCGACCTCGCCCTTCGATTTCACGGTGAGGTTCTGCTTGAGGTCGCCATTGGCGACCGCGGTCACCACCTTGACGATGCCGCGGACCTGCTCGGTCAGGTTCGCCGCCATGAAGTTGACGGTGTCGGTGAGATCCTTCCAGGTGCCGGC
>NZ_JADPIT010000032.1:52813-54414 GCF_023073035.1 Bradyrhizobium sp. 62
GAGCTCGAGAATTTCGCCCTTCACGTCGACGGTGATCTTGCGCGACAGGTCGCCGCGCGCGACGGCGGTGGTGACTTCGGCGATGTTGCGGACTTGGGTGGTGAGGTTCGCGGCCAGCAGGTTGACGTTATCGGTGAGGTCCTTCCAGGTGCCGCCGACGCCGGGCACGACGGCCTGGCCGCCGAGCCGCCCCTCGGTGCCGACCTCACGTGCGACGCGCGTCACTTCCGCGGCGAAGGAGCGGAGCTGCTCGACCATGGTGTTCAAGGTATCCTTGAGCAGCAGAATTTCGCCGCGCACGTCCACCGTGATCTTCTTCGACAGGTCGCCGCCGGCGATCGCGGTTGCGACCTCGGCGATGTTGCGGACCTGCGCGGTGAGGTTCGATGCCATGAAGTTGACGTTGTCGGTGAGATCCTTCCAGGTGCCGGCAACGCCGGGCACTTCGGCCTGGCCGCCAAGCTTGCCTTCGGTGCCGACCTCGCGGGCGACGCGCGTGACTTCGCCGGCAAAGGCGTTGAGCTGGTCCACCATGGTGTTGATGGTGTTCTTCAGCTCCAAAATCTCACCACGGACGTCGACGGTGATCTTGCGCGAGAGGTCGCCGCGCGCCACGGCAGTGGTCACTTCGGCGATGTTGCGGACCTGGGCGGTGAGGTTGCCCGCCATCGAGTTGACGCTGTCGGTGAGGTCTTTCCAGGTGCCGGCGACGCCGGGCACGTTGGCCTGGCCGCCGAGCCGGCCTTCGGTGCCGACCTCGCGCGCGACGCGCGTCACCTCGCCCGCGAAGCGGTTGAGCTGGTCGACCATCGTGTTCAGCGTGTCCTTGAGCTGAAGGATCTCGCCGCGCACGTCCACGGTGATCTTGCGCGACAAGTCGCCACCGGCGATCGCAGTCGCGACTTCGGCGATGTTGCGGACCTGGGCGGTGAGGTTGCCCGCCATCGAGTTGACGCTGTCGGTGAGGTCCTTCCAGGTGCCGGCGACGCCGGGGACTTCGGCCTGGCCGCCGAGCTTGCCTTCGGTGCCGACCTCGCGCGCGACGCGTGTGACTTCGCCGGCGAAGGCGTTGAGCTGGTCGACCATGGTGTTGAGCGTTTCCTTCAGCTGAAGGATTTCGCCGGACACGTTGACGGTGATCTTCTTCGACAAATCGCCCTTGGCGACCGCGGTCGCGACTTCGGCGATGTTGCGGACCTGGCCGGTCAGGTTCGAGGCCATCGAGTTGACGCTGTCGGTGAGATCCTTCCAGGTGCCGGCGACGCCGCGCACCTGGGCCTGGCCGCCGAGCTTGCCTTCGGTGCCGACCTCGCGGGCGACGCGCGTGACTTCGCCGGCAAAGGCGTTGAGCTGGTCCACCATGGTGTTGATGGTGTCTTTCAGCTCCAGGATCTCGCCGCGGACATCGACGGTGATCTTTTTCGACAAATCGCCACCCGCGACCGCGGTCGTCACCTCGGCGATGTTGCGGACCTGCGCGGTGAGGTTCGAGGCCATCGAGTTGACGCTCTCGGTCAAGTCCTTCCAGGTGCCGGCGACGCCGAGCACGTTGGCCTGACCGCCGAGCCGGCCCTCGGTGCCGACCTCGCGCGCGACGCGCG
>NZ_JADPIT010000032.1:54485-54948 GCF_023073035.1 Bradyrhizobium sp. 62
ACTGAAGGATTTCGCCCGAGACGTTCACCGTGATCTTCTTCGACAGATCGCCGCTCGCGATGGCGGTGGCAACGTCGGCGATGTTGCGGACCTGCGCGGTGAGGTTCGACGCCATGAAGTTGACGTTGTCGGTGAGGTCCTTCCAGGTACCGGCCACGCCCGGCACCTGGGCCTGGCCGCCGAGCTTGCCTTCGGTGCCGACCTCGCGCGCCACGCGCGTCACTTCCGATGCAAAGGAACGGAGCTGGTCCACCATCGTGTTGATGGCTTCCTTGAGCTGAAGGATCTCGCCGCGGACGTCGACCGTGATCTTCTTCGAGAGGTCGCCGTTCGCAACTGCGATCGTCACCTCGGCGATGTTGCGAACCTGGTTGGTCAAATTGTTCGCCATCGAGTTGACGCTCTCGGTCAGATCCTTCCAGACGCCGGTCACTTCCGGCACCTGGGCCTGGCCGCCGAGCTT
>NZ_JADPIT010000032.1:54958-80403 GCF_023073035.1 Bradyrhizobium sp. 62
CACGGCGGTGGTGACGTTGGCGATGTTGCGCACCTGCGCGGTGAGGTTGCCGCACATGGCGTTGACGCTGTCAGTGAGACCCTTCCAGGGGCCGGCGACGCCGGGCACGATGGCCTGGCCGCCAAGCTTGCCGTCGGTGCCGACCTCGCGCGCCACGCGCGTCACTTCGGAGGTGAACACGCCGAGCTGCTTGATCATGGTGTTGACGATGGTCGCCGACTGCAGGAATTCGCCGCGCAGGGGACGCCCATCGACGTCGAGCTTGACGGTCTGGAGCAGGTCGCCCTGTGCCACGGCTGCGACCGCGCGCGTCACCTCGCGGGTCGGCCACAGCAAATCGTCGATCAGCGTGTTGACCGAGCCTTCCATGTCGGCCCAGGAGCCGGAGGCCAGCCCGAACTTCACGCGCTGGCGCGTCTTGCCCTCGCGGCCCACCACCTGGCCGACCAGCTCGAGCTGCTGCGCCATGCGCTGATTGGCGGCGATGATGTCGTTGAAAGTGTCGGCGAGCTTGCCGTCGATGCCGAGATAGTCGCCGCTCATGCGCACGGAGAAATCGCCGTTGCGCATGGCCTGCAGGGCGAGCAGCAATTCTGCCCGGGAATCGGGCTCCGACATGCCGTTGGTTTTTGGCTTTGGAACGCGACGACCGGAACGTGATGCAGATCCGGGATCGAGGTCGCTCATAATTTGTCCCCCGCAGGCGTCGGCCGATTCCCAGGCAAGACGCGATTGTCAAAATAGAGCGTCAGCCAAATTCGAAATCAAGCGCCAACGTGACGGCGCCAGGAAGTGGAACCTGCTTTGCTCAGCCCGATTAACACAAGTGCGATCCCTCGGAATGGTTCCATCCGGTTCCCAGTTTTTCCGGGCGGAAGAGAAGATACGAGGCCGCTTTTGGGCCACCGTCATCTGCCTTCCGGAACGGAGCGCCGGGCGTGCCGTTAGCCCGCAGATACAGGGAGAGCGCACATGAAAGCAGGATTCGCCGTCATCGGCACAGTGATGTTGTTGGCTGGATCGGCGTTGGCGCAGGGCGGCGCGCCCAGCGGCCGTGGTGCCGTGACCGGCGATCCAGCCGCTAGCTCCGCCACCCCACGCGCGGACACACCAACCACGGGTACGTCGAGCCGGTCCAATCCTAGCGGTAGCGGCACGTCGAGTTCGGGCGGCAAGGATGACAATGGGGATGCCGGCCGAGACAAGATGCTGGAGGGTAACCGCAGCGCGCAGCCGGAGAGCCGGCAAAAGTAAGGGGCTACTTGGCAGTCCTACTTGTCTGCCATGGTGCGCTCGGCGTCCCTGACCTGTGAACGCAACATCGGGAGCTGCTCCCGCGCGAAGGCTGCAAGCGCGGCATTGTCGGGCGCCTTGAGATAGCGTTCGAGCAGCTCGATCACAGATTCATACTCGGGAATTTGCGCGGCATAGAAGCTTCTGACGAAAGTCGGTCCGTCCGAGGTTTCGGGCTCGACCAGGCTCGCGCTCGCCGGGGTTGTCTTTGTGACGCGCGGTTCGGTGCCGATCGCCTCCTGAATCTCCTTCAGGGCCTTGTCCCGCCGGGCCGCTTCTTCGGCGCGCAGGGCGGCGAGGTTCTTGACCTCGGCATTACCCTTGAGGTCGGTGCTCTCCAGCAGACCCTGCTGGAAGCGGCTGAAGCTGTAGAGGTCGCTGATGGTCTCGGTTGCGGTCGGCGTGCGGCCGGCCGGCCTTCGCTCCCCGGTGCTGTCGGCAAGCGCTGCAGTGCTGATGAACGCCAAAACTACCGCGAGAAGAATCCGCATGGATATCCAATGGCGGATGGCGGGCGAAGTTCCGCAGATGTTACGATCCGGTAAGGGCGGTTGCGACGCGACGGTTCCGTCCCCAATTCATATTGATGAAACAGTCCGAGATCTTCAGAGATAACGCCGATAACTGCCTCCAGCTCGCTGAGCGAGCTGAAGGACAGCCGTCACACAATCGTTTTTTGCGCATGGCGAACGCGTGGACGGCACTCGCCAACGAGCAGGATTGGCTCGATGGCGAGGTGCCGCCCGTTCCAGCCCGCATCCGTCAAAAGCAGGATGCGTAACGCTCTCGTTTCGTGGATCTGCGTGTGAGACTGCTCACGGACGGCAAGCAGGATCATTCATAATAGTCGATCGCGTTGATTTCCTATTCCGGGAGGTTTTTGCAATGGCTCCACGTCTGGCTCTTCTCTCGCTCATTCTCGCCTTTGGCGTGTCGGTCGCGTTCGCCACCGTGACGACGGTGCGGCAGGTGCATCATGAAAATGCATCGGGCCCGGTGCACTCGGCGCACAGTTAGCAGTCTGATCTCGCGGGTCGGAACCTTCGACGCTCCGGCGCGTAAGCGCTTCGAGACAGCAAAGAGGCGAGAGCTATCATGGCCCATTCCGACCAAGGCATCATCAGAGATCAGCGCGGTGAACAGCAGCCGCGGGACAAGCAGCGCGCGCAGACCGTACACAAGTCGGAGCCAAAGGGCTCGCCCTCTCGTGAGGCCACGCGCGATCCCAAGCTGAACGACAATAGCAAGACGCCCGGCTCCGGCATGGCGCCGGATGATTCCGGCGACGCGCCGAGCGGCTAATCCATAGGAACGAAACCGCTCGCAAAGAGTCGAGAGATTGCTTCCGGTTGTCATGCCCCCGGTGATCCGGAAGTAATCTCCAAGGACGGCCCCGGCACCCCGTGCCGGGGCCGTTTGCTTGAGCATCAGGCTGGACTAATCCTCGGCATCGCGCTGCGAATGGGGTTGCGTATGGCCGTCCGGGCCGCGGCCGAAAACTCCGAACCTGCTCGATTTGACATTCGCCCCTGCATCGACCGCTGCGGTGGCGAGTCCGAGCTTCAGGAGCTCGCGCACGGCTGCGGCTCGCGTCGGCATGCGATGTTTGAACCGGAAGTCATCCACCGCGGCCAGTTCTTCCGGTGATAGCATGACCTGAAGCCGCTCGGCGCGAAGGTCGTTCATGATCAATCACCCAAAATGAGCAAGTTGAGTAGTTTACTCAACGAACTCATTCGCCCGCGGTTCCACAAGATGCGGCTATGGCGCCAAGTTAGCAAAAAAATATAACAGAATCAATAAGTTATATGATGCAAAAGCCATTGGGCAGGGGTATGCTCCCGGCAAATGGGAGAGACGTCATGACGAGCGAAGTCAGATTGCCCCGCATACATATCGAAGACAGCGAGGCACCCAAGCCGGTGCGCCTCAGCCACCAGAAGGTCATCGAGCAGGTCGAGCGCTGGGCCAACAGCCCGGGCCTTCAACCGCCGAGATTGCAGCCGTCAACGCATGCCAAGGCGGGCTAGCGCTTCGCAAGGGAAGAGCCCTTGGCCGATAACGAATGGGCTGATCGGTGCGGTCTGCGGGAGACGATCCGCAGCTTGCGCCTGAGCCACCAGGCCAATACCGAAACGACGGCCCAGGCTATCAACGCGGCAGCGAAAGCGCCCGGAACGCTCGCGGCCACGGTGCAATGAAAGACGGCGGCGAATGCGACGAGGCCGATGCTTCCCCAGGCGGCGCCAGCTGCGTCGAGCGCGGCAGCCTCTTGCCCGCGGCGCGTGCCGCTGAGGCCGGCCTTCTCCTTGGTGCGGCGCTCATGGCTTTCGACCAGCGTCGCGCTCGCGCAGAAGATGGCGGGAAGCGCAAGGAACAGTCCGCCGACGGACACACCGAAGCGCGCTCCCAGAACCCCCGTGAGCACGGTCGCCAAGCCGCCGAGCAGGAAACGAATGCCGTATTCGTACCAGCGTGTCTGCTTCAGCGCGGAGAGCGACAGCTTGACCGGCATCAGGCCGCACCTCCAAAGCCGGCGAGCAGGCCGAAGGCAACCGCCAGCCACACGATCACAGCGAGGACGGTCGCGGGCAGCGCGGACACACGGTATCTGATCAGCAGATGGCAGACGACGACGCTGTAGCAGCCGAGCGCGACCGCGCCATAGATCATCGTCCAGCTTTCGGCCGCGGCATATTGCGGGCCGTGCTGGACAACGGCGATGCCGAGCGTCGCCAGTGCGACCGACGGTGCCGCGCCGAGCAACCCCGCAAAGCTTTTGGGTTTGAGCATATCCCCCAAGATCGCAAAAGCCGAGACGATGATGCCACCGGCGATGAAGCGCACGATATATTCGGTCACGGCTTTTCTCGTCGATTGACTTGCTTGCGAAACGATTGCGTCAGTGTCCATGGTCGCACGAGTCTCTCTACGGCCGCGCCCAGCGCAAAGCCTGCGACCACGTCGCTTGCCCAGTGCGCGAGCACCGCAATCCGTGTCAGCGACAGCGCGATCGCTGCCGTGCGCAGCAATCGGCCCGGCGTCTTCGGCAGCAAGCCCGCCGCCGAGGCAAGTGCGCCCATATGGACCGCGTGACCGGACGGGAAGGCGTCGCGCGCCTGTCCTGAGATGGGTACTCCATGTCGGTGTCCGCGTATGGTCAGCCGGTCTGGCCTGGTCTGATCGAATACGCATTTCAGGACATGCGGCAGGACGGCCGTCGCCAGCGACACGGCCAGAATGTGATTTGCCACGGGCCGCTGTTGCGGCTGCCGAATGTGAGTGTACAGCCACCCTGTTGCGGCCAGCGCGAGCAGCACGTGCTCGTCGGCGGCCCAGGTCAATGTCTGCGCCGTGTGCTCGACGCCTGAATTGGTGTGATCAGCGATCGTATCCGCGATCGCGGTGTCGATCCGGCTGGGTTTGACCTCTACCAATGCCATCGGTCTGCAAGCGTGATGTCCTTTGTGACAGTTTTGTAAAGCCGGGAGACAAAGAAGGTTCCTGGGCTTTGCCTCGTGGTATCAACCTGCAGCGCCGGACTACGGCTGTCCCGATCCACCCGCGGACCCATACACCTGGCCGGTCGCATAGCTCGCGTCGGCTGCGGCAAGCTGCACGTAAATCGAGGCCAGTTCGGCGGGCTGGCCGGGACGGCCGAGCGGCGTCATGCCGCCGAATTTTTCGAGCTTCTCCATAGTGGCGCCGCCGGAGACCTGGAGCGGCGTCCAGATCGGTCCCGGTGCGACGCCATTGACGCGGATGCCCTTCGGACCCAACTGCTTTGCCAGCGATTTGACATAGTTCATCGTCGCTGCCTTGGTCTGCGCGTAGTCGTAGAGCTCCGGCGACGGGTCGTACGCCTGCTCCGATGTCGTGCCGATGATGCACGAACCGGGCTTCAAATGCGGCAGCGCCGCCTTGATGATCCAGAACGGCGCATAGATGTTGGTCTTCATCGTCGCATCGAAATCTTCGGAGGAGACGTCGAGGATCGATTCGCGGCTCTGCTGGCGTGCGGCGTTGCAGACGATGATATCGAGGCCGCCCAGCCCCTGCGTGGCCTGCTCGACCAGCTTCTTGCAGAAAGCCTCATCCTTGAGGTCGCCGGGGATCGCGAGCCCGATACGCCCTTCCTTCTTGATCAGCGCGATAACGTCCTGCGCATCGGGCTCTTCCGCCGGTAGATAGTTGATGGCGACGTCGGCGCCTTCGCGCGCGTAGGCTATCGCAGCGGCGCGGCCCATACCTGAATCACCACCGGTGATCAGCGCTTTACGGCCAGCGAGCCGGCCGGAGCCCTTGTAGCTGGTCTCGCCGTGATCCGGAGGCGGCTCCATCTTGCCGGCGAGGCCAGGCCAGGGCTGCGATTGTTTTTTGAACGGCGGCTTTGGAAAGCGGGTGACGGGATCGACCAGTTTCTGCTCGGCCATTTTCTGCTCGGCCACGGAGGCGTCTCCTTTCGCTGTCGAAGAGGCCAGCGAAGCAGCAGCAAGCGTTGCGCTCGCCGCTTGGACGACGTGCCGGCGGGATACTGAAGTCTTGTCTGGATGCGTCATGACGGTCTCCGCGATATCGCGATCTCAATGCACGGAGAGAGGCATCGTTGCAAACGGGAGGACGCCGACCAGGAGGCCGGCGTCCTCGGAAGATGTTTACTTGGTCTGGCCGACGCTCGGCGCCTTGCCGAGCTCCTTGGCCATGTCGAGATGGTGCTTGAGCGCGGGCAGCGTCTTGCCGGCCCAATCCTTCAGGTCGGAATTGTCGCCGCCCTTGGCGTAACGCTCGAACAGCGAGACCGCGTCCTCGTGGGCACTGACCTGGTACGAGTTGTAATCCGAGCTGAAGTCCTTGCCATTCGCGCTCTTGAGCTTGTCGAGCTTGCTCTGATGCGAGCTGTCGAGCGCTGTCGGCAGGGTCGCCTGCACCTTGCCGCCGCTGACCAGGCCCTTCAGTTCGCTGCTGGTCTTGGTGTGGTCAGTCACCATCTGCTGCGCAAAAGTCTTCTCCTGCGCGTTGCCCTTCTGCTCGGCAAGTTTGCTCGATTCGATCTCGAACATGTCGCTGATGGCGACTTCCTTGACGAAGTCGGCGGTGGCAGGCGCGACGCCGAGCGCCGAGTTGACGCCGGTTTTCTCGCCGAGCGACTGGGCGAGTGCGGGGCCTGCGAGCAGCACGCAGGCAGCTGCGATGATGGTACGTTTCATGGTCCGATCCCTTTGAATGGGCGCGCAGCCTCTGGCCGCGCGACGTTGCGCCCACCAACACGCTGCATCGGCCGGAGTTCCTAACGGCTAATCCGTCGGTCTCCTCCCGCTCCGTGGGTTGATTGGGTCCGTCGGCTTGCGCCGAAGTCGTTCGGGCAGAAACGGCTCGGTCGGCGTGGCGGTGGCCTCGGCACGTACGTCTGCATGGCTTTGTGCCCGTTCATGCGGCGTCCGGTTGTCGTTGATCTGTCGCTTCACGTCGAGACCATCGACGGGATCGTTGACGCCGTGCTGGATATCGCGGAAATCGCTCATGCTTCACCTCATTCACTTCCAGGCAGGATCTTTGCCAGCACCTGCCGCGCCGCGCCCTTGATCACTCCGCTCTCGTTGGGATCGCCCTTCATCAGCGCAAGAGAGAAGTTCTTGGCCTGCTGCAAGGTGATGTGCGGCGGCAGCGGCGGCACTTCGGGGTCGGTCTTCACCTCCAGCACCACCGGCATCTCGCTCGCGAGCGCTTGGTCCCAAGCCGAGCCTAGCAGCTGCGGGCTGTCGACGTAGATGCCGGAGAGGCCGATCAGCTCGGCAAACCGCGAATAGGACACGTTCGGGATGCGCTGCGATGCCTCGAATTTCGGATCGCCGTTGATGATGCGTTGCTCCCAAGTCACCTGGTTGAGGTCTTCGTTGTTGAAGACGCAGACGATGAAGCGCGGATCCGTCCAGTCGCGCCAATATTTCGCGGCGGTGATCAACTCGGCCATGTTGTTCATCTGCATCGCGCCGTCGCCGACAAGGGCAATCACCGGCCGGTCGGAATGGGCGTATTTCGCGGCGAGCGCATAGGGCACCGCGGCACCCATCGAGGCGAGGCCGCCTGAGAGCGAGGCCGTCATGCCGCGGCGCATCTTCAGGTCGCGCGCGAACCAATTGGCGCAGGAGCCGGAATCGCTGGTGATAATGGCGCGGTCGGGCAGGCGCGGAGACAGCTCCCAGGTGACGAGCTGCGGATTGACCGGTGCTGCGGGCTGATGTGCCCGATCATCGAGCGTCTTCCACCATTTCGCGACGTCGTCCTGGATACCTTGGCGCCAGGCGCCGTCGTTCTTGGGTTTTAGTAGCGGCAGAAGGGCGCGCAGCGTCTCGGCGGCATCGCCGACGAGGCCGACCTCCATGGGAAAGCGGATCGACATCATGCTGGCGTCGATGTCGATCTGCACGCCGCGCGCCGCGCCTTCCTTCGGCAGGAATTCGGCATAGGGAAAGGCGGAGCCGACCATCAGCAGCGTGTCGCATTCCATCATCATGTTGTAGCTGGGCTCGGTGCCGAGCAGGCCGATCGAGCCGGTGACCCACGGCAGATCGTCGGGGAGCGCTGCCTTGCCGAGCAGCGCCTTGGCGCAGCCGGCGGACAAGCGGTCGGCGACCGCGATCACCTCCTCGGTGGCGTGGAGCGCGCCGGCGCCGATGAGCATCGCGACCTTCTTGCCGGCGTTGAGCACCTCGGCGGCGCGGTCGAGGTCAGCGTCACGAGGCTTGATGCTTGGCGCGCTATAGCCGATGCCGGAGTGTAGGGTGCCGTGAGCGCGCGGCGGATCCTCGTAGGGCTCCTCCTGGATATCGTTGGGCAGGATGATCACCGTTGGCGTCCGCCGAGCCAACGCGATCCGGATCGACCGATCGATCAGATGCCGGATCTGCGCCGGCGAGGATGCTTGCATGACGTAGGCGCCAGCCACGTCCTTGAACATCGAGACCAGATCGAGTTCCTGCTGATAATGTCCGCCCAGTGCATTGCGTGCCTGCTGACCGACGATCGCGAGCACCGGCTGGTGATCCAGCAGGGCATCATAGAGCCCGGTGATCAGATGCGAGGCGCCGGGGCCCGAAGTTGCGATACAGACCCCGATCTGGCCCGAGAACTTCGCATAGGCCGTCGCCATGAAGGCGGCCATTTCCTCGTGCCGCGCCTGGACGAAACCGATCTTGCCCTCAGCGCGCTGGAGGGCGCCGAATACGCCGTTGATGCCGTCGCCGGGATAGCCAAAGAGGTGGCGCACGCCCCATTGATGCAGACGTTGAACGATGAAGTCGGAGACGGTCTGGGACATCGAGGGCGGCCCTTCGTTTTCCGGTATTTGGTTTCCGGGATTTGAAGCTGAGAGAACCGCCCGTTTCCGGCGATGTTCCTCAAGTCTGACGGAACATGCCGGAACGATCGCGCACCTCATCGGGTTGTCTCCACACTGGCTGAGTGGAGAATTGAGATGTTGAATCAGGGTGAACTGGACCGAGACGAAATGGGTCGGTTGATCGGTAGCGACAAGGTCGAGGGAACATCGGTCTACGGCGCCGATCGCAACAAAATCGGCTCGATCGAACGCGTGATGATCGACAAGGTCAGCGGCAAGGTGTCCTACGCCGTGCTCGGCTTCGGCGGATTTCTGGGCCTCGGCAACGACCATTATCCGCTGCCGTGGCAGTCGCTGAAATACGACACGGAGCTCGGCGGTTACGTCACGGGCATCACCACCAAGGAACTGGAAGGCGCGCCGAAATACGGCGAACGGAGTGATTGGAACTGGGGTGATGACGCCGCGGTTCGCGGCATCAACTCGTATTACGGCGTCCCCTTCGCGTAAGCGTTTCCGCCGAAAGGAAGCTCGATGAGCAAGGAACGGCCTAACGACGATCCTCGGCAGCAGAGCGACTGGGGGTCGCACAAGCAGACGGACAAGCCCTGGAAGGGCACTCCGGAAAAGGAGCAGGGATCGGACGAGGTGAAGCCCGATCTCGAGAAGTGGCACGCGACGAAGACGCACTGACTCCTGGTGCATTTCCCGTGAGAGGCGTGCGCGGCACCCAGTGTGCCGCGCTCGCTTTTTGGGCAGGCGTTCACGAACGCGATGGTGCTCGCAACACAAGCGGAACCATGATCAGGAGTTGCAGTTGGGCTCGCGGCGCGTGTGCCGGCTTTGGCGGCTCTGCCGCCAGTGTGATCCCCAAGAAAGGTGTTCACCGTGGATGCTCAAACACGGGAGCGTGGACCGTCCGCGGAGCAGCCGCAGAGGGCGAAGGAAGCTCCGAAGACATCTCCTGATCAGGCCCCCGACGCCGAGGACTCGAAACCGGCGCAGGCGCCGTCGCTGCGAGACCGGATTCGCGAGCATTGGTTGATGGCAAGCGTTGGCGCGATCGTCTTGTTCGCGGCGCTGATCGGCGGATTGCTCTATTGGCTTCAGATACGCCACTATGAATCCACCGACGATGCCTTCGTCGCCGCGCGCAGCTTTTCCGTGGCCTCCAAGGTCGGCGGCTACGTGACCGACATCCCGGTCACGGACAACCAGCATGTCAACGCCGGGGACCTTCTCGCCAAGATCGACGAGCGCGACTATCGCATCGCCATCGATCAGGCCAATGCGCAGGTCGCGGTCGCCAGGGCGAACATCGCCAATGTCGAGGCGCAGATTGTTTCGCAGCAGGAGCAGATCAAGCAGGCGGAGGCGCAGCTCGAACAGGCCCAGGCCCAGCTTCAGTTCTCGCAGGAAGAATTCGCGCGCGCCCAGGATTTGGTCGAGAAGGGCGCCGGCACAGTGCAGCGCCAGCAGCAGACCCGCTCCGATCTTCAGGCGCAGCAGGCCAACACTGAACGCGCGAAGACTGCGGTTACGGCCGCGCAAGTCGGCATCAAGACGCTGCAGGCGCAGCTTGAGGGCGCCCGGGCGCAGCTCGAGCAGTCGCAGGCGCAGCTCGATCAGGCCAAGCTGAACCTGCAATACACCAGTGTCGTTGCGGCGCAGTCCGGCCGCGTCGTCAAACTCAGCGGCGCGAAGGGCACCTTCGTCAATGCGGGCCAGAGCCTGATGATGTTCGTGCCCGACGAGGTCTGGATCGTCGCCAACTACAAGGAGACGCAGCTCAACGACATGCGGCCGGGCCAGCCGGTCGAGATCCGCATCGACGCCTATCCCGGGCGCAAGCTCACCGGCCATGTGGAGTCCGTGCAGCCGGGCTCCGGCACCGCGTTCAGCCTGCTGCCGGCGGAGAACGCCACCGGCAATTACGTCAAGGTGGTACAGCGCGTGCCGGTGAAGATCGTGGTCGACAGCTGGCCGGCCGATTTGCCCGTTGGTCCCGGCATGTCGGTCGTACCCTGGACCAGGGTGCGATGACCGACACGGCGCAGGGCGGCGCGTCCGCGGGCGGCTGGTCGCCCGAGCGCTCGGCGGCGGGCGGTCATAATCCCTACCTCATCGCATTCGTCGTCTCGATCGCGACCTTCATGGAGGTGCTCGACACCACCATCGCCAACGTCGCCTTGCGCCACATCGCCGGTGGGCTCGCCGTCGGCATCGACGAGAGCACCTACGTCATCACCAGCTATCTCGTCGCCAACGCCATCGTGCTGTCGATCTCGGGCTGGCTGTCGACCGTGATCGGTCGCAAGCGCTTCTACATGATCTGCGTTGCGATCTTCACGGTCTCCTCGCTTTTGTGCGGCTTCGCCTGGAATTTGCAGGCGCTGGTGCTGTTCCGCATCCTTCAGGGCCTTGGCGGCGGCGGCATGGCGACCAGCGAGCAGGCGATCCTCGCCGACTCCTTCCCGCCGCACAAGCGCGGCCAGGCCTTCGCGATCTACGGCGTCGCGGTCGTGGTCGCGCCCGTGGTCGGTCCGACGCTCGGTGGCTGGATCACCGACACCTACACCTGGCACTGGGTGTTCCTGATCAACGTTCCCATGGGATTGCTGTCGCTGTTCCTGGTCGGCACACTGGTCAAGGAGCCCTCGAGTGCGGAGGAGGAGAGGGAGAAGCTGCTGAGCAAGGGCCTGCGGGTTGACTATGTCGGCTTCCTGCTGGTCGCGATCGGGCTCGGCTCGCTCGAATACGTGCTCGACGAAGGCCAGCGCAGCGACTGGTTCGGCTCGAACATGATCGTGTTCTTCGCGATGCTTTCAGCCATTTCGCTTCTTGCGCTGATCCCGTGGGAGCTGACGCGCGAGGATCCCATCGTCGATCTCCGCCTGCTCGGCCGCCGCCAGTTCGCCGCCTGCTTCCTGGTCATGCTTGCGACCGGCGCGGTGCTGATCTCGACGACGCAGCTTTTGCCGCAACTGCTCCAGAGCGATTTGAACTACACCGCCATGCTGGCCGGTCTCGCACTGTCACCGGGCGGAATCGCGACCCTGGTGCTGATGCCGGTGGTGGGGCGTCTCGTCAGCAGCGTGCAGCCGAAATACCTCATCATGTTCGGTGCTACCATCGTCGCGTTCTCGATGTGGCATCTCACGGGTCTCACCGGCGACATCACCTATGGCTATGCCGCGATGTCGCGCATCTTCCTCGCGCTCGGTCTGCCTTTCCTGTTCCTGCCGGTCACGACGGCGTCCTATGACGGCGTGCCGCCCGACAAGACCAACCAGGCCTCGGCGCTGATCAACGTCGCCCGCAATATCGGCGGCTCCATGGGCGTCGCGCTGGCGCAGACAATTCTGGCGCAGCGCCAGCAATTCCACCAGAGCCGCCTGATCGAGCACGCCGCGCCGTCGGACCTCGGCTATCAGCAGACCATCGAGACGATGACCCGCTTCTTCCAGGCTCAGGGCTCGAATGCCAGCGATGCGGCCTCGCAGGCGGTCGCCTGGGTCGGCCGCACTTTGCAGCACCAAGTCGATTTGCTCGCTTATATCGACGTGTTCTGGACGCTCGCGATCATCGCGGTGCTGATGATCCCGACCGCCGCGGTGCTGCGCCCGATCAAGCTGGGCGCTCCCGCGCGGGGGCATTGAGCCAATGGCCGTTCGGAGAGAAATGGTGACCGCGGCGCAAAAGTCCGGCTAGACTGCTCCGAACGTCAAGCAAAAGCCCGGGAGGTAATTTAAGTGAAGACGGCGATCACCGAACTGTTCGGCATCGGGCACCCCATCATCCAGGGCGGCATGCATTTCGTCGGCTTTGCCGAGCTGGCGGCTGCCGTCTCCAATGCCGGCGGGCTCGGCATCATCACCGGTCTCACCCAGAAGACGCCGGAACTGCTGGCAAAAGAGATCGCACGCTGTCGCGATATGACCGACAAGCCGTTCGGCGTGAACCTCACCTTCCTGCCGACCTTCGCCGCGCCGCCTTATCCGGAGTACATCGCCGCCATCGTCGAAGGCGGCATCAAATCCGTGGAGACCGCCGGCCGCAGCCCGGAAGCCTACATGCCCGCGCTGAAGGCCGCCGGTATCAAGGTCATCCACAAATGCACCTCGGTGCGCCACTCGCTGAAGGCCGAGCGCATCGGATGCGACGCCGTCAGCGTCGACGGCTTTGAGTGCGGCGGCCATCCCGGCGAGGACGACATTCCCAACATGATTTTGCTGCCGCGCGCGGCGGAGGAATTGAAGATTCCGTTCGTCGCGTCCGGCGGCATGGCCGACGGCCGCAGCCTCGTCGCGGCGCTGTCGCTAGGGGCGGCCGGCATGAACATGGGCACGCGCTTCATCGCCACCAAGGAAGCCCCGGTGCATCAGAACGTCAAGAATGCGCTGGTCGCGGCGACCGAGCTCGACACCCGCCTGATCATGCGCAGCCTGCGCAACACCGAGCGCGTCCTGAAGAACGCTAATGTCGACCGCCTGCTCGAGATCGAACGCGAGAAGGGCGACAAGCTGAAGATCGACGACATCCACGACCAGGTCGCGGGCGTCTATCCCAGGATCATGCTGGACGGGCAGATGGACGCGGGCGCGTGGAGCTGCGGCATGGTCGCAGGCCTTATCCACGACATCCCCACCTGCAAGGAACTCGTCGACAGGATCATGGCTGAGGCGGAAACCATCATCCGCACCCGTCTGATGGGGTTTCTTGAAGAGACGGGTGCACCGCGAAAGGTCGCCTGACACCGCCAAACTTCTTAACCACGGCGGCAGTTGACCGCTGGAATTGCGCGCGACGCCTCCTAAATAGAGGTAAATTACCTCTTAACAATCAATTTCAGGAGGCGTCCGTGATTCCAAAGAGCGCTCCTTTTGCAATGGCCGTTGCCCTCGTGCTCACATGGGGCGGCGTCGCGCGCGCTGACGACTACAAACCCAGTGAATATCTCGGCCTCGATCTTTCGAAGGCGGTGTTGTCGCCGAAGCGGCTCGGGCCCGAAACCCAGTTCGCGCCGGTCGCGCTGGAGGCGCGCGGCGGCAACGAGGCGCAGGCGCGCGCCGAGCCGGTCGACGTGCCGAAGAAGGTCGCTGCCGAACGCGTGCGCGTGTCGGAGCCGAAGGTCGTCGTGCACGCCAAGCCCGCGCAGCCACGCGGCGCGGCGCGCACCAAGCTCGCGCATCGCCACGGCAATCCCCTCGACGCGCAGGCGATGGACACCCGTATCCAGACCTGGCCGTGCCGCAGCGGCGGCATCTGCAACTGGAAGCATTAGGTTCAGCTCCGAGCCGTCATCCGCACGTCGTAAAACCGTAGGCGCGCGGTCAAGGAACCGTAAGCCGGGGGTCAAACGACGCAGGCACCTTCCGTCGCTAGTCGACGAAGGTTTCCTGAATGGTAGCGCTCCGCGCCTCGCGCGCCTGGACCCGGCGGCAATTCCTGGTCCGTTCCACCTCGAGCCTCGCCGTTGCCGCGCTCGCAACGCCGCATCTCAGCCGCGCCGCGGATCGTCCGCAGATCGCAGGCGGCATCCAGTCCGGCGACGTCTCGGATGGCTCCGCCGTGATCTGGGCGCGCGCCGACAGGCCGGCGCGGATGCGGGTGGATTATTCATCCGTGGAAAGCTTCAAGACCGTCATCGCGTCGGCTTCGCGCGATGCGTCGCCCGATGCCGACTTCACCTCGAAACTGCTGCTGGACGGTCTGCCGCCCGGGCAGGACATCTTCTATCGTGTGCGCTTCGACGACATCGCGACCGGCATCGCCGGCGAAAGCCGCATCGGCCATTTCCGCACTGCGCCGGCTGCCGGCCGGTCGATCTCGTTCCTGTGGTCCGGTGATACCGCGGGGCAGGGCTGGGGCATCGACACATCGCGCGGCGGCTACCGCAGCTATCGCACCATGCTCGACAATCGCCCCGACTTCTTCATCCACTCCGGCGATCACATCTATGCCGACTGCACGATCCCCTCCGAGCAGAAGCTGCCGAACGGCGAGATCTGGCGCAATGTCGTGACCGAGGAGAAATCCGAGGTCGCGCACACGCTGGCGCAGTTCCGCGGCAACTACAAATACAACCATCTCGACGAGCACTTCCGCGCCTTCCACGCCGAGGTGCCGATGCTCGCGCAATGGGATGACCACGAGGTCACCAACGACTGGTCGCCGACCGGCAGTTATGACGGGGCAGGTCATGAGGATGACGGCACCCCGCGCCTGGTCGCGCGCGCCCGCCGCGCGTTCTTCGACTTCATGCCGATCCGCGACATCGGCGCGCGAAAGGGGCGGGTCTATCGCAAGATCGCCTATGGCCCGCTGCTCGACGTCTTCATGATCGACATGCGCAGCTATCGCGACGAGAGCTGGAACAAGGGCGACGATCACCGCGGCTGGATCCTGGGCGCAGAACAGCTCGCCTGGCTGAAGCGTGAGCTCGCGGCGTCGCGCGCGACCTGGAAGATGATCGCGGCCGACCTGCCGATCGGGCTGGTCAGTCTCGATGCGGTCGCGCTGGGTAGTGGGCCGCCCGACCGGCGCGAGCACGAGATCGCCGATCTTCTCGCGTCCATCAAGCACGCCGGACTCCGCAACATCGTCTGGCTCACCGCCGACGTGCATTACACCGCCGCGCATTATTACGATCCGAACAGGGCGCAATTCCAGGAGTTCGAACCGTTCTGGGAGTTCGTCTCGGGGCCCTTGCATGCCGGCACCTGGGGGCCGGGCGAGCTCGACGATACCTTTGGTCCGGTCGCGATGTACCAGAACGGGTGCAGCGAGGCGCAGGGCGAAAACCTCGCGCCCTGTTTCGGACTGCAGTTCTTCGGCAAGGTCGACATCGATGGCCGGACTGGCGTGATGACAGTGACGCTGAAGGACGTCGACAACCGGGACCTCTGGTCGGTCGATATCGAGCCGCAGCCGCAGGCGCGTCCAGCCGTCGTGGCGCAGCATTCCTGAGGGACGCTAACCCGATCTTGATTGGCCGCATTGCGCCTGCCGCGCTATGCCGTCCATTCCCGCCACCTCTTTTCCATCCCCAAGGAGTCTGCTCACGCAGCATCGCTGCTGGCCTCCGGCGGGCTGAACGATGTCAGGAGCCTTTTCATGGATCATCTCAAGACACAGGGCATCAGCATGCCCAAGCTCGGCCTCGGGACCTTCCGCATGCAGGGCGATGCCTGCCGCGCGGCAGTCGAGAGCGCGCTGTCGATCGGCTATCGCCATATCGATACCGCCGAGATGTACGGCAACGAGGAATCGATCGGCGCCGCGCTCGCCGCGGCCCGGCTGCCCCGGGGCGAGCTGCACGTCACGACAAAGGTCTGGCACGAGAACCTCAGCCCCGACGCCATTCGCCGCGCTTTCGACGCCAGCCTGAAGAAGCTGCGGCTCGACCATGTCGAGCTCTATCTCGTGCACTGGCCGTCCAAGGCGGCGAACTGGGGCGCGGTGTTCGAGACCTTGATGAAGCTGAAGGAGGAGGGGCGCACGCGGGCGATCGGCGTCGCCAACTTCACCACGGCGCTGCTGAAGATCGCGGTCGAGGACATCAAGGCGCCGATCGCCTGCAATCAGATCGAATATCACGCCATGCTCGATCAATCGAAGGTGCTGGCCTATCTCGACGCCAAATCGATCCCGCTGGTCGCCTATTGCCCGCTGGCGCAGGGACGCATCGCGTCAGACGGGGTGCTGGCCGAGATCGGCGCGAGGCACAATGCAACCGCCGCGCAGGTCGCGCTGAAATGGCTGCTCGACCAGGACGGTGTCGCCGCGATCCCGAAAGCCTCACGCCGAGAGAGCCAGCAGGCCAATCTCGACGCGCTGAAGATCACCCTCGATGATGCCGACCGCAACAAGATCGCCGCGCTGCCGAAGGACAGGCGCTGCGTCAATCCCGGCTTCGCGCCGGCATGGGACTGACCTCGCCGAACGTTTCGTGCAAGCAAAGAAATGGCCCCGCGAGGGGCCATTTCCATATTGCGTTGCGCATTAGTCCCAATGATGGCGGTGACCACGCTTGATCACGACCACGCGGTCGCGATGGCGCCAGCCGCGATGCCAGCCGTGATCGCGATGCATGCCGTATTCGGCGCGGGCACCATACATGCCGTGATGATGACCTCCGCGCTTGATCACCACCGTCTCCGCGCTGGCGAGCGTCGGCAGTGCAACCGCGAGCGCGCCGACAGCGGCAAGCACATAACCAATCTTCTTCATGATGTCCTCCTCCAATGGAATGCAAATCTAAACGGCGCATTCGCGGGAACGTTCCGGAGGAATCGCAGGAGATTTCTGAACGCCTGTTCAGGTGGGTTAATCGCAGCGCTGTTGTGGAGGTGTTGACGCGCCGGTCGCGACGTATTTGCCGTCCCTGATCGTGTACTCGCCGCGCTCGCTGCGATTGTAGATTGCGCGCAAGCTGCCTTGCTTCGAAAGGAGCAGGCCAAACTCGCGCGTCTGCTGCAGCGATGGGAAGTACACCATCACATTGAGCATGCCGTCGGCGCTGACCGTCGCCGATACCACTTCGTTTTCGTCCTTGGTCTCGCCGAAATTGCGCCGGTACATCACCCTTCCGTCCGTGCGGATCTCGTAAATCAAGAGCGCGCCCTTGTCGCGGTCGGGCCGGACCGCGCAGTCGACCGCCCATGAGCCGAGCAGGCCCCATTGCTCGACGGTCGCCGCAAGCGACTCGGCACCGGCCGCGGGCGTGAACGCAACCCACAGCACTGCTGCCGCGATCCAGCGGTTCAAACAACGCCTCATGTTCTGAAAAGCCCCACCTCCGAATGATTCCGAAGTGTAGCATTCCGCACGCGATCGTCCACGCTGACCGCCATTCGCGCGCGAATTTGATCCGCGTCAATGAGGCCGGCCGCTTCCGGGGTAGGATGGCGCTCCCGAAGGCGAAATTGGATAGACCGATGCTGAATCAAGTCAGGGATTTCGCAGGCGAGGTGCTGCCCGGGAGCTGCGCCGTGCCGCCTTATTCCGAGAGCGCGTTTCTGGCCGAGCTGGGCGACCGCTTGAAGTCCTCGCGCATGCGCTGCGTCCTGTCGCGGCGGGAGCTCGCCCGCCGCTCCGGGATTTCCGAGCGCTACATCGCCCAGATCGAGGCCGGCAAGGGCAACGTCTCGATCGTGCTGCTGCTGCGGCTGGCCTCCGCGATCCACGGCAGCCAGCCTCAGATCGTCTGAAGGCTCAGGCTCGCTTCTCCACATTGGCGCTGCGGGCCGGCACGCCGAACTCCTTGCGGCAGATCTCGGCCAGCACGGCGACACCCTCGCGAATCTGCTGATGCGAGGGGCTCGCAAAGCACAGCCTCAGTCGCGATCTGGAATGGTTCTTGTCAGTCGACCATTCCGACCCCGGATTGATCGAGACGCCGGCGGCAAGCGCGGCCTGATACAGCTTTAGCGTATCCACCTGATCGGGCAGCTTCACCCAAAGGAAGATGCCGCCCTTCGGCTCCTCGAACTCGGCTGCCGTCCCGAACTGCTCGTTGACGGCCTCCATCAGCGTGTCGAGCTTGGTGCGTAGCGCCTTGGTCAGCGCCGGCACGTGGGTCGAGAAATGCGGCTTGCAATAGGCAGCGAGCACCATCTGCTCCAGCGCGCCGGAGCCGGCGTCCGTCTTCAGCGCCAGCATCCGCGACATCACATCCCAGGGCGCCACGATGAAGCCGACGCGCAGCGCGGGCGCGATCGACTTCGAGAACGAGCCGATATGGATGACGCCGCCGTTCCGGCTCATCGCATGGATCGCCGGCGGCCGCTGTCCTGACCAGACCAGATCGGCATAGCAATCGTCCTCGAAGATGGGCACGCCGTAGTCCGCTGACAGCCGCAACAGCTCGGTGCGGCGTCCCTCCGGCATGATGCTGCCGGTCGGGTTCTGCACGGTCGGAATGGTGTAGATGTATTTCGGCCGGATGCCGCGGCCCTTGAGGTCGGCCAGCGTCGTGGCCAGCACGTCCATGCGCATGCCGTCCTTATCGAGGGGAATGCCAACAACGTTGACCCCGAGCCGCGCCAGGCGGGTCAGCGAGCCCTGATAGCTATCCTGCTCGAAGATCACGGTATCGCCGCGCGTCAGCAGCGTGGCGTTGACGAGGTCGAGCGCCTGCAGCGAGCCGGAGACGATCAGGAGATCGTCGACCGTGCAGTTGATGCCGGCATCGCGCTTGAGTTTTGTCACCAGGAATTCGCGCAAGGGCAGATAGCCCTGGGGACCATGTGCAAGCCCGTAAGTGGCGAGCGAGCGGCCTTCGCGTTGCAGAGCCAGGTTGGCCGCCTCGATCAGATGATCGAGCGGCACCTGCTCGGAGTCGTTATTGCCGCCGACAAAACTGTATTTGGCGAGGCCCGTCCAGCGCGCAGAGGGGGCCGGCAGCCCTGCGGGAAACAGGGGCGCAAAATCGAAGCTGGACGTCATGGGAGCGTTCCTCGTTCTATTCTTGTCAGGCTGCCGGCTTTGCGCCGGTCAGTCGTGCTTCTTGCTTATTTCTTGCCAACCGTCCGGGTCGGACGGCCCTGGCTGATGAAAGCGTAATGCGCATTGGCGACGCCGCCAACCATCAAGGCCTCGACGGCAGGCTCGGCGATCTCGCTTGTTGCGGCCCAATCGACGAGGAAATTGGCTCCGGTCCCGCCGCGTACGTCGTCGGTCGGAATGAAGATCGAGACGGTGGCGAGGGGCTTCAACGCGACGGGTGCCTTCAGATAGCTCTCGACCTGCTTGCCCGCGGTGTCGAAATAGGCGATGCGTTTGACCACCAGTGCTTGCGTCTCGGAGGCGTTGTGCACGCTCAGGGTCACCGAGAAGTCGACGCGCAGCTTGCCCTGGCTCATCGCGACGCTGGAATAGGCGGGCACGTAGAACCCGCCGGAGACGGCGAGTTCTTCTTTTGGCAGTGCGGTGAGGGAATCGGCAAAGCTTTGTTCGATATTGACCTTGGATTGAGCGGCCGCGGGGACGGAGCAGGCGAGGGGGCATAGCAGCATTGCAATGGCGAGCCCCATCCGCATGTGACGAATTGCTCGCTTGCCGCGCCGCACTCGATCACTAGGGTGCGGCAAAACGGACCAATCTGGCATGCACGAGCTCATTCGCGACATCACTCTCTGTATCCTGTTTGCCTGGATGCTGGGCCTGCTTGCCCACTTCTCCAGGCAACCGCTGATCCTGGCCTACCTTATCGCGGGCTTCTGCATTGGTCCATTTGGCGCCGGCTGGGTCAAGTCGCAGGAATCGATCAGCGTCATCTCCGAACTCGGCCTGATCTTCATGCTGTTCATGATCGGCCTGGAGATCGACCTGAAGAAGATCGTGCGGGCGGGAAAGGTCATCCTGTTCGCGGCGGGCGGCCAGCTCCTCGGCGGCTGCCTGCTCGGGGCGCTGTTCTTCGTCGGCATCGGCCTGTCGCTCGGTGGGGGCCAGTTCGACGCGGTTTATCTCTGCGTCGCCTGCGCGCTGTCGAGCACCGTCATCATCGTCAAGGTGCTCTACGAGAAGCGCGAGCTCGACACGCTGCCGGGCCGCATCACCCTCGGCGTGCTGGTTCTCCAGGACATCTTCGCGATCCTGTTCCTGGCGGTGCAGCCGAGCCTCGCCAATCTGGAAATCAGCGTCATCCTGCTCTCGATCGGCCGCGTCGCCGTACTGGTCGCCGCGGCACTGCTGGTGAGCCGCTACGTGCTGCCGCGCCTGTTTCACCAGATCGCCCGCCGCCCCGAGCTGATCCTGCTCGGCGCGCTCGCCTGGTGCTTCCTGGTCGCCGAGACCGCCGAGCGGCTGTCGCTGTCGCGCGAGATGGGCGCCCTGATCGCCGGCGTCTCGCTCTCGACCTTTCCCTACGCGCTCGACGTCACGGCCAAGGTCACCACGCTGCGCGATTTCTTCATCACGCTGTTCTTCGTCGCGCTCGGCATGACCATTCCCGTGCCCGGCCTCTCCGTGATCGGGCTTGCCCTGATGATCGCGGCGTTCACGGTGGTGAGCCGCCTCGTCACCACCTTCGTCCCGCTCTATCTAATGAAGCAGGGCCTGCGCGCCAGCCTGTTGCCGGCCCTGAATCTCGCGCAGATCTCCGAGTTCTCGCTGGTGGTGATCCAGACCGGCGTGGCCGACCATCACATCGCAGCCCAGACGGCGAATGCGGCCTCCTTCGCCTTCGTGGTGCTGGCGGTGCTCTCGACCTTCGTGATGACCCGCAGCGATGAGATCACCCGCTGGGCAATCGGTCCCCTGAAGCGGATCGGCCTGCGCGATCTCGACCACGGCAATGGCCAAGGCGAGGAAGGGCACGAAGGCCATGGCGAGGCGCGCCGCATCGTCATCCTCGGCTTTTTCCGTGCGGCGAGCGCGCTGCTTGCCGAGATCGAACGGCAGGCACCGGTGCTGCTCGAGCAGATCACCGTGATCGACTTCAACCCCAATGTGTACCAGACGCTGCTTTCGCGCGGCCTGCATGTGATCTATGGCGATATCAGCAGCGCCGACACGCTGCTCCATGCCGGCGTCGGCAAGTCCGAGATGATCATCCTCAGCGTACCGGATGCGCTTCTGAAGGGGGCCAGCAACGAGAAGCTGGTCCGCCACGTCCGCACCCTCAACCCGACCGCCATGATCATTGCCACGGCCGATCTGTTGTCGGATGTGGACGAACTCTACGCGGCTGGCGCCAGCTATGTCACCGTGACCCGGCTCAGCGACGCCCACGAGTTGTTCACGGTGATCGAGGCCGCCCAAGCCGGCCTGTTGGCCGACAAGCGTGCCGAACTCGATCAGCGGCTTGGCGAGCGGCGCGAGGTGCTGCCCTGACCGCGCTAGGCCGGCTTCTCACCGGGCTTTTCCGCGCCCATATCTCTGGAATGCCCGGTGCAAGCCGCCCGTCGGGCAGGGCTGCGGTCCGGCATATGCGGTTGCGCCGGGGACACTAGCGCCCCGGCCCAAGTCCGGCTAAGCCTCCGGGCCATAACCGTCAGAGATTGGGAAATGCCGGATAACGTCCAGGAAGTCTTGCAGGCCTTTGCCCGGGGTGAGCTCGTGGTCGTCACCGACGACGATGACCGCGAGGGCGAGGGCGATCTGATCGTCGCCGCCTCGTTCTGCACCGCCGAGAAGATGGCATTCATCATCCGCCACACCTCCGGCATCGTTTGCGCGCCGATCACCACCGAAGATGCGCGCCGCCTGCGGCTCGATCCGATGGTGGCCCACAACGATTCCGCGCACACCACCGCATTCACGGTCTCGATCGACTACAAGCCCGACGGCGGCACCGGCATCTCGGCCGAGGAGCGCGCCTCGTGCTGCCGCGCGCTGTCCAATCCCAACGCTGGTGCCAACGATTTCGCCCGTCCCGGCCACATCTTCCCGCTGATCGCCAAGGACGGCGGCGTGCTGCTGCGCTCCGGTCATACCGAGGCCGCGGTCGATCTGTGCAAGCTCTCCGGCCTGCCGCCAGTCGGCGTCATCAGCGAGTTGATGAATGACGACGGCAGCGTAATGAAGGGCGAGCAGGTCGCCCGCTTCGCCGCCCAGCACAAGCTCAAGCACGTCACCATCGCCGACATGATCGCCTACCGCCAGGTGCGCGAGAAGCTGATCGAGCGGGTCTCGACCTTCGTCACCGAAAGCCCGATCGGGCCGCTTCAGGGCTATGCCTACCGCTCGCCGTTCGATTCCATCGCCCACGTCGCCTTCGTCTATAACGGCGTCGGCGACGGCAAGAACGTCCTGACACGCTTCCACAAGCCGAACATCGTCAAGGACATCTTCACCGGCCACAAGCGCATGGCGGCGGTGCTCGAGCACTTCAAGACATCGGGCCGTGGCGTTCTGGTCTATCTGCGCGACGGTGCCGCCGGTGTCCCCGTGGCGCCGCTGCCCGATGAGAGCGCGACCGAGGCTGACCGCAACCGGCAGTGGCGTGAAGTCGGCGTCGGTGCACAAATCCTGCGCGATCTCGGCGTCACCTCGATCCGGCATCTCACCTCCTCCGTGCACGACTACAAGGGTCTTTCGGGCTTCGGCATCGAGATCGTCGCCAACGAGCTGCTCGAAAGCTAGCGCTGTCATCCCGGGGTGCGCGAAGCGCATCCCCCGAGGCGCGCCTCGCAGGTCCCCGGGATTCACGCAGACCCGATCATCTGCAACGCAATTGCACTTGTTGCCGCGGCGCTTTACGTTGTCGGGCAAATTTTGACGGAACCAGACGAAAGGACGTTTCATGACCGCGCGCCCTCAGGCCAAGGACAAGCCGGCTTCGGCTTCTTTCCAGTGGGACGATCCGTTCCTGCTCGACGAGCAGCTCACCGAAGACGAGCGCATGGTGCGCGACACCGCGCGCGCCTACGCCCAGGACAAGCTGCTGCCGCGCGTCGCCAAGGCCTATCTCGAAGAGAAGACGGATCGCGAGATCTTCAACGAGATGGGCGAACTCGGCCTGATCGGCATCACGTTGCCGGAGGAATATGGCTGCGCCAATGCAGGCTATGTCGCCTATGGTCTCGTCGCGCGCGAAATCGAACGGGTCGATTCCGGCTACCGCTCGATGAACTCGGTACAGTCGTCGCTGGTGATGTATCCGATCTACGCCTATGGCGACGAGAACCAGCGCAAGAAGTACCTGCCGAAGCTCGCCAGCGGCGAGTGGGTCGGCTGCTTCGGGCTGACCGAGCCTGACGCCGGCTCCGATCCAGCCGGCATGAAAACCCGCGCCGAGAAGGTCTCGGACGGCTATCGCCTGACCGGCAGCAAGATGTGGATCTCGAACGCGCCGATCGCCGACGTGTTCGTGGTCTGGGCCAAGTCGGCCGCGCACGACAACCAGATCCGCGGCTTCGTGCTGGAGAAGGGCATGAAGGGCCTGTCGGCACCGAAGATCGGCGGCAAGCTGTCGCTTCGCGCCTCCATCACCGGCGAGGTCGTGATGGACGGCGTCGTGGTTCCGGAAGACGCGCTGCTGCCCAACGTCTCCGGCCTGAAGGGCCCGTTCGGCTGCCTCAACCGCGCCCGCTACGGCATCTCCTGGGGCGTGCTCGGCGCGGCCGAGGACTGCATGCACCGTGCCCGCCAGTATACGCTCGACCGCAAGCAGTTCGGCAAGCCGCTCGCTGCGACCCAGCTCGTGCAGAAGAAGCTCGCGGACATGCAGACCGAGATCGCGCTGGGCCTTCAGGGCTCGCTCCGCGTCGGCCGCCTGATGGACGAGGGCAAGTTCGCGCCCGAGATGATCTCGATCATGAAGCGCAACAACTGCGGCAAGGCGCTCGACATCGCCCGCGTCGCGCGCGACATGCACGGCGGCAACGGCATCTCGATCGAGTATCACGTGATGCGCCACGTCCATAACCTCGAGACCGTCAACACCTACGAGGGCACCCACGACGTCCACGCCCTGATCCTGGGCCGCGCGATCACGGGCATTCAGGCGTTTTTCTAGGCACGTATTCCGTGGCCGTCGTTTTGCTCAGCTGTCATCGTCCGCGAAAGCGGACGATGACAGTATCCCAGAGACCTCGCCTTCGCCACCGGCGCCACGGCGTACTGGATACCCGCCTTCGCGGTGTATGACGGCGAGGGTTGGGGCTGCAGTGCACAGGAAGTCCCATGTCCGACAACGACGACGTCCCGTTCAACCGCGACTTTCCGCTGAAGCCCGGCATCGTCGAGGAGGTCCGCCCCGGTGTGCGGCGCGTGCTCTGTAACAATCCGAGCCCGTTCACTTTCACCGGCACGGTCAGCTACATCGTGGGCCGAGGCAATGTCGCGATCATCGATCCCGGTCCGGATGACGAGGCGCATGCGGCGGCGCTGCTCGATGCTGTCAGCGGCGAGACGGTGAGCCATATCTTCGTCACCCACACCCACCGCGACCATTCCCCGAACACCGCGCGGATCAAGCGGGCGACCGGCGCGCCTGTTTACGCCGAAGGCCCGCACCGCGCCTCGCGCCCACGTTTCGAGAGCGAGAAGCACAATCCGGAATCCGGCGCCGATCGCGACTTCGCGCCCGATATCAGGATCGCCCATGGCGACGTGGTCGAAGGCAACGGCTGGCGGCTCGAGGCCGTGGCGACACCTGGCCATACCGCCAATCACCTTGCGTTTGCCTGGCCCGAGCAGAAATTCAACTTCGTCGGCGATCACGTGATGGGGTGGTCGACCTCGATCGTAGCGCCGCCCGACGGCTCGATGATCGACTACATGGAATCGCTGGATCGTCTCGCCGCGCGCGAGGAGGATGTGTATTTCTCCGGCCACGGCCCCGAAATTCCGGACGGTCCGCGGTTCGTGCGCTTCCTGATCCGTCATCGCAAGGCGCGCGAGGCCTCCATCCTGCACCGCCTCGCCAAGGGCGAGACCGATATCCCGACCATGGTCCGGGCGATCTATATCGGCATCGATCCAAGGCTCACCACCGCGGCGGGCTACTCCGTGCTGGCGCATCTGGAGGATCTGGTCGCCCGCGGCGTGGTGGCGACGGATGGCGATCCTGTGATCGGCGGGACCTATCGGATGGCGAACGCCTAGCGTTCCGTCACTTCTTCACAGTTTTCGCCGGCGCCTTCGGCGGCGCCACCGGCGTCTTCTTCACCGGCTTGAGTGCGTCGGCATCGGCGGCGGTGTTGAGATCGTCGATGAATTTCTTCACGCGCGCGGCGTTGCTGCCGAGGTCGCTCTCGAAATAGCGCGAGGCGGAGCGGATATCGACGCGGGAATCCTCGCCGTCGGGCACGACGCGGATCGCGATGTCCTCGCGGAACCCCATGATCGGCGAGCGCGCCACCGC
>NZ_JADPIT010000032.1:80481-127106 GCF_023073035.1 Bradyrhizobium sp. 62
CGCTTGTTGACCAGCTGAAGCGCGATCGCATAGGCGCGGTCGACTGAAATCTCGAGCTCGATCGGCTCGATATCAGGATAGAACTGACGCTGCTGTTCGGCCGAATAGAGGCCGGCATACACCGCGGTATTAGCACCATCGCCGGTGCGCAGGCGGGCCAGCGCGTCGAAGCGCGGCGGGTCGATCGGGTCGGTGGTGATGTCGTGGATCGCCGGCAGCTTGCGGTATTGCAGGCCGAGATAAGCGGGATAGGCGAGGATCGCGCCGTCGATCAGGAAGGCAAGCAGGATGCGCGCCATGCCGCGCGAGCCGTTCTGCCAGATCGCGGCAAAGCCGGCGAGCCCGAACAGGATCGAGAGCGCCGCAATCCCGAGCCCGCCGAAGAAGGTCGCGAGTGCCGGCTTCATCTCCAGGAAGCCGAACCGGACGATGATGATCGAGACCACCACCGCCACCACCGCGAACACGGCCAGATTGCGCGCCCAGCTCGCGAGACTGGACACGGGCTCCGACTGATAGGGAGCGGAAAACCTGCGGGCCATCGGGTGAGCTCTGCCGGGGTCTTGAGGGCGATGCCGGCCGGTCGGGCACGGCGATGGGCCGTTGAGACCACGGCCCCGAGGCAAATTCAAGGGTTCCCGGGATGTTACGGCCGGTCATTCCGGGTTCGATGCCGTTGGCATCGCCCGGAATGACGGTTTCGTTTGGCCGCCTACGCCGCCGCGTTCGGGAAGCGGTATTCTTTGAACTGGTCGCGCAGCGCGGTCTTCAGGATCTTGCCCGTCGCCGTGTGGGGTATGCCTTCGACGAAGGCAACGTCGTCGGGCATCCACCATTTGGCGATCTTGCCGTCCATGAACTTCAGAATGTCCTCGCGGCTGGCCTGCTGGCCCTGCTTGAGCTGCACGATCAGCAGCGGACGCTCGTCCCATTTGGGATGGAACACGCCGATCACGGCGGCTTCCGCCACGGCTGGATGGCCGACGGCGAGGTTTTCCAGCTCGATCGAAGAGATCCACTCGCCCCCGGACTTGATCACGTCTTTGGAGCGGTCGGTGATCCGCATGTAGCCGGCTTCGTCGATGGTCGCGACGTCTCCGGTGTCGAAGAAGCCGTCCTCGTCGAGAATATCAGTGTCGACCCGGTAATAAGCCTTGGCGACGGCCGGGCCGGCGACCTTGAGGCGGCCGAAGGTCGTGCCGTCCCACGGCAATTCCTTGCCGGCATCGTCGGTGATCTTCATCTCGACGGCGAACGGCGCGTAGCCCTGCATCTGGAGCACGTCGAGCCGGGCCTCGCCGGTCGCGTTCTGGAACGGCGGCTTCAGCGCCGCGACGCTGCCGATCGGGCTCATCTCGGTCATGCCCCAGGCGTGGCGGACGTTCGAGCCCATCTCGAGGAAGGCCTTGATCATCGAGCGCGGCATCGCCGAGCCGCCGCAGATCACCATCTTCAGGTCCGGCAGCTTCAGATTGTTGGCGTTCATGTGCTGGAGCAGCATCAGCCACACCGTGGGCACGCCGGCGGTATGCGTCACCCTCTCGGTCGAGAGCAGCTCATAGACCGAGGCGCCGTCGAGCTTGGCGCCGGGCATGACGAGCTTGGTACCCTGCGAGGGCGCGGAGAAGGCGATGCCCCAGCTGTTGGCGTGGAAGAGCGGCACCACGGGAAGCATGGTCTCGGAGGCGCTGGTACCGAGCGCGTCGACATTGTTGGCCATCAGCGCGTGCAGCACGTTGGAACGATGCGAATACAGCACGCCCTTGGGGTCGCCGGTGGTGCCTGATGTGTAGCACATCGCGGCCGCCGTGTTCTCGTCAAAGTCCTTCCATTTAAACTTGCCGTCGGCCTCCGCAATCCAGTCCTCGTAGGCGACCACGTTCTTCAGCGTCGTCTGCGGCATGTGCGCCTTGTCGGTGAGCACGACATAGCGTTCCACGCTTGTCAGCTTGTCGGCGATCTTCTCCAGGACCGGAATGAACGTGATGTCGGTCATCACGATGCGGTCCTGCGCATGGTTGATGATCCAGGCAATCTGCTCGGGGAAAAGGCGGGGATTGACGGTATGGCAGATGGCGCCGATCCCCATGATGCCGTACCAGACCTCGAGATGGCGCCAGGTGTTCCAGGCAATCGTTGCGACACGGTCACCGAGCTTGATGCCGTCGCGCTCCAGCATCTGCGAGACCTTGAGCGCCCGCTTGTGGATATCGGCATAGGTGGTGCGATGGATCGGTCCCTCGACCGATCGCGTCACGACCTCCTGCTTGCCATGAATCTTGGCGGCGTGTTCGATGATCCGGTGGCAGAGCAGGGGCCAGTCTTGCATCAAACCAAGCATTCCGTCGTTCCTCCGAGAAGCCGCTGGGCGGATTGTCGCTCTCAGCGTTGGGCCAAAGAATTGTCATGAGTCTTAGCCTGCCCGCCTTTCGCCGCAAATGGTCTTGTCGCGGCTATATGTCCGTCGGCGCGGCAATGGTTACCGTCGTGCTCGGGTTCGCGGATGGGGCGGAGGCGCGCAAATATGGGTCCCCGCTGGACATCTTTGGTATTGCTGCACCACGGCCGCGCGCGACGGTTCATTCCGAAAATGTCTCTGGCAAGATCCCGCTCCCGAGGCCTCGCCCCGAGGAGGCCCCCAAGGCCTCAGCCAAGGCATCGGACGAGTCTCCTTCGGAGACCGACGACAAGCCTTCCGCGGACAAACCTGGCACCCCGAAGCCCGCCGAGGCGGCGCCGCCGCCCGAGAAGCAGGCCTCCGCCTGTCGCCTCGCGCTGACCGAGGAGATCGCGATCGCGCCCTCGATTCCGGATATCCGCGGCCCTGGCGCTTGCGGCGGCGAGGATCTCGTGCGGCTCGAAGCTATCGTGCTGCCGGACAAGCGCAAGGTGGCGGTCAAGCCGGCGGCGATCCTCCGCTGCACCATGGCGTCCGCAATCGCCGATTGGGTGCGCAAGGACGTGGTGCCGCTGGCCGCGAGCCTCGGCTCGACCATCAGCGATCTCGACAATTTCGACAGCTTCGAGTGCCGCGGCCGCAACCGCGTTGTCGGCGCCATGCTGTCCGAGCACGGCAAGGCCAATGCGATCGATGTCCGCGCCATCAAGCTCGCTAACGGGCAGTCGATCGGCCTGACCGACCGCACCATGTCGCGCGAGGTGCGCGAGCGCGTGCTGCATTCGGTTTGCTCGCGCTTTTCGACCGTACTCGGCCCCGGCTCGGATTGGTACCACGAGGACCATATCCATCTCGACCTCGCGCAGCGGCGCAACGACTATCGGATATGTCAGTGGAACGTCTGGGATCCCCTGCCGCAGGTTGCCCCGCTCCTGCCGGCGGAACGGCCCGAGGAGGCGCCGCCGCGTGAGGTCGCGGCCAAACCCGAAGCGAAGCATGGAGTTGATGACGAGGCGGCGGAGAAATCTCCTGCGCCCGCGGACAAGCCCGCGGCCGATGGCAATAAAACCCAGCCGCACAAGCCGGCAACAAAAAAGCGCCGGTGAAACCGGCGCTTTTGAATGTCTGAGATCAGGTACCTGATCAGTAGCTGCCAGCCTGGCCGGTTTGGCTGCCGCCGAGTGCGAGACGCGAATTGTAGGGCGAGTCGCCGTGCTTGGGCTCGAGCACCACAACGAGGGTGCCGACCTTGACGCGATCATAGAGGTCGATCGCGTCCTCGTTGGTCAGGCGGATGCAGCCCGACGAGATCGAGGCGCCGATATATTCCGGCTGGTTGGTGCCGTGAATGCGGAACAATGTGTCCTTGCCGCCGGAGTAGAGATACATCGCGCGGGAGCCCATCGGATTGTCGGGACCGGGGGCGACGAAGGTGGGCACGCCCAGGCGCGAAATTTCGCCGGGGGTGGGGTGCCAGGCCGGCCACTCGGTCTTGCTGCCTACCTTGGCGATGCCCGACCAGGCCATGGCTTCTTCACCGACGGTGATGCCGTAGCGGATCGCCTTGCCGCCATCCATGACGTAGTAGAGGTAATGGTTGTCGGAATCGACCACGATCGAGCCCGGCGATTCCTTGCGGTGGTAATCGACGATAGCGCGGCGGAACGGCTCTGCGACCGCAGTTTTCTCGTACCTGACCTTGGCGAGGAGTTCCTTGTCTTTCGGCTTGAACGCCTTGGTGTCGGTCGCCTCGTAATGTGTGGCCTGCATGCAGCCCGACAGCATCAGGCCAGCGGCCAAAATACCAAGCGTAACTTTCAGCGACGACATGATTTGGTTCCAATCAACAACAACAAGCTTTCGCAGGGCTTGAGCAAGCCCAATTCCACGATTCCGTTGGCTCCATTATCGTTGAAATCTGCCACAATTCCAGCCTTTCGAAGCTTCTCCCGCGCTGCAAGACCTTACCTGTGGCTTTTCTGCCGCAAGTTTTGCGGGCCAGAGTCGGTTTCTAGGCAAAACGGTCGTAAGTGTCGATTCCGTGCCACAGTTGGGCCACGGCGTCGCCACAAATGCAAACGCTCCGTTAATGTGCTTGTCATCATCAACTTGTCAGAATCGCGCTAAGGGCTGTCAGTCTGTCGCAGGCCCTGCTGGAGTTGTGCATGTTTTCTGTATTTGTTCCCTCCGAGTCCTCCCTCAAGAAGGCCATCGTCGAGGATCTCGCGGCAGTCCCGGAGCATGCGGTCTGGATCGACCTCGTCAACCCGACCGCGGCCGAAGACAAAGCCGTCGAGAGGCTCTCGGGGATTGCGATCCCGACCCGGGAAGACATGCAGGAGATCGAGATCTCCAGCCGCCTCTATATGGAGAACGGCGCGCGCTACATGACCGCGACGCTGATGTGCCACTCCGACACCGATATGCCCCGGACCACCGCGGTGACCTTCATTCTCGGCGACCACCGCCTGGTAACGGTGCGCTATGACCAGCCCAAGCCCTTTGCGCTGGTCGAGGCCAAGCTGGCGCGTTCCTGCACGCCGGCCATCACCGGCGAGATGGTGCTGATGGAGCTGCTCGATGCCGTGATCGACCGCTGCGCCGACATCCTGGAGCGCTGCGGCGCCGAGATCGATCAGGTCTCGCATGACATCTTTGAGCCGGAGAGCGAGCGCCACGGTCACGCCAAGCAATATTCGCAAATCCTGATCTCGATCGGCCGCAAGGGCGATCTGACCTCCAAGGTTCGCGAGAGCCTGGTCTCGATCGGCCGCGTCGTCGCCTTCCTCTCGGCGGTGGTGGAGGGCGTGAAATGGTCGAAGGACATGCGTGAGCAGCTCAAGACCATGCAGCGCGACGTCGTCTCGCTGACCGACCACGCCTCCTACCTCTCCAGCAAGATCACCTTCGTGCTCGACGCCATGCTCGGCGTCGTCAATCTCGAGCAGAACAACATCATCAAGCTGTTTTCGGTCATGGCGGTCGTCCTGATGCCGCCGACGCTGATCGCCTCGATCTACGGCATGAACTTCAAGTCGATGCCGGAATTCGAATGGGCGCACGGCTATCCGTTCGCGCTGGTCTTGATGCTGATCGCGGCGATCGTTCCCTACTGGATCTTCAAGTGGAAGAAGTGGCTGTAATAGCTACCGAGACCTTACGCCGGACGCAGAGACACGGTGTCTGGTGTCGCAGAATAGAGCGGGATTGCGGCCGCACCGCGATGTATGCTCGCCGCCCCAATTCCTCCGGTAAAATTTGAGCGGTGGGCTGAACGTTTGCGCGAAACTTGTCTGCGATAAGCAGAGTGTTAGCCGCGAGGAACAGCCATGGTTGAAAAACAAATAACGTCGCCCCGCAACGTCATCAATCTGGCGAACTATCGTCAGGTCCTGGCGAGCGGCAAGGCGTCGTCGATGTCGGCGCGCATGTGCCGGCACTGTGGTGCTCCGCTGCTCGACGGCGAGAACGACGACGATTGCTCGACTGCAATCAGCACGGCCGCTCCGCAGCCACGCGAGAGGTCACGTCGGATTCGACTCGATTGAGGAACGGAAGCTAAGGGCGATCCAGGTCTTGCGGCGGCGTTGTCTGGATCGCCTTGCTTCTCCGGCGTTGTTTCCAACATCTCATTGCGAGGAGCGCTTGCGATCGCAATGACGAGGTAGCCTACACGTGCTGGCCGCCGTTGATGTGGATCTCCGCGCCGTTGACGTAAGAACTGGTGTCCGTGCACAGCACGTAGATGATCTTGGCGACCTCGTCGGGCGTGCCGAGCCGGTGCATCGGGATCTGCTGGTCGACGATCTTCTCGGTGCCCGGCGACAGGATCGAGGTGTCGATCTCGCCGGGTGCGATCGCGTTGACGCGCACGCCGACGCGGCCGAAATCGGAGGCCATCTCGCGGGTCAGGGATGCGAGCGCAGCCTTCGAGGTGGCGTAGGCCGCGCCCGCGAAGGGATGCACGCGCGAGCCCGCGATCGAGGTGACGTTCACGACAGAGCCCTTGGCCGTCTTCAGTTCCTCGATCAGCCCGCGCGCCATCATGATCGGCGCGAAGAAGTTGACGTTGAACACGTGCGTCCAGGTGTCGAGGTCGGTGTCGATCGAGCCAAGCCTGGAGCCGCCGGCGCCCTTCGGTGAGATCGCGGCGTTGTTGACCAGCGCATGCAGCATGCCGCCTTCGAGCCGGTCGCGGATGTCGGAGATCGCGCGGGTGGTATCGGCGGGCGTGGCAAGATCGACCTGGATATGGTCCTCAGGGCCTGCGTCCCACGGACAATCCTCCGGGAACGGATGTCGCGAGCAGGTGATCACGCGCCAGCCGGCCGAGGAGAAACGGATCACGGTGGCATGGCCGATGCCGCGGCTAGCCCCGGTCAGGAGCAGCGTGCGGCGCGGCGCATTGGAAGGCTGCGGCATGAAGGTCTTTCAGGTTGGAGCATGATCCGGACCCGGAGGGGCTTTCCGAAAGGATCATGCTCGAACAAAATACTAAGGATACATCCGCGTCTTGGACCATTTCTGGCCGGCCGCGTCACGGCGAAATTCGATGCGGTCGTGCAGGCGGAATGGGCGGTCGTGCCAGAACTCGATACGCGCCGGCGTGATACGCCAGCCGCTCCAGCCCGGCGGACGCGGCACCTCGCCGATGACGTGCTTGGCGGCGACCTTGGCGATCGCCTGCTCGAAGGCGAAGCGGCTCTCGAGCTCTTGCGACTGCTTGCTCGCCCAGGCGCCGATCTGCGCCTGCTTCGGGCGGGTGGCGAAATAGGCGTCGGCCTCGGCCTCGGTCACCGGCGTCACGTTGCCGCGGATGCGGACCTGACGGCGCAGCGACTTCCAGTGAAAAAGTAACGCCGCCTTAGGATTTGCGGCGAGTTCGCGGCCCTTCTGGCTGGCGATGTGGCTGTAGAAGACGAAACCATCGGTATCGAAGCCCTTCATCAGCACCATGCGCACGTCCGGCAGGCCATCGGCATCGACGGTGGCGAGCGCCATGGCGTTCGGATCGTTCGGCTCGCTCTTGATGGCTTCGTTCAGCCAGGCCTCGAACAGCGCAAAGGGCTCGTCGGCGGCGGTGAAATCACCGGATGTTAAGGGTGTCTGGTGTTTCATCGAGGTCGTGTCGGTCATGTCTGGGGTCCGAGTTGCGTCCTGCGGTCCAAAACGCGTTGTTGTCTGCTACCGCCCTATATAGGGTATGGGGACGCGTTGGCCTATCGGCGATCCGACCATCCGGCTTCGTCATGACGATCATTCTGATCGGGCTCGGCACCGGCGGTTGCAGCTTTTCCCGCAATGACAAGAGTGCCTACGCCAAGGCCGACGACAGCGACCTCACCGGCTCGATCGCAATGCCGGCCAAGGCGCCGACCGACACCGATCTCGCCTTCGCCCGCAACGCTGCCTCCGACGTCCTCAGCAAGAACGACAAGGATTCCAGCCAGCATTGGGAGAACCCGGAAACCGGGGCGCGCGGTTCGGTCACGCCGATCGCGCAATCCTATGCCGCTGAAGACGGCCGCAAGTGCCGCGACTTCCTGGCGAGCTACGTCAACGGCAGCACCGAAAGCTGGCTCCAGGGTGCGGGCTGCCAAAGCAGCCGTGGCAGTTGGGAGATTCATACGCTAAAGCCGTGGCGGAGCTAGGAATCGCTTCACCAGGCTAGTTGCAAAAATGCCACTCGCCCCCCACATGAGGCTCAAGTGGGGCGGGGAGCCCTTTGAACAATTCGATTTCTTGAAGGAGACGTGACGGATGCGCGACCCCTATGAGGTCTTGGGGGTGCCGCGGAGCGCCAACGCTGCCGCGATCAAGAGCGCCTATCGCAAGCTTGCCAAGAAGCACCATCCCGACAGCAACAAGAACGACCCGAAGGCGGCCGAGCGCTTCGCTGAGCTCAATACGGCCAACGAGATCCTCGGCGACGAGGACAAGCGCAAGCAATTTGACCGCGGCGAGATCGACGCCGACGGCAAGCCGCGCTTCCAGGGTTTTCCGGGCGGCGGCGGTGGGCCGCGCGGGCGCGCGGGTCCCGGCGGGTTCGAGAGCTATACGTTCCGCGGCGGCGGCGCGGGCCCGGGTCCGGGCGGCGGCGCGTTCGAGGACATCCTCAACAGCATGTTCGGCGGTGGTCCGCGTCCGCGGCCCGGGGCCGGCGGCGGTGCCCAATTCGAATTCGACACCGGCGGGATCGGGCTCGATCTCGACGTTAATGTCGCCATGACCGTCTCGCTGGAGGAGGCGGTCAAGGGCGGCGAGAAGCGCGTTCGGCTGCCGAATGGCAAGGAACTCAACGTCAAGATTCCGGCCGGCGTCACCGAGGGCCAGCAGATCCGGTTGCGGGGACAGGGCGAGAGCGCTCAGGGCCATCCGCCGGGCGATCTCCTGATCACGATCGGCATCGCCCAGCATCCGTTCTTCAAGATCGAGGGCGCCGATCTCAGGATCGACCTGCCGGTCACGCTTTACGAGGCGGTGCTTGGCGGCAAGGTCCGCGTGCCCACCCTCGGCAATGCCGTGGAACTGTCGGTCCCGCAAAACACCTCCAGCGGCCGGACCTTCCGCCTTAAGGGCAAGGGACTGCCAAAAGCTGGCGGAACCGGGGATCTCTTCGTCACCATCAGGATTATGCTACCGGACGGGAACGACGCCGAGCTTGAAGCATTGATGGAGAAGTGGCGGGACCAGCGCCCCTACAATCCGCGTAGCGGGCTTGGTTAAGCGTGATCCGGAAAGTGTGAAGGGGTTCTCCTAAAGACTGAGAGCGTCGTCCATCGAGATGATGCTCATCATATGCCCGAGGCGTGGTAGCCCTTCTTGGCGTGCTCGACGTGTCGGCTGTCCGGCGGGGCAGCCGATAAAAAGGTGCGGCCTCGAGAGGGGGACCAGCGCGGTACCAAAAACCCCAATCGAGGCCGCCCGCGTCGATCGGCGGATCGAACGCTGCTCATTTTCGCGTGATCATCCGGTGCGATAATGAGACGCGCCGATGTCTTCATTCCAAATTTTCAATGTCGGAATCGAGGCACCGCGTTTGCGTGGTTGTCTAGGTGCCGCTTTTCTCTGCCTGGTCGTAGACCGCCTGCGCCACTTTGGTCAGCCGATCCCGGTCGCCGCCACCGCTGACGACGTAGCCGACGCCGCGCTCCGACCAGAACAGCGCCCCGTCCTTGTCCGTTCTGGCGTAGCGCATCTGCGTCGCGCCATTCTCGGTCTTGGCGGTGTAGATCGTGTACCGCTCGCCCGAGGCGCCCTCATACATCAGGAACGACGCCGGCCCGTTCGGCCCCGGCAAAAGCCGGCCACCGACGAGCTTCAGTCCACTCGCCTCCAGGTTCGGTGCAAACACGGTCCAGCCGCAGCGTCTGGTCAGCCAGGCCTGGAGGTGGTCGCGCTCGTTGCCGCCGACCTCGACCGGATGGCGGACCTCGACGACATAGAGCCGGTGGGCGTCGAGCGCGTCAGTCGTAAAACTCTGGAAGGTCGACGGCGCGTTGGCGGCGCCATGCCCCAGCCAGCCGGCGGCGCCGCCGGCGACGAAGGCCACCAGCACGGCCGCGGCTGCGCCATAGAGCCAGTGCCGCGGGCGGCGCTCCAGCCGTTCGAGCTCGAGCCGCGCCGGCACCGGCTCCTGGGCGACCGAATCGTAGCGGGCGTGCAGCATCTCGGCCATGGCGCGCCAGGACTGCACGCGCTCGCCATCCTCAGGCTGCGCGGCAAGCCAGGCCTCGACGTCGGCGCGGCGTTCGGCCGGCAGCTCGCCGTCGACATAGGCGTGCAGTTCGTCCTCGGTCACTGGGATCTTGCGGTCGTTCATATCGATCGTCTCTGGCTCTGCGGCCCAAAATGTTCTTCGTGGTTCAACTGCGCCGCTTCCCATGCCATGCAGGAGGAACGACCGGCGCGATGCATCAATCCTGCCATCATTTCACCCGCCTGAGCGCCGGGCGCTCACCCTCCAGCGAGGCTTTGACGTGGGCGCGGGCGCGTGCCAGGCGCGACATCACCGTGCCGATCGGCACGCCCTGGATGTCGGCGACCTCGCGGTAGCTCATGCCCTCCAGCATCACCAGGAGCAGCACCGAGCGTTGCTCCTCGACGAGCGTCGCCAGCGCCCTCTCGATATCGCGCCCTTCGGCTTCGGTCCCGCTGGCATCCGGATTGTTCTCCGTCAGCTGCATGAATTGCGGCCGCCGTGCCAGCGAGCGCCGCCGGTTCTTGTTGAGGTTGGTCAGGATCGTATAAAGCCAGCTCCTGACGTCGCCCCCGAGAAACAGGCGCTCCGAACGCAGCGCCCGCACCAGCGTATCCTGCACCAGATCGTCGGCCGCATCCGCCTCGCGCGTGAGCGCGCGGGCGTAGCGGCGCAATGCCGGGATCATGGCTTCAACGCTTTGGCGAAACGCACTCATTGCGGTCTTGACGTCCTGATGTTCGGCGCGAGCGCCACAACGATCATAACACCCGAGCGGAACGGCTATTCCGGCGCTTGAAACAGCGTTAACGCCGCGTATTAGGACTGTACCGCAACGGAGGGCTGGTGTACCTCCAAACCTCACCGGAGCTCGACGGGACGTTAGCAAAATGGCGCAGAATTCAGGTCTGATGCAGGGCAAGAGGGGCGTGGTCCTCGGCGTTGCCAACAACCGCTCGATCGCCTGGGGCATTGCCAAGGCATGCCACGCGGCCGGCGCCGAGCTTGCCTTCACCTACCAGGGCGATGCGCTGAAGAAGCGCGTCGAGCCGCTCGCCGCCGAGATCGGCGGGCTCGTGCTCGGCCATTGCGACGTCACCGATGCCGCAACCATCGATGCGGCCTTCGCGGTGCTGAAGGAGAAGTGGGGCAAGATCGACTTCCTGGTGCATGCGATCGCCTATGGCGAGCAACTCGACGGCCGCTACGTCGACACCACGCAGGAGAATTTTTCGAAGTCCCTGCTGATCTCCTGCTATTCGTTCACGGCCGTGGCGCAGCGCGCCGAGAAGCTGATGACCGACGGCGGCTCGCTCATCACGCTCAGCTATTACGGCGCCGAGAAGTGGATGCCGCATTACAACGTCATGGGCGTCGCGAAAGCGGCGCTCGAAGCAAGCGTGCGTTATCTCGCCGCCGATCTCGGCGAGAAGAACATCCGCGTCAACGCGATCTCGGCGGGGCCGATCAAGACCCTCGCGGCGTCCGGCATCGGCGATTTCAGATATATCCTGAAGTGGAACGAAGCCAACGCACCACTGCGGCGCAACGTCTCCACGGAAGACGTCGGCGGCAGCGCGCTGTATTTCCTCTCCGACCTCTCGCGCGGCGTCACCGGCGAGGTGCACCACGTCGATTCCGGCTATCACGTGCTCGGCATGAAGCGCCCGGACGCGCCGGACATTTCGTTCGGCGGGAAGGACTAATTTTTCAGCCAGCAATGCCCGTGCCCACGATCTATTATCTGCGCCACGGCGAGACCGAGTGGAACGCGCTCGGGAGGCTTCAGGGCATCAAGGACATTCCGCTGAACGCGCGCGGTCGCGGTCAGGCCGTGCAGGCCGGCGGCATTCTCGCCGATCTGTTCAAGCGCGAGGGCCGCGACAAGGCTGCATTACCCTACGTGTCGAGTCCGCTTGGCCGCGCGCGAGAGACCATGGAACTGGCGCGGAGCAAGCTCGAACTGCCGACTGCGGACTATACGCTCGACGATCGCCTGCGTGAGATCGGCTACGGCACCTGGGAGGGACTGACGCTGGCCGAGAGCGAGGCCTCCGATCCCGACATCTACGCCCGGCGCCTCGCCGACAAATGGACGGTGGGCCCCGCGGGCGGGGAGACCTACGCCGATGTCCAGGTCCGCGCGCGCGCCTGGTACGACCAGCTTCGGACCGACACCGTCGCGGTCGCCCATGGCGGGACCTGCCGGGCCCTGATGGTTTCACTCGGCCTGGAGACGCCGGCGAGCGCCGCCGAACTCTACATCGAGCAGGGCGCCGTCTACGTGTTCCGCGACGGGCGGCTGGAGAAGTTTAGTTAAGCCGGCTCGCCGTCTCCGTGGCGGCTGCGGGTTTGACCCCCGGCGCCCCGCGCGTTACCACACGCGGGAACCGAGCCTGCGAGCAGCGATGTCCTTCAACACCTTCGGCCACATGTTCCGCGTCACGACCTTCGGCGAGAGCCATGGGGTGGCGATTGGCTGCGTGGTCGACGGCTGCCCGCCCATGATCCCGCTCGTCGAAGCCGACATCCAGGGTGATCTTGATCGCCGCCGGCCCGGCCAGTCGCGCTTCACGACCCAGCGTCAGGAGCCGGACCAGGTCAAGATCCTCTCCGGCGTGATGGCGCATCCGGAGACCGGCGTGCAGGTGACGACGGGCACGCCGATCGGGCTCCTGATCGAGAACACCGACCAGCGCTCGAAGGACTATTCCGAGATCAAGGACAAGTTTCGCCCTGGTCATGCCGACTTCACCTATGAAGCGAAGTACGGCCTGCGCGACTATCGCGGCGGCGGCCGCTCGTCGGCGCGCGAGACCGCCACTCGCGTCGCCGCCGGCGCGATCGCGCGAAAGGTGCTGCCCGACGTGAAGGTGCGCGGCGCGCTGGTGCAGATGGGCCCGCACAAGATCGACCGCGCGAAGTGGGACTGGGACGAGATTGCGAAAAATCCGTTCTTCTGTCCCGACAAGGACAAGGCCGCGTTCTTCGAGACCTATCTCGACGGCATCCGTAAGAGCGGCTCCTCGATCGGCGCGGTGATCGAGGTCGTCGCCGAAGGTGTGCCGGCAGGCCTTGGCGCGCCAATCTACGCCAAGCTCGACGCCGAGCTCGCCGCCGCAATGATGAGCATCAATGCGGTGAAGGGCGTCGAGATCGGCGCCGGCTTTGCCGCGGCCGAACTCACCGGCGAAGAGAACGCCGACGAGATGCGCACCGGCAATGACGGCACGCGTTTTCTGTCCAATCACGCCGGCGGCGTGCTGGGCGGCATCTCCACGGGGCAGCCGGTGGTGGTGCGTTTCGCGGTCAAGCCGACCTCGTCGATCCTGCAGCCGCGTCTCACCGTCGATCGCAACGGTGCCGACACCGAGATCATGACCAAGGGCCGCCACGATCCCTGCGTCGGCATCCGCGCCGTCCCCGTCGGCGAAGCCATGATGGCCTGTGTGCTGGCGGATCATTTCCTGCGCGACCGCGGCCAAGTCGGGCGCTAGCGTTGCGCGAGGCGCTTGTACCGCGCTACTGGCCCACCGCGCAGCTTGACGATCCCACAACTTCGTCGGCAAATGCAGCCATGGAAAGCTCCGATCTCCAACGTATCACCAGCTGGCTGATCGACGGCGCCTGGTCGTCCAAGGCCCCGGCCGAGATGACGGCGGAAGCCTGCGAACGGATGGTCGCAGCCGGTCTGCCGCTATGGCGGTTCGGCATCTTCATCCGCACGCTGCATCCCGAAATTTTCGGTCGCAACTTCATCTGGCGGGAGGGCGAGGAGGTCGAGATCGGCACGGTCGATTTCGAGATACTGGCGACGCCGGAATTCGCCAGAAGTCCGCTGCGGGTCGTGTTCGAGCAGGGACTTGAGGTGCGGGGACGCATGGACGATCCCGGCAGCAAGCATTTTCCGTTTCTCGACGACATGCGTGCCGAAGGCGTAACCGACTACGTCGCGATGCCAATGCCGTTTCTCGACGGCTCGGTCCACGCGACGAGCTGGACCACGCGCCATCCAGGCGGCTTCACCGATGACCACATCGCGGCGATTCACGCTATCGTCAAGCCGCTCGCGCGCATCACCGAGATCATCAGCCTGCGCCGCACCGCCGAGATGCTGCTCGACACCTATGTCGGCAATCGTGCCGGCGCGCGCATCCTTGGCGGTCAGATCCGCCGCGGCCACAACGACACCATGCAGGCTGCGATCTGGCTCTCCGATCTGCGCGGCTTCACCGCACTGTCGGACCGGCTGCCGGCCGAGACTGTGGTCGAGATCCTCAACCATTATTTCGACTGCCAGGTCGCCGCGATCCGCGGCCATGGCGGCGAGGTGCTGAAATTCATGGGCGATGGCCTGCTCGCGGTGTTCCCGATCGACGAATATGTCGGCGATGCCGCGCATGTCTGCACGCGCGTGCTGGAGGCGGCGCGCGAATCCCGCGCCAGCGTCGAGGCGCTCGCGTATCCTGTCGGCGACGTCATCGAGCGCTTCCGTTTCGGCGTGGCGCTCCACGTCGGGAATATCCTCTACGGTAATATCGGTGGCGGCAACCGCCTCGACTTCACCTGCATCGGCCCGGCCGTGAACCTTGCCGCCAGGCTCGAGAAGATAACGGGTCGCCTGGGGCGGACCGTCGTGGCCTCGGAAATGTTCGCCAATGTCTGCCGCCACGACTGGCACGAGCTCGGCGAATTCCCGATCGCGGGCTTTTCAAAGGCGCAGCGCGTGTACGGGCTGACGGAGGAGAGGCCGGTGGCGATGGCCTGAGGTCGTCCTCGGAGGTCCGCCGCCGCCAACCCGGTGAGCAGAATTCAGGCGTTCGACGCCATCACCGACTTCAGCGGTACATCCAGCTGATAGACAAATCCGGACGGTTCGTAGGCCAGCCGCACCTGTCCGTTCAGTTGCTGGCCGAGCGACTCGATCATCCGGGTGCCGTAGCTCCGTCGTGTCGGCGGCGCCACCGCAGGGCCGCCGCTTTCGCTCCACTTCAGGCGCAGCCTTTGCTCGATCTCGTCGACCGTCCATACGATCTCGACATGGCCGGAGGAACTGGACAGCGCGCCGAACTTCGTCGTGTTGGTGCAGAGCTCGTTGAATGTCATCGCGAGCGCTATCACGGCACCGGATGTGATCCTGAGGTCCGGCCCATTGAAATGGAATCGTCGGCCCCCCTGACTGTCATAGGGATCGGTGGCGCCGCTCAGGGTATGAGTGAGGCTCGCATTTGACCAGCTGACCTGTATCAACAGGTCGTGGGCACGCCCTAACGCCAGCAAGCGGCCATCCATGGCTTTTTGGCCTTGCTCCAGACTGATTGCGGTCCGGAAGCTCTGGGCTGCGATTGCGCTCACCGTCGCAAGCGTATTCTTGATGCGATGATGCAGCTCTCCGAGGATGAGCTTTTGCAACTTGTCGGCAGCCTCGCGTTCGTGGGCTTCGATGCCGGCTTGAGCGAGCAGGACCTTGGCGTCGGTGTCGGCCTGTTCCAGCAACAGGCGCAGATTGTCGTTTTCCGCTACCAGAACCGATTCCTGTGGCGATCGAGCAACCTCAAGGTTGTCCCCAGGATCCGTCGTTGTGGTCGGAAGGATTTTTAGCGCGCCCGCTCCGATCATGGTTTGCAACTGCGAGATCATTTCGTCGACGGCGAGCGGCTTGCGAAAGAAGCGGCTGTCGGCCGGCGTTTCGTTTTCAGACGGCTTTACCTGACCGGAAACCAGCACGATCTTGATGGCAGGCCAGCGATCGTGCACCGCGTGGGCCAGCTTCAAGCCGTCCATGGTCCCGGGCATCTGGATGTCGCTGAACAGAAGCGAGATGTCTGACCGCGACTCGAGGATCGCGATGGCTTCGTCGGCGTTGACGGCCTGCACAGGGCAGAAGCCTGCATCCTCCACGATATCGACCGCGCGCATGCGCAGGATCATCTCGTCTTCGACGACGAGAACATTCGGCAAGGAGGTTGGAGGTGTTGACATCTGTGCACGATACTTTCCTGGACATCCGACAAACTCGGCCGGCGCTTTGCGATTGTTGGTTTAGCGGCGCGCCGTCACCAAACGAGCTTCATGAACCCTGACATCGGATTCACCTCGGCGCAGACACGACGCTTCGAAGTCCGGCCAGACCTGGCCCAGGCAGTTCCGGGTCACCGGGTGGCTCGCCAGCCGGTCCGCCTTCGCCAAAGCAACGGTTTCGCGCGCTTTCACTTGCGGAGCGAAGCCGGGCAACGCCATTACGGACACTCCGAGGAGCGCGAACATCGCGAACGCGATAAAAGATTTCATCATGGGGGCTGCTTTGGCTGTTGACCGCCCCGTTTCGTTTGGGGACGCTGTTACAACAACCAAAATGAAATATAGTTCATTTCATACAACTTATATTTGAGGTGTGATTTGCAGGCGGATGCCGCCCTCGGCCCGGATCGTCACTCGACGTGAACAGGCCGCCGACCAGGTTGGCTTGCCACTACCTCGGTGTTTTGGGACCAGGCAGGCTTATCCAGTCATGAATGTGCGAGGCCGTTTCGCTCAATCGCGCCGCTCTGAGCAGCGCTTCCCGCTGGACGCCGGGCGGGGCAATCTCTGCGCGACGACGAGCCTCGGCTGCCAATTGGGCAAGGCGATTGCTCAGCGGGATGGTTCTCTTGGTGGTGTCTTGCACAGGACGCTCCGCATTGGGCGGGAGCGCAAAGACTCTCTCAGTCACCGACGGATGCCGTGACGGGCCGGTGATGGCTTACCATGCGCCTGTTGACGGCCAATAGATACATTATTCGGCAGGGCAGATTCGGCGCCGAAATCGAAAGAGGGCGCCAAAGCACCAAAGCCGGACCGGTGCCGCTACTCCTCCGGCTCCGTCGTGAACAGCAGCGGATAGCCCTTCGTGCGGCCGGCATCCGTTGCGCGGGTAGCCTTGGTCTCGGCGACGTCCTTGGTGAAAACGGCGACCACGCAGGCGCCGAGCTTGTGGGCGGTGATCATCACCTTGTAGGCCTGATCCTCGGTCATGCGGAATTCGGCTTTGAGGATCATCGTGACGAATTCGCGGGGCGTAAAGTCGTCGTTGATCAGGATGACCTTGTGCAGCTTCGGTCGCTCGACCTTGGTCTTCGTCCTGGTTTTCGGTTTGGCAACAGTGTCGGCCATCGCTTCTGAAACGCCTTGGTGCAGTTGAGCTTCCAGCCAACCGATCATATTGCAGGACGCCGTCCTTCTCCAAGATGCTAGGCGCGCTTGTCATATGCGGCTCTGGATGAGCAGGAATGCGCCGCTGCGCTCGGCTCTTACGGAAGCGCGCGGACGAGTTGCATTGCGGCGATGAGGGCTGCAACGGACAACACTACCGATCCAATCATGTAGGCGGCCGAGGCCCATGTCTGTCCACGCTCGACCAGGGACCAGGCATCCAGCGAGAACGTCGAGAATGTGGTGTATCCGCCACAAATCCCCACCGTCAGAAATATCCGGACGGCTTGCGGCAGGTTCCACCTCGTCGCGAACATCGCGGTGAAAACCCCGATCAGGAACGATCCCGTCACGTTAATGATCAGGGTGCCCCAGGGGAAATCGGTGCCGAACGCTCGGCCTGAACCGATCGCAACGAGATAGCGCACGACTGCGCCAAGCGCTCCACCAGCGGCGACCGCCAGAATGAATTGGACGTTCAACGTCTCGTTCCCCCGTTTGCCATTTCCATCATGTATCCTCCGTTACCAGCCCGCCGCCGACGGCAAATAGTCCCATCAGCGCGATTAGCGCAAAGCCGAGTCCGGCCAGGAAGGTGCCGGCCGGACCATAACTATCCCACAGCGCGCCGGCGATCACGCTTGCGGCCAGCAAGGCAAGACCGGTGAACAGGTTGAAATAGCCGAACGCGGTGCCGCGCAGGCTCGGTGGCGCTGCGTCGGCGACGAGGGCCGAGAGCAGGCCTTGCGTCAATCCCATATGCAGTCCCCACAGCGCGACGCCGAGGGCGAGGCCGCCAAGGTTTGGCAGCAGTGCGAGCGCGAGATCGGCGCCGGCGAGGAAGACGAGGCCGAGCGCGAGCAGGCCGGTGCGGTTGATCCGGTCCGAGAGCACGCCGGCCGGATAGGCCGACAATGCATAGACGATGTTCATCAGCACCAGCACGGCCGGCACCCACATCGCATTGAGCCCGATGTTCTGCGCGCGCAGAATCAGGAAGGCCTCGCTGAAACGCGCTAGCGTGAACACGACGCCAACCGCGACGACACGCCAGTACACGGACCCGAGCTGGCGCATCGCGGCCATGTTGAGCGGATTCTTTGACGGCTCCCGGCCTGGGTCAGGCTCCGGCTCGCTCACCGCGAACACGATCAGTCCGAACGACAGGAACGCCGGCAGCACCGCCACCCAGAACACCATCGTAAAATTGTCCGCCGTCCACCACATCAGGCCGATCGCCATGAGCGGCCCGACGAACGCACCGATGGTGTCGAGCGACTGCCGCAGGCCGAAGCTCGCGCCGCGCAGGCCGATGGGTGCGATATCGGCGATCAGTGCATCGCGCGGCGCGCCGCGAATGCCCTTGCCGACGCGGTCGATGAAGCGCGCGGCAACCAGCCATCCGACGCTCGGGGCAAGCGGGAACAGCGGTTTTGTCAGCGCGGCGAGCCCGTAGCCGAGCGCGGCGAGCAATTTGCGCCGGCCGAGCCAGTCGGACAACGCGCCGGAGAAGATTTTCGTGATCGAGGCGGTCGCCTCGGCAATGCCCTCGATGAAGCCGACGGTAAGCGTGGAGGCGCCGAGCACGGTGACGAGATAGACCGGCAGCAGCGCGTGGATCATCTCGGAAGAGACGTCCATCAGCATCGAGACGAAGCCGAGCACCCAGATCCCCCTGGGCAGGCCCGCACGTGCAGCATTCGGTGTTGTCGTCGTCACGTCCAGGACTTCTCCTCGGCCTCTGCTTGATCTCTGCTTGACCTCTCCTCGGCCTTCGCATCCAGGCAACAAAAAACCCGCCAGCGGCGGGTTTGTCCATGCTCCCGCCGAAGGCAGAGGCCTGAAAATTGCCCCTCCTCAAGCAGGAGTCATCAGCCCACTACGGTCACAGGCCGCCGGGCGGTTGTCGGGGGACTCCATCCCCATCTGTCCGGCCAGCCTAACATGGAAATCGCGCCGGACAAGTGGGCGAGGGTGCACTGTCCAGTGGCCCCTCGGTCCGGGAGCGCACCGCGCGTGACGGCGCCAGTCCGGCGGCGCGAGCGCGGCAACATCGCGGCAGCTTTGCGCAATGCTTCGCAATTCCCGCCCGCAAATGCCTGACTGGCAAATGCCTAACTGGAATGTGAAGCGCGAGCGATCTTCGGACTTTGCGGCAAGGCGATTGCATGTCACCATCACATCATACGACGGGAGGCTGCGATGCGCTTGCTGTTCTCGATCGGGGCTGTGCTGGTGACCGGCATGTTCGCCGGAGGGGACGTCGCGGGCATCGCGGCACCAGGACCCAAGTTTGAGTCGCCCACACTGGCGCTGCTCAAAAATCAGCCGCAGCGGCAAGCAGCCGACAGGGACGCGCAGACAGTCGATGTCGAGCTGATCCTCGCTGTCGACGTCTCCTACTCCATGGACATGGACGAACTCGCGATCCAGCGCGAAGGCTATGCGCAGGCGATCCAGTCGAAGGAATTCCTGCAGGCGCTGAAGCTGGGTCCGAACGGCCGCATCGCGGTGACCTATTTCGAGTGGGCCGCCTCGACCGACCAGAAGATCATCATTCCCTGGCGCCTGATCGACGGACCGGAGACCGCCGATGCCGTCGCCGCCGAAATCATGAAGACGCCGATCCGGCGCGCCTCGCGCACCTCGATCTCCGGCGCGATCAGTTTCGCGATGCCGCTGTTCGATGAGGATCCCTATCGGGGGCTGCGCCGCGTGATCGACATTTCCGGCGACGGTCCCAACAACAATGGCACTCCGGTCACGATCGCGCGCGACGCGGCGATCGAGAAGGGCATCGTTATCAACGGCCTGCCGATCATGGTCAAGGAGCCCTCCTATTCGACCATGGATATCGACAATCTCGATTTCTACTATGAGGATTGCGTCATCGGCGGTCCCGGTTCCTTCGTCATCACGATCAAGGACCGCGACAAGTTCAAGGAAGCCATCCGCACCAAGCTCTTGATGGAGGTTGCGGGCCGTATGCCGGAGCGCCCCGTGATGCGGGTTGCGGAGAAGGACAAGGAGCCGCGTGTGAACTGCATGATCGGCGAGAAGATCTGGTCGGACCGCTGGGGTCGCTGAGCGCTGCACCTGAACGAGACCTTTTGCCCTATTTGCCCGCGATGGAATTTTAACTATGCGTTAACTGTTGCGTGGCCCTAATCGGCTGCTTCCAATTGTTTCCGGATACTGTTCTGACGTTCCTGTCGGGGCGCGAACCAAGCGGGCCCGTCAGACAAATCCGCCGAGCAATCCAATGGCCATCGTCTCATCGAGCACCAGCCAGATTTCTCCCGCTCTCGAGCGGGTGTATCACCAGAGCTCCCTGCTCGGTGAGTGGAAAGGCAATTGGGCTGGCAACAACCAGCCCGTCAGCTTCAAGGTCGTGAACATCCGCGGTGCCCGGGCGCAGGTCGAGTACACCCATAACGGGCGCACGGAGCGCGGTTTTGGCGAGGTCGCCGGTTCGCTTCTCACCTTCGGCACGGTCACGGTCGGCACCAAGGACGGCAAGAGTCTGGTGCTGTTGTCATCTGCGGGCGCGGGCAAGCAGACCGCGACTCTCGAGAAGCAGGCGCCGCCGGCCTCCGACAGCCGCCTGATGGGAAGCTGGGGCGGCTATTCCAGTGACAATGGCAAGAGCGCGAGCTTCAGGGTGCTCGCTGTCAACGGCAACGAAGCGCAGGTCAGCGTCACCACCGATGGCGTCACCCGTCAGGGCACCGGCACCGTCTACAAGAACGTCATCATGTTCGGGCAGGCCCAGATTGCGACCGACGACGGGCAGAACGGCAAGATCATCTACCAGGTCCGCAACAAGTCCTTCGTCGTGCCCGTGACGAAATATCCGCCGTCGGATACATCGTCCTCGGTGGACAGAACGGCATAACGTCGCGCCGTCGTTTGCCGCGGCCTGATGTCGGCGCCGCCACAGTACCGCAATCGAACGCTTCGAGTTACCTGGCACGAGCGGTGGCGGCGGCGGAACGCTCTCGACCTTTTTGTCGCCGTGGGAACCGTGCAAGACCTCGGAAATGCGTGCGGGAGTTGATTGAAACGACGCTCCGGGCCGGCTCCACTGGCCTTCGGGGCATCCGTCGCGTATAATTTCCGCACTTCCTTGACGGTCATCTCAATGTCCAGCCTCACAGATTCCCGCGCCTTCGCAATTCTCTTCGCCGTGCTTTGCCTCGGCGGAGCATCGGCTCATGCGCAAGTGGCGCCCGTGAGGTATTGGATACCGGGCGGTCCTTTCGGCTGGGGCGGCAGTGTCGGCCAGAGTGCCGACGCCTACGGCAACTTTCCAAGCTTGAAGGCCGGCGATGCCGACGGAAGCCACAGTTTTCGTCCCGGGTTCTTTGTCGGAAGCGAGCGCGGCAATCTCGGTTTGAACGGTTTCAGCCAGAGCGGGCCCGTCGGCAATTTCAGCGCGCTCTCCTACGATGGCACGCAATTTGGTTACAACACCAAGACCGCGGGCGGCATGCCCGTCACGTTCTTTGCCGGTTTCGACACGCTGAAATACGGCGGCGGCATTGGCAGCTCGCTTGCGCCGCTCACCTCCAGCGCCTCGCCCGGCTATGGCGCATTTGCGGGTGTCGAGTTCAAGCCGACCTCGAACCTCAGTCTGTCGTTCGGCGCCGGTTTTACCCAGCAGCAATCGGGACGCATGGACAGCGACATCAACTCGTCGATACTGCCCGGCGAGTCACCGGCGCTGGGCGGTCTTCGCCGTTAGCGCGTGAACTTCGCCACCAGTTCGACATGCGGCGTATGCCGGAACTGGTCGACCGGCACCACGGCATCCATCTTGTAGCCGCCGTCGATCAGCAGCCGCGCGTCGCGGGCAAAGGTCGCGACGTTGCAGGAGACCGCGACCACCACAGGCACCTTGCTCGCGGCGAGCTTCAAGGCCTGCGCCTGCGCGCCCTGGCGCGGCGGGTCGAACACGACGGCGTCGAAATCGCGCAGCTCCGGCGCCACCATGGGACGGCGAAACAGATCGCGCGGCTCGGCCTTGATCGGCTTGAGGCCCGGTGTGCGCGCGGCTTTTTCAAGCGCTGCAATGGCGCCGGCGTCATTGTCATGGGCGGTGACGCGGGCCTTTTCGGCGAGGCGCAACGCGAACGGACCGACGCCGCAGAAGAGGTCGAGAACGTTCTTCGCCTTGCCGATGCGCTCGGCCAACAGCGACGCAAGCGTCTCTTCACCGGCGACGGTCGCCTGCAGGAACGAGCCCGGCGGCAGCGTCACCTCGGCGCGGCCCATCTGCACGGTCGGCGGCAGGCGTTGCAGCACCAGCTCGCCGTGCCGTGTCAGCCGCGCCAGGCGATGCTGCTCGGCGACGCTTGAGAGCGCCGTCACGAGCGGCGTTGGCAGCGGGCCGGAGCCGCGCACGTCGATGTCGAGACCGTTGGCGGTCGCGGTGACCTGGATGTCCAGCGGTTTCGTCACCGGCATTCTGGACGTCAGCAGCTCGGCGAGCGCCCAGCCGGCATCGAGTGCACCCGCGAGCCCGGGATCGAGGATCGGGCAGCGATCGATCGGGATGACGTCGTGCGAGCTGGCAGCCGAGAAGCCGACCTTGAGGATGTCATGGGTGCCGAACCGCCCGTGCAGCGTGATGCGCCTGCGTCCCGCACCGTGGGCATCGACCAGCGACGCCACCTCGCAGTCGATGCCGGCCTGGGCCAGGGTCTCGACCACGATGCCGCGCTTCCAGGCGTGATACGGTTCACTCGCCCAGTGCTGGATCGCGCAGCCGCCACAGACGCCGAAATGCGGGCAGAACGGCGTGACGCGCTCGGGGCTGGCGACATCCACCGCGAGCAGCTTGCGGCGGTCAGGATGATTGCCGACGACATGATCGACTTCGACAGTCTCGCCGCCGAGCGTGTAAGGCACATAGATGGCTTCCCCAGCGTCGAGCGAGACGCCGTCGCCGCGATGGCCGACGTGATCGATCGTCACGCGCTCAACCACGGCGCGCGCCCATAAAGAATTCGATGTTGCCGTCGCCGCCGGTGATCGCCGACGGGAACACCTCGATATCGGTGCAGCCGAGCGAGGCCGCAAAGGCGGCGATGTCGTCGCAGATCTCGCGGTGCACGGCGGCGTCGCGGACGATGCCCTTCTTGTTGTGCTTCCGGTCCGCCTCGAATTGCGGCTTGATCAGTGCCAGCAGGCTCATCGGCGCGGCCGCCAGCGACAGCGCCACGGGCAGCACCGTCTTGAGCGAGATGAAGCTGACGTCGATCACGACGACATCCGGCCGCGCCGGCAAACGCTTGCCGTCATAGGCGCGGATGTCGGTCTCTTCCATCGACACGATCTTGGAGTGACCGCGCAGCGAGGGATGCAGCTGACTGGTGCCGACATCGACGGCAAAGACGAGACTTGCGCCATTCGCCAGCAGCACCTCGGTGAATCCGCCGGTGGACGCGCCGACGTCGAGGCAGACATGGTCCTCGATCTCGATCGGGTAGCGCTCCAGTGCGTCGGCGAGCTTGACCCCGCCGCGGGAGACGTAGGGGTGCGCGGGCTCGGCCTGGATCACGGCGTCCTCGGCGATCGTCTCTGACGGCTTTGCGACCTGCTTGTCGTCGGCCGTGACGAGCCCGGCCTCGATCGCCGCGCGCGCCCGCGCCCGGCTCTCGAACAGGCCGCGCTCGACCAGCAGAACATCCGCGCGCTTGCGGGCAGGGGACATCATCTCTCCGAAAGACGCCTGAGGCGCTTATGTAGCGATCAATCGCGCGGCCGCCATCCGGACGCAAGCCTCGAACGCGGCCAGATCGTGCCAGACGTCGATCGGCATCTGCGCCGGCGTCACCAGCGGGCAACCATGCAGCTCCAGCGCGTGGATCATCATGAGATTGTCGACGAGGCCAAAATCCTCGACCGTCAGCCCCTGCGCGTCGACCAGCCGCCCGTCCTCGGACGTCACGTCCATGAAGCGACTGAGGCGGTCGGCATAGGCGGCGCCGTCATTGGAATAGGCGAGGCAGAACTTGCGGCGGCCGGCCATGTAGCCGAGCTCGTAGACGGTGCCGGGATCGGCGCCAGCGCCGCGGAACGGCGTGAGGTTGGCAATGATCGTATCGGCCGCATCCATCATCGCCTCGTTGCCGCAGAAGATCTGCCGCGAGGCGTCGGGAGCGGCGAGGTCGATCTCGTTGTCGAGGGGATAGAGGCCGGTGAGGCCGTGCGCAGCACAGATCGCGGCCTTCTGCCGGCCAATCTCGACCGCATCTGGCAGGAACACGTCGGGGCCTGCCAGATAGATTTTCATCGAGCTGATTCGCGGAAGGTCGAAGCTCGCTGTCAGGCGAGCTTGACCGTCTCGGCCTTGACGTCCTTGCCGAGCGCCTCGAACACCTTGGCGACGATGCCCTTGGCGTCGAGACCGGCACGACCGTACATCGCCGCCGGGGTGTCGTGGTCCTGGAACACGTCGGGCAGCACCATGGTGCGGAACCGCACCAGGCCGCTGTCGAGCGCGCCCTGATCGCTCAGGTACTGCGCGACATGCGAGCCGAAACCGCCGACCGAGCCTTCCTCGATGGTGATGAGGATCTCGTGGTCGCGCGCGAGCTTGAGCACCAGCTCGGTGTCCAGCGGCTTCATGAAGCGCGCATCCGCGATCGTGGTCGAAAGGCCGTGGGCTGCGAGCTCGTCGGCGGCCTTCTCGCATTCGGCAAGGCGCGTGCCGAAGGAGAGCAGGGCAATCTTGCTGCCCTGGCGGACGATGCGGCCCTTGCCGATCTCGAGCGGAATGCCGACTTCGGGCATCTCGATGCCGCGGCCTTCGCCGCGCGGATAGCGCAGCGAGCTCGGACGATCGTTGATCGCGACCTGCGTTGCAACCATGTGCACCAGCTCGGCTTCGTCGGCCGCGGCCATGATCACCATGTTCGGCAGACAGCCGAGATAGGCGTTGTCGAACGAGCCGGCATGGGTGGCGCCGTCGGCGCCGACGAGGCCGGCGCGGTCGATGGCGAAGCGCACGGGCAGGCTCTGGATCGCGACGTCATGCACGATCTGGTCGTAGCCGCGCTGCAGGAAGGTCGAGTAGATCGCGCAGAACGGCTTGTAGCCTTCGGTGGCGAGGCCGGCGGCGAACGTCACTGCGTGCTGCTCGGCAATGCCGACGTCGAAGGTGCGGTCCGGGAACGCCTTGTTGAAGATGTCGACGCCGGTGCCGGAGGGCATCGCCGCGGTGATGGCGACGATCTTGTCGTCCTTCTCCGCTTCCTTGACGAGGCTCTGGCCGAACACGTTCTGATAGGCCGGTGCATTCGGCTTGGACTTGGCCTGGGTGCCGGTCGCAACGTCGAACTTGACCACAGCGTGGTACTTGTCGGCGGAGGCTTCCGCCGGGCCGTAGCCCTTGCCCTTCTGCGTCACGACGTGAACCAGGATCGGGCCGGTCTCCATGTCGCGCACGTTCTTCAGCACGGGCAGGAGATGGTCGAGGTTATGACCGTCGATCGGGCCGACATAGTAGAAGCCGAGCTCCTCGAACAGCGTGCCGCCGTCCATCATGAAGCCGCGGGAATATTCCTCGACGCGGTTGGCGCGGCTGGCGATGATCTTGGGCAAGCGCTTGTTGATCTGCTTGGCCGCATCGCGCAGCGTGCGGTAGGTCTTGCCCGAGTAGAGCCGCGACAGGTAGGCGCTCATCGCGCCGACCGGCGGCGCGATCGACATGTCGTTGTCGTTGAGGATGACGATCAGGCGCGAGTTCATCGCACCCGCATTGTTCATGGCCTCATAGGCCATGCCCGCCGACATCGCGCCGTCACCGATGACGGCGATAACGTTGTTCTTGCCGCCAGCGAGGTCGCGCGCGACCGCCATGCCGAGGCCGGCGGAGATCGAGGTCGAGGAATGCGCGGCTCCGAACGGATCGTAATCGCTCTCGCTGCGCTTGGTGAAGCCGGACAGACCGCCGCCGGTGCGCAGTGTGCGGATGCGATCGCGCCGGCCGGTGAGGATCTTGTGCGGATAGGCTTGGTGGCCGACGTCCCAGATCAGCCGGTCGCGCGGGGTGTCGAAGACGTAATGGATCGCAGTGGTGAGCTCGACCACGCCGAGGCCTGCGCCGAAATGACCGCCGGTCACCGAGACGGCATCGATGGTCTCCTGACGCAGCTCGTCGGCGACCTGGCGAACCTGCTCGACCTTGAGCTTGCGCAGGTCGTCCGGCGTCCGGATGGTGTCGAGAAGCGGCGTTTTACTATATGCGTTCACGGCGATTTCCAATTTGTCAGCGCCGGAAGATCGTTCCGGTGCGCGATGGGTTTGCTCAATATCGGCGCAGCGCGAGTCCTTAAACCGTCGGAGCCACCTGCATGGGGCAAAGCCCCGTCTTCAAGCTTAGGTGAGCTTAAGTGCTCTCCGGTTCAGTCTCTGTGATCCCTGTCACTTAGATCGGCTTCGTCCATCCCAGCCAATTCATCAGCAGTTTGAAGCGCTTGTCGTCGGCAATCAGTGCCTACGCAAGGCTTACAAAAAGCCACACTCCGCGCAGCTTTACACCAAAGCTTGGGCCAAAGCCAACCCGCTGGGCCGATTACGGGCATGCACCTGCAACCCCCGGGCCAGAGTGGTTAATCCCGGCGCCAGCGCAAGAGTTCCAAGTTTGCTCGGTTCCTCGGCAGGTTTTTGGGGTGTGAGAAGCTGCTTTAGACGGGGTTCAGGAGACGACGGGCCCTCTTGAGGGAGTTCCATGTTCTTCCTGGGCCCCGGTTCCCAGGATCAAAGCAGCCGCAGCGGCCCGACACGGGCGTGCGATCATGAAAAATTGCGGGTGGCCGATGCGTGGGATGGGCGGCTTTGAAGGCGGCCCTTACTGGACGTCGAGCGGCGCGGTGCCGGTGGCCTGGCCGCTGGCATCGGTGGTGATCTTGTCGACGCGCGCCTCAGCCTGGCGCAGCAACTCCTCGCAGCGGCGCTTCAGGGCCTCGCCGCGCTCGTAGATCGTCACGGATTCCTCGAGGGGCACCTTGCCGTCCTCGAGCCGCTTCACGATCGTTTCGAGCTCCTCGATGGCGCGTTCGAAGGTCAGCCTGGAGACGTCGATTTGGGTATTTTCGGCCATATAAGTTTCCGATTGCCCGATTCGCTTCACGTCGGAGAAAGCAAAGTTTTGCGGGCGCAATGTGGCGGTGCGTCAGGCGCCCATCAGGGCGCCGACATGCGCCGTAACAGATTCTTTCAGTCCTTGCAGGTCGTAGCCGCCTTCGAGCACAGAAACAACGCGCCCCCCGGCGGTCTTGTCGGCGAGGTCCATCAGCTTGCGCGTCACCCAGGCATAATCCTCCGCGCGCAAATTCAGCGACGCCAGCGGATCGCGATAATGCGCGTCGAAGCCGGCAGAGATGACGAGCAGCTCCGGGCTGAATTTTTCGAGCTGCGGCAGGATCAAATTCTCGAACGCGATACGGAATTCCGGCCCGCCGTCCTCGGAGGCGAGCGGCGCGTTGACGATGGTGTCGTGGTCGCCGCGCTCGCTCTTGGCACCGGTGCCCGGAAACAGCGGCATCTGGTGCGTCGAGCAGTACATCACGGTCGGGTCCGACCAGAAGATGTCCTGTGTGCCGTTGCCGTGATGCACGTCGAAATCGACGATGGCCGCGCGCTTGATGCCGTATTTGCGCTGCGCGTGGCGCGCGGCGATGGCGACGTTGTCGAAGAAGCAGAAGCCCATCGGCTTGCCGATCTCGGCGTGGTGGCCGGGCGGGCGCACCGCGACGAAGGCATTGCGATGCTCGCCGGCCATCACCGCTTCGGTCGCCGCGACCGCGCCGCCGACGCCGCGCATCACCGCTTCCCACGTGCCCGGCGACATCGAGGTGTCGCCATCGATATACACCTGTCCGCTGGTCGGCGCGATGTGGCGCAGCTCCGTGACGTAGTGCTCGTTGTGGCAGAGCGTGACGAGGTCGAGATCGCCCTCCGGTGCCTGGTCGCGCACCAGGAACTGGAAGCGCTCATGCGACAGCGCCTCTTCCACCGCGCGCAGGCGGTCCGGCCTTTCAGGGTGTCCCGGCGGCGTGACGTGGTCGAGGCAGGCCTTGTGGGAGAGGAGAAGCGTACTCATCAGTCGGCCTCATGGGATGCGGGCTCTCGACGTCGCTTGGCGCATCCGGCGCCAAAACGCAAATGCAAAACCCAATCTATGCGTTCCCCCGGGAATGGCAAAGGGTGGTCCCGGACCGGTCCGTTTGATCCGGATCAATTCACGCGCAGGATGCGGCTCAGCGGCAGCGGCCCGATCGGTCCGTGCGCCCTGAAGAACGCGAACAGCGCATCGGCGTCGTAGCCGCCATATTGCGGCCCCGTGCCTTGTTTGGCGACCGTAAAGCCGTCGCCACCGACGGCGAGGTAATCGTTGAGGGTGACGCGGTAGCCGCTTCCGGCTTCGATCGGTCTGCCATTGAGCGTCATCTTCTCGTTGATCACGCGCTCGCCGTACGGCTTCGCCGCATCCCAGGCGTAACTGAACCCGTTCGAGACCTGGAGAATCCGCGGCCGCTTCGGATCGAGCCATTGCTGCTCCAGCATGTCCTTGAGCTGGCTGCCCGTGAGCGTCATGGTGACGAGCCGATTGCGAAACGGCTGGCTGGCGAAAACGTCGCCGAAGGTGATCGCGCCGTTCTCCTTTGGAACGATGTCGGTGCGGATGCCGCCGGGATTGGTGAGCGCGATGACGGCACCGCCATCCCTGGAGTCCCGGGTCGCGGCGAGCTGCGCGTCCGCAATGACGTCGCCGAGCGCGCTTTCGCCGGCCTCGTTCGGCACGCGTGACAGCGTCTGCGTCACCGATCCAGCCGGGCGATTGGCGATCGGCGCCGAAAGTCTGTCGTAGGCATCGATCAGTGCGGTCTGCTCGGGATCCCTAGGCAGCGAGGCATTGGCGACGAGGACGTTCTCGGCCTTGGCGCTGACGACGTCGCGCGTTGCCGGATCGAGCTTGAGATCGATCGCGGTGACCAGCGTACCGTATTTGTCGCCGCTGGTGACGAGCCGCCCGTCAATATCGCAGACATAAGCACGATGGGTGTGGCCACTGACGACGACGTCGACGGCGCGATCGAATTTCTTCACGATGTCGACGACCGGCCCGGTGATGGCAGGGCATTCATTGTAGTCACCGGCCGGCTCGCCGCCCTGGTGGATCAGCACCACGATCGCCTCGACCCCGCGCGCCTTCAGCTGCGGCACCAGCGCGTTCACCGTCTCGGCTTCGTCGCGGAATTCGAGGCCCGTGACGCCCGATGGCGAGACGATGCCCGCGGTCTCCTTCAAGGTGAGCCCGATGAAGGCGATGGGGATGCCCTCGAACTCCCTGATCTCGTAAGGCGGCAGCACGCTCCTGCCGGTCGTGGTCTCGATGGTGGACGCCGCGAGATAGTGGAATTTGGCGCCCGTAAAGGGATGCGGCCCCTGACAGCCGTCGACGGGATGACAACCCCCGTTCTGCATCCGCAACAGCTCGGTCTTGCCCTCGTCGAATTCGTGATTGCCGACCGAACTGATCGCGAGCCCCATCATCGAGAGCGACTCGATCGAAGGCTCGTCGTGGAACATTGCCGACAGGAACGGGCTCGCGCCGATCAGGTCGCCGGCGGCGACGAAGATCGTGTTCTTGTGGCCCTCGCGCAGCTGCTTCACCAGCGTCGCCATGTATTCGGCACCGCCGGCGGCCACCATCACCTTCCTGGACTTGTCCTCGGGATCGCTGATCCGGATGCCGCCCGGCGGCGGGCGCAGATTGCCGTGGAAATCGTTGATCGCGAGGATGCGCAGCTCGACGGGTGCGGCGGTTTGGGCGGACGCGGGCAGGGCGGCGAGCGCGAGCGAGAAGACGGTCAGGCGGAGAACATGTCGCATGGAACCAGACTAGTCGTTCCGCACGAAGATTTCACGAAAGTTCTCGCCGTCATTCCGCGGCGATGCGCCGGACGACAGCCTATTTTTTCTTCTTCCTGTTCGCAAACGCATTGAAGGCAGCGGTGGCTTCTTCCGACTTCAGCCGCTCGCCGAACAAATGGGCCTCCTGATCGATGCGGCGGGTGAGCTCCTCGGATGCGACGCGCAGCAGTTTGCGCGAGGTCGCGACCGCTTCGGCGGGGAGCCTGCAGATATCGCGCGCCACCTTGCGCGCCTCGACCTCGGTATGCCCCGGCGAGACCACGGTGTTGACGAAGCCGGCGGCATGCGCTTCGGCGGCCGTAAAAGTCCGTCCCATCACCAGCATGGCGAAGGCGCGCTGGTAGCCCATCGTATTCGGCATCAAGAGGCTGGACGCGCCGACCGGCACGAGCCCGAGATGGATGTAGGGCGCGGAGAAGGTCGCCGCGTTCGAGGCCAGCACATAGTCGCAATGGAACAGCATCACGGTGCCCATGCCGATCGACGCGCCGTCCACGGCCGCGATCACCGGCTTGGCGTTGAGTGCGAGCGAATAGAGAAACTTGGCGCCGTCGGACAGCGTCTCGGGGCGCGACGTATCGGCGTGCATGAAATCGTCGATGTCGTCGCCGGCGGTGAACACGCCGGAGCCGCCGGTGATGATCATGCAGCGGATGTCGGGATTGTTCTGCGCGGTGTCGATCGCGCGGCTCATCTCCCGATACATGTCCTGCGTGATCGCGTTCTTCTTGCTCGGGCGACGCAGGGTGATCACGCGCGTTCCGCGCTCTTCGGTGACGATGATGTTGCCATTCGGCATGAAGGGGCCCCTGCGGTCGCCGCGACACTGACATTGGCTAGACTCGCGAAACGTCAGCCTACATCATCTTGCAGGCGTGCCAATGCGCTGGCTCGACCTTTTGGAGACCGAATTCGCGTGAGACGGGCGCATCACGCTCCCCGCCGTGCTGCGCGTTGCAACAATCGGCTACCTTTTTCATTTGAAAAACCCCTGGTTGTGGTGCACGATCGCCTCGCGCCGTTCCATTTGGCCGATTGCCCGATTGATGATTGCCGCTACGCGTGTTGACGAATCCTCGCTGCACTATCGCGGTTGGCGCGTCGTGCTGGCCTGCTTCCTGATGGCTTTCTTCATGTTCGGCTTCGGCCTGTACGGCCAGGGCGTCTATCTCGCCGAACTGCAGCGCGCCCATGGCTGGCCGGGCACGCTGGTCTCCGCAGCCAGCACCTTCTCCTTTCTCCTGACTGCCGTGCTCGTCATCTTCACCGACGATCTGCTCGCCCGCATCGGGCTGCGGTCGCTGATCCTGTGCGGACTGTCGGCGCTCGGCGCTTCGACGGTGCTGCTGGCGCTGCTGCAGACGCCCTGGCAGCTCTACCTCGCCTATGCGCTGATGTCGGTCGGCTGGACCGGCATGGGCACGGTGGTGATCGCGACCGTGCTGAACTCCTGGTTCGAACGGCGCCGCGGGCTCGCGCTCAGCCTCGCCTACAGCGGCGCGACCTGTGGCGGCATCGTGCTCGTGCCGCTGCTGCTGACGCTGAGCGGCAGCATCGGCTTCCGTTCCGCGATGCTGGCAGCCACGCTGGCGATGGTGGTGCTGGTGCTGCCGGTGGTGGTCATCTTCACAGGCTGGCCGACGGAAATGCCGCCGACGCCGGGCGGGGATTCATTCGATGGCGGCACCGCCGTGCCTGCGGTTCACTCGCGCAAGACGCTGCTCGCCAACGCGGCGTTCTGGACCATGGTGCTGCCGATCGCGATCGCGCTGCTGGCGCAGATGGGATTCATCATCCACCAGGTGACGTTCCTCGAACCGCTGATCGGCCGCGCCAGTGCGGGCCTTGCCGTCACCATCATGGCGGCGATGGCGGTGGTCGGGCGCCTGTCGCTCGGCCTGTTCGTGGACCGGCTCGATCCGCGGCTCGCCTGCGCGGCATCGATGACGAGCCAGGCGGCGGCTCTGTTCGTGCTTCTGCAAACCACGAACCCGACCGTGCTGCTCGCGTGCTGCGCCGTCTACGGTTTCTCGATCGGCAACATGATCACGTTCCCGCCTTTGATCATCCAGCGCGAGATCGGCGCCAGCGCCTTCGCCGCCGCGATGGGACTGGGCACCTCGATCAGCGGCATCGTCAGTGCCTTCGGCCCCGGCATCGTCGGTCTTGTGCGCAGCGTAACCGGCGATTACACGAGCGCGTTTGCGATGTGCGTGGTGCTAGATCTGGTGGCGACGGCCGTTGTGCTGTGGCGGCCGGGGAGACGCACGAAGCTCGCGGCTTCGTAGCCCGGATGGAGCGCAGCGCAATCCGGGGCCGTCATCGCTCGTGGCACGAATCCTGGATTGCGCTGCGCTCAATCCAGGCTACGCATCGCAGCTATCCCAGCAGCACCGCATCCGCCGCCGCGACCGACTCCGCGCTCTCCGTCACGGTGCGCTCGAGCGCGCCGGCCTGCACGGCAATGTTCTCGGCGAAGAAGCGCGCCAGCGAGACGTAGCGCGCGGCGTCCGTGATACCATGGGATTTCGCGGCGAGCGCTTCGGATGCCAGCATGCAGCCGCCGAGCGTGGCGCCGAACTGCTGCAGATACGGCGTCGCGCCGGCCAGCGCCTCGTTCGGCGCGGACGCAACCCGCTCCAGCAGCCATTTGCTGGTGCGCGTCAGCGCCTCCAGTGCCTCGCGCAATTTCACGCCGGTGGTGCCGAAGGCGGGATCGTTGGAGGCTTCGACCTGCTTCACGATGGCCGAGAGCTCGTCGAGCAGCGCCCACACCGATGCGCCGCCGTTGGCCGCGAGCTTTCGCGTGACGAGGTCGATGGCCTGGATGCCGTTGGTGCCCTCGTAGATCGCGGTGATGCGGGCATCGCGATAGTGCTGCGCCGCGCCGGTCTCCTCGATGAAGCCCATGCCGCCATGCACCTGCACGCCGAGATAGGCGACCTCGTTGCCGATGTCGGTGGAATAGCCCTTGGCCATCGGCGTCAGCAGCGCCGCGCGCGCGGCAGCGTCGGCGCGGACCTTCGGATCCCTGGCGCGTGTCGAGACGTCGATCGCGACCGCGGTCGCATAGCAGATGGTGCGCGCCGCCGCGGTCTGCGCCCGCATCCGCATCAGCATGCGCTTGACGTCGGGATGCACGAAGATCGGATCGGAGCCGTCACCCTTGTTGCCGAGGGCGCGGCCCTGCTTGCGCTCTTGTGCGTACGATAATGCCTGCTGATAGGCGCGGTCGGCGACACCGACGCCTTCGAGGCCGACGCCGAGGCGGGCCTGGTTCATCATCGTGAACATGCAGCGCATGCCCTGGTTCTCTTCGCCGACCAGGAAGCCGATCGCGCCGCCATGGTCGCCCATGGTCATGGTGCAGGTGGGGGAGGCATGCATGCCGAGCTTGTGCTCGACGCCGCTTGCGAAAATGTCGTTGCGCGCACCGAGCGAGCCGTCTTCGTTCACCATGAATTTGGGAACGAGGAACAGCGATATCCCCTTGGTGCCGGCGGGCGCGTCCGGCAGTCGCGCCAGCACGAAATGCACGATGTTGTCGGTCATGTCGTGCTCGCCATAGGTGATGAAGATCTTCGTCCCCTTGATGCGATAGGTGCCGTCGGCCTGCTTCTCGGCGCGGGTGCGGAGCGCGCCGACATCGGAGCCGGCCTGCGGCTCGGTCAGCTGCATCGTGCCGGTCCATTCGCCGGAGACGAGCTTCTCGAGATAGATCTTCTTCAATTCGTCGCTGCCGTGCGCGTCCAGCGCCTCCATCGCCGACGCCGTCAGCAGCGGGCAGAGACCGAAGGCGACGTTGGCGGCACTCCAGATCTCGGTGCAGGCGGCGTTGATGGCGAGCGGCAGGCCCTGGCCGCCAAAATCCTCGGGGCCGGAGACCGCGTTCCAGCCGCCCTCGGTCCAGCGCTTGTAGGCATCCGGCCAGCCCGGCGCGGTCGTGACCTTGCCGTCGCTGAGCTTGATGCCGTGCTCGTCGCCGACCTTGTTCAGCGGCGCCAGCACGTCGGTTGCGAACTTGCCGGCTTCCTCCAGCACGGCGCTCACGATATCGCCGTCGAAATCGCCGTAATGGCCGGCCTCCATGGCAGCCTTCAGGCCGGCGCCGTGGTTGAGCGACAGCAGCATGTCAGAGATCGGCGCGCGGTAGGTCATGGCTCACTCCCGGAGAGACAGGTCTTGGCGTCGTATTCCCATGAAACGGCGGAGGTCTCAACTGTCGGGAGGGGGTGGCGGAACGCCTGTCGGGAGCGGGGGGCGTAGCGCCCATATAAGGCATGGCGCGGCGTCACCGGCGCCTGTGGTATTTTGCCCCTCCGGGCGGTTGAAATGCCGCGCCTCTCCCTATAGACCGGCACCACTCGAGGGAATCCGCGGACGCTCGTGTCGTCGCCGTTCCCGAAGGCCTGATGGGGCGTAGCCAAGTGGTAAGGCAGCGGATTTTGATTCCGCCATTCGGAGGTTCGATCCCTCCCGCCCCAGCCAAGCAGTCACTCAACTATAGAGAGTGGGACCGTATTGGCTGAAAGTGCCGCGTTTTATAGGCTTTTCGTGCGGCTCTCTAAAGTCTCTGGTCCTCGGAAACCGGCAACCTTGGCGAGAAGTCGTCGAAAGTCTCCAGCCCAAACCGCAGAAATTACCTTTTCCTGGAGACGATTGGCAGAGACCGGTTCGATCACCACTGGACAGTGGGGGTGGCAGTGAATTTTGACCGGTCAAACCGCTCGACGACTATCGGCTATGCGATGGCGACAGCTGTTCTGCAGAAGCGGAAAACGGAACTCGAAATTGCTAAATGGCTCTGTCGAACGATCGCTATCGCATGCGCGGCAGGGCTCACAGGGGCAGTGGTGATGCGAGCGCGTTCGCTTTGAAAGCGCGTGCAACCACACCCTTTAAATTCATCGCTTCTCTCTCCAGAGGCATACGTAGCCAAACGCGCATTGACGCTTCGCAGCCGATAACCGCTCCGAGTGGGGGCAAGTGGGACGGTCGGTAAGGTTCATGAGCATGCTGAACCAATCTCATTATGTACTGTCGAGCCGCAGAAGCCCTTCCCACCAGCAACTAGTAAGTGCTGGCAATACTCCAGAATTATAAGTAGCGTCGCGGCAAGAAAAATCGCGATGGCCGCCCGGTCAACGCAAGTTAAAAATGGGGAGATTCAAATGCGTTTGCTGAAAGCCGCAGTTGCAGCCGGTCTAGCCATCACAGCTTCTACGGGCGCTGCGCTTGCGCAGAGCAAGCCGCCGGAAATCAAGATCGGTATCACCACTTTCCTGTCGGGACCGGCTTCCGTATTCGGCGTACCGGCAAAAGCCGCGGCCGAGATGATTGCAGAAGACCTCAACAAGAAGGGCGGGATCGGCGGTGTACCGGTAAAACTGTCTTTCATCGACGAAGGCGCCGGGGGCGAGGCGTTGGTCTCGAACTACCGGCGCATGGTGCAAGACGAAAAGGTCGACGCGACTTTCGCCTCCATCTCCTCCGGCAGCTGCAATCAGCTTGTACCGGTCGCCGAAGACCTCAAAGTCATGAACTTCATGTGGGATTGCGGTGCGGCTTCTATTCTGGAGACGAAGAAGTATCGCTACAATTTCCGCACGCAGGCTAACGGCACGCCGGAGATGCTGGCGGTGCTCGTCTATCTCCTTAAGACAAAGCCCGACTTCAAGACCATCGCGGTCGTCAATCAGGACTACGCGTGGGGCCGCGAAAGCTGGGAGATCTTCTCTACCGCATTGAAGGCGATGAAACCCGACGTTCAGGTGGTGGCGGAGCTTTTCCCGAAGTTCGGTGCGCCTGACTATTCCACCGAAGTTTCGCGCTTACTGGCATTGCGGCCGGATGTCGTTCTAACCACCTCCTGGGGCGGCGATCTCGACACGCTGGTCCGTCAGGCCGGTCAACGCGGCCTGCTGCAACAGTCGACCTTCGTGTTGGGCATCGGCGAATCTTCGATCCAGCGACTGGGCAAGGATCTGCCGGAAGGCCTGATCGTCGGCGCGCGTGGCGATCATTGGTTCCTGCATCCTGAAAAGAAGAACGATCCGGCCTTCAAGGCCTTTGCCGAGGCATTCAAGGCAAAGACCGGCGCCTGGCCGATTTACCCGGTCTACCACATGGCGCAGGCTTTCACGGCGCTGCAAGCTGCCTATGACAAGGCGATCAAGGCCAATGGCGGCAACTGGCCGACACGGGAGCAGGTCGTAGACGCAACTTCCGGCACCGAGTTCGCGACCGGTTTCGGCCGGCCGATCACGCTGAGGCCCGAGGACAACCAAGGTTTGGAAGCGCAGCTCGTCGGCGTCACCAAGTCTTTCCCGGGCTATGACTTCAAGCTGCTCGACAACATGATGATCTTTGATCCGAAGGTGATCACCAATCCGGCGGGCGTGCGCTCGGTCGAGTGGCTGAAGACGCTCAAGCCGGAATTCGTTAAAATGGACGTTCCGACCTTCAAGCAGTAGGCCAGATCACCGTCCTCCGGGCAAAAGCCGGAGGACGGCTTTCCTGAAGGTCTCCATGAATTCGACTCTCGCCATATTGGCGGTCCTTGACGGGATCAGTTACGCCGCCCTGGTGTTCCTGGTTTCCGTCGGGCTGAGCCTGATTTTCGGTGTGCTGCGCGTGGTGAATGTCGCGCACGGGTCGCTTTACGCTTTTGGCGCGTATCTCGCCGCGACGTTGAGCCTCGTGATCGCGCAGGTGTCGCCCTGGCTTACCTATCCCGCATTGCTGATTGCCTCCATCGTCATAGGCGTCGTGTGCGGCGGTTTCATCGAGCGCTTCCTGTTGCGGCCGCTTTACGGACGAGACGACGTGCTGCAGCTCCTGATCACCTTCGCGGCCTTCATGATCATGGACAATCTGCAGCGTCTGATCTGGGGCGTGCAGCCAATCTTCGCTGCTGAGCCCTTGAAGCTGTTGCCCAACATCAGCGTATTCGGCGTGAACTATACGTCCTACCAGGTCATCCTGCTTCCGGGCGTGGCAGTCGCGACGCTGTTCGGACTGCGTTACTTCTTGCGGAAAACTCTTGCGGGAGCCGTGATTTTAGCGGTCACTGAGGATCGGGAGGCGTCAACCGCCATCGGCATCGACGCCCAACGCGTCTACTCTATTACGTTCATCATCGGGGCGAGCCTGGCGGCCCTCGGCGGCGCGCTTGCCTCGCCGACCACTTCGCTGGTGCCCGGCATGGGGGCCGACATGATCGTGCTCTCGTTCGCGGTGGCAGCCACTGCGGGTCTGGGGCAGATCGAGGGCACCGCCCTTACGGCCCTCATGATCGGTTTGACGCGCGCCTTCGTCATCTATCTGCAGCCGGAGTTCGAAGTTCTCGTACCCTATCTGCTGATGGTGCTGGTGCTTCTGGTGCGTCCGTTCGGACTGTTCGGTACGGTGCAGGTGAGAAAAATCTGATGGCGGGCCGCATCAAACCGATCACGGCAGTCGCGATCATCTTCTTTCTGGCCAGCGCGGTACTGCCGCTCTTCGTCGCGAGCTGGGCGACGTTATTCGCGCTCATTCTCGCCAAGGGCATCGTGGTGCTCGGCATCGTCCTGTTGCTGCAGGCGGGGCAAGTATCGTTCGGACACGCCATGTTCTTCGCCACCGGCGCCTACACCGCGGCGTTCTGGGGCAAGTACATCGGCGGCGGCGATATCCTGATCTTTCTCGCGCTGGGAGGAATAACCTCCACCGTTTTTGGCCTGATCGTCGGCCTGTTCGTGGTTCGCTACAGGGAGATTTTTTTTGGAATGCTGAACCTGGCATTCTCCATGGTCTTGTGGTCACTGCTCGAGAAAATGTTCCACTATACTAACGGCGCGGACGGCATCCGGGTCGCCCGTCCTGGATTGTTTGGATTTTCGTTCACGCCGGAGACGTTCCAATACGTTATTCTCTACGTGAGCCTTTTGGTCGCGATTGCTGCCTTCTACGGCGTGCAACGCTATCTCGACAGCCCGCTCGGTCACATGTTGCGGGCAATGAAATCCAACGAAACCAGGCTTGAATATCTTGGTATGTCGGCGCGGCGCGTGCTGCTCATTGGCTACGTGTTTTCCGCATTTCTCGGCGGTATAGGCGGCACGCTGGTGTCGATCATTCAGCAGATCGCGACCCCCGAATTCGGCTTCTGGACCAAGTCCGGCGAGTTCGTGTTCATCGCGATCCTCGGTGGCGGCGCCCATGCTTTCGGTGCGTTTGCAGGCGCGGCGATGTTCGAATGCGTACGGTTCTATGCCGCGGCGCATCTGGCGGACTCTTGGCAGCTCATTCTCGGCGTCGTGCTGATCGTCATCATTCTTTACGCGCCGAACGGCCTTATCGGCCTCCGTCAGCGCTACGGTCAATCCGGGCGGGGAGGGCATTGATGGCCAACGTCCTGCTTTCCGCCAAGAATATCAAGATCCGGTTCGGCGGCGTCATCGCCGCCGATGGCATCGACCTCGACGTCCTCGAAGGCGAAAACCTTGCGATCATCGGGCCGAACGGGGCCGGCAAGACGACGTTCCTCAACATCTCGACTGGTTATCTCCGGCCGCAAGCCGGCACCGTTACCTTTCTTGGCCACGACATCACCGCGCAGCTACCGCGTACGATCACCAGGCTCGGCATTGCCCGCGCGTTCCAGATTCCACAGCTGTTCCTCGACCAGACCGTGATGGAGAACATGTTGATCGCGGCCGCCTCCCTGCGAGGCCGTCCGTCTGGTTTCCAGGCTCTTTCTCTCATGCCGGAAGTGCCGGAAATGGAGCGGCTGCTGGATCTCGTCGGTGTAAAATCGTATGCGGAACGAACGGCGCGCGAACTGCCCGAGGGGCAACGCAAACTGGTCGATATTGCACTCGCGCTCGCGCTGAAGCCAAAGCTCCTCCTGATGGATGAGCCGACTTCGGGCGTCGCGTCATCAGAGAAACTCGCCATCATGGACATTCTCACCTCGGCGCTGGCAAAGGAGAAAGTCACCTCGGTTTTCGTCGAGCACGACATGGATATGGTGGAGCGCTACGCCAACCGAGTCGCCGTGTGGAATGTCGGCAAGATCCAGAAAGTTGGGACGCCGGCTGAGGTTCTGGCGGACCCGAAGGTCCGGGAACAGGTGATCGGGTTATGACACCGATGCTGAGTTTCGAGAATGTCAACGTGGCGATTGCGGACGCGCCTGTATTGCGAAATGTGAGTTTCTCGCTGCTGCGGGGTGTGAGCGCAGCGCTTATCGGGCGAAACGGCGCGGGCAAGACCACGACCGTGCGCACTATCATGGGCTTCACAAAAGCGAGCGGCACCGTTCGTCTAAGCGGCGAAGATCTTGGACCGATCGCGCCGCATCGCCGGCCGTCGCTGGGTCTTGGCTACGCGCCTGAGGACCGGCGTCTGTTTTCCGCCTTCACTGTTGAAGAAAATATTTTGCTTCCCGGTCGTGTCGCCAAGCTGAATCCGGACGAGACGCGGCGGCGGCTGGAGCGAGCGTATTCGGTGCTGCCGGAACTCAAAGAGCTTGCCAAACGTCCGGCGGGATCGGTCTCGGGCGGCCAAGGCAAGATGGTGGCGCTTGGGCGGGCGCTCATGCTTGGTACCCGGCTGCTTATCCTGGATGAGCCATTTCAGGGTCTCGCGCCTGTGTTAGCGCAGCGATATGCGGAAGCACTCCGGCGGCTTCGTTCGCAGGATAAGGACATTACGCTGCTGATCACCGAGTCGAATCCAAAGCTGCTCGAGACCTTTGCCGACGTGACGCTCACCATTGAAAGAGGTGAGATCGAGGGGGCGCCAAGCTAATTGAAGACGCGGTGGAGGAGCCGGCGGCCCAAGCAGACCTCGGCGGTTTACTGAAACAGCGTCCGCTCTGCCACGTGTGGGCGGGAGTCACAACTGATAAGCCTTTGAGAGAAAGCTTACCGGGGCATCTGATCTGGCCCTTGACACAGCGTTTGCTTTCGCTGTCGCAATGGTGGGGCGGTGCGCGTTCTGGGTGTCGCCGAAGGAACGCTATAGGGTCTCCGGGCGGCGTCCTGCGTGGCGTCTGCCATCGCTTCTACGACTGCTACGATGATGGGACGGAACTGGAAGCTACCGGCGCCAGTGCAGCTGAGACCGAAGGAGTGGCCCGCCGCTCAATGAAGTCTTCATTGGCGCCGAATGCATTCACGGCGATCTCGCGAATTATCGCGGCCGCGGGAAGTTGGCGCAGCGCAAGTCGGCCGGCGAGCTGTCCCGATCGCGTAGGCTAGGTATTGACGTGCAGCGCCATAGGGAGATGCGGAATAGGAGTCGGATTCCAAACGACGCGACGATGAACCTGTTCGCCATCGACCAGCCAACGGATCTCGCAAGGATCCACTCGATCGCAAACCGATGTGGGGATTTCGACGCGTCAAACCCGAGCGGGATGGATGCGGGCGACCTACGGCAGACGTAATCAAACTTCGTGCCTTCGGAGCCCGGATTGTAGAAAACGTTGACCAAAAGCCGCGTTAAAATCCGCCGATTTTTCATTCCGTTTTTGGCGCAACGAGTACAACAAGGGTGGATGCGCGATAAGCGTAGAGAGCAAAAAAGACGCGCGACAGCCTAACCCTTTTCCCAGTGCTTCTTAGCCGCGGCGAGATAGGCTTTGAAGTTCGCAACGGGCCATGAAGTCTGTTCCCCATCACGCACGAGCCAGTGCATGTAGCTCGCACAGACGAGCTTGGTGCTGTCTGCCTCGACGAGCCAATTGAAGCAGTTTGTGAACGTGTCTTGATAGCTACCGCCGAATTTATCGGCGGGAACATTGTAGAGCATCCCCTCGAGGTAATACGACGGGGCGATTCCTTCGGCGAGCTCGCCCCGCTCTATCATCCGGTTCCGCATGTTCTTAAACACGCGCACGGTCGGCTTGAACCACTGGTTTGTCTGGTCCATTTTTTCGGTGCAGTTGGCCGAGTGTTGCTTCGGGAAGTTCTCGATCCGCACGTTGCCCGGTAGAAAGAAGCAAATGCCATCGTCATACTTCTGGTCGCTCGTGCTCAGGAACTTGTGATAGCGGCGGAACTGGGCACACACGAGTACGTCGCAGTCGCGCCGGTTGCCGGAGCTCGGAATGAAGATGGCCTTCTTTCCAGGGGTGACCTTTTCTCCGTAATTCTTTTTCAGCCACGCGACGGTTTCGCTCTTAAACGTCGATAAGTCGTACTCTCCGTTTGCATATGCTTTATCGTATGTCGCCTTTTCAGGGTCGGTCATGCGCGACAAGTCGTAATAGAAAACTGAGGTCAATTTCATCACGATATCAACGTCACTGTCAGCAAAGACATTTGTGTCGTTGCCGTATGAGCCCTGCAAAAACGTTTCGAAGCTTCGCGACGAGTATGGTGCCTTCGAATCCTCTAGCGCGCCCTTTAACGAAGCATACGTGTCGCGAGACTGCTTCACAGCACCAAGGCTGTCCCAACTGTCGAGCTGGGCTTCCGGTATCGCCATCACACTACCCCTGTCAAAGAAGATAATCTCGCAACGTCGTTTCGTGCTTAGCAAACGATTCGCGCCCGCGAAGCCACAAAATATTGAGCTTCTTCAAATCGTGTTCGAATAGGTCGGTCGCCATTTCCGGCGTCGTGTATGCGTCATTTATGCGGACCGTCTCGACATCCTTGAACAGAATGACGCGGAGCTGATCCATCGATTGAGTGTTTATCTCCAGGGTCTTTTGCAAGAGCGTCACACTCGGCACATACTTCAACCACTTCCCCTTGCTAAAAAACTTTGCCTTGGGCTCGGGATACTCGCCGACGCCAACGCTCACCACGCGGATGTTTTTCCTAGGGATGCTGAGCGGAATGGTCGCGTCGGCCAGAGCGTAAAGCGCTGGATTGTTCGCGCAGAATCCGCCGTCGATGAGCTCGAAGTCCCCGAGCGAGGTCGTCACGGTCTTCTTCTCGAAGAACGGATAGGCCGAACAGGACGCCTGAACCGCATCTGCGATGGTGCACCCGAAGCCAGGCACGAACGTGCCGGTCCGGCCATGTGCCTGCTTGATGGTGCCTTTGAAAATCATCGGCCGTTCGTTCAGCCACTTCGTCGTGACAATGCCAACGCCGGTAGTGACCGCATCAAACTTCTTATCGCCGAACACCTCGACGGCGAGTTTTGCGAGCGCGGCTGTTTTGGCCGCCCTCGACTTCTCAGCCATCACCGAGACGACATGCGACTTGTAGAGCGCGTGGATCTCATCGACGATTTTGCCGAGCGCGAGAAGCGCGGCAATGATGGCGCCGGTACTGGTCCCGAATATCAGGTCAAAGCGCTTGTCGAGCGTGCTCTCGACCATGCCTTCAATCTCTCGGAGCGCGCCGAGCGAATAGAAGCCCTTGGCCCCGCCGCCATCGAGCCGAAGCCCGCGTCGCCCGCGGCCTTGCTGCCGGGAAAACCGTGGAAGATCTGGCGGGCGACAATGGCGTTTCGCCCAATACGGTCCGCGTGCAGGTTCGTGGCGTGCTGGAAAAGACCGGCTGTCAGCGGCAGACCGACGTTGTTGCCCTGCTCGGCGGGATATCTGCCGTGCGTGGCGAGAGTTCGCGATAGCGACAGAACCAGCGACCCGAATAATTCAACGGCATAATCAGAATTGATAATGTGGGCGCAGCGAATGCCCGATAGCATTGATGTGTTGCCGGCCGATCAGCGCCACACGCGGCAATGTCCAACGGCGAAACGAGCCGACCAAGCTGGTCACGCGTTTTGTAAGCCCAGTTGTCCCGAAGCCGCTCACTGCGAGGTGAGACGGATTCATTCATTTCGAAATCATCTGTTTGCGGTGAGGTATTGTCATGTCTGATGTCTTGATTTCCTCTGTGGTGACTGCAGAGAAGGCTTCATTTTACAATCTTGGCCGGCTACTGCAGGCCCCACTCTCGATCTTGGCGATGTGGTGCCGGCGCGCGCGTCTCAGGGCGCAACTCGCTGCTGACCTGAGAGAACGACCGGAATACCTGTTCGACATCGGAATTTGCGAATACGAGGCGCGGAGCGAAGCGGTCAGATTCTTCTGGGAGCCAGTCCTCCTGAAGCATAGACTGGTTAAGATGGCCGCAACACCCATGCGTTGATCGCACGTCCATATGCTGTCCAGTTCAGCTGCGACGCTGCTCGCCGGCGCCGGCATAGGTTTCTCGGTCGCCGCACCCATCGGGCCGATCGGCATATTGTGCATCCAACGCACGCTGACATCGGGCCTTGCGGCCGGTCTGCTGACAGGGCTGGGTGCTGCAACCGTGCATGTTGCCTATGGTGCAGCGGCTGTTGCCGGCCTCGGCGCCATTGCAAAGCCCTGGTTGGACGCCCATGCGGTGGCCCTCGGCTTGATTTCGGCAGCTATCCTGCTGGGATTGGCAGCTAGAGCTGGTCGAACGACAATCGCCCTGGAAAAGGGCTCAAAATTCGACAGCATACGGCTGTCGCATGCCTACCTGAGCACGATCATCATTGGACTGACCAACCCGCTGACGCCGATACTATTCTTCGCGGCACTGCAGACTTTTGGAAGCCAATCTTCTTCGATGATGGTAGCTGGCGTGTTTCTGGGCTCGGTCGCATGGTGGATCACCCTGAGCGGATTCGCGGCAGCGGCGCGGGCTCGACTGAACGCGAACCTGCTCGCGCTCTGCGGCAGGCTGGCCGGGCTGTCACTCGTCACGCTCGGTGCCTTCACGTGGCTCGGATCGTGGTGCGCGGCTTTGGCTAAAGGTGGTGCGCGCTCCGACCCACGGCCTGGCACGCGTTGATGAGGTAATCGAATAACAGGCCAAAATTGCTTCGGCGCAGGAGTCTAGTTGTGGGACAAAGGCGACTTCAGGGCTAGTCACTCGGACTTCTGAGTTTGGCTCCCGGCGGACATCAAGGCGATATCCCGTTTGCGTGAACTCCGACCAACTTGCATGATGCAAATAGGCAAACGTGCCATATCCGATGTGTCTCAGCCCACGTAGACCGACACGGCCGGTTCTAGTCTAGTTGAATCCGAGCGCCTTTAGCACCATTGAGTAATCGCTTCAGATGAAATCCGGCCAGCGCGTCGTCGGCGTGTAAGCCGACCAGCGCCGCGAAGGCTGGCATCGCCGCGGCGTCGCCAGCCTCGAGCTTGGCGAACGCCTCGCCATATTGCGCGTTGGCGGTCGTCTTGAAGCGGGCGTCTTGCAGCGGTTCGAACGCGCGAAGCGGCTCGCTGCGGCCGCGCAGCGAGATATTGCCGACGGGCCGCCCTTGGAAATTGCCGGCGCTGTCGGCCGCCGCGGCGCTCACGCAAATGCGGGTGCCGAGATGCTTGTTGGCGGCCTCAAGCCTCGCAGCCGTGTTGATGGTGTCGCCGTACGCGGTGTAGTCGAAAAAACGACTGCCGCCAAAATTGCCGACCAGTGCCGGCCCGGCGTGGACGCCGATTCGCGTCGCGCCGAAACTGACGCCTTTCTCCTTCCAGCGGTCGCGGAACGCCTGGGCCCAGATGTCCAGGTCATGGGCGCAGGCAATGGCGCGTCTGGCATAGTCCGGCTGGTCGCCCGGCGCGTTGAATAGCACCTGGATCGCATCGCCGATGATCTTGGCGACCGTACCTTCATGGGCGAACACCACGTCGGTCATGCCGCCGACATATTCGTTGAGCAGTGCGCCGAGCACATCCGGCGCCACCGTTTCCACCAGTGACGTAAAGCCGGTGATGTCGGTGAAGATGGTCGCGACCTCCCGCCAGTGCACCTCCATGCCGTCGCTGTCGCCGACCGCCGCCAGGCGGCTGGCGATCTGCGGCGAAAAATACCGCGACAGCGATGCATGTGCGCGCTCGGCCTCGGCCTGGCGGCGGCGGGCCTCGCGCATCGCCTCGACATGGCGGATGGTCTTCTCGATCGTCATTTCGAGATCGCCGAAATCGATCGGCTTGGTCAGGAAATCGAATGCGCCGCGGTTCATGGCGGTGCGGATGTTGCTCATGTCGCCATAGGCCGAGACGATGATGGTCGATTTCTTGTCCTCGGCTTCCTGCAGCTTGGCCAGCAGCGACAGTCCGTCCATCCGGGGCATGTTGATGTCGGATACCACCATGTCGACATGCGGGTGCTGCTCGATCGAGGCGAGAGCCTCGATGCCGTCGTGGGCGAATACGAACGCCACTGCGCCGTTGCGGATCTGCCGTCGGAATTTCTGCAGGACCAGGGCCTCGAGATCGGGCTCATCATCGACAACGAGGACGGTCGCAGTCATGCGGCCTGGCCGAGGCGGTTATCGATCTCAAGGCGCAGCAGCGCGAAATCGATCGGCTTGGTCAAAAGGCCTACGGCTCCGTTCTCGATCGCCTTGCGGCGTGTCTCGGTGTCGCCATAGGCCGTGATCATGATCACGGGAACGTCGGGGCGCTCCGCGCGTACCTTCGGCAGCATCTCAAGCCCGCTCATGCCGGGCATGTTGATGTCGGACAGGATCAGGATCAGCGACGGGTCCTTAATTTCCGCGGCACGCTCCAGCGCCGCCGGCGCCGACGGGGCGAATTCCATGGTAAAGCGGCCGGATTTCAGATCGCGGCGGAACTGCTGGCGAAACAGGGCTTCGACGTCGGGCTCGTCGTCGACGACGAGTATGTAAACGCTCAATTCTTGCCTCCAAAATTGGCTTGTGCCGCTCCGCCTCGGGGCAGAGTGATGATAAATTCGGTAAATGCGCCGGGCTCGGTCGCGACGTCGATGGTGCCGCCGTGTTGTTTCACGATGATGTCGTGGCTCATCGACAGTCCGAGGCCGGTGCCTTCGCCCGCCGGCTTGGTGGTGAAAAAGGGATTGAACATCTTCTCCTTTACCTCGGGCGGAATCCCGGTGCCGTTATCGCGAATCCGGATTTCCACTTTGTTGCCCAAACTCTTGGTGGCCGCGCTCAAGGCCGGCTCGAAGCCCTCGTCGCCGGCTTCCTTGCGCTTGGTCGCCGCGTAGAATCCGTTCGAGATCAGGTTGAGGAAGACACGGGTAATCTCTTGCGGATAGAGATCGACCTGGCCGGCAGCCGGATCGAGCTCGCGCTTGAGCGTGATATTGAAGCCGGACGTTTCGGCGCGCGCACCGTGATAGGCAAGATTGAGGCTTTCCTCGACGATCGCGTTGATATCGGCGGGCCGATGCTCACCCGAGCCTTCGCGCGAATGCAGCAGCATGTTCTTGACGATGGAATCCGCACGCTTGCCATGCTGCACGACCTTTTCCAGATTGCCCTTGAGCATAAGGGTGAGTTCGTCGATCTCCTCGCGTGTCCTGTCATCGAGCTCCGCCGGCTTCAGAACGTCGTTCAACTCGCCGATCAGTTCCCCCGACAACGCCGCGAAATTGTTGACGAAGTTGAGCGGGTTCTTGATCTCGTGCGCGA
>NZ_JADPIT010000032.1:127116-191918 GCF_023073035.1 Bradyrhizobium sp. 62
CAGTTGGCCGAGGGAAGCGAGCTTTTCGGTCTGAACGAGACGATCCTGGGCGGTGCGCAGGTCGTCGAGGGACTCGGACAACTCGCGCGTACGCGCCTGCACTTCTTGGAAAAGCCGGACGTTGGAAATGGCGATGACGGCCTGGTCGGCAAACGTCTTCAACAGCTCGATGTGGTTTTCGTCGAAGGCACCGGCCTCAACTCTGGTTTGCCCGATCATGCCGATCGGCGTTCCGTCGTGGAGCAGGGGTATAAACAACATGCTTCGATAGCCGCGCAGTCGGGCCAGCTCGCGCAGCGCGGGTTCAAGTTCGGTATCCGGAATGCGGACGATTTCGCCGCGACGGACGCCGTCTCCGAACGGCAATTCGAAAAGCAGCCTCGGGAAATACGCCGACAGCGCGGCGTCGGCTTCCGGATTGGTCGGCGTGAAAGCCGACAAATGAACATTCCCCTCGATGATACTGAGAACGGTCGTTGATAGCCCGTGCACCAGCTGGTTCGACCGCTCGGCGATCGCCTGGAATACCGGTTGTACGTCGTCAGGTGAACTGGCGATGACTTTGAGAATATCGGCGGTCGCGGTTTGCCGCTCCAACGATTCGCTGAGCTCCGCGGTCCGCTGATCCACCTTCTGCTCGAGGTCGGCGTAGGACTCCTGCAATCGAGCGCCCATTTCGTTGAACTGATTGGCAAGGCCTTCCAGTTCGTCGCCGGTTTTGATCGAGATCCGCTGGGCGAAATCGCCGCTGCCAATTCGATCCGCGCCGGCGCTCAGCGCCCTGATTGGGCCGACCATCCGCCGGGCCAGGAAAATTCCGGCCAGCACAGCGAAGATCGAGGCTCCCGCCAGAACGATCGCCAACCGCTGCAGCGCCAGATACAGCGACGCATAGGCCTCCTTGACCGGCAACTCGACGAACATGGTCCAGCCCAGGGGCGCGATCGGCGCCGATGCCGTCAGCACCTCCTGGCCCTGAATGTTCAGCGAACCCTGCAGCGCATCGGCATCGTTTGCGTTGCCGGCGCGCGCCGCCTGGACCTGCACCAGCTTCGACATGTCGGTGTTGCGCAGCACGAGGCTGATGTCGGGATGGGCGATCAGCCGTCCTTGCGAACCCACGACATAGGCATGGCCGCGCTCGCCAACCTTGATCTGCGAAACCACGTCCCAGATCAGCTTGAGATTGACCTCGGCGATGCTGACACCGGCGTCCTTGCGCGAGCCTGCCAGCGACAGCGTCATATAGGGCTCGGATTCCCGCCGGAAATAGACCGGTCCGTAATAGACCTTGTTGGCGACCGCTTCGGCGAATTTAGGGTCCTTGGAGAGGTCGAGGCCGGAATCGACGACATCCATGGCGAGGCGCGAGACCCGCAAGCGCTCCTTGCCGGTCGAATCGATTTGCGACAATTCGGTAATGGCCGGAACCTGACGCAGCAGCCGAAGCGCGTCAAAGCGGCGGTCCTGCAGCGAGCCTGCCGACCATGGCAGCTGCGTGGTCCAGCCAAGCTGGCTTTCGATTTCCTTGATGAACTGGCCTATTTTGGCAGCGGCAGCTTCGGCCTGTTCGTGTTGAATCCGGATCAGGGCGGCCTTGTGCTCGCGGTAGTAGAAGAAGACCTCGAAAATCCCGTTGGAAAGCAGCGCTACACCAACCACCGCGGCGAACAGCGCGACATATTTGGCAAACAGGCGGGCACGGACCTTAGGTGCCGGAGCGCCCTGGACAGGCAAAGCGACCGCCGCGGACGAAGCCGCCGGCGTTCGCTGTCCCGACGTATTCGGATGCAGGGAAATGCTCATCCCAGCCGAGTTATCAAGAAGACTTGGGATTGTCTTCCCGCGGGTGACCAACTGAGACATTGCTGGCGCCGGTGCTCTCGATATCAGTTTCTGCTCTTTGTAGGCGCTTACCTTGGCGGCTGGATGCCGTCTTAGAAGGGGGCGAAACGCGGCGCCACGAGTAAAGAGCGAGCGAAACTCCAAGCCAGCGCAAATTCGCGAGGTTGAATGTGGCAAGTTATCACCCAGCGAGCTGCAACAGCGAGAGCATTTACGGAAAACATTGCGCAGATTGCTGCGGGCCAATAAGTTCTTGGGGGGCAAGCTGAGGGGGAGCCGTGGAACGGGACGAACTTGAACGCCTTGTCGGTGGCCGGTTGCGGCTGACGTTCGACGAGATCTTGAACCATCCCCGCCTGCCGGAAGCGCGGCGCGCCTATCTTGAAAGCTTCGTCCATCTGTACGAAGGCGATCCGTTTTTGGTTCGCCTGCTGCTTGAGGCGGGCCGATTCCTCGTTTTTCTCTGCGTTGCCGTGCTCGAGGCCGCGCAGGATCCGTCGAGACGCGAGACCTGGTTCACTGTGGCTGCGCTCAAGCGGCAGCTAGCCATGTACGGCTATGCCAGCGGCCGGCAGGTGGATCATCTCGTCGCGCGCTTGCGCGAGGTTGGATTTCTCGAACAGAGTCGCGCCCCCGGTGACGGGCGCGTCCGGCTGCTTGCGGCCACGGACAAGCTGCGCGCTCATCACACCGAGTGGCTCGCGACGCACTACATCCCGCTCGCTGTGCTTTTCCCCGACCATGATTACGGCCCGGTGCTGTCGCGCGATCGCGCGTTTCACGTCCTGCACTGCCGCACGTGCTTCCCGTTCAATCCCGCCTCCGCGCGCCTGATGATGACGCTGCCGGACACCCTGCTGTTTTTCACGCACGCAGCGGGACCACTCATCCAGAATGCGGTTCTGTTGGCTGCAATGGATGCCGCCGATCCGAACGCTGCAATCCCCTACATCGACGCCGCCGATCGTTTCGGCGTCTCCCGAACCCATGTCCGCAACTTGATGGGCAATGCGGAGGCGGCGGGACTGGTCAGGATCACCGGGCGCGGTGGCCATAGCATCGTGATCCTGCCGCGCTTCTGGGCCAGCTACGACCGCGGCCTCGCGGTAGGGATGTATCTTCACGACGCTGTCAACCTCGTCGCGATGCGTCAGTGGGCCAGGGCCAAGGACGTCACGGATGGTGACGCGACTGTGCCGCTCGCGATGACTGCCAGCTAATGGTCTCAGGTCAACACATCTAAGTTGGCTCACGAGAGAAAAATGCGTTCTACCGTAAAACTACGGAAGTTCGGCGATTTGGATTTGCGTTGATCGTGTGATCCCATAGGTTCCCGTGAGGAGAACCGTCAGGGCTGGATCGGAATGGCTGGGGCAGCCGATGGGTAAAGGCCTGAGTTCAGGCGGTTTTCAGGCTGTCTTGGGCAATCGTGGTGTGCGTTTTTCTCCGCGCTTGGTGCGGCGCACGGCGCTTGCAGCCATCATTTCGATCGGGCAGGCCGGTCCAATCTGGTCGCAAGATGCGCCGGCCGATCGCGCAGCACATTCATCCGGCAGCGCCGATCCGTCTGTGCGGTTACCGCCCGTGACAGTTGACGCCAAGCGCAAGCGCATCGCCAAACCCAAGCCCGCTCTTGTTGTTGCACCGGCCGCGCCCATGAGGGAACGCACCAGCGTGCCAGCGCCGCCCGATGGCGTCGTGCTGAACGGCGGTCCGCCGGTGACGCAAACCACCGCCGGGCCGGTAAGCGGCTATCGCGCGCTCACTTCATTCTCGGCGACCAAGACCGACACACCGATTGAGCGCATTCCGCAGGCGATTGCGGTCGTGCCGCGCGCCGTGCTCGACGACCAGCAACCGCTCGGGCAAATGGATGCGCTGCGCAACATCTCGGCCGTGACGCCGATGTCGGCCAACACGTTCATCGGCTATGCCTACAAGGTGCGCGGCTTTCCAGCCGACCGCTATGTCGACGGCCTGCCGAACTATTATGACGGCGGCGATAACACCTCGCTCCGCAACACCGAACGCATCGAGGTGCTGAAAGGGCCGGCCGGCATCCTCTACCAAGGTGGCATCGGCCCTGTCGGCGGCATCATCAACACGGTCTCCAAGCTGCCGACCGAGAACCGGTTCGCCGAGATCGGCTTCACGGCGGGCGGTTATAAGCTGTGGAACACCTGGTTCGACGTGAACCAGCCGCTCGCGAGTGGGGGCACGGCGCTGTTTCGCATGACCGGCGATGTCGAGAAATCCGGCGATGTCATCGACGTGATCGAGCATCGCCGCTACGCATTCAATCCGACGCTTCTCCTGGACAACAAGGACGGCACGCGCCTCACCATCCAGGGCAGCTTCTCGTCGCGCTCGTTCCAGAACTACACCGGCCTGCCCGGTGCCGGCACGGTCGACCAGTCGTTGTTCAAGATCTCGCCGACGCTGTTTCCGGACCGACTCGATCTCGGCCGTAGCTGGACGACCTACAACGGCGTGACCGCGCGGCTCGATCACGATTTCAATGCGGTCTGGTCGGCAAACGCCACGACCCGCTTTAGCGAGATGCGGCTCGAGCAATTCGGACATTTCCTCGGAACCGATACCCCGCTATTCGGCTCGGCGTTCCCATTTCTCAGCTTCCATTTGCCGGTGGACACCCGCGAGATCGCGTCGAACGCCAATTTGATCGGCAAATTCGCGATCGGGCCGACCAGGAACACGTTACTGTTCGGGGCGGACACCGATCGCGTCGCTGATAGGATCCGCGACGATGTCGGCCTCGCCGGCTTCGTCGACTTCGCCAATCCGGTGTTTCCCGCGTACACGCCACCGACCGCGAGCGCGTTCAATTCCAACAACCTCTATCTCAACAGCGGGCTGACGGCGCAGTGGCAATCGGACATCTACGAGCGGCTGCACCTGCTCGCGGGCGTGCGCCTCGCCAACGTCTACATCCACGGCACCGACACGGTGGCGGGCAGCGATTTCGTCACCAATGACTGGAAGGCGCTGCCGCGGTTCGGTGCGGTGGTCGATCTCGTGAAAGGCGTATCGGCCTTCGCGGACTACTCCCAAGGCTATCGCGGTGTGCCCTTCTTCAATGCCGTCGGCTCGCCGAAACCGGAGGAAGCCGAGCAGACCGAGGCCGGGTTGAAACTCGCGCTGCCGTCCGGCTTTAGCGGCACGTTCGCATGGTTCACCAACACGCGGCGCAATGTCATGAACCTGCTGCCGGGGAGCCTCTTCTTCGCCACCCAGGTCGGCGCGCAGCGCGCGGAGGGATTCGATGCGGACCTGACTTGGCAGCCGTTCGCGGGCCTTTCGATCCTTGCCAGCTACGCGCATGTAAAGGCGATCGTCACCCGGGATCAGCTCTTTGCGCCCGGGACCATGCTCGAGCGCGTCCCGCGCGACTCCGGCCGGCTCTGGGTGAATTACAAATTCCAGGACGGACGGCTGCGGAATGTCGCGATCGGAGCCGGCCTTTACGCTGCCTCCGCGCAGGCGGTGGCGCTCGACAACATCTATTTCACGCCGGGATATGTCACGTTCGACGGCAAGGTCGCCTATGAGATGGATCACTGGAGCCTCGGCGTGACCGGAAAAAATCTCGCCGATCACCGTACCTTTGTGCCGTTCGCGAGCGGCTCCGGATACATCATGCCGGCCGAGGGACGCACTCTGCTGGCTTTCGGGAAGTTGAGATATTGAACGGATCGTCGGCAGAACGGTGAGGCCGAGCGCCGTCGCGGTCCTTATATTGATCGCCATCATCATTCTTCTCGACGATGTCGCCGAGATGGATTCCGATACGAAACTCGATGCGTCGATCTGGCGGCAAGCCGGCGGTCCGCTCGACCATGCTATTCCGCACCTCGATCGCCATGCGGATCGCAGCTCGGTTAGGGGGCAGGTGACTACTTGCGATCTCGCTCTCTTGCTCACGCAACCAAGGCCGAAGGCCTTCCGATATACGCAAACTGTTTCGATCGCTGAAGCCGATTGCGTCCTAGGGTTGCCGGTGTGAGTCCAGGGGACTGAAATATGTGTGGCTTGATTCAGGTGTCGAATGATGCCGATGAGGCTGGGTTCCGGCGCGGCTACGCTCTCGCAGGCTTGGCCTTGGCTGGCATCCTTGTCGTCGAGGTTATCGCGTCGGTGTGGTTCTGGTGACCTCTGCGCCCACGGCGGCTGGCCGATGGATCCGGTCGATTCCGCCAGGTCGCCCTTGGTGTTTCGGGCGGGACGAGATACGCGCAAAGTTTTCCGAACGCTCGTCGCTCTCTCAGGGTAATTCTGCTCTCTCGTTGGAGTCTGTTTGCTCGCGAACAAGCTCCCTTTCCCAGGCATTCTGATTGCTCACGAGAGATTTTTATGGCCGAAGCCAAAACCAATACTCTCAGTCGTTTCCCGCTCCCTGCACTCGGGTATTCGCTACTCTTTGCCGCGCTGGTAGCTTTTGGGCTGCACGCGCTTTTCATCTCCGGTCCCGCCATGCGAGTCGCCGCACACGAATACCTTGAACGCACGATTGCAGACGAAGATCGCCAATTCTGTGAGACGTTCGGAATGCGCTCGGGGAGTGCTGCATTCACCGCGTGCAGCAGGGCGCTGGCGATCGTCCGCCAGAAGCAAGTCGACCGTGATAACGCGGCCGCTCAAGGCATTCTCTAGCAAGGCTCTGATTAAGGCCGAGAGATCCCCGGTGAATTGCGCGTGGCGCAATTCCCCCCCCGACGGCTGCATCGCTATCATCGTCGCGTGCGTAACGTTAGCAAGCGCTCGGTCCTTCACGGAGAATATAATGAATCGACGTACTGTTCTCTTTCTTTCAGCCATCTGCGTGGCCTTGTTGCCGGTTAACGCGTTCGCCCAGCAATCAGATGTGGAAGGAGTGAAAGCGGCAAGCCAAGCCTATTACGCAGCTCTTGCCGTGACCGACAACGGTGCGGCCATGGAAAAAGTGTGGGCCCACACGCCTTACATCACGTACATCGGTCCACGCAGCAAATCGATCATTGTTGGTTGGGAGCCTCTCAAGAAGATGTGGGAGGAGATCAATAACATTACCGCAGAGAGAAAAGTCGCCGTGTCAGGTCCCCATATTCATGTGAATGGCAATCTAGCGTGGGAGATGGCGCAGGAGACTGGGTCGGCGAAATTTAAGGACGGCAACGAGGTCAAGATCGACTCCCTCGTCACGAATGTCTACGAGAAACTTGATGGCCGTTGGCTGATCGTGTCGCACCATGTGCAGCCGAAGCCGCAATAACAGCGAATTGGACTAACGCCACTCGCTGGACCGGGTTTGAACAGTTACACTGCCGCATTCTAACCTTGGGGGCGGCCATGCGAAGGCGTGAGTTTATTGGGTTGGCGGTTGGTGGTGCTGCGACTTGGCCGCTTACGGCGCGGGCACAGCAGGATGGGTCCCATCATCTCCCGACCATAGGCTTTCTCGGCTTCGCCAGCGCTGCGATAGATGTCGCGATTGTGTTGCCCTTCCGCAAGGCGCTGGCCGATCTCGGATATGTTGAGGGGCGCAGTATCACCGTTGAAATCCGCAACGCCAACGGCGACGTCGAACGCGGGCACGCGATTATCGACGAGTTCGTCGCGATGCCCGTGGACGTGCTATTCGCACCCGGTCCTGCCGCAGCGCGGGCCGCGGTGCGCAAGACGAAAATCCCGGTCGTCGCGATCGCGCTGCCAGCCGTGCAGAGGGACCCCGAACTGTTTCAGAGCCTCGCCCGGCCCGGTGGCACCGTGACCGGCTTCTCGGCGTTCGGTGAAGAGATGTCGGCCAAGCGTATCGCGATGTTGAAGGAAATTCTGCCGGGCCTGACAAAGCTCGGAGTGATGCACAACGCGACCGACCCCACCTTCAGCGCGTGGGGCGACCAGACCATGGCGGATACCGGCAAGCTGGGTATCGAGCCGGTCCGTTCCGGGCTCACTGCGCCGACGCCGGCGCAGGTGGCGGAGCAGATCAGGAAGCTCGCCGAGGCCGGCGGCACGGCCATGATCGTGATTCGCGACTACATGACGGCCGCGATGAGCAACGATATCTGCCGCATCGGAGCTGAAATGAAGGTAGCCGTGGTCGGCGAGGAAGCGGAGGTTGCGCGAGCCGGCGCTTTATTCAGCTATGGCGCCGACATCGGCGACCTCTCGCGCCGTGCCGCCGGTTATGTCGACCAAATCATCAAAGGCCAAAAGCCGTCGGAGATGCCGATCCAGTTGCCGACCAAGTTCGAAATGGTTGTCAATCTCAAGACCGCACGGGCGCTCGGGCTGACGATCCCTTCGACGGTCCTCGTGCAAACGGATCAGGTGATTGAGTGAAGCTCCGGGGGCGGGACATGCGGCGGCGCGAGCTTCTTGGCATTTTGGGTGGCGCGGCAGCTTTACCTATTGCGGCGCGCGCCCAAAAGAACTTGCCTGTTGTCGCCGTGCTTGTGCCGGGACCAGCAAAGCAAGCCGAGAATCGACTGGTGGCCATCCGCCAAGGCATGCGGGAGGCAGGCCTCACCGAGGGCATCAACTTTACTTTTGCTTGGCGTTATGCCGACGGCGTTTTCGATCGATTGCCTGCGCTTGCCCTTGAACTCGCTGCTCTCAAGCCGCGCCTCATCATTGCTTCGGCCGCCGCGGCGCCGATCGCGCACAAAGTCCTGCCCGAGTTACCGTTGATCTTCACGTCCTATGCCGCCGATCCCATCAAGGCAGGATTTGCGGAAAGCTATGTCCACCCGGGTGGCCATGCGACCGGCAACGTTATGAATGCGGTTGGGGGTGAGGAGGCGCTGACCCAAAAGCGTATGAACCTGTTCAAGGAATTGGTGCCTGACCTGAAGGCGGTCGGCTTCATAGGTACATCGTCGATTCTTGCCACAGCCGAGCTCAAGGCATTGCAAAGCGTCGCTGGTCAATTCGGCTTTAATGTCGTGCGTCATCCACTTCAGGGTCTCGACGAGGTGGAGGGCGCGATTTCGGCAAGCGTCCGCGATGGCGTTGGTGCCCTTTACGTCTCCGGCGAGCCGCTACTCTACACCAACATGCCGCGGGTCTTACCTTTGGTCATGGGGCCGGGAAAGCCGACGGTCGGTACCTATCCGGAGTGGGGCCGGGCGGGCCTTCTGATGTCCTATTCGGCCGATCTGATCGACGACTTCCGCCGCGCTGGCATCTATGCCGCCAAGATTCTCGGTGGCGAAAAGCCGGCGAACCTGCCGATTGAACAGGCCAGCAAGTTCGTGCTGGTGCTCAACCTCAAGACAGCGAAATCCTTGGGGATCGCGGCGACCGACCGCCTGCTGACGGTGGCCGACGAGGTGATCGAATGAGGGGACGCGATGCCAAGTCTGACACGAAACAGACCAATGCTGCCGAGAACGAGAAAAAAACAGGAAAGCGCCACACGACGGTCGGTCCTGACGGGATGCGGGTCCGTAAATCCGGCGTGTCCAAATCTCACAAGCCCAGTTTGCGCAAGCCGACATCGACAAAGACCGATCCACGCAAGCAGAAGCCTTCTCTCCAGTCGCAGACCGCGCGGCTGAAGCGGCAACTGAAGACAGCACGGATGCAGCAGGAGGCCAGCGCCGAAATCATGCGCGCGGTCGCCAACGCATCGGGAGATGCCGCGGGGCCAGTCTTCGACACGATCCTCGAATCCTGTCAGCGCCTGTTCGATCCTTACGATGCGGCCGTCTACCTGGTCGAAGGCGACAGGGTGAGGGGCGTCGCGCGGCGCGGCCCCGGAGTGGGAGACTGGGGAGCAGATACGATGCCGCTCGAGGGAAGTTCGACCGGCGCGGCGATCGCACAGCTGCGACCGGTCCACTTCCCCGATCTCGCCGAAAAGGCCGACCTGCCGGAGGATAAAAGGGCGGTTGTGAAAGAGGCGGGCGGGATGACGGTGCTCTACGCTCCGATTATCTCCGAATCCCGCGGTGTCGGCTCCCTCGTCGTCACGCGCCGGCCCAAGAAGCCGTTTACCGAGACCGAGATCGCATTCATTCAGAGTTTTGCCGATCAAGCCGCCATCGCCATCGAGAACGCGCGGCTGTTCAACGAGGTCGAAGCGAGGACGCGCGACCTCGGCGAAGCGCTGGAGCAGCAGACTGCGACCGCGGACGTGCTGAGGGTGATCAGCCGCTCGGCGTTCGATCTCGATGCTGTGATGCACACGCTCGCACGCTCCGCCGCGGAACTGTGCGCGGCCGGCCTGTGCGGATTGTATATCCGGGAGGGCGACTTCCTGGTCTGTCGAGGTTACACCGCGATCGGCAAAGAGCAGGAAGAATTTGTCCGGCAGGCGCGGATTCCGGCTGATGATCCCAATTTTGCCACGACCCGGGTCCTGTCGTCGGGTGAAATTGCCAATATCGGTGATTTCGAAAACGATCGCTCGGTGGCAACGCAGGCCTTTCGGGAAAAGCTCGGCTTCAAGTCACTCCTCCTCGTTCCCTTGATGAGAGAGGGCCAAGGCATCGGCCTGTTCATTCTTGGGCGCGACCGCATCGGCCAATTTTCGCCGCGGCATGTCGAATTGGTGCAGACCTTTGCCGACCAGGCCGTGATCGCCATCGAAAATGCGCGGCTGTTCGATGAGGTGCAGGCCAAAACGCGCGACCTCGGCGAGGCGCTGGAGCAGCAGACCGCGACCAGCGAGGTCCTCGCGGTCATCAGCCGTTCGCCTTCGGACCTCAATCCCGTGCTTGAGGCCATTTCCGATACCGCAGCGCGGTTGTGCGGATCCGAGCAGACGATGTTCTTTCGCTACGATGGCAGCGTGTTTCGCATCCTCGCGAGCTGGAACTTTCCGCCCGAAGTTCATGAAATGCTCGAACGCCGCCCGTTGATGCCCGGCCATCCCTCCGCGATCGGCCGCGCCGGAGCCTCCCTGAAACCCGTCTGTATTCCGGACGTGCTGGCCGATCCGGCCTATGGCCTGACCGGCGAGCAGAGCCGCGCGCGCTATCGCGCGACGCTTGCGGTGCCGCTGTTGCGCGAAGGCCGGCTTGTTGGTGCGCTATCGCTGAATCGCAGCGAGCCGGGTGCGTTTACCGAGAAACAGATCGAACTGGTCACGACCTTCGCCGACCAGGCCGTGATCGCAATCGAGAATACGCGCCTGTTCAACGAGACGAAGCAGGCGTTGGAGCGAGAGAGCTCCTCCGCCGAAATTCTGCAGGTCATCAGCAGCTCACCGACCGACGTACAACCGGTGTTCGACGCTATCGTGGCCAGTCTGTTGCGGCTGTTCGGCACGCAGTTCGCTGCTGTCCAATTGCTGCGCAACGGGAGTGTGACCATGCCGGCCGTCGGCGGCAAGGCGGGGTTCGAGCAGCTGGCCAAACGTTTCCCCCGTCCGCTCGATGACACCACGATCGGTGGCCTGGTCATGCTTTGCAAGCAGACACGGCAGTTTGTGGCGCGGGACGACTTGAGCACCCCGGAAGGAACGCGTCGGTTCGCGCACGACTTCGGATTCAACTCGGTCATGTTCACGCCCATGATCCATGAAGACGAGGTCATAGGTTCGATCGGCACCGCACATCCGGACGCCAAGGCATTCGATCCACATCAGATATCGTTGATCGAGACCTTTGCCCGTCAGGCCGTGCTCGCGATCCACAATCTGCGACTGTTCAACGAGACCAAGCAGACACTGGCTTACCAGACCGGGAGCAGCAATGTTCTGAGGGTCATCGCCTCTTCACCCACCGATGTCGGACCGGTTTTGAAAGAGATCGTCGAGAGCGCGCGAGAGCTTTGCGAAGCCAATGATGCAGTCGTCCTGTTGAAAGACGCAGAACATCTCCGTTTTAGCGCGCACTCTGGTCCCATCCCCGTAACGCTCGACAGATGGCCGATCAGCCGCAATTGGACCGCTGGCCGCGCCTTTGTGGATCAAAATCCCGTGCATGTTCACGACATGCTGTCCGCAGAGGGTGCCCAGTTTCCGGATGCCAGAGCCATGGGCCAAAGCACGGGCGCGACCATTCATACCGTTCTGTCGGTGCCCTTGCTGCGTGGCGAGGAGAGTATCGGCGCGATCCTGCTGCGCCGTACCGAAGTGCGCCCCTTCAACGACAAGCAGATCAATCTGCTGTCGACCTTCGCCGACCAGGCGGTGATCGCAATCCAGAACGCGCGGCAGTTCAACGAGACCAGGGAGGCGCTGGAGCGGCAAACCGCCACCGCTGATATCCTGAAGGTCATCGCCAGTTCGCCCGACGACGTGCAACCCGTCTTCCAGGCCATCGCCGAGCGCTCCAATCATCTTGTCGGCGGATTTGCAACGACTGTCGTGAGCATTATCGATGACGTCGTTCACTTATCGGCGTTTACCCCGACGACGCCTGCGGCCGATGCGGCGCTCAGAGCTTTCTATCCCCGACCGCTGTCGGGATTCACTTACAGCGATGCTGTCCGCAGGGGCGAGATCCACAGGATTGTCGACACCGAAGTAGAACTTGCCGGTGAATCCGATCAGTTGACGATGGTGCGCCAGCGGGGATGGCGCAGCGCGTTGTGGGTCCCGCTGTTGCTCGAGGGCGAGGCCATCGGCGTCATCGGAGTCACGCGGGTCGAGCCGGGTGCCTTCGCCGACCATCACGTCGATATGCTGAAGACCTTCGCCGACCAGGCGGTGATCGCCATTTCCAATGTGAACTTGTTCAGACAGGTACAGGAGCGGACCCGCGAACTATCCGGGTCGCTCGACGACCTTCGCGCCGCGCAGGACCGCCTGGTGCAGACCGAGAAGCTGGCCTCGCTTGGCCAGCTCACCGCCGGCATCGCGCACGAGATCAAGAACCCGCTGAATTTCGTCAACAATTTCTCGACGCTGTCGGTCGAACTCATCGACGAGATGAGCGAGATATTCGAGAATCCGGCGCTCGACGAGGCCGGCAGGCGAAAGGAACTGGATGAAATCCGCGAAGTCCTGAAAAGCAATCTGGAAAAGGTTGTCCAGCACGGCAAGCGCGCCGATTCCATCGTCAAGAACATGCTGTTGCATTCCCGGGAAGGTTCAGGCGATCAGCGGGCGGTCGATATCAACGCGCTGTTGGACGAGAGCCTCAATCTCGCTTATCACGGCGCCCGCGCCGAGAAACCGGATTTCAATATCACGCTGCAGCGCGACCTGGATCCGGACGCCGGCGTGATAGAGCTGTTCCCGCAGGAAATCACCCGCGCCTTCCTCAATCTGATCTCGAACGGGTTTTATGCCGCGAGCAAGCGTCGAGCCGACAACGGCGATACGAACTTCGAGCCGGTGCTCAGCGCTGTCACCAGAAATCTCGGCAATCACATCGAGATACGCATACGCGATAACGGCACCGGCATCCCGCCGGAGGTGAAGGAAAAAATGTTCAATCCGTTCTTCACGACCAAACCGGCGGGAGAAGGCACTGGACTTGGTCTGTCCATGAGCCACGACATCATCGTAAAACAACACGGCGGCAGGCTGGATGTGAATACGCAGCCCGGGCAGTACACCGAGTTCACGATCGTGTTGCCGCGGGTGGTCAAGCTTGCAAGCGCCGGAAAGAACTAAAATTCGACGCTGCCGCACGTGCAGCTAGGAAATTGAGAGCGGAAATGAAACGACGCGAATTCATTACTATGCTTGGCGGGGCATTGGCGTGGCCTTCGGGAGCACGCGCCCAACAAGCCAAGCGAATTGCCCGCATCGGCCTTTTCCTTCCTCCGCCGCGAAATCTGGAGGTAGACGCTTTCCTCGCAGGGCTTCGCGATTTCGGCTTGGTTGAGGGCGAGAACATTCATGTCGAATATCGTGACGCTAACGGCGACGACAGCCGGTTGCCGGCGTTGGCGGCTGAGCTGGTCGCCCTCGACATCGACGTTCTCGTGACAGCGACAACTCCCGGGATTCTTGCCGCTCACCGGGCGACCACGAGAATTCCGACCGTATTAATCGTGGGCCCGGATCTGGTGTCCTTGGGCCTTGCGGACAGCATGGCCCACCCGGGCGGCAACATAACGGGACAAACCCAATTCGCTACAGAACTGGCTGCCAAGCGTCTGGAGATTCTGGTGAGCCTGGCTCCCTCGATGACCAGCGTAGGGGTGCTAATGCAACGAGGGAACCCCCTCAACAACGATACCATGAGCGCGATTACGACTGCAGCGCAGGCATTGAACGTCGAACTGCGACCGATCGAGCTCAGCGTCCCCGGCAACCTCGAAAGCGCGCTGTCGACCGTCGGTTCTATTTCCATGGGCGGCCTCCTGATCACGGAAGTTAATGCATTTGTAACCAACTCTTCCTTGGTGGCTGCGATTGTTGACAAATGCCATGTGCCATCGATTGCAGCCCCCATTCTCGCTTCCCGGGGGGCGACCCCGGTCGGTTTCGGGGTGGACTTCACCGCAATGTTTCGCCGCAGCGCCGTTTTTGTCGACAAGATATTGAAGGGCGCTAAACCGGCCGCCATCCCGATCGAGCAACCGACAAAGCTCAAGACGATCGTCAACCTCAAGACCGCCAAGGCGCTCGGCGTCGAGATACCGCCGGCGGTGTTGCTGCGCGCCGACGAGGTGATCGAGTGAAGCGGCGTGAGTTCATCACGCTGACGAGGTGATCGAATAGCAACAATGTCAAGAATGCATCGACGTGAGATCATTGCGCTGGTCGCCGGTTTGGCGTCCGCAGGGGCCCATCGCGCGGCCGCCCAGCAGCCGAGCGGAATCAAACGCGTCGCTGTTCTGAACGGCGGCCCCGACGTTCCTGGCACACGCGCGCGTGTTGTGGCGTTTCAGAAGGGGCTCGCCGAGGCAGGTTGGCGCGAAGGAAGGATCGTTTTTGAAGTTCGCTGGGGGGCTGCAGACGCGGATCGAATTAGCGCCTATGCCACGGAGCTGGTGGAAGTTGAATCCAGACGTAATCCTCGCGACCAACACGCCGACAGCACGCGCGCTCAAGCTCGCCACCGATGCCGTTCCGATCGTGTTTGCCGGTCTAAGTGACCCGGTTGGCGACGGAATTGTCGCCAGCCTGTCGAAGCCAGGGCGCAACATCACTGGCTTTACCAGTTTCAATGCGCCGATCGCCGGGAAGTGGCTTGAGCTCGTAAAGGAGCTCTCGCCCGTCACAAGCCGCATCGGCGTCATCTACAATCTCAAGACAGCGCCGTATTCCATCTTTCTGCCGGCTATGCAGGAGATTGCTCCCAGCCTTGGGATTGCGATCGAGCCCATGCCGGTGGCCGATCAAGCGGAGATCGAGCGTGCTGTCGCCGCGCTCGCGCACCAACCGCACGCCGGGCTTGTCGCTCTCCCTGACGTCTTCATGACCAACAACAGTAACCTGCTGTTCGCGTCGGCGCTGCAGGCGCGGCTGCCGACCGTAGGGCCACTTCGCTCCTTTGCGGAGAACGGCGCACTTGTCTCCTATGGTTCCGATTTCGTTGGGCTTTTTCACCAATCCGCCTCTTATGTCGATCGTATCCTTCGCGGCGAAGAGCCAAGCGCACTGCCGGTGCAGGAGCCGACCAGATACGAGTTGATCCTCAACCTGAAGACGGCGAAGGCAATGACGTTGACTGTCCCGCAGACCGTTCTCGCCCGCGCCGACGAGGTGATCGAATGATGCGGCGGGATGTTGGCCTATCGGAAGATAAGCATAGGGGAACGCAATGAGGCGACGCGACTTCGTCGGTCTTGTCGGTGCTGGGGTATTGGCATGGTCGTCTGCAACCCGCGCGCAACAGGTGGCAATACCTGTGATTGGTTTCCTGAGCGCCCGTTCGCCCGCTGAGGCAGTTCCCGCTCTGCGTGCGTTTCATGAGAGCCTGGCTCAAGCTGGCTTTGCAGAAGGCAGGAATGTTGGATTCGAGTATCGATGGGCCGAGGGCCGATACGACCGACTGCCGGAGCTGGCTGCCGAATTGGTCAGCCGTCGCGTTGATATCATCGCGGCGACCGGTGGGGATCCATCTCCGTTGGCGGCAAAGGCAGCGTCAACCAATGTACCCATCGTTTTCACGATGGGAGGTGATCCGGTTAGTGCCGGTTTAGTGGCAAGCCTGAATCGACCAGGCGCCAACATTACCGGTGCGACGCTTATGGGTGTGGAGCTGGGGCCCAAGCGACTTGAGCTGATTCGGCAGCTTATTCCAGGGGCCTCGGCGATTTGTTTTCTGGTGAATCCACATTTCCCGCAAACGTCATCGGAGATCCACGAGGTAAACGAGGGTGCACGGGCCCTTGGAATAAAATTAACTGTTCTGCCCGCCACGACAGAGACCGAGATCGAGAGAGCCTTCGACATCGTCGCCCGGCAAAGGTTCGATGCCATGATTGTCGGCACGGATCCGTTTCTGCTGTCACGACGAGACCAGCTCGCACGTCTGGCACTAGGTAACAAGCTGCCTACGATGTCTCACCTGCGTGAGTTCGTCGTTGCGGGCGGGTTGATCAGTTACGGCCCAAGCATTCTTGCAGCCTACAGGCAAGCCGGGGAGTACGTCGGTCTAATACTCAAGGGAGCAAAGCCCGCAGACTTGCCGGTTATGCAGCCGACAAAATTCGACCTGGCTATCAACCTGAAGACTGCAAAGGCACTCGGGTTGACGGTCGCGCCAACAATCCTTGCTGTCGCCGACGAGGTAATCGAATGAGGCTAATTCTTCTCTTGTTGAGTTTAATCGTACTCTCAGTGTCCGCCTCGGCTGAAGAGCGCGTGTGGCGGCTCGGCGTACTGACGCCCTTTGATTGGCCGGCGGACGCGACGATGCATGGCGTCATGATTCCGGAACTGGCGCGGCGTGGCTTCGTTGAGGGCAAGAATCTCGTTGTGTTGCCGCATTGGGGTGATCCGGAGCAACTTGCCCGGCTGGCGCAAGAGCTCGCCGCGACCAAACCCGACGTGATCGTCGCCGTTGCCCCAAGGGCAATCTCTGCGGCGATGAAGGCTGCGCCTCAGATACCCATCGTTGCGTCGTTTACGACCGATCCGGTCATTGAAGGCGAGGCTGCAAGCATTTCGCGGCCCGGCGGCCAGGTCACCGGCATAGCCTTGCTGACATTCGACGGCGACAAGAAGCGCATGGAGCTCTTGCATGATGCGATCCCTGGCGCTGGCAAGTTTGCTCTTTTAGTGGACGAGCGCACGATGACGCAGCAGAAGGAAGAGTACCGGCAGATCGCCGAAAAAGTCGGTGTTGAGCTCCTCAGGTTCGAGGTGAAAAGTCCGGCGGATTATCAGACGACCTTTGATGCCATGCTCGATGCCGGCGTCGACGGGATTGTCATACAGTCCTCGCCGAATTTCCACCGTGACGCGCCCAAACTGGCGGCCCTCGCGTTGGAGCGACGCCTCCCGACGATCTGCGAATGGCGCGCGATGGCCTCCGACGGTTGCCTGATCGGATACGGCCCCGATATTGCCGAGCTACGGCTGCGCACCGCCGACTTTGTTGTGCGCATCTTTGCAGGCGGCAACCCGGCCGAAATGCCCTTTGAACAGCCGACGCGTTTCGAGATGGCCATCAACAACAAGGTTGCCCGTATCATCGGCGTATCGGTGCCGCCGTCGGTGTTCGTGCGCGCCGATGAAGTCATTGAATAGTGCTGATCGCTTGGACCTCAACCGAAAGCGCCCAGGGTTGAAAGCAAGGAAAGCAGGTCTGGAAATGAAGCGGCGAGAGTTCTTGATGCTGGCCGGGAGTGCCGCGACGAGCGTGCCGTTCACGTCCCGGGCGCAGCCAGCAATGCCGGTGGTTGGATTTCTTCACGGAGCGTCGCGCAGCTACCTCGAACAATTCCTCGATGCGCTTCGCGCAGGTTTGGGCGAAGCAGGATTTGTCGAGGAACAGAATGTGGCGATCGAATATCGCTGGGCGGAAGGGCACTATGATCGGTTACCCGCACTGGCGGCCGATCTGGTCAGCCGTCAGGTCGCGGTGATCATGGCAATGGGTGGAACCGATCCGGCGCGTGCGGCAAGGGCGGCCACATCGACGATTCCGATCGTCTTTGTCAGCGCCGCCGATCCGGTCCAGACCGGTCTCGTTGCCAGCCTCAACCGTCCGGGCGCCAATGTGACCGGCGTCAGCCTGATCGCCTCAGCGCTCGACGCAAAGAAGCTCGGGCTTCTGCACGAACTGGTGCCCAAGGCGTCTGTGATTGCCGGACTGACCAATCCGAAATATCCCGGCGTTAAGGGCCAGATTGAAGAAGTGCAGGAGACCGGCAGCAGTCTCGGACTAAAAATCATTCTGCTTGCCGCGAGCGACGAAGATGAACTTGCCGCCGCGTTTGCACGCGCCAAACAGCAAGGAGCGGGCGCAATTCTGGTCGCATCCGATCCCTTCTTCAACAGTCGCAGCGGACGGTTAGTCACGCTCGCTGCGCAACATTCAATTCCTACAATCTATCCGCAACGTGAATATATCCGCGGGGGTGGCTTGATCAGCTATGGCCCTGATTTTGCCGATGGCTATCGCAACGGTGGCCTGTATATCGGCAAGATCCTCAAAGGCGCAAAGCCCGCCGAGCTCCCGGTGGTACAGCCGGTCAAGTTCGAACTGGCCATCAACCTCAAGACCGCCAAGACACTTGGCCTCGACGTGCCGCCGACGTTGCTCGCGACCGCAGAGGAGTTGGTGGAATGAGGCTTGCCATGAAGCGACGCGATTTCATGGCCCTTGTCGGCGCGGCACTGTCCCGTTCCCTCGATGCTCACGCCGAGCAGGTCAAGGTGCCCACCATCGGGATCTTGGGCGCTGGCGCCGAGCGTTCCTGGGCGGCTTCGATCTCCGCCTTCCGTCAGCGCCTCGGCGAGTTGGGCTGGATCGACGGCCGCACGGTAACAATCGTCACCAGGTGGGCCGAGGGAAAGAGTGATCGCTTCGCGGAGATCGCGGCCGAGTTCGTCCAAGGAAACGTTGATGTCATCTTGACCGCGGGGAGCGCGATTCCGGCCGTCAAGCAGGCAACTTCGACGATCCCGATCGTATTTGCGGTTGCCGTCGATCCGCTGGCGAGCGGCTTTGTTGCAAGTCTGTCACGACCCGGAGGCAATGTTACGGGATTATCGCTGCAGTCAAACGAGATGGTTTCCAAACGTGTGGGGCTCCTGCGCGAGATCATCCCATCTCTGACGCGACTGGCAGTGCTGGCAAATGCGGGATACCTCAGTGCAGCGCACGAAGCCGGGACGGTCGAAGCGGCTGCGCGCCAGCTTGGACTCGAAGTTGATGTCCTGGATATCAGGTCCACCAATGATCTTGCTCCGGCGATCGAAGCGCTGAAGGGCAAGACCAAGGCACTCTACGTTTGCCAGGACTCTTTCGTCGTCGCCAATCTGGCTCGTATCAACGGCCTGGCGCGGGAGGCGGGCGTAGCCACGATGTGGGGCGCGCGGGCATTCTGCAAGGCAGACGGGTTCATTTCCTACGGCGCGGATGAGGCCGACCTGTTCCGCCGCGCCGGCGACTATGTCGACAAGATACTTAAAGGCACCAAACCGGCCGACATTCCAGTCGAGCAGCCGACCAGGATTGAGCTGGTTCTCAACCTGGCGACAGCCAGGATCTTGAATCTCACCATTCCCCCAAACGTGCTTGCGCTGGCCAACGACGTGTTCGAGTAATGTCGCCTGAGCACAGCGATGCAGGTAAGTGAAATGAAACGGCGCGATTTCGTCGCGGCCCTGGGAGCGACGGCCATCGGCACGTTCGCCGCGCGGGCGCAGCCGACGCCGCCTGTGATCGGATTTCTCAGTGCGCGATCGCCCGTCGAGAGCGCCGGCCTGCTCGCGGCATTCCGACGCGGTCTGGCTGAAAACGGAACCGTCGAGGGCCTGAACGTCGCGATCGATTACCGATGGGCGCAGGGCGAATACGGACGCTTGCCTGCGATGGCATTGGAGCTCGTTCAGCGCCCGGTCGCAGTCTTCGTCACCGTTGGCGGCGAAGCTGCGGTGAGGGCTGCCATCGCGGCCACGAAGAATATCCCGATCATCGGCATATTCGCCGACGACCCTGTCGCCAGCGGCCTCGTCGCCAGCCTTAATCGGCCTGGAGGCAACACCACCGGCGTTTTCAACTTCAATCCGGCCCTCGAGGCGAAGCGGCTCGGACTGCTGCATGAACTGGTGCCGCAGGCGACGACGATCGGCGTCCTCGTCAATCCGAATTATCCGCCGGCTGCAAGCCAGCTCAAGGGAGTCGAGGAAGCTGCGCGGACCATTGGCCTGGGGACCCTTGCGATGCGAGCCAGCAACGACGGGGAAATTGAAGCTGCCTTTGAAAGCGCCATCCAGCAACGCATTCGCATCCTCGCCGTCACCAGCGATCCGTTTTTCAATACCCGAAGCGAAAAGCTGGTGGCGCTGGCGACGCGCCATGCCGTGCCCACGGTGTATCCTTTCCGGGAATACGTCGCGGCCGGCGGCTTGATGAGCTACGGCGTTGATCTCAGCGAGATGTATCGGCAGGTGGGAATCTATGCCGGGCAAGTCGTCAAAGGCGTTAAACCGGCGGATTTACCTATCATGCAGCCGATCAAGTTCGAGCTCGTCATCAACGTCAAGACGGCCAAAACGCTCGGACTGACCGTTCCGTCAACCTTGCTGGCCAGCGCCGACGAGGTGATCGAATGAGTTTTGCCTCTTCCGGGTTTGGTACTTTTGAGACATACCGATGACCTCTTGCGAAGTCCGCTATTGAGGGCCAAGCCAACTTGCGACTGGCCGCTTGTGGCGCAAAGCGGTCATTGACATGTAAAAAAGAAAAGCTCCCTGTTATGGCAGGACGACTACCCTGTTCGCCCAAAATATTTCCCTGTTACTTGGAATAGGGAATTGCGTGCAAAACGCCTGTGTCGCAGTGGTTCTGACTGCTTGCTGATGTCTCTAGACGCCCCCAATTGCCAATTTCCCTGTAAAATTCCCTGTTTGCAGGGAAGTTGGGCGGAGACGGGTTCGATCAGCACTGCGTCGCCAGCCAGCGCTTAGCTCGCGGCGCTTACTCGGTCGCTTCCATGTGGTTTTGGTCCACGACCCGCAGCGTCCGTCGCACCATGCCCTCGACAATGACCGCCGACTCGCTTGGACGCAGATGGATCGCCGTGGACCTGAGCAGCCATGGCAACACCGCCTGCTCGAGCCGCTCCTCATAGGCGTGGCGCATCATGTCGAAGGCCATCAAGCCTGGACCCGCCAGGATGACGTGGTGCGGTCGCAGCACCGATATCGTTGCAGCGACGGCCTCGGCGAGCGCGCGGCCCGCCTGCAGAAATAGGTGCTCGAGACGTGGATCTCCGCCCAGTGCGCGCTCGCGTAGCAGGGCCATCTGTCCCTCGGACGGCTGCTGCGAGTCCGCCGGCGGCAGATCGAGAAAGGTCCGGGCGTCGCGGTAGAGCGCATAATCAGCAAGATAAGCCTCGATACAGCCGCGCTGGCCGCAACGGCATTGCGGGCCGTCCGGCGCCAGCTTGACATGGCCGATCTCGCTGCCGGCGCCCCAGCGTGCTTCACCATCGGCAACGACGCCCATCCCGATGCCGTGACCGACCATGATCGTGGCCGAGAGGCCTTCCGCCAATGCCGGTTCGGCGGCCGTGAGGGCGAGCGCGACCGCGACAGCGTCGTTCGCCATCACGACCTCGACCCCGAACGCCTGACGTATCGGCGTCGCCAGATCGACTTCGGTGATCGACAGCGCGGGACTCCACAGCGTCGTGCCGGTGTCGACGTTCACGATGCCTTGCAGCGCGATCCCGATTCCCAACAGCCGATGGCGCGGCGTCTCCGTCGCATCGAGCAGCGCATTGATCTGCGCGATCACGAGATCGCGCAGCGCGCCTGCATCGAGCGCGCGCGTCGACAGTGCAAGTCGCGACTGCGCCACGCGGGAGCCCCGGAAATCCGCGATCAGCGTCTCGATCAGGTTCATGCGCACGGAGATCGCCACGATGCGCCCGAACTCCGGGTTCAGGGTCAGCAGCACGGCCGGCCGGCCGCGGCGACGGCCATTCGGCCCGTCCGCATCCTCTTCCTCGCCGTCCTCGGACCACGGCGTTGCCGCCGTCTCCGTCTCGCACAGCAGCTCTTCCGCGATCAGCCGCGACGTCAGGCCGGAAACAGCCGGGAAGCTCAGGCCTGTACTCCGGGCGAGCGCCACGCGTGGCAGCGGCCCCTGGCGTCGCAAGACGTCGACGAGCCGGCCGCGGTTGGATTCGCGGGCCGTGTTCGACACGCGTCTGGACGGCTCAATTTGGTCAACCATGCTGCCTCTTTAATTCATCACGTAAATTTAATGGAGAGGATGAGATGCCCGTGTGACCGGAAAAGCACAATCGGATTCGGTTTTCAGCAGCCATATTTACTATTATCGTACCATCTGTACTATTTAGACTTGAAGAAGGGGCAAGTACATCCTGATCCGGCTGGTTTGCCCTGCGGCATTTGTTCGCGACGTAAATAAAAGATGGCGCATAAGCGCTGTGAAACCCCTGAACCGGGGTGACCAAGGGAGGTGTACATGAACGGATCGATCAAGAAACTCATGGTGTCGCTGTTTGCGACCGCAGCTGCGCTGGCGCTTGCCACGGGGGCGGCGCAGGCCCAGCAGAAAAAGACCATCGCGCTGGTGACCAATGCCGCGGCCGATTTCTGGACCATCGCCGGCCGAGGGCTCGAAAAGGCTCAGAAGGAGCACCCGGAATACGACATCCAGTTGATCGTTACCAACGAGGCGACCGCGGCGGGTCAGCGGCGCGAGCTGGACGACCTGCTGGTGCGCGGCGTCGCCGGTATCTCGATCTCGGTCGACGATGCGCCGCACGCAACCGAAGAGCTCAACAAGGTTGCGGCCAAGACCGTGTTGATCACGACGGACAGCGACGCGCCGCAGAGTAATCGTCTCGCCTATATCGGTACCGACAACGTCGCGGCCGGGCGGCAGGCTGGCGAAGAAATCAAGAAGGCGCTGCCGAACGGCGGAAAGATCGCGCTGTTCGTCGGCACGATGGACGCGGACAATGCCCGCGAGCGGGTGCAGGGTATCAAGGACGCGATCGCCGGCACCAAGGTCGAGCTGGTCGACGTGTTCACCGACCAGGTGGACTTCGCCAAGGCCAAGGCGAACATGGAGAACGTGCTGGTCAAATATCCCGACATCGCGCTGTTGTCCGGGCTTTGGAGCTACGAGACGCCGCTGATCTATGACGCGGTCAAGGCGGCGGGCAAGGCCGGCAAGGTGAAGATCGTCGGTTTCGACGAGGACCAGCGCACGCTGCGGGGTGTTTCCGACGGCACGATCGAGTCGACGGTGGTGCAGCAGCCCTACGAGTTCGGCTATCTCTCCGCCACCAACATCATCAAGACGCTGAACGGCGACAAGTCCTGGATCCCGGCGGGCGGCAAGCTGATCGTGCCGACCAAGGTAATCAGCAAGGCCAACGTCGCGGCGTTCACCGCAGACATGAAGAACCTCCTCAAGAAGTGAGTATCAGGCGCCCGGCGGCACGGCCGCCGGGCGTCGTGCGGGAGGAAATGAATGGCGGAAATCCTGTTCGAACTCGCCGGGATCAGCAAATCCTATCCCGGGGTCATGGCCCTCGATGACGTCAGTTTGCGCGTGGATCGCGGCGAGGTCGTGGGCCTGATCGGCGAGAACGGCGCCGGCAAGTCGACGCTGATGCGCGTGCTGGGCGGCGTGATCGCGCCGAGCGAGGGCGTGATCCGCATCGGCGGCACCGACCACGCACGTGTGACGGTGACCGAGGCGACGCAGGCCGGCATCGCCTTCGTGCACCAGGAACTGAACCTGTTCGAAAATCTCGACGTCGCCGCCAACGTGTTTATCGGGCGCGAGAAGCTGATGGGCGGGCCGCTGAAGCTGGTGGACAATGCCGAGATGCGTGATCGCGTGACGCCGCTGCTGGAGCGGCTGGGTGCCGATTTCGCACCGGATACGCTGGTCGAAGACCTCTCCATCGCCGAGCGTCAAATGGTGGAGATAGCCAAGGCGCTCTCGATCGACGCCCGCGTGATCATCATGGACGAGCCGACCTCCAGCCTGACGATTTCGGAGACGGAACGGCTGCTGGAAGTGATTGCCGATCTGAAGGCGCACGGAATTTCGGTGATCTATATCTCTCACCGGCTCGGCGAGATCATGACCTGCGCTGACCGCGTCGTTGTTCTGCGCGACGGACGCACTGTTGGCGAGTTGGCGCGGGACCAGCTGAGCCACGCCGCAATGATCCGGCTGATGATCGGCCGCGACCTGAAAGCGCTGCATACCCCGCCGAAACAGGCGCCGCAGCCGGGCGGCTGCGATATCGTCGGCGTCGTAACATCAGCCTTCCCCGACCGGCAGGTTGATCTTTCCGTGCGGCATGGCGAAATCCTGGGCCTGGCGGGGCTCGTGGGCGCCGGCCGCACCTCTCTTGCCCGCGCAGCGTTTGGCATTGACCCGCTGCTGGGAGGCCAGATCAGGATCGACAACGCACCGGTCGCTGTCGCATCGCCACGCGACGCGATCAGCCAAGGCATCTATCTGGTGCCGGAGGACCGCAAGAAATCCGGGCTCGTGCTGGAATTGCCGATCCGCGAGAACATGACGCTGGCGAGCCTGTTGGATCATGCGCGGATGTGGCTGGTCAGCGGCGCAGCCGAGCGCAAGGTCGCGAAAGAGCAGGTCAGGCGCCTCTCCATCAAGGCGCCAAGCATCGACATGGAGGTGGTGACGCTCTCCGGCGGCAACCAGCAGAAGGTCGTGCTGGGCAAATGGCTGTCCATGCAGCCGCGCGTGATGTTCTTCGACGAGCCGACCCGCGGCATCGACGTCGGCGCCAAGGGCGAGATCTACGCGTTGATGCGCGAGCTTGCCGACCAGGGCGTCGCGATCGTGATGATCTCGTCGGACATGGAGGAAGTCATCGGCGTCTCCGACCGCGTGGCGGTGATGCATGAAGGCAGCGTCAGCGGCGTGCTCGAGCGGGAGCAGTTCAGCGAATACAACGTATTGCGACTGGCCATGGGCCAGGCGCTCGAAACCGCGGAAGCGGTCGCGCCATGATCAGGAAAGAGCTCGGTCTGGGATTGCTGCTGGTGGTGATCGCCGCCATCACGGGCGCGATCAATCCCGCCTTCCTGTCGCTGGTGAACCTCTTGAACATGGCCAATCTGATTGGCCTGTTCGGTGTGTTCGCGCTCGGCGAGGGGCTCGTGATCATCACCGGCGGCATCGACCTGTCGCTCGGCTCGATGTTTGCGCTGCTCGGCGTCGTGTTCGTCGACCTTCTGACGACCTACGAGGTGCCGTGGCCCCTGGCGCTCGTGGCCGTGCTGCTGGGCGGGCTGGTGCTTGGCGGCATCCAGGGGTTCCTGATCACCCGGCTGAAGATGCAGCCCTTCATCGTGACGCTGTGTGGGTTGCTGATCTATCGCGGCGCCGCCCGCTACTACACGAGCGATTCGACCCGCGGCTTCGGTTACGGCGACGAGGCGGCGACACTGAGCAACATCGCCTCGGGCAATGTGGCGGGAATCCCGAACACCTTCATCCTCCTGATCATCCTTGCGCTGATCCTCGGCGTACTGCTGCACCGCTCGGTCTACGGGCGCTGGCTTTATGCCGTCGGCAAGAACGAGGAAGCCGCGCGCTTCTCGGGCATCAACACAAACTTCGTGATCGCAACCGCCTATATCATCAGCGGCGGGCTCGCCGGAGTTTCGACGGTCTTGTTCGTGTTCTACACGAACTCGGTCTCGCCGAGCTCCTTCGGCAATTTCTACGAGCTCTACGCGATCGCGGCCGCCGTCCTGGGCGGGTGCAGCTTGCGCGGCGGCGAGGGGTCTATTCTCGGCATCGTGCTGGGCACGGCGCTGCTGCAGGTGTTGCAGAACCTGGTGAACATCCTGGGCATTCCCAATTCGCTGAATTTCGCGGTGATGGGCACGGTCATTCTGATCGGCGTGTTGGCGGATCAGCAATTGCAGGCGCGACGGCGGCGCAAGCAGGCACTGGCCGGCGTCGCCCGCGCCGTGCCGAAATCGACATTGGCCGATCAAGTCCAAGGCGCGTCACCGCGCGCCGCGGATGCGTTGCCGGCGAGAACGGGTGATCGGGCATGACGGATCCAGGCTCCAGTTGACACAAGGCTGCCTGGTCGGCGGCCGCTGGGGAGGGAGTGCGTTCCAGGCTCGAGGGCTTTGGGCAGGGACGTGAGGCGAAACAAGCAAAGCCTGAGACGGCGGGAGGACGAGTAAAATGTTGCGCAGGTTTATAAACACCGCAGGGGTGTGCGGTGTGGGGATTGCTTTCTCATCGCTGTTTTGCGGTGGAGTATATGCGGCCGATTTTTCGACGAAAGCTGCACCTGTTCCGTATGGTACGGCTGACGATTTCTGGACGCGGCCGTATCTGTTCGGCGATCTCGGCAGGACCAAGCTAAAGGAACAGGGCATCGAGCTGGGCCTGACGCTCGGCAACGAATCCGTCGGCAACCTCTCGGGTGGAAGCAGGAACACCGCAGCCAACGCCGGTCAGTTGTGGTTCGGCGCGAAGCTGGATATGGGAAAACTCGCCGGCATCCCCGGCGGCACCGTCGGTCTCACGCTGGTCGACCGCTTCGGCAAGAACCTGAATACCGAAGCGGACATTCCCGCCTTGCAGCTGACCAACGAAGTGTTCGGCCGCGGCAATATTCTGCGCCTGACGCAGCTCTATTACTCGCAGAAGCTTTTCGATGACCGCCTTGAACTCAAGGGCGGCCGTCTTCCGGTCGGCTCCGACTTCTTCTTCGGGCTGTGCGAGTTCATCAACCTGACCTTCTGCGGCGGTCAGCCCGGCAACATCCAGGGTGGCTACATCTACAATTGGCCGGTGAGCCAGTGGGCCGGTGTCGTGCATTACAAGATCGCGCCGGAATTCACGGTGTCGGTCGGTGTCTACGATGCCAATCCGGGTTACCTGACGACGTCAGACCCGGGCGTCTACTTCCTGCCCGGCATTCCCGCCTCGAATCGCGCCAGTGGCGTGATGGTGCCGGTGGAGTTGGTCTGGGCGCCGAAGGGCCCCTTGACCGGGACCTGGAGACTTGGCGGCTGGTACGACAGCGCCTCCTCCATTGATGGCGGTCTTCCGGGTGTTATCAGCACCATCCCGGGCGTCGGTGGCGTCCCGGATCAAAATATTAGTGATCAACGCGGCCGCTTCGGCGTTTACGAGTCGATCCTGCAGCGGTTGACCGTCGAGGGTCCCGGCGCGCAGGGTTGGTATACCTTCCTCAATACCACCGTCGCCGATCATCGGACCTCGTACCAGGATTACCAGATCGCCCTGGGCTTCAGGCATACCGGAACGTTCTCGTGGCGTCCCCAGGACGAAGTCGGCTTCGCGGTGGGAACGACCCACGTGAACACGGCTGCCCTCAGTCCCAACGCCGGCGGCAACGAAGTGCCGCTCGAAGTCTGGTACGGATGGCAGGCGACCGGCTGGCTGAACCTCAAGTTCGACGCCCAGTATGTCATCAATCCCGGTGGGCGCGGCTACAACGCGGTGGGCGTGAAGACCGACAACGCCGTGGTTCTTGGCATGCGCACCGAGGTCCACTTCTGACGGGACGCTCACCCGTCTGATGCGAAAGGTGGGGCATGCCCGTCCCACCGGAGCGCACAACATGTGGCGGCTCCACTCAGCGGAGCCGCCCGGCCGCGACTTCGGTCATTACGACGTTGCTGCGGCCAGGCGCGGGACTTGGTGATCACCTATCCCTCGTACTGGTCCGGTCCCATCGCCCAAAGCGATTGATCGTGGCCGGATGCGTAGTTGCGATTGTTCAGCGCCGGATTGCGATTGACCATCGGCCGCATGAACATCGGATGGGTTGCGCTGCGCACCTCGTGCTCGACCGTGAACAGCGGCTCGCCACTGTCGAGATCGACGATGTCGCAGAAGCGGTACTGATATTGATTGTCCTCGCGCGAGATCAGATCGCGCGCCAGCAGCTTGCGATAAGGGCCGGAGAAATCGGTGATGTACATCTGCACATGGTGGCCGTCATAGTCGCCTTGCGGCCGATCGGTCTCGCGAAACAACAAATGCTGGTCGCGGCCGGTCTTCACGGCGGCAACCGTGCCGTCGCCGTTCCGCAACTCGGATGGCATGCCAATGATCTCGGGGTAGAAGGCACAGATGCGCGGGGCGGATCCCACCGGCACGTCGAACTCGACATAGGGAATGCCGAGCGCGACGCGGCCGAAGCGCGCGGCGTCGGGCTCGTAGCAGCGCAAGCGGTTGCCCCACGGACAAATCGCCTCGACATGGTCGTTATGCTCGGTGAAGGCGAACGCGGTGCCCTCGAGCTTCTTCGCGACCGACGCCAATCGCGCCAGCAGCGCCTCGCGGCCCGCGATGACCAGCCCGACATGACCGCGCAGCACCTGCGGCCGGCCGCTCGGCAAATGAAACTGACTTCGTCCGGCGTTGATCCACATATTGTTGTCGGACACCATCAGATAGGGATCGCGGGTGAGCCCAAGGCCTGCGACATAGAACAGCGTGGCAAGCCGCTGGTCCGGGACCTGGATGTTGACGTGCTCGAAATGGATCGCGTTGCCGAGATCTTCTTGGGATCGATCGAATTGTTGCGGCATGGACAAGGCTCTGATCGGGGAGGGACAGGTCCATACTAGAGCACAATTTCCGCCAGTCGAAATGATTCGCCCGATCACTCTCGAGGGTGGACATGGTCTCCGTTGCCACCTTGCCGCAAATGCCAATCCCTGTAAGCTGACGAAAAGCACAAAGGAAAAAGATCGATGGGAGGGGTTCTGGACGGCGTCCGGGTTCTCGATTTCGGGCGCTATATCGCGGGGCCCTATTGCGCGACCTTGCTGGCCGAATTCGGCGCCGAGGTCATTCGCGTGGAGAAGCGCGACGGCAGCGAGGATCGCTTCGTGGCGCCGGTCGGCGAAAACGGCGAAGGTGCGCTGTTCCTTCAGGTCAACCGCAACAAGAAGTGCCTCACGCTCGATCCGATGAAGCCGGAAGGGCAGGAGGTGATGCGCCGCCTGATTGCGACCGCGGACGTGGTCGTCGCCAATCTGCCGCCGCAGACCTTGCGCGCGATGAAGCTCGACTACGACTCGCTGAAGGCGATCAAGCCGGACATCATCCTGACGACCGCCACCGCGTTCGGCGGGCCGGGGCCATGGTCCGACCGCGTCGGCTTCGACGGCGTCGGCCAGGTGATGTCGGGCTCGGTGTACATGACGGGCGCCGGCGATCCGCCCTACCGGGCCGCGGTCAACTGGGTTGATTTCGGGACCGCGCTGCATTGCGCGTTCGGCACGCTCGCCGCGCTGATCGAGCGCGGCAAATCCGGGCGAGGGCAGATCGTCGAGGGCGCATTGCTGGCAACCGCCTTGTCCTTCACCAACGCGACGCTGATCGAGCAGGCCGTCATCAACGTCAATCGGGTGCCGACAGGCAATCTCGGCCAGACCGCGGCGCCCGCCGACATCTACCGCACCAGGGACGGCTGGGTCCTGTGCCAGGTCACGGGGCATCCGCTGTTCAAGCGCTGGGCGAAACTGATGGGCGAGGAGGAGGTCTGGCTGAACGATCCGCGCTTTGCCGACGACATCAGCCGCGGCAACAACGGCCCTGTCATCAGCGAGCGGATGGCGCGCTGGTGCGCCGAGCGCACCACGCAGGAAGCCGTCGACACCCTGGGCAAGGCCATGATTCCGACCGGCCCCGTGCTGAGCCCGCAACAAGCGCTGGATCATCCGCACGTCCGCGCCGCCGGATTCATGCAGGACGTCGACTATCCAGGTCTGCCGAAGCCCGCACCGGTGGCGCGGGCCGCCGTCCGCCTGTCGGAAACGCCCGGCAAAATCGCGACGCGCCCGCCCACGCTCGGCGAGCATACCGATGTTATCCTGACCGAGCTCGGCTACGACAAGGCCGCGATCGCGGCGCTCCGGCAAGGCGGCATCGTTTAGCGGTGAACAATGGCACCTGCATGGCGGCTTGCCGTTGTGATCGCCGCGCTTTGCCGCAAGTTGAGCAATTGCTTCAACGCCCGGGCATCGGCGGGCGCCGCGCTCTTCTGGTCGTTGTCGAAATAGACGTAGACGTCGCAACCCTGTCGCTTCCAGGACTTGATGCGCCGCGCCCATTGCGCGAGCGTGGGTTTCGTATAGTGCCCGTGATAGCGCCCGCTTGGTCCGTGTCCGCGCACATAGACGAAATCCGCCGTGCGCTTCCACGGCGCGGGTGCGTCGTGATGGTCGGACAGGCACAGCGAGATGTTCTCGTCGGCCAGCATCCGCAAGATGCGCGGCTGATACCAGCTGGGATGACGGAATTCGAAACTGTAACGCCGCTTCCGCGACAACAGCTTGAAGAAGCCGGCGAGGCGGTCCGCGTCGGCTTCGAATTGCGGCGGCAGCTGGAACAGGATCGGGCCGGCCTTGCCGCCGAGCCGTGAGATGCGATCCTCGAGCAGCTCGAGGCTGTTCACCGAGCGATCCGACAGGCGCTTCCAATGCGTGATGAATTTCGAGGCCTTCCAGGCGAAGACGAAATCGCGGCCGGTCTGCTCTCGCCATCCCTTGACGGCCTCGGGCGTCGGGGTGCGGTAGAACACTCCGTTCAGCTCGGTGGTGTCGAACTGCCCGGCGTAATAGCTCAGCTGCTGCTTCAGCGTCACGCCCTCGGGAAAGAACGGGCCTCGCCAGGAGGCGTAATGCCAGCCGGAAGTTCCGATCAGAACGCGCGCCATGTTTGCAGTGTCCATCCGTTGCATTTGCCGGATGGGAACGTCCGTGCGGCCGATACGTTGCTCGTGAGCTTGATCAACGCAGGACCGGAACCGATGTACGCGCTGTTCGAAGGCAACAAGCAGATCGGCGACCCCTTTCCCTCCGAGAAGGAGGTGTGGGAAGCCGCCTTGATCGAGGGGCTGGTGACCGACGTGCCGGTCGCGGACGAGGAGGGCGGCAGGCTTCTGCCTGCCGGCTATCACGTCGCGCAGGTCGAGGAGACGTTCGAGCCGAAGCCGGGCTGGAAGCTGCCGCGCGAGATCTCCTGAGCGGGCCTAGTTCGAGGCCAGCGCCGCCTTGGCGACTTCTGCCATCCAGCCTGATGCCACCGGCAGGATCGCGTCGTTGAAATCATAGCGCGGGCCGTGCAGTTCGGCGCCGTCCCGCAATTCTCCGTTGCCGATCCAGACGAAGGCGCCGGGGCGCCGCGAGAGAAAGTGGGCGAAATCCTCGCCGGCCATGCTGGGCGCGAGATCGCGCCGCAGCTCGGCCTGCACCTTGTCCGCGGCGAGGCGCGCGAGATCCGCCTCGGCCGGCGTGTTGATCACGACGCCGACGCCAATGACGATCTCGGGGGTCACCTTGAGGCCGAAGCTCGTGGCGATCCCGGCGCAGATCTGTTCGATCCGCGCCACGACCGTGTCCTTCACCGCATCGCGATGGTAACGCAGCGTGCCGCCGATCGAAACGCGTCCGGCGATCTGGTTGCGTGCCGTGCCGCCTTCGAGCGTGCAGAGCGAGAGCACGGCGGTGTCGAGCGGATCGACGCTGCGCGACACGATCGATTGCAGCGCCACGATCAAATGGCCGGCCGTCATCACCGGATCGCGGGTCAGATGCGGCATGCCGGCGTGTCCGGCATGGCCGTCGATGGTGATGCTGACACGCCCGCCGGAGGCCATGACGACGCCGTCATGGACTGCGATGGTGCCGGCGGCAAGGCCCGGCCAGTTGTGAAATCCGAACACCCGCTGCATTGGAAAGTGCTCGAACAGCCCGGCCGCGACCATCGCGCGCGAGCCGCCATAACCTTCCTCGGCCGGCTGGAAGATGAAATCGACCGTCCCGCTCCAGCTGGTGTCGGCGGCGAGCAGCGCGGCGGCGCCGAGCAGCGAAGCGGTATGCCCGTCATGGCCGCAGGCATGCATCACACCGGGATTTTGCGAAGCGTAGGCGAGCCCCGTATCTTCGGTGATCGGCAGCGCATCCATGTCGGCGCGCAGGCCGACGCGGCCCTGGGCGTGCCCGCGCGTCAGGGTCGCGACGATGCCGTGGCCGCCGATGCCAGACATGAAGGGAATGCCGAGTTCGGTGAGCTTGTCCTGCACGAAGGCGGCGGTGGCTTTCTCCTGGAGGGACAGTTCGGGATGCGCATGCAAATGCTGGCGCCACGCGGTCAGTTTCTGGTGCAGCTCGGGTGTCAAGGCGGGAATCTCACAGCTTGTGTGTCGGCCTCAACACCATAGCCGAATAACCGCAGCTTGCATCAGGCGTCAGCGAATGCCTCGCGTGCAGCAACGCGTCCCGCCTACGCCGACAGCTTCGCCAACCCGTCCCAATCGAAGCTGATGCCGTGGCCGATACGGTCCGGCGCGAGCGCAGACCCGTCCTGCAGCACCAGCGGATGCTCGATATATTTGTCGAGCCCAAAACCGTGCGCCTCCAGATACGACCGGTTCGGGCAGGCCGCGAGCAGGTGCACGGTGATGTCGTGCGCGCCATGGCTGGTGACGGGCAGGTTGAACGCCTCCGCCAGCCGCGCGATCTTCATGAAGGCGGAGACGCCGCCGCAATTGGTGACGTCAGGCTCGGGATAGGACACCGCGCCCGCGACGATGTAGTTCTTGAACTCCCATAGCGAACGCAAATTCTCGCCCGCCGCGATCGGCACGCCACCGGCCTGCATGATGCGGACATGGCCCGCGACGTCGTCGGGAATGATCGGCTCCTCGAGCCAAGTGAGATCGTAGGGTTGGAACGCCCGGGCGGCGCGGATCGCTTCCTCGACCGTCCATTTCATGTTGGCATCCACCATCAGCGGAAAGCCGTCGCCGAGATGCTGTCGCATCGCGGAGACCTTCGCTATGTCGGTTTTGAGATCGGGCCGGCCGACCTTCATCTTGATGGCGCGAAAGCCTTTGGCGAGATTGCCGTCGGTCTGCTCCAGCAGCGCCTCGACCGAGAGATCGAGGTCGATGCCGCCGGCATAGCAGGGCACGCGCGCATCGAACCCGCCGAGCAATCGATACAGCGGCAATTTCGCGCGCCGCGCCTTCAAATCCCACAGCGCGATGTCGAGTGCCGAAAGCGCCAGCACCGCCGGCCCGCCGCGGCCGCCGTAATGCAGCGCCCACCAGACCTGATGCCAGATCGCCTCGGTGTCATCGGCCTCGCGGCCCTCGACCAGCGGCGGGATTTCGCGCTTGAGGATGTCGGCGACGGCGCCGCCATTGCGCCCGACTGTGTAGGTGTAGCCGACGCCTTCGGCGCCATCGGCATCGTGGATGCGGCAGGTGATCAGCTCGAACGCCGCCATGTCGCCATGGGTCGAGTCGGAGAGCATAACGGGGAGGGGGATCCGGTAGAATCCGGTCTCGATGTTTGAAATGCGTGCCATGCGGCCTCCCTGCGTTTTCTTTGCAGGCTAGGCCGGCGCGCACCGTCCGGCAAGCGCGCGCCGTGCAAGGCAGCTCACCGCATCGTTGCGAGCTGCACGGCCAGCGCGCAGGCGCGATCGTATTCGTCCAGATTGATCCACTCGTCGACCGTGTGCACCTCATTCTGGCCGGCGCCGAAGGTCACGGTCGGAACACCGTGGCGGACCATCCAGTTGGCATCGAGGCCGCCATTGGCGGTGCGCACGTTCGGCGTGCCGCCGACGGCGGACACGGCCTCCACTGCGCGTTTGACGACGGGAAGGTTGTCCTTCATGCGGAACGGGAAGTAATCGGTCTCGGCCTTGAACTTGACCTTGCCGGACTTGCCTTGCGCGTTGGTGACCTTCTTGGCCGCCTTCTCGAACGCGGCCTTGTAGGCTTTCGTGATCTCCTTGAAGAATTTTCCGTCATGGCTGCGGCTTTCCCCGCGCACATGCACGTAGTCGGTGACGACATTGGTGGCATCGCCCGCAGGCCGCCCTTCGCCGCCGGTGACGGGGCCGACATTGCTGGTGCCTTGCTGCTTGCGCTTGACCACCTTGCCGAACCAGCCGCCGGCCTTCACATCGGCGAGCGCGAGGGCCATGATCATGGTCGAGGAGATGCCGCGCTCCGGCGCGACGCCGGCATGCGAGGCGCGGCCGAAGATTTCCACGGTCCAGCGGTCGGCACCTACGGCGCCGATGACGACGTTGGAGGCCGAGCCGCCGTCATAGTTGAAGGCCATCACCGGCGAGCCGAGTTCGTCGAGCTTGACGTGGCGCGCGCCGTAGAGCCCGCTCTCCTCGCGCACGCAGAACAAAAGCGTGATCGGCGGATGATCGAGCTGCTGCTTTTCGAGCTCGGCGGCCAGCGTCACCAGCACGCCGCAGCCGCACCGGTTGTCGCCGCCGAGCGCGGTCTTGGCGTCATTGACGATCTTGCGACCCGACTTCTTCGGCTTGGCGCCGGCGCATAGCGGCACGGTATCCATGTGGGTCATGAACATGATGCGCGGCTGGTTGTGCAGCGCGCCGCGGCCGGGCAGGTCGACGATGAGATTGCCGGTCTCGGTCGGCACCGGAATGCGGGTATTGGCGTCGTCGAGCCGGATCGCCTTCGCCGGCACGCCGCTCTCCTTCAGCGCGGCCGTGAGCTCACGCCCGATCGCGGCCTCCTGTCCGGTGACGCCCTCGACGGCGAGAAAGCGCATGAGGCGGTCGGTCGCGGCTTTGGTGTCGACAGGCATGAGATATCCCCTTGATGCAGGACTCTACTCTATCGCCGGTCTTGGCGAGGTGTAGACCAAAAAGATCAGCGCGCCGATGCCAAGCATGGCAGCCATGAACAGCAGCACCGCCGGCAGCCCCGCGAACGCCGCCACCGCACCGGTGATCGACTGCATCAGCGCCGCGCCGAGGAAGAAGGCGAGATTGATCGCCGCGAGTGCCTTGCCTGCCACTTGCGCGTCGACCAGCTGCCGCGACATGCCGAACAGCAGCGGCTGCGCCGAGGTCGCCAAGCCGATGAGCACGAACAGCACCAGGTCGTATTGCGGCGGCATCACGGGCACGCCGAACAACACGGAGACCGCGTAGTGCGGCGCCCCTAGCGCCATCAGCGCCAGCAGCAATGCGCCGACCAGGTGCGTTCCCGCCACCAGCGCGCGGCGGCGGCCGATCCTGCGGTCGATCATGCCGACGAGAAGCGGACCGGCAATCATCGCCAGCGTGAACGCGCCGAGCTGGTTGCCGGCATCGACCCGCGACAATCCCTTGACCTGCATCAGCCACGGCCCGCCCCACAGGCCGCGCAGCACCAGGGAGGTCGCGAGCGACACCAGCGCCAGCGCGATCAGGCCGCGCAAGGGCCGCGACAGCCCCAGCCTGAGCACTTCGAGCATCTGCGACAGCGGCGAGGATTCGTCCTTGTGCTCGGCGGGCTGGCTCGGCACCAGCAGGAACACCGCGAGCGCCACGGCGACGCCGCCGAGCGCCGAGATCCAGAACCCGGCGCGCCAGCCGTAAGTGTCGACCACGAAGGCGAGCGGGCTCGACGACAACAGCATGCCGATATTGCCGATCGAGAGGATCGCGCCCGACCACAGCCCGAAGCGCGCGGCCGACAATTGCTTGGCCGCCAACGTCATCGGGCACATCAGCATGCCGGAGGTGGCAACGCCCAGCAGAACCTGACCGACGGCGAAGCTTTCGGGTCCCGTCGCAAAGCCCGACGCGATGGCGCCGACCACGGTTCCCGCGAGCAGGCTCAGCGACACCGGCCGCACGCCAAAGCGGTCCATCGCCGCACCGACCGGGATCTGCGCAGCCGCAAACGCGAACGGGTAGACCGAGGTGAGGCTCGCCAGCGCCTGGGGTTCGATGCCGAAATCCGCCGCCATCAGGTCGAGGCTGACGGCGGGAATGGTACGAAGCAAGGTCGAGAGCATGTGCCCGCAGGCCAGCGCAAGCAGCGCAAAGATCAGCGCGCGGGTGGCTCCCGCGTCGTGGGTGGCGGCGGTGGTCATGGGCGTTGCGTCCCGAGAAGGTTTCGGGTGGGGTTACATGATTGGCGGGTGCATGCCAACATCGGGACCGCCATGGCCGCGATGTCATGGACGCACAAGGGAATGGACGCGCAGCGGACTGGACGCGCAAGGCAAGTAGCATCATGTATCTCGGCATCGATCTCGGCACCTCCGCCGTTAAAATCGTTCTGGTCGACGACGCGCAGCGCGTGGTGGCGAGCCGCAGCCGGTCGCTTACGGTCTCCTCGCCGCGTCCCGGCCATTGCGAGCAGGAGCCGGCACAGTGGATCGAGGCGACTTTCGCGACGCTGGACGCGCTGAAGGCGGACCAGGCGCGCGAGCTGGCCGAGGTCGAGGGCATCGGCCTGTCCGGCCAGATGCACGGCGCGACGCTGCTCGACGCCAGTCACACGCCGTTGCGGCCCTGCATTCTCTGGAATGACGGACGGTCCTTTGCGGAATGCACCGAGCTGGAGGGACGCTGGCCCGCCTTGCGGACGACGACGGGCAACAAGGCGATGCCGGGATTCACCGCGCCAAAATTGCTGTGGGTCGCCAGGCACGAACCGGAGATCTTCGCGGCGACAAAACTCGTGCTGCAACCCAAGGCCTATCTGCGCCTGGTGCTGACGGGCGAGGCGATCGAGGATGTTTCGGACGCCTCGGGTTCGCTGTGGCTCGATGTTGTCAGCCGCGATTGGTCGGACGAGGGGCTCGCCGCGACCGCGCTGTCGCGCCGGCAGATGCCGCGCCTGGTCGAGGGCTGCGCGCCGGCGGCACGGCTGCGGAGCGAGTTGGCGCAGCGCTGGGGCATGACCGGGCGGCCGATGATCGCCGGCGGGGCCGGCGACAATCCGGCGGGAGCCGTCGGCATCGGCGCCGTCAATCCCGGCGCAGCCTTCATTTCGCTCGGAACCTCCGGCGCATTGCTGGTGCCGACCAAGACGATCGCGGCCGACCCGGAGCGGGTCGTGCACACCTTCTGTCACGCCGTCCCCGACCGATGGATTCAGGCCGGCGCGATCCTCTCGGCGGCTTCGTGCCTGGCCTGGATCGCGCGGCTGTTGGGGACTTCCGAGGCCGACCTGTTGGCGCCGCTCGGGTTGCGCCCGAGGGCGCCGTCGCCGGTCAGCTTCCTGCCGTACCTCTCCGGCGAACGCACCCCGCACGATGACCCGGATGTGCGCGGCATGCTCGATGGGCTCAGTCACGCCACCGATCGTGACGCGATCGTGCAAGCCGTACTCGAAGGCGTCGCCTTCGCGCTTGCGGACTGCCGGGACGTGCTTGCCGAGACAGGACTGGCGATCGCGGAGGCCGATGTCATCGGCGGCGGTTCGCGGTCGCGGTTCTGGTTGTCGGTGCTGGCCAATGTCCTCAACATCCCCATGCATCGCTTTGCCGACGGCGAGACGGGCGCGGCATTCGGTGCGGCGCGGCTCGGCCGCCTCGCCGTCACCGGTGAGGCGATCGACGCCGTCTGCACCGCGCCACGGCGCGTCGAGACGTTCGAGCCCGACGGCGCGCTTGCGCAGGCCTATGCCGAGCGGCTGCCCGAATGGCGCCGCCTGTACCGTCCGCGGCGCTGATCGCGATACGCGATGATGTGGCGAAGAAAAGGCATCACGCGCGAGATCGGTTCCGTCTGCAAAAGATAAAAGCAGCGTCGGACCGTTGGTCGGCGTGCGGGAGGTATTGCCCTGCGCCACAACCTTTTGTTTAATGCTCGCACCCGCGCCGGGGACCAACGAGACGCGGGTGAGATTGCGATGCCGCCGTCGGCGCATCGGGGAGGTGTGATGAGCGAGCCCATCCTCGAGATGCGCCGGGTCTCTAAATCGTTCTTCAGCATCAAGGCGCTGCGCGACGTCGACCTCACCGTCTACGCCGGCGAGATCCACGCCTTGATGGGCGAGAACGGCGCCGGCAAATCCACCCTGATGAAGATCCTGTCGGGTGCCTACCGGCCGGACCCGGGCAGCGAAATCCGCATCGACGGCCAGCCCGTGCAGATCAGCGGCCCGCTCGGCGGCCGCGCGGCCGGCATCGCGATCATCTATCAGGAACTCTCGCTCGCCCCCAATCTGAGCGTTGCGGAGAATATCTATCTCGGTCGCGAGGTCTCCCGCGGCGGCTTGCTGGCGCGCGAGGCGATGCAGGCCGGCGTCGGTCCGATCCTGGCGCGGCTCGGCGCGGATTTCACGCCGCAGACGCTGGTCGCCAATCTCTCGATGGGCCAGCGCCAATTGGTCGAGATCGCGCGCGCGCTGCACGCCCGCTCCAGGATCCTGATCATGGACGAGCCGACCACCGCGCTCTCGGCCGGTGAGAGCGAAAGGCTGTTCGCGCTGATCCGCCAGCTGCGCGCCGAAGGTCTCGCCATCATCTACATCTCGCATCGCATGGACGAGGTTTATGCGCTCGGCGATCGCGTCACGGTGCTGCGCGACGGCACGCTGGTCGGTTCGCTCGACAAGGGCGACATCCGCGCCGACACCATCGTCCGGATGATGGTGGGACGCGACGTCTCGTCCTTCTACAAGAAGGAGCATGATCCCAAGAATGAGGCGCGATCGGGAGCTCCCGTGCTCGCGGCCGTCGACATCGCGGACGGCAGGCGCGTCAAGGGATGTTCGCTGACGGTGCATGCGGGCGAGGTGGTCGGCCTTGCCGGCCTGGTCGGCGCCGGCCGCACCGAGCTTGCGCATCTCATCATCGGCGCCGCGCCGATGGTGTCGGGCCATGTCGAGATCGAGGGGCGGGCGGTCTCCATCCGCACGCCGGGGGAGGCGCTGGACGCCGGCATTGCCTATCTCACCGAGGACAGGAAGGCGCTCGGCCTGTTCCTCGACATGTCCTGCCTCGACAACATCAATCTCGCGGTGCTCGGCCGGGATGCGAAATTCGGCGGCATCCTCGACCGCGACAAGGCCCGTGACCGCGCCAAGCGCGCGTTCGCGGGCCTCGGCATCCGTGCTGCGAATGTCGGTGTTCCCGCCGGCGGGCTCTCCGGCGGCAACCAGCAGAAAGTGCTGCTGTCGCGGCTGCTCGCGATCGGCCCGAAGATCCTGATCCTCGACGAGCCGACGCGCGGCGTCGACGTCGGGGCCAAGTCCGAGATCTATTCGATCATCGACAATCTCGCGAAGTCGGGCACCGCGGTTCTCGTCATTTCGTCCGACCTGCCCGAGATCATCGGCATCTGCGACCGCGTCATCGTGATGCGCGCGGGACATATCGCCGGGCAGATCCGGCGCGACGCGACATCGCCGCTCAGTCAGGAGGAGATCATGGCCCTCGCCACCGGAACGGAGCAGCTCGATGCCTGAGAACGGCGCTTCCGCGAAAGCGGCCCCCGTGGCGTCCGGTCTTGCCGCCGCGCAGGAGACGAAGCGGCAGCGGACGCGGATGATCATTCGCGCGGTCGGCATGCTGCCGGTGCTGCTGTTGCTGTGCGTCGGCTTTCACGTGCTGTCGGACGGCCGCTTCTTCACCGGCCAGAACATCGGCATCGTGGTGCAGCAGTCCGCGGTCAATACCGTGCTGGCCGCAGGCATGACCTTCGTCATCCTCACCGGCGGCATCGACCTCTCGGTCGGCTCCATCCTGGCGGCATCGGCGATGGCCGGGCTGATCATCTCCAAATTCCCCGATCTCGGGGTGCTCTGGTTGCCGGCCGCGGTGCTCACCGGTGCGGTCTTCGGCATTCTCAATGGCGGCTTGATCGCGCTGATGCGCCTGCCGCCCTTCATCGTCACGCTGGGATCATTGACCGCCGTGCGCGGCGCGGCGCGCCTGCTCGGCGCCGACACCACCGTGTTCAATCCGTCGATCCCCTATGCCTTCATCGGCAACGGCGCCTTGACCCTCATTCCGGGCGTCCTGTCAATTCCGTGGCTCTGGGTGATCGCGTTGCTGGTCATCCTGGTGTCGTGGCTGGTGCTCAAGCGCACCGTGCTCGGGGTGCACATCTACGCGGTCGGTGGCAACGAGAGCGCCGCGCGACTCGCCGGCATCAAGGTCTGGGCCGTGCTGATCTTCGTCTACGGCGTGTCGGGCCTGCTCGCCGGTCTCGGCGGCGCGATGCAGGCGGCGCGGCTCTATGCCGCCAATGGCCTGCAACTCGGCCAATCCTACGAGCTCGACGCCATCACCGCCGTGATCCTGGGGGGCACCTCCTTTGTCGGCGGCATCGGCTCGATCTGGGGAACGCTGGTCGGCGCGCTGATCATTGCGGTGTTGTCGAACGGCCTGATCCTGATCGGCGTGTCCGACGTCTGGCAATATGTGATCAAGGGTCTGGTGATCATCGGCGCGGTCGCACTGGACCGCTATCGGCTGCAGGGCTCGGCGCGCACTTGAGAGCAAGAAATGCAGCGGGCGCTGCGCCCTCATGTTCATTCCGTCACGGCAACTGGTCGCCGTGCCGGAGCTTCAAACAGACCAGGGAGGAAGCCAATGTTGAAGTCGATCTCGTTTGCCGGCGCCGCGATGGCGCTCGTCCTGAGCTCCGCGCCGTCCGGCGCCAAGGAGCTCAAGTCGATCGGCGTTTCGCTGGGTTCGCTCGGCAATCCGTTCTTCGTCGCGTTGTCGAAGGGCGCCGAGTTCGAGGCCAAGAAGACCAACCCCAACGTGAAGATCACCACCGTCGGCTTCGAATATGATCTCGGCAAGCAGGTCACCCAGATCGACAATTTCATTGCCGCGGGCGTCGACCTGATCCTGCTCAATCCCGGCGATCCCAAGGCGGTCGGCCCGGCGATCAAGAAGGCGCAGGCCGCCGGCATCGTCGTCGTCGCCGTCGACACCGCGGCCGAAGGCGCCGACGCCACGGTGACCACCAACAACGTCCAGGCCGGCGAGATCTCCTGCCAGTACATCGTCGACAAGCTCGGGGGCAAGGGCGACGTCATCATCGAGAACGGCCCGCAAGTTTCCGCGGTGATCGACCGCGTCGTCGGCTGCAAGAACGTGCTCGGCAAGAATCCCGGCATCAAGGTCCTGTCCAACGACCAGGACGGCAAGGGCTCGCGCGAAGGCGGCCTCACGGTGGCGCAGGGCTATCTGACCCGCTTCGCCAAGATCGACGCCATCTTCGCCATCAACGATCCGCAGGCGATCGGCACCGACCTTGCGGCGCGCCAGCAACAGCGCACCGGCATCATCATCACCGCGGTCGACGGCGCACCCGATATCGAGGCAGCGCTCAAGGACCCGCAGGCGACGCAGATCCAGGCCTCCGCCTCGCAGGACCCGTTCTTCATGGCCCGCCGCGCCGTGCAGGTCGGCGTCAACATTCTCAACGGCCAGAAGCCGGCGTCCACCGTCGAGCTGCTGCCGTCGAAACTCGTGACGCGCGACAATGTCGGCGAGTACAAGGGCTGGACCTCGGACCGCTCGCAGTAGCAGGCGGAAGACGGCCGGCGCCGGGTGCGGCGCTGGCCGGCTTGCGTGGCGTGGTGCTAGCTCGGCATGCAGCGTTTGACCGGGGCTGGGTCGACCGCTCTCTCGTTAGGCTCATGATCATGAGGTCGTAGGTTCAAATCCCGTCTCTCATCATAGTCGCAGGCTCGACCAGCCGACGTCCGCTTTTCGACACGAAGCGGGCCCCTGGCTTTCAATGCACCAGTTCAGCTTGTGACCCTCAGCGGACCTAACGAGGCACGCCTTTGCGTAGCCGGCTCTCAGGAACGATGAGAACCTCACGTACTTGATATTGGGAAGTTTGCGGATATTCTGACCGAAATGGTTAACCTCTCCAAGCAGCCGATAAAGATGCGCAAGGCGGACGACCTGCACGACCGGGCCTTGCAAGTCGCGGCAGACACCTACCGGCTAAATTTATTCAATCAGCTTACGGGGCGAACGACCCCCAAGGGACCATCTGTCAGCGATGGTGAACTCACCGAAGCCATACGCCAAAGCTTCACGCAGGTGAGCGATGGACGGTTCCGAGAAATGATCGAACTGTCGACCGACGCTGCCCTCGAAGCCTACGACAGGGTTTCTGCTGCCTTCAAGTTTTCCCGTTCCCGGCGCTCCAACTGATTGCCTCGCTCGCGGTGCCGATAACGAAGCTGGTCGGAAAGCCAGAACCCGAACTAGTCCTAGCAACGCGCCCGCTAACGTCGGCTCTGGGCCCGATGCCGACCTTCGCTCGGAAAGCCGAAATGTCTGCTTCTGGGAGATGAGCCGACCAATGTGAAGTAGCCTGCCAAGGGCAGCTTGTGACCCGAACGAGACATTGGCAGGTGACCTTCACACCTATAGCATGATGCGATGCACATCGATAATGAGATAGTTGATGCTTGGGGTTGGCGGGGGGTACGGCCACGTGCATTTGTCATGCAGAATGAATTTGGCAATGTGATCTTCACTGATGAAGACGGGCAATATTGGCGCATCTGCCCAGAGGAATTGACTTGCGAGGTTGTCGCGATCAACGGAGAGAACTTTGCAAGGCTGCAAGATACGGACGAATTCTTGAAAGATTGGACTATGCGCGAACTCGTTGAACAAGTTCGCACAACGTTGGGGATGCCAGATGCTCAGCGATGCTACTGCCTGAAAATCCCCGCCCCCCTGGGCGGTGCTTACGCGCTCGCCAATATTGGAACTATCGATAGAGCAGAACTGATCTCATTCTCGGGCCACGTTGCGAAACAGATCAATGATCTTCCCGACGGAGCCCAGATCCGGCTAAAGATCACCGATTAAGCTTCAGAGTGTGGTACTCCCTTGTGCGCACTTCTACTGCTCTCCAAACGCCAGCCGTCGCTGAACGAGAAGCGAAAGCGCGTTTCCCATGGCTCCAATAAGTCTGCATTTGGCCCGTTGCTGACCTTCGCTTACAGGCCCGCCATGTCTGCCTTCAGGAGATAAGCCGAGCCGAGGTCAAGCAGGTGCCGAAGTCAGCCTGTGACCCAAGCCAGACATACATTGCTTTTTCAATAGCACGTTGAGCCCTCCTAAATGCTGAGGTGGTAGCTCTGTTGCATGGAATGGATTTTCGCGCTCCTAATTTTATTGTTTCTTTACCGTCGCACGACGCGTGCTGGCGACCGGCTTGCGGAATTGAAGCCAACGGGCATGCTGCGTTCGCCGCTATTCTACGCCCAGACTGCGCTCCTTTGCGCTCTATTGATGCTCATGTTTGCCCCGGCTTATTTGCCGCACGAACAGTGGGCAGTCGTCGTGTATCTCGTGGCCCTAATCACCGTGATCACAGCGCTCCTTTTTGTGCGCCGCGCATTGAAGTGGCGCTACCCCATCTGAGGCGATCACTTCGGCAATTGGCCCATAGCTGACCTGCCCCGCGCAGCCGGTCCATGACCGCTTGCGACCCTTAGCGGACCTCGCGCCGCTTGGCTCAGGTGCGGACATCAAGTTGTCGTCGGACAATTCCAGCGGGTTGCGCAGCGACATCGTGTGTTGGTGGGTCGCGCCGCCGCGTCAATGCGTTACCACGATGAAATCCGTGTCTTTTCCCGTCTCCTGGCTAATTCCGTTGTCGGAAATAATCAACGAAGAGGCCGGCGTCAGGAGTTCAGAAATCTTCTCAACCGTATCCTGGGGCATTTCGATACGATTGAGCGCAGCGTTGGCTTTGTCGGGCAACGGTCCCGGCGCGGTTTGCTCCGTGGGCGCTTCTCGCCGTTTCGTGGCAGCTTCGGGCATACGGGACAATTCCTCTGGGATCGACACGACGCTCCAGCGAATAGCCGTCCCTTCGTTCTGGAATTCCATTGCGGTAAACACGTGCGTTCCCAGCGGCTCCTCCGGATCTTCGATCTTGACCGGGACATCAAACAACGGCGTGAAGCCCTGACGCACGAACAGCTTGCTCAACTTGCGACTGACGAAGATGGAGATCGGGACGATCTTTTTAGGCACGCTTGCAGCGGGAGCCGAGCCCGGCTCCTGGAGACTGGCGGCTTCTGGAGTCTCGGCGTTTGACACCACTGATCCCTGCGTTGCCGCGGCTGCACCGATGCTCTTGGTTGCGACGGTGGCACTCTGGAATTCGGACGAACCGGACGCGGCTTTCGGTTGAAAAAGATGCGGATTGGCTATCTCGACCGGCTGGACATCACCATGCGCAATGATCACGCGCGTGCCGCGCTTCGTGAGATGCCAGAGTCGAACGGCAAAATCATCTTTCAAACGGATGCAGCCGTGTGACGCTGGATGCCCAGGCACGACACCGGCGTGCAACGCTATCCCTGACCAGGTGATGCGTTGCATGTAGGGCATGGGGGCGGCGCTATAAATATTTGAACGGTGCCATCGTTGTTTGCTGATGACGCTGAAGACGCCGAGGGGCGTCGGATGCCCTTCCATTCCCGTGGACACCGAAGAGCGTGCAATCAGCGCCCCGTTGTCAAAAAGCGAGACCCGTTGGTCTGCTATCGAGATGATGATCTGGAGCGGGCCCTTCGGAAGGGGCTCGGGCCGAACGCTCTTCGCCGTTTCAGAGTTTGTCTGCCGACGGTGGTGCTTGTCTTTGTACGGAGCGTATTGGCTTCGCCAGAACGTGTGTTGGGGTCCAAACAGAAATTGAGCGTGTGCGATCCCCGCAGGGAGCATGAAAATGGCGAATACAGCGATTGATATCGCACGCTGCATTGCTGGTAATTCCTTAACGAACATCGCCCGGTCCCATAGGCGCGGTTCCATCGTTTCGAGACGATGCGCGAAGCCGAAGCCTGATGCGTCATTCTGACAGCGCACCAAGCCTCTCCTCCAAATCCGGTCGCAGTGGGTCGAAAATTGGACCGAGCTCACAATTAGCGTGGGAGTTGCCGCTGGAGACGGGCGCGATTGCTTGTGATCGACGCGTTGCAATGGGGCAACACGTTTTAGAAAAATCGACGAGTGGCCGTTTGTGCCATTGCGCGACCCACATTGATCCCAAGAATGAGCCTCTTCGCATGCTTGGCTTTTCTACACGGCTCCGGTGGAGCCTATGGGGGCGACGGCATCATGAACCCGCGGCGACTTATGATAGTGGCGCCGACGTTTTGCGGAACGGTCGTTCTCGCGGGGTGGATCGTTGGCTGGCTGGCCGGCTTCGGTCCGGCCGGCTCCGAGAACGCCCGCGCAGTGACAGTCCAGGACCGCGCAGCATCTCTCGCCGCCACCGCGAGGCTCGCGGATGAACCGCAGGCAATCGCAATGGGCAACACCGGACCCGCGGACGCCGCTGTCGCTAGTGCCGAAGTGGCGACGGCCGCTGAGCCCGCGGCGGGGACGGCCACCGACACGACGGCGGCCTCGGATAAATCGGAATCGATCGTCGTGGCCGCGTTGCCCGGTCCGTCGCAAACGCTGTCGGCCGATTTACCGCCTGCGCAGGACTCGGTGGACTTGGGCCACCACGATGTCGCCCAGCCGGCGCCGACCACGTGCGGTGCATCCGGCGGTGCCTCCAGCACGGGGCCGCGGGATTTCCGGTATCTCATTTGTTATGTCTGGTCCGAACTGCCGCCTGCCGAGAAGCCGGCGGCGATCGTCTTGCGTTCGTTCAAGGACATTCCGGTCGGGACGCCGGTGGAAGAGATCAAGCGCGCGTCCGACGCTTTCGGTCTGGATTTCACTTTCATGAAGGCCGTGGCCAAGGTCGAGTCCGGTTTCGACGCCAAGCAGCGCACCGGGTCGTATATCGGGCTGTTCCAGCTGAGCAAATACGAGTTCAGAAAATTCGGCTCCGGAGACATTCTTAATCCCCGCGATAATGCCGTTGCGGCAGCCTACAAGGTCATCACGGAAGGCATTCTATTCCAGTGGGTGACGCACAGGAAGCCGGACTTGAACGATCTCTACCTGATCCATCAACAGGGCTGGGAAGGCGCCGCGGAGCACCTCAGCCAACCCAATCGCATCGCCTGGAAATCGATGTGCGCCACTGGCGAAGGCAGGGAGAAGGGCGAAAAATGGTGCAGGCGCGCGATCTGGGGCAATACGCTTCCGGCCGTCAAAGAGGCGTGGAAATCCGTGGAGAAGCTGACGTCGGAAGCGTTCGTCGGAATGTGGCGCGAGCGGGTTGCTCATTTCCAATCGAAATACATGGGCACCGCGACCGCCGACGCCGAGCGGGCGCAGGCGCCAGTGAATGTCCGTTGAGTGGTTAGCAGGAGTTGCCGCACCCGCGGGCGAGCGGGGCTTCACCGTCGCCGGTCGCGCGGATGCACTTTACATCGTCAACGACGCGCTCGGGTCGTTCTTGCTGCTGGCGAGGCCATCGATCAGGTGCTGATGTCTGCTTGTGGCCCGAAGGCTAAGTGTCCGGCACGCCGGCAGCTAGGGCCATAGCGGGCATCGAGAATACGCGGGCAGATCGACGCGAATGACCCGAAGCGGAGCACCTTGAAAGTGAAGTCAAGTCATGATTCCGGGCATGAAGCATCGGACGCGCGGATGGCCGTCTATGTAATGCCTCCAGACCATTGTACGGCCGAAGCGGTTTGGTTCTGTGACAACGGCACCGTCAGGTACGAGCACCCATTCGCCGTCGATGAGGACGCGGTAACGGCCCCGACTGGACTCCCAATCGGCATCGGACACTATGTATCCGTCGGCATCGGTACAGCACTTTCCAAATTCGCTCTGCAAGCTTTCAAACCAAGACTTCAGCGGAGAATGGTCGTATCGGCCATCGTCGCGTGCAAGGACCGGCGTCAGTAGCAACGCTGAACCCAGCAACGATGCCGCAAGTTTCGCTGGAAACATCTGTTTGCCTCCGCGATATTCGCCCGCCGATCCGCTGGCTTGGTGCGGCTTAGGCTGGCAACCCGGAAACCAAGTCCGTTGCAACTGCCGCTGACGAGTGACGATAGCTACGATCGCTCGACGCTGTGATGGGACAGTTCATTCCCATCCCCACTGACGTGAGTCCGGAAATTCGAGCGAAGGTTCAAATACGACAACGCTTCAACTAAAGGTCAGTGCAGCTGCTTCTTTGGCCTAGCCTGCCCTTAGCCGACCTCCAGGCTGGCGCCGAGCTTGTCGCTCATGACGGCGTAGCCGACCAAAGCCCTTACAGACTTAAGGAAATGACCCACGGTGGAAGTCTGCAGGGCATCTGTTGCGGGTCTCTGCAAGCGTGTTCGTCAACAACGATTGCGATCTACGCTGGTCGCCCGCAACGTCTATTCGGCAACTCGCGACAGCTCCGCAAGGAGCTTCAACGCATCATCCAGCACGGCCTGGTCCAGCGTTCGTTCAGCGACCGCATCACGCGTGAATGCGCCATGCGTTCGCGCATTCTGATTTCCCTTCGGCGCGCCTGTTCTCCGTGCGCCGCCGTGCATGCGGCAGCGGACCTTGCCGTGCACGGCCGGCGCGCGGCAGGTGGTGCCGTTTCGCGTTTCGGCGCCACAGCGCGGGCTCGTCCACATCGCACGCGTGTTGCGAATGTGGTCGCCGCTCATGCATTGCTGCCTTGCCTGGATTCGGCGTGTTCGCACGCGCCGGCCTCACGCGGCGGGACCAGTCCTGCGGCTGTCGCAACGTTCGGCTCTGCGACGATCAGGCTCGCGTGTTGCGTCACGTTGCCCACAATCGCCCTGCCGCCATCCTGCACCGACAAGTTCCGGACCGTGATCGCACGCTCGCCCTTGTTGCGGTGGCGGCTGAGTGCCTCGATCTGGCTTGCGAAGGTGCGGGCCAGCCGGGTCAGCGCGCGTGTGAGGCTCTCCTGCTGCGGAATGTCATCGGTGAGAGCGAGGCGGCAGGCGGAGCGCATCGCTGCCGCGTGAACCGACGCCATCTGCACCGCGAGCATGGCCTCGATCGAGTCCTTCGGCGCGATGCTCTTCACCAGCGAGATCATGAATGCGAGATTGGCTTCATCGGGCTTGCGTCCAGTCATGCTGGCCTTCACCAATTGCTTGAGGAGGCCATGCAGCGCGTCGCGGTCGGCGGCGCCGAGCGCCTCGGCCAGCAGCCGTTCGCCGGCTTGCGGGTCGGCATGGAGGATCGCAATCCCCCGCTTGTAGAGCTTGATCCGCGGGCTTGCGTCGGGGCCGCTGCGATCGTTTGCCGCAACCGGCAGCGTGCTGTGGTGTTTCGCAGATGTCGTCATGTGCTGTGTCCTTTGCTCGCGCGGGCTCATTGCGCGCGAAATCAATCGCTCGCTGCGCGCCTGTGGGATTTTTGAGATGTCGATGAAGGGCTTACGCGCAATCGCCGCGAGCCCCCCGTGGTCGGGCGGCGTGGACGCTGGCGATTGTTGCGATGATGGCATTCTGCCAGTGTTTTGCCCGACGAGTCAAACGGCATTACGAAGCGCGCAATCCTCGTTCGTGCCAATCCGCGTTCGTGCAAGTCCTTGTTCTTGCAGTTGCCGGCTACTGTGCATGGGGTTGTTTTCGCATTTTTTGTTTCGGAGCGGCCCTGACTTGCCGCGCGACGGAATGCCGGCGCGCAAACGTGATTGCGAAATCCGGCGCGCCCGCTCATCATGATGTGCGAATGCGCTGCGTCATGCCAAAGCGGCGCGATGCGTCTGGGGAGAAAACGAATGCAACGAACGCTTCGCCTGCTGGCGATGGTCGCCGGATTGTGCGTGACGACGGAGGCCCTCGCGCAGAAATATCCGGTGCGGCCGGTCAAGATCATGGTCGGCTTCAGCGCGGGCGGCCCGGTCGACGTGGTTGCGCGCATCGTCGCCGATCGGCTGAGCAACAAGCTCGGACAAGCCTTCGTGGTCGAGAATCGCGCCGGCGCCAACGGCATGATCGCGGCTGAAGGCGTCGCTCATGCGGAAGGCGACGGCTACACGATGCTGGCCTGCAACTCCTCCACGATCACGCTCAACAAAACGCTCTTCAAGGACATCCGCTACGATCCGGAAAAGGACTTCGCGCCGCTCACCACCGTCGTGTCGGCGCCGCTCGTGCTAGTGGTCAATCCGGAGAATCCCAAGACGGCCAACATCAACACCGTCGCCGATCTCGTCGCCGCGGCAAAGGCTGCGCCCGGCGCGCTTGCCTACGGCTCGGGCGGCAACGGCAACCTCGCCCATCTCGCCATGGAGTTGCTCAGCCAGAAGGCCGGCGTCAAGATGATCCACGTGCCCTATCGCGGTGGTGCTGCGTCCGAGGTCGGCATCCTCGCGCAGGAGGTCCTGGCGGTGTTCGATCCCTTGTCCGCCGTGCCGCTGGTGAAGGCCGGCAAGCTGCGCGCGCTCGCGGTGTCCTCAGCCGAGCGGCTGCCGGCGCTGCCTGATGTGCCGACCGTCGCGGAAGCCGGCTATCCCGGTTTCGACATCTCGTTCTGGGTCGGCTTCTTCATGCCAAAGGCAACGCCCGCGCCGACCCTAGAGATGCTGCACCGGGAGATCATCGCGGCGGCGGCTGATCCGATGTTGAAAGAGCGGCTGGAGACGCAGGGCGTCGTCAGCGTGCTCAGTCCGGCTGAGTATGCTACGAAGATCGCCAAGGAGACGAAGGAGCTCGCCGAAGTCGTGGCGGCCGCGAACATCAAGGCGGAGTAGGGCGTCTGCTTGGCCTGATGCCGACCACCTGAGCCAGCCGCTCGAGCAGCGGGCGTTGTCCTGCGTTGATCTTCTCGTGCGCTTCTGCGAGCGTGAACCATTCTGCACGGTCGACCTCAGGGAAGGTCTGGCGCTTGCCGCTGCGCGGCGGCCATTCCATCTCGAAAGTGTTGCTGCGAATGCTGCGCACGTCGAGGTCGAACTCGGCCGCGAACGCGGTGACGACCTTTCCGCCGCGCTGCTTGACCTGGCCAAGCGAAGTCAGCGGCACGGACAGCTCAAGTCCAAGCTCCTCGGCAAACTCCCGTCGCGCGGTGGTTTCTGCGTCTTCTTCGTCGGCATACTCGCCCTTCGGGATCGACCAGGCCCCGAGGTCCTTGTTGCGCCAGAACGGCCCGCCGGGATGAACGAGCAGGACCTCGATCTCCCCGCGCTTCCGATAGGCAACGATCCCGGCACTTTTCGATGGCATCGCAGGTTCCGTGCAGGCAGCGCATTCGCCCGGGAAAAAGTGGAACAGACGGTTTTAGCGCAGGTTAATAGCCAACGCTTTAACCGAACAAGGGAGTGACCCATGATCCGCCTGTTGGCAACAACCGCCTTAGGGCTGGTGCTGGCGAACGCCGCCTTTGCGCAATCGCCAAGCAGCAACACCAAGTCCGACCAGACGCCGCAATCCCAGTCCAATTCCACAGCTCCGTCCAACACGTCGCCGTCTGGCGCAGCACAAACGCAGCAGTCGCCATCGCAGCCGCAGCAATCATCAACGCCGGGAGCGTCGACACAGAATACCCAGGCGACCACTCCGTCTTCCGGGTCGGCCAATTCCGGCTCCGGGACCAACGCCACCAACAGCGCGGACACGTCCTCCCGGCCGCCCAGCGGCACCGCAAACTCCAACACGGCCGGCAACCAGCCCGCCTCGCAGCAGAGCGCCAATCCGCCGGCGGCGAACTCGAACCAGACACAGGATCGCTCCAATCCTCCGTCGAACACTACCAATCAGGCGCAGCAGGCGCCTGGTGCATCTGGCACCAACCGGGCCCAGCAATCGCCAAACACGCCGAGCAGCAATCAGGCGCAGGACCAGCGGACCCGTGCCAATTCACAGGCCGCCGCCCGCACTGACGTCAACCTCAACAAGCAGCAGGAGACCAAGATCAGCGCGTCCATCTCCCACCTCAACGTGCGGCCGCTGACCAGCGTCAATTTCTCGCTCAACGTCGGCACGGTCGTGCCGCGCGATGTCCAGCTATCGACGCTGCCGCCCGATGTGGTCGAGATCGTGCCGCAATATCGCGGCTACAGCTTCGCGCTGGTGAAGGATGAGATCGTCGTGGTCGATCCGGCGACATACAAGATCGTGACGGTGCTGCCGTACTCTGGACAATCCACGGCGACAACGACGACGACGCGCGAGCGCAGCGCCAGCAAGTTTTCGGATCGCGACCGCGAAGTGATCCGCAAGCATGCGAAGACCCGCACCGAGGGACGGAGCGAACGACAGACCACCGGCAGCACTGCGCGATCCGAGATTCACGTCGGTGACCGCGTTCCCGAGAGTGTCGAGGTCGAGGAATTCCCGAGCACCGTCTACCGGGACGCGCCCGACCTGCGCGAGTACCGCTACATTCACCGCGATACGCGGACCTATGTCGTCGAGCCCGGCGAACGCCGCATCATCGAGGAGATCGACTAATCCACGGACCATCGGAAGCCGCTCCATCGAGCGGCTTCCGGATTTGCGCATCAGCCTGAAGATCGTTCGCGCGCTGCAAAACGGATGGCGCGGGCCTTCGCGCTCTTTCCTGCCGCGCGCGCGGCGATCATGCTGCGTGCCTTGCCCGGGGTGCTCTTTCGGATCAGGGACGCGAGCCGCTTGCGTGCGCGGCTGGCGGTCAATCGCGCCGCCAGTTGCTCTGCCTTGCGAATGATGGTCGTGACCGAGGGCGTCAGGTTCACCGGAACCCAGGCGACGTCTTTGGTCTTGGACAGGCTGCCGATGCCTTCGCATGGCGCCTCGCGCGGCAGGTCGATCCGGATCGCGAGGGCTTCCGCACGTTCGGTCCAGTCCTCGGCCCTGGTGCCGGTGATGATGCGGACATAGTCGCGTGTCTCACGCGGCAGCTCGCTCTCTTTGGCAAGCCATTTCTGGATCCGGCCGGGACCTGCGTTGTAGGCGGCTGCGGCAAGGCCGAGGTTGCCGAAATCGTCGCGCAGCTTGCGCAGGAATTTGGCCGATGCCGGCAGCGCCTTCATCGCATCGAACGGATCATCCAGCCCGACCTCGGCTGCCGTTTCCGGCATGAACTGTGCGACGCCTTGCGCGCCGGCCTGGCTGACCTCGTTGGACTTGAAGCGGCTCTCCTGCCAGATCAAACGCGCGAAGAACGGCACGGGAATGCCGCTGGCTTCGGCAGCGCCACGAAGCGCGTGGCAGAAGCGCTCCGTCGGCGAAACCGGCGCCTGCGCGACGGGTTCGACCGCTCGCTGCGGCTCGGGTGTCTCCTCATAGGCCGCACGCGCATTGGCGAGCTCGAGGGCCTGCACGCTTGCGAGGAACAACTCGACCACCGGAACAAGTGGCGCGGCCTGAGTGTTTTGAAGAACGGTGTGATCGAAAGCTGATGTTTGGCGGGACGCCGACGGATCGAAGTCGCACATCAGAATCATGAACGCGGCGCAAGCCGCGACGACAAATCGCATTTGCTGGAGCAACCTCGAACTGTGGGTGAACGGCCAGCGGTGCGCCGGCAATAAGGAGTTATTAACCGAGGGATTACGGCAAAGCTGCGGTCTCGTCGGTTCCGCCGGTGTTACTACGGTGTTCCCGACGGGAAACTCTCTTCCCCGCGATTTGCGGGCATGGCGAATTGGGACGAGCGAGATGATGCGGTGGATGCTTGGCGCGGTGATTTCGCTGTCGGTGATCTCTCCGGCGCTTGCGGGCAATCTCGATGCAGCAGCGGTAAACGACGCTGCGCGTCCCGCAAAGCAACCTGCTAGCGACAAGCTCAACGCATCGATCGTGAAGCTTCAGATTCTGCTCGACCATGCGCGGTTCTCGCCCGGGGAGATCGACGGCAAGCTCGGCGAGAACGCGCACAAGGCGCTGAAGGCGTTCGCTGAGCAGAACGGCGTTGCATCCGACAAAACGACCGTACCGGAGCTTTGGGACAAGTTGAATGCAGCGAACGAAGGCCCTGTCCTCGTCGAATACAAGATCACGGACGCGGATGTGAAGGGCCCGTTTCTGAAGGAACTGCCCGGCAAGCTCGATGACATGAAGCAGCTGAAGGCGCTGAGCTACACCAGTCCGCTCGAAGGGCTTGCCGAGAAATTCCACATGAGCGGAGACCTGCTTCGGACGCTCAATCCCGGCAAGTCCTTCGACAAGGCTGGAGAGACGATTACAGTTGCGAATGTCTCTGCACGAAGCGAGCTGCCAGCCGTTGCGCGGCTCGAGATCGACAAGAAGAACGGCACGCTGAAAGCATTCGACGGGGGCGGCACCCTGATCGCATTCTATCCCGCGTCAATCGGAAGTCCGGATCGTCCGACGCCGAGCGGTACGCTCAAGGTCACCAGCACTCACGAGAATCCGGTCTATCACTACAATCCCGACTACAAGTTCAGAAGCGTCAAATCGAAAAAGCCGTTCGATGTTCAGCCGGGCCCGAACAATCCGGTGGGAGCATACTGGATCGGCTTGTCCGCTCAGGGTTACGGCATCCACGGAACGGCGGAGCCCGACAGGGTCAGCAAGTCCGCGTCGCATGGCTGCGTCAGGCTGACCAATTGGGACGTGCGCGCGCTGGGCGAGCACGTCAAGCGCGGCACACCGGTGGTCTTCCTGGATGCGCCGACGGACTCCTCGTCCGAGCAGCGGCGGAAGTCCGGCGGCAGGCGCGCCTCGAACTAGTCTTTAGGAAAGTCCTTGCGCATCGCGATCTCGGCGGCATCGCCGGGCGATAGCACGGTCTGGTCGAACGCTGCTTGCGGCCTCGTCATGATATCGTAGAGCGAGATGCCCTTGATCGGCTTGCCCATGAGCTCGCGGACGCAGTCGGCGAGTGTGCCGTTGTAGACGAGATAGGGCGGACCTCGATCCTTCTGCCTCTCGCCTTTCAGCGACGGCCACTGTTCAGTTCGGCCGGCGCGTCATAGGCGATCGGCGATTTCTCTTTAAGCATGCGCTTGGCCCCTGAAGGCGCGGATAGCCCAGAAGCCTAGAGCGGTCCGGTAAAACGCTTGTTAAAGAATTAGTTCAAATCAGCCGGCAACAAAGGCGAGCAGGGTGCCGTTCGCCTTGGCCGGCGGCACGCAGATCGCAGACCGGCTGCGCACCGCTGCCGAACCAAGCGCCTTCTCGGTGGCCGCGAGATCGCCGCTCACGAGCACCAGGGCAGCGCCACCGCGTTCGGAAAGACCCGCGAGCGGCACGCCGGGATAGCGTTTGCCGAGCTGCTCCAGCGTCAAGTAGACGAAGTCGGCCCGATCGCCACCGGAGGGTACGGTCACCGCGCCGTCAGCCTCGGCCTTCGGCTCGCGGTCGATCAGTCGTCCCAGATGCGCGGCTTCCTTCGCGGGCTCGGGCGTCGCGATCAATGTCTGCTTGATCCGCCTGGCCGCATTGGCGTGCTTCATCAGCTCGGGAATCCACACGGTGTCGCGCGTCTTGTGCTGGCAGGCGAAAATGCGCACGCCGCCGGGCGCTTCCGCGGTCGGCCACATGAAGGTACGGAATTTCGCCGCCGAGACCGTGCCGTCAGGCAGCGTCACGGGCCGTTCGAAATCGGTCGGGCCGATCGGCTCCAGGCCGCGCGCGCGGATCTCCTCCGCGCCGGCGGTGGAATCGACCGCGGTGAAGGCGATGCGCTCGATGCCTTCGCCGCGCTTGTCGAGGAAGGCACGCGCCGGCGCGTTGTGCTCGGTCGCCGCGAGCACGCCGAGCAGCTCCATGTAATCCGGGTCGAACATGATGGTGTAGTTGCCGGTGCCCATATGTGCGCTGTGAGTGCCGCGCGGCGAGATGGTGAAGCCGAGCTGCCGGTAGTTCTCGGCGGCTTTGTCGAGGTCCTGAACCATGACCACGGCGTGGTCGATACCGATGACGTTCTTGAGAGCCACTGTTCTTTCCCCGCACGCAAACTGACTGGACCGCCGCTGGCGGCCGCAGGTCCTGTCTACGCCGGATAGGCGGTCAAGTCATTTTCAAATCGGCGGAACATGCGGAAAATTCATTCGCGAAAGGCGATATCGACGCGCGATGGCGTCAGCGCGCCTGCTCGATATAGGCGGCGAGGATGGCGCGCTCCTCGCTGGTCATTTCGGTGATGTTGCCCGGCGGCATCGCATTGGACCAGGCGGCGACGCGGCCGATCAGGCGGATGTTGCGATGGATGTGCTCGGGCGCGTCGAGCAATATGCCCTTCGGCGCGGTCACGATGCCGGCCCAGACCGGCTCGGTCGCGTGGCACATGCTACAGCGGGACATCACGATCTCCTCGACATTGGCAAGCGTCGGCTGCGCCGACAGCGCGCTTGTCTTGACCTCGCGCGGGCCGGCCGCCGAGAGGAAGAGGATCGCGATCATGCCGACGGCTGCGACACCCCACACCCACCACGGCGATCGGCGTCCGGCATGACCCTCGTTGAAAAAATGACGGATCACGGGACCGAGCGCCAGGATGATGGCGACGATAATCCAGTTGAAGCGGGTGGCATAGAGCAGGGGATAGTGGTTGCTGATCATCAGCACGACGACAGGCAGCGTCAGATAATTGTTGTGAACCGAGCGCTCCTTGCTGGTCTTGCCGAGCTTTGAATCGGGCGCCTGCCCTGCGAGAAGGGCGGCTACGATCTTCTTCTGGTTCGGGATGATCAGCGTGAAGACGTTGGCGACCATGATGGTGCCGATGATCGCCCCGATCTGATTGAAGGCGCCGCGCCCGCTCAGCACGTGGGTGAAAGCATAGGTCAATGCGACCAGGAACAGATAGCCGCCGATGGCGAAGGGCAGCTCGCGCTGCGCGAGCCCGGTACGGCAGGCGCCTTCATAGAGCAGCCACGCCAGCGCGAGGCTGCAGAGGCTGAATAGGCCAGCCTGGAATGGCGTGAGGTCGAGGATCGACCTGTCGACCAGGAACAAATCGGCCTCGAGATAATACACCACCACCATCAGCGCGAAGCCGGACAGCCAGGTGGTGTAGGCCTCCCATTTGAACCAGGTCAGCTCGTCCGGCATCTGGGCGGGCGCGACCAGATATTTCATGATGCGGTAGAAGCCGCCGCCATGGACCTGCCAGGCCTCGCCCTGCACACCGTCCGGCAGATCGCGCCTGGGCTGAAGGCTCAAGTCGAGGGCGATGAAATAGAAGGAACTGCCGATCCAGGCGATCGCGGCGACCACGTGCAGCCAGCGGAGCAGCAGGCTCGCCCATTCCGATATGATGGATCCCCACATGATCACCCCAACAGATGCGACCCCAATGCCGCAGCCTTGATGACCGCAACCGGCGGCCACGCCCCTATAATGTGTCGCACCGATCAGCCGTATTTTCCAGTACGATGGGCTGCGGCTGATGCACATCGTGCGGGCATGAGCTGACGTGGGATTCGGCAGGCATTTGACCTGTCGCAGAACGCTTGCGTGTCGATCGGCGTTGATGCGCCAGACGTGACGGCCGGGAGGAAACGACGTGAGGAACAGGATTTCGTTCGTGGCGATGTGCGCGGGGTGGCTGGTCGCGGTCGTGAGCTGCGCCCAGGCGGAGCCGGTGCTGCAGGGCAAGGACGCCTACGGCGATTGGCAGGCCGACAAGCCTGGCACGGTCAGGTTGATCCGGCCGCAGGATCTGGTCAGGCCCGGCGCCACGCGGTCGGTTGCGAGTTCGTCGCGCGTGGTGCCGCGCCCGCCGGAGGGGGCGCTTCAGGTCCCGGCCGGCTTCAAGATCGAGCTGTTCGCAGAGGGCCTGCGCGCCCCGCGCATCGTGCGCGTGGCGCCGAACGGCGATGCCTTCGTCGCCGAGACGCGCGCGGGCAGCATCCGCGTTTTGCGCGCCGGCGATGGCGGCAAGGCCGCGACCAACGAGGTGTTCGCCAGCGGGCTGCGGCAGCCGTTCGGCATCGCCTTCTTCCCGAACGGCGACAATCCGCAATGGGTCTACGTCGCCAACACCGACAGCGTCGTCCGCTTTCCCTATCAGGCCGGCGATCTCAAGGCGCGGGGCAAGGCGGAGACGATTGTCGCGAGCCTGCCGCATGACGGCGGTCATTCCACCCGCGACGTCGTCTTCACGCCCGACAACAGGCGCATGCTGGTGTCGGTCGGCTCGCTCAGCAACGTCGCCGAGGGCATGGGCACGCCGCCGGGTGGGGTGGAAGCCTGGTCGAAAGCGCAGCCGCTCGGTGCGGCCTGGGCGAGCGAGACCGAGCGCGCCACGGTGCTCGCCTTCACCCCCGAGGGCAAGGAGCGGACGATCTACGCCACCGGCATCCGCAACTGTGTCGGTCTTGCGATCCAGCCGCAGACCGGGCTGCCCTGGTGCTCGACCAACGAGCGCGACGGGCTCGGCGACGATCTCGTGCCTGACTATGTGACGAGCGTGAAGGAGGGCGCGTTCTACGGCTGGCCATGGTTCTATATCGGCGGCAACGAAGACCCGCGCCACGCCGGCGCGCGGCCGGACCTCAAGGACAAGGTGACGGTGCCTGATGTGCTGGTGCAGCCGCACTCGGCCTCGCTCGGCATGACCTTCTATCTGGGCACGCAGTTTCCGTCCGAATACCAGGGCGATGCTTTCGCGGCCGAGCACGGCTCCTGGAACAGGTCGAAGCGCACCGGCTACAAGGTGATCCGAATCCGGATGAAGGATGGCAAGCCGACCGGCGAGTATGAGGATTTTGTCACGGGATTCGTGGTGAGCGATACCGAGGTATGGGGGCGGCCGGTCGGTGTCGCCGTGGCGAAGGACGGATCGCTGCTGGTGTCGGAGGACGGCAACGGGACGATCTGGCGGGTAAGCCGTTAGCGGGGCGCTTAACTAACCTGATCACTCTTCGATACCTCCCGGCAGAACATGTCGAACAGTGTCTCTTTGTCGATCGTTATTTCAAACGTCTTTATGGCAGCGTTGAGAGCTCCATAAGAACCGGAAACGCGAACGATCTCGTCTGATATTGGGCCTAGCTCACCCATCTTACTCATAGGTTTCATCACGACCCTATTCCACTGACCGCTTTTTACAGTTTGGCGCGCTGCTTCTAGTTGGTAGAGACCCGTCCGTCGAAAATCGAGCCCCGTCGGAAATGTGGCTACACCGAACTCGTCCTCAATGTGGATGATCAAATCGGGTGTAGTATAAAAGCCACCTGTACTTACGCCAAAACGAGGCAATACCCAGTCGGATGATGCTGGATGCCAATCTTGTTTTGCCAAGCGAAGGTACGGGGCTCTGACGGGGACACTGCCAACGTTCCGCAGCGCGAGCACCAGTTGGAGAGAATATTTTAAGTCTCCTGTACTTGAAGACATTCGAAGTCCGCAGGATATCTCAAGCAGACCCTCTCTCGTCGCGAACATTAGATCGCGGATCTCACCATGCTCCATAACGCGCGTCCCGTCGGACCCGCGTCGAAAATACTGATGATGAACGTTACTGTAATGAGGTCGACTAGCGGATTCTGGTACGTCGATTACGATAAACCCCTCGTCGATTTTGCCGCTAGTCTCCACAGCATGAGCTTCCAGCCCACTGTGCTGCGGCGAGAGCATTTCGGGAAGGGCGGAGCGAATTAGATTCGTTGTCCTTTGCAGTTGCTTAATTGGTCGCTTTGCACTTGCTACATCGACACCGTCCACGCGCTTCGTCTCGATGCCTATGATTAAAACGCCGCCTTCGGCATTCGAGAGACCCGTTACGGCGGCCGCAACTAGCTTTCGATCCTCACGTTTCAATTGGCCGCCATCGTGTGACAACGTTTTAAACTCAAGATGGAGCGTCTCTTCCTCGCGATCGACAATTACTTGATCGAAGTAGCTCGCCCCCTTCGATAAGATATCATGGCTACGGCTTTCCATCTGTACTCACCACCTTATGTCGCCGTATCCAACGATGACGCTCTATCGATAATGCCACTGCAGCCTACCCCCGCCTCACACTGGCTCCGCCATCCACCGGCAACGTCACACCCGTGATGAAATTCGCCTCGTCCGATGCCAGGAACAGCGCGGCATTCGCGACGTCCCACCCCGTTCCCATCTTCCTGCGCAGCGGCACCTTGCTGTCGCGTTCGGCTTCGACTTCGGCGCGGGTCTTGTGCCATTCGCGGGCGCGGGTGTCGACGGCCATCGGTGTGTTCATCAGGCCCGGCAGGATGACGTTGGCGCGGATGCCGTATTCGGCGTTCTGGTAGGCGAGCTGTTCGGTGAAGGCGATCATCGCCGACTTGGTCGCCTTGTAGGCGACGTAAGGATAGGTGGTGATCGCCGCCATCGAGGAGATGTTGATGATCGCGCCGCTGTTCTGCGTGCGCATGATCGGGATCACCTCTTTCGCCGCCCAAATGCAGCTCTTCAGATTGATGGCGACGACGCGGTCGAAGGCCACCTCGGTGATTTGCAGCAGCTCGGCGTCGCCGCCGGACAGGCTGACGCCGACATTGTTGTGCAGCACGTCGATCCGGCCCCAGCGCGCCTGCGCCTCCGCGACCATCGCCTTGATGTCGGCGGATTTTGTGACGTCGGCCCTGAACGCCGCGGCGGTGCCATGCTTCGCGACGATCATGGCGGCGGTTTCCTGCGCCGATTCCAGATAATGATCGACGCACAACACCTTGGCGCCCTCGCGCGCGAAGGTCAGCGCCGTCGCGCGGCCATTGCCCATGCCTTCGCCGGGGCTCTGCCCGGCGCCCACAACGATCGCAACCTTGTCCTTCAAGCGCATGTCATTTCACTCCCGGAATCGGGTACTGCTGGAGTACCTCTTTGTAATATGGCTCGTTGTCGATCTTCATGGTGGCGAGCACGCGCACGACACCGCAATAGAATGCGATGGTCAGCACGAGGTCGACCATGTGCTCGTCCGAGAGATGCTGCTTGATCTCGGCAAAGGTCGCATCCGACATCGCGAGGTCGCGCACCATCTCGCGGGCACCTTTCAGGATCGCCTTGGCCTGCGGCTCGAGCTTCGAGGGCCTGCCGTCGGTCTCCGCCATCAGGCCGGCGATGTCATCGTCGGTGACGCCGAACTCCTTGCCGATCTTCACGTGGTGAGTGAACTCGTATTCCGACTTCTCCATCCAACCGACCTGGAGGATCGCAAGCTCCCGCAGGCGCGGGTCGAGCTTGCTCTTGAAGCGGATGTAGCCGCCAATGCCGTTGAAGGCGCGCGCCATCTCCGGCGAGTTGACCAACAGCTTGTGCAAATTGGTGTTGCGCTTGAGCATGTCGCGATATTCGGGCGCGACCTGGTCGGCCTCGAGATAGGGCAGGCGGGCCATCCCTGATGTTCCTTTCAGTGTTCTTGTGATTCACGTTCGGGGGCTTGCAGCGTCACCCCGCCGTCCACCACCAGCACCTGTCCGGTGATATAGCGCGCAAAATTGCTGAGCAGGAATTTGACGGCATGGCCAACGTCCCAGCCGGTGCCTTCCGTTTTCAGCAAAGACGCCTTGGCCCGCTGGGCGCGCGCCTGTTCGCTCATGCCGCGGCCATAGACCATCGGCGTGTACATCGGCCCGGGGCAGATGCAATTGACGCGGATGTTGTCGCGGCCGTGATCGACCGCCATTGCGCGGGTCAGGCCGATGATCGCGGCTTTCGAGGTCGAATAGGTCGTCAGGCCGCGCGGCCGCAGCGCCGAGATCGAGGAGATGTTGACGATCGCGCCGCCCCGCGCGGTCTTGATCATGGCAGGGATCGCGTGCTTGGAGAGCAGGAACATGCTCTCGACATTGACCTGCATGACGCGGCGATATTGCTCGGGCGCTTCGTCGACCACGCTGCCGCGGCTGCCGATGCCGACATTGTTGTCGAGGAAATCGAGCCGGCCCCAGCGGTCGAGCGCGGCTTCGACCAGCGTCCTGCAATCGCTCTCGCTGGTGACGTCGCCGCCATGCGCCGCGGCCGTGCCGCCTTCGGCTGCAATCATCTCCGCGGTGCGTTCGGCAAGCTTGAGGTCGCGATCGGCCACCAGCACTTTGGCGCCGGCGCGAGCCAGTAGAATTGCGGCGGCGCGGCCGTTGCCGATGCCGTCGCCGGCAGCGCCGCCGCCGCTGACCAGCGCCACCTTGCCGGCGAGACCGGGATCGTCCTCGGGCCCCTGCATGTCGTTTCATCCTGATTATTTTTCGTGCACTCTAGCAATCGCCCCGAGCGGAGAGAAGGGCCGGGCTCCCGCTTTCATGTCATTGACATCGCATGGAATTGCATGCCGCCGCACGAGAAGGGCGAACGATCGACCCGCGCCGTTAGGAACCGACCTCACGAGATCGCGTTTGTTGCGGAGCCTTTCCCGCGCTAGGCTCTGTCCCGGGGCTTCCCAACCGCCAGTGGCTTGCCGATGAATCTGCTCGATCCACAAGGGCCTGTGGCTGCGGCCAACAGCACCATCCTGGTCGATTCCGTCTTCATCATGCTCGCGATCGTGGTGCCGACCATCATCGCCATCCTGGCCTTTGCATTCTGGTTTCGCGCCTCGAATCCCAAAGCAAAGTTTCAGCCCGACTTCGTCTATTCCGGGCGGGTGGAGATGGTGGTGTGGGCGATCCCCGCGCTCACCGTGATCCTGCTCGGCGGCGTCGCCTGGATCGGCTCGCACCAGCTCGATCCCGCGGCACCCGTGCCCGGCACCGGCAGCCCGGTTCGCATTCAGGCCGTCTCGCTCGATTGGAAATGGCTCTTCATCTATCCGGACCAGCGCATCGCCACCGTCAATACGCTGACGGTGCCGGCAGGCGCCGAGCTGAATTTCCAGCTGACGTCCTCGAGCGTGATGAACACCTTCTTCATCCCGCAACTCGGCAGCATGATCTACACCATGAACGGCATGGTGACGAAGCTGAACCTGCGCGCCGACAATGAGGGCAAGCTCCAGGGGTTGTCGGCACATTTCTCCGGCGACGGGTTTCCGGACATGATGTTCGACGTCAACGTGGTCTCGCCGCTCGCCTTTCCGGATTGGGTGGCGACCACGGCGAAGAGCGATGCTGTCCTCAATGAGGACAGCTACAAGAAGTTGATGCAGCAGGGCATCGAAAAGGGCAGGCCGACCTACCGGCTGGATGACCCCAGGCTGTTTGATCTGATCGCGACCCAGCACATTCCGCCGGGACCGGGTCCGGAGCTCGCATCCGAGGCCGGTCGGTCGCACAGTGGAGGCCATGATGCTCGGTAAGCTCGATTGGTCGGCCATTCCGTTCGATCAACCCATCCCCCTGATCGCGGGCGCCGTGGTGCTGATTGGGATTCTCGCCGTGCTGGCCTGGGTCGTGGTGAAGGGGCATCTGCCGTATCTCTGGCACGAGTGGATCACCAGCGTCGACCACAAGCGGATCGGCGTGATGTACATCCTGCTGGCCTCGGTGATGCTGCTGCGCGGCGGCAGCGACGCCATCATGATGCGGATCCAGCAGGCGGTGGCCTACCAGTCGCAAGGCTATCTGCCGCCGGAGCACTACAATCAGATATTCTCCGCGCACGGCACCATCATGATCTTCTTCGTGGCGATGCCGTTCGTGATCGGACTGATGAATCTCATCGTGCCGCTCCAGCTTGGCGTACGAGATGTCGCTTTCCCGACGCTCAATTCGGTCGGCTTCTGGCTGACCGCGACCGGTGCGCTGCTGGTCAATCTCTCGCTCGTGATCGGCGAGTTCGCCCGGACCGGCTGGCTCGCGTTTCCGCCGCTGTCGGAGCTGTCCTACTCGCCGGGCGTCGGCGTCGATTATTACGCGTGGTCGCTGCAGATCTCCGGCGTCGGCACGTTGGTTGCCGGCATCAATCTCGTGACGACAGTGCTGAAGCTGCGCACCAAGGGCATGAACTATCTGCGCATGCCGATGTTCTGCTGGACCACGCTGGCCTCGAACCTCCTGATCGTCGCGGCTTTCCCGATTTTGACCGCCACGCTCGCGATGCTGCTGCTCGATCGCTATCTCGGCTTCCACTTCTTCACCAATGAGGCCGGCGGCAATGTCATGATGTTCATGAATCTGATCTGGGCCTGGGGACATCCCGAGGTCTACATCCTGGTGCTGCCGGCCTTCGGCATCTTCTCCGAGGTGGTCTCGACCTTCTCCGGCAAGGCGCTGTTTGGCTATCGCTCGATGGTGCTGGCGACCATGGCGATCTGCGTCATCTCCTTCATGGTCTGGCTGCATCACTTCTTCACGATGGGAGCGGGCCCCGACGTCAACGCTATCTTCGGCATTGCCAGCATGATCATCGCGATACCGACCGGGGTGAAGATCTACAACTGGCTGTTCACGATGTATGGCGGCCGCATCCGCTTCGAGACGCCGATGCTGTGGTCGATAGGCTTCATGGTCACCTTCATCATCGGCGGATTGACGGGCGTGCTGGTCGCGGTGCCGCCGGCCGATTTCATCCTCCACAACAGCATGTTCCTGGTCGCGCACTTCCACAACGTCATCATCGGCGGCGTGCTGTTCGGAGCCTTCGCCGGCTTTGAGTACTGGTTCCCAAAGGCGTTCGGCTTTCGCCTCAACGACCGCTGGGGCAAGCTCGCGTTCTGGTTCACTTTCCTCGGCTTCTACGTCACCTTCATCCCGCTCTACGTCGCCGGCATGCTCGGCATGACACGGCGCATGCAGCACTATGACGTCGCGGCGTGGCGGCCATGGATGCTGGTTGCAGCCGTCGGCATGGCCGTGCTGACGATTGGCGTGATCTGCCAGATCGTGCAGCTCGTGGTCAGCATCCGCAACCGCGAAGCCCTGCGCGACCGCACCGGTGATCCCTGGGACGGCCGTTCGCTGGAATGGGCGACGTCGTCGCCGCCGCCGGTTTTCAACTTCGCTTTCAACCCCGATGTGCGCGGCGAGGATGCCTACTGGGATCTGAAGACCCATGCCAAGCAGCAATCCCTCGATCATGATGCGCCCGAGTATCATGACATCGAGATGCCCAGGAACTCGCCGACCGGGTTCGTCTGCGCGTTCTTCGCCACGGTCATGGGCTTTGCGCTGATCTGGCACATCTGGTGGATGGTGATCTTGGGCGGTATCGGAGCGTTCGCGACATTCGTCGTGTTCGCCTGGCGCGACCATGACGAATACGTCATTCCGGCCGAGGAGGTCGCGGCGATAGACCGCGTCAACCTCGAGGAGCGGCGTAGCCTCGTCAGCATGGCAGGGACAGTCTGATGTCAATGACCGCGACCGCCGGCCGTGCGCACGCCGATCCCCATCACATCGGGCTCGTCATCGAGCATCCCGGCCCGGCGCCGAAGCGCATCGTGACCGCCTATGGCTTCTGGGTCTTCCTGCTCTCCGACATCGTGATGTTCTCCTGCTTCTTTGCGGCCTATGCGGTGCTGGCCGACCAGACCGCCGGCGGCCCGAAGGGTTCGGAGATATTCGAGCAGCGGAACGTCGCGATCGAGACTGTCTGCCTGCTGCTGTCGAGTTTCACGTGCGGCATGGCGAGCATCGCAGCCGATGTGCGCAACCGGTTCTGGTTCTATCTCGGGATGGCGGTGACATGTTTGCTCGGCCTCATCTTTCTCGTCATTGAGTTTCGCGAATTTGCTGATCTCGTTGCCCGCGGCTATGGCCCATCGCGCAGCGCTTTCCTGACCTCGTTCTTCTCGCTGGTCGGCTGCCACGGCCTCCACGTCTCGGCCGGCATATTGTGGCTGCTCACCATGATGGCCCAGGTCTTCGCAAAGGGTTTTCGTGCCGACGTGCTGCGCCGGATGATGTGCTTCGCGCTGTTCTGGCATGCGCTTGACATCGTCTGGGTCGGAGTCTTCTCCGTTGTCTATTTGCTTGGGAGTGGCGTATGAGCGATCAGACGCATATGCCGGCCGGCCATGACCTTGCGCCGGGCGATGAGGAGCAACACAGTGTCGGCACGCGCATCCTCGGTTACGTGGTCGGTCTTGTTCTGGCGCTGCTGCTGACGGCGACCTCGTTCTTCATCGCCGGCACGGATCTGGTCTGGCAGCCTTCGATTCCCGTCGCGCTGATCGTGCTGGCGATCGCGCAGATGGGCGTGCACCTCGTGTTCTTCCTGCACATCACCACCGGCCCCGACAACACCAACAACGTGCTGGCGCTGGCTTTCGGACTGTTGGTGGTCTTCCTGGTGGTCGGTGGCACTGTCTGGATCATGGCGCATCTGAATGCGAACATGCCGGCCATGGATCAGATCATGCCGATGCGCCGCTAAGGGCGCACAAAAAAGAAGAGCCGCTTGTTGTGACAAGCGGCCCAAGTCTAGGGAGGAAACGC
>NZ_JADPIT010000032.1:191928-258863 GCF_023073035.1 Bradyrhizobium sp. 62
GAGCAAAGCAATCGGGCCGGAGCCGGATTGCCGCCAAGGAAACGCTCGCGCAAAGCGCTTGCGTACGCTTACAAATGCAGCAACTCCCGATAGAGTTCAATTCCGGATGAATACTGTCTCCGGTTGCCGCTCACGGGTGCGTGATGGGCTTCGTTATTTCGGCCGCCGGCAATTGTAGGCCTTGCGGAAGCCCGCAGCCTGGGCGTCGTCCTCCGAGCAGAACCAGCGGTCCGGTTTGGTGGTCGCGGGGTAGCTCGGGCAGCCCCGTAAATGGTAGATGCCGATGTTGCCGGTCACGCGCGCGCGGACCGCAAGCTTGCCTTTGATGCCACAGCTCGGCGGCATCGTCAGATCCTCGGGAAACAACACCGCGCGAATCTCCTTGTCGCGATCGGCGCGGCAGGCTGCGCCCAGGAGCGCGCCGTCCTTCTTGCCGGTGCGGAATTCTTGCGGTGCAACAAAGCAGCCCCTCCATATTCCGGCCGAGGTTGATTTCGCGTCGGTCGCGGCCGACTTGACGTTCGCCTTGACCGGCTCGCGGGCGATGGCAAAGCCCAGCTTGACGAGCTGCTCGTTCAAGCTGGTCTTGTCGCCTTCGGCCGTGCAGATCGCGCGGTGCCGCTTGCCAAAACTCTTTTCCGGTCCGACATCGTCGCAACGCACCGATCGCTTGCCAATCAGCTTGGCGAGCTGGTCGCGGGCCTCGATGCCGCAGGTCCAGGGATCGGCGTGATCGTCGATGCAGACCTGGTCCAGCTCGGGTGCGTCGACGCCGTCGAGGCGGTAGGTGACGTCGCCGAGCTGGATGGCGTTGCCGTCGCGGACCGTCGCGGCGGCGGTCAGCGCCGAGGCCGGGCCGGAGGTGCCCAGAAATCCGGACAGGGCAATAAAGGAAACGAGCGCAAAAGCGCGGGCGCTGGCAAAGGACTTTCGGAAGGACATAAGGTCTCGCTATCGATGGCTCGTGCGCCTTGTTCCTAGCATCCGGATGTGGCGATACCAATGGTCTGCGCCCCGCGAAGTGCGACATTCCGACCTCGCGGCTTTACTCAGCCGGAGCTCTGATCCTATCGTTCGCGGGCCTTGCGGAGCGGAGGCCGAATCGCCCGGGAAGCGGCGAAGGGAGGAAAAATTTGCGATGAAAGACCCCGTGGACGTCCTGATCATCGGCGCCGGCGCTTCCGGCGCGGCGGTGGCGTGGTCGCTGGCCGAGACCAAGATGCATATTCTCTGCCTGGAGCAGGGCGGCTGGATGAACCCGGCGGAATATCCCAGCACGGGCCGGGACTGGGAGGCCAAGTTCTACGGCGAGTGGTCGTCGAGCCCCAACGTCCGCGGCCGCCCCGAAGACTATCCGATCAACGACGACGATTCGCCGATCAAAGTCGTCAACTATAATGCGGTCGGCGGCTCGACGGTGATGTACACCGCGCACTGGCCGCGGCTGCATCCCTCAGATTTCAAGGTGAGGACGCTCGACGGCGTCGCCGACGACTGGCCGATCGACTACGACGCGCTGACCCCGTTCTTCGAAGAGAACGACCGGATGATGGGCACGTCCGGCCTGTCGGGCGATCCGCTCTCACCGCTGACGCATCCGCCGATGCCGCAACAGCCGATGGGGTTGTCCGGTGCGATCATCGGCAAGACCATGAACAAGCTCGGCTGGCACTGGTGGCCGTCGGATACGACAGTCGCGACCATGGACTACGAGGGCCGCGCGCGCTGCATCAATCTCGGCCATTGCACGCCAGCCTGCGCGCAAGGCGCCAAGTCCTCGACCGACATCACCTATTGGCCGCACGCGGTCCGCGCCGGCGTCGAGCTGCGTACGCACTGCCGGGTGCGCGAGATCACCACCGACGAGAACGGCATGGCCACCGGCGTGGTCTATTACGACAAGGACGACGTCGAGCAGTTCCAGCCGGCGCATGTCGTCATCATCGCCTGCAACGGCGTCGGCACGCCGCGGCTGCTGCTGAATTCGGCATCGAATCGCTTTCCGAACGGGCTTGCCAATTCGTCCGGCCTCGTCGGCAAGAACCTGATGTTCCATCCTTATGCGCAGATCTACGGCTACGTAAAAGAGCCGACCGATAGCAACCGCGCGCCGCCGACCTGCCTGTGGAGCAAGGAATGGTATGACACGGACCTCTCGCGCGGCTTCGTGCGCGGCTATGGCGTTCAGTTCGTGCGCGGCGCGGGGCCGGTGTTCGAGGCTGTCGTCAGCGAGCAGAAGGGCATTCTGCCGTGGGGCGCCGATCATCACCGCATCTTCCGCAAGCTCAACGGCCACCGGCTCGGCTTTTCCGCGATCTGCGAGGACCTGCCGGAGGAGCATAACCAAGTCACGCTCGATCCGGTCTTGAAGGACGGCCACGGCATTCCCGCGCCGAAGATCGACTACACGATCAGCGAGAACAGCCGGAAGATGATGGAGCATGCGCTGGCGCGCGGGCGGGAGATTCTCGAAACCGCGGGGGCGAGCGACATCTGCGTCAACTCGCCGATCCCGTGGGGCGGCTGGCATCTGCTCGGCACGGCACGGATGGGCACTGACCCCGAACGCTCCGTCGTCAATGAATGGGGCCGCTCGCACGACGTCAAGAATCTCTTCATCGTCGATGGCAGCATCTTCGTTACATCGGGCGGGGTCAACCCGACGTCCACCATTCAGGCCCTCGCGCTCTACATCGCCGACCAGATGAAGCAGCGCCTCGCCAATTTGTTCGATTGAGGCCGACATGTCCGCAGACAATCAACTGACACGCAGCCAGCGCGACGACCTCCGCGCTATCGCCGCGATGATCGTTCCCGCGAGCGACGAGTACAAGGTGCCCGGCGCCGACGATCCCGCGATCCAGGCCGACATGCTGGCGACGCTGGGGCGTGACGCCAAATTGGTGGCGGCGGCGCTCGACCATCTGGGGCGGCTCGCGGGCCGACCGTTCGCCGAGCTCGATGCGGCCAGGCGCGATGCGGTGGCGCAGGAGTTTCGCAGTTCCGGCGGCGCGGCTGCCGCGACGCTCGTCCGCGTGGTGCTGCAATGCTACTACCGCGACGACCGTGTGCTGCGCTCGCTCGGCCTCGAGCTACGCGCGCCGTTCCCCCTGGGTTACGTGCTGCCGGATGGCGACTGGTCGTTGCTGGATCCGGTCAAGGCAAGGGCGGGCACGCTGCGACGGGCGCCCTAGCCACCCGGGCAGTCCAGCCTTGCGCCCCGGACGGGTCCCTTGCGCCTCACGGAGCAGGCCACCATCTGTGTGAGCCTCAAGGACTCCTATCATGTTGGATTTCACCTCAGATACCGTCGATGACGCCGCGTCATCGCGAACGGAAACGGCTGTCCCGGTCGATGACCGGGCCCTGCTGGACGCCTATTCCAATGCCGTCATCGACGTGACCGACCGCGTCGGTCCGGCCGTCGTGCGCGTCGAGACCGGACCAAAGGTGCCGAACGGCCGCGAGCGCGGCGGGCTCGGCTCGGGCATCGTGATCTCGCCGGACGGACTCGTGCTCACCAATAGCCACGTGGTCGGCTCGTCGAAGGAGATCCGGCTGCGCGACGTCGAGGGCCATGTCGGCGACGCCCGGGTGCTCGGCGTCGATCCCGACACTGACCTTGCGCTGCTCCGCGCCAACGGCGTGCGGGACTTGCCCTATGCGGCGCTCGGCAACTCCAAGACCTTGCGGCGCGGTCAGCTCGTGATCGCGATCGGCAACCCGCTCGGCTTTGAATCGACCGTTACCGCCGGAGTGGTCTCGGCGCTCGGGCGCTCGATCCGCTCGGTCAGTGGCCGCACCATAGAGGACGTGATCCAGACGGATGCTGCGCTCAACCCCGGCAATTCGGGCGGGCCGCTGGTGTCGTCGAATGCCGAGGTGATCGGCATCAACACCGCGATCATCAATGGCGCACAAGGCATCTGCTTCGCGGTCGCCAGCAACACCGCGCAATTCGTGCTGTCGGAGATCATCCGCCACGGCTATGTCCGCCGCGCCTATATCGGCGTGGCCGGCCAGACCGCGCCGATCCCGCGGCGGCACGCGGTGCTGGCCGGCGTCGAGAACAAGATGGGCGCGCTGCTGGCGCAGATCGAGCCGGACGGGCCGGCCGCGAAGGCGGGCCTGTTGTCCGGCGATGTCGTGATCGGCCTCGACGGCGTCGAGATCAACGGCGTCGACGATCTGATCCGTGTGCTCGATCGCGACCGGATCGGCCGGCGGCTGGCGATGGACGTGCTGCGGCTCGGCCGCCTGCGGGCGATCGATATCGATCCGGTCGAGCGCAAGCCGGCCCGCTAGCGTGTGGGCGCCCAAGCGGGGTATGACGGTGTCATGCCTCGCTTCGGGAACCCCGCCGCATGATGCCGGCGCATGAGACCTACGATGTCATCGTCGTCGGCGCCGGCGCCGGTGGCATGACGGCCGCGGCCGTCGCCGCCGCCGAAGGCCTGCGCGTGCTGGTGATCGAGAAGACCGCTTTCGTCGGCGGCATCACCGCATGGTCCGACGGCATGGTCTGGATTCCCGCCAGTGCCAAAATGAAGGAGGCGGGGCTCACCGATAGCGTCACGGACGCCGTGCGATATTTGTCGAGCACAGTACCCGAGCCCGCCAATGCGGGCCTCCGCGCCGCTTTCCTCGCGCGCGGACCGGAGGCGGTCGCCTATCTCGAAGCCAACACGCAAGTTCGCCTCAAGCCGGTGAAAGCCTGTCCGGACTATTATCCGGAGCGGCTGGGCGCGACGACGGGTGGGCGCGTACTCGAGCCGGTCGTCTTCGACGGCACGCAGCTGGGCGCGCATTTCGCGCGGGTGCGCGCGCCGCTGCCGGAGTTCACGTTGTTCGGCGGGATGATGGTCAACCGCCTCGACATCCCGCATCTGCGGCGGGTCGGAAAATCGCTGCGCTCGGCTCTTCGCGCGGCGCGGCTGTTTTCGGAGTATGCGTGGCAGCGCCTGCGCAGCCCGCGCGGCACGACGCTGCATCTCGGCAATGCGCTCGCCGCGCGGCTGTATGCCTCGCTGCTGGCCCGGCAGGTCGAGATCCTCTTTAGTGCGGACGTCGAAGGCCTGTCGACGCAGGGAGAGCGCGTCGGCGGCGTCATTATCCGTCATGGGGCGCGCGATCGGCTGATTGCCGCGCGACGTGGTGTGGTGCTGGCGACCGGCGGCTTTTCACACGACGCGACCTTGCGAAAACGCTTCTTCCCACCCGCGGCCGGATTTATCTCGGCGGCCCACACGTCCGGTACGGGCGACGGGCTCCGCCTCGCGACCGCAACCGGCGCAGCGCTCAATACGGATGCGACGAGCCCGGCCTATTGGGTGCCGGCCTCGCTGTTTCGGCGCGCCGATGGCAGCCGCGGCGTTTTCCCGCACACAGTGAGCGACCGCGCCAAGCCCGGCGTGATCGCCGTCAATGCGGCCGGCCGGCGCTTCGTCAACGAGGCACTCTCCTACCACGAGTTCGTGCTCGCCATGCTGCGCGACGGCGACGGCGAACCGGACCGGCCGTTCTATCTGATCTGCGACCGTCCGTTCCTGTGGAGCTACGGCCTTGGTCGCATCAAGCCGTTCACGCGCAGTGTCCGGCGCTATGTGGCGAGCGGGGAGTTGGTCGAGGCCGCTGATATCGCGCAGCTCGCAGCGAAGATCGGCATCAAGCCGTCTACACTCGCGGCGACGATCGCGAGCTACAACGAAGGCGCAAAGGAGGGCCGCGATCCCGAATTCGGACGCGGAAGCACGATCTATCAACGCCATCTCGGAGACGCGGCTCACAAGCCCAACCCGTGCGTCGCGCCCATCCTCTGTGCGCCGTACTTTGCGATGCGGATCTATCCCGCCGATCTCGGCACGGCGATCGGCATGAAGGTGGACGCCCAGGCGCGCGTGCTGCGCGAGGACGGCGCGCCGGTTGCCGGCCTCTACGCCTGCGGCAACGACATGGGCTCGATCATGAACGGCAATTGTCCCGGGCCGGGGATCGCGTTGGGACCGGCACTGACATTCGGGTACATCGCAGGGCGCCATCTGGCGGAGGGGAGTGTGGCAGCGGCGCCGATCGCCGCTACGACGTCGGTCTAACTATCTCCACTGCAGTCATTGCGAGCGCAGCGAAGCAATCCAGCTATTTCCGCGGCACGGATTCTGGATTGCCTATCTCTGCGGAGGGCGGTCTGGATTGCTTCGTCGCAAAAGCTCCTGGGGCTCCTCGCAATGACGTAGAAGGGTTCGGGCCTACCGCTACTCCGCAGCCGCCGCAAAGCGGCTGTTCTCCAGTTCCGCTTCCAGCCGCGCCTTCTCCGCCGCCGCCAGTTTGATATTGGCTTCCTTGACATGCCCGAAGCCGCGGATGGTCTCCGGCAGCCGCGCGAGCCTCGCCAGCAGCGGGATCTGCTCCGCTTTCAGCCCGGCGATCCGCTGATCGATCATGTCGAGATAATCCGCGACCAGCTTCCGCTCAGTCCGGCGCTCCTCGGTTCGGCCGAACGGATCGAACGCGCCGCCGCGCAGGAACTTCAGCCTGGCGAGGACGCGGAAGGCGTGGATCATCCAGCCGCCGAATTCCTTCTTCTGGAGATGTCCGGTGGTCTTGTCGCGCTGCGCGAAGATCGGCGGGGCCAGATAGAACTTCAGCTTGAAGTCGCCGTCGAATTTCTCCGAGACCTTCTTGGAGAAGCTGCCATCGGTGTAGAGCCGCGCGACCTCGTACTCGTCCTTGTAGGACATCAGCTTGAACAGGTTTTTCGCGACAGCCTCGGTCAGCTCCGTGGACGCTGGCGAGGCAGCCGCTTCCGCCTTGCGCGCCTTGGCGACAGCGGCGAGATAGCGGTCCGCGTAGGCCCTGTCCTGATAGCCGGTCAAAAACTCCGCGCGCGTCGCGATGATGTCGTCGAGCGACTTCGTCGGCGCGGAGGCCCGGCTCCTGAATTGCAGCACGCTACGCACCCGCGACATGTCGTGGGCGGCGAGTCGTCCCCAGCTGAAGGCGAGCTTGTTCATTTCGATCGCGGCCCCGTTGATCTCGATGGCGCGCAAGAGCGCCTCCAACGACAACGGGATCGCGCCCTTCTGGAAGGCGAAGCCGAGCATGAACGGGTTGGTCGCGATCGAATCGCCCATCAGCGCCGAGGCAATGCCGGTGGCGTCGATGATGTCGAGGTTCTTGTCGCCGACAGCGTCCCGCAGCACCGTCTGCATCGTGCCCGCCTCGAAATCGAGGTCGGGGTTTTGCACGAAGCTCGCGGTCGGCTGCAGGTCAGCGTTGACATAGGCCTTGGTCACGCCGCGTTCGGCGCGGCTGAGCGCGGAGGGACCTGCCGAGACGATCATGTCGCAGCCGAGGATGACGTCGGCGCCGCCTGTGGTGATGCGGACCGCGGAGATGTCTTCCGGCTTCGCGGCGATGCGCACATGGCTCATCACGGCGCCGTTCTTCTGCGACAGGCCGGTGAAATCCAGAGCCGAGCAGCCGCGGCCGTCGACATGGGCGGCCATGCCGAGCAGCGCGCCGATGGTGATGACACCGGTGCCGCCGATGCCGGTCACGAGGATGTTGTAGGGGGCGTCGAGCTCACGCGCGGGGGGCAGCGGCAGGTCGGCGAACAACTGGCCCGAGTCTACCGCCGAGGTCTTGATCCGCTTGAGCGTGCCGCCATGCACGGTGACGAAACTCGGGCAAAAACCCTCCACGCAGGAGAAGTCCTTGTTGCAGTTCGACTGGTCGATCTGGCGCTTGCGGCCGAACTCGGTCTCGAGCGGCTGCACCGAGACGCAGTTCGAGGCTTGCGAGCAATCGCCGCAGCCTTCGCAGACGAGCTCGTTGATGAAGGCGCGCTTGGCGGGATCCGGATACAGCCCGCGCTTGCGGCGGCGGCGCTTTTCCGCGGCGCAGGTCTGATCGTAGACGATGACCGTAAGGCCCTTGATGTCGCGCAGCTCGCGCTGCACGGCGTCGAGCTCGCGGCGGTGATGGACGGTCGCGCCTTGCGGGAAGTAATTGCCGTCAGGGTATTTGGTGGGATCGTCCGAGACGATCGCGAGGCGCTTGACGCCCTCGGCCCAGACCTGATGCGCGATCTGGGCGACGTTGAAGGCGCCCTCGGCCGGCTGACCGCCGGTCATCGCGACGGCGTCGTTGTAGAGGATCTTGTAGGTGATGCTGATGCCGGCGGCCGACGCGGCGCGGAGGGCAAGCAGTCCGGAATGGGTGTAGGTGCCGTCGCCGAGGTTCTGGAAGATGTGCTTCTCGGTGGTGAAGGGCGCTTGTCCGATCCAGTTCACGCCCTCGGCGCCCATATGCGAGATCAAATCGGTGCGGCGGGTCGGCATGCTCAAAGCCATGCCGTGGCAACCGATGCCGGCCATGGCGCGGCTGCCCTCGGGCACGCGCGTCGAGGTGTTGTGCGGGCAGCCCGAGCAGAAGAACGGCGTGCGCGCGAGCTTGATTTGCGCGGAGGCCGGAACAGGAGTGTCGAAGGCCTCGAGCCGGGCGAGGCGCTGCTCCAGCACCGGGCTGTGGTGGCCGAGCTTGCGCAGCCGGGCCACCAGCGCGGATGCAACGAGAGTCGGCGTCAGCTCGCCCTCGCTTGGCAGTAGCGGCGCGCCGCGCTCGTCGCGTTTTCCCGTCACGGTCGGGCGCCTGGACGCATCGATATTGTAGAGGATGCGCATCAGCTGGTCTTCGATGAAGCCGCGCTTCTCCTCGACGACCAGCACGTCCTGAAGTCCTTCGGCGAAGCGCTTGGCCCCGCTTTCCTCAAGTGGCCAGGTCAGTGCGACCTTGTAGATGCGCAAGCCCAAATCCTGCGCGTCCTTGTCGGTAATGCCCAGATCGGCCAGCGCCTGCCGCAGATCGAGATAAGCCTTGCCAGTCGCGACGATGCCGAGCCGTGCCGGTCTGGAGTCGAGCACGATGCGGTCGAGCTGGTTGGCGCGGGCAAAGGCCTGCACCGCCGCCATCTTGGGGCCGAACAGGCGCTTCTCGGCGTCCAGCGGCGGGTCGGGCCAGCGGATGTTGAGGCCGCCGGGCGGCATCTCGAAATCGTCAGGGAGCTTGATCTGGATGCGTTCGGGGTCACTATAGATCGAGGCCGAGCTTTCCACCGTTTCGCTGATCGCCTTGAAGCCGACCCAGCAGCCGGAGAAGCGCGACAGCGCAAAACCGTAGAGGCCGAGGTCGAGATAATCCTGCAGTGTCGCCGGGTTGATCACGGGGATCAGCGCCGCTGCAAATACCTGTTCGCTCTGGTGCGCCAGTGTCGAGGATTGGCAGCCGTGGTCGTCGCCGGCAAGCGCGAGCACGCCGCCATTGAGCGAGGTACCGGCGGCATTCGCATGCTTGAGCGCATCCACCGAGCGATCGACGCCGGGGCCCTTGCCGTACCAGATTCCGAACACGCCATCGACCTTGGCGCCGGGAAACAGGCCGACCTGCTGGCTGCCCCAGACGGCGGTCGCCGCGAGGTCCTCGTTCAGGCCGGGGACGAAGGCGATGTCGTGCTGCTGGAGATGTTCCTTCGCGCGCCACAGCGCGTGGTCGTACATGCCGAGCGGGGAACCGCGATAGCCCGAGATGAAGCCGCCGGTGTTGAGCCCCTGCAGCCGGTCGCGTTCGCGCTGCAACATGGGCAGCCGGACCAGCGCCTGCGTGCCGGACAGGAAGATCCGCTTCGATTCGAGCCGGTATTTGTCGTCCAGCTCGACCTGCATCAGCGTCATTTCAGGAGTCCTCGTCTCTTGTTCGGCTTTTATTCGACTTGGTATTCGACTTGGGGTTTGCGCTGCGGGAGGGAGGAGCGGCTGCGCGACGCGAATTGTGACAGTCAAAGGGATGCGCAGACGAAGTCAATATCGCTGGCCGCATCCGTGGCGCTCCTGCTAGTCATGGCTTGCTTGCGGAGGACATCATGACGGCACAAGCGTTCGATACCGAGATCACGGAGACCGACGGAGCCCTGATCGGGCCGTGGCGTCAGCCGCGTCAGATGCTGCAAGCCCAAACCTACGACGCGCACGCCTCGATCCACGACGACGCCACCGCGCAGAAGCTCGGCTTCAAGGGCGGCACCATCGAGGGTCCGACCCATTTCAGCCAGTTCGCACCGCTGGGTGCGCGTTTGTGGGGACAGGCCTGGTTCGAGAGCGGCTGTCTCTCCGCGCATTACCGCAGCGTCTGTTACGAAGGCGAGGAGGTGCAGGCGATCCTGTCGAAGCCGTTGCCCGGCACCAGCCAGTGCCAGATCCAGATGGTCAAGCGCGACGGCACGGAGGTGCTGCGCGGCACGGCCTCGGTCGGAGAACCGCACGCCGCGACCGCGCTGGAGGCGCGTCTTGGCGAACTCAAGCCGCTCACTGATCCCGTGATCCTGCGCGACGTGAAGGTCGCGCAGACGAGCCGGCGCCAGGCGGTGCGGATGGCGTTCGATCAGATCATGGGCGACCTCTATCCGTTCTCGCTGCGGCAGAAGCTCGCGGTGATCACCGAGACCTCGCCGTATTATTCAGGCGTCGGCAATCCTTCTTCGAATCCGTGGGGCAGGGCGATCATCCCGATGGAGATGCTGAGCGTGCTGTTCCAGTACCGCTCCAAGGACGATCCTCTCCCGGCCAAGGGACCGGCCGTCGGTCTGTTCGCCGACCAGGAGATCAGGCTGGTGAAGGGCCCGCTGTTTGTTGACGAGGAGTACGAAGTCGAGCGCGAGGTTGTCGCGCTCTCCGGCAGCCGCCGCACCGAGAGCGCCTGGGTGAAGACGCGCGTGTTCGACAAGACAAACATTGTGGTCGCGACCATGCTGCTGAACATGGCCACGCTGAAGGATTCCTACGCACCGTATGAGGAAGAATATCGACGGCTGTACGGAGATACTGCCCGCTAAAAACGAGCTTCGTTGTCGCTCATCCTCTAGGCAAATGCACGTCGCAAAGTCGTCGCACAGCGAATAAGCAGACGCGAGGCAGCCTGATAACGTTCTGACAGTGCAGCAAATTTTCCCGCGCTGTCCGCCCGATCGTCATTGTACACAATGGCACGGCGCTTGCAGAACTCCTGGCACAGAGAGTTCTCGCGAGGGGCGGGCGTCATGTTGAACTCAAGCAAGCCGACATTGGGCGCGATCAGCGCCGAACCCGGGCCGATCGCACTCGACTTGTCGGCCACCGCGCTCCTCATCATCGACATGCAGCGCGACTTCATGGAGCCCGGCGGCTTCGGCGAGGCGCTCGGCAACGACGTCAGCCAGCTCGCGCGCGTGGTGAAGCCGATCGGTGCGGTGCTGAAGGCCGCGCGGGATACCGGCATGCTGGTGATCCACACGCGCGAGGGCCATCTGCCCGATCTCTCCGACGCGCCGCCGGCGAAAGTCGAGCGCGGCGCGCCATCCCTTCGCATCGGCGATCCCGGTCCCATGGGCCGCATTCTCATTCGCGGCGAGGCGGGCCACGACATCATCCCGGAGCTCTATCCGCTCGACAGCGAGATCGTGATCGACAAGCCCGGCAAGGGCGCGTTCTACGCCACCGAGCTCACCGACGTGCTGGAGAAATACGGCATCGAAAATCTGCTGGTGTGTGGCGTCACCACCGAAGTGTGCGTCAACACCACCGTGCGCGAGGCCAACGACCGCGGCTATCGCTGCGTCGTCATCTCGGACGGCTGCGCGTCCTACTTTCCTGAGTTTCACGAGATGGGCCTGAAGATGATCAAGGCCCAGGGCGGCATCTTCGGCTGGGTCGCAAGCTCAGCCGCGGTTCTGGAGGCGATGAAGATTTCCACATCAGCGTAGGGGCATCACCATGAGCACAGGCACGACAGGGACGGCCGGCACCTCCGAGTTCAAGCCGGCACTATGGACACCGGGCGACTGGAACGCGTTTTTCGGCTTCGGCACCAACATCCTCGTCAACATGCTGGTGCTCACAGGCCTGTTACGCTTCGTTTTGAAGATGCCCGACTCACTGGTGTTCGGCCGCATCCTGCCCGCACTCGGCTTGATGATGTGTCTTTCCACCTTCTACTACGCATTTCTCGCTTATCGCCTTGCGCAGAAGACCGGCCGCACCGACGTCTGCGCGCTGCCATCGGGCGTCAGCGTGCCGCACATGTTCATCGTCACCTTCGTGATCATGCTGCCGATCACGATCAAGACCGGTGATCCGCTCAAGGGTTGGTCGGCGGGCCTGGTCTGGGTGTTCTTCCAGAGTTTTATCCTAATGATCGGTGGCTTCATTGCGCCTTTCATTCGAAAGATCACGCCGCGTGCGGCGCTGCTCGGCACGCTCGCCGGCGTATCCGTCACCTTCATCTCGATGCGACCGGCACTCGAAATGTACATGACGCCGCAGATCGGCCTGGTCTGCTTCGCCATCATCCTGGTGAGCTGGTTCGGCGGCGTGAAATATTGGCGCGGCATTCCCGCCGGTCTCGTTGCGATCGCGGTGGGCATGGTCATCGCATGGGGGTCGAATCTGTTCGGCCTCGGTCTCGGTGGACTGAGTGTCAAGGGCGTCGGTGATGCCTTCGCGAATTTCGGCTTCTCGGTGCCGATCCCGGCGGTGGGCTACGTCTTCTCCGGCTTCGAATTCCTCGGAATCATCCTGGTTACGGCCATTCCGTTCGGCATCTATGATCTCGTCGAAGCCATGGACAATGTCGAGAGCGCGGAAGCCGCCGGCGACGAATATCCGACCACGCGCGTGCTCACCGCCGACGGAATCGTCAGCCTGATCGGCTGCCTGATGGGAAATCCCTTCATCAATGCCGTCTATATCGGCCATCCCGGCTGGAAGGCGATGGGCGGCCGGATCGGCTATTCGGCCGCGACCGGCGTCATGGTGGTGGTGCTGGCCTGGTTCGGCATCATCTCGGTGCTGCTGGCGCTGGTGCCGGTCGTCGCGATCTCGCCGATCCTGCTCTATATCGGCATGCTGATCGGCGCGCAGGCGTTCCAGACCACGCCGGTCAAGCACGCGCCCGCCATCGTGCTGGCACTGACGCCGCATCTGGCTGCGTGGGCCAAGCTCCAGATCGACACCATGTTGGGCTCGACCATGAACGCGGCTGCGACGGTCGGCGGAATGGCCGCCGACAAGGCCGACGCGGTCAAGGCGGCCGCGATCGCCGCCTTGCCGCAGCAGGGCGTGTTCTATCACGGGCTCGAGATCATGGGCGGCGGCTCCATCCTCGGCGGCCTGATCCTGGGTGCGATCGGTGTCTTCATCATCGAGCGCGACTTCGAGAAAGCCTCGGCGTTTGCGCTAGTTGGTGCGGTTCTGACCTACTTCGGCTTCATGCACGGCGAAGCCGTCGGCATCGGCGGCGGCTTTGGCGTCACGCCCGCGGTCGCGTTCGCCTATGCCGTGATGGCCGCCGGTCTATTCGCGGCCAGCAGGCTCGGCGCGAGCGAGCCCTACATGCCGCATGCGGACATGCACGCGGCACCGGCGGAGTAGCTACCCGCCTTTGACGGCACCCGCGGTGAGCCCGGCGACGATCTGTCGCTGGGCGAACACCGTCAGCAGCAGCACCGGGAGGGTGACGATCAGCGCGGCGGCCGCGAGCGGCCCCCAGCTCAACTGGTCGAACGAGATCATGTTGTAGACGGCAACCGGCAGGGTGCGGGTCTCGCGTCCGGCCAGCACGATGCCGAACACAAAATTATTCCAGGAGAAGATCACGGCCAGGATGAAGGCGACCGCGATGCCGGGCTTGGCGATCGGCAGCGCGACATGGTGGAAGACCTGCCAGCGCGTGGCGCCGTCGATCAGGGCTGCTTCTTCCAGCTCCATCGGCGTCGTTTCGAAATAGCCGATCATGATCCAGATCACGATCGGCACCGTGACCACGAGGTGGATGATGATCTGTGGCACCAGCGTGCCGAGCAGTCCCAGCCACTGGAACATGAGAAACAACGGGATCAGATAGGACAGGCCCGGCGTGATGCGGGCGATCAGGATCACGATCGCGGATTTGTGCGCAGCCATCCGCGCAATCCCGTAACCGGCGGGAACGCCGACGAGCAGCGCAAGCAGCGTCGCACTGCCGGTGACGATCAGGCTGTTGATGAAATAGGTCAGAAAGCGGTTGGAGGCGAGCACGTCGGCATAGTTTTTCCAGGCGACATGCTCGGGAAAGAACACCGGCGGGTAGGCGGCGTTGTCGATCTCGAATTTGAGCGACAGCGACAGCATCCAGAGAAAGAACAGGATCGCCGGCGACACGATGAGGAACACCGAGAACCACAGGCCGATCTTGCCGATGATTTGCCTTGGACTCATGTGCCGCTCGCGATCTCGGTCCACAGCATGCGTTGGCGCGCATAAAGCATCACCGCCGCGAGCAGAACGATCAGCAGGAAGAACACGACCGCGATCGCCGAGCCGTAGCCGAGGTCGTAATAGGAGAAGGCGACGCTGTAGAGATAGATGTTGATCGTCTCCGACGCCGATCCCGGTCCGCCCTGGGTGATTGCGAAAATGATGTCGAAGCTCTTCACGGCGTCGATCATGCGGATCATGCCGGCGATGAACAGGAATGGCATGATCAGCGGCAGGGTGATGAAGCGGAACACCTGCCAGATGCTCGCGCCGTCGATCTGTGCACTTTCATAAGGCTCTGTCGGGATCGCGGCCAGGCCGCCGAGCACGATCAGCATGACCAGCGGCGTCCATTGCCAGGTCTCGACCAGCACCAGCGAGGGAATGACGGTCGCGGGATGGAATACCCAGAGCTGCGCAGGGATTCCGACCAGTGACAGCAGATAGTTCAATACGCCGAGCTGCGGGTGGAACATCATGGTCCAGACCAGCGCAATCGCCACCGGCGTCGCCATCATCGGCATGATGAAGACGCCGCGCAGAAAGCCGCGGCCGGGGAATTTCTGGTGAAACACCACGGCCGCAAACGTGCCGAGCACGAGCGGCAGCAGCACGGAGAGTGCGGTGTAGACCAGTGTATGTCCGATGGCCTCAATGAAGCGGGGATCGCTCGTCAGCCGCAGATAATTGGACAATCCCACGAAGGTGGTCGACGAGCCGACCTTCCATTCGTTCAGGCTCATCCAGATCGTGAAGACCCACGGAAAGATGATGATCGCGATCACGACGACCAGCGCCGGGACCACGAACGGCCAGTAGGACGGCGGCCGCAACTCCTTCTCCGGCGCGGCATCAGACTGTGCCGCGCCCGGAGTCGATTGTGTCAACGCACTCACGCCTTCTCGCTACGCTCCAGGATCGGTCGGTACTGATCGTTGGCCTTCTTCAGCTCGGCGGCAGGATCGGCGCCGGACAAGGTCGCAGTGACCGCGGCGCCGACGATGTCGCGGAATTCGGCGACCGGAATCACGACGGGCAGGCCGAGCTTGCTGATCTTGCCGGAATCGATCACCGATTGCAGCCATTCCTTGGTCTTGACGCCCTTCTGGACCTCGGGATCGCCGAGGATCGAATTGCGGAACGGCACGCCGCCGCCGGCCTGCAGCAGCCGCGCGCCCTGGGTTTTCGAGACCACCCATTGGCAGAGCAGATAGGCGGCTTCCTTGTTCTTGCTTGCAGCGGCAACGCCGATGCCGTCGCCATAGGTCGAGGAATATTGGCCCTTGGGGCCGGCGGGCACGACGGTGTAGCCGACCTTGCCGACAACGCGCGAGGCGGCCGGGTCTTCCAACGGCGGCGCCCAGCCGACGCCGTCGATCCACATCGCGGATCGGCCTTGCGTGAACGAGGCCATCGACTCCATCCAGTTGAAGCCGGCGACGCCTGGAGGTGCCGACTTTGTCAGGAGCGTCTGATACAGCTTGGTCGCGGCAATGGCTTCCGGACCATCGGTCAGGATGTTGCCCTTGGCGTCGAGGAATTCCCCGCCATAATTGAGGAAGAAGTTGCTCCACATCGCCATGTTGGCGTTGCGCAAGCCGCGCCCGACAAAGCCGTAGATGCCTTCCTTGGTATCGGTGAGCTTCTCGGCCGCCGCGGCCATCTCGTCGAGGGTCTTGGGAACGGCGACGCCCTTCTTCTCGAACAGCTCCTTGTTGTAGTAGAGGATGAAATAATCGACCGACCAGGGCAGCGACAGCATCTGGCCCTTGTCGTTCCTGGCATATTGCAGGCCCGCGGCCGAGAAGTCGCTCTCGACGAGATCGGGCGCGGTCAGCGCCGGATCCTTCATGAAGGGCGTCAAGTCGGCGAGCCAGCCGGCCTTCTCGAACTGCCGCTTCTGCACATGATAGCTGAGATGGACGACATCGAAGCTCGGACGGCCCGAGGTGAACTCGATCACCACCTTCTGGCGCTGCTGCTGCTCGGGAATCTGCTCCGCTTCGACCTGGATGCCAGTGAGCTCGGTGAACTCCTTGACGTATTTTTGCAGGTTGTCGCCGCGGGGCCCCTTGGCGAGGATCACCTCGAGCTTGGTCCCTGCGTATTTCTTCCAGTTCAGCTCGGCGCGCGCCGGCAATCCCGTCAGGCTGAGCGCGCCAGCTGCGGCAGTGCCGGTCAAGAGCGTACGACGCGAGATTTTGTGGTTGACCACTCGAGGTCCCTCCCTATGACTCAATTTGGGCGGATACTAGCGGCCGTTCCGCGTCTGCCTAGCCCTAATCTGTGGAATTCAGGGCCGCACGGCCGGCGTTTCCATCGGCAAGCCATGCGCCCGCGACATCAGATAGAGTTCGAGCGCGACCAGCTCGGGCGCGCCGAAATCATAGGCCTGGGCGCGGACACCGGTCATGCAACTGCGTAGCCGCCGCTCCAGCGATCCCAGCGTCTGCCATTCCAGGCGATAAAGCGGATAGCCGGTTGGCTGTCCCTGCGTGATCGGCGCGCCGGCAAGCCGGTTGTTGAAATTGTCGTCGTGGCAATTGGTGCAGGCAAGGTTGAGCTGGCCCTCGCGCTGCATGAAGAGGTCGCGGCCCTGTTCGACGAATGGCTTCAGTTGCGGATCGTCGCCGGCCGTGATCGCGACCCCGCGCGATTGGTGCGCGACCAAGGCGGACAGCGCCAGCAGGTCGCGGCTCTCGTAGGGGAGCGGCGGTGCCTGCTGATGATTGCTGCGGCACAGATTGATGCGCTGGTCGAGCGTGACCGGGCGTGCCAGCGCCTTGTCGAAGGCCGGGTAGCGCGCCGCGACGCCTTTCATGCTGCCGCGTGCATCGCCATGGCAATCCGCACAGGCCTTGTCGGCGCTGCCGGTCCTCTTCGTCCACAACGCCTCACCGTCGAGCACGAACAGCATGCCGGGATTTGAGCTGTCGTCATCCTGCATCGCACGCGTGTCCGGCCCCATGAACGAATAGCCGGAGCGACGCGCGTCCAGTCGAATCTCGCCGGCGAGCAGGGCAGGGGCCGTGGCGAGGAGCGCCGCGGCCGATATCGCGCGCCAAAAACTCATTCGACCGTGATCGACGCGGACGCGCTGGACGAATAGCCGTTGTCGCCGATCCATTCGAACTCGAACTTGCCGCTCTCCTTCGCGACCGTGAAGAACGACAGATAGGGATTGGCCGCGATCGCCGGGAAGAGATCGGCGCGAAAAATCTCGGTGCCGTTGTAGCGGCACGTAAAGCTCGTGATGATGTCGCGCGGGACCAGCGCGCCGTCCGCGGTATGGCGGAAGCCGGTCTCCATGATGTGCGAGGTCAACGTGCGGATCTCGACGATTTCGCCGCGTCTGGCTTTCGCCGGAACGTTGATGAGCGCGGCCATCAATTCATCTCCTCGGTGCAGGCGGCCAGCGTCACGACGATTTCGGTCGTGACCTGCCAGAACGTGTCGTCGGAAAGGCGCGCGATCGCCACCACCTTCTGGGTATCCGCGAGCCGAATCCGGGTCGAGACCTGGGCGCGACCGGAGGAGGGGCCGAGATGGAAGTTGCCGATGTTCGGCTGCGGATTCTTCTCGTTGAAGACGTGGATGCTCTTGACGTAGTCGTCCGCCGTCATCGGGCTCGCGACGCTCACGGTCAGCGGCACCGTGTTGCCGTTCTCGACCAGCGGCGGAATGTCGAGCTTCACCTTGCCGGTGCGTACAGGTGCTTCGCCGACGACGTTTCGGATCGCGGCGGTGAGCATCGCCGGTGTCGCCTCGATCGGCCGCAGCGTGACGATCGGGATCGTCCCGGCGACCGTCACGCTTCCGGCAAGGTTCAGGAATTGTCGTCGCGTGGTCGGCATGAACAGTCCTAGTCCCGAAGTGTTGCGAGAAAAGCCACGATGTCCTCGATCTCGGCGGCGGACAAGATCGGTTTGCCGACGAAATTTCGCCCGACCCGCACGAGGTGATCGGTGCGATAATAGGACGGCATGATGGTCTCCGGGTTGAAGCGCGCCGCATCGACCAGTCGAAGCCGCAACTGGCTCACCGTCCAGCGGTTCCCTGCACCCGAGAGGTCAGGCGCGAGGTCGCCCTGGAACCGGGTCTCCGGGAAGGGGCCGGAATGGCACAGGATGCAGGTCGTCGTGCGCGCGAGCACGAGCGCGCGCCCGCGCGCGGCATCGCCTGGCGCGCCGGTGAGCGATTCCGCAATGCCGTCGCCGGCGATGTTGTAGGGCCGGAGTTGCTCGGCTCCTGCATGGCAGGCGAAGGCGATACTGGCGGCGGTCAGCGCTGCGATATGGACCGATGTTCTAGCCAAAGGTGTCCGCCGTGATGGTTCGAAACCAGCGCTCGGCTTCGGTTGCCTCGCGGGCGCGCAATTCGCGCGGCGCATCGACCGGGCTGGTCGCGCCGCCCTCGACCTCGGCGAAGATGTCGCCCCTGGGCTGGTAATTGCCCGCGAGTGAAAAGCCGTAGCCGGGTGCGACAATGTTGTAGCAGACGCCTGTCAATCGCGGCGTTTCTGGTGCGCGGCCGGCAAGGAGGTTCACGATCGCGGCGGCGCAGGCCTTGCCCTGTGCGCTTGCCGCGGATGCCGATTTGGGAATGCCCCCGCCGAGGCAGGCATCGCCGATGACGTGGATGTTCGGGACGAGTTTCGACTCGAAGGTAACAGGATCGATCGGGCACCAGCCGGTGGCATCTGTAGCCCCCGCGATCTCGGCGATGCGTCCCGCTCGCTGCGGCGGGATGACGTTGGCGACGTCAGGGGTGTAGTTGCCGAATTCGGTGACGATGGTCCTTGTCGCGGGATCGACCGAGGTCACGCGGCCGCCTTGCGACAGCCCGATGCGTTCGATCATGTCGCCGTAAAGCTCCTTCCACGCCTTCTCGAACAGTCGCTGCTGGGAGAAATTGTCCTTGGCATCGAGGATCAACACTTTCGACCGCGGCTTCTTGGTTTTCAGGTAATGCGCGATCTGGCTGGCGCGCTCGTAAGGTGCCGGCGGACAGCGCGAGGGATTGGCGGGGATCGCAATGGCGACAGTGCCGCCGTCCGGCATGGCCTCCAACTGGCGACGCAGCAGCAGCGTCTGCGCGCCAGCCTTCCAGGCATGCGGCATCTTTTCTGATGCCGCGTCGTCGTAGCCAGGCAGAGCCTCGAAATGGAAGTCGATGCCGGGAGAGAGGACGAGACGATCATAGGGCAGCGCAACGCCATCGGCCGTCACGACGCTGCGCAGCTGCGGCTCGATTGTGGTCACGGCCTGGCTGATCACCGTCACGCCTTCGGCACCGAGCCCGTCATAGCCAAATTGCTGAGCTTCGATGTCGCGCAGGCCGGCAATTACCTCGTTGCTGAAGGGGCAGGAGGTGAAGACCGTATTGGGTTCGATCAGGATGACTTGCAGGTTTGCCTGCGCGCGCTTCAGCGCGCGGGCGCACGCGGCGCCGCCAAAGCCGCCGCCGACCACGACGAGGCGGCCCGCCGATTGCGCGCGCAGGATCGAAGGGACGGCGAATGATGTGGCCGCGGCGGCGAAGCCGAGGACGGCATCCCGCCGTGTCACCGGCGCATTCATGAGTCTTGTCCGGAAAGTGGGCCGCGGCGGCCGTTACGTCCGCCGCGGCGTTTCTCAGGCGAAGGTGATGTTCTGGTCGCGCAACGGCACCGAACGAATCCGTTTGCCCGTCGCCGCGAAGTACGCATTGAGCACCGCCGGCGCCGCGACGCCGATGGTCGGCTCGCCGACGCCGCCCCAGAAACCGCCGCTCGGCACCATTACCGATTCGACCTTCGGCATCTCGTTGATGCGCATCGAATTGTAGGTGTCGAAGTTGGTCTGCTCGATCTTGCCGTCCTTGACGGTGCAGCCGCCGTAGAACAGCGCGGAGAGGCCATAGACGAAGGAGCCCGCGATCTGCCGCTCCACCTGGGCCGGATTGACGACGTAGCCGGGATCGGTGGAGGCGACGATACGATGTACCTTGATCTTGTTGCCGTCGGTCACCGAGATTTCGGCGGCGCCGGCGACATAGCTGCCATAGCCCATCACCTGCGCAATGCCCCGATAGATGCCCTGTGGCGCCGGGGTGCTCCAGCCGATCTTCTCGGCCACGGCGTTGAGCACCGCCAGATGCTTGGGGTGATTGCCCATCAGCTTGCGGCGGAATTCGAGCGGGTCCTGGCCTGCGGCCTGGGCCAGCTCGTCCATGAAGCATTCCATGTAGATCGCGTTGTGATTGACGTTGACGCCGCGCCAGAAGCCCGGCGGAACGTGCGGGTTGCGCATCGCATGCTCGACCAGGAGGTTTGGCACGGAGTAACCGAACGCGGCTTCGCCGGACTGGGCGACGCCCTGGAACGCGGCCGGATCCATGCCGTTCTGCAGCGCTTCGGGGCGGAGCGAGAACAGGATCGATTGCCCGGATAGGCGGTAGTGCAGCGCGACCAGATTGTTGTCCGCATCGAACGCGCCGGTCATTTTGCACTGGGTGATCGGGTGATATCGGCCGTGCGCCATGTCCTCTTCGCGCGACCACAACAGCTTGATCGGCGTGCCCGGCATCTCCTTGGCGATCAAGACGGCTTGGCGGACGTAGTCGGTCTGGCCGCGCCGGCCGAAGCCGCCGCCGGGCATCACCTTGTGCACGTCGCACTTCTCCGCCGGCAGGCCCGACGCTTCCAACGTGGCCGCGAAGGCCGCCTCGCCATTCTGCGTGCCGCACCAGACCTCGCATTTGTCCGCCGTGTAGAGCGCCGTGGCGTTCATCGGCTCCATGGTGGCGTGGTTCTGGTAGGGATAGCTGTAGACGGCCTCGATCTTCTTGGCGGCACCGGCAATCGCCGCCTTGGCGTCGCCGTTCTTGTTGCCGACATAGGCCGGCTGCGCGTTGTCGAGACCCTCGGTCAGCCATTTCGCGATCGACTCGCTCGAGACCTTGGCGTTGTCGCCCTCGTCCCAGACGATCGGCAGCGCCTCCAGCGCGGTCTTGGCGTGCCACCAGGTGTCGGCAACGACCGCGACCGCGGTGTCGCCGACCTTGACGACCTTTTTGACGCCTTTCATGCCGGTGATCTTGGCTTCGTCATAGCTCTTCAGCTTGCCGCCGAACACCGGGCAGTCCTTGATCGCGGCGTTCAGCATGCCCGGCAGCTTGACGTCGATGCCGTAGATCATGGTGCCGGTGGTCTTCTCGGCGGTGTCCAGCCGCTTCACGCCCTTGCCGATCAGCTTCCAGTCCTTGGGGTCCTTCAGCTTGACATCGGCCGGTGGCGTCAACTTGGCCGCGGCCTCGGCGACCTTGCCGTAGGTCGTGGTCTTGCCGGACGGCGTGTGGGTAATGACGCTGTTGGCGGCCGTGCATTCCGATGCCGGCACTTTCCACGCCTCGGCGGCGGCCTGGATCAGCATCATGCGTGCGGTGGCACCGCCCTTGCGGACATAGTCTTGCGAAGAGCGGATGCCGCGGCTGCCGCCGGTCGAGAAATCGCCCCACACGCGCTTGCGGGCGACGCTTTGGCCCGGTGTCGGATATTCGGTCGAGACCTTCGACCAGTCGCATTCGAGTTCCTCGGCGACCAGCTGGGCAAGGCCGGTGAGCGAGCCCTGGCCCATTTCCGAGCGGGCGATGCGGATGACGACGGTGTCGTCGGGCCTGACCACGACCCAGGCGCCGATCTCGGGGGAGCCGTCGGCCGCGCGGACCACGGCGGGGCCGCCGAAGGGGATATCGAGGCCGATTGCGAGACCTGCGCCGACCGCGGCGGTGCCGACGACGAAGGCACGGCGGTTCATCCTGGGAGAGACATGCTTGTTCATGTGGCGGCTCCTTACGCGCTTGCGATCGTGTGGATCGCTTCGCGCACCTGCTGGAAGGTGCCGCAGCGGCAGATATTGGTGATGGCCTCGTCGATGTCGGCGTCGGTCGGCTTCGGCTTCTCGCTCAGCAGCGCCGCCACCGCCATGATCATGCCGCTCTGGCAATAGCCGCATTGCGGAACATCTTGGGCGATCCAGGCTTCCTGCACCTTGTGCAGTGCGTTGCCGGAGGCGAGCCCTTCGATGGTCGTGATCTTCTTGCCTGCGGCCTCGCTGACCGAAACGCCGCAGGAGCGGGTGGCGACGCCGTCGATGTGAACGGTGCAGGCGCCGCATTGTGCAATGCCGCAGCCATATTTCGTACCGGTCAGGCCGGCATTCTCGCGGATCGCCCACAGCAGGGGCGTATCCGGCTCGACGTCGAGCGTGAAGGTTTTTCCGTTGATTGTTAGGTTTGCCATCGCAGTCCCCTGATTGGTCCAATCCACCGACTGGACTCAGCGCGCAATGTGTCCGGCAAATTGGAAACGTTCAAATCAATAGTCCGAGGGGTAGCCGCCGGAGATTTCCTCCCGGCCGGCTCTGGGCACGGCTTGGGACGACGTTTACCGGCTCCTGCGCCGCCCCATTGGAACCGAGAGCGACAGTTTGTCCCTTTTGCCGGGGTGCAAGTCGACAATGCTCTGCTACAGTGGAATCAGCCAAAAAGAGGTTCCATGAACGTATCGCAGCCTTGCAAAGTCCTGATGCTCTATCCGCTGTTCTCGGCAGAGTCCTTCTGGAGCTTTGGCGAATCCTGCAAAGTGTTGGGCGTAAAGCGCCCCGCGGCCCCTTTGGGGCTGATCACCGTTGCCGCGATGCTGCCCGAGAGCTGGACGGTCCGGCTGATCGATTGCAACACGGAAGCCTTCAGCGACGAGGATCTTTCCTGGGCCGACGTCGTCTTCACCGGCGGAATGATGCCGCAGCAGGCCGACACGCTGCGCCTGATCGAAATTTGCCGTGCCGCGGGCAAGCCGGTGGTCGTCGGCGGTCCCGATCCCACCTCGAGCCCCCATATCTATGAGAGGGCCGACTTCCAGGTGCTCGGCGAGGCCGAAAGCGTTCTCCACGAATTCGTCGCCGCGTGGGACAGTGGCGCACGCTCCGGCGTCTTCATCGCGCCGAAATTCCAGGCCGACGTCACCAAGACGCCGGTGCCGCGCTTCGACCTGCTCAAGTTCGAGGACTACCTTTATCTCGGTGTGCAGTATTCCCGCGGCTGCCCGTTCACCTGCGAGTTCTGCGACATCATCGAGCTCTATGGCCGGGTGCCGCGAACCAAGACGAACGAGCAGATGTTGGTCGAGCTCGACAGGCTCTACGCCATGGGCTACCGCGGCCATCTCGACTTCGTCGACGACAACTTCATCGGCAACAAGAAGTCGCTCCGGCTGTTCCTGCCCCAGCTCGCCGAATGGCAGCGTGCCCACGGCTATCCCTTCGAATTGTCCACTGAAGCCTCTGTCAATCTGGCTGACGATCCCGAGCTATTGGACCTGATGGGCCAGGCGAATTTCTTCGCCATCTTCGTCGGTATCGAAAGTCCGGATCCGGCGACGCTGGTCGCGATGCGGAAGAAGCAGAACACGCGGCGCAACATCGCCGAGAGCATCCACAAGATCTACGCCGCGGGCATGCTCGTCACCGCGGGTTTCATCGTCGGCTTCGACAATGAGAAGCTCTCGATGGCTGATGCCATGATCGACTTCATCGAAGAGGCGGCGATCCCGGTCAGCATGGTCGGCCTGCTCTATGCCTTGCCGAACACCCAGCTGACGCGCCGCCTGGAGCGCGAAGGCCGGCTGCATCCGGGCCACGATTTGGCGCCGACCATCGGCGCGGATCAGTGCACCGCCGGGATCAACTTCGATCCGGTGCGTCCATTGCGCGACATCCTGACGGACTACAAGCGCGTGCTGGAGCACATCTACAGCCCGGCGGCCTATGCAAGGCGCATCGACCGTCTGATGACGCTGCTCGACCGCTCTCGCCAGCGCCAGGAGCTCGCGGAAGGCGATATCCGCGCCCGGATCGGCGCGATGGAAACGGTGCACAAGGTCGTCACAGCCCTTCCCGAGGCGCGCGGGCCGCTGTGGCAGACCTTCATGAACTGCGCCAAGCGCGACACCACGTCGGCGCGGATTGCCGTGCAGATGATCGCCGCCTATGCGCATCTCGGGCCGTTCTCGCGCAAGGTCATCGCTGCCATCGATACGCGCCTCGCCGCACTCGACGAGGAGACGGTCATTCCGGTCGCGACCGTCGAGGTGACGGCGGCCCGACATCTGGCCTGACGGTCTACTTCACCGCCAGCCGCAAAAAGCTCATCACGCTGCCGAGTGCCGCGAACCCGGCGCCGAGTGCCAAGGCCACGACCGCGCCGTCGTGACCGGCGAGCGAGAAGCAGGCTGCGGCGAGCGCCGCCCCCGTCGTCTGCCCGGTCAGGCGCGCGGTGGCGACGATGCCCGAGGCGCTGCCGCTGCGATGCGGTGGCGCGCTCGACATCACCGCCTTCATGTTCGGCGCCTGGAAGAAGCCGAAGCCCATGCCGCAGATCACCATCCGCCAGATGATGTCGGGAATCGCAGGATTGGCCGGCAGCATCGCGAGCAGCGCCATGCCGAGGCCGAGCAGCACGAGGCCGATGCCGCCGAGCAGTCCGACCGCGTGCCGGTCGGAGAGGCGCCCGGCGATCGGCGCCATGATGCCGACCACCAGCGGCCACGGCGTCATGAAGAATCCGGTCTCGACCTGCGAACGCCCCAGCACGTCCTCGAAATAGAACGGCAGCGAGACGAAGGCGAGGCCCTGCACCGCAAAGGAACACACCGCCGTCGCCGCCGACAGCGCGAACATCGGCCGGCTGAACAGGTCGATCGGCAGCATCGGCGCCGGATGGTCGGCATGGCGGCGCGTCAGGATGAAGCCGAGCGCGAGAGCCGTGACCAGCTCGATGCCCACGACCACCGGTGAGAGATTATGCGCAGCACTGCCGATGCCCGTGATGAACAGGCCGAGGCAGGCCGACGCGAGGGCCGCGCCGAGAAAGTCAAAGCCGTGATCGGCGCGCGGCGTCTTCGGCAGCATCGCAAATCCGATGCCGAGCGCGACGAGGCCGAACGGGATGTTGACGGCGAACAGCCATGGCCACGGGCCGAGCGCGAGGATGGCGGAGGCGATCGAGGGACCGAAGGTGAAGGCGGTCGCGACCACCAGCGCATTGTGGCCGAAGCCGCGGCCGAGCATCCGGCCGGGATAGACGAAGCGCACCAGCGCCGTGTTGACGCTCATGATGCCGCTCGCACCCAGCCCTTGCAGCGTGCGCGCAACCAGCAGGCTCTCCAGCGACCAGGCCACTGCGCAGAATAGCGAGGCGATGGTGAACAGGATTAGGCCGCCGAGATAAATGCGCTGATGCCCGACGATCTCGCCGAGTGCTCCCAGCGGCAGCAGCGTCGCCACCAGCGCGATCTGGTAGACGTTGACCACCCACACCGATTGCTCCGGGCTGACATGCAGGTCGCCGGCAATGGCGGGCAGCGCGATGTTGGCGATCGCGGTGTCGAGCGAGGCCATCGCCAGCGCGGTGAAGATCGCCGCAATGGCCCAGCGCCGCTGTGCGGCTGGAAGGCCGTCGGAAATGGTGTTGTCGGGCTCGCGCGCGCCGGCAGGTAACGTGATTGTCATTGCGTTAGCGCGTTGCTCCGGCCGCCGGCTCTATGGAACTTGGCATGTACTACGGCGCGGCCGCGTTCCACAGGCATATGCTTGCATGCAGTGTATGCGCGAAGGCTGGGCGATGAACCTGCGCGCCGGCGTATGATTGCGCGAACTGCTGCAATGTCAGGGGAGCGCCATGCACATCGTCGTTTTGCCCGGTGACGGCATCGGGCCGGTCACGACCGCGACATCAGGCGTGTTGCGTGCCGCCTCCGAGCGCTTCCAGCTCAATCTGCGGCTGGAGGAGCACGCAGTCGGGCATGCGAGCCTCAAACAATTTGGCAGGACCGTGCGCCCCGAGTTGCTCGACATCGTCCGCGCCGCGGACGGCCTGGTGCTCGGGCCCACCGCGACTTTCGATTTCAAGAATGAGGCCCATGGCGAGATCAATCCGTCGCGGCATTTTCGCAAGAACCTCGACCTCTACGCCAATGTCCGGCCGGCACGCACCTATGCGGGGCTGTCCGGCCGGGTCGGCGATTTCGACCTCGTCGTGGTGCGCGAGAACACGGAAGGGTTTTACGCCGACCGCAACATGGAGCAGGGCAATGGCGAGATGCTGGTCACGCCTGACGTCGTGATCTCGCTGCGCCGGATCACGCGCCTTTGCTGCGAGCGCATAGCGCATGCGGCGTGCCGGCTGGCAATGAAGCGGCGCAAGCATCTCACCATCGTGCACAAGGCCAATGTGCTCAAGCTCGGTGACGGCATGTTCCTCGAGATCTGCCGCGAGACGGCGAAGGCCTATCCCGGTCTTGGGATCGACGACATCCTCGTCGACGCCATGATGGCGCATGTGGTGCGCAACCCCGACCGCTTCGACGTCATCGTCGCCACCAACATGTTTGGCGACATCCTGTCCGATCTCACCGCCGAGCTCTCCGGCAGCCTCGGGCTCGGCGGCTCGCTCAATGTCGGCGACAGCCACGCCATGGCGCAGGCCGCGCATGGCTCGGCACCTGACATCGCCGGACAGGACGTTGCCAATCCGGTCTCGTTGATCCTGTCGACGGCCCTGCTGCTCGGATGGCACGGCGAGAACAGCGGCGCGGTGCGTTACGAGGAAGCCGCACGTGCGATCGAGGCGGCGGTCGCGAAGGCGATCGGCGAGGGCAGGGCGACACGCGATGTCGGCGGCAAGCTCGGCACGATCGCAGCGGGGGCCGCGATCGCGGAGATCCTGCAGGCGGGGTGAGTGGTCACGCGGGGGCTTGCGAGGTTTTTTTGAGGGCCCGAAACAAAAACGCGAAAACAACCCCATGGCCAAGTAGAGCGCCCCTTGATCGATAAGGGATTTTCGAACCGCGTCACGACGACATTCGCCGCCGCCATGACGTTGACCCGTCGGGCAAAACACTGGCAAAATGCGATCGTGGCGGAGATCGCGGCGTGAATGCATCGGTGGTGGCCGCGGGCAATTTCAGTGAGCTGACCTATGAAGTCTGAGAGGGGTGGCATCAATCTCGCGGCCAAACCAAGCGGAACGGGGTGCGTGGAATGCTCGGCTGCGGGCGGGTGGTGGTTTCACCTTCGCAGATGTGTCGAATGCGGTCACATCGGCTGCTGTGATGCGTCACCAAATCAGCACGCAACGAAACACAGCGCGGCGACAGGTCATCCGATCATCACGAGCTTCGAGCCGGGCGAACGATGGTTTTACGACTATCGCACGGGAGAGGCTTTCGCCGGCCCGAAGCTTCAAGGTCCTCACGCGCATCCGTTGGATCAGCCGGTGCCCGGACCGGACGGCGCGGTGCCTCCGGACTGGCAAACGCTGCTGCATGAGTAAGGCGGTAGGCCGTAGGATGGGTAGAGCACTTGCGAAACCCATCAGGTTTCACGTCGTATGCTGTCGATGGGTTTCGCTGCGCTCTACCCATCCTACGAAGTCCAATCGGTTCTAGAACTGATACCTCCGCAGCCCCCCATCCACCGGGATCACCGTGCCCGTGATGTACCGCGCCACCGGTGACGCCAAGAACACCGCCAACGCCGCTAGGTCCTCCGGCTCGCCCCAATAGCCGACCGGGATCTCTTCCTCCGCGAAGCGCTCGCGATAATCAGGCGCGTAGTTGCGGCGGATCTGTTCGCTCATGATGCGGCCGGGCGGGATGCAGTTGATGGTGATGCCGTGCTCGCCGATCTCGCGCGACAGGCCCTTGGCCCAGGCGTGCACGGCGGCTTTGGCGGCGAACGCGGCGTTGAGGCCTTCCGGCTCTGACTTGCCGGTGATGTTGACGATGCGGCCCCATTTGCGCTCGATCATCTGCGGCAGCAGCGCATGCGCGATGCGGCGATAGCTGGTGAAATTCAGTGCGATCGCTTCGTCCCATTGGCTGTCGGGGGCATCGACGGGGAGGGGGCGGCTGCCACCGGCATTGTTGATGAGGATGTCGACATGGCCGAGCTCTTTGAGCGCGAAGGCCGAAATCTTCTCGGCCGCGTCCTTGGCCATCACGTCCTGCTCGAAGGGCGTGATCAGACCGGAGCCGACTTCTTTCACCAGCTCGGCGAGCAGGTCGGTCCGCCGTGCCACCCCGACGACGCGCACGCCTTCGGCAGCCAAGCCCTTGGCGATGGCACGGCCGATGCCGACGCTCGCTCCGGTGACGACGGCGGTTTTCGATGTGAGCCCGAGATCCATGGTGACACGCCCTCTTGTTTGCTTTTCTGCTTGTCGCTGTTGGTTTGGCTGTTCGTTTTTCTGTTCGTTTCCTGCCCGTCCCCGTCAGCCTGATTTGCCCGACCGGGACGAGCAGTGGTAACCAAGAGCCGCGTTGAAGGAAACACGAAAAAGAAAAGGCGCCGAGCGATGGTCTGGGATCCGCAGCAATATCTGAAATTCTCCGGCCACCGGCTCCGGCCCGCCGTCGACCTCTTGATGCGGATTCCGGATTCTGGTCCGCGTGCGGTTGCCGATCTCGGCGCCGGCGCCGGCAACGTCACCAAGCTGATCAAGGAGCGTTGGCCGGACGCGACGGTGACCGGTGTCGAGGGTTCGGCCGAGATGGTCGCCGCCGGCCGCAAGGCGGCGCCGGATGTGGAATGGTCACACGAGGACCTCGGCCATTGGCGTCCGACGAAGCAATATGACGTCGTCTATTCCAATGCCGCGCTGCACTGGCTGCCCAATCATGCGGCCCTGTTTCCGTCGATCATGGAGAAGGTGACGCCCGGCGGAATGCTCGCCGTGCAGATGCCGCGCAACTTTCTGGCGCCCTCGCATGTGCTGATCGGCGAGACCGCGCTGAACGGCCCCTGGCGGTCCAAGGTCGAGCATCTCGTCACGCCGCCGCCGGTCGAAGCGCCAGCCTATTATCACGGTCTTCTTGCTCCGATGTCGGCCAATATCGACATCTGGGAGACCGAATATCTGCAGGTGCTGGAAGGCGAGAATCCCGTGAAGGAATGGACCAAGGGGACCTGGCTGACGCGCTATCTCGACATCTTGCAGGGCGACGAGAAGGCCGCGTTCGAAGCCGCCTATGGGATGCGGGTCGCGAAAGCCTATCCGAAGAACGCCGCGGGACAGACGCTGTTTCCGTTCCGGCGTCTGTTCATGGTTGCCCAGCGCAACGGCTGATCGCACTGCCGCAATGCGACATAAGCGCTCGCTTCCGGAACGGCAGCAGGAGCCGGGTTGCGCAAGATAGCTTGGCTGCGGCAAATTGGGCTTAGGTCTAGTTGTTCGGGTGGCGGATTGCTGTCAGTACTGAAATCGGAAAAAAAAAGACCCGGTTTTAGAGGTTGTTGGGAGGTTCGTTCATGCGCAAGCTGCTTCTTGCGGTCGCGGCCGCAGCCATTCTTTTGGCGCCAGCCGTTGCCGAGGCCCAGAGCCCGATCGTCATCAAATTCAGCCACGTCGTCGCCAACGACACGCCCAAAGGCAAGGGCGCCCTGAAGTTCAAGGAACTTGCGGAGAAATACACCGACGGCAAGGTCAAGGTCGAAATCTACCCGAACTCCACGCTGTACAAGGACAAGGAGGAGATCGAGGCGCTGCAGCTCGGCTCGGTGCACATGCTCGCCCCTTCGACGGCGAAGTTCGCGCCGCTCGGTATCAAGGAGTTCGAGGCGCTCGACCTGCCCTGGTTGTTCAAGGACGACCAGACCTATTCCAACGCGATGAAGGGCACGATCGGCAAGTGGCTGTTCGATAAGCTCGAGACCAAGGGCATCACCGGGCTCGCTTACTGGGACAACGGCTTCCACATGCTCTCCGCCAACCGCGCCTTGATGAAGCCGGCCGATTTCCAGGGTCTCAAATTCCGCATCTCCGGATCGAAGGTCGCCGACCAATATCTTCGTATCATGGGCTCGATCCCGCAGATCATGGCGTTTTCCGAAGTCTACCAGGCTTTGCAGACGGGCGTGGTCGACGGCTGCGAGAACACCGCGTCCAACTACCTGACGCAGAAATTCTACGAGGTGCAGAAGGACATCACCGTGTCCTATCACGCGCACCTGCAATATGCCGTCATCGTCAATTCGAAATTCTGGTCCGGCCTGCCGCCCGATATCCGCGCCCAGCTCGAGAAGGCGATGAACGAGGCGACCGACTACACTAACCAGATCGCGCACCAGGAAAACGAGGACGCGCTGGCCGAGATCAAGAAGACGGGCAAGACCACGCTGCATTATCTGACTGACGCCGATCGCAAGGCGTGGCAGGAAGCGATGCAGCCGACCTACAAATGGGCAAAGGGGCGGGTTGGGCAGGAGGTGCTCGATCTCGTCGCCAAGGAACTCGACGTCAAGATGAACTGACGCCGGCGCGCTTTGAGAACAACCATGAACGGTCGGGGGTGATCGCACTCCCGGCCGTTGCTCTTGAATGATGAGCCAAGCTGAGGGGACCAAGTTGCTGCGTGCATTGAATCGTATGCTCGATCATCTCGAGGAATGGCTGATCGCGACGATGATCGCGGCCGCGACATCGCTCATCTTCGTTGCCGTGCTGCACCGATATGGCGCTGGGCTGTCGATCGACATCGCCAAATGGGCGGAGGCGCGCAACCTGACCTTGCTGGCGGTCCCCGCGCGAGCCGCGTTCGTCTGGCTTGCCGCTCTCGACCTGTCCTGGGCGCAGGAACTCTGCATCTACATGTTCATCTGGATGGCGAAGTTCGGCGCGGCTTACGGGGTGCGCACCGGCATCCATGTCGGCGTCGACGTCCTGGTCAATGTCCTTCCCGGCGGATCGCGCCGCCGCGTCATCACGTTCGGCCTGATGTGCGGCGCCCTTTTCACCGCCATCGTGTGCTATTTCGGGGCCGCGTTCGTCAGCCAGATGTGGCAGACCGGCCAGCAATCCAACGATTTGGAAGCGCCGATGTGGCTGGTGTATCTCACCATCCCGCTCGGCTCCGGGCTGATGTGCTTCCGCTTCCTGCAGGTGGCCTGGTCGTTCTATCGCACCGGCGAGTTGCCGCATCACGACATGGCGGGCGTCGAGGGTGTCGAAATAGACCCGGTCCATCCGGCCCCGGTCACCCGCAGTCAGGTCGTCCGCGACGAACGCAGCCCGCTCGGCTGGGTCCTGATGTTGTTGCCGGTCCTGATCGTGGCCGTGTGCTTCGCCCATTCCGCGCACGTGATCACGCTGCCGCAGGGCCTGCGTGTCGCCGTCGTCTTCGGCCTTCTGCTGTCGTTGATGCTCACGGGCATGCCGATCTCGATCGCGCTCGGCCTGACCGTGCTCAGCTTCATGTTCACGTTGACCGACGTGCGGACGGAATCGGTGGCGCTGAAGCTGTTCACCGGCATCGAGAGCTTCGAGATCATGGCGATCCCGTTCTTCATCCTTGCCGGCAACTTCCTGACCCATGGCGGCGTGGCGCGCCGGATGATCACATTCGCGACTTCGCTGGTCGGTCATTGGTACGGCGGCCTTGCGCTCTCGGGCGTGGTCGCCTGTGCGCTGTTCGCCGCGATTTCCGGCTCGTCGCCGGCCACCGTGGTTGCGATCGGATCGGTGATCCTGCCCGCGATGGTCGCGCAGGGATTTCCGAAAAGGTTCGGGGCGGGCGTGATCACGACCTCCGGCTCGCTTGGAATTCTCATTCCCCCCTCGATACCCATGGTTCTTTTTGCCGTTTCCACCAACACCTCCGTCGGCAAGCTGTTCATCGCCGGCATCGTGCCGGGCCTCGTGCTCGCAATGCTGCTCGGCGCCACGACGTTCTATCGGGCCTGGCGTAACGACTATCCGAGGATGCCGAAAGCAACCCTCTACGAGCGCTTCGATGCGTTCCGCAAGTCGATCTGGGGTATCCTGCTGATCGTGATCGTGATCGGCGGCATCTACAGCGGCCTGTTCACACCGACCGAAGCTGCCGCCGTGAGCGCGGTGTACGCCTTCATCGTCGCCGTGTTCATCTACAAGGATCTGAAGCTGCGAGACGTGCCGCGGGTGCTGCTGTCGTCGGCAAATCTTTCGGCGATGCTGCTCTACATCATCACCAACGCCGTCCTGTTCTCGTTCCTGATGACTTACGAGAACGTGCCGCAAGCGCTCGCGCAGTGGATGATCGACCAGGGCCTCGGCTGGATCGGCTTCCTCCTCGTCGTCAATCTCCTGCTGCTGTTGGCCGGCAACGTGATGGAGCCGTCCTCGATCATCCTGATCATGGCGCCGATCCTGTTTCCGGTTGCGATCAAGCTCGGCATCGATCCGATCCATTTCGGCATCCTGATGACGGTGAACATGGAGGTCGGGCTGTGCCATCCGCCGGTCGGCCTCAATCTCTACGTCGCCTCGGGCATCGCCAAGATGGGTATCACCGAGCTCACGGTCGCGGTGTGGCCGTGGCTGCTGACGATGCTGGGATTCCTGGTGCTCGTGACCTACTGGCCGGGTCTGTCGCTGTGGCTGCCAAGATTGCTGGGCATGTAGCCCGCGAACACGCTGCATCCTCTCCACCTGTGGGCGCGAGAAAACGCATCACTCCGTCCCCACCATGGCAATCGACCGCGAGATGCGGTTAGATGCCGCACGCAGGCGGGGAGGAGATCAAGATGACGGACACGTCCAGCAACGAGCCGAAGGGCGCAACGCCGTTCGTCATCGCGCAGCAAACGGCGATGCTGAATGCGTTGCCGTTCTCCGACACCCGGGATTTCGACGATTCCGCGCGCGGCTTCCTCGGCACGATCGAGAACGCGGAGATCACCAATCCGCAAGGGCGGACGGTCTGGAGCCTCAAGCCTTACGGCTTCCTGTCGACTGAAGAGGCGCCGACTACGGTCAATCCGAGCTTGTGGCGGCAGTCGCGGCTCAACATGCAGCACGGCCTGTTCGAGGTCGTGCCCGGCGTGTACCAGGTGCGTGGGCTCGACATCGCCAACATGACGCTGATCGAAGGCGACAGCGGCGTCATCGTCGTCGACACCCTGACCTCGATCGAGGGCGCGCGCGCCGCGCTCGAACTCTACTACAAGCATCGCGGCCAGCGACCGGTGGCGGCCGTGATCTTCACCCATACCCACACCGACCATTGGGGCGGCGCGCGCGGCGTGCTGGAGGAGGATGCACTCGCGATCGGCCGCGTGCCGGTCATCGCGCCGAACTTGTTCATGGAGCATGCCGTCTCCGAGAACATCATCGCGGGACCTGCGATGTTGCGCCGGGCGCAGTACCAGTTCGGGCCGCTCCTCGCCAAGGGGGCGCGCGGGCAGGTCGATTGCGGCCTCGGCAAGTCGATGGCGGCAGGTTCGGTGGCGCTGCTGCGGCCGACCGATTTGATCATGGCGACCGGCGACCGGCGCGTGATCGACGGCGTCGAATTCGAATTCCAGATGGCGCCGAACAGCGAAGCGCCGGCGGAAATGCATTTCTTCATCCCGCGCTACAAGCTGTTGAACCTCGCCGAGAACTGCACCCACAATTTCCATAATCTGCTGCCGTTCCGCGGCGCCGACGTGCGCGACGCGCTGGCCTGGTCGAAATATCTGGGCGAGGCCTTGCAGCTCTGGGATGGCAAGGCGGAGGCGATGTGCGGCCAGCATCACTGGCCGGTGTGGGGACGCGAACGCATCGGCACGATGATCCGGCAGCAGCGCGACCTCTATAAGTTCGCGCATGACCAGACCATCCGCCTGATGAACCACGGTCTCACCGCGGCCGAGATCGCCGAAACGATCCAGCTGCCCCAGAGCCTGGAGGACGCCTGGCACGGCCGCGGCTATTACGGCCACATCCGGCACAATGTGAAGGCGATCTATCAAAAGTACCTGGGCTGGTACGACGCCAATCCGGTCAATCTCGATCCGCTGCCGCCGGTTGAGTCGGGCAAGAAATATGTGGTGTACATGGGCGGCGCCGACGCCATCCTCGCGCGGGCGCGTGCCGATTTCGACAAGGGCGAATTCCGCTTCGTGGCGCAGGCGCTCGGCCATCTCGTCTTTGCCGAGCCGGACAATCAGGCTGCGCGTGCGTTGCTCGCGGATACGCTGGAGCAGCTCGGCTACGCGGCTGAAAGCGCGACCTGGCGCAATGCCTATCTGTTCGGCGCGCAGGAATTGCGCCAGGGCATGCCGAAAGTGCCGGCGCGGCCGCCGATGCCGCGCGAGACGCTGGCGGCGCTGCGCACCTCACAGCTCTGGGACGTGCTCGGCATCCGCCTCAACGGACCGAAGGCGGAAGGAAAGCACATCGTGCTGAACTGGAGCTTTTCCGACACCGGCGAGACCTTCGTGCTCAATCTGGAGAACTGCGCGCTCACCTACACAGAGGGCATGCAGGCGGACAGCGCCGATGCCAGCTTCACGCTCGCGCGGTCGACGCTCGACGAGGTGATCGCAAAACTGACCAGCTTCCCGGAGGCCGTGGCCGCCGGCAAGGTCAAATTCGCCGGCAATCCGATGCGCCTCGCCGAGCTGATGGGCCTGATGGACGAATTCCCGCGCATGTTCGAGATCGTCGAGCCGAAGCGGGCGGTGGTGAGGTAGCGCTAAGCCTTCTTCCGTCATCGCGAGCGCAGCGAAGCAATCCAGAATCTCTCCGCGGGGACGGTCTGGATTGCTGCGCTCGCAATGACGGTTAATAGAGAGGAGCGCGCCCCACAAATGTCGATGGCCGGGACATGCCCCGGCCATGACGGTCGCGATGGGATGGGCGCGTGCTCCTGCTACTCCGCGCTGCTCACCAGCTTGATCCGCGGCGCCTGTTCCTCGCCAAGGCTGCGATAGGCCGCGAGATAATCCAGCGCCATGCGGCGCGCCGTGAAGCGCGTCTCGAACTGCTTGCGGATGACGGAGCGGTCGAGTTGCGGCAGGCGGCCGACGACGCCGGCGGCGCTGAGGACGTCCTCGACGACGAAGCCGGTGAGGCCCTCGTCAATGATCTCCGGCACCGAGCCGCGGTTGAAGGCGATGACCGGCGTTCCGCAGGCCATCGCTTCGATCATCACCAGGCCAAACGGCTCTGGCCAGTCGATCGGCAGCAAAAGGCCCAGCGCGCCGCTCAAGAAGTCCGACTTCTCGTGATCGCTGATCTCGCCGATGAATTCCACCAGCGGATTGTTCTCGATCATCGGCCGGATCAGCTCGTCATAGTAATCCTGGTCGGCACGATCGACCTTGGCTGCGATCTTGAGCGGAATGCCGCAATGCGTCGCGATCTTGATGGCGCGATCGACGCCCTTTTCCGGCGCGATACGGCCGAGCACGGCGAGGTATTCCTGCTTCGCCTGCTTCGGCGTCAGCAGATTCTCGGGCAGGCCGTGGTGGATCGTCCTCACCCAGTTCGCCTGCGGCACCGGCCGGCGCTGCGCGTTCGAAATCGAGACGACGGGGACCTTCGAGAAGGTATTGAAAACCGGTTGATGCTCCGGCAGATCGAGCCGGCCGTGCAGCGTGGTCAGGAACGGCGTCGGCTGCCGGTAGAACAGCGACCACGGATAATAATCGAGATGGAAATGGAGGAAGTCGAACTCCTCGTCGTCACATTTCTGCCGCACCCGCTCCAGCATCACCATGTGCAGAGCATTGGGATCGCGCACGGAACCGTCGAGGCGGAGCGCCCGCGGCCATAACGCGTCCAGCTTCGCCGAGGTTTGCGAATCGCCGCTGGCGAACAGCGTCACGTCGTGGCCAAGAGCCACCAGCTCTTCCGTCAACCAGTGCACCACCCGCTCGGTGCCGCCATAAAGCTTGGGTGGAACTGCCTCCGTCAACGGAGCAACCTGCGCGATGCGCATCTCACCATCTCCTCTGTGCGATCATGATTGTAGAAAGCCCCCGCCTGTTCAGCACCGGCATGCCAATCAAGGGAACGTTCCCGCACTTGCGAAGTTCCTCCTTCCGAACGTTACTTATTCGACACGTCGGATGCTCGTCGCGATGCTGCCATCACATCATCGCAGAACGCCCGCATCCGCATGTCGTGATCAGTGTGCCCGGGAACCGAGGCGAAGTGGTCGATGTTCAGTCGACTAACAGAAAAATTGAGAATATCACGACGGGGTCGATAATCACATGGATCATCTTTCTGGGTATGCGCACCGACCGTTTGCCTTTGTTTTGCGCTATCTTCGGCGTCGGCTCGCGTCGCATCTCGTGATCCTGACCGCAGTCGTCGCGGCCGTTGCCTGCTCCGTAGGCACGCAGTATGGCGTCAAATCCCTCGTCGACAGTCTGTCGGCCGGCGCTGCGCATGGTGGGAGCGTATGGCTGGCATTCATTTTCCTCATGACGCTGATCGCCGCCGACAATTTCCTTTGGCGGATCGCGAGCTGGACGGCCAGCTTCACCTTCGTGCGTGTCACGGGTGATCTGCGCCGTGACATCTTTCGCCATCTGACCGGCCACGCGCCGAGCTACTTCTCCGACCGCATGCCCGGCATGCTGACCAGCCGCATCACGGCGACGTCGAATGCGGTGTTCACGGTCGAGAACATGTTCGTCTGGAATGTGCTGCCGCCGTGCATCGCAACGGTTGCGGCCATCGCGCTGATTGGAACCGTCAGTCCCTATATGGCGCTCGGCCTGATCGTGATTGCCGGCGGCATGGTGCTTGCGATGTTCCGCCTCGCCGCCGCAGGAAAACCGCTGCATGACGACTTCGCCGACAAGGCCGCCGTCGTCGACGGCGAGATGATCGACGTCATCAGCAACATGCCGCTGGTGCGCGCCTTCTGCGGCATCGGGCACGAGCATGAGCGGTTCGACGCGACTGTGAACCGGGAGCTCACCGCACGCGGCCGCAGCCTGCGCTATCTGGAGAAGCTGCGGCTTATCCATGCCGGCGTCACTGTCGTGCTCACGATCGCCCTGATGGCCTGGGCGATCATGCTCTGGCAGGATGGCCGGGCGACCACCGGCGATGTCGTGCTGGTCTGCACCCTCGGTCTCTCCATTTTGAATGCGACGCGCGATCTCGCGGTGGCGCTGGTCGACGTCACCCAGCACGTTGCCCGGCTGACCGAGGCGATCGCCACGCTGCTGGTGCCGCATGAATTGCGCGACCATCCCGAGGCCGAGCCGCTGGTGAAGAGCGGCGCCGCGATCGCGTTCAACAATGTCACCTTCGGCTATCCCGCAGCTGAGAAGATCTTCGAGCGCTTCAGCCTGCGCCTGCAACCCGGCCAGCGCGTCGGCCTGGTGGGCCAGTCCGGCGGCGGCAAGTCGACGTTGTTCACGCTGCTGCAGCGCTTCTACGATACCGACGAGGGCAGCATCACCATCGACGGCCAGGACATTTCCAAGGTGACGCAGCAGAGCCTGCGCGAAGCGATCTCGGTCGTGCCGCAGGACATTTCTTTGTTCCACCGCTCAATTCGCGAGAACATCCGCTATGGTCGCCCGAACGCGACCGACGACGAGGTGCTGCGTGCCGCAATTGCGGCGCGCTGCGATTTCGTCGAAAGCCTGCCTGGTGGTCTCGACACCATGGTCGGCGACCGCGGCGTCAAGATGTCCGGCGGCCAGCGCCAGCGCATCGCGATTGCGCGCGCCTTCCTGAAGGACGCGCCGATCCTGCTGCTGGACGAGGCGACCGCCGCGCTCGACAGCGAATCCGAGGAGGCGATCCGCGAGGCGTTGTCGCGGCTGATGCGCGGCCGCACGGTCATCGCGATCGCGCATCGCCTCGCTACCCTGCGCAATTTCGATCGCGTGGTCGTGTTGAGGGGTGGTAAGATCATCGAGGACGGGTCGCCTGAGCGTCTGATGCAGGGCCACGGGCCCTATCGTGAGCTGGTCACGCAGGAAATGAGCCGGCTCGCCCAGGCCGCAGCGTAAACCAACAGTCGCGTTCGAGTCGGTTGCGTGTCGAAACAAGCGCAGGGGAGCTGCTGATGTCGGCTGAAGCCGTTACCCAATTCGTCTCCGTGACGCGGACCGTGGACCAGGTCGCGGAGCAGCCTTTCTATATTCCGATGACAGGACCGTCGGCGCGGCCGCGGCGTTCGCTCAAGCACGACGACACCTTTATCGTGCTCGACAGCCATGGCGACATCGGCGCTTCGGCCGGCGGGCCCGATGGGCTGTTTCATCACGACACGCGCTACCTCGCGAGGCTCGAGCTCGTGCTCGACGATCTCCAGCCGTTGCTGCTGGGCTCGAACCTGCGCGACGACAATTCAGCCCTGACCGTCGATCTCACCAATCCCGACATCTACCGGCAGGGCAGCCTCGTGCTGCAAAAGGATCTGCTGCACATCGTGCGCACGATCTTCCTGTGGCGCGGCACCGCTTATCAGCGCATCGGCGTGCAGAACCACGGCGACCGCCCGGCCGGCTTCGCGCTGACGCTGCTGTTCGACAACGATTTCGCCGATCTGTTCGAAGTCCGCGGCGAGCGGCGCCCGCGCCGCGGCATCGGCTCGAGCCGGCTGTTGGGACCAACCGACGTGCTGTTCGACTACCGCGGTCTCGATGACGCCGAGCGCACCACGGGCCTGCATTTCGACCCGCGCCCGACGAAGCTGTCGGTGAATGCCGCGACCTGGCAGCTCGAACTCGACCCTCACGAGTCGAAATCCCTGTTCGTGGCCGTGTCCTGCAATCGGCCGATCGCGGAGAAGCCGGCGCGCTTTTTCCAGAGTTTGCTCGCCCATCGCCGCGAGATGCGGCAATCGACGATGGGCGCCACCAGCATCGAGACCTCCAACAACATCTTCAATGAGGTGCTGTGCCAGGCCATGGCCGACCTCAACATGTTGATGACGGAGACGCCGCAGGGCCGCTATCCCTATGCGGGGATTCCCTGGTACTCGACGACATTCGGCCGCGACGGGCTGATCACGGCGCTGCAGATGCTGTGGGTCGATCCGCGAATCGCCAAGGGTGTGCTGCGGCGGCTCGCCCATTTCCAGGCCAAGGCGGTCGATCCGCTCGCCGATGCCGCGCCGGGCAAGATCCTGCACGAGATGCGCGGCGGCGAGATGGCGGCGCTGCGCGAGGTACCGTTCGCGCAATATTACGGCAGCGTCGATTCCACGGCCTTGTTCGTCCTGCTGGCGGGAAGCTATTTCGAGCGCACCGGCGACGAGACGACGTTGACCGACCTGTGGCCGGCCATCGAGGCGGGGTTGGCCTGGATCGACGGCCCCGGTGACCCCGACAAGGACGGCTTCGTCGAATATCAGCGCGCTACGGAAAAGGGCCTCGCCAACCAGGGCTGGAAGGATTCCTACGACGCGATCTTCCATGCCGATGGCCAGCTTGCGGAAGGCAATCTCGCGCTGGCCGAGGTGCAAGGTTACGTCTTTGCCGCCAAGCGGCTCGCCGCGCGCTGCGCGCTCCGGCTCGGCAAACCCGATCTTGCCAGGAAGCTCGAGGCCGAGGCCAAGACGCTGGCCGAGCGTTTCGAGGCCGCGTTCTGGTGCGAGGAGCTCGGCACCTATGCGCTTGCACTCGACGGCAAGAAGCGGCCCTGCAAGGTGCGGACCTCCAACGCCGGCCAGGTCCTGTTCAGCGGCATGATCCGCGAGGACCGCGCGCGCCTCGTCGCCGCCGATTTGATGCGGCCGCATTTCTTCTCGGGCTGGGGCATCCGCACCGTCGCTGTCGGCGAGGTGCGTTACAACCCGATGTCCTATCATGATGGGTCGATCTGGCCGCACGACAATGCGCTGATCGCGCTCGGGCTCGCGCGCTACGGGCTCAAGCATTCGGTCGCGCATGTCTTCAAGGGACTGTTCGACGCCGCGACCTACATGGACCTGCGCCGGTTGCCCGAATTGTTCTGCGGCTTCCGGCGCGAAAAGCGGCGCGGCCCGACGCTCTATCCGGTCGCCTGCGCGCCGCAGGCCTGGGCTAGCGCCACGGCGTTCACGCTATTGGAGGCGGCGCTGGGCATCGAGTTCGACGTGGACCGCGGCGAGATCCGGCTGCGCAATCCGCATCTGCCGGCGTTTCTGCATGAGGTGATCTTGCGCGATCTGCGTCTTGGCGAGTCCAGCGTGGACCTGCGCGTCAGCCGCCATGGCGACGACGTGGCGCTGGAGGTGTTGCGCACGCGTGGCCAGATTCAGGTCTCGATCGTGCTGGCGCGCTAGCGGCGCGCCGGAAGGAGGGTGCATGCGTACCGCCGGATGGTTGGCCTTGGGCGTCGTGATCGTCGGCGGAATGACGCTCGCCGTGTCACGTGCCGCGGAGGAGTCGCCCGCACCCGCGACTGAAGCGAATGCACCGCCGACGGCGCAACCGCCGGCGTCATCGGTCCCCGTCACGCCAAAGAATGCCGCGCCACCGCCGTCGGTCACGATCATCGGCGCGAGCGATGCGCACGGTGTGCTTGGCCGTGACGTGCTCAGCGCGGCGAACGAGGACATGGGCCGCATCGTCGACGTCATCGTCGATCGGAGCGGGCACGTGCGCGCTGCCGTGATCGATTTCGGCGGCTTCCTCGGCGTCGGCAGCCGCAAGATCGTGGTGGACTGGAACGCGATGCGGTTCGGCAAGATCGTCAACAAGAAGGACAGCATCACGCTGGAATTGACCAAGGCACAGGTCGCAGCCGCGCCAGAATACAAGGAGGACACGCCGATGGTGGTGCTCGGCGCGTCCGGCAGCCTGCAGCCGCTGCAAGCTGTTCAGTGAGGCGCGGGGAGGGATGGCCGCCGGTGCTGTTGTCGAGGAAGCCGAATCATGCGGATCGCGAGGGCCGCGTTGAGCAGGATAACGTCTCGGCGCCGTCGCCGGCCGGCATTCCGGCGCCGTCGCGCCAGAGCCTGCGCGGCCTCGACTGGTTCATCTTCTTCCTCGCCGACGTGCAGACCGGATTCGGGCCGTTCATCGCGGTCTATCTGACGACCCAGAAATGGACCCAGGTCGAGATCGGCCTCGTGCTGTCGATCGGGGGCATCGTTGCCCTGATCGGCCAGATGCCAGGCGGCGCCATCATCGATGCCGCGAAATCCGAGCGGCTGGTCGCCGGCCTCGCGATCGCCACCATCGGCTGCTGCGCGCTCGCCTATGCGGCGATGCCGATCTTCCCCGTGGTGGTGGCTGCGGCCACCTTGCATGCGGCAGCGAGCTGCGTGCTCGGACCGGCGATCGCGGCGATCAGCCTCGGTCTGGTCGGCCCGCTCGCGATCGGCGAGCGTCTCGGCCGCAATGCGCGATTTGCTTCGCTTGGTAACGGCGTTGCGGCCGCGGTGATGGGAACGGCCGGCTATCTGCTGTCGAGCCGCTCGGTATTCCTGGTGACCTTCCTGCTCGCAATCCCCACTTTGATCGCGCTCTCTCGCATCCGCGAGCACGAGGTCGACATCGCGCGCTGTCACGGCGAGATGCCGCGCGAGGCGGAGGATCGCGGCGACACCAATATCTGGCATCTGATCCGGCAGCGGCCGCTCATTGTCTTCGCGGTCAGCGTGCTCTTGTTACAGCTCGCGAACGCCTCGATGATGCCGCTGATGGCTAGCGCGGTGACGGCGCGATCGAGCGAATGGGCGACGGTGCTCGTAGCCTTTTGCATCGTCGTGCCGCAAGCGATCGTGGCGCTGCTGTCGCCGAGCGTCGGGCGCAAGGCGCAAGCATGGGGTCGCAGGCCGCTACTACTGATCGGATTCGCGGCGCTGACGATTCGCGGTCTACTGTTCGCGACCGTGCGCGATCCGTATCTGCTGGTGCTCGTGCAGGTGTTCGACGGCCTCACTGCGGCGGTGTTCGCGGTGATGATCCCGCTGATCGTGGCCGACGTCGCCTTCGGCAGCGGCCATTTCAACCTCGCGCAGGGCATCGTCGGCACGGCCATGGGCATCGGCGCGTCGCTGAGCACCGCGCTCGGCGGCTATGTCAGCGATAAATTCGGCAATGCCATGGCGTTCACCGGACTGTCCGGCGTCGCGGCGACGGGACTTCTGCTCATTCTGCTTGTGATGCCGGAGACGCGGCGCAAGGGCATGATCGCAGCAAAAGAAATGGCCGGCTGAATCAATCAGCCGGCCATGAGGGGGTGGGAGAGGGGAGATCAGGCGTCGAGATTGTGCAGGCGTGCGCGGTTGCGCAACACGATCTGGCGGGCGCCGGAGAAGCCGAGAATGCCCTGGGCGTGAAGCTGTGACAGCGCGCGCGAGACGGTCTCGAGCGTGAGACCGAGATAGTCGCCGATGTCGCGGCGGCACATCGGCAGCGCCATCATGCCGGCAACTGCGAGGCGGCGGTCCATTTCGAGCAGGAAGGTTGCGACGCGCTCCATCGCGGTCTTGCGGCCCAGCAGCAGCATGTGGTCTTCGGCATGGCGAAGCTCACCAGCGGTCATGGCCCAGAGCTTGCGGGCGACCTGGACGTCGGTGGCTGCGGCCTTCTCGAGGCTCGCGCGCTTCACGAGGCGCACCGTGGTGTCGATGATGGCTTCAGCAGCGAGGCGATGGGTGGTGCCGGATTCGAGGCCGAACACGTCGCCGGGAAGGTGGAAGGAGCCGATCTGGCGACGGCCGTCGGAGAGAAGCTTGTAGCTGCGCACGGCGCCGGTGACGACCTGATAGACGTACTCGGCCGGCTCGTCCTCGCCATAGATCTCCTCTTCCTTGCGGTAGGAGAACTCGGTGGCAACGAGGCCGACATGGCCAGCGATCGCACCGAACTGGTCGGAGACGGGATGGCCCGGGGCGATCTTGCTGCCGTTGATCTGGGTCTTGATCGCCTGGGTGTTGATCGTCTGGGTCAGCATCTGCGCCATCTCCGTTGTGATGACGCTTTGGTACGCGGTATCGGGTGCCTCGAAAATTTCGCGAGATATCTTAAGGGGGGTGCCTTACGTAGAATCCCGTAGGTCAGCGTGGACCCGGTTCTGGATGGCGTGGCGAATGCGTTTGATCAGGTTTTCGTCCAGAAGCGGCTTCAGAATCACTTCATTCACGCCTGCGGCCGCCGCCCGGGCCGAGATATTCGAGTCGGGATAGCCGGTGATCAGGATCACCGGGGTGTCGCCCTCGGACTGGCGCAGTCGCCCGGCCAGCTCGATGCCGTTGATGTCGGGCATCTTGTAGTCGATCAGGTAACAGTCTGCACCGGACGGGCTCGCCGCATTGAGCAGCGCCGTGGCGTTCCTGAAGGTCCGCACGGCAAAACCGTCGGTTTCCAACAGGAAGCGCAGGGAACCCAGCACGGCGTCGTCGTCGTCCACCACATAGACGGTTAATTTCGCGGGTGACGACATCGGGAGCCGCTCAGGATGGGAGCTGATCGCAATCATTCCGATCTGGTAGCACAGGGCGGGCGGACGGTTTTGACTTGCCTCAATCCTGGTGACTTCAATCGTTGAGCATTCCGGCCCGCATTGCCAGCCGAACCAGTTCCGACAGGCTGTTGGCCTGCATCTTGGTCATCACATTGGCCCGGTAGACCTCGATGGTGCGTGGGCTGATGTCGTACTCGCGGGCGATCAGCTTGTTGGAGAGGCCCGCGATCAGCCCCTCCATGACCTGGCGTTCCCTGGGGCTCAGGGAAGCGACGCGAGCGGCGACATCCTGGGCGATGGCCTCGTTCTTGGCCGCCGGCTCGCCCTCGCGGATCGCGGATTCGATCATGGCGACGAGGCGGTCATCTTCGAACGGCTTTTCCAGGAAATCCATGGCACCGAGCTTCATCGCCTCGACCGCGAGCGGCACGTCGCCATGGCCGGTCATGATCAGGATTGGAAACCGGCTGCGCTGCGCCTTCAGGCGCTTGAGAAGCTCGATCCCGTCGATGCCGGGCATCCGCACGTCGGAGACGACGCAACCGAAGGCGAGGCCGGGCAGGGCGTCGAGAAAACCCTGCGCGTTGTCGAACAGTGTGACGCCGAAGCCAGCCGAATCCAGCAGGAAATTCAGCGAATCCCGCATCGCCTCGTCGTCGTCAATGACGTAGATGATTCCCTTGGTCGTCATGGATCAGTTCTCGTCGGCTGCCGGCAACGTGAAGCGGAATGTCGCTCCACCCGATGCGTTGCTCTCGGCCCACATCCGGCCGCCGTGAGCCTCGATGATCGAGCGGCTGATGGATAGTCCCACGCCCATGCCGGTGTCCTTGGTGGTGAAAAAAGTCTGAAACAGGTTCGGCATGACGTCGTCCTGGAAGCCGGAGCCGGAATCGGAGACCTCGATCTCGATCATGTCGTCGGCGACGCGGGTGTTGGTGACGACGAGCTCGCGCCGAGGCGACTGCGCCGTCGCTTCCAGCGCGTTGCGGAAGAGGTTGACCAGCACCTGCTGGATTTGCACCCGGTCGGCGAGCACGAGATCGGCATTGGGATTGAGGCTGAAGCGAAGCTGCACGTCCTGCTCGCGCGCGCCTGCCAGCCCGAGGGCGCCGGCCTCTTCGATCAGCTTGGACAGGCTCTCGATCCTTTTCTCCGATTCGCCGCGGGAGACGAAGTCGCGCAAGCGGCGGATGATCTGGCCGGCGCGCAGCGCCTGCTCGGCGGCGCGGTCCAGCGCGCTCTCGATCTTCGGCGTATTCGGATCCTGGCTTCCGGCGAGCAGCCGCCGCGACCCCTTCATGTAGTTGCTGATCGCTGCCAGCGGCTGGTTGAGCTCGTGAGCGAGCGCGGACGCCATTTCGCCCATCGCGCTCAGCCGCGAGACGTGGACAAGTTCGGACTGCAGTTCCTGGAGCCGCGCCTGGGTTTTCTGATGCTCGGTAAGATCGCGGACGAAACCGGTAAAATAGGGCTCGCCGCCCGACTGCATCTCGCCGATCGACAGGTGCATCGGAAAGGTCGTGCCGTCGCGGCGCTTGCCGGTCACGATCCGGCCGATGCCGATGATGTGCGGGTCGCCGGTGGTGCGATAGCGCGCGATGTAGCCGTCGTGACGTGAGCTGTCGGGCTCCGGCATCAGGATGCGGACGTTCTGGCCGATCGCCTCCGACTCGACCCAGCCGAACAGGCGCTCGGCCGCCGCGCTGAAGAGCTGGATGATGCCATGGCCGTCGATGACGATCATCGCATCGGGAATCGTCTGGAGAATCGAGCGGAGGTGACTCTCGCGGGTGCGCAGGGTCTCCTCGACCTGCTTTTCCTCATCGACGTCAAGAAAGATGCCGCTGAGATGTCGGGCGGCGCCGGCGTCGTCCCGAATTAGCCCCGCGCGGGCGCGGATCCACTGCGCTCTGCCTGAGCCGCCCGCGACCTTGAACGACACGTCGAAGCTGCCGCCCCGTTCGGAGACGCGCCGGATCGCACTCTCGATCCGCTCGCGGTCGTTCGGCTCCAGCCGGGACAGGAACAGCGCATAACTCACCGATTGGCCGGATTCGATTCCGAACAGGATTCTGGCCGTCTCCGACCACTCCAATTCCAGTGTCTTGAGATCGAGATCCCAGGTCCCGACGCCAAATCCCTCGATTCGAACGCGGAAATGTTCGCCCCGGCCGTCATCTTGCGGATGAATCACACGGGTCGGCGCCACACGATCACTCCCATTCTGATGCGGGGAACCGCACAGCGTTGCCGTCGGCAATGTACCCAAGGAGGGGCCAGAGGCAAGTTCCGATGTCTTATACCATTGGCAGATTTCGCGCGCGCGCGATGATCCAAGGTTTTGATCTATCTCATCCTGCCAGCCGGCGGCCGGCTTACGATCGGATCAAAGCTCATTGCCCCGGAGACTCCGATGACATACGCGACCGTGATGGTCAGCCTGGCGCTCGATCAGCCCAACGAGGCGCGGCTTCAGGTCGCGGGCGAGCTTGCCGAACGATTTGAGGCGTCGATCATTGGCCTTGCTGCGGCGCAGTTCGCCCCGCCGATCTATTTCAGCGATGGCGCCGCAGCGCAGGGACTGATCGATGAGGGAGAAGCCTCGGTCAAGCGACGCCTAGGCGAGCTCGAGGCGCAATTCCGCGCCGCGATCAGGAATCGCGGCGGACATGTAGAATGGCGCAGCGCCATGGATTTCCCGGCGCGCTTTATGTTCACCCAGGCGCGTTGCGCCGACATCATCGTCACCGGCGGGCAGAGCCCGGCCTTCTCCGACGCCTTCGCGCTCGCGAGCCCAAAGGATCTGGTGATGCAAGCCGGCCGGCCGATCCTGGTCGTGCCTGACGGCGTCAACTGGCTCGACCTGCGCAGCGTCCTGGTGGCGTGGAAGGATACGCCGGAAGCCCGGCGGGCGCTGGCCGATGCACTGCCGATCCTGCGCAAGGCCAGGGATGTCACCGTCCTTGCAATTCCCGAAGGCGACGACGATCGCCCCGCCGCGGTCGCTGGCGTGACCGACGTGACGGCGTGGCTTGCCCGCCATGGCGTGACCGCGATCGCGCGCGTTTCCGAAGCGGCCCGCAACGAAACTGTCGCCGGGCAACTGGAGAAGATTGCCGGCGATGTCGGCGCCAGCCTGATCGTCGCCGGTGCCTACGGTCATTCGCGCTTCCGCGAGCTGATCCTCGGCGGCGTCACCCAATATCTGGTCACTCAATCTGCCCGCTGTGTGCTGCTGTCGCACTGACGCGGGAGCGGTGCAAGACGAATCAAAGAGGACGCGCCGTGTACAGATTCCTTGAGCAGACCGTCGACGGCTACATGACGCACGACGTCAGGACGGTGAGGCGCGACCTCGACCTGCTCGCGCTCAGCGAGATGTTCGAACGCGACGATTTCAATTCCTATCCCGTCGAGGACGACGGGCAGGTCGTCGGCATCGTCACCAAGTTCGACATCCTGAAGTGCTTCGCCTTCACGCCGAGCCAGATGTTGCCGCGCTACCACGACCTGATGAGCCGCAAAATCGGCGACGTCATGACGCCCGACTTTATCTATGTCAGCCCCGACACGCGGCTGACGCGCGTGCTCCAGATCATGGTCGAGCACCGCATCAGGAGCATCATCGTGCTCGACGGAGCGCAGAAGCTGGTCGGAATCATCGCCCGCGAGGACGTCATCGCGGCGCTCAAGGCGACGGCACGCGAGTGACGTTTCCCCTTCTCCCCTTGTGGGAGAAGGTGGCATAAGCGGCCTTCGGCCGCCGTTCTTAAGAACGCCGAAGCGAAGCTTCGGCTATGGCGCCGGATGAGGGGTCTCTTTCCTCGGGCAGACTTTTGCCGAGGAGGCGACCCCTCACCCAAATGAGTCCGCCGCACGGTCCTCGCTGCCCTCTCCCGCAAGGGGAGAGGGCACATCAACTGGCGGTGGCGCAACTCTCACATTAACAGAAATCCACATAGCTTGATTTCAATCAATTCCCCGCGAGGATGAATGTGGTTTCTGGCCCTGTGTTCTTTCAGAGAGAATCCGCATGAGCCAGCCCTCCATCTCCAAGTCCATGACGTCAGGTGAAAGCGGCCTGGCTGTCGTGTTCGCGGTCACCGCCTTCCTCTGCGTGATTGCCTCGGCCAAGGCGCTCGATGCGCCCTTCGCCTTCCACGCCGCGCTGAGCGCGGCAGCGAGCCTCGCCGCGGTCTTCTGCATCATCAACCGCTACCTCGACCGGCCGGCGGCGCTGCCGCCTGCGGAGATCAATGGGCGCCCCAATTACAACATGGGGCCCATCAAGTTCTCCTCCGTCATGGCGATGTTCTGGGGCATTGCCGGCTTTCTCGTCGGCCTCATCATCGCCTCGCAACTGGCGTGGCCGGCGCTGAACTTCGATCTGCCCTGGACCAGCTTCGGGCGCCTGCGTCCGCTGCACACGTCCGCAGTGATCTTCGCCTTTGGCGGCAACGTCCTGATCGCGACGTCCTTCTACGTCGTGCAGAAGAGCTGCCGCGTTCGCCTTGCAGGCGATCTCGCGCCCTGGTTCGTCGTCGTAGGCTACAATTTCTTCATCCTGATCGCCGGCACCGGCTATCTGCTCGGCGTCACCCAGTCGAAGGAATATGCCGAGCCGGAATGGTACGCCGATCTGTGGCTGACCATCGTCTGGGTCACCTATCTTCTGGTCTTCCTTGCCACGATCATCAAGCGCAAGGAGCCGCACATTTTCGTCGCGAACTGGTTCTATCTCGCTTTCATCGTGACGATTGCGGTCTTGCATCTCGGCAACAACCCCGCGCTGCCGGTCTCGGTGTTCGGCTCGAAATCCTACATCGCCTGGGGCGGCATCCAGGATGCCATGTTCCAGTGGTGGTACGGCCACAACGCGGTCGGCTTCTTCCTGACCGCCGGCTTCCTCGCCATCATGTACTACTTCATCCCGAAGCGGGCCGAGCGGCCGATTTACTCCTACCGTCTCTCGATCATCCACTTCTGGGCGCTGATCTTCCTCTACATCTGGGCCGGCCCGCACCATCTGCACTACACGGCGCTGCCGGACTGGACCCAGACGCTCGGCATGACCTTCTCCATCATGCTGTGGATGCCCTCCTGGGGCGGCATGATCAACGGCCTGATGACGCTGTCGGGCGCCTGGGACAAGCTGCGCACCGATCCCGTGCTGCGCATGCTCGTGGTCTCCGTCGCCTTTTACGGCATGTCGACCTTCGAAGGCCCGATGATGTCGATCAAGGTGGTCAACTCGCTCAGCCACTACACCGACTGGACCATCGGCCACGTGCACTCCGGCGCGCTCGGTTGGGTCGGCTTCGTCTCCTTTGGCGCGCTCTACTGCCTCGTGCCCTGGATCTGGAATCGCAAGGGCCTCTACAGCCTCAAGCTCGTCAACTGGCACTTCTGGATCGCGACGCTCGGCATCGTCCTCTACATCTCGGCGATGTGGGTGTCCGGCATCCTCCAGGGCCTGATGTGGCGCGCTTACACCTCGCTCGGCTTCCTCGAATATTCCTTCATCGAGACCGTCGAGGCGATGCATCCCTTCTACATCATCCGCGCTGCCGGCGGCGGGCTGTTCCTGATCGGCGCGTTGATCATGGCCTATAATCTCTGGATGACGGTTCGCGTCGGCGAACAGGAAGTCCAGATGCCCGTCGCTCTCCAGCCGGCGGAATGAGGAGTTTTCCATGTCGTTCTGGACACGCCACCAAGTCTTCGAAAAGAACTCGATCATCCTGATCGTCGGCATCCTGCTGGTGATCGCGATCGGGGGGCTCGTCGAGATCACCCCGCTGTTCTACCTCAAGAGCACGATCGAGGCGGTCGACGGGATCCGGCCGTATACGCCGCTGGAGCTCGCCGGGCGCAACGTCTACATTCGCGAGGGCTGCTATCTCTGCCATTCGCAGATGATCCGGCCCTTGCGCGACGAGGTCGAGCGCTACGGCCATTTCTCGCTGGCCGCCGAGAGCATGTACGACCATCCGTTCCAGTGGGGCTCGAAGCGCACCGGTCCCGATCTTGCCCGCGTCGGCGCCAAATATTCCGACGACTGGCACGTCACTCATCTGACCAACCCGCGCGCAATCGTGCCGCAGTCGGTAATGCCCGGCTATCCGTTCCTCAGCCAGACCGAGGTCGATCCGGACACGATCGCCGACCACATGCGCACGCTGCGGACCGTCGGCACGCCCTACACCGACGACCAGATCGCCAATGCGGGCGCCGACATGAAGGCCCAGGCCGATCCTGACAATGCAGGCTCCGACGCTTTCACCAAGCGCTACGCCAAGGCCGTGGTGCGCAACTTCGACGGCAAGGCCGGCACGCCGACCGAGATGGACGCGCTGATCGCGTATCTCCAGATGCTCGGCACGCTGGTCGACTTCAAGATCTACAACGAGAAAGCCAATCTTCGCTGAGAAGGCACCAACGATGAAAGCCATCCTGACCCTCGACAATCTCGCGTCCGGTCTCGTGACCACGATCTGGACGCCGGTGTTCGTCGCGATCTTTGTCGCGATCATCGCCTACGCATTCTGGCCCCGTAACAAGGCAGCTTTCGACGAAGCGGCACACCTGCCGTTGCGGGAGGAGTAAGAGATCATGACCGATCATCATAGCGACATCGATCCCGTCTCCGGCAGGTCCACGACCGGACATGAGTGGGACGGCATCAAGGAGCTCAACACGCCGCTGCCGCGCTGGTGGGTGATCAGCTTCTACCTCACCATCGTCTGGTCGATCGGCTACTGGATCGTGTATCCGGCCTGGCCGCTGATCTCCAGCAATACCACCGGCCTGTTCGGCTACTCGACACGCGCCGACGTCGCGGTCGAGCTCGCCAATCTCGAGAAGATCCGCGGGGCCAAGATGGTTGCGCTGGGCGCGGCCTCACTCGCCGACATCGAGAAGGATCCAGCCCTGCTGGCGCTCGCGCGAGCCAAGGGCAAGACCGTGTTCGGCGACAATTGCGCGCCGTGCCATGGCTCAGGCGGCGCCGGCGCCAAGGGCTATCCGAACCTCAACGACGACGACTGGCTGTGGGGCGGATCGCTCGACCAGATCATGCAGACCATCCAGTTCGGCGCACGTTCCGGTCACGCCAAGGGGCACGAAGGCCAGATGCTCGCCTTCGGCAAGGACGGCGTGCTGAAGCCGGACGAGATCGTCACGGCCGCCAATTATGTTCGGGCACTGTCGGGCCTTCCGACTCGCAAGGGCTATGACGCGGCCAAGGGCGAGAAGATCTTCACGGAGAATTGCGTCGCCTGCCATGGCGACGGCGGCAAGGGCAACCCGGAGATGGGCGCTCCCAACCTGACCGACAAGATTTGGCTCTATGGTTCGGACGAGGCGTCGCTGATCGAGACCATCAGCCAGGGCCGCGCGGGCGTGATGCCGGCCTGGGAAGGGCGGCTCGATCCCGCCACCATCAAGGCAATGGCAGTTTACGTCCACTCGCTGGGCGGCGGAAAATAGCCAATCCGGCACAGGCGGGGGCGAATAAAAAAAGCCCCCGCTTGCGCTGGATCAACTGACGCGGCGGCGTCGGGTCTAGGTTTTATCGCACCTCTCGAAAAGCTCCAGGCGATGAACAGGACCGTGAACCCAAAAGAGCTCCCATTAGACGATGACAACGGGCCGCTCTATGTGGCCCAGAAGAAAGTCTATCCCCAGAGCATCTCCGGCACCTTCCGCCGGATCAAATGGGGCCTGATGGCGTTCTGCCTCGGCGTCTATTATTTCCTGCCGTTCGTGCGCTGGAACCGCGGCCTCGGTGCTCCGAGCCAGGCGGTGCTGATCGATCTTCCCAACAGTCGCTTTTATTTCTTCTTCATCGAGCTGTGGCCGCAGGAGGTCTACTACTTCACCGGCCTGCTGATCGTCGCCGCGGTGGCACTATTCCTGATGAACTCGATCGGCGGCCGCATCTGGTGCGGTTATCTCTGTCCGCAGACGGTGTGGACCGACCTGTTCTATGCGGTCGAGCGCCTGATCGAGGGCGACCGGCGCGAGCGGATGAAGAAGGACAAATCGTCCGACCCGATGAAGCTGGAGCGCATCTCCGAGATCGTGCTCAAGCATTCGATCTGGCTTTTGATTGGGTGGTGGACCGGTGGCGCCTGGGTGCTCTATTTCAACGACGCACCGACGCTGGTTAGGGAACTCGTCACCTTCCAGGCGCCGATGATCGCCTATATCTGGATCGGCATTCTCACCGCGACGACTTACGTGCTCGCCGGCTTCATGCGCGAGCAGGTCTGCACCTATATGTGTCCGTGGCCGCGGATCCAGGCCGCGCTCACCGACGAATGGGCGCTCAACGTGACCTATCGTTACGATCGCGGCGAGAAGCGTACCTCGGTGAAGAAGGCAGCTGAGCTGCGCGCGCTCGGCGAGCAGGTCGGCGACTGCGTCGACTGCTATCAATGCGTCGCCGTGTGCCCGACCGGCATCGACATCCGCAATGGGCCGCAGCTCGAATGCATCCAGTGCGGGCTCTGCATCGACGCTTGCGACAACGTGATGACGAAAATCGGCCGGCCGAAGCGGCTGATCGGCTATGACAACGACGTCAACATCCAGCGCCGCCAGGAAGGCAAGGCGCCGGTCTACCGCATTGTCCGGGCTCGCACCGTCGCCTACAGCGCGATCATCGCGGCGGTCGGCGGCATCATGATCTATACGCTGGCGACCCGCAGCCTGCTCGACATCAACGTGCTGCACGACCGCAACCCGGTCGCTGTCAGGCTCAGCGACGGATCGATCCGCAACGCCTACACGGTGCGGCTGCTCAACAAGAGCGGCTACGACCGGGTCATCGCGATCGACGCGAACGGTCCGGTCAATGCGACGATCCATGTCATCGGGATCGTTTCAGTGACGCAGGACCGGCCGATGATCGTGGTTCCGCGCGACTCCACCAGCGAGCTGCGAGTGCTCGTGACCGCGCCGGTGGAGGGCAATCCGGAAAAGTCGATCCCGGTTCGCTTTCACGTCACCGATATCGGGCTCGGCGAAGTCGCCAGCGCCACCGACAATTTCGTCGCGCCTTAGGATCAGGAGTTCGCCATGGCAACCAAGCCGCTGACCGGAACCAAGGTGTTTCTGATGCTGGTCGCCTTCTTCGGCGTCGTGATCGGCGTCAACGCGACCATGATGAAGCTCGCGATCGCGACGCTGCCAGGGACGGACGTCGACAGCCCCTATGCCGCGGGGCTCGCCTATGACCGTGAGATCTCCGCGGCCCAGGACCAAACCGCGCGAAAATGGAAGGTCAACGCGCATGTCGAGCGCCGCGCCGATGGCGGCGCCGTGCTTCAGGTCGAGGCGCGCGATGCAAGCGGACAGCCGATCGCCGGACTGAAATTCGGCGGCCGCCTGGAGCGGCCGACCGACAAGCGCGCCGATCTCGCCATCGAGCTCTCGGAGGCCGGCATCGGCCTCTATCGCGGCAATGCCGCATCGGTCGCGCCGGGCCAGTGGGATCTGGTGATCGAGGGCGAGGCGCGGGGAACGCGCGTGTTCATGTCGCGCAACCGCGTGATCCTGAACTGAAGGATTTTGCCATGCACGTCTCGCGGGACTTTTCGCATTACGTCCGGACTGCGGGCGAGGGCGTCCAGCACATCGATCTCGCGGTCGAGGGTGTCCACTGTGCCGGCTGCATGGCCAAGATCGAGCGCGGGCTATCCGCGATTCCCGACGTCACGCTGGCGCGCGTGAACCTCACCGACCGGCGCGTTGCACTGGAATGGAAGGCGGGCACGCTCGATCCGGGCCGCTTCATCGATCGCCTCGAGGAGCTCGGCTACAAGGCCTATCCTTACGAAACCGAGAGCGCGGAGGCGAGCGAGGTCGCCGAATCGCGCTTCCTGCTGCGCTGCCTCGGCGTCGCCGCGTTCGCCACCATGAACGTGATGATGCTGTCGATCCCGGTGTGGTCCGGCAACGTCTCGGACATGCTGCCGGAGCAGCGCGATTTCTTCCACTGGCTGTCGGCGCTGATCGCACTGCCGGCGGCGGCCTATGCCGGCCAGCCGTTCTTCCGCTCGGCCTGGCGCGCGCTGTCGGCCAGGACCACGAACATGGACGTTCCGATCTCGATCGGCGTGACGCTGGCGCTCGGCATGTCCGTGGTCGAGACTATCAACCACTCCGAGCACGCCTATTTCGACGCGGCGATCATGCTGCTCACTTTCCTCCTGGTTGGTCGCTTCCTCGACCAGAACATGCGGCGACGGACCCGCGCGGTCGCGGGCAATCTCGCCGCGCTCAAGGCGGAGACCGCGGCCAAGTTCGTCGGGCCTGACGAGATATCTCAAGTGCCGGTGGCCGCGATCTATCCCGGCGACATCGTGCTGCTGCGGCCCGGCGAGCGCTGCGCGGTCGACGGCACCGTGATCGAGGGCCGTTCCGAGATCGACCAGAGCCTGATCACCGGCGAGACGCTCTATGTCACCGCCGAACAGGGCACGCCGGTCTATGCGGGATCGATGAACATCTCAGGGACCTTGCGGGTGCGGGTCTCCGCGGCCTCGGAGGCGACGCTGCTTGCCGAGATCACGCGGCTCCTCGACAATGCGCTGCAGGCGCGCTCGCGCTACATGCGGCTCGCCGACCGCGCTTCGCGACTCTACGCGCCAGTGGTGCATGCCACAGCGCTCGTCACCATCCTCGGCTGGGTCATCGCGGGCGCCGGCTGGCATGATGCGATCGTGACCGGCGTCGCGGTGCTGATCATTACCTGTCCCTGCGCGCTCGGGCTCGCCATTCCAACGGTGCAGACGGTGGCTTCGGGCGCGATGTTCAAGGCGGGTGTGCTGCTGAATTCCGGCGATGCCATCGAGCGTCTCGCGGAAGCCGATCACGTCATTTTCGACAAGACCGGCACGCTGACCCTGCCCGATCTCGAAGTGATGAATGCGGCCGATATCCCCGCTGATATCCTCGAGCTTGCCGGGCGGCTCGCGCTGTCGAGCCATCATCCGGTCGCGGCCGCGGTCGCGCAGGCCTCCGACGCCAGATCGCCGATCGTCGGCGCGGTCGAGGAGGCCGGCCAGGGCGTGCGCGCTGTGGTCGATGGCATCGAGATTCGCCTCGGCCGTCCGTCCTTCTGCGGCGCCGAGACGCTGGTCTCCGACGTGACAAATCTCGATCCCGAAGCCTCCGTCGTGGCGTTCAGCAAGGGCAGCGAAAAATTCATCCTCTCCGTGCGCCAGGGCCTCCGTCCCGATGCGCAGGCTGTGATCGCGGCGCTGAAGGCGCGCAATATCGGCATCGAGATTCTCTCCGGCGACCGTGAACCGGCGGTGATCGCGGCGGCCCATGCGCTGGGCATCTCGGAATGGCGGGCCGGCGTGACCCCGGCCGACAAGATCGCGCGGATCGAGGTCATGAAGCAGCGGGGCATGAAGGTCCTGATGGTCGGCGACGGCATGAACGATGCGCCGTCGCTGGCGGCAGCGTACGTCTCGATGTCGCCGATCTCGGCCGCGCATTTGAGCCAGGCGACCGCCGATCTCCTCTTCCTCGGCCGACCGCTGGCCCCGGTCGTCGCCGCCATCGACGCGTCGCGCAAGGCGCTGCACCTGATGCGGCAGAATCTCTGGCTTGCGATCGGCTACAATGTCCTCGCGGTGCCGGTCGCGATCAGCGGCGTCGTGACACCCCTGATTGCGGCTGCCGCGATGAGCGGATCGTCGATCCTGGTGATGCTGAATTCGCTGCGTGCGCGCAGCGCCTCGCGGGAGATCACGTGATGGAAATCCTGGTCATCCTGGTGCCGCTGGCGCTGATGCTCGGTCTCGCCGGTCTGGTCGCCTTCCTCTGGTCGCTCCGGAGCGGCCAGTACGACGATCTCGACGGCGCCGCATGGCGCGCCATCGCCGACGACGAGCCGCCGCAGGAGGTGCCGGTCAAGCGCTAGCGCTTCAAGGCGAGCGTCAGCAGGGCAGCCGCAGCAAGGGCAGCGCCGACACCCGCGACGCACGCCTGCCAGCCGAACCCGTCGAACAGCCGGCCGAGCACGGCCGTCCCGACCAGGCCGCCGCAGAAGTAGCAGGCAAGATAGGTCCCGCTGGCGATGCCGCGGCTGTCGGTCACCGCCTGTCCTACGAATCCTGTCGCAGCCGCTTGCGCGAAGAAGGTGCCGACGCCAACCAGGACCATGCCGGTGACGACTTCGCCCAGATGCGGCGCCAGCAGCAGCGGCAGGCCCAGCCCGGCGACGGCCAGCGAACCCCAGATCGTCGGCCGCGCTCCCAGCCGCGTGGCCACCTTGCCGGCCAGCAAGGTCGTGACGACCGACGGCAGGAAGACGAAATAGACAAGGCCCAGGTCCATCATGCCGAGCGAGAGCGGCGGCTGGACCAGCACAAAATTCACGAAGGTGAAGGTGCCGATGAAGGCGAACAGGATGCAAAATCCGATGCCGAAGGCCGCGCGCAACTGCGGATTGCGCCAGTGCGCGATCGTGGCGGAGAGGGGAGATCCCGCAGGCATCATCGCATGCATCGGCCGCACGCGCCCGATGGTGAAACAGACCAGCACTGCGCCGGCCAGATTGAGGGCTGCGAAGAAATAAAAATTCCAGGCGAGGCCCAAGCCGTCGGCGACCGCCGCCGAGATCAGCCGGCCGACCAGGTTGCTGGCGACATTGCCGGTGATGTAGGCGGCAAAGGCGCCGCCGGCATCCATCGTGCTGCATTGCTCGCCGAGATAGGCGAGGGTGAGCGCGAAGGCCGATGCCATGCACAGGCCCTGCGCGATCCGCAAAGCGGTGAAAACCGCGAGATTTGGCGCAGTCGCCAGCAGGCTGGTGGGGACTGCCAGCAGCGCGAGGCTGAGCAAGATGCCGGTCTGCCGGTTGATGCGCGGGCTGAAGAAGCCGACGACGAGGCTGGCTATCGCCATGCCGAAGGTGCTGGCATTGACGGCAAAGCCCATCGCCGCAGGTGTGACGCCGTAATGGCGCGTCAGCGAAGGCAGGATCGCCTGCGTCGCGAACAGATCGACGACGGTGAGGAAGGCGGTGAGGCCGATGACTAGGGAGCGAAGCGCGAGACCTGGCGAATGCGCGTCCATCGTCATCGCGGTCGGTTTGATCGGCGCGGAAAGATCGGTCATGGCAGGCCTCCCTTGTGATGAATGTGGCGCCCGCATGTGGGGCAGCATGGGGATCACGGGCGCCACATTCCGTCACGCGTGCGCTGGGGTCGCGCACCCGTTACATGTTGTGGTCATGCGGGTCCTTGCGGACGTCGCCGACATAGAGGATGACCGTTTCCTTGCCGAGGTTCTTCCACCAGTGCGAGGTGCCGGACACCTCGGGGCGGATGTCGCCGGCCTTGTGCACGATCGGATCGACGCAGTTGGAGGCGTGTTCGACGATCTCGCCCTGCTGCACGAAGATCAGGGCGGGGCGATCGTCATGGCTGTGCCAGGGCACGATGCCGCCGGGCTCGATGGTCAGCTTGCGGAAGCGCAGCTCGCGGCCCTCGATGTGTGCCGGCTGCTTGCCGAGGTCGATGGCGCCGAGCGTGACGTCGGTGACGCCGACCGGCTTGTAGTCGACCATCTGCTGCGCGTTCGGCTTGATCTTGTCGGCCGGGCATTCACCGGCGGAGACCGGCTGCGCCGAGAGTGTCAATACGCCGAGGATGGCAAGGCCGGGCCAGACCGCGCGCGACAATGTGTGATGCCTGAACATCGGGACGTCTCCTGTGTTGGCCGCAACCGCAATGGTCGTCGGCTATGTCGGGACTTTCGTCGAGAGAGCGCTCGTTCTGAAATGCTCTTTCGCTCTCGCTGCGATAGACCGGCGCTATCGGGCCCGATACGCGCTCGCTATCGAACCGATTGGGGATCGGCATTTCCGCTTCCCGAGCGCTTGGCGTTCGATGGCGGGGCGCCCGATTGGCGGGCGTTCACGTCAATCCGGAGGAGCATCTCATGACGAAATTATCCAAGACCTTGATTGCCACGGCTGCGTTCGCGGTCATCGCCACATCGGCCTTCTCGGAGGCCGCGTGGGATTTCAAAGCCGGCATGGCCTACATGTATGGCGGACCCGGCAAGATGTCGGCGATGGCTATGGCCCCGGCGGAGAAGAACCACGAGGCCATGATGAAGAGCGCCAAGAAGGTCCCCGACAACACCGTCTTCTTCATGAACAACGGATCGCTGTATTCCACCTCGGGGCGGCTGGATCCGACCGGCAATTTCTACGTCAACTGATCGCGCGCGCATGACGGCCGCCTCTTGCGGGCGGCCGGATCGGGCACCTAATATTCGTCCCCTGAACGCTGGAGCGCAAGATGACCTCTCTCTCGCCGGCCGATGCCGAGCGGCTCAAACTCGCCTTCCAGCGCTGCCGTGACATGGATGGCACGCTGAACGAACAGCTCCGCGCCTATGCCGACGCCAGCCGCGACGTGTTCCCGGCCTATGGCGAGGCAGTCGATCGTCTAGTGACCAGATTGAATGGAGGCGGCGGCGGCGAGACCGCGCCGCGTCGGGGCGACGCAATGCCGTCGTTCATGTTGCCTGACGAGAGCGGACGTCTCGTCGCGCTATCCTCACTGCTCGAGAGCGGCCCGGTCGCCGTGATGTTTTTTCGCGGCCATTGGTGCCCCTATTGCCGGCTCAATGTCCGCGCGGTGGTCCAGGCGCTTGATCGCATCGAATCCATGGGGGCGCGCATTGTCGCGATCATGCCGGAGACGCAGGAACACACCCAGCAGCTCAAGGCGGAAGCTGGTGCCCCATTTCCGATCCTGACCGACCTCGACAACGGCTATGCTTTGTCGCTCAATCTCGCGATCTGGCTCGGTGCCGAGATCCAGCACCTGTTGTCCTATCAGGACATGGCGAAATTCCACGGCAATGATGGCTGGATGCTGCCGATCCCGGCCGTGTTTGTCGTTGGTCGCGACGGTCTCGTGAAAGCCCGCTTCGTCGATCCGGATTTCCGCAAGCGCATGGAGATCGATGATCTGCTTGAAGCGTTGGAAGGCGCGAGCAGGGGGGCCTAAAAGAGTGAGGAGCGAGCGTGGCTGCTACCCCGCAATCTCCCGCCAATCCGCACCGCGCAACATGCGCATAACGGCATTGGCCACCGCCGTGCGCTGCCGGCCGGCCACCCCGTAGAGGCTGACGGTGCGACGGGCGTCCAGCCCGGCGACCGCAGCGCGCGTCAGCGTCTCCGGAACGGGCGAGGTGTGCGGCAGCATGGCGACGCCGATGTCGGCCTCGACCAGCTCGATCAAATCGCGCTCGTTCGAGATTTCGTGACCCTGCTCGACCGCGATGCCGTGCTCGCGCAGGCTCGCCGAGATACGGGCGGAATGCTCGCAAAATGTCCGGCTCAGCAGCTGCTCCGCGCGCAGATCGTCCAGTGCGATGCTGATGCGGCCGGCCAGGCGGTGCCCGTCGCTGACCACGAGCTCGAAGCTCTCGGTGAATAGCGGCCAGACATCGAGCCGCTCCCAGGCCTCGTCGATGTCCGCGGCAATCCCTAACTCGGCCTCGCCCTTCTTCAGGAACTCGGCCACTTCACGACTCGAGCCGCGCAGGAAGCGGAATTCGAGCCGGTTGAACTGCCGCTTGATCTGGTTGAGATGCGGAATGAGGAGCGACAGGTCGATCGAATGCGTCAGCGCGACGCGGAGCGCGCCGATCTCGCCGCTCCGGAACGAGGAGGCCAGCGATCGGGCGCCGGTGGCCGCTTCGAAACACTGCTTCAGCAGAGGATGCATGCGCTGTCCGAGCTCGGTCAATTGCGCTGCGGGCCGTTCGCGGCGAAACAGATCGCCGCCGAGCTCGGCCTCGAGCTGCTTGATCGCGCGTGTCAGCGAAGGCTGCGTCACGTTGCATTCTTCGGCGGCGCGCGTGAAGTTCAAGAGCTGCGCCACCGCGAGGAAATAGCGGACCTGGTGCATTTCCATGGATCGGCTCTCCAGCAAGACCTGACGGAAGCTAGCCGATCGGGGCGGAGAATGACATCCCGGCCGCAATAGCGCACGGGCATGGTTTCGGAAGCCAACGGGCATTTCCGTCAAACCAGGCGATCCCTCAGAGTCGGCTCAACATCAGTCATCGTGTCGGAGCATTTTGCCAATGAATATGTCCGTGAAGCCGCAGACGTCCGCCGCCCGGGCGCTCGCGGGCAAGGTTGCCCTCGTCACGGGCTCAACCAGTGGCATCGGCCTCGGTATCGCGCGGGCACTTGCCGCGGCCGGCGCCGACATCGTGCTGAACGGCCTTGGTGTGGCGGCCGAGCTCGACCGGACGCGCGAGCAGATCGCGGCGGAGTTCGGCGTCAAGGCAAGCTTTTCGCCGGCCGACATGACGAGGCCGAATTCGATCGCCGAGATGATCGCGGCGACGGTCGCGCAGGCCGGCCGGCTGGATATCCTGATCAACAATGCCGGCATCCAGCACGTCGCGCCGCTGGAGCAGTTTCCGGTCGAGAAATGGGACCAGATCCTCGCGATCAATCTGTCGTCGGCCTTCCACACCACGCGGCTCGCGCTGCCCGCAATGCGACAGAACGGGTTCGGCCGGATCATCAACATCGCCTCCGCGCATGGTCTCGTCGGCTCGCCGTTCAAGGCGGCCTACGTCGCGGCCAAGCACGGCATCGTCGGGCTCACCAAGGTGACCGCGCTGGAGACCGCAGAAGAGGGCATTACCTGCAACGCGATCTGTCCCGGCTATGTCTATACGCCGCTGGTCGAGGCGCAGATCGATGGACAGGCCAAGGCGCACGGGATCTCGCGCGACCAGGTGATCCGCGACGTGCTGCTGGCGCAACAGCCCAACAAGCGCTTTGCTACGGTCGAGGAGCTCGGCGCGCTCGCGGTATTCCTCTCGACTGACGCGGCGGCTTCGATCACCGGCGTCGCGCTGCCGGTCGACGGCGGCTGGACCGCGCATTAACATGAGCCGGCGTAACAAGTGGCGGCCGGCAGCGAATCTCGCAGCAGTGCAGGCTGATCAGGAGCGAACCATGAACGGCACGCAGAGTAACATCCAGCGCAAGGACCTGCCCGGGCAGGTCGTCCTCGTGCTTCAAGGCGGCGGTGCGTTAGGCTCCTACCAGGCGGGCGTCTATCAGGCGCTGCACGAGGCCGGTATCGAGCCGGACTGGATCATCGGCACCTCGATCGGTGCCATCAATGCCAGCCTCATTGCGGGTAATGCGCCGGAGCACCGGCTCGCGCGCCTGCGAGAGTTCTGGAAGCGGATGGAGCAGAAGCCGGTCTGGGACTGGCACACCTCATTGCCCGGCTTCAACGAGAAGCTTGCCTATTGGTCGGCCGTGACCCACGGCATTCCAGGGTTCTTCCGGCCCAATCCGCTGGCGCATGCCGGCGATTCCTATCCGCTCGGCGCCGATCACGCCGGATTCTATTCCACTGCGCCGCTGGAGGAGACGCTGCGCGAGCTGGTCGATTTCGATCTGGCCAATCGCTGCGCGCCGCGGCTGACGGTCGGTGCGGCGCATGTCGGCACCAGCCAGATGCGCTATTTCGACAGCCGCGACGGTGAGCTGACGGTGAAGCATGTCATGGCTTCGGGCGCATTGCCGCCGGCATTCCCGGCGGTGCGGATCGATGGCGAACTCTATTGGGACGGAGGCATCCTCTCGAATACGCCGACGGAAGCGGTGTTCGACGACAATCCGCGCAAGAATTCGCTGATCTTCTCCGTGCATCTGTGGAATCCCGTCGGCGCCGAGCCGACCACGATGGCGGAGGTGCTGAACCGGCACAAGGATGTGATGTATTCGAGTCGGATCGCGAGCCAGATCGAACGCCAGCAGCAGGCCCATCGCCTGCGCCATGTCATCAACCAGCTTGCGGAACGCCTGCCTGAGAGCGAGCGCGGCGATGCCGCGGTGAGGGAGCTGATGAGCTACGGCTGTCCGACCCGTATGCATGTCGTGCGGCTGCTGGCGCCGCAACTAGATCGCGAGACCCACACCAAGGATATCGACTTCAGCCCGTCGGGGATCACGCGGCGTTGGCATGCCGGCTATGCCCACACGAGGTCGGTGCTCGCGCGAAAACCGTGGATCGGCGAATTCGATCCACTTGCCGGCGTGGTGCTGCACGAGCATATGGACGAGATGCCGATGGCGGCGGAGTAGAACCGCAAGAGATCGTCCGCCATCATCGAAATGCCACAGGCCTTGCGGATCGTCGCTCTTTGTCCGCAGTTGAAAGGGCATGCAAGTGGTGTCGGGAAGCGATCTGGAACTGGCGCTCGATCACGTCCGCGCGGATATGGCGGGACCGATTGCCGGCGTGTTCGGTCCTGACACGGTGACCTGGCGGATCGACCGGGAAGCCGTGATCTTTCTCGGTGCCGGTCGTGCGTTGTTGCTGCAACTGGCGCATCCCTGGGTCGCCGCCGCTATCGCCGAGCATTCGAAAACCTTTGCTGATCCGATCGGACGATTTCACCGCACCTTCGACATTGTCTTTGCGATGGTGTTCGGCTCGCTTGACCGTGCGCTGTTGTCGTCGCGGCAATTGCACCGGCGCCACAGCATGATCGTCGGCGAGATGCCGGAGACCGTCGGTCGGTTCGCGGCAGGCTCGCGCTACTGTGCCAACGACATCCCGTCGCTGCGCTGGGTTCATGCCACGCTGGTCGAGACCGCGCTGATGGCGCATGATCTGGTTTTGCCACCGCTCTCTGCGGAGGAACGCGAACGCTACTGGACCGAGAGTCGTTTGTTCGGTGCTCTGTTCGGATTGACGGTGCACGATCTGCCGGCGGACTGGTCGGGCTTTGCGGCCTACACCGCAGCGATGGCGCAGTCGGACACGCTGACCGTCAGCCCGGCCGCGCGCGAAATCGCCACACAAATCTTCAGCGGCGCCCGTCCGTGGTTGCGGCCACCGCGATGGTATCGCGCGCTCACGGCGAGCCTGCTGCCGGAGCGCCTGCGTGTGGGGTTTGGGTTCGAGCTTGATGAGCGCGACAAGAGGGCAGCCGACAATGCGCTCCGATGGACAAGGCGCGTCTATCCGAAATTGCCGGAGCGCTTGCGCTATGTCGGTCCCTACCAGGAAGCGCAAGCGCGGCTGCGCGGCGAGCCGCAGCCCGACTGGATGACGCGGTGCCTCAACAGGGTCTGGATCGGCCGGCCGCAGATGGACGTGCGCGGGAAGGGGTGAAGTTCTCCGCCGCTGCCACAAACCACCGTCATTGCGAGGAGCCCTTGCGCGAAGCAACCCAGGCTGCTGCCTCGGAAACAGACTGGATTGCTTCGCTGCGCTCGCCGCAGACGAGCAAACACCACGCGCCTCACACCGCCACCAGCTTCCGGTACAGCGCGTTGTAGCTGCCGGCCGGGATGCTCCAGGAGAACGAGCGTCCCATCGCGCTGCGACGCATGGTGTCGAGCTGGTCCTGCGCCACGAAGGCGGAGAACGCTCGGCGGACGCCGCCGAGGAAGGATTCGTGCGAAGGCTTTGAGAACAGGAAGCCGGTTTCGCCGTCGGTAATGGTCTCGGCGAGGCCGCCGGTCTGGTGGCCGATCGGCAGCGAGCCGAAGCGCTGGGCGTACATCTGGCTGAGCCCGCAGGGCTCGAAGCGTGACGGCATCAAGGTGAAGTCGCTACCGGCGAAGATGCGGCGCGCCTGGGCCTCGTTGAAGCCGATTACGACCCCGATCGCGTCGGGGCGCCGGCGATGCGCGTCGATCAGCGCCTGCTCGAGCGCCGGCTCGCCGGAGCCGGTGACCACGATCTGCCCGCCGGCATCGACGATCTCATCGGCCGCCGCCAGCACGAGGTCGATGCCCTTCTGGTGCACCAGCCGGGCGACGATGCCGAACATCGGGCCGCGCGACACCGCAAGCCCGAACTGCTTGCGCACATAGTCCGCGTTGGCCTTCTTGCCGACCCAGTCGCCGGCGCCGAACTGCTGGGCAAGCTGGGCGCAGGAACGGGGATCCCAGCTCTCGTCGATCCCGTTGAGGATGCCGGTGAGCTCGGCCGCGTCGGAGCGGACTCGAAGCAGGCCTTCGAGACCGCAGCCGAATTCATCCGTGGTGATCTCCCGCGCGTAGGTGCCACTGACGGTAGTGAGATGCGATGCGTAGACCAGCCCGGCCTTGAGGAAGGAGAGCTGGTCATAGAACTCGACGCCGTCGATGTGGAAGGAGCTCTCCGGTGCGCCGATCCGCCGCAGCGAGTCCTTCGGGAAGAGGCCCTGATAGGCGAGGTTGTGGATGGTCAGGATCGACGGCAGCTTGGAGCCGCGCCAGGTGAGGTAGGCCGGCACGAGCGAGGCCTGCCAGTCATTGGCATGGATCAGGTCTGCTGCCCAATCCTTGTCCAGCGTGCCCATCGCGAGCTCAGCGGCGGCCGAGGCAAAGCGCGCGAAACGGATGTCGTTGTCGGGCCAGTCGCGCCCGGACTCGTCGCCATAGGGGTTGCCGGGCCGGTCGTAGAGTTGCGAGCACAACAGCACATAGACCGGCAGGCCGTCCTTGGTCGCGGCTCGGCCGAGCGAGCAGGCCGGCATCTCCGCGAACGCCGGACAGCGGCCAACGATCTGAATATGCGTGAGTTGTTCGATGATATCGCGATAGCCGGGCAGCATGACCCGGATGTCGGCGAAAGGACGGAGTGCTCGGGGGAGTGCAGCGGAAACGGCTCCGAGTCCGCCGACGCGGACAAAGTCGTCCATCTCTGTCGTAACGAACAAGACCCTCAAGAACTGCTGCCCTCTGCCGGAGCCCGATTGCTGCTATGCAAGAACGGGTCCAGTTGCCCCGGAATTCCCAAAGCCGCCCGCCAGACGCGTCCGTTCGGTAAAGACTTTCCTACTCAGCCGCCGCCCTTTAGGGTCGGCGCACGAACAACAGAGAACTTCGATAAGTTCCTAACTGACCCGAGGACGCAAGCAGGCATGCAGCTATCAGATAAGCATGATGGGACGACGACAAAGGCCTTCGCCGGCCTCCGGGTCCTGGATTTTTCGACCACCATTGCCGGTCCCCATTGTGCGCGGATGCTCGCCGACATGGGCGCCGAGGTCATCAAGATCGAGACCGACGGCGGCGAGACGATGCGAACCCGGCCGCCGCTGCGCAAGGGCTGCAGCACCGTGTTCGGCCAGCTCAACGTCGGGAAGAAGAGCGTCGTGCTCGACCTCAAGTCCGAAGAGGGCAAGGAGGCGGTCCGCCGGCTGGCCGCGACGGCCGACATCCTGGTCGAGAACTTTCGCCCCGGCGTGATGCACCGGCTGCGGCTCGACTATGACAGAATGCGTGCCGTCAACCCGAAGCTGATCTACTGCTCGATCTCCGGCTACGGCCAGAGCGGCCCGTCGGCCGAGCTGCCGGCCTACGCACCGGTGATCCATGCGGCATCCGGCTACGACATGGCGCATCTCGCCTACCAGCCCGGCCGCAGCCGCCCGGATTATTGCGGCATCTACCATGCCGACGTCGTCACCGGCACCTACGGGTTCGGCGCGATTGCGTCGGCGCTCTACCAGCGCACCCTGACTGGGCTCGGCCAGCACATCGACGTCTCCATGCTGGAATCTATGCTGACGCTGACATTGATCGAGTTGCAGAACTCGCAGTTCACCGTGAAGCCGCCGCCGCGCCCGATGTTCGGGCCGACCGAGACGGCGAGCGGTTATGTCATGATCACGGTGGCCAGCGAGAAGACGTTTCAGGGACTGATGGGCGTGATCGGCCGCCCCGAATGGATCTCCGATCCGCGCTTCTCCACCTACGCCGCGCGTCGGGACCATTGGGCCGACTTGATGGACGGTGTCGAGGCCTGGTCGCGGCAGCTCTCGACCGATGTCTGTCTTGTCGCGTTAGGTGCGGCCGGCGTGCCGGCCTCGGCCTACCGCACTGTGTCCGAGGCACTGGCCGATCCGCAGCTCGCGCATCGTCAGGCGCTCTCGTCTGTGGAGGACGAAGGCGGTTCGTTCCAGGTCCTCAATCTGCCGTTCCGGATGACCGGTGCCGACACGACACCGGGCAAGACGATGGCCGTGCTTGGCGAGCACACCGACCGGCTGCGCGCGGAGATCGGGCTCACCGACGGTGGACCAACTCCGTTAGCCAAAACAGCTGCGCAAACCTGACGGCAAGGTTGACGGACAGCTTCGTGCAGCGAGCAATGCGGCGTTGCGCGTTGCCGGCTTGCCATCATCCGTCGGCCTCAACTAGACAGGTCCGAGTTTGTCTCGTCCTGCCGCCCATGCCATGGTGGCGACGACAAGAAAAGTATCCGGGAGGACGCCAATGAAAAGTTTCAAGGTCGCCGATTTCAAGGCGCCGCTGCAGGAGTTCGACGAGGCGACGCCGCAGCCGTCGGGCACGCAGGTGTTGATCAAGGTGAAGGCCGCCGGCGTCTGCCATAGCGACCTCCACATCTGGGAAGGCGGCTACGATCTTGGCCACGGTCGCAAGCCGCTGTCGCTGAAGGACCGCGGCATCAATTTGCCGCTGACCATGGGACACGAGACAGTCGGCGAGGTCCTCGCCTTCGGCCCGGACGTGAAGTCGTCGGATCAGGGCGACGTGAAGATCGGCGATGTCGGGCTGGTCTATCCCTGGATCGGTTGCGGCAAATGCGCGACCTGTCTAGCCGGCGACGAGAACATGTGCCTGACGCCGCGCTCGCTCGGCGTCTATTGCGACGGTGGTTATTCCGACCACATGCTGGTGCCGCATCCGCGCTATTTGCTCAATCTGAGAGGCCTCGATCCCGCGTCGGCCGCACCCTACGCCTGCTCGGGCGTCACGACCTACAGCGCGCTGAAGAAGCTCGAGCAGCACTTCGACACGCCGATCGTGATGTTCGGTGCCGGCGGACTTGGCCTGATGGCGCTGTCGCTGCTGAAGGCGATGGGCGGCAAGGGCGCCATCATGGTCGACATCGACGCGAAGAAACGCGAAGCCGCGGAGCAAGCCGGCGCGCTCGCGACCGTCGATCCCAAGGCGCCCGACGCGCTGGAGCAGCTTGCCAAGAAAGCCGGTGGCCCCATCCGCGCGGTGCTCGATCTGGTCGGCAACGCCGCCACCACGCAACTCGGCTTCGACTGCCTGACCAAGGGCGGCAAGCTCGTCATCGTCGGCCTGTTCGGCGGCGGGGCGACCTGGGCGCTGCCGCTGATCCCGATCAAGGCGGTGACGATCCAGGGCAGCTATGTCGGCAATTTGCGCGAGACGCAGGAGCTGCTCGATCTCGTGCGCGCGAAGAACATAGCGCCGATCCCGGTGACGCGGCAGCCGCTCGCCAAGGCCAACGACGCGCTGGTGCAGTTGCAGCAGGGCGCGGTGGTTGGTCGCACGGTGCTGACGCCGTAACGAACGCTCTATCCTCCGTCATTGCGAGGAGC
>NZ_JADPIT010000032.1:258962-299894 GCF_023073035.1 Bradyrhizobium sp. 62
GGCTCGCTCTTTCCCGAGGCTTCCCCATGTCCGCAAATAACGCCTTCCACATTGCCGTGCTCGCCGGTGACGGCATCGGTCCCGAAGTCATGGCGAGCACCATCGAAGTCCTGCGCAAGATCGAGACGAAATCCGGCCTGAGCTTCCGCTTCACCGAGGCGCCGGCGGGCGCCAATCATTATCTCGCCACCGGCAAGTCGATGCCCGATACCACCATCAAGCTGTGCGAGGATGCGGACGCGATCCTGCTCGGCGCCTGCGGCCTGCCGTCGGTGCGCTATCCTGACAACACCGAGATCGCGCCGCAGATCGAGCTGCGCTTCATCTTCGATCTCTATGCCGGTGTACGCCCGGCGCGGCTCATTCCGGGCGTGCCGAGCCCGATCGTCGGCGCCGACCAGCGCGGCATCGATCTCGTCGTGATCAGGGAGTCCACCGAAGGCCTGTTCGCCTCGATGGGCAAGGGCGTCGTCACCCATGAGGAGGCGCGCGAGACCATGGTGATCACGCGCAAGACGTCCGAGCGCCTGTTCGAGTTCTCGTTTCGCCTCGCCGAGCGGCGCAAGGCGCGCGGCAAGCCCGGCGCGCTGGCCTGCGTCGATAAGGCGAACGTGTTCAAGGCCTTTGCGTTCTTCCGCGGCATCTTCGACGAGATCGCCAAGCGTCATCCGGAGGTGAAGACCGACCGGCTCTATGTCGATGCCTGCTCGGCGATGCTGGTGAAGCGTCCTTGGGATTTCGACGTGATGGTGATGGAGAACATGTTCGGAGACATCGTCTCCGACATCACCGCGAGCCTGATCGGCGGTCTCGGCATGGCGCCGTCGGCCGACATCGGCGACAAATATGCCGTGTTCCAGCCGTGCCACGGCACCGCGCCCGACATCATGGGGCAGGGCAAGGCCAATCCCACCGGGATGATCTTGTCGGCTGCAATGATGCTGGACTGGCTCGCCGACAAGCACGGTGTCGAGGGCGCGGCCGAGGCCGGCGAGCAAATCGAGCGCGCTGTGGACAAGGTCTACGCCGGCGGCCTCAAGCCGATGGAGTTCGGCGGCAGCAACGGCACCGCCGACATTACGAAGGCGGTGCTCGCGGCGCTGTAGTCAAGGAAGAGGGGCCTCGCGGCCCCTCGCAATTCACCAGCGACGCCAGTGGCGGTGGCCGCCCCAGCCCCACGGACGCGGACCGTAGAAGCGTCGCGGACCGCCGTAAAAGCCGTAGGCGCCATAATAGTTCGGACGCCAGAAGCAGCGACCCCACGGGTTACACACCCAGCGCACCTGATCGACGGTGGCTGCCGGGCCGCTCGCGATACGGTCGGCCTGCGGAATGCCGTTCGGCATCGCTGCGAGCGCCTGTCCCGATATGAGCGCTGCGCCGCCCAGGGCAGCCAGACCAACAACAGCTAATTTGAGTTTCATCGCAATCTCCCTCGTTTGATGGCGAGAGAACCTCCAGCAAATCAGCTGGTTGCTATGGTGTTGCAGGGGCGTGGGAATTTAATCTTCCTGAATGCATGTTCACGTTGGCTGCCGTCGTTGCTGCGCTTCGTGGCAATAACGGAATCACCGTCCCTGGAACTGCGGCTTGCGCTTCTCCATGAAGGCCTGACGGCCCTCGCGAAAATCCGCGCTGTCCATGCAGGCCGTGCCGGCCGCCCTGATCGCGTCCATGTCGCGCCCGCTTTCGTCCTTCAGCACCTGAGCAATGGTGAGCTTGGCGGCCTTGATCGCGAGCGGCGCATTTTGCGAGATCGTCTCGGCGATGCCCATGGTCTCGCCCCAGAGCTGATCCTCCGGAACCACGCGCTCGACCAACCCGATGCGCAGTGCTTCCGACGCATCGATGCGCATGCCCGTATACATCAGGAGTCGGGCCCAGGACGGTCCGACCAGCGACACCAGGTGCTTCAGGCCGTCGTAGCCATAGGCAATGCCGAGCTTCGCCGCGGGAATGCCGAACTGGCTGTCATGGGAGGCGATGCGGATGTCGGCAAGCATCGCCACCTGCATGCCGCCGCCAAGACAAAAGCCCTGGATGCAGGCAATGGTCGGCTTGGGATAATCGGCAAGCAGCGCGCGCTGGGCGGCGCTGCGCTTGCCATATTCCTCGGAAGCGGCGGCGTTATGGCGCGTCTTCTCGAATTGGCTGATGTCGGCGCCCGATACGAAGGCCTTGCCGCCGCCGCCGCGCAGGATCACGACGCGCACGGCAGCGTCGTCGCGCAAGGATGTCAGCGCCTCGCCAAATCCCTCCCACATCTCCAGCGACATCGCGTTGCGCTTGTCGGGATTGTTGAAGGTGATCACGCCGACGCCACCGGCTGTGTGCTTGAGGATCTTGCCGTCGGCGTAGGGAATTTCGGTCGTGCTGGACATATCGGACATCGCGCTCATTTTCGTTGGCGAGGCGCAATGTTCGGCCGGGGCGAGGCCAGGGTCAACCGCGGCAACGGACGTGGCTTTGCAGTCACCTGTGCCGCGATTGCATGGCGCCATCTATCTCGTCATGTGCGCGGTCAGCGGATGGCTGCCGGCGTTGCTGAAGAAGGCCGCCTCTTCGGCGGTCGCCTCCAGCAGCTGCTCGTCCTGGTGATAGACGTCGTTGCGGAACTGGACGGTCTGGTCCTTGGTCATCCACGCCGTGAGATAGATCCAGGCCACCGGGACCTTCTTCACCATGGCGACGTCGAGATGCTGGCCGCTGGCGATTTCCGCGTCGATCGCGGCGCGGCTCCATTTCGGCTGGTCCTTCAAGAGCCAGGCGGCGAGATCGCGCACATTGTCGACGCGCGAGCAGCCATGGGAATCGAAGCGGTAATCATCGCTGAACAGATTGCGCTGGTTGGTGTCGTGCATGTAGACCGAATAGGAATTCGGCATGTCGATCTTGACCGCGCCGAGCGCGTTGAACGTGCCGTTGTGCTGGCGCACGGTGAAGTTCGGCGTATGCGTGCCCGACCAGTCGACCGAATTCGGGTCGATCGGATTGTCGTGGGCGTCGAGCACCTCCATGTGCATGCGCGACAGATAGGTGGGATCCTTGCGCATATGCGCGGAGATCTCGGTCTTGGCGATCGAGGAGGGCACCGTCCAGGTCGGATTGAGGACGACGCTGCTGATCTGGGCCGTCAGCGTCGGCGAGGGCTTTTCGGTCTTGCCGACGATCACGCGATAACGCCTTACCACGACGTCGTTCTCGACCGCTTCGGCGAAGGCGGCGGGGATGTTGACGACGACATAGCGCTGGCCGAAGCCGAAATTCATGTTCTCGAGCCGCTGGAGCGAAGCCTCCAGCTGCCGGATGCGCTTCTGCACCGGCACGTTCATCGCCGCAATCGTGCGCGGCGTCATCGTTCCGGTCGGCGCGAGGCCGTGGCGGGCCTGGAAGCGTTTCACGGCGTCGGCGAGATCCTGGTCGAAGGCGCCGCTCGCCTTGTCGGCGGCAAGATCGCCGGAGACGATCAGCCGCTTGCGCAGGATATTGTCGTTGGCGCCCTGGGCGCCGGGCGCGAATTTGGCGTCTGCCGGGATCGCCGGCCAGCCGCCGCGCACGGCAAGATCGGAATAGCTCAGCGCCGCATCCTTGATGCGCTGGGCGGAACCCTCGTCATAGGTCGGCTCGTGCGTCAGCGCGAGCGCCGCGCCCGAGCGGCTCTCTGCCGTCGAAGCGGACGCTGGCGCGGCAGTTTTCGGTGCGGCTGCGTGGGCCGGATTGGCGGTGGCCGGCACCGTGCCAGCCGCAGTCGCAGGCTTGGGCCCGGCCTGTCCAATCGTCTCGGTCTGAGCAAGCGCAGAGGCGCTCGCAAGCATGCCGACGGCAATGATCATCGCATGGCGTTTCGACATGTGTCCCATCTTCCCATGAGAGCGAGGCCCGGGCGGGCGCTCGCATCGGCAATTCCCCGGTTCGTCGTGCTGATTCGAGAAATCGGCGGGAGGCTAGCGCCTCCCGGTTGCGGCTCCCTTAAGCGCGGCGCATCACGAGCCCGGCACGTCGGACGGCGGTCTCTGGATTGGGTCGCGACAGGGCAGGAATGGGTTCGCGAAAACCGCGGGCGACGGCGGGAAAAATGGTCAACAAAAAGGGGCGGTCATGCCGCCCCGAGAAGTCCGCGCAAGCGCGGGCCGGATATATCTCGTCCGGGTCTCGTTCAATCCAGCCGCGCCCCGTGACGCGGCGGATTGAACATCGGGCGGAAAGGCGAACGCCGACGGCTCAGGCTTCGTTCGCTGCGATCGATTCCATCAGCGAGACGAGCTGACGCTGCACCGTCTGGTCCTTGATCTTGCTGTAGGCGCGCAGCAGGCGGAGGCTGAATGCCGAGTCCAGGAAGAGCAGGCTCTCGACTTCGCGCGCCTTGTTGTCGCCGTCATAGAAGAAGGTCACGGGCACATCGAGGGCGGTGGCGATCTGCTGAAGCCGGGCCGCGCCGACGCGATTGACGCCCTTCTCGTACTTCTGGACCTGCTGGAAACTGACGCCGAGCTTCTCGCCGAGCTCGGCCTGCGAGACCTTCATCTCGACGCGTCGCAGACGGATTCGCTTGCCCAGCTCAATGTCCGGCTTGCCGGCACTGCGCTGCTTCATTCTCTTCGCCGCTGTCTTCATCTTTTTTCTCATCGGTCTTCGGTTGAAAACCCCCCGAAGAGCTGGGTCAGGGGTTCGCCCATATACTCGTCCTTGAATTCATGCGGGTGCACGAACTCTTCCTTAAACCACGGGAAACGCGCCGGATTGAAGGCTTCGATCAGCCAGTCAATCATGTGCCGTACGCGCGGAATCCGGCCGCTACCAGGATGGTAGGACAACCAGATATCCAGCGATCTGTTCAGCTCGACTTCCAGTGGAATCAACTTCCCGCCAAGCGCAACGGCGTAGCTCGGGAACACGCCGATTCCGGCGCCATTCGCGACCGCCCAGTAATTGGCGCTCGAGACGTTGGTCTTCATGACCAGAAGGTCACGCTCCGGAACGCCGGGGAAGAAGCTCTCGAAAGTTTGCTTGGCATCGAGCTGGTCGGCGAACTGCAGCACCAGGCGGTGCTTGATCAACTCCATCGCCGAACGCGGCGCGCCATGTTTCGAAATGTATTTCTCGGAGGCCCAGAACATCAGATGCATGCGGCCGAGCCGCACCAGCTTGACGTCGAGCGCCGCAGGCCGCGACAGGTGAATGGCGACGTCGGCCTCGTGGCGAGAGACGTCGGCCGAACGCATCGCGCAATGCAGGTCGACCAGGATCTTCGGATACGCCTGCTGGAATTCGACCAGTCGCGGGGCGAGCCAGAATGTGCCAAGTCCCTCGGTAATGGCGACGCGGACCTCGCCGGCCAGGGCGTTCGTCGTCGAATCGCTGGTGCGCAGCACGTCGAACGCGGCCGCCTCCATTTGCTCGACGGCGGAGACCACCAGCGCGCCTTCGTCGGTCAGGCGGGTGCCGTGGACGTCGCGGGTGAACAGAGTGGTGCCGGTCTGGCGTTCGAAATCATCGATCCGACGGCGGACGGCGTTGATCGACAGTGACAGGCGCTCAGCCGCCGAGCGGAAACTTCCGCATCGGACGACTTCCAGGAAAATGCGCGCCGCATCCCAGTCCGACAGGCCGCTGATGTTTGTCTTTGGGCGTTCCTCCAGAGGAACGCCCCTTTCCGCCAAGGAGTGCATACAAGTCCCTTCGGGTCGCTAAACTGGCAGAATCTGGCGCAAACCACAACCACGGCGGGTTGGGGAACGACGAGTTTTGAACGTCATCCTTACTACACCGCAGGTGGTATTCGGGTGCTGCCAGGGCGGGAACAAGGGCTGGGAATCGGGCAAACCATTCGCCCGTATGAGGGGTGTGGCGTGAGTTCCGTTGTGGGCCGTGACATGGCTGCGGGATCGTCGGCGCTGTCCGCAATGAACGTCCTTGCGCAAGAGCCGGTGCCGCCTTCCGCGATGGATCAATTGCAGCACGCCAGCCGTTTTAAGATCGAGCGATTTGCAACTGAGCGAGTCGACGCTGGCAGGCGCGAAGCAATACTCGCCGGAACCGCGGTTTCAAGGCAGCAACACACTGAAATCATATTCGGGGGCGCAGCGGCCTCGTGTTATCCTCGACGCTCCATGGGGGCCAAAGAGGTCGTCACAACCACGTCTCACAGGCCGAATTAGCGGGAAGAACTCCGGTGTCGCATTCAGACGAACAGTTGCAGTCGGTGCTGGAAACGCTCGAAGAGTGCCGCAGGGTGCTCAACGAGAGCAACAGCCGCGAGTCGGCCGAGCTGCTGTCCATTGTCATCCTGGACGTGCGGATGAAACTCAAAGGAATTGACAGTGCCGACCTCAAGGCACTGTGCGACGAAATGCTGCGGACCGCGACCAACGAACCGCAGCCCCCCTCCAAGCAGACGCAGGACCAGCCCCGGCGTCCGCTGCTCCGCGTGGTGAAGTAGCCGCGCCGCCAAGTCTCGCTTTTTGGCGAGATTTGTGCGTGTCCCGATGCCGCATCTGTGATCACAGAGGCATCTCGGGAGGAGCCCTGGTTTTGTGCGCCTCTGTTGCGCATTCGCTGGCATCGGCTACACCAGAGCCGGTTCGGCTCCGGGCCGCGCGCACTCCCCGCGCGCCGCGCCGGCGCCTGAGATGGCTTCGACTGCATCATGCAAAATGTTTCGATCCCGGCGGCGCTGATTGCCGGCCTCGTCAGCTTCCTCTCCCCTTGCGTCCTGCCGCTGGTCCCGCCCTACCTGATCTATCTGACGGGCGCGACGATCGAGCATGTCGAAAGCAACGAGCCCGCATCAGTCTCCAAACGCGCGATCATGATGTCGGCGCTCCTGTTCGTGCTCGGCTTCTCCACCGTGTTCGTGGCGCTCGGCGCCAGCGCCTCGCTGATCGGCGGGCTGATCCGCGCCTGGTCGGCCGAACTCTCGATCCTCGCCGGCATCGTCATCATCGTCATGGGCCTGCATTTCCTCGGCCTGACGCGCATCGGCCTGTTGATGCGCGAGGGACGCTTGACCGCGCCCAAGCCCGTCGGCCTCTGGGGTGCTTATGTGATGGGGCTCGCCTTTGCCTTTGGCTGGACGCCCTGCATCGGCCCGATCCTTGCCGCGATCCTCTCGGTCGCCGCGGCCGAGGCGACGGTCACGAAGGGCGCCGGCCTGCTCGCGGTCTATTCGGCCGGCCTCGGCATTCCCTTCCTGATCGCCGCCCTGATGATCGAGCAGTTTTCCACCCTGTTCGCGCGCATGAAGGGCCATCTCGTCAATGTCGAGCGCGCCATGGGCGTCCTGATGGTGATCACCGGCGTCGGCTTCCTCACCGGCGCGGTGTCGAATGTGAGCATCTGGCTGCTTGAGACGTTCCCGGCGTTGCAGACGATCGGTTAGGCCTCCGCCGCAAAGCGCGCCAGCGCCTCGCGGTCGATGTCGATACCGAGGCCCGGCCCCTCGGGCACCCGCACGACGCCCCTCGCATGCTCGATCGGCTCCTTCAAAACCGCCTGCCGGATCGGATGCTCGGTGCGGTCGAACTCGAGCATCGGTTCGAGCGGAGCCAGCGAGGTCGGCGTGTGCGACGGCAGCACGGCGAGGAGCTGAAGCGAGGCGGCGATCGCGATGCCGGTGCCCCAGACATGCGGATTGTAGCGGATGCCGAACGCCTCGCTCATGTCGGCGATCTTCTTGCATTCACTCAAACCACCCGCCGCGCAGGTGTCGGGCTGGGCGATGTCGAGCGCATGCGAGACGAACAGCTCGCGGAAGCCGAAGCGCGTGAATTCGCACTCGCCGCCGGCGACCGGAATCGTGAGCGCGGATTTCACCGCGCGATAGCCTGCGATGTCCTCCGGTGGCACCGGCTCCTCGAACCATCCGATGTCATGGCGCTCGATCAGGCGGCCGAGCCGGATCGCCGCGACCGCGTCATAGGCGTGGTTCGCATCGACCATCAGCGCGACATCGGGGCCGATCGCCTCGCGCACCGCGCGGGTGACCGCGGCATCCTCCGCGATGCCGAAACCGACCTTCAGCTTCACGGCGCGGAATCCTTCGGCGGCATAACCCGCCGCTTCCTCCGCCAGATAGGTCAGCGGATCGCCTGACTTGCGCCGGTAGAGACCGGTCGCATAGGCCGCAACCTGCTTGCGCGCGCCGCCGCCGAGAAGCTGATGCACGGGTACGCCAAAATGCTTGCCCTTGATGTCCCATAGCGCGATGTCGATGCCGCTCATCCCCTGGATCACGACGCCCTTCTGGCCGTGATCCCGCAGGCGCGCATAGACCATCTGCCACAGCACGTCGGTACCCAACGGATCCTCGCCGATCAGCCACGGTGCGATACTCTGCACCACCGTCGCCGTCATCCGTGCCGGGCCGTAGCATTCACCCCAGCCGACAAGACCTTATCGGTTTCGATCTCGACCAGCATCGCGGTGCGCGTGTCGTACCAAGCGCGTGAATACGCAAAAGGCTGCGACAGCTTTGCTTCGAGAATGTGCGTGCGAACCCTAGTGATCTTCATTGCCGGCCTCCGTTCATCGCGCCTCGTCCAGCGCGCAAATCACCGTGCAGACCACGCCGCGGGGCAGGAAGTCGACGGTGGCCTCGCCGCCGAGCTGGTCGCGCGCACTGCGCTCGATCAGGCGCGAGCCGAAGCCGCGTTGCACCGGCGCCGTCACCGGCGGTCCGCCGATCTCGGTCCAGATCAGGCGCAGCCGCGGCTTCGGCGCCTCGGCAAGGACCTCCCACTCCAGCGTCACCCGGCCGGTCTCGTTGGACAGCGCGCCGTATTTCGCGGCGTTGGTGGCGATCTCGTGCACGATCATCGACAGCACCACGGCGAGCCGCGGCGACAGCGGCACCGCGGGGCCGGCCATGCCGATGCGCTCCGGATTATTCAGCAGGAACGGCTGGAGCGCGCGGGTGATCACGTCCCGCAGCTCGGAGCCCGCCCATTTCTCCTGGCTCAGCAAATTATGCGCCTCGGCCAGCGCGCCGAGCCGACCCTCGAATTTTACCCGCTCGTCCCGGCTGGCGCTGCGGAAGGTCTGCACCGCGATCGCCTGCATCAACGCGAGCGTGTTCTTGACGCGATGGTTGAGCTCGTCGATCAGGAGATCGTGCAGCATCTCGCCGCGCGCGATCGTGGTTGCCATCCTGACCGCGAAGGTCAGGCCGGTCAGCAGCAGGATGCCGCCGATAAAACTGGTGATCGCGATGTTGCGCCAGAGCGGAGCGATCAGCGAGCTCTCGGCGACGCCGGCCACGATGGTCCAGCCGGTCAGCCGTGACCTCGTATAGACGGTGGACAACGCGACGCCGTCGAGCGAAACCGTCGAGAGTGCGGCTTCCGGCGTGCGCAACATACTCTCGTACAGCGTGCCGGTAGCCCGCTTGCCGAAGATCTCCGTAGGGTTCGGCGTGCGCGCGAACACGATGGCCTTGGTGTCGAGCAGGGAGACAGTCCAATCCCGATCGGGCCGTTGCTTTTCGACCAGGTCCTGAAAGATGCTGACCGGCGGGCTGAAGCAGAGGTCGTAGATCACTTCGCCGTCGCGGAGCACCGGAACCTCGACCGTAAGCAACTGCCGGCCGTTGATCGCGCCGGTGAACAGGTCGGAATATTGCGGCGATCTGGTCGCAAACACCTTTTCGATGATCTCCAGGTGGCCGCGTGACGGCAGGCTTGCGGTGTCCTCCGTCGCCGAGGAGAACAGCAGTCGGCCCTTGCGATCAGAGATCAGCACCAGGCCCCCCTTGCCATACTGATCGACGAAGCCGAGGGCGATGCGGCGAAAATTCTGGAAGTCGTCGTCGCGCAGCGAATTCGTCAGCGCAAGCACTTGCAGGCCGCCGGTCATCCGCTGCACCTCGGAGTCCAGCACGAGGCGCATGCTGCGCACGTTCTCCAGCACGCGGCGGGTCGCCTCGTTGCGGTCCTGCTTGTAATTGTAGACGGCAATACCGACCGCGAAGACGATCAGCGGCAACATCGTTCCCGTGACCAGAAGAGCGAGCCGGACCGGCAAAGTGAGCTTTGACAAACGCTGGCGTCCCGGTTCCAGCGCAAGGGAGCGCCGGATTTATGATTTTGGGAGACCATAGGGGCGGGATTTGCGGCGCGCCATAATTTTTCGCGTCCGGACGAGCCGCCCAGGGACAAGATTTTTGCAGCGCAGTCCGCGGCAGCGCCTCAGCTCATGCTGATTGCGGTCAGCAGCAGGCACATGGCGTAGACGGCCGCCAGGCTCAGCCCAGCGATCCGGGCCTCTCGATACGATTTCATAACTTCAACTCCCAGAGAGGGAGGTCGCCTTCAAGGCGGCCCCCCTTACACCTGGATCAATCAATTTCCTGAACAACCGTGCGCGAGCCGGGATCGACGAGCATCACGCGATCGCCGGAGTAGACGTAGCGATACTTGGTCAGCGACGGACCCCAGTCTGCGGGAACGGCCTCGAGTTCGACATCGCTCGGCACGGCCGCGCCGACAACGATCTTTTCCTTCGTCGTCACCGGGCGAATGCGGTGCTCGGTGACGTAGGATTTGATCTTGGTTCGGTATTGCGGCTCGATCTGAACCGCCGCCGCGTGGCCCGTCCCGGTCGTCGTCACGACGGTCGATTGCGCGAAAGCGCCGGTCGACATCAGGACCGCCGCGGCGGAAAGCAGGAACAACTTCTTCATCTCGTTCTCCTCGTTTGAATATGCGCCGCAACAACCCCTCATCGCCGACAGCGTTCCCGGCTCAGGGAACTAATTGCCGCTTTTTCCCGTTTGTAGATGACCGGGCTGACCGGCTCGGGCTCTGGAGGAGGACGACAAATGAAGTTGAAGATCGTAACTGCAACACTGATGCTTGCCGCAATATCCCTGCCGGCGTTCGCGGCCGACGAGTTTTACGTCGTGCAGGACGTCAAGACCAAGAAGTGCACGATCGTCGACAAGAAGCCGACGGACACGTCTATGACCGTCGTCAGCCCCTCGGGCACGATCTACAAGTCGCGCACCGAAGCTGAAACCGGCATGAAGACCGTCAAGGTCTGCACGTCGAACTGAGGAGGATGACAAATGCCAGTTCTGATTCTCTGGGCCGTGCCGGCCGTGCTGGTGATCGGCGGCGGCATCTATCTGATCGGCCACATGCACTAAACGGGAGTGGAAGGCGAGCGGATCTGTGCGTGCAGCGCACAGGTCCGCAAGCCGTCTGCGACGAGAGGAAGAGGCCGTCCCCTCGGCCTGCCACGTATCGGCAGGAGCGCAAGTTGCAGTGCAGCAGTTCACGAAAGGGGTGGCCCTGCGACGAAGAGGACCTCCCGCGCACGCGAAATGACTTTCGTCCCGCCGACGTTTTCCATACGCTTCCCTCTCGCAAGCCGCATACCGGCTGCGCTCACGGCCCGGCGACAGGGCCGGAGCATCAAAAGGGAGGGGAGACGATGAAGCGAAGGTCATTTCTCGCGGGGCTCGGTGCGACCACTGCGGCGGCTGCGATTGGCATGCCGTCGATCATCCGGGCGCAGTCGCCGATCACGCTGAACGGCGCGGTCCAGTTCAACGACGACCACGCCTTCAACCGGGCCCTGCTCCGGTTCGAAGAGCTGGTGAAGAAGTACTACGGCAAGCCAGTCAACTTCACGCTGCACAGGAATTCCTCGCTCGGCCTCGAAAAGCAGTATTTCGAGTACATGTCGCAGGGCAAAGCCGTCGATTACGGCATCGTCTCGCCGGCTCACATGTCGACCTTCGCCAAGGCGGCCCCGTTCATCGACGCGCCCTTCGTGTTCAAGGGCATCGAGCACATGAACAAGGTCGTCGAAGCCAACATCCTGGCGCCGATCGCCGACGAAGTCGCGGCCAAGGCTGAGGTCGTTCTGATCGGCTATTCCGGCGGTGGCATCCGCAACATTTTCGCCAACAAGCCGCTCAAGACTCTCGCCGACCTCAAGAGCCTCAAGGTGCGCGTACAGGGCGCGCCGATCTGGTCGAAGACCTTTGCGGCCGTGGGCATGAGCCCGACGGTGATCGCCTATAACGAGATCTACAATGCGATCCAGAACGGCGTGATATCGGCCGGCGAGAACGAGGCGGCCGGCGTCGAGGCGATGAAGTTCTACGAAGTGGCCCCGCATCTCAACCTGACCCAGCACGCCGTGTCGATCCGGCCGATCTGCTTCTCCGTGAAGACGCTGAAGACCCTGCCGAAGGAGTTGCAGGACGCGATCATGAAGGCGGGCAAGGAGGCCGGCGACTATGGCCGACAACTGGAATCGAGCGAGGAGGTCGTCAAGCTCGACACGCTGGAGAAGGCCGGCAAGCTCAAGCGCGTTCCCTTCGAGGAGCGGGACGCCATGAAGAAGCTCGCCGACCCCGTGATGGCCACCTACGCCAAGGAAATCGGCGCGGAAGGCATTTTCGAGAAGATCAACGTCGTCTGAGAACTGTCGCCGCCCACGCGACAGGACGTCGGGGCAAGCCGGACGGCTTGCCCCATTGCGTGATTGTGATCCCCCGGAGTCGTAATGACCGAAATATCGATGCCACCGAAGCCGTCGCTATGGCGCCGAGCAACGGCGGCCTATGCAAAACTGCTGGAAATCCTGCTCGCCGCCTCTGTCGGCCTTCTGGTCATTCCCGTCACGTTGCAGATCATCTCGCGCTACACGCCCTTGATTCCGTCCTACATCTGGACCGAGGAAATGGCACGGTTCATGTTCATCTGGACGATCATGATCGGCGCCATGGTCGGCATCAGAGAGTCGCAGCATTTTGAAGTCGACGTCTGGCCTGACCTGTCACGCCGAAGCGAAGCCCTGGTGCGGATTCTCGCGCGGCTCGGCGTGCTGGCGTTGGCGGTGGTGTTCGTATCCGCCGGCATCGAGTTCACCCGCTTTGCCTGGAACAGGACGTCGGAGCTGGCCGATCTGCCGCTTTGGCTGATCCACGTCGCCTGGCCGGTTGCCGGCGTGACCTGGATCGTGTTCGCCGGTGAACAGATTATCGACGAGATGCGGATTCTGGTTGGGGCAAATCAATGAGCGGCAATGTTCTTTCTGCCGGACAGGCCGCGATGGTCCTGTTCGGGACTTTCGTTGGCCTGCTCATCATACGCGTGCCGGTCGCCTTCGCGCTTGGCCTTGCCTGCGTGCCGATCCTGCTGATCGAGCCGCATCTGTCGCTGATGACGCTCGCGCAGGAAACCTTCAACGCCTACAATTCTTTCATCCTGCTGGCGGTGCCGTTCTTCCTGCTCACCGCCAATTTGATGAGCATCGGCGGCATCACCGACCGGCTGGTGGCGCTGTCGCGCTCGATGGTCGGACACTGGCCAGGGTCGCTGGCGCAGATCAACGTCGTGCTGTCGGTGTTCTTTGCCGGCATCTCCGGCTCCTCCACCGCGGACGCGGCGAGCCAGTCCAAGATCTTCATCGATGCCCAGACCAAGGAGGGTTACGACCTCTCGTTCTCCATCGCGATCACCGCGGTCTCGGCCGTGCTCGCGGTCATCATCCCGCCCTCGATCCTGATGATCGTGTGGGGTGGACTGATCTCGACCTCGATCGCCGCGATGTATCTCGCGGGCATCGTGCCGGGATTGCTGATCGCCGGCGCGCAGATGGCGACAGTGCATATCTATGCCGTGCGACGAGGTTACCCGACCTATCCGAAGGACACCTGGAGGGAGATGTGCTGCGCCATCTGGCGCTCGATACCGGCGCTGCTGACGCCGTTCATCATCGTCGGCGGCATCCTGCTGGGGTGGTTCACCGCAACCGAGTCCGCCTGCGTCGCGGTGCTTTATTCCGTGGCGCTATCGACATTCTTTTACCGTGAAACCGGCGCGCGCGAACTCTACAAGGCTTTGCTCGACACCGGCCGTCTCGCGGGCGTCGCGCTGTTCTGCGTGGGCACCGCCAGCGCGTTCGGCTGGCTGCTGGCTTATTACAGGATCCCGCAGGAGCTGCTGGCCAACGTCTCGACCTGGGGCATGGGCGCGATCGGGGCCGGCTTCTTCATCGCGTTCTGCTTTCTGGTGGTGGGCTGCTTCCTCGACGCCATTCCGGCGATCATCATCGTCGGCACCGTTCTCGAACCGCTGGCGAAATCGGTGGATCTTCATCCGGTGCAGTTTGCGATCATCTCGATCGTCTCGCTCGCCTTCGGATTGGTGACGCCGCCTTATGGCTTGTGCTTGATGATCGCCTGTTCGATCGCAGGGGTGCGGCTGCGCTATGCGCTGAAGGACACGGTGATCATGCTGATCCCCATGCTGCTCGTGCTGGCGGCGCTCATCATTTGGCCCAGCGTTTCCTTGTTCCTGCCGCGCTTGATCGTGCCGGAGATGTTGAAATGAGCGAAGCTTGATCCCGCGGATCTGATGCCGCGGGATCGGTGCATTTTTCTCAGAGATTGCTCTCGGTGATCGCAGCGTAGACCATGCTGCGCAGCTCGCGACGGAGCGGGTAGGCGCTCGACGGCAGCACCTGCGTCATGAAGATGGTGATCAGCTCTTCGGCCGGGTCGATCCAGAACGACGTCGTGGCCGCGCCGCCCCAATTGTATTCACCGGGGCTGCCGGCGACCAGCGTCTCGGCCGGGCGCATGGTCACGGCGAAGCCGAGGCCGAAGCCGATGCCGTTGTAGGCGGCTTCCGCAAACAGCGAGCGCGACACTTCCGGCAGCGTGCGTCCACCCGGAATGTGGTTGGTCGTCATCAGCGCCAGCGTCTTCGGCCCGATCAACCTGACGCCGCCGAGTTCGCCGCCATTGAGCAGCGCACGGCAGAAGGTGAGATAGTCGGCCGTCGTCGAGCACAGCCCGCCGCCACCCGAGATCAAGGACGGCGGCGACAGGAACGAGCTCTTGGTTGGATCATCCTGCAACGTCAGGCCCTCGCGGCGCTGGCCGGCATGGAAGGTCATGCCGCCACCCGGGTCGGCCGAGTAACAGGCAGCGAACCGGTGGGCCTTGGAAGCCGGCACGTGGAAATCAGTGTCGGTCATGCCGAGTGGATCGAGAATGCGTTGTTTCAGGAACTGCTCGAAGGAAATCCCGGAGATCTTGCCGACGAGGTAGCCGAGCACGTCGGTCGAGACCGAGTAATTCCAGGCCTCGCCCGGTGAGAACTCCAGCGGGATTTTTGCAAGGCTCTCGATCATGGTCTGGAGCGTGCCGGACTTCTCGACCTCGCCGATCTTTTCAGCGCGGTAGGCGGCATCGACGTTCGAGCGCTGCTGGAAGCCGTAGGTGAGGCCGGAGGTGTGGCGCAGGAGGTCGACGATCAGCATCGGCCGCGACGGCGGACGGGTCAGGAAGGAAGGCGCGGTGCCGGCGACGAACACGCCGAGATCCTTCCATTCCGGAATGTACTTGGCGACCGGCTCATCAATCGCGACGAGGCCTTGCTCGACCAGCATCATGAATGCGACGCTGGTGAGCGGCTTGGTCATGGAATAGATGCGATAGATCGTGTCGTCCTTGACGGGCAGCTTGCGCTCGACGTCGGCAAAACCCTGCACCGTACTGTGGGCGATCTTGCCACGACGATAGACCAGGAGATGCGTGCCCGGGAAGCGGCCGGCATCGATGTACCGGCTCTTCAGATGCGCATCGACACGGTCGAGCGCGGCCTTGGACATGCCCACGGATTCGGGCAAGGCGGGGGTGGGGGCGAGCATCAGTTCCTCCGAGCAGTTTTGTCCGGCGTTGATAGCCGAAAAGGCGGTCTCATTCCAAGCCGGTCGCGCTTAACGCCGGCCGGCTGTTTGGTGTAGGCTTCACTTTGGAACGCCTCCAAGCAGCCCAAAGGATCCCCAACGGGCCAATGAGAAAACGCAGGCAAACGCACCATGACCCAGTTCAACGAGACCGAACTCACCGAAGCCGTCGTCCGGAGCTTTGACCAGACACCTGACCCGCGCGCGAAATTCCTGCTCCAGGAATTGGTGAAGTCGCTGCACGATTACGTGAGCAAGACCGGCCTCACCTTCGCGGAATGGGAATACGCCATCGATTTCCTGACCCGCACCGGTCAGAAATGCACGGACACCCGACAGGAATTCATCCTCCTGTCCGACGTGCTCGGCGTCTCCATGCTGGTCGACGCGGTCAACCATCGCGAGCGCGAGGGCGCCACCCAGACGACCGTGCTCGGGCCGTTCTATGTCGGCGAGCACAAGGTGACGGCGCACGGCACCGACATCTCTCCGAATAATCAAACCGGCGAACGGATGTTCGTGCAGAGCCGTGTCACCGATCTCAAGGGCAAGCCGCTCGCGAATGTCCCCGTCGACGTCTGGCACGCTGACGATGACGGCTTCTACGACTCGCAGAAGCCAAACTATGACGAGGTCGGCGCCTCGGCGCGGGCGCGCTTCATCACCGATAGCGATGGCCGCTTCTTCTTCCGCACCATCCTGCCGTGCAGCTATCCGATCCCGACCGACGGCCCGGTCGGCGAGATGATCGTGCAGACCAACCGCCACCCGATGCGCCCGGCGCATGTGCACTTCCTGGTCAATGCCAAGGGGTACGAGCCGCTGATCACCCATGTTTTCATGGACGGCGACAAATACCTGGATTCCGACGTGGTGTTCGGCGTGAAGGACGACCTCGTCGCCAAGGTCGAGCCGCGCAACGATGCGGCGATGCCCGACGGCACTAAGGCGAACGGGCAGTGGCACCTGATGAGCTACGAATTCCACCTCAAGCCGGGCGGCGGCATGGCGCCGAAACCGCTGGGGACGAAGGCGGAGGAGCACGCCTGACAGTCAGGCGCGAGCAGCGCGCGCCGCCCTCTCATCTCCCGATAAAGGCCGCCAGTTCGTCGGGCGTCCCCATCGGAAAGGCTTCTTTCATGAAGTCGAGGAAGGCGGAGACGCGCGCGCTCAACAGCCGGCGCGAGGGATAGAGCGTCCACAACGCGATCTCTGGTCCGTCGATGTCGCCCCAATGCACCAGCGTGCCGGCAGCCAGGTCGTGACTGACCAGTGATACCGGAAGGCGTGCGGCGCCGACGCCCGCCCGGACCGCATCGCGGACCATGACGAGCGATGACAGGCGAAGGACCGGATCAATCGCGATGCGCGATTGTCCACTTGGCACCGTGACTTCCCAGCTTGTCAGCTGGTCGCCCGGTCCGCGCATGACTGCCGGCACAGCGATACCGTCCCGCGGTCGTTTCAGGTCCGGGCTCGCCACCACCACCAGCCGATCGCGCAGAAAGATTCGTCCGACAAGGCTGTCATCCGGATCGGGATTGACCCGAATGACGAGGTCATACCCTTCCTCCACCATGTCGACGGAGCGATCTTCCGTCGTGACCTCGAGACGGACCTCCGGGTATCTGAGCGCGAACCCGGCCGCGAGGTTTCCCATCGCAGTCTGCGAGAACAGCATAGGCGCGCTGATCCGCAGGCGCCCCCGCGGCCTGTCCCCACCCGACGCGATCGCTGTCGCCGTCTCGTCGAGCTCGGTGAGCAAGGCTCCCGTCCGCTCGTAAAGGGCGCGTCCTTCCTGCGTGAGTTTCAGGGTGCGCGCTCCGCGTTCGAACAGGCGCAGGTCGAGCGCGGCTTCCAGCTCCGCGACCCGCCGGGACAGGGTGGCTTTCGGGCGGCCGGCGGCCCGTGCCGCCCGGCCGAACCCGCCGTGCCGGGCGACGAGATTGAAGTCGGCGAGTGCGAGTAGGTCCATTGTTCCACCAGTGAGACAGTCTGTTCAGATATAGCGGCTATCGGTTCTTTTGTGGATCACTAATTTCCCGAGTGTCTTCTGACCCAACCCGGAGTGACCCCCATGACCATCCTCGTTACCGGTGCAACCGGCACCATCGGCCGCCATGTCGTCGAACAGCTCGTCAAGCGCGGTGCCGATGTCCGTGCTCTCGCCCGCGAACCTGCCAAGGCAAACCTCCCGGCAGGCGTCACAGTCGTGCAGGGCGACCTGCTCGACGTCGACTCGATCCGTAGCGCATTCAAGGGCGTCTCGACCCTGTTCCTGCTCAACGCAGTGGTGCCGGATGAATTCACGCAGGCACTGATCGCGCTCAACGTGGCCCGCGAGGCGGGCGTCGAGCGGGTCGTCTACCTCTCGGTGATCCACAGCGATCGCTACGTGAACGTCCCGCACTTTGCCGGCAAGTTCGGCGTCGAGCGGATGATCGAGCAGATGGGCTTCAACGCTACCATCCTGCGCCCGGCGTACTTCATGAACAACGACGTCACGATCAAGGACGTGGTGACCGGATACGGCATCTACCCGATGCCGATCGGGAGCAAGGGGCTCGCCATGATCGATGCACGCGACATCGGCGAGATCGCGGCCATCGAGCTCATCCGTCGTGAGCGCGCCGCAACCCCGCTTCCGCTCACGCGCATCAATCTCGTCGGTCCAGATGCGCTGACCGGCGCGAAAGCCGCCGCCGTCTGGTCGGAGGTGCTGGGCCGCACGATCGCCTATCCCGGTGACGATACCGCCGGCTTCGAGAAGAATCTCCGGCAGTTCATGCCGAGCTGGATGGCTTATGACATGCGGCTGATGAGCGAGCGTTTCCTCACCGAGGGAATGGTCGCCGAGGCCGGCGACGTCGAGCAGCTGACCGCGCTGTTGGGCCGCCCGCTGCGCTCCTATCGCGACTTCGTCTCCGAGATCACGGCCACTGCCTGACGGCATGGGCACGTGCCCATGCCGACAAGAAGGACTCCTATCATGACCTCTTCAATCGCCACTGTTCCGGTGAATCCGGAAGGCGCAACGAAGATATTGGTGCTTGGAGCGACCGGTGCCACCGGTCGCCTGATCGTCAACCAGGCGGTGGCGCGGGGCTACGAAGTCACCGTGCTGGCGCGTTCCGCCGACAAGGCAAGTGACATCACGGGGGCGAAGCTCATCGTCGGAGATGCCCGCGATGAAGCAGCCCTGCGCGAAGCCCTCAAAGGCCGTGACGCCGTGGTCAGCGCGCTGGGTACACCGGTAAGCCCGTTCCGCGAGGTGACGCTTCTCTCGACCGCGACGCGCGCCCTCGTGAGCGCGATGAAGGCCGAGCAGGTCTCTCGGCTGGTTTGCATCACGGGGATGGGCGCCGGCGACAGTGCCGGGCACGGCGGCTTTATCGCCGACAATGTGATCTTTCCGCTTCTCCTGAAGAAGGTGTACGCCGACAAGAACCGACAGGAAGCGATCGTCAGCGATAGCGGGCTGGACTGGGTCCTGGTTCGCCCCTCGATCCTGAACAACAAGCCCGGCCGCGGCTCGGTCCGGGCCCTGACGGATCTTTCGGGCTTCCATGGCGGCAGCATTGCGCGCGAAGACGTTGCGACATTCGTGCTCGATCAGGTGCGCGCCGATACCTGGCTGCATCGGTCTCCGCTGATCACGTGGTGATACTTTGCGTGGCGACACCCCTGATCAGCGCGCGTGCAACATCGCAAGCAGGACCACGACGACGCAGGCGAGCGCCGCCGTGGTCAATTTCCAGAACATCAGCGGGCTGCGCTCCAAGAGCGGTGTGATCCGCGTGTCGAGATAGGCCGGATTGGGTGTGCGAAGCTCGAACACGAATTCGGACAGATCCTCGTGCCGCTTGTAGGGATCCGGATGGAGCGCACGTCTGAGCGCTCCGTCGACCCAGGCGGGCACGTTGCTGTCGTCGTCGGCCGGGCGATATTTGAGCCTCCGCACGTCCGCCTTGCGTCGGATCCTGGCGATTTGGGTGCCGTAGGGCAGCTTTCCCGTCAGCATCTGGTAACAGATCACGGCGAGTGAAAACATGTCGGAGCGCGGCGAGCCGCCCTGCCCAAGAAAATATTCCGGCGCCGTGTACTGGACCGTTCCCAGAATTTCGTCGGTCTCGTCCTGCGGGGCCGCCTCCGCGACGCCTGCCACCTTGACCGATCCGAAGTCGATGATCTTCGCGGTGCCGGTCTTGTCGATCAGGATGTTGTCGGGCCTGAGGTCCTGATGCAGCATTTCCATGCGGTGGAAGGCGCGCAGGCCCGCGGCGATCTGCTCGACCAGTCCGCGGACGGTTTCGAGATCGGGGCGCGGATTGTCCGTCATCCATTGCCGCAAGGTCTGACCTTCGACGAATTCAGTCGCGACGTAGAGATAGCCGCGCCGTTTCGACTGCGACAACGGCTTCAGCACATGCGGGCTGTCTATCCGGCGCGCGATCCACTCTTCCATCAGGAAGCGCTTCAGGTAGGCGGCATTGTCGCGCAGATCGATCGACGGAAGCTTCAGCGCGACCGGCTCCTCGGTCACCGCGTCGACGGCAAGGTAGATGTGGCTGCGGCTGCTGGCGTGGATTTCGCGGACGATCCTGTAGCCGTCGAAGATCGCCCGCGGCTCCGGCAGCGGGGGAAGCGGCAGCTGGGAGGTCTGGTTGAAGATGCCGGCCGGCTCACGCTGCGGCACCGCATCGACGCGGAGGATCTGGACCGTGATGTTGTCGTCGCTGCCGCGCCGATAGGCTTCCTCGACGATCGCCTTCGCCGCTCCGTCGAGCTCGGCTGCATGCTCGCTGAGCGCACTGGTGATGAAACGCGCGTCGACGAATTCATAGGCGCCGTCGGTCGCCAGCAGGAAAGTGTCTCCAGTCTCGATCTCGAAACTCTGATAGTCGATCTCGAGCTGCGGATTGATGCCGAGCGCACGGCCGAGATAGGTCTGTTCCGAGGACACGATGATCCGGTGATCGTCGGTCAGCTGCTCGAGCGCCTTGCCCGCTACGCGGTAGACGCGACAGTCGCCGACGTGGAAGATGTGCGCGGTGGTCGCCTTGATGACCATGGCGCTCAGCGTGCAGACATAACCCTTGTCGCGATCATAGGCATATTGGCTCTTGCGCGTCTGCGCGTGGAGCCAGGAATTGGTCGCGTCCAGCACGCGGCGGGCGGAGGTCTTCACCGTCCAGGATTCCGACGTGCAGTAATAGTCCATCAGGAAGCTCTTGACCGCCGACTCGCTGGCGATCTGGCTCACCGTGCTGCTGGAGATGCCGTCGGCGAGGACGGCCGCAATACCCTTCAGGCTGAGCATCGGCTCGTCCGGAACGAGGACGCCGTGAAAATCCTGATTGATGGGCTTGCGACCCTTGTCGGAATGCTGGCCGACCGAGATCTGAAGTCCGCGGGTCATCGTCATCACCGGCAAAGGGGAGCCTCACCCTGATCGGGCGAGGCTCTCCTGTCGAGACGTATCAGGCCGCGACGCGGGGCGAGGTGGCCTTGCCGGCCTGGCGCTTCGGCTTGGTCATGACGTGCGTGGTGTAGAGGGTCATGCCGGTGAAGGCGAGGCCACCGACGAGGTTGCCGAGCACGGTCGGGATCTCGTTCCAGATCAGATAGTCCATGATCGAGAAGTTCGCGTGCAGCATCAGGCCGGAGGGGAACAGGAACATGTTCACGACGGAATGCTCGAACACCATGTAGAAGAACACCAGGATCGGCATCCACATCGCGATGACCTTGCCGGGGACCGAGGTCGAGATCATGGCGCCGACCACGCCGGTCGAGACCATCCAGTTGCAGAGCATCCCGCGCAGGAACAGCGTCGCCATGCCGGCCGCGCCATGCGCGGCGTAGCCCAGCGTTCGGCCTTCGCCGATGTTACCGATGGCGGCGCCGACCTTGTCGGGATCCTGCGTGAAGCCGAAGGTCGTGACGAAGGCCATCATGAAGGCCACGGTGAAGGCGCCAGCGAAATTGCCAACGAAGACGAGGCCCCAGTTACGCAGCACGCCGCCGAAGGTGACGCCAGGGCGCTTGTCGATCAGGGCGAGCGGGGAGAGCACGAACACGCCGGTCAGGAGGTCGAAGCCCAGCAGATACAGCATGACGAAGCCGACCGGGAACAGCAGCGCGCCGACCAGCGGCTGCCCCGTGTTCACGTTGATCGTGACGGCGAACCATGCCGCGAGCGCCAGGATGGCGCCGGCCATGTAGGCCCGGATGATAGTATCCCGGGTGGACATGAAGACTTTGGACTCGCCCGCATCCACCATCTTGGTGACGAATTCCGAAGGCGCGAGATACGACATCGATGGTTCCTTTTGCTTCGTAAGAGAGATCGAGACGCCCTGAGTGCGCCGCTGAAAGTTATTGGCCGTGCGGGGTGTCTGCCGCGCGTGGGCCGGGGAGGTTTGGAAGCCTTGGGATTGCGTCACGACGACCGAGTCGAGGAGGGCCGCGAAGCAGTTGAGCTCCCGGGATGCAGCCGCCAGCGCCTGCATCAATGCGGCAAGCCGCAGTCTTCGTTGACGTAAATGGAGAAGCAAGTTGCGTGCCGTGTGCAAGGCTCCTAAAAAGCAAGTAATATCAATTAGATAGATCTTGGACTGCATCGGCTTTTGCGCTTGATGCGGCCTTTTGCTTGAGCTGTTGCACAACTGTTGTGCGCCGCACAATTATTGGGCAAGCCGCAAATTTCGCGAGCGGAACGGGCCTGCGACAGACTGGCGCGTCCCCAATAACACACTGATATCGGGTTGCTTTCTGCGTTGTGACGCTTGGCACGAAGCTTGAATAGTTCCAGGCCGACGCCATTGAAGCCGTCCCGCGAGACTTCTCATCCGAATTGCCGACGCCACCGGACGGGGGTCTCCCCGTCGCGCGTTCGCATGCGCTGCTTCAGGCGTCGCCGGACGGACGGGCTGCTCGTGTGCACTGACGCAATCATTCTGCAACGACGCAAAGGACGATACCGCCTATGACCAAGCGCACCCGCCGGCCGTCGGACACTGGCCTCAGCCGCCGTCAATTGTTGAAGGCCGCCGGCTCGACCGCCGCCCTCCTGACCGCCGTAAAACTGAATTTCCCCGCCGGCGCCTTCGCGCAGGACGCAGGCCCCGAGGTCAAGGGCGCCAAGCTCGGCTTCATCGCGCTGAGCGATGCCGGCCCCTTGTTCGTCGCCAAGGACAAGGGCCTGTTCGCCAAATACGGCATGCCGGACACCGACGTGCAGAAGCAGGCCTCCTGGGGCACCACGCGGGACAATCTCGTGCTCGGCTCAGAAGGCAACGGCATCGACGGGGCGCACATCCTGACCCCGATGCCGTACCTGATCTCGGCGGGCAAGGTGACGCAGAACAACCAGCCGACGCCGATGTACATCCTGGCGCGGCTCAATCTCGATAGCCAGTGCATCTCCGTCGCCAACGAATATGCCGACCTGAAGCTCGGCGTCGACGCCACGCCCTTCAAGGCGGCGCTCGAGAAGAAGAAGGCCTCGGGCAAGGCCGTGAAGGCCGCGATGACCTTCCCCGGCGGCACCCATGACCTCTGGATCCGCTACTGGCTTGCCGCCGGCGGCATCGATCCGGACAAGGACATCGAGACCATCGTGGTGCCGCCGGCGCAGATGGTGGCCAACATGAAGGTCGGCACCATGGACTGCTTCTGCGTCGGCGAGCCCTGGAACCTGCAGCTGATCCACCAGAACATCGGCTACACCGCGATCACGACCGGCGAACTCTGGAACAAGCATCCGGAAAAATCCTTCGGCATGCGCGCCGCCTTCGTCGACAAATATCCGAAGGCCGCGAAGGCGCTGCTGATGGCGGTGATGGAAGCGCAGCAGTGGTCGGACAAGGCCGAGAACAAGGCCGAGCTCGCCGCCATCATGGGCAAGCGGCAGTGGATGAACTGCCCGGTCGAAGACGTGCTCGACCGCACCGCCGGCAAGTTCGACTACGGCCTTCCCGGCAAGGTGGTCGAGAATTCGCCGCACATCATGAAGTACTGGCGCGACTTCGCCTCTTATCCCTTCCAGAGCCACGACCTCTGGTTCCTCACCGAGGACATTCGCTGGGGCAAGTACGAGGCGAATTTCGACACCAAGGCGCTGATTGCCAAGGTCAACCGCGAAGATATGTGGCGCGACGCGGCCAAGGCGCTCGGCATCGCAAGCGCGGAGATCCCGACCTCCACCTCGCGCGGCAAGGAGACCTTCTTCGACGGCAAGGTGTTCGATCCGGAAAATCCGGCTGCCTATCTGAAGTCGCTCGCGATCAAGCGCGTCGAAGTCTGATGGAGCCAGCGGCCGCCTCCGGGCGGCCGCATCGCCTTTTGCAGCCGGAGAGATATTGCGATGAACATGCCCGCCACGAAGATCGAGGTTGAGACCGCGAAGCCCGCGAGCGCTGCCGCGCCGGTCGTCGCGATGACACCGAAGCGGCCACCGCGTTCGGAGACTTACGCGCGGATGGCGCGGGAGACCGCCGTGCGCGTGATCCCGCCGCTGGTCGTGATCGCGCTCTTGCTTCTGGTGTGGGAGTTGGTCTGCCGCCGTGCCGGCTCGGCACTGCCGCCGCCGTCGAAGGTGTTCAAGGACACGAAGGAGCTGATCCTCGATCCGTTCTTCGATCATGGCGGCATCGACAAGGGGCTGTTCTGGCACCTGTCCGCCAGCCTCCAGCGCGTTGCCTTCGGCTATTCGCTCTCGGCGATTGCCGGCATCGCGCTCGGCGTGCTGGTCGGGCAGTCGGTCTGGGCCATGCGTGGGCTCGATCCGCTGTTCCAGGTGCTGCGCACGATTCCGCCGCTCGCCTGGCTGCCGCTGTCGCTCGCCGCGTTCCGCGACGGCCAGCCCTCGGCGATCTTCGTCATCTTCATCACCTCGATCTGGCCGATCATCATCAACACCGCGGTCGGCATCCGCAACATCCCGCAGGATTATCGCAACGTCGCCGCGGTGGTGCAGCTCAACCCGCTCGAATTCTTCGCCAAGATTATGATTCCGGCCGCCGCGCCCTACATCTTCACGGGGCTTCGCATCGGCATCGGTCTGTCCTGGCTCGCCATCGTAGCGGCCGAGATGCTGATCGGCGGCGTCGGCATCGGCTTCTTCATCTGGGACGCCTGGAATTCCTCGCATATCAGCGAGATCATCCTGGCACTGTTCTATGTCGGCATCATCGGCTTCGTGCTCGACCGCCTGATCGCGGGCGCCGGCAAGATCGTCACCCGCGGCACCGCGCTGAACTAAGGGACAAGCACATGACCGCTTATTTGAAGCTCGATCACATCGACAAGATTTTTACCCGCGGCGCAGCCTCCACGGAGGTGCTGAAGGATATCAATCTCACTATCGAGAAGGGCGAATACGTCTCGATCATCGGCCATTCCGGTTGCGGCAAGTCGACCCTGCTCAACATCATCGCAGGCCTGACCAACGCCACCACCGGCGGCGTGCTGCTCGAGAACCGCGAGGTGAACTCGCCGGGACCCGACCGTGCAGTGGTGTTCCAGAACCACAGCCTGTTGCCGTGGCTGACCGTGTACGAGAACGTCAGGCTCGGCGTCGACAAGGTCTTCGCCAAGACCAAGAAGCGCGCCGAACGCGACGCCTGGGTCATGCACAATCTCAACCTCGTGCAGATGGCTCATGCCAAGGACCAGCGTCCCTCGGAGATCTCCGGCGGCATGAAGCAGCGCGTCGGCATTGCCCGCGCGCTTGCCATGGAGCCGAAAGTGTTGCTGCTCGACGAGCCTTTCGGCGCGCTCGACGCACTGACCCGCGCGCATTTGCAGGATTCGGTGATGGCGCTGCATCAGAAGCTCGGCAACACCATTTTGATGATCACCCACGACGTCGACGAGGCGGTGCTGCTGTCCGATCGCATCGTCATGATGACGAACGGGCCGAGCGCGCGCATCGGTGAGGTGCTGGAGGTGCCGCTGGCGCGCCCGCGCAAGCGGCTCGAGCTCGCGACCAACGCCACTTACCTGAAGTGCCGGCAGCGCGTGCTCGAATTTCTCTATGAGCGTCATCGTTTCGTCGAAGCCGCGTAAACGCGCAGGTGCTCACGCAACGCCTATTTTTGAATCATCAAGCTCAATCCTTGTGCGCCGCACAGGGATTGAGCGAATCGCAAAATTTGCGTGCGAAATAGTCTTGCAAAAATTCGGAGCACTTCGAACAAGCTTCTGAATTTCCTGCGTTTCCGGAATGCGCGCAGTTGGCACGGAAATTGAAACACCAACTGCGACGCCAACGACGACGTCCCTCAACATCATCAATCAGCATCGTAACTCGCCACCGGGGTGAAGCCTCGGAGCGCGCCTCCGTGGCCGGAGGCAGAGCCTGCAACGACGCAGCGGTGAGCCTGGAAGGGATTTTGCAATGACCAAGAGTCCGACTGGTAATCAGACTTGGATCTCAGACTGGCGCCCCGAAGATGAGGCGTTCTGGAATGCGACTGGCAAGACCATCGCGCGCCGCAACCTGATCTGGTCGATCGTGGCCGAACATATCGGCTTCTCGGTCTGGCTGATCTGGAGCATCGTCACCACCAAGCTGCCGCAGGCGGGCTTCCACTACACCACCGACCAGCTGTTCCAGCTCGTCGCGGTGCCCGGGCTGATCGGCGCGTTGATGCGCTTTCCCTACACCTTCGCGGTGACCACCTTCGGCGGTCGCAACTGGACCATCTTCAGCGCGGCGATCCTGTTCATTCCGACTCTCTCGCTCGCCTATTTCGTCGGCCAGCCCGACACGCCGTTCTGGCTGATGCTGCTGATTGCCTCGACCGCCGGTCTCGGCGGCGGCAATTTTGCCTCCAGCATGACCAACATCTCGTTCTTCTTCCCCGACCGGATGAAGGGGTGGGCGCTCGGACTGAATGCGGCCGGTGGCAATATCGGCGTCTCCAGCGTGCAGCTCCTGACCCCGATCCTGATGACGCTCGCCGTCGTCAACCTGTTCCAGGCATCGCCCGTCGACGGCGTCTTCCTTCAAAACGCCGGCCTGATGTGGGTGCTGCCGATCGCGATCGCGGTGTTCGGCGCAGTGTTCTTCATGAACAACCTGACCACAGCCAAGTCGTCGATCAAGAACCAACTCGCCGTGGTCAAGCGCAAGCACACCTGGATCATGGCGTATCTCTATATCGGCACGTTCGGCTCCTTCATCGGCTACTCGGTGGCATTTCCGCTGCTGATCAAGACCCAGTTCCCGCAAGTCACGATTGCGATCGCATTCCTGGGACCGCTGGTCGGTTCGCTGTCGCGGCCGCTCGGCGGCTGGCTTGCCGACAGGATCGGCGGCTCGGTCATCACGTTCTGGAATTTCATCGTGATGGCAGGCGCGACGATCGGCGTGCTCTACTTCGTCGGGCACAAGGATTTCATCGGCTTCCTGTCGATGTTCCTGGTCCTGTTCGTGACGACGGGCATCGGCAACGGTTCGACCTACCGCATGATCCCCTCGATCTTCCGCGAGCAGAATCTGTTCAGGGTGCGCGGCAAGGGCGATGCGGAGCGCGCGCTCGCCTTGAAGACGGCGAGCATCGAGAGCGGTGCTGCGGTTGGCTTCATCGGCGCGGTCGGCGCCGTCGGGGGCTATCTGATCCCGACCGGCTTCGGCAAGTCGATCGCGCTGACCGGCGGGCCGCAGCTCGCGCTCGCGATCTATCTCGGCTTCTACGCCTCCTGCCTCGCGCTGACCTGGTGGTTCTATCTGCGTCGCAGCCCGCAGGGTGAAGGCGCGTCAAGCCTCGCCGGAGCACGTGTCTAATACTTGGTACGAATCTCGCTTCTCCCCGTACGCGGGGAGAAGCATTGCCCGACAGTTTGACAATGAACCTGGTTCGCAATGGCGCGCACCAAGGCAAACCCAACAGGCAGGAGAACATCATGACGCCAGAACAGATCACCCTCGTGCAACAGAGCTTTGCCAAGGTCGCGCCGATTTCCGCGCAAGCCGCGGTGCTGTTCTACGATCGCCTGTTCGAGGTCGCGCCGTCGGTGCGCGCGATGTTTCCCGAGGACATGACCGAGCAGCGCAAGAAGCTGATGGGCATGCTCGCCGCCGTCGTTGGCGGTCTGTCGAACCTGGACTCGATTCTTCCCGCGGCCTCGGCGCTTGCGAAGCGTCACGTCGGCTATGGCGCCAAGGCCGAGCACTACCCCGTGGTCGGCGCGACCTTGCTGTGGACCCTGGAGAAGGGCCTCGGCGAGGCCTGGACGCCCGAACTCGCTACCGCCTGGACCGACGCCTACGGCGTGTTGTCCGGCTACATGATGTCCGAGGCCTACGGCGCACAGCCGCAGGCCGCCGAATAGGAGATACGTTGTGAGTGAACCGCTGGTCATCGTCGGTAACGGTATGGCGGCCGCGCGTCTGGTCGACGAGCTCGCCAAGACCTCGCTCGGCCGCTACGCGGTCGCCGTGATCGGCGAAGAGCCGCGGCTCGCTTACAACCGCGTTCTGCTCTCCTCCGTGCTGGCCGGCGAAACCGGCTCGCACGAGATCGAGCTTCGTCCCGCCGACTGGTGGCGCCATCGCGGCGTCACGGTGCGCTACGGCTATCGCGTCAGCGAGATCGACACCGGCCGACGCGAGCTCAAGATCGAAGGCGAAGAGAGCATGGAATATTCCAAGCTCGTGCTCGCCGTCGGCTCGACGCCGCTGCGGCTCAACGTGCCGGGCGCCGACCTTTCCGGCGTGCACACCTTCCGCGACACCCGCGACGTCGATCTGCTGCTGACGCTCGCTGCCGCAAGGAAGCGCGTCGTCGTGGTCGGCGGCGGTCTGCTCGGACTCGAAGCGGCTTACGGCCTCGCCAAGGCCGGTGCGCCCGTGACGCTGCTGCATCTGATGGATCGGCTGATGGAGCGCCAGCTCGATGCGCCCGCTGCCGACCTGCTCAAGACGCTGGTCGAGCGCAAAGGCATTCGCATCCTGCTCAGTGCATCCACAGCGCGCATCCACGGCGAGGGCCATGTCGAAGCGGTCGAGCTTGCCGACGGCAGCCGCATCGAGGCCGATGCGGTGATCTTCGCCGCCGGCATCAGGCCCAACATTGCGCTGGCAAAGGACGCCGGCATCGCAGTCAACCGCGGCATCGTCGTCAACGACGAGATGCAGACGGCGTCACCCGATATCTACGCGCTCGGCGAGTGCGCCGAGCATCGCGGCACCTGCTACGGCCTCGTCGAGCCTGCTTACGAGCAGGCGCGCGTGCTGGCGCGGCATCTCTCTGGTCGTCCTGCGGCCTATCAGGGCAGCGTGGTCTCGACCAATCTGAAGGTGTCGGGGGTCAGCGTATTCTCCGCCGGCGACTTCATGGGCGGGGAGGGCAGCGAGAGCCTCGTGCTGTCAGACCGCAGGCGCGGCACTTACAAGAAGCTCGTCATCGCCGAGGGCCGGCTCACCGGCGCCCTGCTGATCGGCGATACCGTCGATGCGCTCTGGTATCTCGAACTGATCCGCAACCGCGAAAAGGTGGCGGCGATCCGCGCCGACATGATGTTTGGCCGCGTGCTCGCGCGTCCCTCCAAAGCGGCTTGATAGAGGCGGCTTGATATGACGGTGATCGATCCGACGCTCCGCGCCACGAAGACGACCTGTCCGTATTGTGGCGTCGGCTGCGGCGTGCTGGCGACGCCGGACGGCAAGGGCGGCGCGGCGATCGCGGGCGATCCCGATCATCCTGCCAATTTCGGCCGGCTGTGCTCCAAGGGCTCGGCGCTCGGCGAGACCGTCGGGCTGGAAAGCCGGCTGCTCTATCCGATGATCCGCTGCAAGGGCGTGCTCGAACGCGTCGCCTGGAGCGATGCGCTCGATCACGTCGCCCATCGCATGCAGCACATCGTCGCGCGCGACGGCGCCGACGCGGTCGCATTCTATCTCTCGGGCCAACTGCTGACCGAGGACTACTACGTTGCCAACAAGCTGATGAAGGGCTTTGTCGGCACGGCCAACGTCGACACCAATTCGCGGCTGTGCATGTCGTCCTCGGTTGCCGGTCACCGCCGCGCCTTCGGCGCCGACACCGTGCCCGGCTGCTACGAGGATCTCGACCACGCCGATCTGCTGGTGTTCGTCGGCTCGAATGCCGCCTGGTGCCACCCGGTCCTGTTCCAGCGTATGTTGAAGAACCGTGGGGAGCGCGGCGCGCGCATGATCGTGATCGATCCGCGCCGCACCGACACCGCGACCGACGTCGATCTGTTCCTGGGCCTCAAGCCCGGCACCGACACGGCACTGTTCTGCGGCCTGTTCGTTCACCTCGCCGACAATGGTGCACTGGATCAGGATTACATCGCGCAAAACACGTCGGGCTTTGACGACGCGCTGGCGCGCGCACGCAGCATCGCCGGCAGTGTCACCGCGACCGCACTGGCGACCGGCCTCTCCGAGCAGGACATTGCTACCTTCTTCAAGATGTTCCGTGACACGCCCCGCGTCGTCACGCTGTACTCGCAAGGCGTCAATCAGTCGGCGCAGGGCACCGACAAGGTCAACGCGATCCTGAACTGCCATCTTGCCACGGGGCGCATCGGCAAGCCGGGTGCCTCGCCGTTCTCGCTCACCGGCCAGCCCAACGCGATGGGCGGCCGCGAGGTCGGCGGCCTCGCCAACCAGCTCGCCGCACACATGAACTTCACGCCGCCGGACATCGACCGTGTCAGGCGGTTCTGGAAGGCGCCGCGCATCGCCACCCATGAAGGGTTGAAGGCGGTGCAGCTGTTCGAAGCCATCAACCGCGGCGAGGTCAAGGCCCTGTGGGTGATGGGCACCAACCCCGCAGTGTCGCTGCCCGACGCGGACTTCGTGCGCGAGGCGCTGAAGAAGCTCGAGCTGTTCGTGGTCTCCGAGAACGTGCTCTCCAACGACACGGTCGATGCCGGCCCGCACGTGCTGCTGCCCGCGCTCGCCTGGGGCGAGAAGTCGGGCACCGTGACCAATTCCGAGCGCCGCATCTCGCGCCAGCGTTCGTTCCTGCCGGCGCCCGGCGAGGCGCGGCCGGACTGGTGGATCCTGAGCGAAACCGCAAAACGCCTCGGCTTTGGCGACAGTTTCAGTTACAAATCCGCAGCCGACATCTTTCGCGAGCACGCCGCGCTCTCGGCGTTCGAGAACGATGGCAGCCGCGACTTCGATATCGGCGCGCTGACCTCGCTGTCCGACGAGGGCTTCGACGCCTTGAAGCCCGTGCAGTGGCCGGCGCGTGAAGGCGGGGCGCCCGGCGAGCGCTTCTTCGCGGCCGGCGGCTTCTTCACCAACGACGGCAAGGGCCGCTTCGTCGCGCCGGAAGTGCCGGCGCTGCGTGGCGAGACCGGGCCTTCGCGGCCGCTGCGGCTCAATACCGGGCGCATCCGCGACCAGTGGCATACCATGACGCGCACGGGCCTCAGCCAGCGGCTCGGCGCGCATCTGCCCGAGCCGTTCGTCGAGATTCATCCCGATGACGCCGGCAGATACAACATCGTCCATGACGGCTATGCCCGGATCACTACCGACTACGGCCAGTGCACCCTCAAGGTCGTCGTCAGCGACCGCCAGCAGCGCGGCACGCTGTTCGCGCCGATCCACTGGAGTGCGATGAACGCCTCGCACGGTCGCGTCGGGGCGTTGGTCGCACCGTTCACCGATCCGTTCTCGGGGCAGCCGGAGTCCAAGGCGACACCAGCCGCGATCGGGCCTTATGAATACGTCTTCCGGGGCTTTGCGTTGTCGCGCAAGCAGCTGGACCTGCCGCCAAACCTGATGTGGACCCGCGTCACTGTTGCCGGCGGCTTCGGCTATCTCTTCGCCGACAATGCGGACCTGTCGCGCTGGCCGGCCTGGCTCGGTGGCGTTGCCGGCGAGGACGTCGCCGACTATCGCGACTTCGGCGGCGGCGTTTATCGCGCGGCGTCGTTTGCCGGCGACCGCATCGAAACCTGCCTGTTCGTCGGCCCCGCGCATGATGCCGGCGATTGGGAGGTGGTGAAGAGCCTGTTCGTCGCCGACCATGTCACCGACGAGCAGCGGCGCATGCTGTTGTCCGGTAAGTCGAGCGAGGGCGCGGCTTCGACCGGTCCGGTCGTCTGCGCCTGCTTTGGTGTCGGCCGCGGCACCATCTGCGACACCATCGTCGCAGGCGCGCGCACGGCGGCCGAGATCGGCGCAAAGCTCAAGGCCGGCACCAATTGCGGCTCCTGCATTCCCGAGCTGAAGCGCCTGATCGCGACGACGGAGCTGGCACCAGTGAAGCAGGCGAAGGTCGCGGGCGCTGCGGGATAGGGGCGACTTTCTCGGTCGTCGCTGCATACTCCGCCGTCATCGCCCGGCTTGACCGGGCGATCCAGTACGCCGAGACGCCTGTGATCAAGCGGTAAGGCCACGGCGTACTGGATTCCCCGCTTTCGCGGGGAATGACAGCGGGGCGGGGCGCTACGCCTCAGCCCAATCGACGCACGCCCCATTGTGCCCTATGGTGCCGCGCTCTCGCCCTCAACGCGCAAAACAACAATGATGTACCTGGAAACGCCGCCGCGCCTGATTGAGACCAGGCTCTTCTCCGCCATGCCCGACAAATTCCGCCGCAAGGGCGAGCGGACGGATTGGGCCGATGCCAATCGGCCGGGCGTGCCGACGGACTCCTTCATCGAGGGCCCGTCGTTCGACAAAGATGGCAATCTCTACATCGTCGACATTCCCTTCGGCCGCATCTTCCGCATCGCGCCCGACGGCGAGTGGTCGCTGGCGATCGAGTATGAGGGCTGGCCGAACGGGTTGCAGATCGCGGCCGACGGTCGCATCCTGGTCGCCGATTACAGACACGGCATCATGGCGTTTGACGCCGAGGCAGGTCGCATTGCGCCGGTGCTGACCTCGCGCAACTCGGAGTCCTTCCGCGGCTGCAACGATTTGCATCTCGCTTCCAACGGCGACATCTATTTCACCGACCAGGGTCAGACCGGCCTGCATGACCCCAGCGGCCGTGTCTATCGCCTGACGCCAGGCGGCCGGCTGGATTGCCTTGTTAACACCGGTATCAGCCCAAATGGTCTGGTCCTCGATCCAACGGAGACCGTGCTGTTCGTCGCGATGACGCGCGACAACGCGGTGTGGCGGTTGCCGTTCATGAAGGATGGCAGCGTGTCGAAGGTCGGCCGCTTCTGCTCGCTGTTCGGTACCAGTGGCCCCGATGGCTTGACCATGGATGCCAAGGGCCGACTGTTCGTCGGTCACGCCTCGCTCGGCCATGTCTTCGTGTTCGCGCCCAACGGCGAATTGATTGCGCGGGTCAAGTCGTGCGCGGGGCCGAATTGCACCAATGTCGCGATCGGTGGCGCGAACAAAGATCTGCTCTATATCACGGAGTCCGCCACCGGTAGCGTGTTGGTCGCCGACATCGGCGTATTGAACTCTTGAGCTCGATGGCGGTTGGCTGAGCGAACGAGCGGTATCGGAGCAATTATGAACACGAAACCCTTCGGCAAAACCGGTGCCAGCGTCTCTGTCATCGGGCAGGGCACCTGGTATCTCGACCATGGCGATCGTAAGCGCGCGATCGCGGCGCTACAGCGCGGGCTCGATCTCGGCATGACCCACATCGACACCGCCGAGATGTATGGCGATGCCGAGCTCGTCATTGCGGACGCGATCGCGGGCCGCCGCGACGAGGTGTTCCTGGTGTCGAAGGTGCTGCCGAGCAACGCCTCCCGCCGCGGAACCATCACCGCCTGTGAGCGCTCGCTGAAGCGGCTGAAGACCGATCGGCTCGATTGCTATCTGCTGCATTGGCGCGGTTCGTATCCGCTGGAGGACACCGTGGCCGCATTCGAGGAGTTGGTGAAGGCCGGCAAGATCAAATCCTGGGGCGTTTCCAATTTCGATGCCGATGATCTCGACGAGATGCTCGAAGCCGCCGGCGAAGACCGCATCGCCTGCAATCAGGTGCTCTATCATCTCAAGGAACGCGCGATCGAGCATGCCGTGATCCCGTGGTGCGAACAGCATGGTGTCGCCGTGGTCGCCTATTCGCCATTCGGCCACGACGATTTCCCTGCAAGCAGCAGCAAGGGCGGCGCGGTGCTGGCGCGCATCGCGGAGGCGCGTCGCGCGACGCCGCGCCAAGTCGCGCTGAGCTTCCTCACCCGTGCGACTACGGTGTTCGCGATTCCGAAGGCGTCGTCCGCGGAACATGCCGGCGAAAATGCCGCGGCTGGCGATCTCGTGCTGACGAAAGACGAGATTGCGGCGCTCGATGCGGCGTTTCCGCGCGGTCCGAAGCCGCGCGGACTGCCTATGCTGTAGTGCACAAACGCCTATTCTTAATGGAGTCTTGACGCGCGCGGACGTGAGCGCATATCGGCATCCTGTTTTCGGAAGTTGTGAAAGCGGCGCAATTATCGTTTTTTACGATCATTCCCGATTCGCATTTTCTAGGTTCCAGCCGTGACCCCGCCGCCCGCCGCAGCCGCAAGGCTCGACAGTATTCCCATGCCTATGCCGGAAAAGAAGCCGCAGGCGCGCCGCGCGCCCGCGCGCGTCGATCATCCCTTCAAAGGCATCGCGCTGGTGCTGCTGTCGACGATCTTTCTCGGTTGCTCCGATGTCACCGCGAAATATTTGTCGTCGAGCCTGCCGTCGATCGAGATCACCTGGATCCGCTTCGTGACGTTCGCGCTGATGTTCACGCCGGTGATGCTGCCGGGCTCGCCGCTGCATGCCATGCGCACCGAGCGCCTCGGCCTGCAGCTGATGCGCGGCGCGGCATTGCTCGGCTCTTCGCTGTTCTTCATCACCGGCCTGAGCTTCCTGCCGATCGCGGAAGCGTCCGCGACCGGCTTCGTCTCGCCGCTGTTCGTCACCGCGCTCTCGATCGTGTTCCTGAGCGAGAAGGTGGGCATGCGCCGCTGGATCGCCACCGCGATCGGCTTGACGGGCGTGATGATCATCCTGCGCCCGGGCTCCAGCGCGTTTCACGCCGCCGCGTTCTTCCCGATCGTCTCGGCGTTCTGCTGGGCTGCGGCGCTGATCCTGACGCGCATGATGAGCGGACGCGAAGCCGTCCTCACCACCATGGCCTATTCGGCGCTGACGGGCGTTGCGATCCTCTCCCTGATGGTACCATTCGTCTGGGTCACGCCGACCTGGACCGCGATCGGGCTTGGCATCGTGATCGGCGTTGCCTCCACCGTCGGCCAGTGGATCATCGTCCTGGCCTATCGCTACGGCGATGCCTCGGTGCTTGCGCCGTTCTCCTACACGCAGTTGCTCTGGGTCAGCATTCTGGGCTTCTTCCTGTTCGGCGAAGTGCCTGATGTCTGGACCGTCACCGGTGCAGCCTTCATCGTCGCCAGCGGCCTCTACATTGCTCATCGCGAGCGCATCCGTCGCGCCCAGCTCCTGATCATGGAAGAGCGTTCCCCGAACCCCTGACGCAAGTTCACGCGTCCGCTTCGTGCTATCAATGGCTCCAACAAGCCGGGAGGAGCCGAATGCGCGCTGCGATTTTCAGGAACGGTGAGATTGTCGTCGACCGGATGGCCGAGCCAACACCCGGCCCCGGCCAGGTCCTAGTCAAGACGCTCGCCTGCGGCATCTGTGGCTCCGATCTGCACGCACGCCAGCACGCCCACCGCATGGTGGAGATGGCGCGAAAGACCGGGCGCAAGCCGATGGACCTCGCCCGCGACGTCGTGTTCGGCCATGAGTTCTGCTGCGAGATCGTCGACTTCGGCCCGGGGACTGTGCGCAAGCTCAAGCCGGGCAGGCGCGTCTGCTCGCTGCCGGCCCTGGTGACGCCGCAGGGCATTGAAGGCATCGGCTATTCCAACGACAATATTGGCGGCTACGCCGAGGCGATGCTGCTGAGCGAAGCGCTGCTGCTCGAGGTGCCCAACGGTCTCGCGCCGGAGCATGCCGCGCTCACCGAGCCGCTCGCGGTCGGCGTTCACGCCGTCGCCAAGGCCAACATCCGTGGCGGCGAGGTCCCGCTCGTGATCGGCTGCGGACCGGTCGGGCTGGCGGTGATTGCGGCGCTGAAGCTCAAGGGCCTGCATCCGATCGTCGCCGCTGACTATTCGCCGGCGCGGCGCGCGCTTGCGGCAAAACTCGGCGCCGATATCGTCGTGGATCCAAGGGTGTCGCAGCCCTATGCGACCTGGGCCGAGCATGCGCAGATGTCGGATGCGGAGAAGGCGGCCCGGCCGCCGTTCCAGGCGATGCTGCCCGCGCTGAAGCCCGCGATCATCTTCGAATGCGTCGGCGTGCCTGGTCTGTTGCAGCAGGTGTTCGAAGGCGCGCCGCGCGATGCCAGGATCGTCGTGGTCGGTGTGTGCATGGAGACCGACAGGAGCGAGCCCATGCTCGGCATCATGAAGGAGCTCAACGTTCAGTATGTGCTCGGCTACACGCCCGACGAATTCGCAGCCTCACTGCGCCTGATCGCCGAAGGGCAGGTGGATGCGGCGGCGATGGTGACGGCCGAGATCGGCATCGACGGCGTCGCAAAGGCTTTCGCCGACCTCGCCAATCCTGAGGCGCACACCAAGATCATCGTGCAGCCGTGGCGGTGATGCCTTACACCGGCAGCGCGATCGAATACTTCACCTGGCTGAGCGCAAAGCTGGACTCGATCGAGGCGATGCCGTCGAGCCGGGTCAGCTTGGTCTTGAGGAAGGTCTCGTAGGAGGCGAGGTCGGCTGCGACGACGCGCAAGAGATAGTCGCGGTTGCCGGTCATCAGATAGCATTCCAGCACCTCGTCCCATTTCGAGATCGCGCGCGCGAAGCGGTTGAGGTCCTCCTCCTTCTGCCGCGCCAGCTTGATCGAGATGAAGACGCTGACATGCAGCCCCAGCGCCTTCTGGTCCACGGTCGCGATGTAGCGCGAGATGACGCCGCGCTCCTCGAGCAGCTTGACCCGGCGGTGGCAGGGCGACACCGACAGCCCGACCTTGTCGGCCAGTTCCTGCATGGTCAGCCGGCTGTCGTTCTGGAGGTAGCTGAGGATTTTTCGGTCGATGGCGTCGAGGGCGGGCATTGGGATGAACCTGTCGTTTTTATCGATCGATTGGTAATCTATTCCGATATTGGCCGGTATTGCGCGTAAAATTGAGAAGTTTGGCGCGTCCCGCAGGGGTATCATCGAGCACCAGTTTTCCGGGAGCATTGCCATGCCCGTTGATACCGCCCGCCTCGACACGTTGACCGCGCTCGCCCGCAAGGCGCTGTGGCTGTCGTCATGGACCATCCATCACGCCAACCACATCCGCCCGAATGCGGACGGCCTGAAGGTCGGGGGACATCAGGCCTCGTCGGCCTCGCTCGCCACCATCATGTCGGCGCTGTATTTCCACGTGCTGAAACCCGAAGATCGCGTCGCGGTGAAGCCGCATGCGAGCCCGGTGTTCCACGCCATCCAGTATCTGTTCGGCCGGCAGAGCCGCGAGAAGCTGGAGAATTTCCGCGGCTTCAAGGGCGCGCAGTCCTATCCCTCGCGCACCAAGGACGTCGACGACGTCGATTTCTCCACCGGCTCGGTCGGCCTCGGCGTTGCGCAGACGCTGTTCGCCTCGCTGGTGCAGGACTACGTCAAGGCGCATGGCTGGATGAAGGATCGCCGCGAAGGGCGGATGATTGCGCTGGTCGGCGACGCCGAGATGGACGAGGGCAACATTTTCGAGGCGCTCGCGGAGGGCTGGAAGCACGGGCTGCGCAACACATGGTGGGTGGTCGACTATAACAGGCAGTCGCTCGATGCCGTCGTCCGCGAAGGTCTCTGGGAAAAGTTCGAGACCGTATTCCGCAACTTCGGCTGGGACGTGGTGATAGTGAAATACGGCCGGCTGATGCGCGAGGCCTTTGCCGAGCCCGGCGGCGAGGCGTTGAAGCGCTGGATCGACAACTGTCCGAACGCACTCTACGCCGCATTGTGTTTCCAAGGCGGCGCCGCGTTCCGCAAACATCTTCACGACGAGATCGGCGATCAGGGCCCCATCACCAAACTGATCGACAAGCGCAGCGACGACGAATTGCTGGCGCTGATGTCGAACCTCGGCGGCCATGACATGGCGAGCATGCTGGACGCCTTCGAATCCATCGATCACGATCGCCCGGTCTGCTTCATCGCCTACACCATCAAGGGCGTCGGCCTGCCGTTCCAGGGCCACAAGGACAATCACGCCGGCCTGATGACGGTTGCGCAGATGGAGAAATATCGCGACAGCCAGAACATCCGACCGGGACACGAATGGGACAGATACGAGGGCCTCGCCCAAGGTCCCGCCGAGCTCGACGCCTTCCTCGCGGGCGTGCCGTTCAACCAGGACGGACGCCGGCTCACCGCGCCTGTGATCGAGGTGCCGTCGCAGCTCGCCTTCAAGCCGGCGCCGCAGATGTCGACCCAGCAGGGGTTTGGGCTGGTGTTGAACGAGATCGCGCGCGGCGACAGCGAGCTTGCCAGGCGCATCGTCACGACATCGCCTGACGTCACCGTCTCGACAAATCTTGGTCCGTGGGTGAACCGACGTGGCCTGTTCGCGCGCGGCGAGAAGGCGGACTTATTCCGCAGCGAGAAAATTCCCTCCACCTTCAACTGGGACTTCTCGCCCAAGGGCCAGCATCTCGAGCTCGGCATCGCCGAGATGAACCTGTTCATCATGCTCTCGGCGCTCGGCCTGTCGCACCAGATCAACGGCGAGCGGCTGCTGCCGGTCGGCACGCTCTATGATCCCTTCATCGAGCGCGGTCTCGATGCGCTGAACTATGCCTGCTACCAGGATGCCCGCTTCATGGTGGCGGCAACGCCGTCGGGCATCACGCTGGCACCCGAAGGCGGCGCGCACCAGTCGATCGCAACGCCTTTGATCGGCATGGCGCAGGACGGGCTTGCCTCGTTCGAGCCGGCCTTCGTCGACGAGCTCGCCGTGATCATGGGTTGGGGTTTCAACCACATGCAGCGCGATCCGGGCGAGGGCGGCTCGGTCTATTTGCGGCTGTCGACGCGCAGCATCGAGCAGGCGCAGCGGATCATGACACCCGAGCTTGCAGAGGGCATCACCGACGGCGCTTATTGGCTGCGCAAGCCGGGCCCCAATGCCGAAGCCGTCATCGCCTATACCGGCGCCGTTGCGCCGGAAGCGGTCGAGGCGACCGGCTTCATCGGCGAGAGCCGGCGCGACATCGGCCTGCTCGCGATCACGTCCGCGGATCGTCTGCATGCGGGGTGGACCGCCGCACGGAAATTGCGCCGTGATCGGCGCGGCGTTCAGCATCTCAGCCACATCGAAAAGCTGCTCGCGCCGCTGCCGCGCGAGTGCGGCATCGTGACCGTGATCGATGGCCATCCGGCGGCGCTGGGCTGGCTCGGCAGCGTCCGTGGCCACCGCGTCGAGGCGCTCGGCGTCGAGCAGTTCGGCCAGACCGGCACGATCGCCGACCTCTACCGCCACCACGGCATCGACGCCAACGCCATCATCGATGCGGCCGAGAGCCTCACCACGGGCGCGCCGGTGCTGCATCGGAAGATGGCGGTTTAATTCGTCATCCCGGCCTAGTGCGCAATTGCGCACTAGGCCGGGATGACATCGTGAGTGAGGCGAGACCTTGCCACCCTTCCGCCATCGGCTCATATAACCTCCGTCCGCCGCAATGCTGGCCCCGCATATGGCGGGTTCAATTGCCGGCGCTTTCGTGCAAGGATGCCTGCCGAAACGCCCCCTCCAAGCCCCCAAGAAGAGGTTCACAATGGTCAATCGCATGCAATTCTACATCGACGGCGCCTGGGTCGATCCCGCTGTCAAGAAGTCCACCGCCGTGGTCAATCCGGCGACGGAAGAGGCGATGTACGAGGTTGCGCTGGGCTCCAAGGCCGACGTTGACAAAGCCGTCGCCGCCGCCAAGCGCGCGTTCGTGACGTTCTCCCAGACCAGCCGTGACGAGCGCGTCGCGCTGCTGACGAAAGTCATCGAGATTTATAAGGGCCGCCTCAAGGAGATCGGTGCCGCCGTCTCCGACGAGATGGGCGCGCCGCTGCCGATGGCCGAAAAGCTCCAGGCCGGCGCCGGCCTCGGCCACCTCATGACCACGCTCGACGTGCTCAAGAACTATCATTTCGAGGAACCGGTCGGCACCGCCATGGTGCTGCGCGAGCCGGTCGGCGTGGTCGGCATGATCACGCCCTGGAACTGGCCGCTCAACCAGATCGCCTGCAAGGTCGCGCCCGCGCTCGCCGCCGGCTGCACCATGATCCTGAAACCGTCGGAGTTCACCCCGACCTCGGCCTTGATCTTTGCGGAAATCCTCCATGAAGCCGGCGTGCCGAAGGGCGTGTTCAACCTCGTCAACGGTCTCGGCCCGGAGGTCGGCGCCGCCATGAGCGAGCACCCCGATATCGACATGATCTCGTTCACCGGCTCGACCCGCGCCGGCATCGACGTGGCCAAGCGTGCGGCACCGACCGTGAAGCGCGTCAGCCAGGAGCTCGGTGGCAAGTCGCCGAACGTCATCCTCGAAGGCGCCGACCTCACCAAGGCGGTGACCGGCGGCGTGATGCACATGTTCAACAACTCCGGCCAGTCCTGCAACGCGCCCTCGCGCATGATCGTGCCGGCCTCGAAGATGAAGGAAGTCGCCGCGATCGCGAAGGCGGTCGCTGACAAGACCAAGGCGGGCGATCCCCGCGCCGAAGGCACCACCATCGGCCCCGTGGTCAACCGCGGCCAGTGGGACAAGATCCAGGGCCTGATCAAGAAGGGCATCGACGAGGGCGCAACGCTCGTGTCGGGCGGCCCGGGCCTGCCCGAAGGCGTCAACAAGGGCTTCTATGTCCGTCCGACCATCTTCGCCGACGTCACCCCCGACATGACGATCGCCCGCGAAGAGATCTTCGGACCGGTGCTGACCATCATCGGCGCCAAGGACGAAGCCGAGGCGGTGCACATCGCCAACGACACGCCCTATGGGCTTGCCGGCTACGTCACGGGTGCGTCCGTCGAGGATGCCAAGCGCGTCGGCCGCCAGATCCGCGCCGGCAACGTCAATCTGCAGGGCGTGCCCAACGATCGCACCGCGCCGTTCGGCGGCTACAAGCAGTCCGGCAACGGCCGCGAATGGGGCAAATACGGCCTCGAGGACTTCCTCGAAGTGAAGGCCGTTGCGGGCTTCAACGCGGCGTAATCTCTAGCGCCTGGGTGAACAAAAACGCCGGAGCGGCAACCGCTCCGG
>NZ_JADPIT010000032.1:300011-317402 GCF_023073035.1 Bradyrhizobium sp. 62
GAGAGAGTTGGGAAGCCTATCCCCCCACCGCGCCCTGCGTGTTCACATACAACGCGTAGATCGACCGGCTCGCGGCCATGAACAGGCGATTGCGCTTGACGCCACCGAAGCAGAGATTGGCGCAGCGCTCGGGCAGGGCGATGCGGCCGATCATGACGCCGTCGGGCGCGAACACCACGACGCCGTCGAGTTCGGGATCGCCCATGCCCCAGCCGCACCAGAGATTACCGTCGATGTCGCAGCGCATGCCGTCCGGCGTGCCCGGGCCTGCGTCGATGAAGACGCGCTTGTTCGAGATCGTGGTGCCATCCGCCGAGACGTCATAGGCGAGGATCTTGCGGTTCGGCACGCCGCGTGATTCTACGACGTAGAGGATTTTCTCGTCCGGCGAGAAGCACAGCCCGTTCGGCCCGAGCACGCCTTCGGCAACGATGGTCGCCTTACCGGTCGCGGGATCGAGCCGATAGACGTTCGGATCAATTTCCGGCTCGGCCTTGTAGCCCTCGTAATTGCCGAGCAGACCGAAGGTCGGATCGGTGAACCAGATCGAGCCGTCCGATTTAACAATGACATCGTTCGGTGAGTTTAACCGCTTGCCGTTGAATTGATCCATCAACACGGTGATATCGCCGTCATATTCGGTGCGGGTGACGCGTCTGCCGCCATGCTCGCAGGTGACGAGCCGGCCCTGGCGATCCCTGGTGTTGCCGTTCGCGAAATTGGAGGGCTTGCGGAACACTGAGACCGCACCGGTCTCCTCCTCCCATTTGATAATGCGCTGGTTCGGGATGTCGCTGCACAGGAGATAACGACCATCGCCGAACCACACCGGACCCTCGGCCCAGCGCATGCCGGTCGTCAGCCGCTCCACCGCCGAGAGCTTCAACCAGTATTTTTCGAAGCGGGGGTCCAGTGCTTTTATCGCCGGATCGGGGTAATACGTCGCCGGCCGCCAGCCTTGAGTGTGGGACGATGCCTCATTCATGTTGGTTCTCTCGTTTCGTTCCCTCTGGACAATCCAGCTATCATTAGAGACACGTGACGGCAAATCGGTCGCCAAAGACGAGGAATGACATGCGCATCTTGATGACGGGAGCTTCAGGCGGGATTGGAACGCGTCTGCGGAAGTTGCTGCCGCCGATCTATCCGGACCTTCTGCTCAGCGACATCCGCCCGCCGGCCGATCTCGGCCCCAACGAGCAATTCAAGGCGGCGGACCTCTCTGACCTGGCGCAGTGCGAGGCGATCTGCGAGGGCGTCGACGGCATCATCCATTTCGGCGGCTATTCGGTCGAAGGTCCTTGGAACGACATCCTCCAGGCCAACATCATCGGCGGCTACAATTTGTTCGAGGCCGCGTATCGCAAGGGCGTCAAGCGCGTGGTGTTCGCCTCCTCGAACCATGCCGTCGGATTCTATCCGCGCCACCACAAGATCGGCACCGACGTGACCCCGCGCCCCGACGGCCGCTATGGCGTCAGCAAGGTGTTCGGCGAAGCGGTCGGCGCGCTCTATGCCGACAAGCATGGCCTGAAGGTGACTTGCCTTCGCATTGGCAATTTCGGCGACGTACCGCTGGACCTCCGCCGGATCTCGATCTGGCTGAAGCCGGAAGATCTGGTGCAGCTCTGCCGGATCGGGCTCGAGCATCCCGACATTCATTTCGAGATCTTCTACGGCGTGTCCCTGAACGAGCGCGCGTGGTGGGACAACCACCGCGCCTACGAGTTCGGCTACCGCCCCACGGGGCGCTCCGAGGGCCACGTGGCGCATGCGATGGCCGAGCAGGCCAAGCTGAAGCCCGATCCGGTCGGCGATCACTATCAGGGCGGCGCGTTCTGCAGCAACGAGTTCGACGGCGACACAAGTCGGATCATTGATTGGAATAAGCGGTAGGAGCGCATTCGCAAATCCAGGGCGTCGGAATCGATGCCCTAGACAACGCGCTTGCCGGCCTGGGCTGCGATGGGCCGCTGCACAAAGTACATCAGGATCAGGGAAATCAACGCCGTCGTCACGACGACGTATCCCAGCCGGTCGAAATGCCGGAGCGTGCCGTCGGCGTCCTGCGCGATCAGCGCGGCGGCGAGGACGGAGCCGAGCCCGCCGGAGAGCTGTTGCAGCGACGCGCCGACCGCGCTGAAGGAGCCGCGTTGCGCCGGCTCGGGGATTGCGGAAATCAGCGCCTGCGACGGAATCATGCGGGAGAAGATGCCGACGAACATCAGGACGTTGACCAGGATCGCGACCGTCAGGCTCACCTCGCCGAGATGGGTGTAGATCAGCACCATGACGATGGACATGGCGCTGCCGAAGACGAAGGTCGGGTATTTGCCGAAGGCATCGCTTGCGCGTCCCACGAGCGGGCCGATGACAATGCTGAACAGGCCGGAGACGAGATAGATCGTCGGCAGATGCACGATGTCGATGCCGAGATTGTGCACGGTGTAGGCGCTGCCGAACGGCATCAGCATGTAGCCGCCGGTCGCCAGCAGGGTCGTCACCGAAAACGCCATCCAATAACGCGGCTGCGAGATTGTTGCGATCAGATGCCGGAACGGATTTCGATCCTGCTTCAGCCCGAGATGGCCGTTCACCGGCTTCATCAGGAACATCACGGCGGCCATGCCGATCACCGACAGGCCGACCAGTGCGCCGAACGCGACATGCCAGTTCCACTGGTTGGCGAGGAAAAGACCGGCCGGGATGCCCAGCACCTGGCTTGCAGCGAAGGCGGTTTGCACGAAACCCATGACGCGGCCGCGCAATTGCAGCCCAAACAGATCGGTGACGATGGCGAGCACGACCGAGCCGATCACGCCGCCGAACAGGCCGGTCACGATCCGCCCCAGCAGCAACAGGTGATAGTTGGGCGCGATCGCGCAAAGCGCCGTGCCAAGCGTGAAGCCGGCGTAGAAGAACAACAGCAGCCGCTTGCGATCGAACCGGTCGGCAAAGCCGGCCGCCAGGATGCCGGAAATTCCCGCGCTGAACGCATAGGCCGAGACCGCCACGCCGAACTGGGCGGCGGAAATATCGAGCGCCGGCATCATGATGGCGCCGAGCGGCGACATGATCATGAAATCGATGATGATCGTGAACTGGACCAGCGCCAGCAGCGCGACGAGGACCGCCTGGTAGCGCGAGAAGCCGCGAGGTGGCGCTTGCCGCTCGGCGATCGGCTCCGTCAGAGTTTGTTCCGTCATGGCATTTCGTTCGGGAGGGAGATGGATGGGGACGCGGGACGTGGCGCCGGAGCCCGGCCCCTATCTATTTCCGGCTTTGCGAAATTTCGATGGCTTGACAAACAGTTTTAATGCCTGTCCCGGCACTCGGGCCGGCATGGGCCTAGTCCGCGCCTTCATCGGGAATGTTCAACACGGTCCCGCAGGCCTTGCAATGCACCGCGTCGACATCGTGGCGCTGCAGACCGCAGATAGCGCAGGGGAAGCGTACCTTGGAGGGCGCGAGCAATGCCTTGGCGAGATTCAGGAAAAGGGTCACGCCAAAGATCATGATGACGACGGTTATCAGGCGTCCGACAGTTCCGGGCAGGGTGATGTCACCGAAGCCGGTCGTCGTTAGCGCCGTGACCGTGAAGTAGAGCGCGTCGGCATAGTGGGCGATCTGATTGTTGTGAGACCTCTGGGTCTCGTAGACGATCCCCGTCATCACAAAAATGAACACCCCGAGGTTGGCGACCGCAAAGACGACTTCCTCATTTCGCCGAAAGAAGGGGCTGTCGACCCGCAGACGTGCCACCATTTGGTAGTCGCGCAGCAGTCGCAATGTTCGAAATGCGCGCAGGAAGCCGCCGGCTTCTCCTGTGAGTGGTGCAAGGAACGAAACAATGACGATGATGTCGGTCCAGGTCGAAAGTCGCGCAAGGTCACGCAGCGGCTGACGGCTGATGATCATCCGTGCGGAGAAGTCTGCAAGGATCAAGACACCGAACACAACATCGAGCAACTCAATAGCCCTGTTGCGAGGCAGGAACGACGTCGCAATGATGAATAGAACCGTGACGATATCAAGCACGAGCAAGCCATATCGGAATCTTATGCAGCCGAAAGTGTCGCCTTCATAAAGTTGTCGGATCCTGCTCTTCAGGAGCTCAAATGGGGCGGAGGCAGAGTCGAGCGCCGCACGTTCCCTCGTGTTGTTGCGATCAAGCACCATGGTCAGCGATTGCCGATTGTCTTGCTCGGGCTGTCTGCCCGCCGAGAAAAATGAGGTGGTCAAGCAGCGTCAGGAGAGGAAGTGACCGCCGCGCCTATCTCTCGGCATCCTATCCCTCCGAAGGATCGAGCATTTCGCCGATCTTGTTAACGGCGACGTTGATCGACATGCCGAGGTAGTCGCCGGGGTCGCCAAACCACGAGCCGGCCAGCGGCACGGCCTGGCCCGGATGCCGCGCAATGGCCACGGGGATCAGGTCGAAGCCGGCGCTCAGGCTGTTGGTTGGGTCGTAATCCAGCCAGCCGGCACCGGGCAGGAACACCTGCACCCACGCGTGGGTCGCGCCGGAGCCGGTCATGCCGACGGCGCCGCCATCGAGCGCCGCGTCGTAGAGATAGCCGCTGACGAAGCGGGATGCGAAGCCGAGCCGACGCAAGGTCTCGATCATCAACCAGGCGAAGTCCCGGCATGTACCTGATCTCGTGCGCAGTGTTTCGCTCGGGGGTTGGGTGCCTTCGGCCTCTCTTCCGCGATAGCTGAACTCGCTGCGGAACATGCCCAGCATACGGCGCAGCACGTCGACGGTCCGGTCCTGATCGCCGGCGACAAAGCTCTTGGTCCAGCTCGCATGGCTGCCGTCTGCATCGTCGGCATGCGGACGCAGGTAACCTGCAAGGTCGGTCCATTCGTCCGGGGTATACTGCACGGGAACCTCTTCGGCCCGGGGCTCCAGCGGAAACGTCTCCAGACCCTTAATGCCGAAATAGATGCCGCGAACCTTGAACGTGAATGTCAGTTCGCTGCCGGGTTCGCTGAATTCCATCACCGTCACGGCATTGGAGCGGGAGTCGGTGACCCAATGCACCTTTGATGGCAGGCTGGTCCGAGCGGACCAACGAAGCAGTCGGGTCGAGGAGCCGCGCCGCGGCAGGAACATCGCTCGGTGCGTGCCGAACGTAACCGGCTTTGCGTAGCGGTAGGTCGTGGTGTGTGTGATCTCGCCAATGATCGCCATGCATTGATCCGCTTCGATGTCTCGCGCCTGCGAGCTGGCGACGCCGCTTGCTGTGGTGCGGTTGGTCAAGCCAAACGGCGGCTGAATCGTTTTCCCCACAGGGCGAGCGCATACAAGGTCCCGAGCCTTCGCTTTGGCCGTCCCGGCCCATTGATCTAGATCAACGTTGCTCTGGTCGATCTGCGCGATCGCAATTCGGCATTCGGTGCCTTGATCACAATGAAAATCAAATTGGCAGCCGTCGTACTGCTCGCGCTGATCATGTCGGGACCGGCGCGAGCCGCGATGCTCAGCGACGCCGAGGCGACGTTCCTCGACCAGCTCGTCACCGCGTCCGCGGTGCTCGAACAACGATGTGTCGGCTACGAAGTCAATGGTGCCGGCAGTGTCCAGCTCGGCGCCCGACTTCTCGGCAGCACGGATGCCGCGATGGCGATGATCGAGGCCTATTCTGCGGCCATCAAGGCCCGCGATGGCGAGACCTCCGATCCCGGTAAATTTCGCCCCGAAGTGTCCGACGCGGCCGCCAAAACGTTCAGGCGCGTCCGGACCGATCTGATCAGAAACCCGAAGAGAGCCTGCGTCGACTATGGCGATGCCAGCGTGGATCGCGGTCTGCTGAGGCGGTACTGAACCGGGACTTGAGGGATTTAGATCTGCGCAAACGAAAGGGCCGTCTCGAAAGACGGCCCTTGGTTGTTATTCGACAATCTCGACGACCCGGTGGGTTCGCGGTTCGACCAGAACCGTGCGACCGTTCACCACCGTGTAACGATACTCACGGGCGCCGTACTCGGGTGGCACCTCGTAATAGGTCACACCCTCCTCCGGAAGAACCGCCCCGACTCTCACATCCTCGCGGTACTGATATGAGGGCCGCCGCTGTTCGACGACGTAGGAGTGAAAGCGAGGACGTTGATCGACGCCAAGGACTCCCGCCACGCCGCCAACGACGCCGCCGACGACGCCACCCACAACTGCACCGACAGGCCCTGCCGCTCGCTCACCATCCCGCGCACCGCGTTCGACGCCTCCGGGAACGCCCTGGGCCTGGGTCGTTACGGGAAGCAGGACGGCGACGGCAACAGCGGCGGCTCCGACTAAACGGCAAATCATGGCAGCTCCTATGGTGGGGGATTGGTGCAAGACCAAGTACCAAGCCGACCATAGGTTCCCCAGAAGTCATGGACTGCGGGCGTTATTGCCCGAATGGGCTCGTGCGGCCTGCAATTGCGGGCAATCCAGCGCGCCCTTACCGCGTAAACTGCAGCACCGCGAGAAGCGAACGTCTCCCATCTATGAACGCGGGCCCTGCTGTTCGGCTTGCTCACCCGCAATCCGCGCCAGGTAATCCTTCTTGCTGAACTGCATGTGATCCACACACAGCTGCGCCAGCGCCCAGCTGTCGCGGCCCTTCAACAGCTCGATCATCAGCTCGTGCTGGCGCTGTGATTGCGCGAGGCCGTCTCGGTCGGCGAGGTTCTTGGCGCGCATCGGCAACGTCAGGTTCATGTAGTCCTGCAGCGAGCGCACCAGATAGGGATTGCCGCAGGCCGAGAACAGCGCGAGGTGGAAGGCGTCGTTGGCCTCGTGGATGCCGCGCAGGTCCTGCAAATCCGCTCTCGCGCAATATTGCCGCTGCAATGCGGAGAGCTCGTCGATCAGGCCTTGCGGAGCGGGCAGGGGGATCATCAACGCCGCCTGCCGGGTCAGCATCTCCCGGACCTCGTAGATCTGCCCGACCTCTTCGGCCGAGTAGAACCGCACGGTGGCGCCGACATTCTTCTCGCGGCGGACGATGCCGCGACGCTCCGCATCCACCAGCGCCTGGCGCACGAAGTGCCGCGAGGTGCCGTAAGCCGACATCAGCGCGTCTTCCGTGAGGCGCGCGCCTGGCGCGAGCCGGCCGAAGATGATGTCCTCCTCGAGCCGCGCGACGATGTCGTCCGGATCGTCGCGCCGGACCGTCATGGCTTCTGCTTCTGCGGTGTGAGTGTCGGACATGCCCTCGGCCTCCCGGCGCTTGGCCGGTCCGTACTGTGGAGCAGGCAAGGCTCAGATTGTCAATAATTTGGTCGTCACCAGGGCGCCAATGGCGAGAATGCCAAGTTTGACGTCTGCCTTATTGACAATCGAGGGGCAGGCTGTACGACAATTACCCGATGATGGGAGTGGTATGATGACGAGTGGGTTGCGCAAAGGGCTGACGAGCTATGGCGATGCCGGCTTCTCGCTGTTTCTGCGCAAGGCGTTCATCAAGGCCATGGGCTATTCCGACGACGCGCTCGAGCGCCCGATCGTCGGCATCACCAACACCTACAGCGACTACAATCCCTGCCACGGCAACGTCCCGCAGATCATCGAGGCCGCCAAGCGCGGCGTGATGCTGTCGGGCGCGATGCCGTTCGTGTTCCCGACTATCTCGATCGCCGAGAGCTTTGCGCATCCGACCTCGATGTATCTGCGCAATCTGATGGCGATGGACACCGAGGAGATGATCCGGGCCCAGCCGATGGATTCGGTGATCGTCATTGGCGGCTGCGACAAGACACTGCCGGCGCAGGTGATGGCCGCGATCAGCGCCGATCTGCCGACGGTGGTCATTCCCGTTGGCCCCATGGTGGTTGGTCATCACAAGGGCGAGGTGCTGGGCGCCTGCACTGATTGCCGCCGTCTCTGGGGCAAGTATCGCGCCGGCGAAATGGACGATGTCGAGATCGAGGCGGTCAACGGCCGCCTCGCACCATCGGTCGGCACCTGCATGGTGATGGGCACGGCCTCCACCATGGCCTGCATGATCGAGGCCATGGGCCTGTCGCTGCCTATGAGCGCGACGATTCCCGCGCCGCATGCGGAGCGCTTTCGGCTTGCCGAGGCGAGCGGCAGGGTGGCCGCCGAGATGGCGAAGACGAAGGGTCCAAAGCCGAGCGAGGTGCTGACGCCGGCGTCTTTCAAGAATGCCCAGGTCGTGCTCCAGGCGATCGGCGGCTCGACCAACGGCCTGATCCATCTGACCGCGATGGCGCATCGCTCGCCGCACCGGCTCGATCTCGAAGTGTTCGATCAAATCGGCCGCGAGGTTCCGGTGCTGATCGATCTGAAGCCGTCCGGCGAGCATTACATGGAGCATTTTCATCACGCTGGCGGCGTGCCGAAACTGTTGGCGCAGCTTGGTGACCTCGTCGATCTCGATGCGAAGACGATCACCGGCCAGACGCTGCGAGATATCGCGGCAAACGCGGAAGACGTGCCAGGGCAGGACGCGATCCGTCCGCGCGACAATCCGATCAAGAAGGAAGGCGGCCTCGCCGTCCTGCACGGTAATCTCGCCCCGCGCGGCGCGGTCATCAAGCAGTCGGCTGCAAGCCCGAAACTGTTGCAGCACACCGGGCGTGCGGTGGTGTTCGAATCCGTCGAGGACATGACGCTCCGGGTTGACGATCCCGATCTCGACGTCACCGCCGATGACGTGCTGGTGCTGCGCAACGCCGGCCCCAAGGGGGCGCCCGGCATGCCCGAGGCGGGCTATCTGCCTATCCCGAAGAAGCTCGCGCGTGGCGGTACCAAGGACATGGTGCGCATTTCGGATGCGCGCATGAGCGGCACCGCGTTCGGCACCATCGTGCTGCACATCACGCCGGAATCCGCCGTGGGCGGGCCGCTGGCGCTGGTGCAGAACGGCGACATGATCCGCCTCGACGTCGCCAAGCGCAGCATCGAGCTTCTCGTCGATGCTACCGAGCTCGAACGGCGGCGCGGCGCGTTGAAACCGGCGGCTACGCCGGACGAGGCGCGGCGCGGCTATGCCTGGCTATTCAACGAGACCATCATGCAGGCCGACGAGGGCTGCGATTTCGATTTTATGCAGAGAACTGGGAAGAAGACGGATAAGGGGTGACCAACCACCCGAACGAACGCTCAGACCGCTAAAGCGGCGAGCGATAAAACAAGGGGGAAACGATGATTGCACGATCCATGCTTGGGCTGGCGGCAACGGCCGCTGTTCTTTTCGTCACGGGCGCGTCGGCGCAGGAGGTGAAGCATTATCGCTTTGCCTACGACCAGCCGCGCAACACCGGCTATTCCATCGCGGGCGACCTCTTTGCCGAAAAGCTCAAGGAATTGAGCAAAGGCACCATGATCATCGATCAATATCCGGGCGCGCAGCTCGGGCAGGAGCCGCAGGTGCTCCAGCTCGTGAAGGCGGGCGACGTCGAATTTGCGATCATCTCCTCGGCGAACACCGCGACGATCTCGCCGCAGGCAGGTGTGATGTCGCTGCACTTCCTGTTCCGCGACGAGAATCACGTGGTCAAGGGCCTGGCCGATCCAAAAGTGTTCGACGCGCTCAAGACCATGATCGACGAGACCACACAGGGCCTGCATGTGATCGCGACCGGGTCGCAGGGCGTGCGCCACATGTACTCCAAGAAGGAGATCCACAATGTCGGCGACATCAAGGGCCTGAAGATCCGGGTGCAGGCGACCGCGACCGAGGACACCATGTTCCCGGCCTACGGCGCCCAGACCGTGCACATGCCGTTCGGCAGCGTCTACACGAGCCTGCAGACCGGTGTCGTCGACGTCGCCGAGAACAGCATCAACGTCTACCTCGTCAACAAGCACTACGAGGTCGCTCCGGTACTGAACATCACCGAGCACGAGGCCAACAACGCGTTGGTGTTCATCTCCGACAAGCTCTGGCAGAGCTTGTCGGCCGAGCAGAAGGGCTGGGTGCAGGCGGCGGGGAACGAGGTCAGCTCCAAGGAGCCGCAGAAGGCCTTCGACCTCGAACGCACCGCGGCAGAGAAGCTGAAGAAGATGGGCGTGAAGATCGTCGACAACGTCGACAAGAAGACCTTCACGGCGATCGCCGATCCCTATCTCGACAAGCTCGCCAAGGAGCTCGGCCCGCACGCCGAGAAGATCAAGGATTTGATCCGCTCGATCAACTAGGCCGCGTACCGTTGCCTCCGCGTCGTCCCGGCGAAAGCCGGGACCCATACGCCGCGGCGGAGCTTGGGGCAGGATAGCCGCCAGCTTGCTTTGACCACACGTAGCTGGGGGTATGGGTCCCGGCTTTCGCTGGGACGACGGGGATAGTGATGACCATCGCCGACAAACTGCTGGTGCAACGCCAACGGCACCTCAAATGGCGCGGGCTGGACTGGCTCGAGCTCGCGCTGATGATCCTCTGCGGCGTGCTCTGCTTCGGCTTCTCGCTGTCGGTGACCGCCGACATCGTCACCCGCACCATCGGCCATCCCTGGCTATGGCTCCAGGAAGTCACGTCGACGCTGTTCATCTACGCGATCTTCGTCGGCACCGCGGCTGCGACCCGGCGCAACGACCACCTCTATCTCACCGCAATCTCCGAGGCGATGCACGGCACGCCGCGTCTGATCGTCGAAATCATCATCCGCATCGTGGTGCTCGGCGTCGCCTTCTGCCTGATCTTGTACGGCTATCAGAACTATCTTCGCGGCTTCGGCAGTTTTCGCCTGCCATCGGGCACGCCGATCGCCTCGCTCTACGCGATTATTCCGCTCTCCGGCGTGCTGGTCGGCCTGTTCACCATCGAGCAGCTCGTCAACGGTCTGCGCAACGGCTTTGACCACCCCGAGCCGCCCGAAGAGGATGACGGGGCGCCTGTCATCACCGACGCACAGATGAGGGCGCAGCCGTGAGCGCACCCATCGTTCTGGCGTTGATGACGATCTGCTTCCTGTCGTTCGGCTATCTCGGCGTGCCCGTGCCGTTCTCGCTGATGGCCGGCGTCTTCATCGGCGCGCTCCTGTCGGACGTCTCGCTCGCCGCTATCATTCAGAAAGTCTTCGACGGCGTCGATTCCGAGGCGCTGCTGGCGATCCCCTTTTTCCTGCTGGTCGGCGAGCTCATGAGCTCGGCCAATGTGGTGGTTCGAATAGCCAACCTCTCGGTGTCCCTGGTTGGCCACATCAGAGGCGGCCTGTCGCAGGTCGTGGTGGTCTTCAGCATGTTCTTCTCGGAAATGTCGGGCTCGACCACCGCCGACGTCGCGGTGATGAGCCGCGCGCTGGGCGGCCCGATGAAGCGCGAGGGCTACGAGCCCGCCTTCATCGCCGCGATCATCGCATCCGCCTCGACGATTGCGGCGCTGGTGCCGCCGAGCATCACCGCGGTGGTCTATGGCGCGGTCGGCAACGTCTCGATCGCCGGCCTGTTCATGGCAGGCGTCGTGCCGGGCCTGATGATCGGCTTCGGCTTGATGATCTACTGCTATTTCTTCGGTCCGTCCGGCCTGCGCAAGCCGCGCGCGCCGCTGCGGCAGGTGGTGTTCGCGGCCGGCGATGCGGCGCTACCACTGATGATCCCGGTGATCCTGTTGGGGGGCATCCTGACCGGCTGGTTCACGCCGACGGAAGCCGGCGTCGTTGCCGTGGTTTGGATTGTCGTGGTCGTGATCCCCGCGCTCAACCGCGGGCACATCAGCAAGATTCCGTACGATTTCTGCCTTGCGGGCCTGATCTTCTCGCTGCCGCTGATCACGATCGGCGCCGCCAATGCGTTCGGCTGGATGCTTGCCTATTTGCGCGGTGCAAGCTACATCGCCGAAGTCATCACCTCGCTCGCCGGCAACGATCCGCATCTGATCATGCTGCTGATGGTGCTGCTGTTCACGGTCGTCGGCGATTTCATCGAACCGGTACCGACCATCATCATCTTCATGCCGCTGGTCAACACGCTGACCGAAGCCGGCGACATCAACGCCGTTCACATGGGCGTGGTGCTGATCGCCACGCTCGCCTTCGGACTGATCACGCCGCCTTATGGCCTGGTGCTGCTGATGGCGTCGAAATTCGTCGGCGTCAGTTTCGCAAAGGCGCTACGCGCCGCGTTGCCGATCTATCTGGTCTTCCTCGGGACGATCGCGTTCGCGATCTATTTCCCGAGCGTGGTGCTGTGGCTGCCGCGGCAGGTGCTCCCCGAGTCGGTCGGCTGCTTCAAGTCGCCGGCGGGAACGGGGTACATCTGTCCGCAGTGAGAGCTACTTGCTCTTGCTGGTGAATTTCTTCACGGCGGCGCGAAACTCCTCCGTGTTCATCGCCATGATGATCTTGTGCTCCTCGGCATCGAGCTGCTGTTTCACCGGTGTGGTGGCGGCCTGGTAGACCAGCGACTTGGTGCCGGCAATCGCCGCGCGCGGGTTCTGCGCCAGCCGCTCGGCGAGAATTCGCGTTGCCGCCTTCAGCTCGGCGGCGGGAACGACCTTCGCAACCAGGCCCCATTCATGAGCCTGCTGCGCGGTGAAATTGTCCTCGGCGAGGAAAATCTGGAGCGCGCGGCGCGGGCCGACCGTGTTGACGATGCCGACCGTGGATCCGCCATCCGGCGACACGCCGATCTTGGCGTAGGCCGGCGTGAATTTGGCATCCTCCGCGGCGATGCAGAGGTCGGTGACGAAGGCGAGGCCCATGCCGGCGCCGGCCGCCGAGCCGTGCACGCTGGACAGCGAGATCTTCGGCATGCGCCGGATGATCTCGATGAAGGCATGATAATGCTTCAACAGCTCGCCGACGACAGGCGTCACCGTATTGGCTTCAGCCGCGGCGCCGATCGTCTGCAGATCTCCGCCGGCCGAGAAGGCGCGGCCTTCGCCTTCGAGGACCACGACCCTGATATCGTCGGCGCCCTCAATGTAGGCCGCGAGCTGTTCGAGCTTTTGTGCAATCGCCAGATTGATCGAGTTGAACGCGGCGGGCCGGTTGAGCGTGATCGTCGCAATCGGGCCATCGATGCGCAGCAAGGCGGGATCGTCGGACTGGGAGACGGGAGCGGTCATCGGAAATCCCCGGCATGAGGTCGATGCACGAACTAAATCGCAGAAGGCGAGGGGTGACAATCCCCGCCTGGTGCTCTTGCGCAAGCGGGAACGATAGGCTCAAATGGGCAGGCCTTCGTTTAGGGACGGACACGAGCGCCGGCTCCTCCTAGGCTAGCAAGCCAAAATCAGAGAGAGGAGACGACATGGGTGACGCTCGTGTCTTGCGGAAATGGGCTGTCCAATGACGGATGGTCCGGTGGTCGTTATCGGTGCCGGCCATGGCGGCTACCAGGTCGCGGCATCGCTGCGCCAGGCAGGATTTTCCGCGCCCATCTGCCTGGTCAATGACGAGGCGCATCTGCCCTATCAGCGGCCGCCGCTGTCCAAGGCCTACATCAAGGGTTCGTCCGGGCCGGAGAGCCTGATGTTCCGGCCGGAGAAATTCTACCAGGACCAGACCATCGAGCTGGTTGCGGGCCGCGCGGTGTCGATCGAACGCGCGGGGCGCAAGGTGCTGCTCGCCTCGGGCAGGACGCTGCCCTATGGCCACCTCGTGCTGGCGACCGGCGCGCGCAACCGGCTGCTCGATCTGCCCAATGCGAACCTTCCCGACGTGAAATATTTGCGCATCCTCGACGAGAGCGAGGCTCTGCGAGAGATCATCCCGTCGAAGACGCGGGTGGTGGTGATCGGCGCCGGCTTCATCGGCCTCGAATTCGCGGCCACCGCGCGCATCAAGGGGCTGGAGGTCGACGTGCTCGAACTCGCCCCGCGCGTGATGGCGCGCGCGGTGACGGCGGAGGTCTCGGAGTATTTTCAGGCGCGGCATCGCGAGGCCGGCATCCGCATTCACCTCGGCGTGCAGGCAACATCCATCGAGGCAGAGGGCGGCAAGGTCACCGGCGTCTCCTTGAGCGACGGAAGGCACCTGCCGGCCGACCTCGTCGTGGTCGGCGTCGGCGTGCTGCCGAATATCGAGCTCGCGGCGGAGGCGGGGCTGCCGGTCGCGGCCGGTATCATCGTCGACGAATATCTCTCGACCGCCGATCCCGATATCTCGGCGATCGGCGGATTGCGCGCTGTTCAAAAGCCCGCGCTTCGGCGGATCGCAGCGGCTGGAATCGGTGCAGAATGCCACTGATCACGCGCGCTGCCTCGCGGCGCGGCTGACCGGCGACCGCAAGGCCTATGACAGCCATCCCTGGTTCTGGAGCGACCAGGGCGAGGACAAGCTCCAGATCGCAGGCCTCACCACCGGCTACGACCGCGTCGTGCTACGCGGCGATCCCGCCAAGAAGGCGTTCTCGGCGTTCTGCTACAAGGGCGACAGCCTGCTCGGCATCGAATCGATCAACCGTGCCGGCGACCACATGTTCGGCCGCCGCCTGTTCGGCCTGGATCGCTCGATCACGCCGGAGCAGGCCGCCGATGAAAGCTTTGACCTGAAGGGCGCGCTGGCGTGATCAGCCGGCGTTGAGGACGGCGGCGACTTCCGCGGCCGTCGGCATTGACGGCCCCGCGCCCATGCGCTGCACGGAGATCGAGGCGGCGGCATTGGCGAAGGCGAGTGCCGCGCGCAAGTCGACGCCGTCGGCCAGTTGCGCCGCGAGCGCTCCCACAAAACAATCGCCTGCGCCTGTGGTGTCGAGCGCCTTCACCACGCGGCCGGACACCGAAATCTCCTCGCGTCCCGCGAGCGCCAGCACGCCGCGCTTGCCGAGGGTCACACAGATGGTCTGGTCCTCGCGCGCCTGAAGTTTTCGCGCGACGTCGAGGATCCGCGAAGCCTCGTCCCTGTCGGACAACTCGACGCCGGCGAGGAGGCCGAGCTCGGTCTCGTTCAGCACGAGGATGTCGACCAGCGCGAGCAATTCGCCCGACATGGTTTGTGCCGGGGCCGGATTGAGCAGCGTCGTGGCGCCAATGTCGCGAGCCCGCTGGAAGAACGCGGCGATCGTCGGCAGCGGGATCTCGAATTGACTGACCGCGACATCGCCTTTCGTCAGCGGGACGGTCGCGACGTCGTCGATGCCGACGAGCGCATTGCTGCCGGGAATGACGACGATGGTGTTGTCGGCCTCCGCCACCGTGATGATGGCCGTGCCGGTGTGCGCCTCGGCCGTCTCGCGGATCGCGCCGAGATCGATGCCTTGCGCGCCGAGGAACGTCCTCAGCTCACCGCCGAACGAATCCTTGCCGAGCCGGCCGATCAACGTGGTCCCCGCGCCAAGCCGCGACGCCGCCACCGCCTGGTTGGCGCCCTTGCCACCCGGAAAATAGAGCACCTGCTTGCCGGCGACGGTCTCGCCGATCTTCGGATGGCGATCGGCTGTCGCCACCACATCCATGTTGATGCTGCCGGCGACGAAGACGCGCCCCATCATGACCCCTGCGAACGCTAGACCCTGACCTCGAACTCGTGCCTGACCTTGGCGATGTCGACCAGCGTCGGCAGGCCGGCTTCGTTGCCAAGGCGTTGGATCTTGAAGGTCGAGGCTGCCCGGGCAAAATCAAAATGCTCGCGCCAGCTTTTGCCGGGATGGGCAAGATAGGAATAGACATAGGCGCCGTGGAAGACGTCGCCTGCGCCGTTGGTGTCGATCACGCGCTCGCGTGGGATCGGCATCGCCGGCATCACCTGCACCGTTCCGGTCTCGTCGTACCAGAGCAGGCCCTTCTCGCCCATGGTGATGCCGCCGATCTTGCAGCCGCGGCTCTTGAGGTAATCCAGCATCTTCTCCGGCGTCAGATCCATCTGCTCGCACAGGCGCTCGGCAACGATGGCGACGTCGATGAATTCCAATAGCTCATGCGTGTTGGTGCGAAGGCCGCCACCGTCGAGCGAGGTCAAGATGCCGGCCTCGCGGCAGACTTTCGCGTAGTGGATCGCGGCATCGGGTTGATGGCCGTCGACATGCAGCGCGCGGCAGCCGCCGAGATTGAGCATCGGGAACGGATGGATGTGGTCGTCGTCGCGGCAGCGGACGATGGCGCGCTTGCCGTCCTTTGGCATGATGAAGGACAGCGAGGACTGGTTGACCTTCCGCCCATGCAGCGAGATCGCGTATTTCGCGCACATGTCCATGAACATGCGGCCGAGCCAGTCATTGGCTGCGGTGGCGATCAGATCGGGCACGATGCCGAGCTTGGCGCAGCAGAACGCTGCCGTCACCGCATTGCCGCCAAAGGAAACCGCGTAGTCGGAGGCCACGTGCTTCTCGTCGCCGGTCGGCATGTGGTCGGTGATGAAGACGACGTCGATATAGGTCTGTCCGATGAAGAGAGCCTGCATTGCTTGTCCGTGATGCGCTTTGTGGTCCCGGCCGGCGTGCTTACTGTAACACCGGTTCCGCCGCGGGACCGCTGAAATTATTCGCAAAACCGCCGCTCGGAGTGCTTGAGGTCGGCATGCGGCCGGAATACGACCATCATCGGGTAATGCCAAGCCCGGACAAACGCCGTCTCTCGGTCCATGGTTCCGGGCCGGTCAACAGGGGGAAACATGATCACCGGTCTCGATCACGTCGTCGCACTGGTCAGGGATATCGGTACGGCCAGGGCGGCCTATCAGACGCTGCTCGGGCGCGCGCCGGCCTGGCAGAATTCGGGCGAGGGCGCCGACCGTGTGCTGTTCACTCTCGCGAACATGACGATCGAATTGATGGCGCCGAACGGCTTCAGCGTGACCGCCGACCGCATGCGCGCGCTGCTTGGCGACCAGGAAGGCGTGCTCGCCAGCCTGTGCTTTCGTGTCGCGGACATGAGCAAAACGCACCGGCGGCTGGAGCGGGTGGCACTCATGCCGGATCCGGTTGCCGAGGTCGAAAGCAGCGACGCGGAGGGCGGCGCGGTCCTGCACTGGAAGCGGACGCGCGCCGCCACGGAGCTCACGCGCGGCGTGCGCACGTTCTTCCTCGAACTGGCTGATGAGCGCCCGCTTTCGAAGACGACTGATATCGGGCCGATCGATGCGCTCGACCACGTCGTGATCACCACCGAGGATTCCGATCGCGCTGCCGCGCTCTATGGCGCGCGACTCGGGCTCGATCTGGCGCTCGACCGCTCGCATCAGGATTGGGGCCAGCTGATGTTTTTCCGCTGCGGCGATCTCGTCGTCGAGCTGGTGCGCCGCCCCGTTGCGGGCGGCGATTCCCTGCATGACCGCCTCTGGGGCCTGAGCTGGCGGGTGGCCGACATCGACGCCACGCGCGCCCGCCTGATTGCCGCCGGCCTCGACGTCAGCGACGTGCGCAACGGCCGCAAGCCGGGCACGCGGGTGATGACGGTCAGGACCGGCACCTGCGGCATCCAGACGGTCCTGCTGGAGCGCTCGCCGAAGCCGGTGGATTGAGGTTAAGTCCTCCCCTCGTCATTGCGAGGAGCTCTTGCGACG
>NZ_JADPIT010000032.1:317412-336756 GCF_023073035.1 Bradyrhizobium sp. 62
TGGCAGTCTGGATTGGGTCGCTACGCTCGCAATGACGAAACTATGCGGCGGGCCGAGCGCGTGTTACACGGCATCCTGATAGCACCCAGCGAGCACCCGGTTTGGCGAAAGCAGCGGCAAAGCGAACTCTGAAATGGCAGCGCGATCCCGAGGGGATGCGGCTGCGCATTCTCGAAGCCGCCAAGCAGGAATTCTCGGCGCACGGGCTTGCCGGTGCGCGCGTCGACCGCATCGCGGCCAACGCCGGCGCCAACAAGCGGATGCTGTATTATCACGTCGGCAACAAGGACGAGCTCTATCTCGCGGTGCTCGAAGGCGCCTACGACAAGATCCGCAGCGAGGAGCGCGGGCTCGATCTCGAACATCTCGACCCGCCCGAGGCGATCCGCCGCCTGATCGAGTTCACCTGGAATTACTTCCTGCGCAATCCCGAATTCCTGTCGCTGCTCCAGACCGAGAATCTCGCGCGCGCAAAGCATCTGAAGAAATCGACCAAGGTCAAGTCGATGCACTCGCCCTTCGTCGAGATGATCGGCACCGTGGTGCGGCGCGGTGTGTCCGGCGGCGACTTCAAGGTCGCGGTCGATCCTGTCCAGCTCTACATCTCGATCGCGGGACTGTGCTTCTTCTATCTGTCGAACTCGGCGACACTCAGCGTGATCTTCGGTCGCGATTTGCTGGCCAAGGACGCCAAGGACGAGCGGCTGGACCACATGGTCGGCCTCGTGCTGGCGGCGCTGACGGGGCAGTCGGCCGCGCTGTTAGCGATGACCAAGGCGCCGAAGGCGCGCGCCGCGATGGCGCAGACGGTTTAGCGGTGTAACTCACTACAGCTCGATGGATTATCGGCGTTTCTCCGAACTCAGCCGTCATCGTCCGGCTTGACCGGACGATCCAGTACTCCGAGACGGTTGTGGCTGAGCCGACGGGCCGCGGCGTACTGGATTCCCCGCCTTCGCGGGGAATGACACCGAAGACGTGGTGCTGCCGACGCGTTCCCCAAGCCAGCCGGAACCCCGCACAAAACGCCGCAGGAAAACCGCTGGACAGTATTTATCCAACGGGTTAATTTCTCGCCCAACGAACAAGACGACCGGGAGTGAGACGTGGCTGAGCTGAAGCCGCAGAGTGCGGTGTCCAAGATGCTGAATGCGGCCTGGATCCGGCCGTTTTTGTTCCTGGTGTTCATCGTCGTGGCTTGGGATCTCGCCATCCGGCTGTTCAAGATTCCCGCCTACCAGATTCCGTCGCCGGGCGATGTCATTGCGGTGCTGCGCACCGATTGGCCGGAACTGCTGCGCCAGTCTTGGCCGACGACTTATGCAACCGTCTGCGGCTTCGCGCTCTCGGCGCTTTTTGGTATCCCCATCGCGATGCTGATCGCGGGCTCCAAGACAGTGGAGAGCTACGTCTATCCGCTGCTGGTGTTCTCGCAGTCCGTGCCGAAGATCGCGATCGCGCCGCTGTTCGTGGTGTGGTTCGGCTTCGGCATCATTCCGAAAGTGATCTCGGCGTTCCTGCTTGGGTTTTTCCCGGTGGTGGTCTCCGCTGTGCAAGGCTTCAAATCCGTCGATCCGGATATGGTCGATCTCGCCCGCGCCATGCAGGGCAGCCGCTTCCAGGTGTTTTGCGCGGTGAACCTGCCGCATGCGCTGCCCGCGATCTTCTCCGGCCTCAAAGTGTCGGTGACGCTCGCCGTGGTCGGCGCCGTCGTCGGCGAGTTCGTCGGCTCCAATTCCGGCATCGGCTATGTGATGCAGCGCTCGATCGGCACCTTCGACCTGCCGACGATGTTTGCGGCCCTCGTGATCCTCGCGCTGCTCGGCGTCATCCTGTTCTGGATCGTGGACCGGATCGAGAAGCTGGTCATTCCCTGGCATGTCAGCCAGCGCGAGGACGTGATTTTCGCCTCTTAACAATAACCAAAGCAACGAACGGCCAACGGCCGACGCAACAACGACAAGGGAGAGTGACGATGAAGCGGTGGATAGGAGCTATCTCGGCGGCGCTGATGGTGTTTGCGGCCATGCCGGCGCAAGCGGCCGACAAGGTCGTGCTGATGCTCAACTGGTACGTCTATGGCGAGCATGCGCCGTTCTATTACGGCAAGGCCAAGGGCATTTATGCGGCCGAGGGCATCGACCTCGAGATTCAGGAAGGCCGTGGCTCGGCTGCGACCACCCAGGCGGTGGCCGCCAAGACCGCCGATTTCGGCTATGTCGACGTGCCCACCATGATGCGCGCCGCGATCAAGGGTGCGCCAGTGGTTGCGACCGGCGTGCTGCTCCAGACCAGCCCGATGTCCGCCATGGGTTTCGTCGACAAGAACATCAGGAAGCCCGAGGACATCAAGGGCAAGACGGTCGCGATCACGCCGGCCGATTCCATGACCCAGATCTGGCCGCTGTTCCTGAAGAAGACCGGCCTCAAGGAAAGCGACTTCCAGACGGTGGCGGGCGATGGCCAGACCAAGCTCAACGCGGTCATCAACGGCCAGGCTGACCTATTGCTCGGCTACGTCATGGACCAGTCGATGAAGATCAAGGACGCCACCGGCAAGGACGTCTATCCGATCAAGTTCGCCGACTACGGCATCAACATGGTCTCCTCCGGCATCATTGCCAATACTGATTATGTGAAGGCCAATGCCGATCTCGTCCGCCGCTTCATGTCGGCCACGACCAAGGCGGTCGAGGCCGCTGAGAAGGAGCCGAAGGCGGCAGCGCAGTCGATCCTCGATGCCAACCCCAAGGGCGGCAAGATCGACACGCTGACGCAAGGTTTTGAGCTGACCATTCCGCTCTACCGGACGCCCGAGACCAAGAGCAAGCGGCCGTTCCAGGTCACCGACCAGAACATGACGGACTCGGTCAATCTGATGGTCGAATATGGCGGGCTCGACGCCAAGGCCAAGGAGAACCCGAAGGCGTTCTATACCAACGATTATCTGCCGAAGAGCGGTTCGTGAAACCCGCGACAACCATGAGCGAAACCCTGCAACCGGCCGCGCATCTGAGACTGGTGAGCGACCGGGCTGCCGGCGATGCGTCGGGCATCAAGCTATCAGGCGTGTCGAAGACCTACCGGACGCGCGACGGCGATGTGCCGTCGTTGCGGCCGCTCGACTTCCACATCAATGACGGCGAGTTCTTCGTCGTGGTCGGCCCATCCGGCTGCGGCAAGTCCACGCTGCTCAAGCTGATCTCGGGACTGCTGCCGCCCACCACGGGCGAGATCCTGGTCGAGGGTGAGAAGGTGACGGCGCCGCACGGCAATGTCGGCATCGTGTTCCAGAACGCGCTGCTGCTGCCATGGCGCAACATCCTGTCCAACGTGATGCTGCCGATCGACATGAAGCGGCTGCCGCGGCAGACATATCTCGACCGCGCCAAGGCGCTGTTGAAGCTGGTTGGGCTCGAAGGTTTCGAGAAGAAGCTGCCGTGGCAGCTCTCCGGTGGTATGCAGCAGCGCGCCTCGATTTGCCGCGCCCTGGTTCATGATCCCCGGATCATGCTGATGGACGAGCCGTTCGGCGCGCTCGACGCGTTGACGCGCGAGCGCATGAATGTCGAGCTGATGCGGATCCAGCGCGAGACCAGGAAGACGGTCCTGCTGATCACGCATTCGATCCCCGAGGCCGTGTTCCTCGCCGATCGCGTGCTGGTCATGACCGAGCGGCCCGGCGCGGTCGCCGCCATCTACGACGTGCCGCTGCCGCGGCCCCGTTCGCTGGACGTGATGGCCGATCCTGTGTTCACCGAACTCGTCCAGCGCATCCGCAAGCATTTCTTTTCGCAAGGTTCGCTGGACTAAAGCCATGGCGCCGCGTCTGAAGCTGCGAGATATCGCGTTCTTCGAACGTCCCGTGCAGTTCGCGCGGCCGTTCCGCTTCGGCGCGATCACCATCAATGCGACGCCGCAGCTGTTCGTGCGGGTCGAGATCGAGGTCGAGGGCAGGGGAAGTGCATTCGGTGCCAGCGCCGAGCTGCTGGTGCCGAAATGGTTCGACAAGCGGCCGGAGCTGTCGCCGGTGCAGACCGTCGATGATTTGCGCCGCTCGCTGGAGATCGCGCGGGGGCTTTATCTCGCGCGAACCGGATTTCTGACGGCATTCGATCTGCATGCATCGTGCGTCGGTGCCCAGGTCGCAACCTGTGCGAAAAAGAACATTCCGGCGCTTGCCGCGGCCTACGGCCCTGCGGAAATCGACAAAGCGATCCTCGACGCGCTGCTCCGTGCGGCCGAGACCAATTTTTTCGACGGCATGGCCGGCAACATCGTCGGCATCGATGCGCGGCTTTCGCCCGACCTGAAGGACACGGATCTCAAGACGTTTCTATCCGGCCGGAAGCCGCTGGCGCGCGTTGCCATCAGGCATACCGTCGGTCTCGACGACACCGTTGAAGGCGAGGGCGGAGTTGCAGATCCCCACGAGAACTCCGGTGCAAGGTACTTCAAGCTGAAGCTGTCGGGGGACCCCGTCGGCGATGCAGCGCGGCTGGCGCGCATTGGCAAGGAGCTCGATGCGCTGGACCGTGACTACAAAGTGACGCTCGATGCCAACGAGCAATATGCCGATCTCGCAGCCTTGCATGAACTCATCGGCCGGCTCGACCATGACACTGCGCTGCGATCGATTTCATCCAGGCTGCTCTATGTCGAGCAGCCAATGCCGCGCGATGTTACGAGGCTGTCACCGCTCGGCTCGCTCGCTGCGCGTGGCTTCATCATCGACGAAGCCGACGATTCCTACGACGCGTTTCCTGCGGCACGGGCGCTTGGCTATCACGGCATCTCGTCGAAATCGTGCAAAGGGCTTTACAAGTCCATCGTCAACGCGACGCGCGCGGCGAAATGGAGCGTGGCCGGCGAAAGATTCTTCGTGACCGGCGAGGACCTGACCTGCCAGGCGGGCCTCGCCCTGCAGCAGGACCTTGCGCTCGGTGCCTTCATCGGCATCACCCATGCCGAACGTAACGGCCACCACTACGTCGATGGCTTCGTTGATACGCCCGCCGCGGAGGCCCAGGCTTTCGCCGTCGCGCATCCCGATCTTTACGCGGATGCCGGGCAGGGCATCCGCCTCTCCATTCACAACGGCGATCTCCCCACGGGATCGCTCAATGCAACGGGCTTTGCGACGTCGGTTCATCCGGACTGGTCGGCGCTACGCCCGCTCGAACAGCCAAAATCACTCTGGGAGCAATCGGCATGACCACGCAACGCCTCGGCCTCATCATGAACGGCGTCACGGGCCGCATGGGGCTCAATCAGCATCTGATCCGTTCGATCGTCGCGATCCGCGAGCAGGGCGGCGTCCGCTTGAAGAACGGCGACCGCGTGATGCCGGACCCGATCCTGGTCGGCCGCAGCGCCGAGAAGGTCGAGGGGCTCGCCAAGCGCTACAACATCACGCGCTGGACCACCGATCTCGATGCCGCCCTCGCCGACAAGAACGACACCATGTTCTTCGATGCCGCGACCACACAGGCACGGCCGGGCCTTCTGACCCAGGCCATCAATGCCGGCAAGCACGTTTATTGCGAGAAGCCGATCGCGACGAACTTCGAGGCGGCGCTCGAGGTCGTCAAGCTCGCCAATTCCAAGGGCGTCAAGCACGGCACGGTGCAGGACAAGCTGTTCCTGCCCGGCCTGAAGAAGATTGCCTTCCTGCGCGACTCCGGCTTCTTCGGCCGCATCCTCTCGGTGCGCGGCGAGTTCGGCTATTGGGTGTTCGAAGGTGGCTGGCAGGAGGCGCAGCGGCCGTCATGGAATTATCGCGACGAGGACGGCGGCGGCATCATCCTCGACATGGTTTGCCACTGGCGCTACGTGCTCGACAATCTCTTCGGCGAGGTCGAGAGCGTGAGCTGCATCGGCAACACCGACATCCCGGAGCGTTTCGACGAGCAGGGCAAGAAGTACAAGGCGACCGCCGACGACTCCGCCTATGCCACATTCCAGCTCAAGGGCGGCGCCATCGCCCACATCAACATGTCCTGGGTGACGCGCGTCTATCGCGACGATCTCGTCACCTTCCAGGTCGACGGCACGCTCGGCTCGGCCGTCGCCGGCCTTTCCGACTGCATGATCCAGGCGCGGCAGGCGACGCCCCGGCCGGTGTGGAATCCCGACGAGAAGCGGCTGCACGATTTCTACGGCGACTGGCAGAAACTGCCTGACAACGTCACCTACGACAACGGCTTCAAGGAGCAGTGGGAGATGTTCATCCGCCACGTCTATGAAGATGCGCCCTACAAGTTCACGCTGCTCGAAGGCGTCAAGGGCGTGCAACTCGCCGAATGCGCGCTGAAGAGCTGGAAGGAGCGGCGCTGGATCGACGTCGCTCCGATCAAGGTCTGAGGAGGGAACAATGAACAAGCCCGTCCAGCCCGAGCCCGTCCCTTCAACGTCGTCATTGTCGCTCAAATTGCCGAAGGCCGATCGCTCGATCGAAACCTACCAGCTCGCGGCCTCGCGAACGTTTCCCGCAAAGCTCGAGGGCCCGCTGAACCGCATCGCGTTCTCGGCCGTCCATACCGTGGTCGATCCCTTCGCCGACAACGACCCGTGGCTCTCCGCTGCCGTCGACTGGGACAAGACCATCGCCTTTCGCGAGCACGTCTGGGACCTCGGGCTCGGCGTTGCGGAAGCCATGGACACCGCGCAGCGCGGCATGGGGCTGGATTGGCCGACCTCGCTGGAGCTGATCACGCGCTCGGTATCTGCCGCGAAGCGACGCAACGCGCTGGTGTTTTCCGGAGCGGGCACGGACCATCTCCCGGTCGAGGACGCCAAGAATCTCGACGACGTCATTCGCGCCTATGAGGAACAGATATCGGCGGTCGAGAAGGTCGGTGGCCGCATCATCTTGATGGCGTCGCGCGCGCTGGCGAAGCTTGGCCGTAACGCCGACGATTACGCAAAGGTTTATGACCGCGTGCTGTCGCAGGTTCGCGAGCCCGTGATCATCCACTGGCTCGGCGACATGTTCGATCCGGCGCTGACGGGATATTGGGGCACCAGCGATCTCGACAAGGCGATGGATATTGCGGTCGCCATCATCAACGGCAATGCTGCCAAGGTCGACGGTGTCAAGGTTTCGCTGCTCGACAAGCAGCGCGAGATCGACATGCGCCGTCGTCTCGACAAGCGCATCAAGATGTACACCGGCGACGACTTCAATTATGCGGAGCTGATCGCCGGCGACGAACAGGGCTTTTCGCACGCGCTGCTCGGCATTTTTGACGCGATCGCGCCGGCGGCGTCCTACGCGTTGTCGCGGTTGGCAGCGGGTGACGAAGCGGGCTTCCACGACGTGCTGGGACCCACCGTGCCGCTGTCGCGTCACATCTTCAAGGCGCCGACGCGCTTCTACAAGACCGGCGTGGTGTTCATGGCCTATCTCAACGGCCACCAGGACCATTTTACCATGGTCGGCGGGCAGGAGAGCACGCGCTCGACGCTGCATCTGGCCGAGCTGTTCCGGTTGGCCGACAAGGCCGGGCTGCTCGCCGATCCGGAGCTGGCGACGCTGCGGATGAAGGCGGTGCTCTCAACGCACGGAATCGAATCCTGATGCGTGATTTCTCGTCCGACCATCGCTGGCTATCGCTCAACACGGCGACAATCCGCAAGCAGGGTGACCTCGTCGAGATCATCGAGGCCTGTGCCAGGCACGGCATCCGCGCCATCGATCCCTGGCGCGACCAGGTCGCAGCCGTCGGCCTCGAGCGTGCCGCGCGTGCGGTGCGCGATGCCGGTCTCGACCTGTCGGGCTATTGCCGTGGCGGCATGTTCACGTCGGACGCATCGCGCCGGAGCGAGGTGCGCGACGACAACCGGCGCTGCGTCGACGAAGCCAAGGCGCTGGGAGCCCCCTGCATCGTTCTCGTGGTCGGCGGCCTGCCGCAATATTCGCGGCCCGGCAGCGAGGCGTCGAAGGACATTGCCGGCGCGCGGACGCAGGTCGAGGAGGCGCTCGCCGAAATGCTCGACTACGCCAAACAGGCCAAGCTGCCGCTGGCGATCGAGCCGCTGCATCCGGCCTATGCGGCGGACCGCGCCTGCGTCAACACGACGAAACAGGCGCTCGACATCTGCGACCGGCTGGACCCTGATCGCAGCGGCATGCTCGGCGTCGCGCTCGACGTCTATCACATTTGGTGGGATCCCGAGCTGATGGGGCAGATCGCGCGCGCCGGACGAGATCGCCTGCTCGCCTTCCATGTCTGCGACTGGCTGGTGCCGACCAGGGACATTCTCAACGACCGCGGCATGATGGGCGACGGCGTGATCGACATCAAATCGGTGCGCGAAGCGGTCGAAGCACAGGGCTTTGCCGGCTATTCGGAGATCGAAATCTTCTCCAACGAGTGGTGGAGTAAACCGATGGACGAGGTGCTGCAAACCTGCATCGCGCGGCACAAGACGGTGGTTTAGGCCTCCGGAATTTGTTGCGCGCGGCGGCGCCGATGGCCTGAGATCTCAATTGGTTGCGCGGGATCACCGGCACATCGCGCGCCGGTAACCTTCTACTGTGCATGGGGTTGTTTTCGCGTTTTTTTGTTTTAAGGCCTCAGCCGATTGCGCAGGGCACGTTCAAAAAGCCGCGGAACCGCACCCGTCCGCCCCTGACCGGCTGTCCGCTCACGGCGTAGTTCGGGAAGCGCGCCAGGAAGCGTGAGACCGCGATGGCGCCTTCCAGCCGCGCCAGCGCCATGCCGGCGCATTGATGCGCGCCGGTGGCGAAGGCGAGATGCCGGTTCGGCGTGCGCGCGATGTCGAAGCTCTCGGGGTCCGGAAACTGCGCCGGATCGCGGTTGGCCGCGCCGATGCACAGCGTGATCGACGTGCCGGCATCCAGCATGACGCCGCCGAGCTCGACCCGCTCCGTGGTCATGCGGTTGCCGAGTTGGTTCGAACTCTCGTAGCGCAGCATCTCTTCGACCGCAGTCTTGATCAGCTCGGGATTGTCGATCAGCCGCTGCTTCTGATCCGGGTTCCGGTCTAGCGCCACGAGGCCGTTGCCGATCAGGTTCGTGGTGGTCTCGTGGCCGGCATTGAGCAGGAAGATGCAATTGTGCAGCAGCTCCTTCTCTGTCAGCCGCTCGCCGTTGTCCTCGCCCTGGATCAGGCGCGTCAGCACGTCGCGTTCGGGGTTGCCAGGCTTCGCTCGTCGGCGTGCGACCAGCGTTTCGAGATAGGCGAGAAAATCCGCCACGGCCTTGTTGCCGCGGGCAGCGACTTCAGGCGACACGACCGGTTCGAGGGCGCCCAGGATCGCCAGCGACCACTCGCGCAGCGGCGCGCGCTCGTCATGGGGCACGTCGAGCAGATTGCCGATCACCTCGATGGGGATCGATGCGGCGAAGTCCTCGATCAGCTCGCAATTGCCCTTGACGGCGATGGCGTCGAGCAGGCCGTCGACCAGCTTGATGATGTCAGGCTCCATCCCCGCGATCGCGCGCGGCGACAGCGCGCCCATGATCAGGCGCCGCACGCGCGTATGCGCCGGCGGATCGTTGAAGACGAGGCTCGTGGTGTGGTGCTCGTAGAGCAGGGTGTCGCCGTATTTCGGCGCGAACTCGCGCTTCTTGTCCGAGCTGAACGACTTTGTGTTCTTGTAGGTCGTGACGAGATCGTCATAGCGGGTCAGGAACACGGTGCCGTTGCGCAGGCGCTTGACCGGCTCGTTCTCCCGCAGTGCACGATAGGTCGGGTAGGGATCGTCGTAGAATTCCGGCGTCAGCTTCTCCAGATCGAAACTGGCCGCCAGTTCATTCGCACTTGCGTTCATGCCGCCATACTCGCCGGTTGAGTCCGATATGCTGTATTCGCTCTTTTGAGCGGCTCGGTTCACCGTCTACAGTCGAGCCGCGATTTGCAAGCCGACCGGACAGGAAAATGCACGCCCGCTCTGACGCTGCCGACACGGCTCCTTCATGGCCAGACGATATCTTCGCGGCCCTGCAACGCTTCGACGTCCGGCAGGTGCCCTACGTGCCCGACGCCGGCCATTCGAGGCTGATCCAGCGCGTGCTGGCCTCGTCCACCATGCGCGGCATTCCGCTGACGACGGAGGAGGAGGGCGTCGCGCTGCTCGCCGGCGCCTGGACGGGCGGCCAGCGCGGCGTGCTGTTGATGCAGTCGAGCGGGGTCGGCAATTGCATCAACATGCTGTCGCTGATCCCGATCCTGCGCTTTCCTTTCCTCACGTTGGTGACCATGCGAGGGGAGTGGGGCGAGTTCAATCCGTGGCAGGTCCCGATGGGATCTACCACGCAGGGCGTGTTCGAGCTCTCGGGTGTCAAGGTGCTGCGGGCTTCGAACCCAGCCGAGGTGCCGGCCGTGCTCGAGGCGGCGGCCGCGCAAGCCTACAACGCGCTCACGCCCACCGCCGTCTTGCTGTCGCAACGCCTGATCGGCGCCAAGGTTTTCACCAAATGAGCAAGGCCAATCTCCTCGACCGCCGTCAGGTGGTGTCCACGCTTCTCGCGAACCGCAGGGACGTGGTTGCGATCGGTGGCCTCGGCGCCTCCACCAACGACATGTGCGCGGCCGGCGACCATGCCCGGAATTTCTACCTTTGGGGCGGCATGGGCGGGGCGGCGATGATCGGGTTGGGCCTCGCTCTGGCGCAGCCAAAATTGCCGGTGCTGGTCATCACCGGCGACGGCGAGATGCTGATGGGCATGGGCAGCCTTGCCACCATCGGCCTGCAGAAGCCGTCCAATCTCTCGATCGCGGTGCTCGACAACGAGGCCTATGGCGAGACCGGGGGCCAGGCCAGCCACACGGCCGCGGCGGCCGACCTCGTCGGCGTCGCCAGGGCCTGCGGCATCGGGGATAGCCGGTCCGTGACGACAATGGCCGAGGTCGAGGCCTTCGCCAGAGCCGTCCACGACGTCACCGCCGGGCCGCGCTTTGCCAATGTGAAGATCGACAGTGCCAATCTGGAGCGGATTTTGCCGAGCCGGGACGGGACTTACATTCTCAACCGGATTCGCGGCGACCTCGGCTTCCAACCGATCTAGGCGGGCGTTCCGGCGTCCCGTCCTGCACGGGGACCGTGTGGGCGAGGTCAATTTCCACTGGAATTACAACGCATTCAGGTTGCGATGCAGCATAGTGCTTGACTTTTGCGTGGGTGAGTGCTTACTCACTAGCATGAGCTCATTGCGTATGACGAGCGACCTGAGGCGTCAATTGATCCTCGGCGCCGCAAAGCGTTGCTTTGCCCGACACGGCTATACCGGCACCACGACCAAGAGCGTGGCGGCCGCCGCTGCCATTTCCGAGGCGCTGCTGTTCAAGCATTTCCCGTCCAAGGCCGCGCTGTACGCCGAAATCCTCAGCGACGAATGCGAGGCGGACCCGGCGCTCATGGAGCTGCTCGAACGTCAGCCGTCGACCGCTACGCTGGTCGAAGTGATCCGCGGCATGGTCGGGCATTTCATGCACATCGCCGACGGGCCCGACCAGGAAGAGGCCCAGCGCCTGCGATTGATGACCACGAGTCATTTGGATGATGGCGAATTCGCGCGTTTGCTATATGCCAAGATCGAGACGCTGATCGGGGCGGCCTTCGTCGCCTCGCTCGAGCGTGCCGTTGCCGCGGGGGACGCGCGGCCATACAACGGCGAACCGCTCAACCTGTTCTGGTTTGCGCATCACACCGTGATGACGGCGGCGCTGACCAGGCTGCCGGCCACGCCGTGTCTCGCTTACGGCAAGGCGAACGACCTCGAGCGGCAGCTCTGTGAGTTTCTCCTGAGGGGTATCGGACTTAACGACGCCGCAATTGCTTCGCATTTAGGCCGCGATCAAGCCGCGTGTGTGGACAAGACGGCGATTGCAGAGAGTGCATGACATGAACATCGTCACCGAACACAAGATTTCGGGCGAACCGATCGACAACAAGGCTCCCAAGCGTCCGGTCCGGCCGGTGCTCTGGTTCATCATCGTCGGCGCGCTTCTGGCCGTGCTCGTCGGTGGCCTCGTCTGGTTCAATTATTTCCGCGGCCAGATGATCAAGCAGTTCTTCGCCAACAACAAGCCGCCGCCGGTCGCGGTCAGCGCCGCCGAGGCGAAGTCCGAGGTGGTGCCGAACCTGCTGACGGCCGTCGGCGGGCTGTCTGCCGTGCACCAGGTCGACGTCAGCGCCGACGTCAACGGCCGCGTCACCGAGATCAAGTTCGAGCCGGGCACGCATGTCGAGGCCGGCACGCCGCTGGTGCAGATGTTCGACGCGCCGGAGCAGGGCGACCTCGCCAATTACAAGGCGCAGTCCACCGTCGCGCAACTGTCGCTGGACCGCGCCAAGCAACTGGCGTCGCGCCAGTTCGGCCCGCAGGCAACCGTCGATACCGCGCAGGCCGCGTACGATCAGGCGCTGGCGGGTATCGCCAAGACCGAAGCATTGATCTCGCAGAAGCTGGTCCGCGCGCCGTTCTCCGGTGATCTCGGCGTCCGCAAGGTTGAGGTCGGCCAGTATCTGACCGCCGGCACGGCCATCGTTTCGCTGACGGATCTGTCGGAGTTGTGGGCCAACTTCACGGTGACGGAAAAGGACTCGGGCAACCTCAAGGTCGGTCAGCCAGTCCGGTTGAAGGTCGACGCCTATCCGGGCCGCACCTTCGACGCCAAGATCACCACGATCGAGCCGCAGATCTCGGCCGACACCCGCAACATCCGCGTGCAGGCGACCATCTCCAATCCGGAGAAGATCCTGAAGCCCGGTATGTTCGTGACCACCACGGTGGTGCTCCCGGACAAGCCGGCCGTGGTCACCGTGCCGGAGACGGCAGTCGACTACACGCTGTACGGCGACTCGGTGTTCGTGATCACCGAGAAGAAGGAAGCCGACGGCAAGACCAGCCTGAGCGCGGTGCGCACTTTCGTGCAGACCGGCAACCGGGTCGAAGGTCGCGTCGAAATCGTCAAGGGCGTGAAGCCAGGCGACAAGGTCGTCGCGGTCGGCCAACTCAAGCTGCAATCGGGCGCGGCGGTGTCGATTTCGACCGACCCGGCTCCGCAGCTCCCGGCGCAGCCGCCGCGCTACTGACATCGTACACGTTGCAGCATGATCCGGCACGGCCGGGTCATGCGCTTTGCAAGTCAAAGAAATCGAGATCGCCGCGATGCGCTTTACTGATATCTTCATCAAACGCCCGGTCCTGTCGGTCGTCGTCAGCCTGCTGATCCTGCTGATCGGCCTGCGCGCGGCGACGACGCTGCCGATCCGGCAATATCCGAAGCTGTCGAACACGGTCATCAACATCACGACCGTCTATCCGGGCGCATCCGCGGACCTGATCCAGGGCTTCATCACCACTCCAATCGAGCAGGCGGTCGCTTCCGCCGAAGGCGTCGACTACATCACCTCGTCCTCGGTGCTCGGCACCTCGACGATCCAGGTCTACATCAAGCTGAACTTCGATCCGAACCAGGCGCTGACCGAGGTTCTGGCCAAGACAAACTCGGTCAAATACCTGATCCCGAAGGAATCCAACGACCCGATTGTCACCAAGACCACGGGCCAGACCACGGCCGTGATGTATCTCGGATTCTCGTCCGAAGAGCTGTCAGGCTCGGCCATCTCGGACTATCTGACGCGCGTTGTGCAACCGGTGCTGTCGACTGTCGACGGCGTGGCCTCCGCCGACATTCTCGGCGGCCAGACCTTTGCGATGCGGCTGTGGCTTGATCCCCTGAAGATGGCTGGCCGCAACGTGTCGCCTGCGGATGTCGCGACCGCGATCACCGCCAACAACTTCCAGTCCGCGGCGGGGCAGACCAAGGGATATCTCATCGTCTCGAACGTTTCGACGAATACGGGCCTCACCGACGTCAACCAGTTCAAGAAGATGATCGTCAAGGCCAAGGACGGCGGCTTCGTGCGGATGGAGGACATCGCCATCGTCGAACTTGCGGCCCAAAGCACGGACGCGAGCGTCGCCTTCAACGGCGAGCACGCAATCTTCATCGGTGTGCAGGCAACGCCGCAGGGCAACCCGCTGACGCTGGTCAAGGGCGTGCGGGCGCTGTTCCCCGAGCTTGAGCGCAATCTGCCACCGTCGATGAAGATGAAGGTCGCCTACGATTCGACCAAGTTCATCCAATCCTCGATCGACGAGGTCGAGAAGACACTGGGTGAAGCCGTGATCATCGTGATCGTGGTGATCTTCCTGTTCCTGGCGTCGTTCCGTTCGGTGATCATTCCCGTCGTCACCATCCCGCTGTCGATGATAGGCGTCTGCACGCTGATGCTGGCGCTGGGCTTCAGCTTCAACCTGTTGACCCTGCTCGCGATGGTGCTCGCGATCGGCCTCGTGGTCGACGACGCCATCGTCGTGGTGGAAAACATCCATCGTCATCTGGAGGAAGGGAAAACGCCGGTCCAGGCGTCGCTGGAAGGCGCGCGCGAAATCGTGGGTCCCGTGGTCTCGATGACAATCACGCTCGCGGCCGTGTACGCGCCGATCGGTTTCCTCGGCGGCCTGACCGGCTCGCTGTTCCGCGAATTCGCCTTCACGCTTGCGGGCTCGGTGATCGTGTCCGGCGTGATCGCGCTGACGCTGTCGCCGATGATGTGCTCGGTGCTGCTGAAGAACACCGAAGAGGGGCGTTTCGCCAAGCTCGTCAACAAGGTGTTTGGCGCGCTGACGCGGTGGTACGGGCGCAGGCTCGACCGCTCGCTCGACTACAAGGCCATCACCGGCCTGTTTGCGGTAACAATCCTCGGGCTCGTCGGCTTCCTCTACATGCACACGTCGAAGGAGCTGGCGCCTGAGGAGGACCAGGGCATCGTGTTCGCGGTGACCAAGGCGCCGAAATACGCCAACATCGACTACGTCGACTTTTACGGCGAGAAGCTTGACAAGGAATTCCAGAAATTTCCCGAGACCGATCTGCGCTTCGTGCTGAACGGCATCAACGGCCCGCAGGGCGGTATCGCCGGCATGCTGCTCAAGCCTTGGGAAGAGCGCAAGCGCTCGTCGATCCAGCTGAAGTCGCTGGTGCAGGCCGAGCTTTCCAAGATCGAGGGCGTGCAGGCGTTCGCGTTCAACCTGCCGCCGCTGCCGGGCGGCCCGGGCGGCCTCCCGGTGCAGATGGTGATCAACTCCACCGCCAGTTTCCAGACTGTCTATGAGCAGATGGAGAAGCTGAAGGCTGCCGCCCGCAAGAGCGGAATGTTCATCGTCTCCGATAGCGACCTTGCTTACAACCAGCCGAACGTGAAGGTGACGATCAACCGCACCAAGGCGCAGGATCTCGGCATCAGCATGCAGAACCTCGGCAGTACGCTCGCGGTGCTGCTCGGCGGCAACTACATCAACCGCTTCAACCTCGAGGGCCGTTCCTACCAGGTCATCCCGCAGGTGCCGCGCGGCCAGCGGCTCTCGCCTGAATCGCTCGCCGGCTACTACGTGACGACCAACACCGGCCAGCAGCTTCCGCTCTCGACGGTGGTGTCGATCGAGACCAAGACCGAGCCGAATTCGCTGACCCATTACAATCAGCTCAATTCGGCGACCTTCTCGGCGGTGCCGATGCCCGGCGTGACGGTGGGTGCGGCGGTCGACTTCCTCGAGAGCGAGGCCAAAAACCTGCCGCAAGGCTTCAGCCATGATTATCTTGCTGACAGCAGGCAATATGTCCAGGAAGGCAACCAGCTCGCGATCACCTTCGGCTTCGCGCTGATCATCATCTTCCTGGTGCTGGCGGCGCAGTTCGAGAGCTTGCGCGATCCGCTGGTCATCATGATCTCGGTGCCGATGGCGATCGTTGGCGCGCTGATCCCGCTGTTCTTCGGCGTGGCGACCATGAACATCTACACCCAGGTCGGCCTGCTGACTTTGGTGGGCCTGATCACCAAGCACGGCATCCTGATGGTGGAGTTCGCCAACGAGCTCCAGATCAACGAACGGCTCGATCGCCGCTCCGCCATCGAAATGTCGGCCCGTATTCGTCTGCGGCCGATCCTGATGACCACGGCCGCGATGGTGACGGGCCTGATCCCGCTGCTGACCGCGACCGGCGCTGGCGCGGCCAGCCGCTTCTCGATCGGTCTGGTGGTCGTCGCCGGAATGTCGATCGGCACGCTGTTCACGCTGTTCGTGCTGCCGGCGGTCTATGTGGTGCTGGCGACCGACCATCGCGCGGCGGCCGATTCCGAGCGGAACAAGCAGGTCAACGACCTCGACCTCAACGCCAAGGCGCTGCGGCCCACCTGAGGCCACGGATAAAGCGAACACGAGGGCGGCAGCGGCCAATCCGCTGCCGCCCTTTTCTATTTGCCTCGGGCGCCCCGGCCGCCATTAGAGCGATTTCGAGCGAAGTGGATTCCGGTTCGCGCGAGAGACAAGGTCCGGTCTTCTTGCTAGGTTCGGCGGGATGAGCCTTTCCCTCCATCCCGACACCCCGCAAGCACGGACGCTGCCGAGCGCAACGCCGGATGGCATCGCGTCCGGTACGACCCCGGGGCAGGGGATCAGGACGCGGCTGTTCACCAAATATGTCGCGTTGTTCGTGGCCGTCGTCGCGATCGCGCTGCTGGCCAACGGTCTTTTCGAGGTCCTCTTCTATTATCGCGAGCACAAGGCCGCGCTGATCCGGGTTCAGCATGAACAGGCCGAGGCGGCCGCGGCCAAGATCGGTCAGTTCGTCAAGGAGATCGAGAGCCAGCTCGGCTGGACCACGCAGCTGTCCTGGTCGGCGGGCTCGATCGAGCAGCGCCGGTTCGATGCGCTGCGGCTGCTGCGTCAGGTGCCCGCGATCACCGAACTCGCCCAGGTCGATGCGACCGGCAAGGAACGGCTGCGGGTCTCGCGGCTTGCCATGGACGCGATCGACAGCGGGATCGACCTGTCGGCGGATCCGAAGTTTACCGAGGCGGTCGCGCACAAGGTTTTTTACGGTCCGGTCTATTTCCGCAGGGAGTCCGAGCCGTACATGACCCTGGCGCAGGCCGGGGCGCGCAAGGATGCTGGCGTCAGCATCGCGGAGGTCAATCTCAAGCTGATCTGGGACGTCGTGTCCCAGATCAAGGTCGGCGAGCACGGACATGCCTACGTGGTCGGTCCGGAGGGACGCCTGATCGCGCACCCCGATATCAGCCTGGTCCTGCGCAACACCGACCTGTCTGGTCTCACCCAGGTGCGCGCCGCGCTTGACGGAGGCAGCACCGCGTTCGACGCACTTTCCGAAGCGCGCAATCTCCAGGGACAGAAGGTGCTGACCGCGTCGGCCCCGATCGCGCCGCTGCACTGGACCATGTTCGTGGAATTGCCGGTCGAGGAGGCCTATGCCGCCCTCTATGCCTCGTTGCAGCGGCTTGCATTCGTGCTGCTCGCGGCGTCGATCTTCGCGGTCCTCGCCGGGATATTCCTCGCGCGCCGCATGGTCGGGCCGATCCAGGCGCTGCGGAGCGGCGCCGAGCGCATCGGCGGCGGCGATTTCTCGCAACGCATCTCGATCAGAACCGGTGACGAGCTCGAGGGTCTCGCGGACCAGTTCAACCAGATGGGCGAGCGCCTGCAGGAATCCTATGCGGACCTGGAGAAAAAGATCGAGGTGAGAACGGCTGAGTTGACCGAGTCGCTCGAGCAACAGACGGCTACGTCGGAAGTGTTGCAGGTCATCAGTTCGTCTCCTGGCGAACTCACACCAGTGTTCCACAAGATGCTCGAGAATGCCACACGCGTCTGTGGTGCGAGTTTCGGCGTAATGAATCTGTGGGATGGTGAGAGTTTCACGATTGCTGCGGACTACAATGTGCCACCTGCGTTCGCGGCCTCGCGAAAAGATATCGCGATCCGTCCTCATCCGGACAGCGCGCTTGCTGCGGTTGTCAGGACACGTCAAGTTGTCCACGTTCACGATGTGCAGCAAACTCCGGCCTATCTCGCTGGAGGTCCGACCATTCGTGGAATCTCCGACGTCGCCGGCGCCCGGACGATCGTCATCGTGCCCATGATGAGGGAAAGCGAGCTGATCGGAACCGTTGCGGTTTATCGCAAGGAGGTCCGGCCTTTCACCGACAAGCAGATCGCGTTGGTTGAGAACTTCACGAAACAAGCCGTCATCGCGATCGAGAACACGCGACTTCTGAACGAGTTGCGCAAGCGTACGACGGAGCTGTCGCAATCCCTCGACGATCTTCGCAGCGCGCAGGACCGCCTGGTCCAGACCGAGAAGTTGGCGTCGCTCGGCCAGCTCACGGCGGGGATCGCGCACGAGATCAAGAACCCGCTCAATTTCGTCAACAATTTCTCGGCGGTGTCGACGGAACTGATCGACGAACTCAATGAGGCCCTGCAAGCGGTCTCGCTCGACGACAAGACAAAGGAGGAGGTCGACGAGCTAACCGGAATGCTCAGGAGCAACCTCGAAAAAGTGGTGCAGCATGGTAAGCGCGCCGATTCCATCGTCAGGAACATGCTGCTGCATTCGCGCGAGGGCTCCGGCGAGCATCGCCCCAGCGATATCAACGCGATCCTGGAGGAGAGCCTTAATCTCGCCTATCACGGCGCACGTGCCGAACGGCCCGGCTTCAACGTCACGATCGAGCGCGGCTTCGACCCAGCCGCAGGCATGGTCGATGTCTATCCGCAGGAGATTACGAGGGTCTTCCTCAATCTGATCTCGAACGGCTTCTACGCCACTGCCCAGCGCAAGGAGAGCGCCGCAGACGCCTTTGAGCCCACCCTGCGCGCGGCAACAAAAACTCTCGGCGATAGGATCGAGATCCGCATTCGCGACAACGGCACCGGGATCCCGTCCGAGGTGAGGGAGAAGATGTTCAATCCCTTCTTCACCACCAAGCCGGCCGGCGAGGGCACAGGGCTCGGCCTTTCCATGAGCCATGACATCGTGGTGAAACAGCACGGCGGCACGATCGACGTGAACACCGCACCCGGCGTATTCACCGAATTCATCATCACCCTGCCGCGCATGATGGCGGCGGGCGGCACTTCCGGAGGCAAGTCTTGAACGTTTACATCCTGGTCGTCGATGACGAGCCCGACGTCGAGGCGCTGTTCCGGCAGCAGTTTCGGCGCGATTTGCGCGCCGGCCGCTTCCAGATGGAATTCGCGTCGTCGGCACCCGATGCGCTGAAACTGGCCGCCGAGGTTCGCGATCCCTCGTTGATCCTGATTTTGTCCGACATCAACATGCCCGGCATGAGCGGGCTCGATATGCTGCCGAAGGTGCGTCTTGCGCATCCGGACGTTCCCGTCATCATGATCACCGCCTACGGAGACGCCGAGACGCGCCGGAAGGCGATCGAGCGCGGCGCAGTCGGACTTCTCACCAAGCCGATCGATTTCGCGCTGCTGC
>NZ_JADPIT010000032.1:336766-343185 GCF_023073035.1 Bradyrhizobium sp. 62
GCAGGAAATCGACACGAGGCTCGGGCAGGCCGCATGACCGCGACCATCCTTTTCGTTGACGACGAGCCGGATCTCGAGGCGTTGGTTCTGCAAAAATTCCGCAGGCAGATTCGCGACGGGTCGGTGACGATCATGTTCGCGCGCGACGGCCTCGAAGCGCTACAGTCACTCGAGCAGAACCCGCATGTCGACATGGTGGTCTCCGACATCAACATGCCCAGGATGGACGGGCTGTCGCTGCTGGCGAAGCTCCAGGAAGCTGAAGACAAGAAGTCCACCATCATCGTTTCGGCCTATGGCGACATGAGCAATATCCGCACTGCGATGAACCGCGGTGCGTTCGACTTCCTGACCAAACCGATCGACTTCGCCGACCTGGAGATGACGATCCAGAAGACCATTCGCCACATCGAAATGCTGCGTGAGGTGCGAGGCCGCCAGGCGGAAGCAGAGCGCGCCCATGCCGCGCTCTCGCGTCATTTCTCGCCCGAACTCGCCAAGCGTCTGGCGGCCAGCGGTGAGAGCGAGGGAATCGAAGTGCAGTGGCGCGATGTCGCGACCATCTTCACGGATATTACCGGCTTCACCTCGCTGGTCGAGAGTGCGCCGCCGGAGACGCTGGGCGCGCTTCTCAACGAGTATGTCGGCGGCATGACCGAGATCGTCTTCGCGCACGAGGGGACTGTCGCCAAGATCATCGGCGATGCGATCCAGGTGCTCTTCAACGCACCCGGCGATCAGCCCGATTACGCGACGCGCGCTGTCGCCTGCGCCCACGGTCTCGACGCCTGGGCGGAGGATTTTTCCGCGCGCTGGAAGGTGAGAGGCGTGAATTTCGGCACCACCCGCATCGGCATTCACGCCGGGCCGGCTCTGGTCGGAAATTTCGGCGGCAACCGGTTTTTCGACTACACCGCGTATGGCGACTCCATCAACATCGCGGCGCGACTGGAAGCCGCGAACAAGCATCTGGGCACGCGGATTTGCGTCAGTGCCGGCATCGCCGAGGCGGCTGAGAATTTTCGGGGTCGTCCCGTCGGGGAGCTGATGCTGCGTGGACGCAGCGAGCCGTTGCGCGCTTTCGAGCCACTGACGCCGGCCCAATTCGCTGCGCCGGAAACGGCGCTGTACTCCGAGGCGTTTGCCAAGATGGAGGCCGGCGATGCCGCCGCGATGCCGGCCTTCGCCGCGCTGGTCGGCATGCATGCCGGCGATTCCCTGGCCGGCTTTCACCTGAAGCGCCTGCTCAACGGTGCCAAGGGCATTCGCATGCAACTGGAATAGGAGTCCGACATGATTGGTGAATTCTCCGCCGGCAATTACCGTTTCATTCCGTCAGTATTCCAATATTCGGCCGGTGCGGCCGCGGACGATGGCTACGAGATCGAGCGCGTCCGCTTCGACCGGCTGGTGCCGCTCGCGGAAGGGTTTGCGCTTGCCGCGAAGTATATTCGGGAGGCGGGGCGGCCGCTGACGGCGTTCTGCGCCTGCGAACTGCGCTCGCCCGCGGCCTTCAGCGAGGAAGGCTTTCGCGCGTTCAACCTGCACTATGTAAAGACGCTGTCCGAATGGGGCATCTTCGACGGCAGCACCAATCCGGTGGCGCGCAGCAATGTCTGTCCCGAGGTCGATCCGCCGGCCGAGCCGTCGTTCTATGCGTTCTCCTTCACGCGGCCGACCAGCTCGAAGACGCCGAGCTTCGTGATATCAGGCGGCGCGGAGGCGCGCGAGGGCGGTGGGACCTATGTCGAGCGCACCGTGCGCTACCGCGACCTCAGCCCGGAGGGCCTTCGCGAGAAGGTGCGCTTCACGACGACGTCCCAGATGGAGAACAGGATGACGGCCTTCGGCTTCGGCTGGAAGGACACGACCGGCGTGCAGGCCTATTCCGTGCACGATTTCCACCACGCGCTGGTCGACGAGCTCGTCCGCCGCGGGGCGTTGCGGTCCGGCCTGACTTGGCACTATGCCCGGCCGCCGGTGGTCGATCTCGAATACGAGATGGATTGCCGCCGCGTGATGCGCGAGACCGTGATCTAGCGCTGGCGCGGATCGAGCGCGTCGCGCAGGCCGTCGCCGAGCAGGTTCAGCGACAGCACCACGAGGAAGATCGCTAGCCCCGGCCAGATCGCCATCCAGGGCGCCTGGGTCAGGAAGCGCTGCGCTGCGTTGAGCATGCTGCCCCACGATGGCGCCGGCGGCTGCTGGCCGAGACCCAGGAAGGACAGCGCGGCTTCGGCGATGATGGCGGCCGCAATCGACAGCGTCGCCTGCACCAGCAGCGCCGGCAGGATGTTCGGCAGGATGTGCGAGAACGCGATCCGCCACGGCGGATTGCCGAGCGCGCGCGCCGCCTCGACATAATCCTCGGCCTTGACGTTCAACACCTGGCCACGGGTCAGGCGGATGAAGATCGGGGTTGCCGAGATGCCGATCGCGATCATGGCGTTGCCGAGGCTCGGGCCGAGGAATGCGGCGAGCGCGATCGCCAGGATCAGGAACGGGCAGGCCAGCATCGCGTCGGTCATCCGGCTGATCAGCGCATCGACGAAGCCGCCGCGATAGCCGGCAAGCAGGCCGAGCGGGATGCCGACGCCCAGCGCGATCGCGACCGAGATGAGGCCCGCGAGCAGCGACGCGCGGGCGCCGTAGACGACGCGGCTCAGGATGTCGCGACCGAGCTCGTCGGTGCCGAACCAGTGCGCCGCAGTGGGCGGCTTGCGGACCAGGCTCCAGCTCGTCGCGATGGGATCGTAGGGCACGACGAACGGCGCGAGCAGCGCGATCCCAACGAACAACGTGATCATCACAAGTCCGAACACTGCGGCCTTGCGTTTGAACAAGCGCCGCCGGGCGCGACGCGCCGGGCTGTCCAGCTCGTTGGCCTGCGCGATGGGAGCGGCGGGCAGGGCGGCATCGGTCATGAGTCTAGCCCCGCAGCCGCGGATTGACGAGGATGTAGGCGACATCGGCAACCAGGTTCAGCGCGATGTACACCGTCGCCGTCACCAGCACGACGCCCTGTACGACGGCGTAGTCGCGGTTGAACACGGCATCCACGATCAGTTTGCCGAAGCCGGGAATGGAGAAGATCTGCTCGGTCAGAACCGCCCCCGACAACAGCGTGCCGAGCTCGAGCGCGCCGAGCGTGATGATCGGCGTGAGTGCGTTGCGCATGGCGTGCTTGAGGATGACCGAGCGCTCGGACAATCCCTTGGCGCGCGCGGTGCGGACGTAGTCGCTTTCCAGCACCTGGAGCATGGCGCTCCGGGTGTGTCGCATCAGGACTGCGGAAATAGCGTTGCCGAGCACGAAGGCCGGCATGATGGTGGCGGCGAGGCTCGCACGCCAGTTCTCGGTCAGCGGCACGTAGCCGGACGCCGGCAGCCAGCCGAGTTCGATGGAGAACAGGAAGATGAGCATGATGCCGAGCCAGAAATTCGGCGTCGAGATGCCCCACAGCGCGAACAAATTGGCGCAATAGTCCCAGACGGTGCCCTTCTTCACGGCGGAGACAATGCCGGCGGGAATTCCGATCAGGAGAGCGATCAACATCGCCATCGAGCCGAGCTGGAGCGTCACCGGCAGCTTCTGCGCGATCAGCTCGCGCACCGGCATCTTGTTGCGTAGCGACTCTCCGAAATTGCCGATCAGGACTCCCTTGAGCCAGTAGACGTACTGCACGGGAATCGGCTGATCGAGCCGGTATTGCTGGCGAATCTGCTCGATCACGGCGGGATCGCGCTCCTCGCCTGCCATCACCAGCGCCGGATCACCCGGCAACAATTGCTGGAGCGAGAAGATCAGTACCGACACGAAGAACAGTGTCGGAACGATCTGCACAATGCGGCGGGCGAGGAAGTTCAGCATAGTCGCACGCCTGTTCCGGACGATGTCGCCGTCACTTAAACTTAAGCCCGACCACGCGCACAAGGCCATCTGGCATCTGCTTATAGCCCTGGAGCTTGGTCGTATGCGCGATCAGGAGCGTGCGGTGATAGATGTATATGATCGGCAGGTCGTCGAGCAGGATCTTGTTCAGCTTGGCGTAGATCGCCTTGCGCTCCTCGACGTTGGACGTCGCCCTTCCTTCTTCCAGCAGCTTATCGGCCTCCGGATTCGAATAGACGCCATCGTTCTGCGGTGCCTTGCTGCGCATGAAGATGTAGGAGTTGCCGTCTGGGTCGATGCGGCCGCTCCAGTTGATCTGGAAGATCTGGAACTCGCCGGCCTGGGCCTGCTTGAAGGTGGTCGCGAATTCGACCGCGCGGATCTTGATGTCGAAGCCCGCTTCCGCGGCCATCGACTGGATCACCTGGGCAACCGCTTCGTTCTCCGCGCCTTTGGGAATCATGTAATCGACGGTCACCGGCGAAGTGATTCCGGCTTCCTTCAGAAGCGCCTTGGCCTTCGCGATGTCGCGGCCACGAACCGGAAATGCCTTCTGGTAGTAGGGATGGGTAGGGCTGACCCATTGATTGCCCGGGGTGAATTCGCCGTTGAACACGACCTGGTTGAGAGCCTCGCGATCGATCGACAGATCGAGCGCCTGCCGGACTTTCGCCGATTGGCTCAGCGGCCCCTTGCTCTTGTCGTTGCCGATATTGACCGTGAGGCCGAGATAGCCGAGCTCCGGTGCCGTCGACAGCACGAGCCGCGAATCGGCGCGGACGTCCTTGATGTCGGTGGCGAGCACGCGCTCGATCAGATCGAGCCCGCCGGACTTCAGGTTGGCAAGGCGCACCGTGGCATCGACGATTGGCAGGAATACCACCCGGTCGATATGGATGTTGTCCTTGTTCCAGTAGTCGGCGAATCTCTCGAACACCATGCGGTCCTGCTGCACGCGCTCGACGAACTTGTAGGGACCGGCGCAGACCGGATGCAGGCCGAACTTGTCGCCGGCTTCCTTGGCGGCCTTCGGCGACACCATCATGCCGGAGCGGTCGGTCAGCTGGGCGATCAACGGGGAGTAAGGCGTCTTGAGCACCAGCTTGATGGTCAGGGGATCGACGACCTCGACATGGTCGACGCTGGCGAGCTCGGACTTCCGGAACGAGGTCGGCAACGTCATGTGACGCTCGATCGAGAACTTTGCTGCTTCCGCGTCGAGCGGCTCGCCGTCGTGGAATTTCACGTTGGGCCGGAGCTTGATCGTCATCTCCTTGCCGTCGGCCGAGGTCTCATGCGACAGCGCGAGCTGCGGCACGATGTTGAGCTTCTCGTCGATGTCGAACAGCTTGTCGCAGAAGGCGGAGAACACGATGCGGCCGACATAGGTGCGGCCGATGCTGGGATCGAGGATGTCAGGATCCTCGGCGATGCCGATGCGAAGCGTGGTCTGGGCTTGGGCCTGGGTTTGGGCCGCGCTCACGAGCGACGTCAGCAATGCCGACGCCAGGAGTGCCAAACGCATAGGACTCATCGCTCTCAACCTCTGTTTTGCGGCTATGCCGGGTTCGTCCCCAATGAACTAACCCCGCTGCCGCGGACTGCTTCCGGGCCGCCGCTGAAGGCGGCGACCAATTTTTCGAGAACCGGGGAGAAGCCGCCGTCCGTTGGGACGATCGCCTCGGACGACGGCAGTTCCGACGTTCGGTGGCATGCTGTTGCATGTCCGATGCCATCCGGCACGAGCTGAGGCATTTCGCTGCGGCAACGGTCGACCACGTAGGGGCAGCGGGTGTGGAAGCGGCATCCCGGCGGCGGATTGAGCGCGCTGGGGATCTCTCCCTGCAGCACAATCCGGCTGCGCTTTGCCCGCGGTTTAGGCACCGGGATCGCGGACAGCAGGGCCCGGCTATAGGGATGGCGGGGTGCGGCGAACAGCGCGTCCGCCGCCGCCGTCTCGACGATCTGGCCGAGATTCATCACCGCTACGTGGTCGGCGATGTGCTTGACCACCGCGAGGTCGTGCGAGACGAAAATGTAGGCCAGCCCGAGCCGGTCCTGGAGCTCGCGCAGCAGATTGAGGATCTGCGAGCGGATCGAGACGTCGAGCGCCGAGACCGGCTCATCGCAGATGATCAGTTTCGGCTCGACCGCGAGCGCGCGCGCGATCACGATGCGCTGGCGCTGGCCGCCGGAAAACTCGTGCGGGTAACGCCGCGCCAGCCGAGGCTCCAGTCCGACCAGCCGCAAGATCTCCTCGACGCGTTCGCGCCGTCGGGCGGGCGGCACCAGGTTGTGCAGCGCCAGCGGCTCGGTCAGGATCTGGCCGACGGTCATGCGCGGATTGAGCGAGGCGTAGGGATCCTGGAAGATGATCTGCGCCTCGCGGCGAAAGGCGCGCAGCGCGCCGGCGTCGAGCGAGAGCAGATCGCGGCCTTCGAACCGGATCGTGCCTGCATCCGGCTCGATCAGCCGCAGCACCAGGCGGCTGACGGTGGATTTGCCGCAGCCGGATTCGCCGACCAGCG
>NZ_JADPIT010000032.1:343195-355737 GCF_023073035.1 Bradyrhizobium sp. 62
CAGCGTCCTGCCGGCATCGAGCGAGAAGGAAACGCCATCGACGGCTTTGACATGCGCCAGCGCCCGGCCGAACAGCGAACGCTCGGCGACGAAATGCTTGACCAGACCATCGACCTCGAGCAGCGCCATCACGACACCAGACGTTCGAGCGGCGCGCGGATGCAGCGCGAGAGGTGGCCGGGACTGACCTCGACCAGCGGCGGCGGCGCCTTGGTGCAGGCAGCCAGCACGAAGGGGCAGCGCGCGGCGAAGCGACAGCCGGCGGGCGGCTGCGCCATGTTCGGAACCATGCCTTCGATCGTGGCAAGCTGTTCGGCGCGGTGGTCGAGCCGCGGGATCGAGCCGAGCAGGCCGACGGTGTAGGGATGTTGCGGCGCCGAGAACAGCTCGTCCACCGCCGCGCGCTCGACGATCTCACCGGCATACATTACCGCGACCTCGTCGCAGACTTCGGCGACCACGCCGAGATCATGGGTGATCAGGATGATGGCGGCGCCGCTCGCCGCCTTCAACTCGCGCATCAGCTCCAGGATCTGCGCCTGCAGGGTGACATCGAGGGCAGTGGTCGGCTCGTCCGCGATCAGCAGCCGCGGGTCGCAGGCCAGCGCCATCGCGATCATGACGCGCTGGCGCATGCCGCCGGAGAGCTTGTGCGGATATTCGTCGATCCGCCGCTCGGGCGAGGGGATGTGGACGCGACGCAGCAGATCGATCGCCCGCTCGCGCGCACTCCTGCGCGAGCCGCCGCGGTGGCGCAAAATCGTCTCGACGATCTGGTCGCCGATCGTGAAGCTCGGATTGAGCGAGGTCATCGGTTCCTGGAAGATCATCGCGAGCCGGTTGCCGCGAAGGTCGCGCAGCGTCTGATCCGACGTCTTAAGCAGGTCGAAACCGTCGAAGCGGATCGCGCCGGAGATTTCCGCGCTCTGCTTCGGCAGCAGGCCCATGATCGCCAGCGACGTCACGCTCTTGCCGCAGCCGGATTCGCCGACGAGGCCGAGCGTCGCGCCATTGGCGACGCTGAGATCGACGCCGTCGACCGCATGGGTGACGCGGCCGTCGTCGCCGTGAAAACGAATGCGCAGATCGCTGATCTCGATGAGGGGGCTCGGGTTCATGAGCGTTTTGCGCGCGCTGCGGCAATGCTGGCGTCGATGACGCTGCGATCGGTGTTGCCGGCCGGGTTCTGCCGCGTCGGCATGGAGGCGCGGAAGTGGACCCAGAGCTCGTGGCTGACCCGTTCGAGCCGCTCGAGCTCACCGAGCGGATCGGGATGATCGTCGGCGCGCAGGTCCAATGCCGGCCATTCCTCCTCGCCGTGGATCAGGAGCGCGGCGGACTGCTTGCCGCGCTTGTCGCCGCCAGCGGCTTCGCCCGCGCGCATCGCGGCGAGCAGGCGGCGCGGAAACGGCAGGCTGTCATTGGCGATATAGGTCTTTGCGGTCTCGTCGAGCACATCGGCGCCCGCGAGCATGTTGCCGGCGATCGAGAAGCCGCTGCCCGCGATGTGTCCGCACCAATCGACGCAGTCGCGCCCGGTATGCGCGGCAATCGCGCCGCTGGCGTCCATGATGTGGATCTGGCGGCTCTCGCGGCCATCGTCGGTCGCGAGCAGGGCGGCCAGCGCGTCGTGCGCGTTGAGACCCTGACGCAGCAGCTTGACGCCGTCGATGCCGTAATAAGGATTGACGAAGGCCTGCGTCGCGATGGCGCCAAGGCCCGCAGCGATGTAGGGCACTCGCGCGCCGACGGCGAAGAAGCGCGTGGCAACGGCGATGCCAAACTGGCCGGTAGCAGAATCGCGCGCGATGATCGACCAGGTCATGTGCTGCCTTTAGCGCCCTGCGGCGTAGCCCTGCATGCCGCGTGGATTGGCGGCGGCGCGGCGACGCGGACCGACGCGCGAGGCCGCGGTGAGACGGCCTTCCGACCAGTCCGGTCCGACCTCGACGATATGTCCGCGTTCGCGAAGATTTTCGATCGTCGCCTTCGGCACGCGGTTCTCGACCACGAGCACGCCGGGGCGCGCGGTGCGGGGCCAGAACGAGATCGGGAAATGCTCGGAGTGCCAGGCCGGGGCGTCGATCGCTTCCTGGAGATTGAGGTTGCAATGGACGTGCCGCAGGAAGAACTGCGTGATCCACTGATCCTGCTGGTCGCCGCCGGGCGAGCCCCAGGCGAGATAAGGCTCGCCGTCGCGCAATGCCATGGTGGGGGACAGCGTGGTGCGCGGCCGCTTGCCGGGCGCGAGCGAGCTCGGTTGGTTCTCCTCCAGATCGAACATCTGCGCGCGGCTGCCGAGGCAGAAGCCGAGCTCGGGAATGATCGGCGATGATTGCAGCCAGCCGCCGGATGGCGTCGACGACACCATGTTGCCTGCCTTGTCGATGATGTCGAAATGCACGGTGTCGCCGCGCACCTCGCCGAAGCGGCCCACCGTCGGTTCACCGGCGCCGAGCGCGCCGACAGCCTCGCGCTGGCCCTCGGCGCGGCGCAGCTTGATCACGCCGCCAAAGCCCTCGATCGCACCGGGCCGGAGATCGAGCGAGGCCTTGTCGGTGACGAGCTTGCGGCGCTCGTTGTTATAGGCATCCGACAGCAGCGTTCCGATCGGAATCTCGCTGAACTCGGGATCGCCGTAGAATTTCTCGCGGTCGGCGAAGGCGAGCTTGGCGCATTCGATCTGGAGATGGATGAATTCCGGCCCGGTCGGGTCCAGCCCATCGAGCGCAAAGCCCTTCAGCAGCGCGAGCTGCTGCAGCGTCACCGGTCCTTGGCTCCAGACCCCGGCCTTGCAGACAGTGTAGCGGCCATAGTCGTAAGTGAGCGGGGCCTCGACGGTCGGCTGCCAGCGCGCCATGTCATCGGCCGACAGCACACCGCGATGCGGCGAGCCGCTGACGTCCATCACCTCCTGCGTCCGGCAGAATCTGTCGATGGCTTCCGCGACGAAACCCTGCGACCACGCCTTGCGTGCGCGCTCGATCTCGGCATCGCGGCCGCCGCCGCCACTTTCGGCTTCGCTCAGGATTCGCGCATAGGTCGCCGCAAGTGTCTTGTTGGCGAAGAGCGTGCCGGGCTTTGGCACTTCGCCGTTCGGGAGATAGACGGCGGCTGACGTCGGCCAATGCTTGCGGAATAATTGCTCGACAGTCTGGATCGTGGCGCAGGCGCGCTCGACCAGCGGATAACCGTCGCGCGCATAGGAGATCGCGGGCTCCAGCACGTCGCGCACGCGCATCGTGCCGTAGTCACGAAGCAGCATCATCCAGGATTCGAAGGTGCCGGGGACGCAGGCTGCGAGCAGGCCGGTGCCCGGCACCATGTCGAGGCCTTCGCTCTTGTAATGCGCGATGGTGGCGCGAGCCGGTGCCGGACCCTGACCGCAGATCACCTCGGTGCGGCCGCGCTTCACGTCGTGCACGATGATCGGAACGTCGCCGCCGGGGCCGTTCAGATGCGGCTCGACCACCTGGAGCGTGAAAGCGGTGGCGACGCCGGCGTCAAAGGCATTGCCGCCTTTTTCCAGGATGGCCATGCCGATAGCGGTCGCGATCCAGTGCGTGGTCGCGACGACCCCGAAGGTGCCTTCGATCTCGGGGCGTGTCGTGAAGGGATCGGGATTGACGATGCTGGCCATGGACTACCTCATTTGCGGCGCGCGCAATTGATCACAGGGCCAGGCCGCCGCCAAATGCGCAGGCTGCATGGCACGCGCGCGTCACGCCGGTACCGGCGCGGTGTTGACCGCGTGGCAGGCGACACCGTCGATCAGGCTTGGTGCTTCCTTGCGGCAGAGATCGAACGCCAGCGGGCAGCGCGGATTGAAGGCGCACCCGGGCGGCGGATTGATCGGGTTCGGGATCTCGCCCTTCACGGGAATGCGCTGGCGGCCGCTCATGGCAAGATCGGGCACGGCGCCGAGCAGCATCTTGGTGTAGGGCATGCGCGGACGGGCGAACAGCTCGCGTCCTTCCGCGATCTCGACGATGCGGCCGAGATACATCACGCCAACGCGGGTCGCCATGTGGCGGACCACGGCGAGGTTGTGGCTGATGAACATGTAGGTCAGGCCGAACTTGTCCTGGAGGTCGCGCATCAGGTTCAGGATCTGCGCCTGCACGGAGACGTCGAGCGCGGAGGTCGGCTCGTCGCAGACAATGAACTCCGCGTCGGAGGCGAGCGCGCGAGCAATCGCGATTCGCTGGCGCTGGCCGCCCGAGAATTCGTGCGGAAATTTCAACCTGTCGTCGGGATGCAGGCCGACAAGGCTGAGCAACTCGCCGACCCGGGCCTGGATGTCGCGCTCGCCCTCGATCAGGTCGAACGCGCGGATCGGCTCGGAGATGATGGCGTCAACCCGGAAGCGTGGGTTCAGGCTCGCATAGGGATCCTGAAAGATCATCTGGATGCGGCGGCGCAGTTTCCGCCGCGCCTGGGCCTGCCGCGGATCGGTCATCGAGATGCCGTCGATCAAGACGTTGCCGGAGCTTGGCGGCAGCAAGCCGACGACCATCCGCGCCACCGTGGTCTTGCCCGAGCCGGATTCGCCGACCAGTGCAAAGGTCTCGCCCTTCCTGATGTCGAAGGTGACGCCATCGACGGCCTTGAGATATTCGAGCTGCCCGCCTTCAAGCATGCGGTTGAGCCAGGGTTTCGAGACGTCGAAGACGCGGCGCAGATTCGTGGCCTGGACGAAGGGAGTGCTCATGCCGCGCTCTCCGCCGGCACGCTGTCATAGAGATGGCAGGCGACCGATTGCGCGCCCCGTGGCAGCGGCTCCGGCCGCTCGACACGGCAGCGATCGAACGCCAACGCGCAGCGCGGATTGAACGAGCACCCGCGCGGAATCGCCGACAATCGCGGCATCGAGCCGGGAATTTGCACCAGGCGCTTGTCGTCGCCCGCGAGCGTCGGGATCGCGCCCATCAAGCCCTTGGCGTAAGGATGCAGCGCCTTCTGCACGACATCCTGCACCGGACCGATCTCGGCAACGCGGCCGGCATACATCACCGCGACCCGGTCGGAGGTCTCGGCGATCACGCCCATGTCGTGGGTCACCAGCATCACCGCAGTGCCGTGGTCGCGGCCGAGACGCTTGATGAGCGAGATGATTTGCGCTTGCACGGAAACGTCGAGCGCGGTGGTCGGCTCGTCGGCGATGATCAGCTCCGGTTCGGCGCAGATCGCGAGCGCAATCACCACGCGCTGGCGCATGCCGCCGGAGAATTCATGCGGATAACCGTCGATGCGCTTTTCCGGAGCCGGGATCCCGACTTCGGCGAGCAGGTCGATGGCGCGGCGACGGGCGGCGGTCTCGGACAGGTTCAGATGCGTTCTGATCGTCTCGATGAGCTGGTCGCCGATCTTGTACAGCGGATTGAGCGAGGTGAGAGGGTCCTGGAAGATCATGCCGATACGTTTTCCACGCACGCGGCGCATCTCTTCCGGCGGCAGATTGTCGATGCGCAGGCCGGAGAGGCGGATCTCGCCGCCCGAGATGCGGCCCGGGGAATCGATCAGGCCAATGACCGCGAGTCCGGTGACCGATTTACCGGCGCCGGATTCGCCGACAACGCCGAGCACCTCACCTTTGGCGATGTCGAAGGAGACATTATCGATCGCGCGCAGCGTGCCCCGGCGGGAGGCGAAATCGACCTGAAGATTACGAACGGAGAGAACGGGCTCGGTCATAAACGCTGCATACTCATCGGAGTTTCGGGTTAAGCGCATCGCGCAGCCAGTCGCCGAGCAGATTGATCGACAGGATCAGCGCCGCGAGTGCGATTCCAGGGAAGGCGACGATCCACCATTCGCCCGCGAACAGATAGTTGTTGCCGATGCGGATCAGCGTGCCCAGCGATGGCATGGTCTCGGGCATCCCCGAGCCGAGGAACGATAGCGTCGCTTCGGTGATGATAGCGAGCGCGAGATTGATGGTGGCGATGACGAGAATCGGCCCCATCGTGTTCGGCAGCACGTGGCGCAACATGATCACCGGAGCGGGCAGGCCAATGAGCTGGGCGGCGGCGACATAGTCCTTGTTCTTCTCGACCATGACGGAGCCGCGCACGGTGCGGGCATATTGCACCCAGAAGCTCAACCCGATCGCGAAGACCAGGACAGCCAGCATGCTCATCTCGTCGAGCTTGTTGCCGAAAACCGATTTGGCGATGCCGTTGATCAGCAGCGCGATCAGGATCGCCGGGAATGAAAGCTGCACGTCGGCGATGCGCATGATCAGCCCGTCGACGGCACCGCCGAAATAACCGGCCGTCAGCCCGAGCAGGATGCCGATCGCGCCGGAGAAGACGACGCCGAGCACGCCGACGAGAAGCGAGATGCGCATGCCGTAAAGAATCGCGGACAATACGTCCCGGCCTTGTTCGTCGGTGCCGAGCAGGAACGGGCTCTGGCCGTCTGAGGTCCATAATGGCGAGATGCGCGAGTTCATCAGCTGGAGCTGCGCCGGGTCGAAGGGATTTTGGACCGATAGCACCGAGGCGAGGATCGCGAGCAGGAAGAACAGCAGCGTCACCGCCGCTGCGACCATGGTGATTTTGGAGCGGCGAAATGAATAGAACAGGTCGCTGTCGAGCGCGCGTTTAAACCAACCCGGCGCGTCGGCGCGCGGGCCGCGTTCTTCGACCTTGTGCGGGACGACGGCTTCGCTCATTCAATGTGCCCGGCTGATCGTCGAGCGCAGCCGCGGATCGACGATGGTGTAGAGGATATCAACCACGAGATTGATGGTGACGAAGATCAGGGACACCATCATCAGATAGGCCGCCATGATCGGGATATCGACATTCTGCACGGCCTGCACGAAGAGCAACCCCATGCCGGGCCACTGGAACACGGTCTCGGTGATGATCGCAAATGCAATTACCGAGCCAAATTGCAGGCCGGCCACCGTGATGACCGGGATCATCGTGTTGCGCAGCGCATGACCGTAATGGATGGCGCGGGTGGTGAGGCCGCGGGCACGGGCGAAGCGGATGTAGTCGGTGCGCATGACTTCGAGCATCTCGGTGCGGACCAGCCGCATGATCAGCGTCATCTGGAACAAACCCAGCGTGATCGAGGGCATGATCAGCGCCTTCAGTCCTGACAGCGTCAGCAGACCCGTCGTCCACCAGCCGATATGCACGACGTCGCCGCGCCCGAACGAGGGCAGCCAACCCAGCGTCACCGAGAACAGGTAGATCATGAGAATGCCGATCAGGAAGGTCGGCAGCGAGATGCCGATCAGCGAGATAGCCTGGAACGCGTGTGTGAGCCAGCTGTCGCGGCGAAGCGCCGAATAGACGCCCATCAGGATGCCACAGAGCATCGCGAAGATGGTGGCGCAGATCGCGAGCTCCAGGGTCGCGGGCATCCGCTCCATCAGAAGATTGGAGACAGGCAGGCGGAACTGGTAGGAGACGCCGAACTTGAACTGCGCAGCGTTGCCGATATAGCGGCCGAACTGCACGATCACGGGATCATCGAGGCCGAGCGATTTGCGGATAGCGGCGCGTTCGGCGCCGGACGTGTCCATCCCAACCATCTGGTTCACGGGATCGCCGGCGAAACGAAACATCGAGAAGGAGATGATCCCGACGGCGATCATGACACCAATGGCCTGAATGGCCCGGCGCAGTGTGAAAGCGAGCATCTGTTCCTTTCACATATCTTCAGTGGCACGCATCATTGCGTTAGCCCGAAACAGCAAGTCCCGGAAGCCAGGGCTTCCGGGACTTCACAACTTGTCGACGCCTACTCGTCCTGCTTGGTCGCCCAGTAGAGCATGACCATGTTGTCCGCACGCTGGGTCAACTTCACCTTCTTCGAGACGCCCCAGGCGAGCGCCTGCTGGTGCAGCGGGACGTAGGCCCAGTCCTTCATCGAGACCTCGAAGGCCTGCTTGATCAGGAGATCGCGCTTGCCCGTATCGGGTTCCACGAGAACCTTGTCGGCGAGTTCATCGAACTGCTTGTTGCAATAGCCGGCGAGATTGGCTTCGCCGCGGTTCGGATCCTTGGGATCGTCCCGGCAGCCCATGATGTCGTGCAGCACGTTATGGGAGTCGAGGGTATCCGGGGTCCAGCCCAGCATGAACAGCGAAGTCTTGTAGCCGCCGGGCTTCAGCACCTTGGCGAAATACAGGGCCTTGGGTTGCGCCAGCAGCTCCACTTTGAGGCCGATGCGGGCGAGCATGCCGACGACCGCCTGACATATCGCGGCGTCATTGACGTAGCGATCGTTGGGGCAGTCCATCGTGACTTCGAAACCCTCGGGATAGCCGGCGTCAGCCAGGAGCTTCTTGGCGGCGTCGGGATCGAGCTTCGGCCGGGTGAAATCCTTCGAGGCAAAGATCTCTGGTGCGACCATCAATGCGGACGGCGTAGACAGTCCGCGCATGACGCGATTCTTGATCAGGTCGATGTCGATTGCCCGGTAGACGGCTTCGCGGACGCGAACGTCCTTGAATGGGTTCTTGCCCTTGACGTTGGAGTACAAGAGCTCGTCACGCGCCTGATCCATGCCGACAAAGATGGTGCGGAGTTCAGGTCCCGTCAGCACGGTGGCGTTCGGACTCGCTTTCACGCGCTCGATGTCCTGGACCGGAACCGGCTCGATCACGTCGACCTCGCCGGACAACAGCGCCGCAACACGCGTGGCGGGGTTGGCGATCGGCGTGAAGATGATCTCCTTCAGATTATGTTCCGGCTTGCGCCACCAGTTCGGATTGGCCTTGAAGACGGTCTTCACGCCCGGCTGATGGCTGTCGATCGTGAAGGCGCCGGTGCCGTTCTCATGGAGCGAGGCGTAGCTCGGGGTCGTCGCGGCGGCGGGCGTCGGTGCCACCGCATCGTTCGCCTCTGCCCATTTCTTGTCCATGATGTACCAGGTCGCCCACAGCGCCGTCAGAATGGGATTGGGCGAGGTCAGGATGAAATCGACGGTGTAATCGTCGATCTTGACCACCTTGGCATCGGCGGGAACGCGGCTCTGGAAATTCGAACCTTTCGCCCGCACGCGTTCGGCCGAGAACACCACGTCGTCCGCAGTGAACGGGTCGCCGTTGTGGAATTTGACGTCCTTGCGCAGGTGAAAGCGCCAGCGTGTCGGCTCCGGCGTCTCCCAGCTTTCGGCGAGTGCCGGGACGATCTTCAGGTCCTTGCCGCGGGCAACCAGGCCCTCATAGACATGACCGAGATGCGCACTGGTGGTCGACTCGTTCAGCGTGTACGGGTCGAGCGACTTGAGCTCACCCTGGTTGGCATAGCGCAGCGTCTGGCTCCACGCCGGCGAGACCGCCAACGCAAGCATACTGGCGAGCGTCGCCGCAAACAGACTTCGTCCGACTGACATTCTTGACCTCTCCACTCGCCCGCACCGTCATTTTTGATTGTTCGGCGGGGCTGATCGAACCATGTTGCCCAGAGTTCTCGACCCGTGCAAGCGCCATTCCAGCAAGGAACGCGCCAAGTTGCACCGCTGTGCAGCAATGCTGACCGACATTGACGGGCCGATGGGCGAGGACGCCAGCGTTTTTGATTGACCATATCCGCCGATCGCGGAAGCCGGAGCGCCGCGACCGGCCTCAGGTCGCTTGCGTTGCACACCGTCTCGCGGCGATACTGCGGCCGGGCGCTCGAATCTCATCTGGAGGGGACATGAAGGTTAATATCGAAATCGACTGCACCCCCCTCGAAGCCCGTCAGTTCATCGGATTGCCCGATCTGGCACCGATGCAGACGGCGGTGATGGACAAGCTGCAGCAGCAAGTCTTGAGCAACATCGACAAGGTCTCGCCGGAGTCGCTGATCCAGAGCTGGTTCACCTTCGATCCCAAGCTTGCCGAGCGGTTTCAGGACATGTTCGTCACCATGGCCGGCCTCGGCGGCACGCGCAGCGGCGACAAGAAGAAATAATGCCGTCCGGTCCGGACGGGCCGCAGACCCCAGGCCGGCTTCGTCCGCCCGGCCTTGCTTTGCTGCTCGCCGAAGCCCGAGGGTTGCTCGAACTCAACGCCAGCCTGCTGCTGTCGCCGATCCTGATGCGGGCGCCCAAAGGCGATGGCCATCCGGTGCTGGCGCTGCCTGGCTTCCTCGCCAGCGACCTCTCGATGGCGCCGATGCGGCGCTATCTCAGCGAGCTCGGCTATGAGGCACATGCTTGGCGGATGGGCCGCAATTTCGGCGGGTTGGGACGGATGCGGGATTCATTGCGCGCCCGTCTCGCCGAAATCCATGCTGCGAGCGGACGCAAGGTCAGCCTGGTCGGCTGGAGCCTCGGCGGTGTCTATGCACGCGATCTCGCGCTGCAGGCGCCCGACTTGGTCCGCAATGTCATCACGCTCGGCAGCCCTTTTGCCAATGACATAAGAGCGACCAATGCGACGCGGCTCTACGAGATGATGTCCGGCGAGCGTGTCGAGGATTTCGCCGAGCTGCGTGAGGCGATCGCCGGCGATCTTCCGGTGCCGACGACGTCGATCTATTCGCGCGCCGACGGCATCGTGAACTGGCGAACCTGCCTGCTGCGTCCCTCCGACCGCGCCGAGAACATCGAGGTGCACCTGGCGAGCCATATCGGGCTTGGGGTGAATCCCGCAGCGCTATGGGCCGTGGCGGACCGCCTTGCGCAACCGGAGGGGGAGTTCTGGCCATTTGACAGGGCAGGGCCGTTTGCCATTGCATATGCCCCGCCGGAACAGGCAGTATCGGCCTGACGAGAAGCGCCGCCTAAGGTGCCCGTCAAATACTCGGGAGGGAACTATGGCTGACGGTAAGAAGCTGTCGTCGCTGGACGCGTCGTTTCTCTATCTGGAAACGCCGGAGATGCCGATGCATGTCGGGAGCATGGCGATCTTTCGCCTGCCGGACGACTACAAGGGCGACTTCTTCGAAGATTTCAAGGCAATGATCGTCTCGCGCCTGCACATCGCACCGATCCTCAAAGCGCGGCTGGAGAAGGCGCCGCTCGACATCGATCATCCCTCCTGGGTGGAGGACGACCAGTTCGACATCGACCGTCACATCTTCCGCGCCAGCCTGCCGCAGCCGCGCGACCGCGCCACGCTCGAACGCATCGTGGGCTGGATGCACGCCAAGCTCCTGAACCGCGCCCGCCCGCTCTGGGAGTTCTACGTGTTCGAGGGCATGAAGGACAATGAGGTCGGGCTTTATTCGAAGATGCATCATGCCGCCATCGACGGCGGCGCCGGTGCGGCGCTGACCAACATGATCTACGATATCTCGCCGATCCCGCGGAAGGTCGATCCGCCGACCGCGGGAGCGAAGCCCGGGCAGGAGCCGCGCGACATCGCAGCGAACCTGGTCGATTCCTACCAGCAGCTCTTCACCCAGCCGCTCGATGTATCGGCCGCCGCGAAGAACCTGCAACTGCCGCGCACCGGCAAGAGCGACATCGGCTCGATCCTGTTCGACAATGCGATGTACCAGATCGAGAGCGCGGTGCGCTTTGCCGGTAACATCCCGACCATGGTCAAGAGCGTCTCGGACGTGCTCGGCAAGATATCTGATCCAAAATCGCGCGAGAGCCTTGCCAGCATGGTGTCGCCGCCGACCATGCTCAACAAATCGATCTCGTCCGAGCGCAGCTTCGCCGGCGTCTCGATTTCGCTGTCGCGATCCAAGGCGCTGGCCAAGCAGGCCGGCGGCAAGCTCAACGACGTCGTGCTGGCGCTCGCCTCCGGCGTGGTCCGGCGCTACCTCCAGCAACACGGAACGCTGCCGGCGAAGTCCCTGACCGCTGCCGTGCCGATCTCGCTGCGCGAGGAAGGCAATACCGAGGCCAACAACCAGGTGTTCGGCATGATCTGCTCGATCGCGACCAACATCGACGATCCCAAGGCGCGCCTGGAAGCCATTATCGCGCAATCGACCAAGTCCAAGGAGATGTCGCATCCGCTGCGGGCGCTGATGCCGCAGATCTCCAATATCTCGATGCTGGGCGCGCCGATCGTCGTGCAGATCATGGCGCTGCTCTACAGCCGCTCCGATTTGTCGAATGTGCTGCCGCCGGCTGCGAACATCACGGTGTCCAACGTGCCGGGGCCGCGGCAGACGCTGTACGCCGCGGGCGCGGAGCTGTTGCACATCTTCCCGGTGTCGATCTCGACACACGGACAGGCGCTCAACATCACAGTGCAGAGCTATCGCGACCAACTCGATTTCGGCTTCATCGTCGGCGCCAACATCATTCCGCACGTGCAGGTGATGTGCGACATGCTGCCGGAAGAATTCGCCGCGCTGGAGGCGTCCTATGCTTTGCCCGCTGCGGACATCAAGGGCGCCGCTGAGTAGGAATGTTCCGATGATTGAAATGCCGCCGCTCAAGTTCGTGCAGACGAACGGAATCCGCATGGGCTACTATGAGGCGGGCCCGGTCACAGACAAGCCGCCGATGGTGCTGTGCCATGGCTGGCCCGAACTCGCATTTTCCTGGCGCCACCAAATCAAGGCGCTCAGCGAGGCCGGTATCCGCGTGATCGCGCCGGATCAGCGCGGCTACGGCGCGACCGACCGGCC
>NZ_JADPIT010000032.1:355788-391023 GCF_023073035.1 Bradyrhizobium sp. 62
TTGACCGGCGATCTCGTCGGGCTGCTCGATCATCTCGGGATCGACAAGGCAATCTTCGTCGGCCACGACTGGGGCGGATTCGTCGTCTGGCAGATGCCGCTGCGGCATCCTGCGCGCGTCGCCGGTGTGGTCGGCGTCAACACGCCGCATTGGGACCGCGCGCCGATCGATCCGATCGCGCTGTTCCGCCAGCGCTTCGGCGATCAGATGTACATCGTCCAGTTTCAGGATCCCGCGCGTGAGCCGGACAGGATATTCGGCAGCCGCGTCGAGCAGACGTTCGACGCGTTCATGCGCAAGCCGCTGGCGCGGCCGGCGGCGAAACCGGAGGAGCCGCCGATCGCGGGTGTCGGCGCCTCGTCAAAGACCAATCTGGCGTTCCCGCAGATGATCGCGGCCTACGATGCAAAGCACGATCCCCGGATTCCGATCCTGTCGGCCGACGAGAAGAAGGTGTTCGTCGATACGTTCACGAAAACCGGCTTCACCGGCGGCATCAACTGGTATCGCAACTTCACTCGCAATTGGGAGCGCGCGAAAGGCCTGGACCATCAGGTGCACGTGCCGTCATTGATGATCATGGCCGAGAACGATGCCGTGCTGCCGCCGTCGGCGGCCGACGGCATGGAGGCGCTGATATCTGATCTGGAGAAACATCTTGTCAAGGACAGCGGCCATTGGACGCAACAAGAGAAGCCGGAGGAGGTCAGCGCCAAGCTGATCGAATGGCGTAGAAGGCGGTTCGGCTAGCTGATCATTGCGAACTCGTCATTGCGAGGAGCGAAGCGACGAAGCAATCCAGTCTGCCTCCGCCGACATATTTCTGGATTGCTTCGCTTCGCTCGCAAGCCTGGATTGCTTCGCTTCGCTCGCAATGCGGAAAATTGGAGGAAGCCATCATGTCCCAATTGAAGCAGGGGGACTATATTTCGATGTCATCCAAGAATCGTCTGGACCCGATCCCGCAGCCGCCGACCAAGCCGGTGGTCGGCAACATGCTGTCACTGGATTCGGCCGCGCCGGTGCAGCATCTGACCCGGCTTGCCAAGGAGCTGGGGCCGATCTTCTGGCTCGACATGATGGGCTCGCCGATCGTGGTCGTCTCCGGCCACGATCTCGTCGACGAGCTCTCGGACGAGAAGCGTTTCGACAAGACGGTGCGCGGTGCATTACGGCGGGTGCGCGCAGTCGGCGGCGACGGCCTGTTCACGGCCGACACCAGGGAGCCAAACTGGAGCAAGGCGCACAACATCCTGCTCCAGCCCTTCGGCAACCGCGCCATGCAGTCCTATCACCCGAGCATGGTCGACATCGCCGAGCAGCTCGTCGGCAAATGGGAGCGGCTCAACGCTGACGACGAGATCGACGTCGTCCACGACATGACGGCGTTGACGCTGGATACGATCGGCCTGTGCGGCTTCGACTACCGCTTCAATTCGTTCTACCGGCGTGATTACCATCCTTTCGTCGAGTCGCTGGTGCGTTCGCTCGAAACCATCATGATGACGCGCGGCCTGCCGTTCGAGCAGCTCTGGATGCAGAAGCGGCGCAAGACGATGGCCGAAGACGTCGACTTCATGAACAAGATGGTCGACGAGATCATTGCGGAGCGCCGCAAGGGAGGCGATACGACCGACGACAAGAAGGATATGCTTGCGGCGATGATGACGGGCGTCGATCGCTCGACCGGCGAACAGCTCGACGACGTCAACATCCGCTATCAGATCAACACGTTCCTGATCGCAGGCCACGAGACCACCAGCGGTCTGTTGTCCTGCACGCTCTATGCGCTGCTCAAGCATCCCGAGATTCTCAAGAAGGCCTATGACGAGGTCGACCGCGTCTTCGGTCCCGACGTCAATGTACGGCCGACCTATCAGCAGGTGACGCAGCTCACCTACATCACGCAGATCCTGAAGGAGGCGCTGCGGCTATGGCCGCCAGCGCCGGCCTATGGCATCTCGCCGCTGAACGACGAGACCATCGGCGGCGGCAAGTACAAGCTCAGGAAGGGTACGTTCACCACCATCCTGGTGACCGCGCTGCATCGTGATCCCTCGGTCTGGGGTCCGAATCCGGACGCGTTCGATCCCGAGAATTTCAGCCGGGAGGCGGAAGCCAAACGGCCGATCAATGCCTGGAAGCCCTTCGGCAACGGCCAGCGCGCCTGCATCGGCCGCGGCTTCGCCATGCACGAGGCCGCGCTCGCGCTCGGCATGATCCTCCAGCGATTCAAGCTGATCGACCACCAGCGCTACCAGATGCATCTGAAGGAAACGCTGACGATGAAGCCGGAAGGCTTCAAGATCAAGGTCCGTCCGCGCGCCGATCGCGAGCGCGGTGCCTATGGCGGACCTGTGGCGGTGTCGTCGGCGGCGAAGGCCCCGCGTCAGCCCACCGTGCGTCCCGGCCACAACACGCCGATGCTGGTGCTCTACGGCTCCAATCTCGGCACCGCCGAGGAGCTGGCGACGCGGATGGCCGATCTTGCCGAGATCAACGGCTTTGCCGTGCATCTGGGGCCGCTCGACGATTACGTCGGCAAGCTGCCACGGGAGGGTGGCGTGCTGATCATCTGCGCTTCCTATAACGGCGCGCCGCCGGACAATGCGACGCAATTCGTCAAATGGCTCGGTGACGAGCTGCCGAAGGATGCGTTTGCCAATGTGCGTTACGCCGTGTTCGGCTGCGGCAACAGCGACTGGGCCGCGACCTACCAGTCGGTGCCGCGCTTCATCGATGAGCAGTTGTCGAAGCATGGCGCGCGCGCGGTCTATCCGCGCGGCGAAGGCGATGCGCGCAGCGATCTCGACGGCCAGTTCCAGAAATGGTTCCCGGCGGCCGCCCAGGTCGCGACCAAGGAATTCGGCATCGACTGGAATTTCACCCGTACCGCGGAGGATGATCCGCTCTACGCGATCGAGCCGGTCGCGGTGACCGCCGTCAACACCATCGTCGCCCAGGGCGGCGCGGTGGCAATGAAGGTGCTGGTCAATGACGAGCTTCAGAACAAGGCCGGTTCCAATCCGTCAGAGCGTTCGACGCGCCACATCGAGGTGCAGTTGCCGTCCAACATCAATTACCGCGTAGGCGATCATCTGAGCGTGGTCCCGCGCAACGATCCGACGCTGGTGGATTCGGTCGCCCGTCGCTTTGGCTTCCTGCCGGCCGACCAGATCAGGCTTCAGGTTGCCGAAGGCCGCCGCGCGCAATTGCCGGTCGGCGATGCCGTGTCGGTCGGCCGCCTGCTCAGCGAGTTCGTCGAGCTCCAGCAAGTGGCGACACGGAAGCAGATCCAGATCATGGCCGAGCACACGCGTTGTCCGGTCACGAAACCAAAACTGCTGGCCTTCGTCGGCGAGGAGCCCGAGCCGCTCGAGCGCTATCGCGGCGAGATTCTGGCCCGGCGGAAATCGGTGTTCGATCTGCTGCTCGAACATCCGGCCTGCGAACTGCCGTTCCACGTCTATCTGGAAATGCTCTCGCTGCTGGCGCCACGTTATTATTCGATCTCGTCTTCACCGTCGGTGGACCCGGTTCGTTGCAGCGTCACGGTCGGCGTGGTTGAAGGGCCGGCCGCCTCGGGCCGCGGCACCTACAAGGGTATCTGCTCGAACTATCTCGCCAATCGACGCGCAGGCGACGTGATCCATGCCACCGTGCGTGAGACCAAGGCCGGCTTCCAGCTCCCGGACGATCCATCCGTGCCGATCGTCATGATCGGCCCGGGCACGGGACTGGCGCCGTTCCGCGGCTTCCTCCAGGAGCGTGCTGCGCGCAAGGCCAAGGGCGCCGTGCTCGGTCCGGCGATGCTGTTTTTCGGTTGCCGGCATCCCGATCAGGATTTTCTCTACACGGACGAGCTGAAGGCGCTGGCGGCAAGCGGCATCACCGAGCTGTTCACGGCGTTCTCGCGAGCGGAAGGCCCGAAGACCTATGTGCAGCACGTCCTCGCCGCGCAGAAAGACAAGGTCTGGCCGCTGATCGAGCAGGGCGCGATCGTCTATGTCTGTGGCGACGGCAGCAAGATGGAGCCCGACGTGAAGGCGGCACTGGTCGCGATCCATCGCGAGAAGTGCGGCAGCGATGCCGCCACGGCTGCCCGCTGGATCGAGGAGATGGGCACGAAGAACCGGTATGTGCTGGACGTGTGGGCAGGTGGATAATCCGGCGGCCGATCGTGCTAAAGCTCTCGCATGATTCCCTGGGAAAAGATCGATACCGCCAAAATCCCCGGCTCCGATGAAGAGCTTCGCCTGATGCGGCGAGGCAAGGAGTTTTCCATCAAGCTCGGCACCAACGAGCTGATGAACAACCGCCTGTCAGGCTCGGAGGCCGCGCTCGCCACACTCGCGGCGAAGCAGATCGAGACGGTGGCAAAACCTGTCGTCCTCATCGGCGGCCTTGGCATGGGTTTTACGCTGCGTGCGGCGCTTACCGTGCTGGGAGGCAAGGCCAAGATCGTGGTTTGCGAGCTCGTGCCGGCGGTCGTCGCCTGGGCGCGAGGCCCGATGGCGCAGGTGTTCGGTGACAGTCTCGATGACGTCAGGGTGAGAATCCGGGAAACCGACGTCGGCGAAACCATCCGGGCACATCGGTCGGCCTTCGACGCCATTCTCCTGGATGTCGACAACGGGCCGGAAGGGCTGACCCGGAAGGGCAACGATGCGCTCTACAATGCGAGCGGGTTGAAGGCGGCGAAGACGGCGCTGCGGCCGGGAGGTGTGCTCGCGGTCTGGTCCTCGGGACCCAACCCGGCCTTCACCAAGCGGCTCGGGAGTGCCGGCTTCGCCGTCAACGAAGTCAACATTCGCGCCACCGGAAGAGGCGGTGGCGCGCGTCACGTGATCTGGTTGGCCAGGAAGAGTTAGGCCGTCTGCGCAGCAACCGGTTCAATCCGTCAGAACATCGTGTTGTTGTTCGCCGGATTTTCCGGGATCGATTGCACGACGTCCCAGTGTTCGACCACCTTGCCGTTCTCCAGCTTGAAGATGTCGACGATCGCCTTGCCCCTGCTGCCGGGCTCGCGAATCGCGTGAACGTGCAGGATGACGTAGTCGCCATCCACGAAGCTGCGCTTGATCTCGCTGTGCGAGTTCGGGAATTTCTCGCGCAGGAAGCCGATGAATTTTCGGAAACCGTCCGGACCATCGGCCGCGTTTGGATTGTGCTGGACGTAGCGGTCGCCGACATGGGCGAGGGCTGCATCGGCGTCCTTTTGGTTGAGCCCCTTCTCATAGAACGCAAGCACAGTCTTGCGATTGGCTTCTTCTTGCGCGCTACCCGCCATCGCGGCGCCGCTCGCGAGGGACAGCGTGACGACTGAAGCGGCGATGATTGCGGCTGACCGGACGATGAGATGCATGTGAACTCCGAGAGGCCGCAGCCTCTTTCTTGCGGATTGAGGTTCTTGGCGATTGAGGAAAGGCTGTATAGCTTTCGTGCCGGCTTGCGTTAAGAGAGTAACCGGCAGCTCACATGGTCACCGTGAGGAGACCTTCTGCGTCGGTTTACGCCGCGCGCGCCGCTGCGCCATGTGCGTGCTGGGCGATGGCGCCGATGATCTCCGGCCAAAACCGCATCGGCAGCGCGTGGCCCATGCCTTCGATCATCAGCAGCTTTGCGCCAGGAATTGACTCTGCCGTGTCCCTGCCGCCCTCGGGGCGGACCAGCGGATCGACGGTGCCATGGATGACCAGCGCCGGCGTCTTGACGCCGTACAGTCGCTCCTTGCGGCTGCCGGAGGCGAGCACCGCCCGGAGCTGCCGGCCGACGCCGGCCGGATTGAGCCCGCGCGCGAACACGCGCTCGGCACGGCCGGGATCGAGCGCCTCTTCCTCCGGAAAGGACCCGGCCCGCAACACGTTCCAGGTCTGGCCGTAGCGGACGATGAACTCCTCCTTGCTGCGTGGCGGCGCCGCCATCAGCATCGCGGCGGCCTCACGTGTCGGCGGCGGCACGCGCGGATTGCCGGTCGTCGACATGATCGAGGTGAGTGAGCGCACGCGCTCGGGAAACGACAACGTCACTTCCTGCGCAATCATGCCGCCCATGGACGCCCCGACCAGATGCGCCGACTTGATGCCGAGTGCGTCCATCAGCCCGACCGTGTCTTTCGCCATGTCGATCAGCTTGTAGGTTGCGGCCACGGGAATCCTGAGAAACCGAAGCTTCAACAACTCGAGCGGCGTCAGACGCTTGCCGCCGGTGAGATGGCTCGACTTTCCGATGTCGCGATTGTCGAACCGAACGACGCGAAAGCCCTGCGCGGCGAGCTGCTCGCAGAACGCATCGTCCCAGTGGATCATCTGGGCGCCTAACCCCATGATCAGCAGCAGCGGCTCGGCACTGTCGTTGCCGAAAGTCTCGTAACAGATGTCGATGCCGTTGGCGTGGACGGTTTGCGGCGGCTGATAGGCGTTCACGGGCGCGTTCCCTCGGCTTTTGATCAATGCTGTATCGCACGGTTTCGTCTCGCAATGAAGCCGCGTCCGCGGCACCGGACCCGCCGCTTGCCGGTTGACCGGCACCGCGCAACGGTGTGGTATGGCGAAAAAGGAAGGGCATCGAAGCTCTCGAGTTCAGGAGGACGCCGATGACCGACAACAGCAACGACCCCATTGCCATGTGGCAGAAGATGGTTGGCGAGATGGAGAAGGGGTTCAACTCCTTCGCCAATCAGGCCATGTCGTCGCCTGAGTTTTCGCAGGCCGTGAACCGGGCCGGCGGCGTTGCTGCAGGTGCTCAGAAGCAGCTCGGCGACCTCATGGAGAAATATCTGGTCCCCATGAATCTGCCGAGCCGGGACCAGGTCACCGGCCTTGCGGAACGGCTGCAGTCCATCGAAGGACAGATCGGTGAGATCAAGTCGATGCTGAGCCAGATGGCGGCAGGTTCCGGCATCTCTCAGGGCTCAGACACCGCAATGCGTCCGCCGCGCACCAAGCGCCCGCCATCTGAAGGCGGAGAGCAGACATGAATGCACCCGCCGGATTAGACTTCGCAGGGATCCCGGAGCGCATCCAGTCCGAGGTGCAGCGCGCCATCCAGCGCAGCATCAAGGGCGTCGAATATTTCTCGACGTCCGGTCCCACGCTCGGCTCGACCCCGAAGGACGTGCTGCATTCGCGCGGCACGATGAGCCTCTACCACTATCGTCCGATGTCCGACGAGATCTATCGAATTCCGATCTTGATCGTGATGGCGACCACCAACCGCGGTTACATTCTCGACCTCGTGCCCGGCCAGAGTTTCATCGAGTTCCTGTTGAAGCGCGGTTACGACGTCTACATGCTCGACTGGAGCGCGCCACGACCGGAGGAGAAGAGCCTCCGCATGGAGGACTATGTCCTCGACTTCATCCCGGACTGCATCCGACGCGTGCAGCAGGATTCCGGCGAACAGGACGTCTCCGTCATCGGCTATTGCTTCGGCGGCGTGCTGTCGCTGCTCTACGGCTCGATCCACAGGGACGGGCCGATGAAGAATTTGATCTGCTTCACCACGCCGATCGACTTTCGCGAGATGAAATTGTTTTCGAACTTCTCCGACCGTCGCTATTTCGATGTCGATCGCCTCGTCGACAGCGTCGGCAACGTGCCGCCCGAGATGATCCTGTCGTCGTTCGAGATGCTGCGCCCGGCCTCGCGCACCGTCAGCCAGATCCAGCTCTGGGAAAACATCTGGAATGACGAGTTCGTCAAATCCTACCGGATGTTCGACCGCTGGGCGACCGACACGCTGCCGCTGGCCGGCGAATATTTCCGCACCATCACCAAGGACCTGATGTGGGACAACAAGCTGTTCAACGATGCCATGTCGGTCGGCGGCCGTGCTGCGAAGCTCGAGGACATCAAGGTGCCGTTCCTGCATGCGGTGGCGGAGCATGACCACATCGTGCCGTATGAGGCTGCAAAGCACCTGATCGCCAAGATCGGATCGGAGGACAAGGAGGAGGTGATGCTGAAGGGCGGTCACGTCTCGCTCGTCGCCGGCGCCAATGCGGTGAAGCGGCTATGGCCGAAACTGGATTCCTGGCTGGGGAAGAGATCGACATGAGTGAGCAGCGTTCCTATCCGCGTCATGTGAAGACGGACGCGGGCGATATCGAGATCCGCCTGATGTCCCCGGCGGACGAAGCCGCGGTGCTCGCCTTCGGCAAGGGCCTGCCGACCCACGACCTGTTGTTCCTGCCGCGCAACATCAGTGAGCCGAAGGTGCTCTCCGCCTGGGTCAAGGAGATCGAGCGCGGCGCGATCACGAGCCTGCTCGCGGTTAGGGGCGGCACGGTCGTCGGCTGCGGCACGCTGGTGCGCGATCCGCACTCCTGGTCGCCCCATGTCGGCGAGATCCGGATGGTGGTTTCGCTCGATGTGCGCGGAAAGGGGGTGGGTCGGACGCTGTCGCAGGAGACCTTCGCACTCGCGCTCGGCGCCGGCCTCGAAAAGCTCTCGGTCCAGATGACGGTCGATCAGCAGGCCGCGATCACGCTGTTTGAGAGCCTCGGCTTCAAGGCCGAGGCACTGTTGCGCGATCATGTCCGCGACGTTGACGGCAAGACCCACGATATCGTTGTGCTCGGGCACAACATCGCGCAGGTCCAGGCCCAGATGGAGGCCTATGGGCTGCCCGGCGCCGTCCAGCATTGAGAACCGGTGGACGGGTGGTCGGGAACCCGGATGGTCAGGGAGGCGCCAGATTGCCTCCCATTAAGGCTATTCACGGTTTCGTGATATCGCACTGCAACATCGATATTGCATCGCACAATTAACTATGCCATATAAGCCGTGCCCCGGGCCAAAACCGGACGGGGTGAGCCCATAGCTCAACCAATGAGGATGGAGAGACCCCAATGACCACCGAAACCAACACCGCTTTCGAAGGCTTCAAGGACGCGTTCAAGAACATCCAGAACCTGGAAGTTCCCGAGGCCGCCCGCGAGTTCGTCAAGAAGTCCGCCAATACCGCCAAGGACCGTGCTGCCGAAGTGTTCGCTGGCTCCGAGCGCGTGACCGCCGCCGTCGAGAACGCGGTGACCGAGTCCGTCACCGAAGCCGGCAAGATCAGCCGCAACATCCAGCAGGCGATCTACGAGGACGCCGAGGCATTCTTCGCGGGCATCGACAAGCTCGCGTCCGCCAAGTCGTTCAGCGAAGCTGTCGAGATCCAGTCCGGCCTGCTCCGCGCCCGCGGCGAAGCGTTCGTCTCGCGCGCCAAGGCGACCACCGACTATTTCGGCAAGCTCGCCGCCAACGGTGCGAAGTCCGCTCAGGACAATTTTGCCAAGGTCTACAACAAGACCGCCTGATACGGCCCCTGAGTAAAAACTGAATTTAAGGCCCGCTTCGGCGGGCCTTTTGTTATTCCGCCGTAGGTGTCATTGCGAGCGAAGCGAAGCAATCCAATCTGCCTCCTTGCTCTGGATTGCTTCGCTTCGTTCGCAATGACGGATAGTGTGATGCTGTGATGACTCCATCAGGCACCTTCTCTTTCGACTCCCCCGGCGACGCAGAACGCGCGGCCGAATTACGCCGCGTGAAAGCGCTGGCGACGCTGGTGCTGGCCTCGACGCTTGTCCTGTTCGTCTTTGCGAAATGGCTGCTGCCTGTGCATCCCGTGTTCGGATTCATCGCGGCCTTCGCGGAAGCCGCGACCATCGGCGGGCTCGCCGACTGGTATGCGGTGGTCGCGCTGTTCAAGCGTCCACTCGGCCTGCCGATTCCGCACACCGCGATCATCCAGAGCAACCAGGCCCGTATCGCCGACAAGCTCGGCGAGTTCATTCAGGTGCATTTCCTCGAGGCTGCTCCGGTCGAGGCCAAGCTGAACGAGATCGATTTCGGCTCCTTCGTCGCCGACTGGCTGCGTGATCGCAAGCGTAGTGACGACCTTGCGCGCTTTGCGCTGCGCCTGCTGCCGGAGGCCGTCTCTGCGACGGAAACCTCGGGCCTGATGACCTTCATCATCCGCCGCATGTCCTCGCAGCTCCAGGCGATCGACCTGGCGCCGCTCGCGGCCGGCACGTTGCGCGGTTTCGTCGCGGAAGGGCGGCACCAGATCCTGTTCGACGATCTCCTGCGCGTGATGCACGAGACGCTGAACCAGACCGAGACGATGGCGATGATCCGTGAGAAGGTGCGGGCGGAATTGCCGACCCTGCTCAGGCTCTATCGCGCCGACAAGTTTCTGGTGAACAAGATCGTGGCCTCCGCCACCGCTTTCTTCAATGAGGTGCGTAGCGATCCCAAACATCCGTTCCGCGGCGAGTTCGATCGCATGGTGCTGAGCTTCGTCGACCGGCTCGGCACCGACCAGGCCTATATCGACCGCATCGACGGTTTGAAGCGCGATCTGCTCGCGCGTCCCGAGCTCGCCGATCTCGCCCGCACCGTGTGGGCCAACACGCGGTCCTTCATCGAGCGTAGTGCAAGCGGCGAGACGCAGGTCCTGCAGCATCATCTCGCCGGTATGTGTGTCGCGGCGGGCGAAGCGCTTGCCGGCGATGGCGAGCTGCGCGGCGAGATCAACAAGGGTCTGGTCGCGGTGCTGCGCAGTTTCGTCGCGGACCAGAAGAGCGGCGTTTCGACCTTCATCTCCGACCAGGTGAAATCGTGGGATATGGCGCAGCTGATTTCGCTGATCGAAATCAACATTGGCCGCGACCTGCAATACATCCGCTTTAACGGCTCGCTGATCGGTGGGCTGGCGGGCCTGGCGCTTTACTCCGTAGAATTCCTGCTTCGATTGTTGTGACTTTTGCGTCACGGACGCTGGCATTCACGCGCCGGCCTATTGTGGCCTCGGGTTTCACCCGCTTGAATGTAGGGAACCGGCGTTCTAGCTGATTCATGGTGCGCTGCGGAACGTTCGAAAAGCTGGCGTGTTGGAATTCATACCTGTTTGCCGGCCTTCTTTTCAGCATTTCTTCCGAGGGATCCATTGATGACCGCTACTGCCCAGACGCTGAGCCCGCCGTCTCGCACCCTGATGTTCCTGGAAGGGCGAGCGATCCACGAGTTTGGCGCATTCCTCGGCGCGCTGCCGCTGCTCAGCCTTGCGCCGCGGGGCGATGGGCATCCGGTGCTGGTTCTGCCGGGCCTCGTGGCCTCCGACGGGTCCACGCGTGCACTGCGCTCCTTTCTGTCCGGCAAGGGCTATGCGGTGAGCGGCTGGCGCCAAGGCCGCAATTACGGCCTGCGCGAGGGCGTGCAGCACGCGATGGTGGATCTGGTTCAGGAGCTCAGCGACAGGCATGGCCGCAAGATCAGCCTGGTCGGCTGGAGCCTCGGCGGTCTCTATGCGCGCCAGCTCGCCAAAATGATGCCCGACCGCGTGCGCCAAGTGATCACGCTCGGCAGCCCCTTTGCCGGCGATCCGCATTCGACCAATGCCTGGCGCGTCTATGAATGGGCGAGCGGGCGGAAATCCGACGAGGTCGATCCGCAGTTCGGCGGCGATCTCGCCGTTCCGCCGCCGGTGCCGACCACGGCGATCTTCAGCCGCACCGACGGCGTCTGCGCCTGGCAGGGCTGCATGGAGAAGACGGGCACGCAGACCGAGAGCATCGAGATCGAGAGCAGCCATTGCGGCATGGGCCATCATCCGGCTGCTGTCTTTGCAGTGGCTGATCGCCTTGCGCAGAAGGAGGGCAGCTGGCGGCCCTTCGACCGCAGCGGCTGGCGCAGCGTGGTCTATCCCGATCCGCATCGGTAGTTCTTTGCCTCTCCCCGTAAGAACGGGGAGAGGGAGAAACAAGACCGTCGCACCCGTCCATTGTCGCGCCCGCACCAAACGCGCTATGCCTCGCGCATGGCGCATCCGTTGTCCCGCATCATCGAGCAGCTCAAACGCGAACCGTCGCGCACCGGCTCCATCGTCATCACGGTGTTCGGCGATGCCATCGTGCCGCGCGGTGGCTCGGTATGGCTCGGCACGCTGCTGGAATTCTTCGAAAGTCTGGACATCGACAGCGGCGTGGTGCGTACCGCGATGTCGCGGCTTGCCGCCGATGGCTGGCTGACGCGCGAAAAGGTCGGCCGCAACAGTTTTTACCGCCTGGCCGACAAGGGCCGCCAGATCTTCGAGGCCGCGACACGCCATATCTACGATCCGCCGCCATCCGGCTGGACCGGGCGCTTCGAGCTGCTGCTGATCGGCAATGGCGAGGATCGCGACGCCTCGCGCGAGGCGCTCCGCAATGCCGGCTTCGGCAGTCCGCTGCCGGGCGTGTGGGTCGCGCCGTCGGGCGTGCCAGTGCCGGACGAAGCCGCGGGCGCCATCCGTCTGGAAGTCTCGGCCGAGGATGACAGCGGCCGACGGCTGCTCAGCGCGAGCTGGCCGTTGGATCGCACCGCAGACGCCTATCTCAAGTTCATGAAGACGTTCGAGCCGCTGCGCGCCGCGATCGCGCGCGGCACGGGCTTGTCCGAAGCCGACGCCTTCACGGCGCGCATCCTCCTGATCCACCATTACCGTCGCGTCGTGCTGCGCGATCCGCTGCTGCCCGAAAGCCTGCTTCCGGCGAACTGGCCGGGCAAGGCCGCCCGCGCGCTGTGCGGCGACATTTATCGCGCGCTGCTTGTCCCATCAGAACAATGGCTTGATGGCAATGGAACCAATGAAAAGGGCCCATTGCCGCCGGCGCGAAAACTCTTGGAACGGAGATTCGAGGCTTGATCTTTATGTTACAGAAATATCTTGCATGATATAATTCTTGTTATATATTTTCTCTCAATAAAATGGGAGGGTGCGCATGTATACCCAGGCGCTGAACATGACCGAGACCGATGATCGCGGTCTTGAGGACACGGCCAAGGCTGCGCAGTTCCAGGCCCGCATCGATGCCGAGGAGCGCATCGAGCCAAACGACTGGATGCCAGCGGCCTATCGCAAGACGCTGACGCGCCAGATCTCCCAGCACGCTCATTCCGAAATCGTCGGCATGCTGCCCGAAGGCAACTGGATCACGCGTGCGCCGTCCTTGCGCCGCAAGGCGGCGCTGCTCGCCAAGGTGCAGGACGAGTGCGGCCACGGGCTTTATCTCTATGCCGCGGCCGAGACGCTCGGCACTTCGCGCGAAGAGCTGGTCGACGCCATGCTCGCGGGCAAGGCTAAATATTCATCGATCTTCAACTATCCGACGCTCACCTGGGCCGACATCGGCACCATCGGCTGGCTGGTCGACGGCGCCGCGATCATGAACCAGATCCCGCTGTGTCGCTGCTCCTATGGTCCTTACGCGCGCGCGATGATCCGCGTCTGCAAGGAGGAGTCGTTCCACCAGCGTCAGGGCTATGAAATCATGCTGACGCTGTGCCGTGGCTCCGGCGAGCAGAAGGCGATGGCGCAGGATGCCTTGAACCGCTGGTGGTGGCCGGTGCTGATGATGTTCGGGCCGCCCGATGCCACCAGCCAGCACAGCGACATCTCGACGAAGTGGAAGATCAAGCGCTTCTCCAATGACGAGCTGCGACAGAAGTTCGTCGACGCCACCGTGCCGCAGGCGCAATATCTCGGCCTCACCATTCCCGATCCCGGCATGATTCAGGATGCGGACGGGCACTGGCGTTACAGCGAGATCGACTGGACAGAATTCAAGCAGGTGCTCGCCGGCAACGGCCCGTGCAATCGTGACCGAATGGCCGCGCGCCGCAAGGCGCACGACGAAGGCGCCTGGGTGCGCGAGGCGGCAGCTAGCTATGCCGCAAAGCGCGCGCAGCGTCGAACTGCACAAGCGGCAGAGTAGGGAGATCGCAATGGCCACGCCAAACACGCCGCTGTGGGAAGTCTTCATTCGCAGCCGCAACGGGCTCGCGCACAAGCATGTCGGCTCGCTGCATGCGAGCGACGCCACGATGGCCTTGCAGGCCGCCCGCGATATCTACACCCGTCGCGGCGAAGGTCTTTCGATCTGGGTCGTGCCGTCGACGGCGATCACCGCAAGCGATCCCGCCGACAAGGGCATGATGTTCGAGCCGGCGGAGTCGAAGATCTACCGGCACCCGACGTTTTACGAAGTGCCCGAGGAAGTGGGACACATGTGATGCCCGTCGCGAACATCGAGGTCTCAGAAACACCACTGGTGCTCTACGCGCTGCGCCGGGCCGACGACGCGCTGATCCTTGGGCACAGGCTGTCGGAATGGTGCGGACATGCGCCGATGCTGGAAGAGGACATGGCGCTCTCCAACATCGCGCTCGACCTCCTTGGCCAGGCCCGCGAACTCTACTCTTACGCCGCCAAGGTCGAGGGCAAGGACAACGACGAGGACAGCTTCGCGTACCTGCGCGACGTCAGGCAGTATCGCAATCTGCTGCTGGTCGAGCAGCCCAATGGCGATTTTGCCCAGACGCTGGTACGGCAGTTCTTCTATTCCGCCTTCGCTGATCTCTACTGGCGTGCGATGATGACTTCGCGCGATGCGGCGCTAGCGGCCATTGCCGCCAAGTCGGAGAAGGAGAGCGCCTATCACCTTCGCCATGCCTCGGAGTGGATCATCCGGCTCGGTGACGGCACGGCTGAAAGCCATGCCCGCGCGCAGGCCGCGATCAATCATCTCTGGGCTTTCACCGGTGAGATGTTTGCCGTCGATGAAGGCGAGCGCGCCCTGATCCATGCCGATATCGCCGTCGATCCCGGAAGCTTGCGGGGTCGCTGGATGACGACACTCTCGGGTGTCGTTAGTGAAGCCACGCTAGAGCTGCCGCAGACCGACTGGATGCAGCAAGGCGGTCGTTCCGGGCGGCACAGCGAGCATCTTGGCCATCTTCTGTCCGAGCTGCAGTCGATGCAGCGCACTTTCCCGGGGCAGACTTGGTGACGGTGCTGGAGCCCCATAGCGAACTGCGCCAACGGGCCTGGGATGCCGCGGCGAGCGTGGTCGATCCCGAAATTCCGGTCTTGACCATCGCCGATCTTGGCGTGCTCCGTGATGTCTTCCTCGACGGCGATCACGTCGAGGTCGCGATCACCCCGACCTATTCGGGCTGCCCGGCCATGAACATGATCGCGCTGGAAATCGAAGTCGCGCTGGAGCGCGCCGGTTTCTTTCGTCCAAAAGTCCGCACTGTACTCTCGCCGGCCTGGACCACCGACTGGATGAGCGAAGAGGGCCGCCGGAAGCTTCACGCCTACGGCATCGCGCCGCCGCAGGATTCGAATTCCCGCCGCGCGCTGTTCGGCGAGCAAGCTGTTACGTGCCCGCAATGCGGCTCGGCGAATACCGAGTTGCTGTCCGAATTCGGCTCCACCTCCTGCAAGGCGCTCTGGCGCTGCAGGGCCTGCCACGAACCCTTCGATTATTTCAAGTGTCATTGACCATGTCAGCAGCCGCACCACGCTTTCATCGCCTGGCCGTCAACGACCTCCGCCGCGAGGCGTCGGACGCCGTATCGCTGACATTCGCCATCCCGGCGGAGCTTGCGACCGACTACGCCTTCACACCCGGCCAATACCTCACGCTCCGCACCATGCTGGATGGCGAGGAAGTGCGCCGCTCTTATTCGATCTGCTCCGGCCCCGACGACGGCGAGATACGCATCGCCGTAAAGAAGATCGATGGTGGCGCGTTTTCGAGCTGGGCAGCGGACGATTTGAAGTGTGGCGACGCGCTGGACGTGATGACGCCCACGGGACGTTTCGGCGTGATCCCGCCGGCCGGCGCCGGCCGCATCCATGTCGGCTTTGCCGCAGGCTCCGGCATCACGCCGATCCTGTCGATCGTCAAGGGCACGCTTGCGCGCGAGCCGGACAGCCAGTTCTTCCTGTTCTACGGCAATCGCACGACCGACAACATCATGTTCCTCGAGGCGCTCGAAGAGCTCAAGGATCGCTTCATCGACCGGCTCTCGATCTTCCAGGTCATCTCCGGCGAGGAGCAGGACATCCCGATCCTGCATGGCCGGCTCGACGGCGACAAGGTGCGAGTGCTGCTGCGTTCGCTGGTGCCGGCGGAAAGCGTCGATCACGTCTTCATCTGCGGTCCGTCCGGCATGAGCGAGGACATCGAGGCGACCTGCCGAGGGCTCGGCATCGCGGACGAGCGTATCCATGTCGAGCGCTTCGTCTCCGAATTCGGCGGCAAGCCGCGACCGAAGAAGATCGTTGCGCCGGACGCGCCGCCGAAAGCGATCGCGTCGCTGATCATCGACGGCAAGCGCCGCGACGTGCCGGTGGCCGAGGACGAGGCGATCCTCGATGCCGCACTACGCGCCGGTGTCGATCTGCCCTTCGCCTGCAAGGGCGGCATGTGCTCGACCTGCCGTGCAAAACTGGTGGAGGGTGAGGCGCCGATGGATATCAACTACTCGCTGGAACCCTGGGAGCTGAAGGCCGGCTTTGTCCTGACCTGTCAGGCGAAGCCATCATCGGAGCGGGTCGTGGTCGATTACGACCACGTTTGACAGTTTTAGTCAGGCAGCAGAACATCGTGTCCAAACACTCGGAGGGGAGAAGCGCGTGAACGTCAAAGCCGCCTTGTCGCCCGAGGATGTAGCCCGCGCCTGCGCCGATGCGATGTGGGCGCAGGACGATGCCTCCAAAGGACTCGGCATGGAGATCGTCGAGATCGGGCCGGGCTATGCGACGCTCGCGATGACTGTACGGCCGGACATGGTCAACGGCCAGCGCATCGCCCATGGCGGTTTCATTTTCACGCTGGCCGATTCTGCCTTCGCTTTCGCGTGTAACTCGCACAACGACCGCGTCGTGGCGGCGCAGGGCCAGATCACCTTCATCAAGCCGGGCAGGCTCGGCGATCGGCTGGTCGCAAGAGCGCGCGAGGTCACGCGCGGCGGCCGCTCGGGCATCTATGACGTGCGCGTCACCGCCGGCGATACAGTCATCGCCGAATTTCGCGGGCATTCGCGGGTCATTCCCGGCAATTGGCTGCCGGCGCAGGATCAATAAAGAAAAGTAATGATGCGGGGAAACGAGGATGGCTCTGACGAGGCTCAAGGAAGGTGGTAACACCTATCGCGCCGAAATGGATGCGCATGAGCGCGCATCGCGCGACGAGATCAAAGCGCTCCAGACGGAGCGGCTGGCCTGGTCGTTGAAGCACGCCTATGACAACGTCTCGCATTATCGCAAGGCCTTCGACGCGGCCGGCGTGCATCCGTCCGACTTTCGAGAGCTCTCGGATCTTGCGAAATTTCCGTTCACGGTGAAGACGGACCTGCGCGACAATTATCCCTTCAACATGTTTGCCGTGCCCCGTGAAAAGCTGGTGCGCGTGCATGCGTCCTCCGGCACGACGGGCAAGCCGATCGTGGTGGGCTATACGCAACGCGACATCGACACCTGGTCGGACGTGATGGCGCGCTCGATCCGTGCCGCCGGCGGTCGAACTGGCATGATCATCCACAATGCCTATGGCTACGGTCTCTTCACCGGCGGGTTAGGGGTGCACTATGGCGCCGAAAAACTCGGCTGCACCGTGGTGCCGATCTCCGGGGGCATGACCGAGCGGCAGGTGCAGCTCATCAACGACTTCCGGCCCGACATCATCACGGTGACGCCGAGCTACATGCTGGCGATCCTCGACGAGTTCAAGCGCCAGAAGCTCGATCCACGCCAGTGCTCGCTCAAGGTCGGCATCTTCGGTGCCGAGCCCTGGACCAATGCCATGCGCGGCGAGATCGAAGACGCCTTCGACATGGACGCGACCGACATCTACGGTCTTTCCGAGGTGATCGGGCCCGGCGTTGCGCAGGAATGTATCGAGACCAAGGACGGTCTGCACATCTGGGAGGATCATTTCTATCCCGAAGTCATCGACCCCGAGACGGGTGCGGTGCTGCCCGACGGGGAGAAGGGCGAACTGGTCTTTACCTCGCTCACCAAGGAAGCCTTTCCGGTAATCCGCTATCGTACCCGCGACCTGACGCGGCTGTTGCCGGGCACGGCGCGGCCGGGCATGCGGCGGATGGAGAAGGTCACGGGCCGTTCCGATGACATGATCATCCTGCGCGGCGTCAATCTGTTCCCGACCCAGATCGAGGAGGTTCTGCTCGCCACCGACTGGTGCGGAGGGCATTTCATTCTGGAACTGACCCGCGAAGGCCGCATGGACGAGTTGACCATCATTGCCGAGGCGCGGCCGGAGAGCTGGGACGGCCGGGGCCTCCTCGACCATGCGAGCCGGATCTCGACGCACATCAAGAACACCATCGGCATCAGCTCCAGGGTGAGCGTGGTTGCGCCGGCCACGCTGGAACGCTCGCTCGGCAAGGCCAAGCGCCTCTACGACAAGCGGCCCAAGGATTGACTTGACGGATTGACTCGACCGTCCCCAAGGGCGACAAGGCCCGCGAGAAATCGCGGGTCTTTCCATGTCAACAGCCGATCCCAAAGCCGTCGACGCGCGCTGTGTGCGCCTCAACGCGAAGGCCGAGAACGCGGCTGCGGTTGCGCCGGTGGTTGAGCGTCGGACGTTCGCTCGCGGCCCTAGCGATCTCCTGATCGAGGTGAGGGCCGCCGCCGTCAATCCGTCCGACGTCAAGGCCGCGACCGGGCTGATGCCCTATGCCATCTTCCCGCGCACGCCGGGTCGCGATTACGCCGGCCTGGTGATCGATGGGCCGGCCGGCTCGATCGGCCACGAGGTGTTCGGCTCCTCCGGCGATCTCGGCATCCGTCGCGACGGCACCCACGCCAGCCATCTCGTCGTTGAAGCTGACGCGGTTGTCGACAAGCCGAAAACCGTATCCTGGGAGGAGGCCGCCGGCATCGGCGTGCCCTTCGTCACCGCCATGGAGGGCTTTCGCCGCGCCGGCATTCCAAAGCCGGGGGAAGCGGTGCTGGTATTCGGCGTCAACGGCAAGGTCGGTCAGGCGGCGGTGCAGATCGCGACCTGGCAGGGCGCGCGTGTCATCGGCGTGGTGCGCAAAGCGGAAGCTTATGAGGGCAATACCAACGCGGCCATCGAGGTGATCGACGCTTCCGCGACCGACGTCGCCACACGCGTGCGCGAGTTGACCGGAGGTAAAGGCGCCGACATCGTCTTCAACACGGTCGGCGATCCCTATTTCCAGGCGGCGCACAAGTCGCTCGCGCTTCGCGGCCGCCAGATCCTGATCGCCGCGATCGACCGCATCGTGCAGTTCAACATCCTCGAATTCTACCGCGGGCAACACACCTATGTCGGCATCGACACGCTCGGCCTCTCGTCGATCGCGACAGGCGCTGTGCTGCGTGACCTCAGCCCGGGCTTCGCGAGCGGGCACCTGAAACCATTCCCGATCAAGGCGAACGCCGTCTATTCGCTCGAACGCGCGAAGGAGGCCTACGTCGCCGTTGCCGGCTCGTCGCGGGACCGCGTGATCCTGAAGCCTTGATCATGGAGTCGTCCACCCAACTCGTCATCCTCGCCGGCCTCGGCATCGGCCTGGTTTACGGCGCCGTCGGCCTGCTCAGCGGCTTCTGCCTGATGAGCAGCATGCGCGGCTGGCTGGCGAAGGGGGATGGGCGGTTGGTACGCACCTACGCGTTGGCGATCGCGGTTGCGACCGCCGCGAGCCAATTCCTCGCCGGCAACGGCATGGTCGATCTCGGCAAGTCGATCTACCTGCAACAGTCCTTTTCGGTGCCAGTGCTGTTTCTCGGCGGACTTCTGTTTGGATACGGAATGGTGCTGTCGAACGGCTGCGGCTCGCGCGCGCTGGTGCTGCTCGGTCGCGGCAATCTCCGCTCCTTCGTCGTGGTGGTCGTGCTCGCCATCGCCGCGCAGATGACGCTCAAGGGCCTGATCGCGCCGGCGCGCATCGCGCTGGTCCAGGCCTCGCAAACCACGGTCAACATAAATTCGTTGCCGTCGCTGTTGGCCATGTTCGGTCCGGCTGAAGCGGTTTCGCGCGCGATGGCTGCTGCTGTCGTCGTTGTTGCGCTGATCCTGTTCGCTTTCGCGCACCCGGCGTTCCGGCGTTCCCCCGGCCAGATTGCGGCCGGTGTCATCGTCGGTCTCCTCGTCGCCGGCGGCTGGTTCGTCACCGGCTATCTCGGCGCGGATGACTTCAACCCGGTGCCGGTGACCTCGCTCACCTTCGTCGCGCCGATTGCGGACAGTCTGCAATATGCCATGCTCTCGACCGGTCTGACGCCGAATTTCGGCATTGCAACAGTTGCCGGCGTCTTCGCTGGCAGTCTGGCCACCGCGCTAGCTACGGGCCGTTTCCATCTCGAAGGCTATTCCTCGCCACGCCATATGCTGCGTTCGGCCAGCGGCGCTGCGCTGATGGGTATCGGCGGCGTGATGGCGTTCGGCTGCTCGATCGGGCAAGGGCTCACCGGGGTGTCGACGCTCGCGCTGGGCTCCTTCGTCGCCATCGCCGGCATCCTGCTCGGCACGACGGCGGGCTTGCGCGGGATGCTGCGCGTTCAGCCGTTCGCGGTAGCCTGACGGCGCAGCATACGATCGCCGAGCGTGGCAAAGCCAATGCCACCGATGATCAGTCCGGCCGCAACGGCAAGACTAATATCAATCGGCTCGCCCAGCAGGATCGCAGCGCAGGCGATCCCGACGAGCGGCGTGCCGGTGGTTCCGAGCGCCGTCGTCAGAGCCGAGATGCTCTTGTTGACCATCGACATGGCCCAATAAGCCAGCGCCGTCCCGATCAGACCGGAGTACAGGAACAGCAGGACGAGTTTCCATGACCATTCCGCGTGCGGCAGCCCCTCCACGATCATCGCAGCCGCTGACAGCACGATCGTGGCAACGAGCACCTGCCAGATTAGAAGCTGAAGTGGGGATGCGATCCAGCGATGGGCCCGAATATAGATGATGTTCGCAGCCCATGAGATCGCGGCCAGGATCACCATGCCGGCGCCAAGCACGACGTTGGCATTCGTCCAGTCGATCGAGGTGGGATTCAGGATCACGGCAAGACCAATCAGCCCGAGCAGGGCGCCGGCCAGTTTTGGCACAGTCAGCGTATCCTTCCCCAGCAGGGGCGCTGCGATCGCGACCCAGAGCGGCGTGGTGTAGCCGAGCACAATGGCCTTGCTCGCGGGCAGGAAGCGCACACCGGCCGCCACCAGGACAGAGAATATCGTCATGTGCAGCAGCGCGACACTCAGGACCACCGGAATGTCGCGCCGCTTCGGGATCACCAGATTGTTGCTGAGCCCCAGGATCACGAACAATGCTGCCAAAGCGATCCAGCTGCGGATCGCCGAGGTCCAGAGCGGCGGAAGGAATTGCACGAGCTGCTTCGTCACCGACCAGTTTACGCCCCAGGCCAGCACGACGATGAGGAATAGGCCGACGGCCGCGCGGGGCGAGAGGGAGTTCATCGGAAAATCCTTGAAGCAGTTCTAGCAGGCGGATAGCATTCCGCCTGGCACCTAAAAAAGTGCCAGATCAGAAAGGATCAAGGTGCCAGTTCCGGAAAGCATGATCTCCGCCCTGATCGAGCTGAACCGGGCCGACGACGAGGGACTGGTGGCTCAACTGACGAGCCAGCTCCGAAGCTTGATCGCGACCGGCCGTCTCGTCAAAGGCCGCACGCTGCCGTCGAGCCGCCGGCTCGCGAGCGATCTCGGCGTCTCGCGCAACACCGTCAGCTATGCGTTCGAGCAGCTCGCCGCCGAGGGATATCTCGAGGCTTCGCACGGCCGCCGTCCGATGGTCACGGTCGAGGGCGGCGAGCGCATTGCCGAGGCGGGCGCCGTCGCATCTCGCATGCGCCTTGGCAAGCCGCGGCTTTCGCCTTGGGCTTCGAGCCTCACGCAGACCGACTGGCCGATGTCTTATCAGGCGCGACTGAGACCCTTGCGTCCCGGGCATGGCGATTTCAGGGAGTTTCCGAACGAGGTCTGGGCGCGCTGCCTGCGCCGCAGCGCCGTGCGCGCGGCCAAGCGCGAGCTCGGACCGGTCAACCGGGCGCGCCTGCGCGAGGCGCTGGCGCATTATCTCGCGACCAGCAGGGGTGTGCGCGCGACGGCGGATCAGATCCTGATTCTGCCGAGCGCGCAGGCCGCGCTGACCTTGATTGCGGCCGCCGTCATCACGCCCGGCGACGACGTCTGGGTCGAGGATCCCGGCTATCCCGGCGCCGCGGCCGCGTTCCGTGCGTCCGGTGCGCGCGTGATCGGGATGACGTTGGACGAGCAGGGCATGCAGCGGATTCCGGGGATAGCGACCCCGACATTGATCTTCATGACGCCGTCGCACCAGCACCCGACCGGCCGCCTGATGTCGCTCTCGCGCCGCACGGAGTTTCTTGGCCTGAGCAGGCCCGGCAAGACCTGGATCGTAGAGGACGATTACGACGGTGAATTCCACTATGACAGCCGGCCGGTGCCGGCCTTGCAGGGACTCGATGCCCATGGCCGCGTGTTCTATGTCGGTACGTTCTCCAAGGCCATGACCTCGGACATCCGGCTCGGCTATCTCGTCGTTCCGCCGGCCCTGGTCAACACCTTGGAGATCGCACAGCGGCACATCGGGCTGATCGCCCCGAGCCACGTCCAGGAAGCGCTGGCCGAGTTCATTGCCGACGGACATTTCCTGGCGCATCTGCGCCGGGTGCGCCGGATCTATCACACTCGTCGCGATCACCTCGTCGAGGGACTTGAGCGTCATCTCGGCGAGGTACTCTCTGCCGAAGTGCCCCCCGGTGGCATTCAGCTCGTCGCGCGCCTCAAGCGCGGTCGCGCGGATCAGAAGGCGGTAAAGCGGCTGGTCGAAGCGGGCGTTGAAACGCGTGCCCTGTCCGGCTTGGCACTGGGCAGGCCGCGCGATCACGGTCTATTGCTCGGCTTCGCGGCCTGGCGCGAGAGCGAGATCACCGCGGCGTTGCGGACGATGGCGTCCTGCTTCTAGCGCAAGCGCGCTAATCCACGGCCCTGGTCACGATCCGGATTTCCGAGGTCAGCGTCCGGTGCACCGGGCACTTGTCGGCGATCTCCATCAATTTCTTGCGCTGCTCGGGATCGAGCGCGCCGTCCATCGCGATGTCGCGCTCGATCTGGTCGAGCATGCCGTCGCGCGTCTCGCATTCCGCGCAGTCTTTCGCATAGATCTTAGAATGCTTCAGTGAGACGGTGACACGATCGAGCGGCAGCGACTTGCGGTCGGCGTAGAGGCGCATGGTCATGGAGGTGCAGGCCCCGAGGCCAGCGAGCAGAAGATCATAAGGACCAGGGCCGGCATCCTCGCCGCCAGCGGCGACCGGTTCATCCGCGATCAGGCGATGCGGACCGACAGAGATGACCTGGTTGAACTTGCTCTTGCGGGTCTCCTGCACCACGACCCGGCGCGGCGCCTCGGGAAGATCCATCGCCTTCGCCGGTTTGGCTGTGTCGATGTACCGGCTTGCCCAGGCCGCGATCATGTCGGCCGCGTAGAGCGCATCGGCCGGCTTGGTCAGGAGATGATCGGCATGATCGAGCGAGACAAAGCTCTTGGGATGCCGGGCGGAGACGAAGAGCTTGGTCGCATTGTCGATGCCGACGGTATCGTCGACTGGAGAATGCATGACCAACAGCGCCTTGTGCAGGCCGGTGACGTCCTTCATCAGCTCGTGCTCGGCGATGTCGTCGAGGAATTCGCGCTTGATCCGGAACGGGCGTCCCGCAAGCGAGACTTCGACCTCACCTTGGGTGCGAATGTCGTCGAGATGCTCTTTGAACAGGCCGGTGACGTGGGCGGGATCGGATGGTGCCGCAATGGTCACAACCGCCTTGGCCTCCGGGACGTGTCCGGCTGCGGCGAGGATCGCGGCGCCGCCGAGGCTGTGACCGATCAGGATGGACGGCGCCTTGCGGACGCTACGCAGATGATCGGCAGCGCGCACGAGATCGGCGACGTTGGAGGAAAACGTCGAATTGGCGAAATCCCCTTCACTGGAGCCGAGCCCGGTGAAGTCGAAGCGCAGCACCGCGATGCCCTTGGCGGCGAGCGCGACCGAGATGCGCTTGGCGGCCAGCGTCTCCTTGCCGCAAGTGAAGCAATGCGCGAACAGCGCGATGGCCGCCGGCTCGCCGTCGGGTAGCTCCAGCGAGGCCGAAAGTTGATGGCCGCCTTCGCCGGTGAATTGAAAGCGCTCTGTCGGCATGGGCTTCCCCCGTTCTTGCTTGAATCTAATCGCCCGAATAGCGCTGCTCTGCCCAGGGATCGCCGCGATTATGATAGCCGCGGACTTCCCAGAAGCCCGGCGCGTCCCCGGTCAGGAATTCGATCGACTGAACCCATTTGGCGCTCTTCCAGAAATACAGATGCGGCACCACCAGCCGCACCGGGCCGCCATGTTCGGCCGACAGTGGCTCACCGGACCAGCTATGGGCGAGCAATGCATCCTCGGCTGCAAAGTCGTCCAGCGCGAGGTTGGTGGTGTAGCCGTCATGGGAATGCAGCACGACGAAGCGCGCGTCCTCGCGCGGCTGGCAGGCCGCGAGCAGCTCGCGCGTAGCGAGCCCCTCCCACTCATTGTCGTAGCGCGACCAGGTCGTGACGCAGTGGATGTCGGAGGTGAACCGCGCCTGCTTCTGGGCGGCGAACTCGGCAAAGGTCCAGAACACGGGGGTCTCGATTGCGCCGTAGACGTCGAGCCGCCAGCGCTCGCGCGAAACTGGCGGCACGACGCCGAGATCGAGCACCGGCCAGTCTTTTGTCAGATGCTGGCCGGGCGGCAGGCGCTGATCTTCCGGGCGCGTGATCTTGCCGGTCAAAAAGTGGCCTTCGCGCGCCCATTTTTCCTTGGTGCGCGTCAGCTTGCTGTCGGATGGCGTCTCGTCGGTCATGAGCTACTCGTGCCGGTGCATCGCGGAGGCATGCATGGTGTCGCGCATGGTGGAATAGATGATCAGCGACAGGCAGATGATACCAGCGAGATAGTAGTAGAACCACTCCTCATGCCCGATGCTACGCCGAGGTTGCCGATCGAGCCGATGAAGGTCGCGTTGATCCGCGCTGGGCGCTGGCGATATCAAAATGCTCAGAGGCCGGTTTGATTGCTTGTCTCAGTCACGTCCAGCCTCTCCGCATCGCAATTTGGAGAGGTCTACATCGCCTTTCCAAGCAAAAATGGCAACTGGCGGGGACCTCTGACGGTTCCCTGTGACCAGGTCACCGTGCCCGCCGGATCGAGGGCGAAGTCCGGAATTCGCTTCAGCCATTCCTCCAACGCAACCTGCATCTCCATGCGCGCAAGGTTCGAGCCGACGCAGCGGTGGATACCGAGGCCGAAGGCGGCGTGGCGGTTCTCACGGCGGTCAATCACGACCTTGTCAGCATCCGGAAACATTTTCGGGTCACGGTTGGCGGCCGGGAAGGACAGCAGCACCATGTTGCCTGCCTTGACCGGGCAGCCGGAAATCGTAGTCTCCTTGACCACTTCGCGCGCCATCGTCACCGGCGAATAGGCGCGCAGCAGCTCCTCCACCGCGGTCGGGATCAGTCCGGGCTCGGCGACCAGGCGCTGGCGGTCGGCCGGCGTCCGGGCGAGGTGCCAGAGCGAGGAGCCGATCGCGCTCCAGGTGGTGTCGATGCCGGCGATCAGGAGCAGTCGCAGCGAGCCCAGCACGTGCGAATCCTCGAGCGGATTGCCCTCCTTGTCCCTGGCATTCATCAGGTAGGAAATGAGGTCGTCGGTCGGCTTGTTCTTGCGCGCTTCGATATGGGCGCTGAAATAGACGGTCATCTCTTGCACCGCCTGGAGCAGCGTGTTTTCGTCCTTGATGCCAAGTTCCAGGATCATGTGGATCCAGCGGATGAAGAGATCGCTGTCTGTCTCGGGGATGCCGAGCATGTGGGCGATCGCGCGAACCGGAATGTGCTTGGTGTAGCGCTCTGCCGCGTCCAGTCCGCCTTCAGTGATGAAACCGTCGATCAACTCGTTGCAGATCGCGCGCACCCGCGGTTCCAGCTTCTTCATCGCGTCCGGCGTAAACGGCGGCAGCAGCAATTGCTTGGCTGGCTTGTGCACCGGCGGATCGGACGTGATCGGCGGGGCGGAGTTTCTGCTGGTGATCTCCGGCCGAACGTCACGGACGATGATGCGGCGCGAGGAGAAATGCTCGCTGTCGTTGGCGATCTGGCGCACCGCTTCATAGGTCGTCGGCAGGTAGCAGCCGAGGAAGCGGTCGGTATGCACGACCGGGCTTGCGGCGCGCAGCTCGTCCCAGATCGGGAAAGGATCTTCCGTCCATTGCGGATCGGTGTGGTCGAAATCATGGACCCAGTCGGTCACGGGCGGATGGGCGGCGGGCTGGCTGACGTCGGACATCTCGAAATCCCTTGGGGCTCGTGTGCACGGAAGGCTCGCGGGGCAGCGGCTGCGCTACTCCTCGATCACGTCAATCGCGATTTCCGGACAATTGGATTTGGCGAGCCAGGCCTTGTCTTCGAGGCCGGATGGGACGGTGCCGTCGCCGGCTTCGTGGGCGTTGCCGTATTCGTCCAGCTCGAACAGCTCCGGCGCCAGCGCCTTGCAGCGCGCGTGCCCCTGGCATTTGTCCGGATCGACGCGAACCCTCAGTCGCTCTGTCATGGCGGCTTCCTCGGTCGTATGCGCTCCGGCCCTGAAGGCGGCGCGCGCTCCCATCTGAGTTCTTATTCAAGTTATAGGATATTACATTCGCGGCGGGCTTCCCCTGTCAAGCGCAAACTTATAGGCTCTGCGCAACATGCGTTCACAACTTTCCCGCAAGCCCGAGAACACCTACCACCATGGCGATCTCCGCGACGCCTTGATCAAGGCCGCGCTGCGCGAAGCCGAGCAGGGCGGGACGGAGGCGATCAGCATCAAGGCGCTGGCAAAGCAGCTGGGTGTCTCGCAGCCGGCGCCCTACCGGCATTTCGCCGATCGCGAGGCGCTGCTTGCGGCGGTGACGGCGGAGGCGTTCCGGCAGCTCAACGGGATCTTGCGGGCGGCGATGGCAAAGCCGTCGAAGCGGTCGAAGCTGTCGCTGTTGGCGCAGGCGACGCTGGATTTCGGCTTACGCCGCAATGGCATCTACCGCTTGATGTTCGCCTCTCGCACGGTGTCGTGTGCGGCGAAAGGTAGCGAGTTGCACGAAGCGACCCGCGAAACGTTTGCGCTCGTGATCGAGGCACTGGAAGCTCCGGCTGTTGATTACTTGCGCGAGCGGCAGGCGCTCAAGATCTGGGCGGCGGTGCACGGCGTGGTGATGCTGGCTGAGCAGGGACTGTTCACCGGCGAGGCGGCTCATGCCACGCGCGAAGACCTGGTCGAGGACTTTGTCAGCGAAACCAAGGCAGCGCTTGCGGTGGCGATCAAGGGCGCACGGCGCCGGAAAAAGGCCTGCGCTTAAGCCTTCACCGCAAACAGCTTCATCAGCTTCTCGACGGCGCTGTCGGGCGTGGTGACTACAGGGCGGCCGGTAGCTTCTGCCACGAGGGGCGCCGTTGCCGCGATGCTGAACTGCGCGAGCGCGATGACGTCGCAATCGCGCAAATCATGTGAGGCTTCCACGATCAGCCGGTCATGCCTAGCGCGGTCGCCGCGGTCGAGTGCCGCCAACGCGCCTTCGGCAAGTTTCGGCACGACCTGGACAGCGGGAGGAAACTCCGGCGGCATCGAGGCCAGCGTCGGCGCGAAAGTCGAGAGCAGGCCGATGCGCTGGCCCATCGTCACCGCCCGTTCGATCATGGCCTCGTTCGGCTTGAGCACCGGCATCGGCGCTTGCGCGCGCGCGACCGCCTCGATGCAGGGACCGAAGGCCGAGCAGGTGAACAGGATCGCATCCGCGCCTGTCGCCGCGGCGTAGTGGCCGAGCGCAAGGAAGCGTTCGGTGATGGCATCATTGAGCTTGCCGTCACGCGCCAGATCCGACGACAGGCTGTCATCGAGCAGGTTCATCAACCGCGCTTCCGGCCACGCCTTCGCGAACGCAGCTTCGATCGGGGCGATGGAATGCTTGAGGGCGTGGATCAGCGCGATGCGAGGAGACGTCATTGAACGTTACCTGATGCAAGGTCGCGTGCCCCGGACGCAGCGCGTCCGGGACACGAGAGGCGTTTACTTGAATGGCACCGCGTACATCAAGCCGCCCTTGCTCCAGAGGCCGTTGAGGCCGCGCTCGAGCTTGAGCGGGCTCGCCTTGCCGACATTGCGCTCATAGATCTCGCCGTAATTGCCGGTAGCCTTGATGGCTGTGACCAGCCATTTGTTGTCGAGCCCGAGCCGCGAGCCGAGATCGCCGGAGGCACCGAGCAGGCGCTGGATCGCGGGCGTCTGCGACTTCGCCATCTCGTCGACATTGCCTTGTGTGACGCCGAGCTCTTCGGCCTCGATCAAGCCGTAATGCAGCCAGGTGATGATGTCGCTCCAGACCTCGTCGCCATTGCGGGTGAAGGGGCCGAGCGGCTCCTTGCTGATGGTCTGCGGCAGCACGACGTAGTCGGCCGCGTTCGGCGCCGCGGTCGTCACGGCGCCTGCGAGCGCGGAAGCGTCCTGGGTCATGGCGTCGCAACGGCCGCCGAAGAAGGTCTGGTACATGGTGTCAACGCGGTCGAACACCAGCGGCTTCCAGTCGATGCCGTTGGCGCGGCCGTAATCGCCGAGCGTGACCTCATGCGTGGTGCCCTGCGCGACGCAGACGGTGGCGCCCTTGAGATCCCTAATCTCCTTCACGCCGAGGTCCTTCTTCACGACAAAGCCCTGGCCGTCGTAGAAGTTGACCGGTCCCTGCCGCAGGCCCAGCGTGACACCGCGCAGATAGGTCTGCGTCGAGTTGCGGTAGAGCACGTCGATCTCGCCGGACTGGAGCGCGGTGAAGCGGTTCTGCGCGGTCAGCGAGACGTAACGCACCTTGCTGGCATCGCCGAGCACGCCGGCGGCGAGCGCGCGGCAATAATCGACGTCGAGACCCTTGTAGTTGCCTTGCGAATCCGGCGCGGAGAAGCCGGCAAAACCGGCGCTAACGCCGCATATCAGCGTGCCGCGGCTCTTCACCGTGTCGAGCGTTGCCGCCGACGCGACCACCGTCGATGCCGCGAGCACGCCGGCTACGATAACCACTTTCCTCATCATGCTATTCTCTCCTCAGTGATTGACACGACGCAATACGTTGTCGACGGCGGTGCCGAGCTTGTCGACGATCAGGTCGATCTCCTCCGGCGAAGCGATATAGGGCGGCGCCAGCAGTACGTGGTCGCCACGGACGCCGTCCACGGTGCCGCCGCCGGGATAGCAGCCGAGACCGTTGGCGAAGGCCTCCGCCTTGATCTTCTGGTTCAGCTTCAGCGCGGGATCGAACGAGGTCCGGCTGGCGCGATCGGCGACGAGTTCGATCGCCCAGAACAGGCCGCGGCCCCTGATATCGCCGACGTGACGGTGATTGCCGAATCGCTCGATGAGCCGCTGCTCGAGCTGCTTGCCGCGCTCCTTGACCCGGTCGAGCAGGCCGTCCTCGCGGATCACGTCCTGCACCGCGAGCGCAGCAGCGCAAGCGAGGGGATGCGCGAGATACGTGTGGCCGTGCAGGAAGGCGCCCGAACCTGTGCGGACTGTGTCGATGATCCTGCCACTGGCCAGCATCGCGCCGATCGGCTGGTAGCCGCCGCCGAGACCCTTGGCGATCGCCTGGATGTCGGGCGCCACGCCTTCCTGCTCCCAGGCGTGCGTGGTGCCGGTGCGGCCCATGCCGCTCATGACCTCGTCGAGAATGAGCAGCGCGCCGTGGCGGTCGCAGATCTCGCGCACCGCCTTGAAGTAGCCGTCCGGCGCCGTCACGGCACCTGCGGTGGCGCCGACGACGGGCTCTGCGAGGAACGCCGCGACCGTATTGGGACCGAGGCACTGAAACTCGGCTTCGAGTTCGGCCGCGAGCCGGGCGACGAATTGCGCGTCGGATTCGCTCTCGTGCTTCTCGTGATAGGCGAAGGCTGGGGTCACATGGCTGAAGGCGTCGGAGAGCAGCGGCGCGTAGGGCGCGCGGCGCCAGGCATTGCCGCCCGCCGCGAGCGCGCCGAGCGTATTACCGTGATAGCTCTGCCGCCGCGCGATGAAGTGTTGCCGCTCCGGCTCGCCGCGCTCGATGAAAAATTGCCGCGCGAGCTTGATGCTGGCTTCAACCGCTTCCGATCCGCCGCTGACGAAATAGGCGTAGGCGAGGCCGCCGGGCTCATGGCCGACCAGCCTCTCGGCCAGCGCCTCCGCCGGCTCGGACGAGAAGAACGCGGTATGGGCATAAGCGAGGGTCGAAGCCTGCTTCGTGATCGCTGCGATCACGCGCGGATGCTGGTGGCCGAGACAGGAGACCGCAGCTCCGCCGGAGGCGTCGATGATGCGGCGCCCGTCCTCGGCAAAGAGATAGACGCCTTCGCCGGCGATCGCCTTGGGCGGCGTTTCGCGCAGCGAGCGATGCAGCACGCGGCTGGTGCGAGCGACCATGGGTCAACCTTTCTCTGAAACGTAAGTTGAGGCCGCGGCCAGCCGCGCCTCCGTATTCTCCAGGCGCTTCTTCGCGGCCGTGCCGCCGAGCGAAAACGTCACGGCGGCGAGCGATTGCGCGATCGCAATGGCGCCGGTGAGGCTGGGGAAAAAGCCGGGAGAGGAGGCCGCCTCGAACAGCAGCACGTGGTCGGCGCCTTCGGCCATTGGCGCCGAAGGGCTATCGGCGATCGCGATCAGGGTGGCGCCGGCACGATAGGCGGCCTGCGCCACCCGGACGCTCGCATGGGTGTAGGGCATGAAGCCAATGACGATGACGGCTTCGCCGGGCCGGAACGCGCCGAGGTCGAGATCGTCGGGGCCGGACGTGCCGACGAGTTGCACCTGTTCGGGGCGAAACAGCCGGAGCTCATAGTTGAGCAGTTCCGCGACGCTGCGGCAGCTTCGGTAGCCGGTGATCCAGACCCGCTTGGCATCGTGGAGCGCGCGTGCCGCCTCCGCAATCGGCTGGGCCGGGATGCGCGGAAGGCCGGCGGCCTCGGCTTCCAGCTTGTCGGTGACGAGCGCGACATCGGCATTCGGGCCGTGGCGGCGGCTCCTGGCGCGGCCGGAGAAGGGCGCTGTCTGCGAGGGCCGTCGCGCCTCCGTCAGTGCCGCGCGCAATTCGTCCCAGCCCGAATAGCCGATCGCCTTGGCAAGCCGCGTGAAGGCGGCGGGATCGGCGCCGGCAACCGCTGCGAGATCGCGCATCGAACGCGTGGTGGCGTCGTAATCGTTGGCCGCGACGAAACGCCCGACCTCCTGCAACCGCATCGGAAGCGATGGCAATGCAATGCGCAGTTCGCTCAGCGGCGAGGATTTGGCGGGCTCGGCCATGAAACATTTGTTGCACGAAGTAGAGTTTGGTGCAACAGTTGACGTACGCTGCCGGAAATCGCCGTTTTGAGAAGGATTTTTGTGCTGTGACGTCAGACGCTCCGAGACCGCCGCCGCGCCGTCGCTTCTTCGGCGCTTTCGGACAACGCGAGCTGAAAGGCCTGTTCTGGCAGGCCCTGGTGGTGGGGATCGCAGTCGCGGTCATCGCCTTCCTCTGGTCCAACACGGTCACCAATCTCTCCGCGCGCCGCATCACGACCGGTTTTGCCTTCCTAGGCCGAGAGGCCGGCATGCCCATCGCCGACAGCCTGCTCGCCTATAATCCGAGAGACTCATATCTCTGGGCCTTCGTCGTCGGCATCGCCAACACCCTGCGCGTCGCCGTGATCGGAATCGTGCTTGCAACCATCCTGGGCACGGTGATCGGCATCTCGCGGCTGTCGGCCAACTGGCTGCTGTCGCGGCTCGCCGCGGTGTATGTCGAAACGCTCCGCGACATCCCGCTGCTGCTCCAGCTCCTGTTCTGGTACGTGCTGATGCAAGCGCTGCCGGCCGCGCGTGCGGCATGGCGGCCGATCGAGGGCGTGTTCCTGTCTAATCGCGGGCTGATCCTGCCGGCGATTCCGATCGGGACGCCGCAGCTTTGGGTGCTCGGCACGGCAGTGCTCGGGCTTGTGGTGTTCTATGTCATCCAGCGGCGGCTCATCGCGCAGCAAATGCGCGACGGCAAGCCGCGCCCGGCCTGGCCGTTTGGACTCGGGTTGCTCGTTGGGCTGCCTGCGGCGCTGTCCGTGCTGCTCGGCGTGCCCTGGACGATCGAATGGCCTGGGTTGCGCGGCTTCAACTTCGTCGGCGGGCTGACGCTCGCGCCGGAATATTTCGCACTGCTGATCGCGCTTGTTACTTACACGTCAGCCTTCATCGCCGAAATCGTGCGCAGCGGCATTCAGTCCGTGCCGCGCGGTCAGTGGGATGCCGCCAATGCGCTCGGACTGCGCCGCAGCTTCATGCTGCGGCAGATCATCCTGCCACAGGCGCTACGCGTCATCGTGCCACCGATGACGAGCCAATACCTCAACCTGACCAAGAACTCTTCGCTCGCCGTGGCGATCGGATATCAGGACGTGGTCTCGATCGCCAACACGACGTTGAACCAGACCGGTCAGGCGATCGAGGCCATTGCGTTGATCATGGCGGTGTTTCTGACCATCAGCCTCGGCATCAGCTTTTTCATGAACTGGTACAATTCGCGCATCGCGCTTGTGGAGCGCTGACCATGACGGCGATCGCCGACATTCCAGAAGCACCGCGCACCGCCCGCCCGCAAATTGGCAATCCGGTGCTGCGCTGGCTGCGCACCAATTTGTTCTCGTCGATCCCCAACGGCATCCTTTCCGTCGTGTTGCTGGCGGTGCTCGCAAAGGCCATCTTCAGCTTCGCGCAATGGGGCATCGCCAATGCGGTCTGGCTCACCCCGGCGAACGATTCCAGCGCCTGCCGCGCGGTACGCGGCGTCGGTGCATGCTGGGCGATCATCCCCGAAAAATACCGCTTCATCCTGTTCGGCACCTATCCGTTCGACGAGCAGTGGCGGCCGGCGCTGGCGGTATTGCTGTTCATCGCCCTGTTCTATCTCTCCACCCGCCGCGCCCTATGGCGGCGCGAGCTGGCCTATCTCTGGATCGCCGCTCTCGCGCTGATCAGCATGTTGATGTGGGGCGGCATACTCGGCCTGTCGTTCGTCTCGCAGGACCGCTGGGGCGGTTTGCCCGTGACGCTGATCCTGGCGACCTTTGGTCTGGCTTTTGGCTTCCCGCTCGGCATCCTGGTCGCACTCGGCCGGCGCTCAAAGCTGCCGGCGATCCGCTCGCTCAGCGTGCTCTATGTCGAACTGATCCGCGGCGTGCCGCTGGTCAGTCTGCTGTTTATGGCCAGCGTGATGTTTCCGCTGTTCATGCCGAACGGATTCAACATCGACAAGCTCCTGCGCGCGCAGGTCGCGATCATCCTGTTCGCGGGTGCCTATCTTGCCGAAGTCATTCGCGGTGGCCTCCAGGCCGTGCCGCGCGGGCAATACGAGGCCGCCGACGCGCTCGGCCTGTCCTACTGGCGCAAGAACCGGCTGATCGTCCTGCCGCAGGCGATCCGCCACGTCATCCCGCCGCTGGTCAACACCTTCATCGCCTTCTTCAAGGACACCAGCCTCGTCCTGATCATCGGTATCTTCGACTTGCTGACAACGACCAAGACCGCGATCATCGATCCGGCGTGGCAGCAATTCTCCGTCGAGGTCTACATCTTCGTCGCCGGGATCTATTTTGTCTTCTGCTTCGCGATGTCGCGGTATAGCCGCAGCCTGGAGGCGACGAGCGGAAGGTGACTATCTCTCTTGTCCCGGCTCTGCAGCACACCGCTGAAGAAGCGCTGCGCCGCGTCCGGGACACGAGAGGCTAGTTCTTCACGCGCGGATCAATCGGTGTCGTGCCGCGCACGCCCAAAATATCCTCCAGCACCTTGGCGCCGGCGATCACATGCGCATCCGCGCGCGGAGCCCCGACGACCTGCAGGCCGACCGGAAGTCCCGATGCGGTGAAGCCGCACGGCAGCGACAGCGCGGGACAGCAGGCGAGCGTGATCGCATAGACGATGCCGAGCCACTCGACGTAATTGTCGAACTTCTTGCCGGCGCATTCGGCGACATAGCGATGCTCGATCGGGAAGGGCGGCACGATCGTGGTCGGTACCAGCAGCAGATCGTAGCTCTTGAAGAACTCGACCGCACGCGCGGTCATGCCGACGCGCTGCGCCTCGGCGCGTTCGAGCTGCTCGATCGTGAGCTTGAGGCCTTCCTCGATGTTCCAGATCACTTCGGGCTTGAGCAGGTCGCGCTTGGTGCGCAACAGATTGGCCTTGCTGATCGCAAAATCGAAGGCGCGCAACGTGTGGAAGCACTCGTGCGCCTCGCGCCAGTCCGGGTGCGCCTCCTCGACGATGGCGCCGGCTTCGGCAAAGCGTTCAGCCGCCTTGCGTGTGATCGCTTTGACTTCGGGATCGACCGGCGTAATGCCGAGATCGGGCGAGTAGGCGATGCGCTTCGGTTTCTTGCCTGATTGTGCCGCTGACAGGAATGAGGTCGCAGGCGCGGGAAGCGACAATGGATCGGCTGCATAGTCGCCACTCATGGCATCGAGCAGCAGCGCGAGATCCTCGACGTTGCGTGCCATCGGACCGACGACGCCGAGGTTACGATCGATGGCTGATTTTGGAGTATGTGCGACCCGGCCGATGCTCGGCCGCATGCCCACGACGCCGCAGAAAGCTGCCGGGCTGCGCAGACTGCCGCCCATGTCGGAGCCTTGCGCGACCCAGGCCATGCCGGTGGCGAGCGCAACGGCCGCGCCGCCTGACGAGCCGGCTGCCGACTTGGACGTATCCCACGGATTGAGAGTTGCGCCGAACACCTCGTTGAAGGTGTTGGCGCCCGCGCCGAATTCCGGCGTGTTCGACTTGGCATAGACGACCGCGCCGTTGGCCTCGAGATTTTCGACCAGGATGTCGGACGTCGCCGGGATGTTGTCCTTGAAGATCGGCGAGCCCTGGGTGTTCAGCACGCCAGCAACATCGGTCAGGTCCTTGATCGGCACTGGCAGGCCTGCTAGCAGCCCGCGCGCACCGGCCGGCTTCCGCATCAGCGCCTTTGCGCTATCTCGCGCGCGATCGAAGCACAGCGTCGGCAACGCGTTGACCTTGCCATCGACTTGACCGATGCGCTTCTCCAGCACATCCAGGAGCTCCAGCGGCGAGACGTCGCCGGACCGCAGCTTGTCGACGACGGTGCACGCGGTTTCGCGGATCAGGTCCTGAGACAATTATTTTACTCCTGTGCTTGTTCTAGGCTCCGTCATTGCGAGGAACGAAGCGACGAAGCAATCCAGACTTTTGCCGCAGATACATTTCTGGATTGCATCCGCCTTCGTTAAAGCTTCGGCGGACAAGTCGCTTCGCT
>NZ_JADPIT010000032.1:391033-402990 GCF_023073035.1 Bradyrhizobium sp. 62
TGGACAGACTTAACCCCATCCCGCGCTGATGCCGCCGTCCACCGTGTAGATCACGCCTGACGTGTAGCCCGCGCGATCCGACGCCAGGAACGCCATGAGATCTCCGATCTCGCGCGCATGCGCAGGCCGGCCGAGCGGCAGGCTCTTCTGGAATTCCTTGTAGCGGCTTTCGTCGCCGAACTGGTGCTTTGCCCGGGTCTTCAGCAAGGTGACGTGACGGTCGGTGCCCACAGGGCCGGGATTGATTCCGACCACGCGGATGTTGTCGGCGAGGCTCTTGCCCCCGAGCGCGCGGGTGAAGGCCATCAGCGCGGCATTGCCGGCGCTGCCGCAAATGTAGTTGGCGTCGAATTTTTCGCCGGCGGCACCGATGTCGTTGACGATCACGCCGCCGCCCTTCGCCTTCATCTGCGCATAGATCATGCGCGTGAGGTTGATGTAGCCGAACACTTTCAATTCCCAGGCGTGGCGCCAGGTCGCCTCGTCGATCTTGTCGATGGAGCCGCCGGGAATGTCGCCGGCATTGTTGACGAGGACGTCGATGTCGGCGGCTTCCTTGGCGAGCCGCGTCAAATCCTCGCTCTTGCGCAAATCGACGATGCTCGTGGCGGCATCGATCTGGTGCGCCGAGCGCAAGCGCTCGGCCAGAGCCTTGAGCTGATCGCCGTTGCGGGCGGCGAGGAGGAGATGGCAGCCTTCCTCGGCAAAGGCCTCGGCGGCAGCTGCGCCGATGCCCTTGGACGCGCCCGTGATCAGGACGCGCTTGCCACGCAGATGCAGATCCATGGGAGTTACTCGCAGGAGAGGAACGGGAATAAAATCAGTAGGCGGTCGGCCGCGCCATGGTCAACATTGCAGTGCAGCGTTGCACTGCCGCCGCGTTTGGTCCATTGCAGTGCGGTCAAAAAGGCGGCGGCTGCCGGAGCAATCAAGGACGTTCTCGATGAGCAAGAAACAATACCGGATCGCGGTCATTCCTGGCGACGGCATCGGCAAGGAAGTGCTGCCCGAAGGTCTGCGCGTTCTGGAGACCGCGGCGAAGAAGCACGGGGTGTCCCTTCATTTCGATCATTTCGACTTCTCGTCCTGGGACTATTACGAGAAGCACGGGCAGATGATGCCGGACGATTGGAAGGATAAGATCGGCAAGCACGACGCCATCTATTTCGGCGCGGTCGGCTGGCCGGCCAAGATTCCGGATCACGTCTCGCTCTGGGGCTCGTTGATCAAGTTTCGCCGCGAGTTCGATCAGTATGTGAATCTGCGCCCGGTACGGCTGATGCCGGGCGTGCCGTCGCCGCTGGCAAACCGCAAGCCCGGCGACATCGATTTCTGGGTGGTGCGCGAGAACACCGAGGGCGAATATTCCTCCGTCGGCGGCCGCATGTTCCCGGACACCGACCGTGAGTTCGTGACGCAGCAGACGGTGATGACCCGCATCGGCGTCGATCGCATCCTGAAGTTCGCGTTCGAGCTCGCTCAGTCGCGGCCGAAGAAGCACCTGACCTCAGCGACCAAGTCGAACGGCATCTCCATCACCATGCCCTATTGGGACGAGCGCGTGGAGGCGATGGCGAAGAAGTATCCAAGTGTGAAGTGGGACAAGTACCACATCGACATCCTGACCGCGAATTTCGTGCTGCATCCGGATTGGTTCGACGTCGTGGTCGGCTCCAATTTGTTCGGCGACATCCTGTCCGACCTCGGCCCGGCCTGCACCGGCACCATCGGCATCGCGCCGTCGGGCAACATCAACCCCGAGGGCAATTTCCCGTCGGTGTTCGAGCCGGTGCACGGCTCGGCGCCCGATATCGCGGGGCAGGGCATCGCCAATCCGATCGGCGCAATCTGGTCCGGCGCGATGATGCTCGAACATCTCGGCGAAAAGGAAGCCGGCAAGTCGATCGTCGATGCGATCGAGCGCACGCTGGCGGAGCGCACGCTCCGCACCAAGGATCTCGGCGGCAACGCCGACACCACGGCTTGCGGCAAGGCGGTTGCGGATATGGTGGATTAGAGCGCTGCTTTCCCCTCCCCCCTTGTGGGGGAGGGTGGCTTCGATGCGAAGCATCGAAGATGGGTGAGGGGTTGTCTCCGCGGAGACAGGCCTCTCAATTGTGCATTTCCCTTCGCGGACAGAACCCCTCATCCGGCGCTTCGCGCCACCTTCTCCCACAAGGGGAGAAGGGAAGAGCACCGTGCTCCGCCTCACGACCCCGCGATCTTCTCGATCGCCGCCTGATCCAGCCCGAACTTCTTCCCGGCCTCCAAGATCTCCTGCCAGGTGGTCGGATCGACCGGAATGCCTTCAGCCAGGCGCTTCTGTTTCGTCTCGCGCTCCGGCTCGCCGGCGATCTTCACCTTGTCGACGCCGACGGCGGGCGGTGAGCCGGTGTGCCAGGCGACGAAGCTCTCGACTTCGCGCGCGAGATTTTCCGCGGTGCCGAGCTTGGTCGGATCGATGATGATCGAGAGCATGCCGTTGAGGACGTTGTACTTGCCATCGGACGGGCCCTTGACCACCTGCCCGCCAGAGAGCGCGCCGCCGAGGATTTCGCACACCAGCGCGAGCCCCGACCCCTTGTGCTCGCCGAACGGCAGGATGGCGCCGTGCGGCGGGATCACGGTGTAGCGCGGGTTGGTGGTCGGCTTGCCCTCATTGTCGATGATGGTGCCGGGCTCGAGCTCGACGCCCTTGTTGTGGGCGACGCGGGTCTTGCCCTGCGCGATCCTGCTGGTGGCGAAGTCGAGCACGATGGGGTCCTTGCCCGCGCGCGGGATGCCGACGCAGAACGGGTTGGTGCCGTGGCGCCCATCGCTGCCGCCCCACGGCGCCACGATCGGGCGCGAGATCACGTTGACGAAGTGAATCGAGACCAGTCCGTGGTCGATGCACTGCTCGGCCCAGTGGCCGATCCGGCCGATATGGTGCGAGTTCGAGAGCCCAACGAGGCACACGCCGTTGCGCTTGGCCCGCTCGGCAGCCAGCTCCATCGCTTCATGGCCGATCACCTGGCCGTAGCCGGTGAGACCGTCGAGGGTGAGCAGCGGACCGGTGTCGAGCACGATCTTGACGTGCTGGTTCACGGCGAGGCCGCCTGTGGTGACGCTCTGGACATAGCGCGGGATCATGCCGACGCCGTGGGAGTCGTGTCCCTTGAGATTGGCCTCGACCAGATTGGTGGATACGAGCTCGGCCTCGCGGTCCGTGGACCCGCCGGCCTTGACGATGGCACTGATGGCTTCGATGAGCGGCTGTGCCTTGATGGTGCGATAGTCGGCCATTGTTGGTGCTCTTATCCCTTTACGATCCGGCGGCAGTGCTCCCACGCCGCGCCAATCAGGTTCTCGCTCGCCTCCGGGGTGCGGAACGCCGAATGCGCCGACAACGTCACGTTCGGCAGTTTTGTCAGCGGATGATCGCCGGGCAGGGGCTCGATGTTGAAGACGTCGAGGCCGGCATGGCGGATGTGGCCCGACTTCAGCGCATCGATCATGGCGGCCTCGTCGACGACGGCGGCGCGGGCGGTGTTGATGAGGATGACGCCCGGCTTCATCTTCGCGATCATCTCGCGGGTGATCATGCCGCGCGTTTCGTCGTTGAGCAGCAGATGCAGCGATACGACGTCGGCTCTCGCCAACACCGTGTCGAGATCGGCGAATTCCACGCCCGGATAGCTCTTCGGCGAGCGGTTCCAGGCGATCACCTTCATGCCGCTGCCTGAGGCGATGCGCGCGACTTCCGCGGCAATGCCGCCGAAGCCGATCAGGCCGAGCGTCTTGCCGGTGAGCTGCATGCCGTCTTCGCGCAGCCAGTTTCCGCCGCGCATCTCCCGGTCCATCATCGCGATGACGCGGGCCGAAGCCCACATCAGCGCGATCGCGCATTCCGCGACCGCCGTGTCGCCATAGCCCTTGATCAGGTGCACGGAGATGCCGAGCTCAGCGAGCTCCTCCGGGTTCATGTAACTGCGTGCACCGGTGCCGAGGAACACGACATGTTTCAGACCCGCGCACTTCTTTGCGACCTCGGTCGGCAGCGCGGTATGGTCGACGATCGCGATCTCGGCGCCGTCGAGGATTTCAGGATATTGCTCGGGCTTGATGTCGGGATCCCTGTGGATCCGCACCTTGGGATCGCCGGGCTGCTCCAGGCGCTCCATGATCACGGCCAGGGCTTCGTTGGCGTCGACGAAAACTCCGCGCATGACTCTCTCTCTCTTCGGTCAGGATGCGACGCCGGCGATCGCCAGCACCGTGTGCATGAGGACATTGGTGCCCGCGGCGCAATCGGGCTGCGTGGCGTCTTCCAGCTCGTTGTGGCTGATGCCGTCCTTGCAGGGCACGAACACCATTGCGGCCGGCATGATTGTGTTGAGATTGCAGGCGTCGTGGCCGGCGCCGGAGGTGATGCGGCGAGAGGAGTAGCCGAGCGTCTTCGCCGCGTTCTCGACGGCCGCAATCAACTTGGGATCGAAATGCGTCGGCGGCTTGCGCCAGACCAGGTCGATCTTCACCTCGACCTTGCGGCGTGCGGCGATCTCGGCAATCGCGCTGCGCAGATCGCGATCGAGCGCATCCATGATCGCGCCATCTGCACTGCGGCAATCCATCGTGAAGGCGATCTCGCCGGGAATGACGTTGCGCGACGGGTTTGCGATCACGGCCTCGCCGATGGTGCCGACTGCCTTCGGCCCGTGCTTGCTCGCAATGGCCTCAATCGCCAGCACGATCTCGGACAGCGTCGCCAGCGCGTCGCGCCGCAGCGGCATCGGCGTCGACCCGGCATGGCTCTCGAAGCCGGAAATCTTGCCGTCGTACCAAAGTACGCCCTGGCCGGAATCGACGACACCGATGGTCTTGCCTTCGGCTTCCAGGATCGGGCCCTGCTCGATGTGCAACTCGACGAAACAGCCGAGCTTCTGGAAACCGACCGGCTTGTCGCCGCGATAACCGATGCTGTCGAGCGCCTGGCCGACGGTGGTGCCGTCGGCGTCCTTGCGCGACAGGATGTCGTCGGTGGTGAAGTCGCCGACATAGGCGGCGGAGGCCATCATCGCGGGAGCGAAGCGCGAACCCTCTTCGTTGGTCCAGTTGACGACACAGATCGGCGCCTCGGTTTCGATCCCGGCGTCGTTCAGCGTGCGGATCACTTCGAGCGCACCGAGCGTTCCCAGAATGCCGTCATACTTGCCGCCGGTGGGTTGCGTGTCGAGATGCGAGCCGATGCCGACAGGCGGCTTCGACATGTCGCGTCCCTTGCGCAGGCCGAACTGCGAACCGAGCGCATCGGTGTGCACCTCTAGGCCGGCGTCCTCGCAGGCCTTGCGGAACCAGTCGCGCACCTGCTTGTCCTCCGCGCTCAGCGTCAGCCGCCGCACGCCGCCCTTGGCCGTCGCGCCGAACTGCGCGGTCTCGTGGATGGAGCCCCAGAGGCGGGCGGAATCGATTTGCAAATTGGTGGCGGCTCGGCTCATGCGGTCAGTCTCTCAATTGTCCGGCGCCTGTTTCAATGACGCGCCGGCGCGGGCGCGTCAACTGTAAGGCTGCCCTGCGCAATCTGACATGCAAGCTCTGCGACCCGCTCCACCGCCACGACATCGGGCGAGGCGAGCCAGCTGGCGGTGAATGTCAGCGGCGCGATTTTGAGATCGGTATCGAGCAGTTGCAGCCGCCCGTCCGCGAGCTCGCTCTCGACGATGGCGTCGGGGATCACGGCGATGCCGAGGCCCTCGACCGCCATGTGAATCACGGTCGCAAGCGAGGCGGAGGCGTGCAGCCGGATCGGCGGCAGCTCCGGCCGGTCGAACACTTCGCGCACGACCTCGTAGGGCCGCGTCTTCCGCGGAAATGTAATGATCGGAAACCGCGCGAGCTCGGCCCGCGTGACCGGCCCATGGCCGAGGCCGAGCGATGGGCTGGCGAGAAATCCGATCGGATAGTCGGCGAGAACGCGATTGTGCACCCCGGAGGCCGAGAGCGGACCGACGACGAAAGCGAGCTCGATCTCCTGTGCAAGCAGGCGCGCGGTCAGGTTCGGCGTGATGTCGACCTCGATCTCCAGCGATAGGTTCGGGTAGACTTGGTTCATGCTCTTCACCAGCCGCGGCAGCCAGGTGTGCACGATGGTTTCGGCGACGCCGAGCCGCATCACGCCGCGCATCGCGGAGCGATCGCCGATCTCGGCGATCATCGCGGCCCGCAGGCCGATCAGCTTCTCCGCGTAGACCATCATCTGCCGGCCGCTCGGCGTCGGCGAGGCCACGCGGTGGTCGCGATTCAGGAGCTTCACCCCCATCTCGCGCTCGAGCTGGGCAATGCGCTGGGAGATCGCCGGCTGGGTCGTGTTGAGGCGTGCTGCGGCGCCGCGAAAGCTGCCGAGCTTCACAACCCAAAGGAACGTCTCGATCGATCTGAAGTCCAGCATTGGAAAGATTTTCCCGTCCGATAAATGAAATTTATCGATATTGATTAGAAAGGAAGATTAGACTTTATAGCACGCGTGGTGTTGGCTTGTCTTTGTCGAGTTTATAGGCAGGTCGATCCCATGACTGTTTTGGTGGCAGTGCAGCAAACTGAAACGCCCGACACGCTCCCGAGCCGCAAGGCGCGGCTTGCCTTCCGCGAGGGGCTGGTCGCCTCCACCGCCGGCGTTGCCCCCGGCTTCGTCCAGGGCAATCTGGCGATCCTGCCGGCGGAATATGCCGGCGCCTTTCACCGCTTCTGCCAGCTCAATCCCAAGCCGTGCCCCATCATCGGCATGTCCGATGTGGGCAGTCCGCACATCCCGGCGCTGGGCGCCGATCTCGACATCCGCACCGACGTGCCGCGCTACCGCGTCTGGCGCGACGGCGAGGTCGTGGACGAGCCGACCGATGTGACAAAGCATTGGCGCGACGATCTCGTGACCTTCGTGCTCGGCTGCTCGTTCTCGTTCGAAGAGGCGCTGCTCGACGAGGGCATGCCGATCCGCCACATCGAGCACAATGTGCGCGTGCCGATGTATCGCACCAACATCGCTTGCGGCGAATCCGGTCCCTTCGCCGGTCCCATGGTGGTGTCGATGCGTCCGTTCAAGCCGGCGGATGCGATCCGCGCGGTGCAGATCACCTCGCGCTATCCGGCCGTGCACGGCGCGCCCGTGCATCTCGGCCATCCGCACCTGATCGGTATCAAGGACATCGCCAAGCCCGATTACGGCGATCCGGTGCCGGTCGCCGACGACGAGATCCCGGTGTTCTGGGCCTGCGGCGTGACACCGCAATCGGTCATCAACGCCGCAAAGCTGCCGTTCGCGATCACGCATTCGCCCGGCCTGATGCTGGTGACGGATCTCAAGAACAGGACCATGGCCGTGATTTAGTGGGCAGCGTTTGCTGCTTCTTCGAGCTTTACCGCATCCATCAATCGCTTCATTCGATCAGCCGAAATTCAGTAACAGGGGACTTTGCCATGACGATCACTCGCCGCGACGTATTGTTGGGAGCCACCGCTACGGCCGCGCTGGTGCCGCTGGCCGCCCGCGCACAGACTTCGGAAGTCGTGATCGGCGTGATCTATCCGTTCTCCGGCGGCAGCGCGCAGCAGGGCGTCGATGCGCAGAAGGCCTATGAGACCGCGCTCGAGGTCATCAACAAGGACACCGATTTCGACCTGCCGCTGGCGAAGGGCGAGGGCTTGCCGGGTCTCGGCGGGGCAAAAGTGCGCCTCGTCTTCGCCGACCACCAGGCCGATCCGCAGAAGGGCCGCGCCGAGGCCGAGCGCCTGATCACGCAGGAGAAGGTCTCCGCCATCATCGGCACCTATCAGAGCGCGGTCGCCGTCACCGTCAGCCAGATCTGCGAGCGCTATCAGATCCCGTTCGTCTCCGCCGACAACTCCTCGCCGAGCCTGCACCGTCGCGGCCTGAAATATTACTTCCGCGCCGCGCCGCATGACGAGATGTACTCGGCCGCCATGTTCGACTTCTTCGATGCGTTGAAGAAGAAGGGCACCAAGATCGAGACGCTGTCGCTGTTCCACGAGGACACCATCTTCGGCACCGATTCCGGTAATGCCCAGGCCAAGATCGCCGGCGAGCGCGGTTACAAGATCGTTTCCGACATCAAGTATCGCGCCAACTCGCCCTCGCTCTCGGCCGAGGTGCAGCAGCTCAAGAGCGCGAACGCCGACGTGCTGATGCCCTCGAGCTACACCACAGATGGCATCCTGCTGGTGAAGACCATGGGCGAGCTCGGTTACAAGCCGAACGCGATCGTGGCGCAGGACGCCGGCTTCTCCGAGAAGGCGCTTTACGACGCCGTCGGCGACAAGCTCGAAGGCGTGATCTCGCGCGGCACCTTCTCGCTCGATCTCGCGCAGAAGCGCCCGATGGTCGGCAAGATCAACGATATGTTCAAGACACGGTCGGGCAAGGATTTCAACGATCTCACCTCGCGTCAGTTCATGGGCCTGATCATCCTCGCCGACGCCATCAGCCGCGCCAAGTCGACCGACGGCGAGAAGATCCGCGACGCGCTGGCCGCCACCGACATCCCGGGCGAGCAGACCATCATGCCCTGGAAGCGCGTCAAGTTCGACGAGATGGGCCAGAACAACGACGCCGACCCGGTGCTGCTGCAATATGTCGGCGGCAAGTTCGTCACCATCTTCCCACCGCAGGCCGCGATCGCCGAGGCGATCTGGCCGATGAAGTAAGACACGGCGAGCGGAAGCAAGGAAGCAAATCGAGATCGTCGCAAGAGCCTCGTCATTGCGAGGAGCGAAGCGACGAAGCAATCCAGACTGTCTCCGCGGACAGATTCTGGATTGCTTCGCTTCGCTCGCAAGATTCTGGATTGCTTCGCTTCGCGCTCGCAGCCTGGATTGCTTCGCTTCGCTCGCAATGCGGAAAATTGGAGGAAGCCATCATGTCCCAAGCAAACGATGATATTTCGAGTAGGGGACCACCGGTGACAGCCCAGACCATTATCCAAAGTCTCGCGAGCGGCCTCCTCATGGGCCTGCTCTACGGACTGATCGCCGTCGGCCTCGCGCTGATCTTCGGCCTGATGGACGTCGTGAACTTCGCCCATGGCGAGTTCCTGATGATCGCCATGTATGTGAGCTTCTTCCTGTTCACGTTCTTCGCCATCGACCCCTTGCTGTCGGCGCCGCTGGTAGCCGCCGCGCTGTTCGTATTCGGAGCGGTGGTCTATTTGTTGATCGTGCGCTTCGCCATGCGAGCCAAGGCCAATGCCGGCATGGTGCAGATCTTCTCCACCTTTGGCCTCGCCATCGTGATGCGCGGCCTCGCGCAATTCTTCTTCACGCCTGACTATCGCAGCGTTCCGCAGTCCTGGCTCGGCGGCAAGACGATCTCGATCGCCGGCGTCTTCCTGCCGGAGCCGCAGCTCATGGGTGCGCTGGTTTCGATCCTGGCCTTTGCCGGCCTCTACTTCTTCATCCATCGCACCGATTTCGGTCGCGCGCTGGAGGCCACCCGTGAAGATCCCGGCGCGGTGGCCCTCGTCGGCATCGACAAGAACCGCGTGTTCGCACTCGGCTGGGGGCTTGGTGCCGCGCTGGTAGGCCTCGCCGGAGCGATCATGGCAAGCTTCTTCTATATTTATCCCGACGTCGGCGCGTCCTTTGCGCTGATCGCCTACGTCACGGTCGCGCTCGGCGGCTTCGGCAGCGTGTTCGGCGCTTTCGCCGGCGGGATCATCGTCGGCCTCGTCGAGGCAACCACCGCGCTGGTGCTGCCGCCGTCGCTGAAATCGGTCGGCATTTACGCCGTCTACCTGCTGGTCGTCTTCATCCGGCCGCGCGGCCTGTTCGGATCGATGTGATGGACAAGGATTTTGCCGCGCGGCGCCGCCGCGACCTCATCATCGCCGCGGTGTTGACCGCCCTGGCGGCGCTCGCGCCGCTGTTCATCAAGGACGTCTACGTCCAGAACATCCTGATCCTGACCTTGATGTATGCGGCGCTGTCGCAGAGCTGGAATATTCTCTCCGGCTATTGCGGGCAGATCTCGCTGGGACACGCGCTCTATTTCGGCATCGGCGCCTACACCACCGAGCTGCTGTTCACCAAATTCGGCGTGCTGCCATGGTTCGGCATGCTCGCCGGCGGCGCAGTCGCGGCCGCGATCGCGATGGGGCTCGGCTATCCCTTCTTCCGCCTGCGCGGCCATTACTTCGTGATCGCGACCATCGTTATCGCCGAGATCGGGCTGCTGCTGTTCCAGAACTGGGAATGGGCGGGGGCCGCGATGGGAATCACCATTCCGGTGCGCGGCGACAGCTGGCTGAAATTCCAGTTCATGCGCAGCAAGCTGCCGTACTTCTATTTCGCACTGGTGCTGTGCAGCCTCGCCTGGTTCGTCACCTGGTGGCTGGAGGACTCCAAATGGGGCTTCTGGTGGCGCGCGGTAAAGGACAATCCGGAAGCGGCCGAGAGCCTCGGTGTCGTCGTGTTCAACTCCAAGATGGGCGCGGCTGCCGTCTCTGCTTTCCTCGTTGCCATCGGCGGCGCCTTCTATGCGCAGTTTCTCGCCTATATCGATCCTGAAAGCGTCATGGGCTTCCAGTTCTCGCTGCTGATGGCGTTGCCGGCCGTGCTCGGCGGCATCGGCACGCTCTGGGGGCCCGTGTTAGGGGCGGCCATCCTGATCCCGATGACGGAGCTGACGCGCTCCTATATCGGCGGCTCCGGCCGCGGCGTCGATCTCATCGTCTACGGCACGCTGATCGTGCTGATTTCGCTCGCCCTGCCGCAGGGGCTGGTGAGCCTGTTCTCTCGTGCGAAGCGGAAGGGAGCCACGCGATGACCCCGCTGCTTGAAACCCGCGGCGTCTGGCAGCGCTTCGGCGGCCTCGTCGCCAACAACGACGTCTCGATCTCGGTCGGCCGCGGCGAGATCGTCGGCCTGATCGGCCCGAATGGAGCCGGCAAGTCGACGCTGTTCAATCTCATCGCCGGCGTGCTGCCGCCGACGCAAGGCTCGATCTGGTTCGACGGCGAGGATGTCACCAGCATGCCGGCCGCCGAGCGCTGCCAGCGCGGCGTCGGTCGCACCTTCCAGGTCGTCAAGAGCTTCGAGACCATGACCGTTATCGACAACGTCATCGTCGGCGCTCTCGTGCGCAACACCGTAATGCGCGAGGCACGCCGCAAGGCTCATGAGGTGCTCGAATTTACCGGCCTTGCCGCGCGCGCCAACGTGCTCGCGAGCGACCTCGTGCCGGCCGAAAAGCGCCGCCTTGAAGTCGCGCGCGCGCTTGCAACAGAACCGAAATTGCTGCTGCTCGACGAAGTCCTCACTGGTCTTACGCCGACCGAGGCGCAGACCGGCGTCGCCCTGGTGCGCAAGGTGCGTGACGCCGGCATCACCGTGCTGATGGTCGAGCACGTCATGGAGATCGTGATGCCGCTGGTCGATCGCGCCATCGTGCTCGACCTCGGCAAGGTGCTGGTCGAGGGCAAGCCCACTGAAATCGTTCGCGATCCCAAGGTGATCAGCGCATATCTGGGAGATCGTCATGCTGTCGGTGCGTGAAGTCACGACCGCCTATCAGGGCCTGGTCGCGATCTCCGGGGTCAGCATCGAAGTCGCCAAGGGCGAGATCGTCTGCGTCGCCGGCGCCAACGGCGCGGGCAAGTCGACGCTGCTGAAATCCATCGCCGGCGCCGAGCGCCCGCGATCGGGCACGGTGACGTTCGACGGCAAGCGCCTCGACGGCATGGCGCAGCACCACATCACGGCGACCGGCATCGCCTATGTGCCGGAGAACCGCCGCCTGTTTCCGCGCCTCTCCGTGCGCGACAATCTACGCCTCGGCAGCTATCTCTATCGCGGCGAGGCCGATCGCGAGAGCCCGCTCGATCTCGTGTTCCAGCTCTTTCCGCGCCTCTCCGAGCGCCTCGAGCAGCGGGCCGAGACGCTATCCGGCGGCGAGCAGCAGATGCTCGCAA
>NZ_JADPIT010000032.1:403000-408806 GCF_023073035.1 Bradyrhizobium sp. 62
CGCGCCCGCGGCTGTTGATGCTGGACGAGCCCTCGCAGGGCATCATGCCGAAGCTGGTCGACGAGATCTTCCAGGCTGTGAAGCGCATCCGCGACGCCGGCATGACCGTGCTGATCGTGGAGCAACGCATGGCGGAGTGTCTCGAGATCGCCGACCGCGCCTATATCCTGCAAACCGGCCGCGTGCTGATGCAGGGCGCGGCAAGCGAGATCAAGGGCAATCCCGACGTGCGCAAGGCGTATCTGGGGCTGTAGCTACAAGCACACTGCCGTAGCCCGGATGAGCGAAGCGATATCCGGGGCAAGTGGTCCCGCATGTCGCTTCGCTCATGCGGGCTACGATTGCGGACCATGCCTTGCTTGAGCCGCGGCCAGCAACACCGCTTCGACGATTGCGTCGAACTCATCCTTTCCGATCGGATCAATTGCGGTCAGTTCATCGTATGTCTTCGTATAGGGAGACCACCAGTGATGGTGTAAGCCAATTTCGTGGAGAACGCGGGCCGCCGCCACTATCTCACTTGGTGTAGGCCGTGCTGGATCGGTCATTCCTCGTGCCCATGCTCCGGCAGCGCCACGCCAAACACCTTCACCAGATCCGTCACCTGCTCTGGCGACAAATATCGCGGGTTCATCCCGCGCAGCAGCAGATACAGCTTCGCCGTCTCCTCCAACTCCTCGCTCGCGAACACCGCTGCTTCCAGCGTATCGCCGGCGACGACCGGGCCGTGATTGGCGAGCAGCACGGATGAGTATTTTCCCGCCAGCCCCCTGATCGCATCCGCGACCGCGGGATCGCCGGGGCGGTAATAGGGCACGAGCGCGGTGGCGCCGCATTTCATCAGATAATAGGCCGTCATCGGCGGCAGCGCGGCGCGCGGGTCGATCTCCGGCAGCATCGACAGCGCAACCGAATGGGTGGAGTGCAGATGCACGATCGCCCTTGCGCTCCCGCGCGTGGCATAGAGTGCATTGTGCAGCGGAACTTCCTTGGTCGGCGCATCGCCCGAAACCAGTCGGCCCTGATCGTCCAGCCGCGACAGTTTTGCGGGATCGAGGAAGCCGAGCGAGGCATTGGTGGGCGTCACCAGCCAGCCGCCGCCGTCCAGCCTGACGCTGATATTGCCGGAGGAGCCGGGCGTCAGCCCACGCTCGAACAGGGACCGTCCGAAGCGGCAAATGTCTTCGCGCAGCAATGTCTCGTTGCTCATGGCCGTCATGTCCGTTTGTCTCACGCTTTGGCAGCGCGGCCAAGCCGTGTTATTCGGTTGGCAAGCTGCCGCAAAGGGTGGCCCTCCGGGAAACGTCGCAAGGATCAGTTGCATGTCCGCCTCCACGTCACAGAATCAGCGCATCGCCGTCATCGGGCTCGGCTCGATGGGGTTTGGCATGGCGACCTCGCTGAAGCGCGCCGGTCATGTCGTCACCGGCTGCGACGTCTCGGCTGATGCGGTGGCTCGTTTCGTGACGGAGGGCGGCGCGGGCGCCAAGACGCCGGCCGAAGCTGCCAAGGGCGCCGACGTCGTCGTCAGCGTCGTCGTCAATGCCGCGCAGACCGAGACGATCCTGTTCGGCAAGGATGGCGTCGCGGAAACCATGGCCAAGGACAGCGTCTTCCTGTCGTCGGCGACCATGGATCCCGACGTGGCGCGGCGTCTCGCCAAGCAGTTGGAGGCGACCGGCCGGCACTATCTGGATGCGCCGATCTCCGGCGGGGCGCAGCGCGCAGCGCAGGGCGAGCTGACGATCCTCGCCTCCGGCAGTCCGGCTGCGTTTGAGAAAGCGCGGCCCGCGCTCGATGCCATGGCCGCAAAGCTCTACGAACTTGGCGATGCCGCAGGCCAGGGCGCCGCCTTCAAGATGATCAACCAGTTGCTCGCCGGCGTGCATATCGCCGCCGCCAGCGAGGCGATCGCGTTCGCGGCCAAGCAGGGGCTCGATATCCGCAAGGTTTATGAGGTGATCACGGCGTCCGCCGGAAACTCCTGGATGTTCGAGAACCGCATGCCGCACGTGCTCGACGGCGATTACACCCCGCGCAGTGCGGTCGAGATTTTCGTCAAGGACCTCGGCATCATCCAGGACATGGCACGCAGTGCCAGATTCCCGGTTCCGGTCTCCGCCGCAGCGCTCCAGATGTTCTTGATGACGGCCGCCGCCGGCATGGGCCGCGACGACGATGCGTCGGTGGCGCGGATGTATGCGCAGGTCACCGGAGTCAAGCTGCCCGGCGACAAGTAAGGATAAGAGGATTCCGATGCCCCGTTTTGCCGCCAATCTCTCGATGATGTTCACCGAGGTGCCGTTCCTCGACCGCTTCGATGCCGCTGCGGCAGCCGGCTTCACCGCCGTCGAGTTTCTCTTTCCCTATGAGCATCCGGCCGAGGCAGTCGGCGAGCGGCTCAAGCGCAACGGCTTGACCCAGGCGCTGTTCAACCTGCCGCCGGGCGACTGGAATGCCGGCGAGAAGGGCTTTGCGGCACTCCCGTCGCGATTCCCCGAGCTCAAGGCGAGCCTGGAGACCGCGCTGCCCTACGCCAAGGCGACCGGCGTCAAGCGGCTGCATTTGATGGCGGGCATCGCCAACCGCGGCGAGCGCGTCGCGATCGAGGCGTTCTACAAATCGGTGGCGTGGGCCGCCGAGTTCTTTGCGCCGCACGGCATCGACATCGTGCTCGAGCCGATCAATGCGCGCAACGTGCCCGGCTATTTCCTCAACGATTTCGGCTTCGCGCGCGACCTGATCCAGGAGCTGCGGCTTCCGAACCTGAAACTCCAGTTCGACATCTATCACTGCCAGATCATCCATGGCGACGTTACGATGCGGCTGCGTGAGATGATGCCGGTCATCGGCCATATCCAGATCGCCAGCATTCCCTCGCGCAACGAGCCCGACGGCGAGGAGCTGAACTATCCGTTCCTGTTCGACGAACTCGACCGGCTCGGTTATGCCGGCTTCGTCGGCTGCGAATATAATCCGCGCGGCAAGACCACCGACGGCCTTGCCTGGATCAAGCCTTATGCGGGAGTGAAGCCGTGACAGTTGCAGCGAAAATATCCCTTGGCTGCATTGCCGACGACTACACCGGCGCCTCCGACCTCGCCAACACGCTGACGCGCGCCGGCCTGCGCACCGTGCAGACCATCGGCGTGCCCGCGGACGATCTCGCGCTGCCCGAGGTCGACGCCGTCGTGGTGTCCTTGAAGAGCCGTTCGATCGAGGCCGGCCTTGCCGTGTCGCGCTCGCGCGCGGCCGAGACGTGGCTGCGCGGCCGCGGCGCAAGCCACGTGCTGTTCAAGATCTGCTCGACCTTCGATTCCACCGATGCGGGCAATATCGGCCCGGTGATGGACGCGCTGCGCGCCGATGGCGGCGAGGCGGCCGTGCTGGTGACGCCGGCCTTCCCGGAGACCGGCCGCACCGTCTACCAGGGCAATCTGTTCGTCGGCGCCGTGCCGCTGAACGAGAGCCCGCTGAAGGACCATCCGCTCAACCCGATGCACGATTCCAACCTGGTGCGCGTGCTGGCGCGCCAGAGCAAGACGCAAATCGGCCTCGTCGACCTCGCCACCGTCACGCGCGGCGCGGATGCCGTGCGGGCGCGGCTGTCCGAACTCGCCGGCAAGGGCATTGGCGCGGCGATCATCGACGCCGTGTTCGATCGCGACCTCGAAACCATCGGCCTCGTCGCTGCCCAGCATCGGTTGTCGGTCGGCGCCTCCGGCATGGGCCTTGGGCTGGCGCGGGCGCTGGTGTCTACAGGCAAGGTCACATCGACCGCGGCGAGCAGCGAGGCGGCGGGGGCAGCGGTCGGCGGACCGGCGGCGTGCCTGGCCGGAAGCTGCTCGCAGGCGACGCTTCAGCAGATCGCCAATGCCGAGCGTGTCATGCCCGTGCTGCATCTCGATCCGGACCGTATTACTACGGGCGAGGACGAGGCGCAGCGCGCACTGGCCTGGGCGAAGCCGCGACTGGCGGACGGTCCGTTCCTGATCGCATCGAGCTCGACGCCGGATCAGGTCGCCGCGCTCCAGGCGCGCCATGGCCGCGACGCGGCCGGTCACGCCATCGAACAGGCGATGGCCGACATTGCCGAGGGTCTGGTGCGGGCCGGCGTCAAGCGCCTGGTCGTTGCCGGCGGGGAAACATCCGGCGCCGTGGTCGACCGGCTGAAGATTCCCGGATTTCTCGTGGGGGTGGAGATCGCAGCCGGCGTCCCCGTGCTGCGTGCAGTCGGTGCTGAAAAAGGCGACATGCTGCTCGCCTTGAAGTCCGGAAACTTCGGCGGGCCGGAGTTTTTCTCCGACGCGCTTGGGCTCATGCGCTGAGCGCAGGGCATTTTTAGCGTCGTGTTCACTTGTTTCAGGCTTCCGTACTCGTACGGAGTCGTCGTTAACGTCCGCTCAGGTGCTCTGGTGTTGGATGTCGGTGCTGCTCCCTTAGGTTGATTCGTAAAGCTTCCGGACGCGCCGCCGCGCCAGCACAAAGAGACTCCATATGCTCGCCACTATTTCCATCCGCGCCAAGATCATCAGTGTCGTGGCGTTCCTGCTGGTCGCGATGGCCGGCATGGGCCTGCTCGCCGTCATGAAGATGCGGTCGATGAATGCCAACACCGTCGACATCACCACGAGCTGGATGCCCAGCGTGCGCGTGCTCGGCGATTTGCGTGCCGGCGTGATCACTTACCGCAACGTCATCCGGGAGCATATGCTGTCGGAAACGCTGGACGAGAAGCTCGCGATGGAAAAGACGCTCGCGACCGTGATCGAGGCCAACGCCAAGTTTCGCAAGACTTATGAAGGCATGATCACCTCGCCTGAAGAACGGGCACTCTACGGTGAATGGTCGAAGCTCTGGGAGGAGTACAAGAAGGGCACCCAGGAGGTCATGGCGCTGTCTCGCAAGGAGGCCGGCAAGGTCCCGCACGAGGCGCATGAGCTGAACACCAAGACGGTCAACAAGATCGGGCTTCAGGCCGACGAGGTCCTGCGCAAGGACATCGAGCTCAACACCAAGGGTGGCGACCAGGCAGCGCAGGATGCCGCTGACAGCTATTCCTTCGCTTTCATGTTGGTTTCGATCATTCTCGCCGCCGCCGTCATCATCGGCATCGGCGTCGGCTTCTACCTCGTCCAGGACGTCTCCAGCGGCATCAATTCGATCATCGAGCCGATGCAGGCGCTGGGCAAGGGCGAACTTTCCGCCGAAGTCCCGCATCGCGGTGAGAAGACCGAGATCGGCGCCATGGCCGACGTGCTCCAGATCTTCAAGGAAGCGCTGATCGCCAAGAAGGCCGCCGACGAGGCTGCCGCCGCCGATGCCGAAGCCAAGATCGAGCGCGGCCGCCGCGTCGACAACATCACCCGCGAATTCGAGACGATGATCGGCGAGATCGTTCAGACCGTGTCGTCGGCCTCGACCCAGTTGGAGGCCTCCGCCTCGACGCTGACCTCGACCGCCGACCGCTCCCAGCGGCTGGCGACCACGGTTGCCGGAGCGTCGGAGGAAGCCTCGACCAACGTGCAGTCGGTGGCCTCGGCCACCGAGGAGATGGCCTCATCGGTCGGCGAGATCAGCCGTCAGGTGCAGGAATCTGCGCGGATGGCGGGCGATGCCGTCGGTCAGGCGCGCACCACCACCGAACGCGTCAGCGAGCTCTCCAAGGCAGCCTCGCGCATCGGCGACGTCGTCGAGCTCATCAACACCATCGCCGGCCAGACCAACCTTCTGGCGCTGAACGCGACCATCGAAGCCGCACGCGCCGGCGAAGCGGGCCGCGGCTTTGCGGTCGTCGCCTCCGAGG
>NZ_JADPIT010000032.1:408816-420346 GCF_023073035.1 Bradyrhizobium sp. 62
GAAGGCGCTCGCCGAGCAGACCGCGAAGGCGACCGGTGAGATCGGCCAGCAGATTTCCGGCATCCAGGCGGCGACCAACGACTCGGTCGGCGCCATCAAGGAGATCTCGTCGACCATCGAGCGTCTGTCGGAGATCTCGTCGGCGATCGCGGCGGCCGTGGAAGAGCAGGGCGCGGCGACCCAGGAGATCGCCCGCAACGTCCAGCAGGCGGCGCAGGGCACCCAGCAGGTCTCCTCCAACATCACCGACGTGCAGCGCGGCGCGACCGAGACCGGCACGGCCTCCTCGCAGGTGCTGTCAGCGGCGCAGATGCTGTCGAACGACTCGAACCGGCTCAAGACCGAAGTCAGCAAGTTCCTGACCAACGTCCGCGCGGCGTAACGACCGAGGCGCGCGGGGTAAACCCCCGCGTCAATATCCATTGACGAAAGAGCGGCGCCGCAAGCGCCGCTCTTTTTTTTCGAGCGCCGGTAGCCCGATGTCGGTAGCAGGTACCATCATGGGGGTTCCGCGGAAGTGGGCGGGCGGTCTCCTTCATTGATAGTTAAATTCGGCTTACGAGAATGGTCTCAAGGACCGCCGGTTGCAGCCCTGATTGGAATAGCCGCTTATTTCATCCAACTTCTGGGGCTCACATGCGCAAGAATTTACCCGTCACCGATGTCGAATATCCCGTCAGCGACGAGACGCTGATCGTCTCCCGGACCGACCTCAAGGGCAAGCTCACTTACTTCAACGACGATTTTCTCGCAGCAGCCGGCTTCACGTCTGCGGAGCTGATGGGCCAGCCGCATAACATCGTCCGTCACCCGGACATGCCGCCGGAGGCGTTCGACAATCTCTGGGACACGCTGAAGGCCGGCAAGCCGTGGCTCGGCGCGGTGAAGAACCGCCGCAAGAACGGCGATTTCTACTGGGTGCTGGCGACGGCGTCGCCGATTCGCGAGAACGGCCAGGTCACGGGCTTTACGTCGATCCGCACCAAACTGCCAGCCGACCAGCGCAAGCTGGCCGAAGAGGTCTACGCGGCGATCCGCGAGAAGAAGCCGCATGGTTATCGCGTTGACGCCGGCATCATCCGCCGCCGCTCGCTGCTCGACCATTTTGCGGTCTTCACCAGGACGCTGAAGGCGCGCCTGGCCACCACGATGGCGCTCCAGTTGCTGTTCGTGCTCGGACTTGGCATCGGCGGAGCGCTCTCGACCGGCGGTACGACCAGCCTGAGCCTGGCGCTGCTGGCCGTCGCCGGCGCTGCCGTCCTCGGCTTTGCCGGCCTTACGACCATGCGCGCCGTCCAGGGGCCAATGCAGCAGCTCAACGACACCTTGGTCAACCTCGTCCAGGACAAGCTGGACAACCGCGTCCTGATCGAGCGTGACGACGAGATCGGCGAGTCGCTGCGCAATCTGCAGACGGTGCAGACGATCATCCGCTTCAGCCGCGACGAGGTGCAGGCGGTGCAGCGCCGCGCCGAGGGACAGCGCAAGGCCGACATGACAAAGCTTGCCGACGGCTTCGAGGCCGCGGTCGGCGAAATCGTCGAGACCGTATCGTCGGCTGCGACCGAGCTCGAGGCGTCGGCCTCGACGCTGACCTCGACCGCCGGTCGGGCGCAGGAATTGGCGACGGTGGTCGCGTCCGCCTCGGAAGAAGCCTCCACCAACGTCCATTCAGTGGCGTCCGCCGCCGAAGAGATGTCCTCCTCGGTGCGTGAGATCAGCCGGCAGGTGCAGGAATCCGCCCGGATCGCAGGGGAGGCCGTCAGCCAGGCGCAATCCACCACCGAACGCGTCAGCGAATTGTCGCGGGCGGCGTCCCGGATCGGCGACGTCGTCGAGCTCATCAACGCCATTGCAGGCCAGACAAATCTGCTGGCGCTGAATGCGACGATCGAGGCGGCTCGTGCCGGCGAGGCCGGCCGCGGCTTTGCAGTCGTTGCCTCGGAGGTGAAGGCGCTCGCCGAGCAGACGGCCAAGGCCACCGGCGAAATCGGCCAGCAGATCGGCGGCATCCAGACGGCGACGCAGGAATCGGTTGGTGCCATCGGCGAGATCAGCGGCACGATCGCCCGCCTGTCGGAAATCTCTTCGGCGATCGCGGCGGCGGTGGAGGAGCAGGGTACGGCCACCCAGGAGATCGCTCGCAACGTGCAGCAGGCTGCCCAAGGCACCCAGCAGGTGTCAGCCAATGTCGGCGAGGTGCAGCACGGTGCTTCCGAAACCGGGTCGGCGTCCTCGCAAGTGTTGTCGGCGGCGCAGATGCTGTCGCGCGATTCGAGCCGCCTCAAGCTCGAAGTCGGCAAGTTCCTGGACTCGGTCCGCGCCGCATGAGGCCGCCGCATGGCCGCAGTGCGCGTTCCGCAGTGCGGTAGCACGGAAGTGAATGCCGGAAATTGGCGTTTCCGGCGGTGCTCGGGTAAAGGGAGGGAGGGATCCCCGTGGGGGCGGATTCCGTATCCTCGCTTGACCTGGAATTTTCCGGCGAATGATTGCTCTGGTCCGTATTGCCCTGAGCCGGCCCTACACGTTTGTCGTGCTCGCGCTCCTGCTTCTGATCATCGGACCGCTGGCGGCGCTGCGGACGCCGACCGACATCTTTCCGGACATCCGCATCCCCGTGATCGGCGTGGTCTGGCAATACACCGGCCTGCCGCCCGACCAGATGTCGGGCCGCATCACCACGCCGTTCCAGCGCGCGCTGACGACGACGGTCAACGACATTGAGCACATCACCGCCAATTCCTATAACGGCTTTGGCATCATCAAGATCTTCTTCCAGCCGAACGTCGACATTCGCACCGCCAATGCGCAGGTCACCGCGATCTCGCAGACGCTGATCAAGCAGATGCCGCCGGGCGCGACGCCGCCTCTGATCCTGAACTACTCCGCCTCCACCGTGCCGATCGTCCAGGTGGCGCTGTCGGGCGACGGGCTGACCGAGCAGAACCTCGCCGATATCGGCATCAACCAGCTGCGAACGCCGCTGGTCACCGTGCCTGGCGCAGCTATCCCGTACCCGTTCGGCGGCAAGCAGCGCCAGGTCCAGATCGACCTCGACCCGACCGCGCTCCAGGCGAGGGGCCTGTCCGGCCAGGACGTCGCCAACGCGCTCGCGGCCCAGAACCTGATCACGCCGGTCGGCACCCAGAAGATCGGGCAGTTCGAATACAACATCCAGCTCAACAACTCGCCGCTGAAGATCGAGGAGCTCGGCAATCTGCCGATCAAGACGGTCAACGGCGCGATGGTCTATGTGCGCGACGTCGCGACCGTGCGCGACGGCAACCCGCCACAGACCAACATCGTCCATGTCGACGGCAACCGCTCGGTGCTGATGATGGTGCTGAAGGCGGGCGCGACCTCGACGCTCGACATCATCGCGGGCATTAAGCAGAAGGTGATCGACGTCAAGGACCAGCTGCCGGACGCGCTCAAGATCGGCTTCATCGGTGATCAGTCGGTGTTCGTCCGCGGCGCCATCGAAGGCGTCGCGTTCGAAGGCGTGATCGCGGCGCTGCTCACCAGCATCATGATCCTGCTGTTCCTCGGCAGCTGGCGCTCGACCGTCATCATCGCGGTCTCGATCCCGCTCTCCGTGCTCGGCGCCATCATCATGCTGTCGGCGATCGGCGAGACGCTGAACATCATGACGCTCGGCGGCCTGGCTCTCGCGGTCGGCATCCTCGTCGACGACGCCACCGTCACGATCGAGAACATCAATTATCATCTGGAGCAGGGCAAGCCGGTCGAGCAGTCGATCCTCGACGGCGCCAACCAGATCGTGACGCCGGCCTTCGTCTCGCTGCTCTGCATCTGCATCGTGTTCGTGCCGATGTTCTTCCTCACCGGCGTGGCGCGCTTCCTGTTCGTGCCGATGGCGGAAGCGGTGATGTTCGCGATGATCTGGTCGTTCCTGCTGTCGCGTACGTTGGTGCCGACCATGGCGAACTATCTGTTGCAGGCACATGTCCATCACGAGGACGGTCCGCCGAAGTCGCGCAATCCCCTGGTGTGGTTCCAGCGCGGTTTCGAGGCTCGCTTCGAGCGTATTCGCGGCGGCTACCACAGTTTCCTCGGGCTCGCGCTCGCGCACCGTCCGGTGTTCGTGATCGGCTTCCTCTGCGTGGTCGGCGCGTCCTTCGCGCTGGTGCCGTTCCTCGGGCGCAACTTCTTCCCCGCGGTCGATGCCGGCAACATCCTGATGCACGTCCGCACCCAGGTCGGCACCCGCGTCGAGGAGACCGCGAACCAGCTCGCCGACGTGCAGAAGGCGATCCGCAAGCTGATCCCGGGCGAGATCGAAACGCTGACCGACAACATCGGCATGCCGATCTCCGGCATCAACATGACCTACAACAACACCGGCGTGATCGGCCCGCAGGATGGCGACATCCAGATCAAGCTGAAGGAAGGCCACAAGCCGACCGAGGAGCATGTGCGCGTACTGCGTGAGCAACTGCCGCGGCTGTTCCCCGGCGTCAGCTTCGCCTTCCTGCCGGCCGACATCGTCAGCCAGATCCTGAACTTCGGCGCGCCGGCGCCGATCGACCTGCAGATCCGCGGCGCCAATCTCAGTGCCAACTTCGCGTATGCCAACAATCTGCTGGCCAAGGTCCGCAGGATTCCCGGCGTCGCCGATGCGCGCATCCAGCAGTCGCCGAACAATCCGACCTTCAACATCGATGTCGACCGCACCCGCGCGCAATATGTCGGCCTGACCGAGCGCGACGTCACCAACAGTCTCGTCGTCAACCTTGCCGGCTCATCGCAGGTGGCGCCGACCTACTATCTCAATCCGGATAATGGCGTGTCCTATTCGATCGTGATGCAGACGCCGCAATACCAGATGGATTCGCTCAGCGCGCTTCAGACGTTGCCGATCACGGCGGCCGGCAATTCGCAGTCGCCGATCCTCGGCGGCATCGCAGACATCAAGCGCTCGACCTCGAGCGCGGTGGTCTCGCAATACGACATCCAGTCGATGGTGCAGATTTTCGCCACGACCTCGGGCCGCGATCTCGGTGCGGTCGCGACCGACATCCGGCAGGTGATCGCCGACACCGCCAAGGAGGTGCCGAAAGGCTCTTCCGTGGTGCTGCTCGGCCAGGTGCAGACCATGAACAGCGCCTTCACCGGCTTGTTGTTCGGCCTGCTCGGGGCGGTCGTCCTGATCTATTTCCTGATCGTCGTGAACTTCCAGTCCTGGTCCGATCCCTTCGTGATCATCACGGCGCTGCCCGCAGCGCTCGCCGGCATCGTCTGGATGCTGTTCGCCACGGAGACGACGCTGTCGGTACCGGCGCTGACCGGCGCCATCATGTGCATGGGCGTTGCCACCGCCAACAGCGTGCTCGTGATCTCGTTCGCGCGCGAGCGCTACGAGGAGCTCGGCGATCCCATCGCCGCGGCGCTGGAAGCCGGCTTCGTCCGGTTCCGCCCGGTGCTGATGACGGCGCTCGCCATGATCATCGGCATGGCGCCGATGGCCTTGGGGCTCGGAGAGGGCGGCGAGCAGAATGCGCCGCTCGGCCGTGCCGTGATCGGCGGCCTGATCTTTGCAACCTTCGCCACGCTGATGTTTGTTCCCGTGGTGTTCAGCATGGTACACAAGAAGCAAGGCGCCAAATTCGCCGCCTCCCTGGAGACCCCGCATGTCGCCCACTGAACCCCGCTCGCCGGTGTCGCACCGGAAACTGGGCCTTTTCGGCGTGGTGGCGCTGATCGCGGCGGGGCTGGTCGTGGGCACCGGCATCCGTGCCCGCGAGGAGCAGGGCTCCAGGCTGAAGGCATGGACCGATGACCAGGCCGTTCCCAGCGTCGCGGTGACGCTGCCCAATGCCAAGGCTCCCAATTCGACCATCGACTTGCCGGGCCGTCTCGAAGCCTATTATCGCGCGCCGATCTTTGCCCGCGTTCCCGGCTATCTCAAAAGCTGGAGCGCCGATATCGGTGCGCGGGTGAAGGCCGGTCAGGTGATCGCAGAGATCGAGGCGCCCGACCTCGACCAGCAGCTGCTTCAGGCCCGCGCCGACCTCGCCAGCCAGCAGTCCAGCGCCAGGCTGTCGGAAGCCACCCTCAACCGCCGCAAGACGCTGGTCGCCTCCAATTTCGTCTCCGCGCAGGAGATCGACGAGCGTACCGCCGATCTCTCCAACAAGAACGCGGCGGTTCGCTCGGGCCAGGCCAATGTCGAGCGCCTCGAAGCGCTGGCCGGTTACAAGAAGATCACCGCTCCGTTTGACGGTGTTGTCACGGCGCGAGACACTGACGTCGGTGCGCTGATCAATTCAGGCGGCGGCTCGGGCCCGGCGATGTTCGTGGTCTCCGACATCACCAAGCTGCGCGTCTATATCAACGTGCCCCAGAACTACGTGCCCGCGATCAAGATCGGCGCCAAGGCCGCCATCGTGCTGCCGGAGTATCCGAACCGGACCTTCCAGGCGACGGTGGAAGCTTCCTCACAGGCGGTTGACGTCGCCTCCGGCACGACACGCATGCAGCTCGGTCTCGATAATTCCTCAGGCGAGCTGATGCCCGGCGGCTACGCCAGCGTGAAGCTCAGCCTGCAGCGCGACACCGCGCCGCTCAGCATTCCCGCCAGCGCGCTGATCTTCAACGGCAGCGGCCTGCGCGTCGCCACCGTCGGTCCGGACGACAAGGTCCTGTTCAAGCCCGTGACCATCGCGCGCGATCTTGGCAAGGAAATCGAGCTCGCCTCGGGAATTGCAGCGGATGACCGCGTCATCACAGCACCACCGGACGGCCTTTCCGACGGCGACCAGGTCCGCGTGACAGGCGCCGGCGCCAAGGGCAAGCCGGCGACCGCGTCGGAAAAGCAGGCGCCGAAGGGGTAGCCTCGATTTCGTAGGGTGGGCAAAGCGAAGCGTGCCCACCATCTCTCTGCGGTCCTAAAAAGATTGGTGGGCACGGCTCAAGAGCGCCTTTGCCCACCCTACGAGAGCTACGCCACCCGCCACTCCGGCACGCCATCCGCAGCCATCGCGATCTCGCCCAGCGAACTTACCGGCGTCCTGTTCAAGTCGCGCAGATGCGCCAGTGTTGCGGTATCGCTCGCGGGAATTCGCGCCAGTGTGCGCCTGTCATCTTCGGTCCGCAGCATCACCACGCCATGCTCGACATCGCCGCTCCGGCCGTAGAGCACCGTAAAGCTCTCGACCTTGCCCTTGCCTGAGGCCGCCGTGACGAACTCCGGCACCGCGCGCTTGTTGCTGTCTGCCGCCGCCTGCACGCTCGTCTCCTGTGCCAATGCTTCACGCGGCGCCGCCTTCGATACCACCAGCGCATGATGCTTGGTGACGAAGCCGCCCTGGCCGTAGAGCAGGCCGAGCGTTGCGCCGTCGCGCACACGCCGCACCATCGCGCAGGCGGCATGGGTCATGTAGGTGTTGAGCGGCGCACCGAAGAAGGTGAGGCCGCCTGTTACGGTCGGCTTCACGTCCGCACCCAGGCCCAGCGTCCGCCGCGCCATCTTGGGCACGCACGGGAAGCAGCTATAGAGCTCGATCGCATCGAATTTCTTGCCGTCGCCGCCGGCGAGATCCGTCGCAGCCTTCAAGACGGCGTTCTGCGGATGGCTCTCGTAAAACTGGTCGCGGAGGAGATAGTCGCGCGGTTCTTCCGCCGAGGCGCCGCCGAGTGGATAGACCAGCTTGTCCTCGGCGATGCCTGCCGCACGCGCCTTGGTGAGGCTGGTGAGCAGCAGCGCGCCGCCCATGTTGACGCTCGGGTTGGCAACCATCAGCTTATTGTAGGGCCAAGCGATCAGGCGGTTGTCTGCCGTCGGCGTCGTGATTTCGTCGGGCGTATAGCGCCGCTTCAGCCAGGCATTTGGATTTTGCGCGGCAGCTTCCGAATAGCGCGACCACAGCACGCCCGACTCTGCCATCGCCTCGCGCGGTGTCTGGCCCCAATGGGCGGACGATGCCGCTTCATAGAACGGATAGACCGTCACGGGTCGGAACGCGCCGAGCTTCACGGCCAGCGGTTTCTGGAACGCTGCGCCGCGTTTCGGCTCCTCGACGTCATGGGCGAACGGCGTCCATGGCAGCTTCGCGCCGGCGCGCTCCGCCTTGGTCGCCGTCGACTGTGCCTCCGCGCCGCAAACTGCGGCAACACTGCATTCACCCCGCGCGATGCGCTTTGCTGCCTCGTGGATGTAGCGGATCGGGCTCTCGCCGCCGACCGGGCCGTAATAGCAATGCGCAGGCGAGATCCCGAGCCGTTGCGCCAGCAACTGCTCGGGATCGCGATAGCGCCAGCTCAGGAAGTTGACGACGTCGAGCGACTGCACCTCGCCGAGCAGCCTTACGCCGGCATCTGCTTCCGCGCGCAGCAAGGCCTGTTCGAGCAGGTCGAGCGGCTCGAGGCCATCGGTGATCTCCTTGGGACGGTCGATAATCTCGCCGACGCCGACGATGACGGGGATGCGGTCTTCGGGGGTATGTTTCTTATCTGTCATGCTTCAATTCACGATGTGTCAGTTGTTTCGTCATTGCGAGCACAGCGAAGCAATCCAGGGTTTTCCCGCGATGATAGTTTGGATTGCTTCGCTGCGCTCGCAATGACGAGCTGGGGCAATCACTCCGCCACCAGCGCATTCATGTGCTCGACGGCTTCGGCAAAGTCTTCCTTGAATTCCTGCACCACCGCGCCGGCCGATTTCACGCTGTCGATCAGCCCGACGCCTTGGCCGACGAAATAGCTGACGAGATCGCGGGCCTTCGCGTTGCCGCCCGCCGCCGCGCGGTCGATCGCGTTGAAGGCGTCGCGGCTGACGATGCTTTGCAGCGGCATCGGCAATGCGCCGGGGCTCTCAGGTGCGCGGTCCCAGGCGTCGGTCCAGACCGAACGAAGCTGCCGCGCCGGCTTTCCGGTGCGGCCCTTCGAGCGCACCGCATCGCGCGACGATGCCGCGATCATCTTCTCGCGAAAGATCTCCGTGGTCTCGGCCTCGACGGTGGCAAGCCACACCGAGCCGGTCCAGGCGCCGGCCGCGCCCATCGCCATGCAGGCCGCCATCTGCCGTCCGGTCATAATGCCGCCGGCCGCCAGCACCGGCACGTCGCGGATCTTCTTGATCGCCTTGATCACCTCCGGCACCAGCACCATGGTCGAGACCTCGCCGCAATGGCCGCCGGCTTCGGTGCCCTGGACCACGAGGATATCGACGCCGGCCGCGACCTGGCGCAGCGCGTGCTCCTTGGCCCCGACCAGCGCAGCGACCGGCACGCCGTGCTTCCTGCCCATCTCGATCATCGCCTTCGGCGGCACACCCAAGGCATTGGCGATCAGGCGGATCGGGTGCTTGAACGAGACCTCCAGCAGCTCCAACGCGGTCCTGCCATCGAACGGCTGCGGCTGATTGTCGGCGACCTCGGTGGTCGTGAGTTCGATGTCGTATGTCTTCAGGAGATCGCGCGTGTAGTCGCGATGCGCCTGCGGCACGCGTGCTTCAAGGCTCTTCCAGGTGACGTCCTTCTCGCCCGCAGTCGAGATGTTTTCGGGGATCAGCACATCGATGCCGTAGGGCTTGCCGTCGACGTGATCGTCGATCCATCTCAGCTCGCGCTCCAGCGTATCCGGTGTGTGCACGGTCGCACCTAACACGCCAAATCCGCCGGCGCGGCTGACGGCGGCGACGACATCGCGGCAATGGCTGAAGGCGAGCAGGGGGAAATCGATGCCCAGCATGTCGCAGATCGGCGATTTCATCGTTCCCTCCGGCGGCCTCGCGTTGCTGTCATTGCAATCTTGAGCGAAGGCTCATCGACGCTAGCCCATCGTCTTGCGCCATGCCAATCCGGATTTGGCAGCGCATCTTGCGTGCACACGCCGTGTTGCGCGAAGCCGAACGCCTGGCTCGACAGATGCGGCTCCTCGTGATGGCCGTCCTCGGTAACGTCGGATGCATGACGCGGCCTCGAGGCCCGCGCCGGACGCAGGGCCGGCAGGGCTTGCCATCGGCCGTCCGTGGGCTAATTAATGCAGACGCATCTTTTTCGCCGGAGCCTTCTCATGACCGACGCCCCCGCCTACGTGCCGCCCAAGGTCTGGACCTGGAACAAGGAGAACGGCGGACAGTTCGCCAGTATCAACCGTCCCATCGCCGGTCCCACCCATGACAAGGAGCTGCCGGTCGGCAAGCATCCCTTCCAGCTCTATTCGCTGGCGACGCCGAACGGGGTGAAGGTCACGGTCATGCTGGAGGAGCTTCTGGCGCTCGGCCACAAGGGCGCGGAATACGACGCCTGGCTCATCAAGATCGGTAACGGCGACCAGTTCGGCAGCGGTTTTGTCGACATCAATCCAAATTCCAAGATCCCGGCGCTGATGGACCGCTCCGGCCCGGAGCCGATCCGGGTGTTCGAGTCCGGCTCGATCCTGTTCTACCTCGCGGAAAAGTTCGGCGCGTTCCTGCCGAAGGACATCAAGAGCCGCACCGAGGCGATGTCGTGGTTGTTCTGGCAGATGGGCAGCGCGCCCTATCTCGGCGGTGGCTTCGGCCATTTCTACGCCTACGCGCCGACAAAGATCGAATATGCCATCGACCGTTTCGCAATGGAGACCAAGCGCCAGCTCGACGTGCTCGACCGCCGGCTCGCCGACAACGAATATCTCGCCGGCAGCGAATACACCATCGCCGACATGGCGGTATGGCCCTGGTACGGCGCGCTCGCCAAGGGGCTGGTCTATGGCGCCGGCGAATTCCTCTCGGTGCAGGACTACAAGCACGTGCAGCGCTGGACCGACCAGATCGCCAAGCGCCCGGCCGTCAAGCGCGGCCGCATGGTCAACCGCGTCTCCGGCGATCCCGCCAGCCAGCTCCACGAGCGGCATGATGCCGGCGATTTCGAGACCAAGACGCAGGACAAGATCGAGGCAGCGAAGCCTGCGTGAAGCTATTCGCAGATGTCGTAGGGTGGGCAAAGCGAACCGTGCCCACCACTTCTTGCGATACGATGGTGGGCACGGCGCGCGAAGAGCGCACCTTTGCCCACCCTACGGCTCTTCCCGAGCGGGAAGAGGTAGCGCTCACGCCATGCTCAACTCGTGGCGTCCCACCACCATCCAGTGCACCTCGTCCGGACCATCCGCGAAGCGCAGATGGCGGACATCCTGGTACATTTCGGCGAGCGGGGTCCAGTGCGAGATGCCGGTGGCGCCGTGCATCTGGATCGACTGGTCGATGATCTTGCAAGCTCGCTCCGGCACCATGGCCTTGACCATGGAGACCCAGACGCGGGCCTCCTTGTTGCCGAGCACGTCCATGGCCTTGGCGGCCTTCAGCACCATCAGCCGCATCGCCTCGATCTCGCAGCGCGCCTGCGCGATGATCTGCATATTGCCGCCGAGATGGGCGATCTTCTTGCCAAAGGCTTCGCGGGTGAGGCCACGCTGCACCATCAAATCGAGCGCCTTCTCCGCCTTGCCGATGGTGCGCATGCAGTGATGGATGCGGCCCGGGCCCAGCCGAAGCTGCGAGATCTCGAAGCCGCGGCCTTCGCCGAGC
>NZ_JADPIT010000032.1:420568-421385 GCF_023073035.1 Bradyrhizobium sp. 62
AATGTAATACTTCTCGCCGTTGATGACCCATTCGTCGCCGACGAGCTTTGCACTCGTCGAGATGTTCTTGGCATCGGAGGAGGCGACGTTCGGCTCGGTCATGACATAGGCCGAGCGGATCTCGCCGTTCATCAGCGGCTTCAGCCACCTCTCCTTCTGCTCCTTGGTGCCGACGCGCTCCAGCACCTCCATGTTGCCGGTATCAGGCGCCGAGCAGTTCATGCTCTCCGAGGCCAGCGGGCTCTTGCCGAGCTCGGAGGCGATATAGGCGTAGTCGAGATTCTTCAGGCCCTGGCCGGTCTCGTCGTCGGGCAGGAAGAAGTTCCAGAGGCCTTCCTGCTTGGCCTTGTTCTTGGCCTTCTCCAGCACCTCGAGCTGCTTCGGCGTGAAGCTCCAGCGGTCTTGCTTGCCTTCGCCGGCCTTGGCGAACTCGATCGACATCGGCTCGACGGTGTCGCGGATGAACTTCCTGACGTGATCATAGAGCGGCCGGACCTGGTCCGACATCCTGAGGTCGTTGAGCTCGTCGCCGGGATTGAGGGTGTAGTTGGTGGTGCGGGGAATATAGGTGTGTTTTGTCATTGTTCCTCCCGGGGGCGCTGAGATCGTGTTGGACGCGAGAATAGTCGCAGCGTCGCCAAAGTGCGAGCGCGCATTTTTCAACGCGAGCCATGCCATGCGATGGAATATCGCGGGCGTTTGAAATGTTGTTTGAATGGGGCTGCATTCTCGCTGTCATCGCCCGACTTGATCGTACGATCCAGTACTCCGTGACGTCGGTGATTCATGAAGAAGCCGCGGCGTACTGGATGCTCCG
>NZ_JADPIT010000032.1:421431-427439 GCF_023073035.1 Bradyrhizobium sp. 62
CTTGCGGCTGGCTCAGTTCGCCATCCGATGCATCGCGCAGATTTTGTTGCCATCCAGGTCGCGCAAATACGCGATATAGAGATTGACGCCGGGGCCTTGGCGGATGCCGGGAGGATCTTCGCAGGGAATGCCGCCGGCAGCGATGCCAGCCGTATGCCATGCATTGACCTGCTCCGGCGAGTTGGCGGCAAAGCCGATGGTGCCGCCATTCGCAGGCGTCGCCGCTTCGCCGTTGATCGGCTTTGTGACCGAGAACACGCCGGTCTTGGTGATGTAAAAGATGCGATGGCCGTCGACGCGCGCCGGCCGCACCTCGAGCGTGGACAGCAAATTGTCGTAAAAGGCCTTGGCCTTGTCGAGGTCGTTGGTGCCGATCATGACGTGTGAAAACATGTGCCCGTTCCCCTCATTATGAAAATCAAAACGCCGTATAACCGCCGTCGATCACGAACGTATCCGCCGTGTGGTACGACGACGCCTTGCTCATCAGATACACCGCGATGCCGCCGAAATCGCTGGCCTCGCCGAAGCGCCGCACCGGAATTCGCGGCATCACGTTGGCCACGAATTTTTCGTTAGCCATCAGGCCCGACGTCATGTCGCTCTTGATCCAGCCGGGCAGGATCGCATTCGCGGTGACGCCGTGGCGCGCCAGCTCGACGCCGAGCGCGCGGACCAGCGCGTTGATCGCGGCCTTGGTCGCCGCGTAGTGCTCGTTGCGGGCGGTGCCGAAGATCGAGGCGAGGCTCGAGGTCGCCACCAGCCGGCCGAAGGGATCGCCCGCCTCGGCGCGCTGGGTCATGTGTTTTGCGGCCGTCTGGAACGCGTGGAACACGCCGTCGAGATTGGTCGCAAACATTGTGCGCCATTCCTCTTCGGTGCGTTCGATGAAGGAGCGCCGGCCGCCGCCGCCGATGCCGGCATTGGCGAAGCAGCCGTCGACGCGGCCGAATGTGTCAAGCGTGGCCTTCATCGCGGCATTGACCGAGGCCGGGTCGGTGACGTCGCAGACCCGCGCGTCGACCTTGCCGGGCAAGCCCGCCAGGCTCGCGGCAGCGCTGCTGTTCTTGTCAGGATTGCGGCCCCAGATCGAGACGTTGCAGCCCTGGCCGGCGAGCGCCTGCGCGATGCCGAGTCCGATCCCGCCATTGCCGCCGGTGATCACGGCGACCCGTCCTGAAAGGTCGAAAAGGTTCATGGCGCGCTTCCTGTTTTTGCTTGGCGCGCATCAGCCGCTGCGCGCAAGATTGCTTGCTATGCTCTGATCACCATGGACAAGACCGCGCCAAAAATCAAATATGCGCCCCGGCAAAAGCAATTCCGGTCTGCGAAACTGGTGCAGGCCGCAACTCACGAGGAAACCATGCAGTTCAAACACGTCACGCTCGATCTCGATGGTTCGGTCGCGATCCTCAAGCTCGACCATCAGGAGGTGATGAACGCGGTCTCCGTCGACATGCTGGGCGGTCTCGCGGAAGCGCTCGACGCGATCGAGGAAAAGAAGGACGAGGTGCGCTGCGTCGTGCTCACCGGCGCGGGACGGGCGTTCTGCACCGGCGCCAATCTGCAGGGCCGCAATAACCAGTCGAAGAAGACCAAGGCCGGCCTGACGCTCGAGACCGGCTTTCATCCCTTCCTGCGCCGCATCCGCAATCTGCATTGCCCGATCGTGACTGCGGTCAACGGCCCGGCGGCCGGCGCCGGCATGAGCTTCGCGCTGCTCGGCGACATGATTTTATGCGCGCGCTCGTCCTATTTCCTGCAAGCCTTCCGCCGTATCGGCCTCGTGCCGGATTGCGGCTCGACCTGGCTCTTGCCGCGGCTGATCGGCAAGGCACGCTCGATCGAATTGTCGCTGATGGGCGAGCGGCTTCCCGCCGAGAAGGCGCTGGAATGGGGCCTCGTCAACCGCGTCTATGATGACGGCGTGCTGATGGAGGAGGCGATGAAGCTCGCGCGCGACCTCGCCAGCGGCCCGACGGTCGCGCTGTCGCTGATCCGCAAGCTCTATTGGGACAGCCCGGAAAATTCCTTCGAGGATCAGCTCAATCTCGAATTCCAATGCCAGCTCCGCGCCGGCGACACGGATGATTTCCGCGAAGGCGTCGGCGCGTTCCTGGAGAAGCGCCCTGCGCAGTTCAAGGGCAAATGATCGAGCCCGAGCTCTCCCGCAGCGTTGCGCGCTGGTGCAAGGGGGCGACCGGCGTGACGGGCGCGGCCAAGCTGTCCGGCGGCGCCAGCCAGGAGACCTGGCGCTTCGACATCGTGCATCCCGACGGGCCGATCGGTGCGATCTTGCGCCGCTCGCCGAAAGGCTATGGCGCGGCGCCGACGCGCGCGGCGGGTCTTGCCGCCGAAGCGCAACTGATGAAGCTCGCCTATGAGGCCGGCGTGCCGTCGCCGCGCGTGATGCATGTGTTGGTGCCGGACGACGATCTCGGCACCGGCTTCATCATGCAGCGGGTCGAGGGCGAAACCATCTCGCGCAAGATCCTGCGCGACGACGAGTTCGCCGCGGCGCGGCCGCGTCTCGCACGGCAGATCGGCGGCGTGCTCGCGAATCTGCACAGGCTACCAGGCGACAAATTGCCCAAGCTGCGCAGCCGGTCCGCGACCCAGGAGATCGGCGAGTTCGAACGCGATTATCGCAGCCTGGACTGGCCAAAGCCGGTGTTCGAATTGGCGCTGCGCTGGCTGCGCGACCAGGACCCGGGTCCCGCCGGCGAGACGACGCTGGTGCATGGCGATTTCCGCAACGGCAATCTCATCATCGGTGCCGACGGCGTGCGTGCGGTGCTGGACTGGGAGCTCGCCCATCTCGGCGATCCCATGGAGGATCTCGGCTGGGTCTGCGTCAATTCCTGGCGCTTTGGCGAGATCGACAAGCCGGTCGGCGGCTTTGGCTCGCGTGAGGAGCTGTTCGCCGGCTATGAGGCGGCTGGGCGGAAGGTCGATCCATCGCGTGTCAAATTCTGGGAAGTGATGGGCACGCTGCGCTGGGGCATCATGTGCGGCGGCATGATGCAGCGCTTTCGCGAAAGTCCGGACCATTCGATGGAACGCGCCATGATCGGCCGTCGCGCTTCCGAGACCGAGATCGATCTGTTGCGGCTGCTCGCGCCGCGGGAGAGTTGACCATGCAGGACGAGCCGACCCCGATCGAGCTGACCAAGTCAGTCGCCGATTTCCTCCGCAACGACATCACGCCGCTGATCTCCGGCCACCAGGCTTTCAAGCTGCGCGTCGCCATCAACATCCTCGATCTCGTGACACGGCAGTTGACGCAACAAGAGGGCCGCGATGCTGCGGAGGTGGAGCGGCTGCGCGGGTTGCTCGGCATGGACGGATCGGTCACCGACCTGAACCGCGCGCTCGCCGAGCGCATCGCCAAAGGCGAGGTCGATCTGGCAACGCCGGGCCTCGCCGAGCATCTGTGGCAGACAACGATGGACAAACTTGCCGTCGACCAGCCGGGTTATGCATCGTACAAGCGCGAGTTGGGGCGAGACGGGTAAGCGGCGCCTAATTCTCCGCGGTCATCGCCCGCGAAGGCGGGCGATCCAGTATTCCAGAGACGGCAGTGATTGGGCTGAGAAGTCGCGGCGTACTGGATGCCCCGGTCAAGCCGGGGCATGACACCGGTGGTATTGGGAGTCGTGACGGGCGGAGAGAGACCGCCCTACTTCCCCACCCATTTCGGAGGCCGCTTCTCCGCAAACGCCTTCGGGCCCTCGATGTAGTCCTGCGAGGCCACCATCGCCTTCACCGCCGGATATTCCCGCTGCTCCTCGATCGCCTGCTCCAGCGACACGCCGAGGCCCTTCTGGATCGCCTGCTTCGAGGCGCGGATCGACATCGGCGAATTCTTGGTGATCATCTCGGCCCAGCGCAGCGCGGCCGTGAGCGCCTCGCCCTGCGGCACCACCTCGTTGACGAAGCCGAGCTCGTGGCCCTCCTTGGCGCTGACATGGCGCGCGGTGAGGATCATGCCCATGGCGCGCTTCAACCCGATCTGGCGCGGCAGCCGGTGCAGGCCTCCGGCAAGCGCGGCCAGCCCCACCCGCGGCTCGGGCAGGGCGAAGGTCGCGTTCTCCGAGGCAATGATGAGGTCGCAGGCCAACGCGATCTCGAAACCGCCGCCCATGGCGACGCCGTTGACCGCGGCAATGATCGGCTTGTCGCAGTCGAAGCGCGCGGTGAGGCCGGCAAAGCCACCCTTGTCCCAGCCGCGCTTGCCGCCGGCCGCCTGCCACTTCAGATCGTTGCCGGCGCAGAACGCCTTGTCGCCGCTACCGGTGACGACCGCGATCCACTGCTCGGGATCGGCGGAGAAATCGTCAAATACCTTTTGCAGCTCGAAATGCGCGTCGGTGTGCAGCGCGTTGTAGACCTCGGGCCGCGACAGTGTGACGATCGTGATCGGCCCCTTGCGTTCCACCTTTGAGAACTTCAGCTCCATGGTCGCTCCGCATTTTCTCGTGAAGGAATATTGCGGCCATACTAGCGCGCAGGCGCGTTTCAACACCATCGAATTGCGCGGGCGCGCCTTGCGCCTCTCACACGCCTCGCATTGCTTGACTTGGCGGCGCTCTTCTCACCTTAATCGTGCGAAGTAAAGCTGCGCCCAGCGCCTTAACGCAAAACGAAAAAACACCCGGGAGAGAGCCGTGGATTTCTCATTGCCTGCCGATCTCGTCGCCTATCTCGCAGAGCTCGACCGTTTCATCGAACGCGAGATCAAGCCGCTGGAGGAAGCCGACGACAACATCCGCTTCTTCGATCATCGCCGCGAATGGGCGCGCACCGATTTCGAGAATGGCGGGCTGCCACGCCACGAATGGGAAGCGCTGCTGCGCAAGGCCAAGGATCTCGCGGACGCCGCCGGCCATCTGCGCTTTCCGGTGCCGAAGCAATATGGCGGCAAGGATGGCTCCAACCTCTGGATGGCCGTCATCCGCGAGCACTTTGCAGCCAAGGGGCTCGGTCTGCACAACGATCTCCAGAACGAGCACTCCATCGTTGGCAATTTCCCTGTCGCGACCATGCTGGATCGCTATGGGCGCGACGACCAGAAGGCGATGATCGATGGCTCCATCAAGGGCAAGTACCGCATCACCTTCGGCCTGACCGAGCCAAATCATGGCTCCGACGCCACCCACATGGAAACGCGCGCGGTGCCGGCGACCCGCGACAACGTCAAGGGCTGGATCATCAACGGCGAGAAGATGTGGACCACCGGCATGCACGTCGCCACCCACTGCGCGCTGTTCGCGCGGACCTCGGGCAATGACGGCGATGCGCGCGGCATCACCTGCTTCCTGGTTCCAGCCAAGAGCCATGGCGTGAAGATCGAAGAGTACATGTGGACCTTCAACATGCCGACCGATCATCCCCGCGTCAGCTTCACCGACGTGTTCGTACCGGAGGACGCGCTGTTCGGCGAGGTCGGCCGCGGCCTGTCGCTGGCACAGTGCTTCGTCCACCAGAACCGCATCCGGCAGGCGGCGAGTTCGCTCGGCGCGGCTGTTTATTGCATCAACGAGAGCGTGAAGTATGCGCGCGAGCGAAAACCGTTCGGCAAGGCGCTGGCCGAGAACCAGGCGATCCAGTTCCCGCTGGTCGAGCTTGCGACCCAGGCCGAGATGCTGCGCCTGTTGATCCGCAAGACCGCCTGGGAAATGGACAAGCTCACCGAGGAGCAGATCGAGCGCACGCTGTCCGACCGCGTCTCGATGTGCAACTATTGGGCAAACCGCCTCTGTTGCGAATCCGCCGACCGCGCCATGCAGGTCCACGGCGGCATGGGCTACTCACGCCACAAGCCGTTCGAGCACATCTACCGCCACCACCGCCGCTATCGCATCACCGAGGGCAGCGAGGAGATCCAGATCCGCAAAGTGGCGGGATTTTTGTTCGGTTATATGGGGCCCGGGAAGCATTAGAGGATTATCGCGAGCGGAGCGATCCAAAGTCTTTCCAGAGAGACAGTCTGGATTGCTTCGTCGCAA
>NZ_JADPIT010000032.1:427540-431207 GCF_023073035.1 Bradyrhizobium sp. 62
TCGCCTTGGGCGGAGCTCCCGATTGCACGATCGCTTCTCAAAGCGGGCCTAATTCACCCTTCTATCCTTCCCCGACCAGTACGGCTCCCTCAACTGCCGCCGCAAGATCTTGCCCGACGGATTTCGCGGCAATGCCGGCAGGAACTCCACGCTCTTGGGCGTCTTGAACCCGGCGATGCGCTCGCGGGTGAAGTTGATGATGTCCGTGGCGGTCGCCTGCTTGCCGGGCTTCATCACCACCACGGCCTTCACCGCCTCGCCCCATTTGTCGTCGGGTATGCCGATCACGGCAGCTTCCGCGACGTCGGGATGATCGCATAGCGCGCTCTCGACCTCGGCCGGGTAGATGTTCTCGCCGCCAGAGATGATCATGTCCTTGATGCGGTCGTGGATGTAGAGATAGCCGTCTTCGTCCATGTAGCCGGCATCACCCGTGCGCAGCCAGCCGTCGCCGCGTAGCGTCGCGGCGGTCGCTTCCGGCAGGTTCCAGTAGCCTGCCATGTTGGAGCCCGAGCGTGTCGCGATCTCGCCGACCTCGCGCGGCGGCAGCGGCTTGCCGTCCACATCGAGGATCGCGATCTCGACGCCCGGCAGCGCCTTGCCCGCCGAGCGCATCCGCTCCAGCCCCTCGAGATGATCCTCCGGCGGCAGCGCGACGATGGTGCCGGTGGTCTCGGTCATGCCGTACATCTGCACGAAGCCGCATTTGAAGATCTCGATGCATTCCTTCAGCAGCGCTGCCGGAATGGGGGAGGCGCCATAGAGCATGTATTTCAACCGCGAGAAATCGACAGTTTTCGCGCGCGGCTGCCGCACCACGAACTGCATCGCCGCGGGCACCATGAACAGCTTGGTGATGCCGGACTGTTCGAAAAAATCCAGCACCTTTGTCGGATCGAACTCGCGCGCGATCACGCCGCGGGCGCCGTGATAGAGCCCCATCACGCCCCAGCCGGAACCGCCGATATGGAAGATCGGCATAGCGACCAGCGACACGTCGTCGGTCGACCACCGATTCCACTCGGGTTTGTCCTCGGCGTTGCCGGTTTGCACGAGATTGAGGAAGTTCGCATGCGACAGCATCGCGCCCTTCGGCTTGCCCGTCGTGCCCGACGTATAGAGCTGGATCGCGATGTCCTTCGTGTCGATCCCCAGCTTGGGATCATCGCCACTCTGTGCATCGCGCCCGGCTGTATAATCAGGCCATTCCGGCGCGCCGCCTTCGGTGGTGACGACGCTGCGCACGCCCGGCAACTGATCCTTGATCTGGCGGACCTGGGTGATGAACTCAGGTCCCACGAACAGCACCGGCGCTTTGCAGTCGCTCACGATGAAGGCGACCTCCGGGCCCGCGAGCCGCCAGTTCACCGGCGCCATCACCACGCCGGCCTTCATGGCGCCCATCAGCAGCTCGAAATAGATGTCGCTGTTCTTGCCGAGATAGGCGATGCGCTCGCCGCGTCTCACGCCCATCGCGATCAGCGCATTGGCCACTTTATTCGTCTTGATGTCGAATTCGGCAAAGCTGGTGGCGCGCCCCTCGAACTCGAAGGCGATCGCGTTGCCGCGGCTCGTCGCGCGCTCGCGCACCATGTCGGCGAGATTGGCCAATGGCTGTGTGGTCATGTTTCTCCCATATCGTCTTGTTCTTATGTCGCGGAGTGTGGCGTCATCCGCAGGGGAAGACAAGACGGGGGAAGGTACGCCATGGCTTCAACGTCGTCGTCCCGGCGAAGGCCGGGACCCATACCCCCCAAACGCAATTTGGCGAAGACTGGTCATGACCAATCTTCGCCAAACAAGATTTGGTGTGTATGGGTCCCGGCCTTCGCCGGGACGACACAATTACCCCCGCTTCGCACGATCCTTCTCGTTCTGCGCCATGATGCTCTCGCGCGCGGTTTTCCAGTCGTCGTCGCTCCAGTCGCGGAGCTGGTAGAAATTGCCGCCCATCGCGAGCGCCTGCGCGCCGTCCATGGCGATGGTCTCGCCAGAGATCCAGTCGCAGCCGCCGGAGATCAGGAACACGGCGACGTTCTGCAATTCCTCCATGGTGCCGACACGGCCCATCGGGTTCATCGCCTTGGTGCGCGCGCCGGCTTCGTCGCCGGGTTTGATGCGCTTGCTCATGCCCTCGGTCGGGATCTCACCCGGCGCGATCGTGTTCAGCCGGATGCCGTAGCGGCCCCATTCGGTGGCGAGCGACATCGTCATGGCGTGGATCGCGGACTTGCTCATCGCCGACGGCACCACGTAAGGCGAGCCGTTGCGCACCCAGGTCGTTGTGATCGAGACGACGTTGCCGGGCTGCTTCAACGCGATCCAGCGCTTGCCGACCGCATGCGTCACGTAGAACGTGCCGTGCATGACGATGTTGGCGACCGCGTCGAAGCCGCGCGGCGACAGCTCCTCGCTGCGCGAGATGAAATTCCCGGCGGCGTTGTTGATGAGGTCGGTGAGGGGGCCGTCGCGAAAGATGGTTTCGATCATCTCCTCGACCGCGAGCGCGTTGCGGATATCGACGCCGTGGCTCGTGACGCGGCCGCCATACTCGGCCATCAGCTCGGTCGCGGTCTCGTCGCAGACGATCTTGCGCCGGCCGCAGATGTGCACTTCGGCGCCGAGCTGGAGAAAGCGCGCCGCCATCGACTTGCCGAGCCCGGTGCCGCCGCCGGTCACGAGGATGCGCCGTCCCGCCAGAAGATTTTCCTTGAACATGGCTGTTTCCCCCGCAGTGATTGTCGGTTAATTGATCGATTGACTAAATCCGGCCGCCGTCGTCCTGTAAAGCGGCACCGAACAAGAACAGCCGGGAACCAGGGGAGAATCATCCATGGAAGAGCGCGTCTCGATCTCGATCTCGGAAGGCGTCGCCGACGTGCGCCTGGTGCGCGCGGACAAGATGAATGCGCTGGATCAGGCCATGTTCGAGGCCCTTGTCGCTGCAACCGATCGGCTTTCGAAGGAAAAAGGTGTGCGCGCCGTCGTGCTATCCGGCGAGGGGCGGGCCTTCTGCGCCGGTCTCGACATGGGGCGTTTTGCCGCCATGAAAGAGAACGGCGGCAACGGAATTCCGGGTGGCGAAAATCGCGACCTCACCAAACGCACGCACGGTCAGGCGAATTTCGCGCAACAGGCGGTGTGGGGCTGGCGCCAGCTTCCGGTTCCGGTGATCGCGGCGATCCAGGGCGTCGCCTTCGGCGGCGGCTTCCAGCTCGCGCTCGGCGCCGACATGCGCTTCCTCACCCCGGATGCGCGGATGTCGGTGATGGAAATAAAATGGGGCTTGGTGCCCGACATGGCGGGCACGCCGATCCTGGCCTCGCTCGTGCGCGATGACATCTTGCGCGATCTCACCTACACCGGCCGCATCTTCTCCGCGCAGGAAGCGATGGCTTACGGTCTCGCCACGCGCATCTGCGACGACCCGCGCGCTGCCGCGCTCGACGTCGCGCGCGAGATCGCGGGAAAAAGCCCCGATGCGATCCGCGCCGCGAAACGCATGCTCAGCAATCTCTCGGTCGATCCGGGCCCCGCGCTACTCGCCGAGTCCGTCGAGCAGCAGAAGTTGATCGGCAGCGCGAACCAGACCGAGGCGGTGCGTGCCAATCTGGAGAAGCGCGCGCCCAAGTTTGCGGATTAGCGACTTTCTCCGTCATGGCCGGGC
>NZ_JADPIT010000032.1:431264-433763 GCF_023073035.1 Bradyrhizobium sp. 62
AACGCAAGAACGTGGATCACCGGGACAAGCCCGGTGATGACGAGTAACGGACATCGTCGCTAAACAACAAAGAAAAACAACAATGAGCGAAACCTCAAATTTCCTCGGCATCGTCTCCGGCGGGCGCAGCCGCTCCCATGCCGAGGTCGCTGATCGTGCCGACCGCATCGCCGCCGGCCTCAGCCAGATCGGCGTCGGGCAGGGCGATTGCGTCTGCATGCTGATGCGTAACGATATCGCCTTCATCGAAGCTGCCTATGCAGCGATGCGGCTGGGCGCCTATGGCGTACCGATCAACTGGCACTTCAAGCCGGAGGAGATCAATTACATCCTGAACGACACCGGCACATCCGTGCTGATTGGCCATGCCGACATGCTGCATGCTCTGCGCGACGCGATCCCGAAAGGCGTCACCGTGCTCAGCGTGCCGACGCCGCCGGAGATCCTGTCCAGCTACAAGATCGATCCCGATCATCTGAAGACGCCGGACTTCGCGATCGATTTCGAATCCTGGCTCGCGCAGCACCAGCCCTACGGCGGCCCGATCGTGCCGCAGCCCATGAACATGATCTACACCTCGGGCACGACAGGCCATCCCAAGGGCGTACGGCGCAATGCGCCGACGCCGGAGCAGGCGGCTGCCGGCGAGCGCATGCGCGCGATGATCTATGGGCTGAAGCCCGGCGCCCGCACGATCCTGCCGGGCCCGCTCTATCACTCCGCGCCGAACTCGTTCGGCATTCGCGCGGGAAAACTCGGCGGCGCACTGGTGCTGATGCCCCGGTTCGAGCCCGAGGAATTTCTCGAGCTGATCGAGCGCTACAAGATCGACACCATCTTCATGGTGCCGACCATGTTCATCCGGCTGATGAAGCTGCCGGAGGAGGTGCGAAAGAAATACGACGTCTCCTCGCTCCGCCATATCATCCATGCCGCAGCACCCTGTCCGGCGGACGTCAAGCGCGCCATGATCGAATGGTGGGGGCCGGTGATCTACGAATTCTACGGCTCGACCGAATCCAGCGCCGTCACCTTCGCGACCTCCGAGGACGCGCTGAGGAAGCCCGGCACCGTCGGCAAAATATCGCCCGGCGCCGAGCTACGCTTCATCGGCGATGACGGACGCGTGCTGGGCGTGGGCGAGATCGGCGAGATCTATTCGCGCATGGCCGGGATGGCCGATTTCACCTACCACAACAAGCCGGAGAAGCGCGCCGAGATCGATCGCGACGGCTTCATCACCTCGGGCGACGTCGGCTATATCGACGAAGAGGGCTACGTCTTCATCTGCGATCGCAAGCGCGACATGGTGATCTCGGGCGGCGTCAACATTTACCCGGCCGAGATCGAGTCGGTTCTGCACGCGGTGCCCGGCGTGCATGATTGCGCGGTGTTCGGCATCCCCGATGCCGAGTTCGGAGAAGCGCTGATGGCCGTGGTCGAGCCGCAGCCGGGCATCGCGCTCAACGCCGGCGATATCCGCGCGCGACTGAAGGCGTCGCTCGCCGACTACAAGGTGCCAAAACACATCGAGATCCGCACCGGGCTGCCGCGCGAAGATTCCGGCAAGATCTTCAAGCGCCGCCTGCGCGATCCCTATTGGGAGCAGGCGGGGCGGAAGATCTAGCGGTCGATCTGCGCTTTGCGTGCGTCGATACCATCCTGGCAGGGACGGATTCCGAGCCTATATAGACGGGATCATCGTCTCGCGGATCATCCCATGGCTCCCGTTTCCATCCTGCTCAACCTGCTCTGGATTCTCATCGGCGGCGCCTGGATGGCGCTCGGCTGGCTGGTCGCCGCGGTCATCATGGCGATCACCATCGTCGGCCTGCCCTGGGCGCGGGCCGCGTTCAACATTGCGGTCTACACGCTGATGCCGTTCGGCTCGCGGGCGGTCAACCGCTATGAGGTCACCGGTGTCGAAGATATCGGCACCGGCCCGCTCGGGGTGATCGGCAACATCATCTGGTTCGTGCTGGCCGGCTGGTGGCTGGCGCTCGGCCACCTCCTCACCGCCCTGGCCCTCGCGATCACCATCATCGGCATTCCCTTCGCTTGGGCCCACCTCAAGCTCGCGGGCATCGCGCTCTGGCCGATCGGCAAGGTGATCGTGCCGGCCTAGGGGAGTCGTAAGCGTCCCCGCGGCACATCTTTCGAGACGCCCGCCGTTGGCGGGCCCTCAGGATGAGGGCGGAACACGTGGCTGCACCTGCAACAAATCCCGACGCAGCTCAGCCTTATCCTGAGGAGACCGCGAAGCGGTCATCTCGAAGGACGAGGCGCTTGCTCGGGTCGTGGGATGGGTAGAGCGCCAGCGAAACCGCAATGCGTCACGTTTCATTGCAACTTTTTCCCGCCTTCATTGTTGACGAGCGGCCGCGAACGCGGCCGCAATGTGCCGCGGCTGGCCCTTGGTTCATTCTTATCGGGAGGCGATTGCATGAAGTGGCTTTGTTTGATCGGCTTTGTGGCGGGGTCAGTTGCTCTAATACCCTC
>NZ_JADPIT010000032.1:433773-478762 GCF_023073035.1 Bradyrhizobium sp. 62
TTGCCAAGCCGGACGCACTGGGCGCGTCTCAGACTGACACCATCGAGGTCAAGGGCGGCCACGGACATGGCGGTGGCCACGGCTGGGGTCATCGCGGCGGCCGTGGTCATCATTACGGCTGGGGCAGAGGCCGAGGCCATCACTATGGCTGGCGGCACCATCACCACTGGTAAGCGTCACTATTGTCCCGAGATCGGAGTGGTGATCACGTTTAATGCGGACCGCGAAGCACATCCGGGAGCTTGAGGACCAACTAAGCTCGTAGGATGGGCTAGAGCGTGAGCGAAACCCATCAAACTGTCCGCCAATGACGAAACATGATGGGTTTCGCAAGGGCTCAGCCCATCCTGCACGCTGCGTGCATCAATGGGCATGCTCCCTCAGGGACGAACGCGAATGATTGTATTCCCCTTGCGTCGCCTGGTCGGGTTTAAGGCGGTGACCGCATCGTCGAAGATCGAGATGTTGCCGATGTTTGTCCGCAATCGTCCGTCCCGCACCCGCTGGACGATCTCACTCAGTTGGGCACGATCGGCCTCGACGACAAAGTCGACCGCCAGGCCGTCGGAGGGTCGCGCCTCTGCGGGCCCGACGATGGTGACCAGTGTTCCTCCGACTCCAATCAATCCTGCGGACCGCTTCTGGATGTCACCGCCGATGACATCGAACACCAGGTCGACTTTGCCGATGTCTTCCAGGGCATCGTTGTCGAGGTCGACGAACTCCTTCGCGCCGAAGTCGAGCACTGTCTGACGGTCGGCGGCGCGTCCAGAGCCGATGACGTAGGCGCCGGCCTCTCGTGCGAGTTGCGTCACCATCGACCCGACTGCGCCGGCCGCGCCGTGTGCGAGGACGCTCTGCCCCGCCTGGAGACGGCCATGCTGGAACAGCCCTTGCCACGCGGTTAGGCCCGAGACCGGCAGGCTTGCGCCCACCGTGAAGTCGACGTCGCCCGGGAGCGGCGCGAGATTGCGTGCCTCGATCGCCACATACTCGGCCAGTGTGCCGTCGCGATACCAGTCCGCGAGGCCAAACACCCGCTGTCCTACCGACAACCCCGTAGTGCCATATCCGAGAGCGGTAACCACTCCAGCCAACTCATGCCCAGGGATCGACGGCGTTCGGTCACGCTCGAGGCGATCTGTCCAGGTCGAGGGCCACGTCAACTCGGTCGGAACAAATCCCGACGCATGAACCCGAACAATGACGTCGTTTATCGATGCCTGCGGCTCGGGCCGGTCCACCAGCTTCATCCCGGCCGTTCCCGCGGCCCGTTCCGTTACAACGATCGCCTTCATGGAATTACCTCCTCGGTCATTGTCTCTTGATGCAACTGTTGCTGGCAGCGTAAGCACAAAGGCTATCTACAAACTGCCGGGCGGTGTGAAAGTGTCCGCGATCTGCGCTGTCTGCATTGACCGACTCGTATTGAGACTGCCGATCGGGTTCGCTTCGGTCGCGGTACTAGCAGCTAGATGCGTCGCGCCTGGTCATGAAACCAGTACCAAGATTGCAAATTTTGGCTGTACCAAGCGCATCAGACGGCGCTTAGCTTGAGCGCGTAGGATGAGTAGAGCGCCACGAAGCCCATCAAACCGTCCGCCGATGACGAAGCATGATGGGTTTCGCAAGGGCTACGGATCAGGACGACGAGGCGATCCCGTTTTCCAGCAACACTCTGGCCGCCTCGCGGTTAGCCTGGACGATGGCGGGATCACGCGTTGACTGTGCGATCACGAGCGAGCCTTCGAACAGCGACAGGATCTGGATCACGGTCCTTTCGGGTTTGCTCAATGCCAAGGGCTCAATGAGTGACGCAACGAAGCCGTGCAACTTTGTAAAATACGCTGCGATGGTCGCCTCTACGCCCGGGGAGTTTGCCTCCGGGCCGAATTCGGCCATTCCTTTCGCGAACGGACAGCCGCGGAATGAGGGCGCAAGGAGCGGTTGTTCGAGTGCGTCGAAAACAGCGAGAACGCGCTCCACTGGCGTGAGACCGGCTCGCTCGGTGGAGGTCGAAAGCATCTGAAACCAGACGGCGCTCTTGTAGCGCAGGTAGGTGGCGATGAGGTCGGCCTTCGAGGGAAAGTGCTTGTAGAACGTCATCTTGGCCACGCCGCTTTCGGCGATGAGCCGGTCGATTCCGACAGAGTTGATGCTGAACCGGTAAAACAGATCTGACGCCGTCTTCAAAATGCGCTCGCGCGGGGCGAGTGCATCGAGTGGTTGAATATCCACGTCCACGAAATCAAGCAGCGTGCCCATCGATCATCCTTAACCGAGCCGTTTGCGTCACTGGACAGACTATTCTGTCAATTAAGGGATTGCAAAGACATACAGGTCTGTCTATAAGTTCCGTCGTTCCTTGGATTTGAGAGAAAGATCGTGAGATGAGCGGAAAAGTTGTGGTTGTGACGGGTGCGAGCAGTGGTTTTGGGAAACTCACCGCCTCGGAACTCGCAAGGCGGGGTCACACGGTGGTTGCTGCCATGCGCGACGTCGCAGGAAGAAATAGCCGTGTTCGCGACGAGCTTGTCGAAAAGGCCGAAGGGCGTGCGCTCCAGGTCCTGGAGATGGACGTTGCCGACGAGCAATCCGTCAACGCCGCGATAGCGGATGTCATCCGGCAGCACGGCAGGGTCGATGCCCTGGTCAACAACGCGGGAATGATGCCCGTGGGCGTCACGGAAGCCTATACGGTCAAGGATATCGAAGCGCAGTTCGCCGTGAACTTCTTCGGCGCCGTTCGCACCGATCGCGCCGTTCTGCCGCACATGCGGGCCGCCGGCGGCGGCGTCCTCATCCATGTCACGTCGCTCATGGGTCGGGTGGTCTTCCCGTTCTTCGGTGTCTATTCCGCCAGCAAGTTCGCGCTCGAAGCCCTCGCGGAAGCCTACCGCTACGAGCTTTCGAGCTTCGGCGTCGATTCGGTCATCGTCGAGCCAGGCCCGTTCCCGAGCAACCTTCTTCCATCCAGCCCCGAACCCTCCGACCAAGCCGTGCTGAAAACCTATGGCGATGTCGCGGCGATCCCGGGTCAGATCAAGGAGCACTCTAACGATGGAAACGATCCGCAGAATCCGCCACAGCCCCAGCGCGTCGCGAATGCGATCGCGCATCTGGTCGAGGCCACGGAACGGCGGCCTCTGCGGACGGTCGTGATGCCCGAAGGCATGGATTTCGGTGTCCAGCGGCTGAACGAGGCCGTCGCCCCGATTCAGAACGACCTCCTTCGCGCGCTCGGCATGGCGAGCATGATTTGACGGGAAGACGACGAGGAACAAACTTTACAGCAACAGGGTCACCGCGATGGGCGGGCGAAGCGGCAGCATCCGTAGCGAGGACGGGATTATCGAGCTTCCGCTGGCGCTTCCCAAGACGATGGGCGGCAAGGGCGCCGCAACCAATCCGGAGCAACTCTTTGCAGCCGGCCTATTCCGCCAGTTCGCGCATGATCTTGATGAGATCCGACTTGCCCTCGAAGCCGATGCCCGGAATGTCCGGCATGACGATGTGACCGTCCTGAACCCCGACCGAATCCGGGAATCCACCGTAGGGCTGGAAGAGGTCCGGGTAGCTCTCGTTGCCGCCGAGCCCTAGACCGGCGGCGATGTTCAACGACATCTGGTGACCACCGTGCGGGATGCAGCGCGACGGCGACCAACCGTGTTGGGCTAGGACGTCCAGGGTCCGGAGATATTCGACGAGACCGTATGACAGGGCACAGTCGAACTGCAGCCAGTCGCGGTCCGGGCGCATGCCGCCGTAGCGGAGCAGGTTGCGAGCGTCTTGATGCGAAAACAGATTCTCGCCCGTGGCCATCGGAGCGGGATAGAATTCGGCGACGGCGGCCTGGAGGGCGTAGTCGAGCGGATCGCCAATCTCCTCATACCAGAACAGCGGGTACTGGCGCAGCATTTTGGCATAGGCGATGCCGGTCTCGAGATCGAAGCGGCCGTTGGCATCGACGGCGAGCTTGGCCTGCGACCCGATTTCCTTGAGCACGGCCTCGATGCGGCCGCGGTCCTCGTCGATCGACGCGCCACCGATCTTCATCTTCACGACGTTGTAGCCGCGGTCTAGATAGCCGCGCATTTCTGCCTGCAATGCGGAGTTGTCCTTGCCGGGATAGTAGTAGCCGCCGGCAGCGTAGACGAAGACCCGCGGGTTGGCCTCCTTGCCCTTCATTTCGGCCAGCAGGCGGAAAAGTGGCTTGCCGGCGATTTTTGCGGTCGCATCCCAGATTGCCATATCGAGCGTTCCGACGGCCACGGAACGCTCGCCGTGACCGCCGGGCTTCTCGTTCGACATCATCTTCGCCCAGATGCGATGCGGATCGAGATTGGTACCGTCGTCGTTCAGCAGGCTGACGGGTTCGGCTTCCAGAATGCGGTCGCGAAAGCGCTCCCGGATCAGTCCGCCCTGACCGTAGCGGCCGTTCGAATTGAAGCCGTAGCCGATCACTCGCCGCCCGTCGCGGACGACGTCGGTTACGACGGCGACGAGGCTGGACGTCATCTTCGAGAAATCGATGTAGGCATTCCGGATCGGTGACGAGATTGGCTTGGTCGCCTCGACGACATCTACGATACGCATCGGCATTCTCCGTTTTAAGTTGCTGACTCGGGTTAGTGGGTTGTCTCGGGAAGTTCGTATTCGCCTGTGATGGGCTCCTTGCCATGAAGGCGCATGGCCTCCGCTGCCTGCTTCTGGTCAAAGGCGCCGTCCCACTTGGCGATCGCGATCGTCGCGATCCCGTTGCCGATCAGGTTGGTCACGGCGCGGGCTTCGTTCATGAAGCGATCGACGCCGAGCAGTAGAACGAGCCCGGCTACGGGAACGGTGTGGATCGAAGAGAGGGTCGCGGCGAGCGTCACGAATCCGGCGCCAGCGACGCCAGCGGATCCCTTCGACGTCAGGAGAAGCACGCCCAGCAGGACAATCTGGTCGCCGAAGGAAAGATCGGTGTTCGTCGCCTGGGCTACGAAGATGGCGGCCATGGAAAGGTAGATCGACGTTCCGTCGGCATTGAACGTGTAGCCGGTGGGCAGCACCATGCCGACGACGGTCTTGTCGCAACCGAGCCGTTCGAGTTTGACCAGCATCTGCGGCATCACCGCTTCGGTCGAGCAGGTGCCCAGGACGATGAGGATCTCGTCCTTGAAGTAACGGAAGAACTGCGGCAGCGAAAAACCGGCCCACGTCGCGATGCCGCCGAGCACCACGACGACGAAGAGAATGGTGGTGACGTAGACACCGAGCATCAGATAGCCGAGCGACCAGAGCGTCGCGATCCCGTACTTCCCGATCGTGAACGCGACCCCCGCCCCGGCTCCTAGCGGGGCGAGGCGCATCACCATGGCCACGATCCGGAACAGGGCGTGCAGCAGGATGTCGATCACGTTCACCAGCGGCTTGCCGTAATCGCCGAGTTGAACCATGGCGATGCCGATCAGCACCGAAATCAGGATGACCTGCAGCATCATTCCCTTGGCGAAGGCCTCCACGATCGTGGTCGGGATGATGTCGAGTAGGAACTGCACGAAACCGTGGTTGCCGTCAGCGGCCTTTACGTAGGCCGAGATCGATCCCGCATCGATGTGGCTGGCGTCGATGTTCATGCCAACGCCTGGCTTGATCACGTTGACGACGACCAGGCCGATCACCAAGGCCAGTGTCGAGACGACCTCGAAGTAGATCAGCGACTTGACACCGATCCGGCCGACTTCCTTGATGTCGCTCATCTTGGCTATGCCGACGACGACCGTACCGAAGATGATCGGCGATAGCAGCATCTTGATCAGTTTGATGAAGCCGTCGGCGAGCGGCTGAAGGCTCGTCCCGACCTGAGGCCAGAGATAGCCCACCAAACCGCCGAGCAGGATGGCAAGGAGGACCTGCACATACAGTTCGCTCAAAAGTCCGAATGATGACGCTTTTCTCAATGTTTTCTCCCTGATGGCCGCGCTGTGCCGGGCCGTGGATCGGCCTCTATAGCTGTTTGGAAAGGGCCGCTCCGATGTCCGGAACGACTTCCGTCCTGCTGCGGTGTTGTATAGCCTGCAGTGATCCGTAGGCTTCAGGCGGGGAGAAGGCTAATGCTGTTGCCGAGAATAGTTATGCCGATTTGGCATTACCGATGGAGCTGATCTGGTTTGAGGACTATCTGGCTCTCTCCGAGACCTTGAGCTTCTCCAAGGCGGCCGAAGCCCGTCACGTCACCCAGCCGGCCTTCAGCCGGCGTATCCGGGCATTGGAGGACTGGGTGGGAGCGCCGCTATTCGTTCGCACGACGCACAGCGTGACGCTCACGCCCGCCGGCGAGCATTTCCACGGCCAGGCAGAGATCCTGACCAGAGCGCTTCACCAACTGCGCCGCGAGACCCTCGAAGTGGCCGGCCGGGGCGTGGGACCGCTGTCGATCGCGGCGACGCATGTATTGTCGTTCACGTTCTTTCCGAAGTGGGTCCGGAGCAGCGAGAAGATCCTCGCCTTAGGCAATCTTAATCTGGTTTCCGACAGCATGCTGGCGTGCGAGCGGATGATGCTCCGGGGCGACGTGTCGTTCTTGTTGTGCCACTACCACCGCAGCATGGGCAGCCGGCTCGATACCAGGCAATTCAAGAGCATTGTCGTAGGGACCGACACGCTACTTCCGCTCAGCGCAGCGGGCACCGGCCGGAAGCCGCGGTGGTCGCTGCAGAGCGACGAGACCATCCCCTACTTGGCCTACAGCCCGCAGTCAGGGCTGGGCCGTATCGTTGCAAGTCAGTTAGCGAAAAGAGACCTGAAGAAGATCTTCACGTCGCATCTCGCCGCGACGCTGCTATCGATGGTCAGGTCCGGAGACGGTGTCGCCTGGCTTCCGCGAACGTTGGCCGAAGACGACATCAAGGCGGGTTCGCTGGTCGCGGCCGGCGATGCCAAGTCCGTAATCCCGATCGAGATACGGCTCTTTCGCCCGGCTGCACGACAGAGTCACGAAGTTGAAGCTCTCTGGTTGGCATTCGAACCTGCAGAGGTCGGCTGAGGAAACATTCGGCTCCCATGGTGACTACTACGCCCACGGTCTTCCGACGCCAAAACACGCTACATGCAGATCAAGGAGTGGCACCGACAAATATTCTGATTGACCGAATTACGGCTTCGGGTAAACCGCAAGACATCCCGGCCCGCTACAAGACATCCCGGCCCGCTAAAAGGGCGTTTCGCGATCGTCACGATACGTGAGCCGGGATGCGATGGACGCGGCAGCGCCGGCGCGTGACGAGGTGGCAGGGCGGGCTACGCCTGTGAGCCATCGCGATCTGCGCGAACGACCCGGCGCGGTCACAGCGGTTCTTTTCGGCTTCGGGGGCGAGCACGCGCGAGCTTCCGGATGTCCGGGGAGGGACGTCCGCGGACGACAAAAGCGTGTGGTCCTGACGCCCCGGGGTCTGTGCGTCAAGGCTTGCGGTGATGTGCGGCCCGACCGGGTGCGCGCATCGATCATCCGCAAGGCGACGGGGGCAATAGTGCATCGCTCCCCGGGGAGAGCACGCCATAAGCCGTAAAACCATTGCGCAGGGAAGGCCGGATGTTCCGGCATCACCTGTGGTCAGCCCCGCGTGCGTTTTTCGCGTGCGGACCCTGGGTGCCAGCCGGCGCCCGGTCTTCCCTGCGCCCTTTTTTCTCGACGAGGGCGAAACGGACAGCAAACTCGGGCGCCCCCCGCCGCGAGACCGCGAATGTATGTCTGCGCCCGTCACCAAGGCGCATTCCCACCCATGATCGGTGATGTTGCCGCGCCGCCCCCAACTTCATCTTGCGCTGCGGCAAAAAACTTGCACACTCGGCTGAGCCGGGCAGTCAAGCGAGCTCGACAAGGGGAGCGAGCCATGTCCCTCCAGACCATATCGTCCGACACCGTCGACCAACGCCCCAACCGCCCCGAGGAAGTCCTGGCGCTGGAGGCGGATGCGCGGCTGCGGGACGATATCCGCCTGCTCGGACGCATCCTCGGCGACACCGTGCGCGACCAGGAGGGGCCTGAATTGTTCGATCTGGTCGAGCGCATCCGGCAGACCTCGATCCGATTCCACCGCGACGAGGACCGGCTCGCCCGCCGCGAGCTCGAGCAGATCCTCGACAGCATGTCGACCTCCGAGACGGTACGGATCGTCCGCGCCTTCAGCTATTTCTCCCACCTCGCCAACATCGCCGAGGACCAGAACAACATCCGCCAGATGCGCGCCAACAAGGGTGGCGGCTCAGGCGTGCTGGCCGAGACGCTCGCCCATGCCAGGGCTGCGGGCATCGGTGCCGATGCCCTGCGCAACTTCTTCAAGAGCGCGCTGGTCAGCCCGGTGCTGACCGCGCATCCGACCGAGGTCCGCCGCAAGAGCACGATGGACCGCGAGATGGAGGTCGCCGCCCTGCTCGATCGCCGCGAGCGCGTCGCGCTGACGGCGGAGGAGGCCGCCGCCAGTGACGAGCAGCTCCGCCGCGAGGTGCTGACGCTGTGGCAGACCAATCTGCTGCGCCGGACCAAGCTCACCGTGATTGACGAGGTCGCCAACGGCCTGTCGTTCTACGATTACACGTTTCTGCGCGAGGTGCCGCGGCTGGTCAACACGCTGGAGGACCGGCTGGAGGAGGGCGGCGAGCAGGCGGCCGGCGAGCTCGCCTCGTTCCTGCGCATGGGCAGCTGGATCGGCGGCGACCGCGACGGCAATCCCTTCGTCACCGCCGACGTCATGCGCGGCACGCTGCGGCTGCAGTCGAGCCGGGTGATGCAATTCTATCTCAATGAGCTGCACGTGCTCGGCTCCGAGCTGTCGATCGCGGCGCATCTCGCCGACGTCTCCGAGGAGCTGCGCACGCTGGCGGAGCGCTCGCCCGATACCTCGCCGCACCGGAGCGGCGAGCCGTATCGTCTTGCGGTCTCCGGCATCTATGCGCGCCTGACCGCAACGGCCGAAATGCTTCAGGTCGAGATCACGCGCCGGCCGGTCGGCAAGGGCGCGCCATATGACAGCGTCGGGGAGTTCAAGGCCGATCTCGACGTGCTGCACCGCTCGCTGATCTCCAACAACGCCGGCGTCATCGCCCGCGGCCGGCTGCGGCTGCTGCGCCGTGCGGTGGACTGCTTTGGATTCCATCTGGCGCGGCTGGACATCCGGCAGAACTCCGCAGTGCACGAGCGCACTATCGCCGAGCTGATGGACGCCGCCAACCCCGGCATGTCCTATCTCGCGCTCGGCGAGGACGCGCGCATCTCGCTGCTCACCAACGAGCTGCGCTCGACGCGCTCGCTGGTGTCGCCGTTCGTCAAGTACAGCGACGAGACCATGGGCGAGCTCAACGTCTTCCATGCCGCAGCAGAAGCGCATGCGAAGTTCGGCTCGGACGCCATCCCCCAATGCATCATCTCGATGTGCAAGAGCATGTCCGACATGCTCGAGGTCGCGGTGCTGCTCAAGGAGGTGGGGCTGGTGCATCCCTCGGGGCGCAGTGCCATCAATATCGTGCCGCTGTTCGAAACCATCGAGGATCTGCAGGCGTCTTCCACCATCATGGACCGCATGCTCTCGCTGCATGATTACCGCCGGCTGGTCGACAGCCGCGGCAGCGTGCAGGAGGTCATGCTGGGCTATTCCGACTCGAACAAGGACGGCGGCTTCGTCACCTCGGGCTGGGAGCTCTACAAGGCCGAGATCTGCCTCGTCGACGTGTTCGAGCGCCACGGCGTGCGCCTGCGTCTGTTCCATGGCCGCGGCGGTTCGGTCGGCCGCGGCGGCGGCCCGAGCTATGATGCCATCATCGCCCAGCCCGGCGGCGCGGTGAACGGCCAGATCCGCATCACCGAGCAGGGCGAGATCATCTCGTCGAAATACTCCAACGCCGAAGTTGGCCGCAACAATCTGGAGATCCTTGCCGCCGCGACTCTGGAGGCGAGCCTGTTGCATCCGCGCCAGAGCGCGCCGCGGCGCGAATATCTGACCGCGATGGACGAGCTTTCAAGTCTCGCCTTCAAGGCCTACCGCGGCCTCGTGTACGAGACCGACGGCTTCGTCGATTATTTCTGGGCGTCCACCGTCATCAACGAGATCGCGACGCTCAACATCGGCAGCCGCCCGGCCTCGCGCAAGAAGACCCGTGCGATCGAGGACCTTCGCGCCATCCCCTGGGTGTTCTCCTGGGCGCAATGCCGCCTGATGCTGCCCGGTTGGTACGGCTTTGGCAGCGCCGTCGAGCAATGGATCGCGGAGCATCCCGACAAGGGCATGCCGTTCCTCAAAGAGCTCTACAAGGAATGGCCGTTCTTCCGCATGCTGCTGTCGAACATGGACATGGTGCTGGCGAAAAGCTCAATCGCGATCGCCTCGCGCTATGCCGAACTCGTGCCCGACGAAGCTCTGCGTGAAAAAATCTTCGGCCGCATCCGCCGCGAATGGCACTCCTGCATCGAGACGCTCTTGGACATCATGGGCCAGGACCGCCTGCTGCAAGGCAACCCGCTGCTGGAACGCTCGGTGCGCCACCGCTTCCCCTATCTCGACCCGCTCAACCACGTGCAGGTCGAGCTGCTGAGAGAGCATCGCGCGCAGAACCCGGACGAGCAGGTGCTGCGCGGGATTCAGCTCACGATCAACGGGATCTCGGCGGGGCTGAGGAATACGGGTTGAGAAGCGAGTAGCGAACCGTACGGTTCGCTACTCGCCACTCTATTAATCGCTCACGGCTTCATCGCGCCCTGCACACTGGTGTAGACGGCATAGAGCGATGTCGAGCCACAAATATAGAGCCTGTTTCGCTGCTGACCGCCGAAGCACAAATTAGCGACGGTTTCCGGAATATGAATCTTGCCCAGCAACTCGCCGGAGGCCGTGTAGCAGCGTACGCCGTCTTCGTTTGCGTCCCCCCAGCCCACCGAGCACCAGACGCGTCCTTCGGTGTCACAGCGGACGCCATCGGTGATGCTCGGTTTTGGCATCTCTGCGAACACCTTGCTGTTCGAGACCTTTGCCCCGGCGACGTCGAGGTCAAACACGCGGATATGCGACGGGTTGTCGGGCCCATCCGTGAAGCCGGTGTCGCAGATGTAGAGCTTCTTCTCGTCCGGCGAGATGGCAAGCCCGTTCGGCTCGACAAAGTCGTCGACGACGACCTTGACCTCTCCAGACTTCGGATCGACCCGGTAGACGTTCTTCTTCTCCTGCTCGGGCTCGGCCTTGATTCCTTCGTAGAAACCGCCGATGCCGTAGGCGGGATCGGTGAACCAGATTGCGCCATCGGCCGTCACGACCGCATCGTTGGGCGAGTTCAGTCGCTTGCCATTGAACTTGTCGGCGATGATGGTGATCGAGCCGTCGAGTTCGGTGCGCGTCACGCGCCGACCGCTGTGCTCGCACGTGATCAGGCGTCCTTCGCGATCAATCGTGTTGCCGTTCGAGTTCATCGAGGGCTGGCGATAGACACTGACGTGGCCGTCGTCCTCCGAGAAGCGCATGATGCGATTATTCGGAATGTCGCTGAACAGCAGGTATCGCCCGGCCGCGAAATATACTGGCCCCTCGGCCCAGCGGAAGCCCGTTGCGACGCGCTCGACGGCCATGGTGCCGGCAAAGGCGGGAAAGCCGGGGGGCCCAAACGATGGCGGCCCCTTCTTGGCCGATTCCAAATGGGCGTCCGGGTAGCGGCTGCCTGGCAGCGGCCCCAACGGCAGCGGCGCGGTCGATCTTGTCGGTGCACCCGTCTGGCCCAAGGGCGTTACCGACGCCCCCAGGGCTGCGGTCATGGTGACGCCCGTCGCCGCAACTGCCGCTGCCGCACCCTTCAACAGGGTGCGGCGCGCGAGAACAGGCTCATTGACGTCGGTGGAGATGGTCAGTGGGTTTGTCATAGTCGCCTCCCATTTTTTTGTTTGGGAGAAAACTGTCCGCCTGCAATCGGGCGTAAAGCGGGCGATCCCCGGCTGGACAACCGGAGATCGCAATGCAGCAAAGGTGGAATTCGCTTACACGGGATCCCAAGGGAAGATGTCGGCGGAGCGGTCGAGCTTGTAGAACGAACCTTTCAGCGCCGGCATGCCGTGTTCCGCGATCGATTGCGGCGTCCAGCCTTCGCTCCGGTGCACCGAGCGCAGCGGACGGTTCTGGCTGAACAGGAACAGCTCGTTCATGCGTGCGCCAAAGATCTGCCCGGAGACGTCCTTGGCGGCGTCGGAGAGCAGATAGGCGCAGACCGGCGCGATCTTCTCCGGTCCCATCTGCTTGATCTTCTCGACCCGCGCCTTCTCGGCTTCGGTCTCGGTCGGGATTGTGCCGATCATGCGGGTCCAGGCGAACGGCGAGACGCAGTTGGAACGGACGTTGAAGCGGCCCATGTCGAGCGCAATCGACTTCGACAGGCCGACGATGCCGAGCTTGGCGGCGGCGTAATTGGCTTGTCCAAAGTTGCCGATCAGACCCGAGGTCGAGGTGAAGTGGACGAAGGAGCCGCTCTCCTGCTCGCGGAAGATCCGTGCCGCGGCGTGGCTGACGTAGAACGAGCCCATCAAATGCACCTTGATGACGGCCTCGAACGCTTCAACGCTCATCTTGTGGAAGATCATGTCGCGCAGGATGCCGGCATTGTTGACCACGCCGTCGAGCCGGCCGAAATGATCGGTCGCAGTCTTCACGATCTTGCTGGCGGGGATGGCTTCGGCCACCGACTCGAAATTGGCGACGGCGGTGCCGCCGCGCTTCTTGATCTCCTCGACCACCTCCTCGGCGGGCGCGGCGCTGGTGCCGGCGCCGTCAGCGGCGACGCCGGGATCGTTGACGACGACCTTGGCGCCTTCACCTGCGCAAAGCAGCGCGATCTCCCGCCCGATGCCGCGGCCTGCGCCGGTAACGATGATGACCTTGTCTTGCAGTGATTTGCTCATGTGGATTACCTCTCGTTCGTAAACACGATCGTGCCCGACGCGGCGAACATGCCGCCGACGCCGTGGCACACCGAAATCTTCGCGTTGGCGACCTGCGCCGGCGCAATGCCGCGCATCTGGCGGACGCTCTCCTGGAGCGCGTACATGCCGTACATGCCGGAATGCATGTAGCTCAAGCCGCCGCCATTGGTGTTGAGCGGCAGCTTGGCCCCAGGTCGCGTGTTGCCGTCCGCGATGAACTTGCCGGTCTCCTCGTGCGGCATGAAGCCGAGATCGCCGAGGCCGAACAGCGGCAGATGCGCGAAGGCGTCGTAGATCATGAGATGATCGACGTCCTTGTGCGCGATGCCGGCCTCCCTGAACGCCAGCGGTCCCGCGGTCTTGAACGCGCGCGAGGAGTTGAACGTTTCCATCTGGCTGACCATCGGCGTCTCCACGCTCTCGCCGGTGCCCATGATGTAGACCGGCTTGCGCGGAAAATCCTTGGCGCGGTCGGCCGAGGTCAGGATCAGCGCGCCGCCGCCGTCGGTGACGAGGCAGCATTGCAGCAGGCGGAACGGGTAGGCGATCATGCGCGAGTTGAGGACGTCGGCGACCGTGATCGGGTCCTTCATCATCGCGCGCGGATTCTTCGCCGCCCATTCCCGCTGCACCACCGCGACCGCGGCGAGCTGCTCGTGCGTGATGCCATAGGTCTTCATGAAGCGCAGCACGGGGATCGGGAACATGCTGGGCGGGCCGTAGACGCCGAACGGCGCTTCGAACTGGCCTTGCAGGCTGTCGGCGGGAATCGAGCGCGGCGCCTTGCCGATCATCGACTTGCCGCTCTCGGCATGGGTGATCAGCACGGTCTTGCACAGGCCGGCCTCGATCGCTGCGGCGGCATGGCGGACGTGCAGCATGAAGGAGCAGCCGCCGACCGAGGTGCCGTCCACCCAGGTCGGTTTGATGCCGAGATAGTGGCAGACCTGCTGCGGTGTCTCGACGGCGGTGGCGAAGCCGTCGATGTCCGACAACTTCAGGCCGGCATCGGCAATGGCATTGAGTGCCGCGTCCGCATGAAGCTGGAGCTGCGAGGCGTTGGGAATGACACCGAGCTCGGTGGTCTCGGCCGCGCCGACGACGGCAACCTGATTGCTGCGCATGGGCTTACCCCTTCGCCGGACGGAATACGGGAAGGGTGATCTTGTCGTCGAGAGCCTCGAAGGCGACCTCGAGCTTCATGTCGAGCTCGAGCGCCTCCGGCGTCTGCGGGCAGTCGATGATGTTGCTCATCATCCGCGGTCCCTCGGCAAGTTCAACCACGGCGATCGCGTAAGGCGGCGTGAAGCCGGGCGCGGCGGGACGATGGTTGATCACGTAGCTGTAGAGGAAGCCCTTGCCACTCGCCTTGAAGATGCTGACCTTGCGCGAGGCGCAGCACGGGCAGAACGGGCGCGGCGGAAAATAGACATGCGCGCAGGCGTCGCAGCGCTGCAGGCGCAACTCACCCGCCTTGGTACCGTCCCAGAAATGCTGGGTCTCGGGCGTCGGTTTCGGTCGCGCGCGCTGCGGTTCGGCCATCTCGGCAGGTCCTCCCAAGGCCAAGCTGAGCCCGGCTGTTGCGATCTTGATGCGACAATCGACCATGGCGCGTCAACGGTCCAGCAATGCGCATGCATGCCATCATGCGCACAATGCTTGTGTCGAAGTGAGGCAGCGCTATACATTGCGCGCAAATATTCCGTGAGACAGACATGCCCGATTTTCCGACAGTGACGAAGCTCGCCGAAGACCTCGAAAGCGGCCGCACCACCTCCCGCAAGCTGGTCGAGGCTTGCATCGCCAAAATCGCCGATCCGGCCGGCGAGGGGCAGCGTGCCTTCATCCATGTCGACAAGGATGCCGCGCTTATGGCGGCCGATGCGATGGACGTTTTGCGCAAGGTGAAGGCGTCGCCGTCGCGCTACGCCGGTATCCCGGTCTCGATCAAGGATCTCTTCGACATCAAGGGCCAGGTGACGCGCGCCGGCTCCCGCGCGCTCGACGATTCCTCCCCGGCCGAACAGGATGCCCCCACGGTGGCGCGGCTGCGCAAGGCCGGCTTCGTCGTGATCGGGCGCACCAACATGACCGAGTTCGCCTATTCCGGCATCGGCATCAATCCGCATTACGGCACGCCAAAGGGCGTCTGGAACCGGGCCGAGGGCCACGTGCCCGGCGGGTCGTCCTCGGGCGCCGCGGTTTCCGTGCTCGACGGCATGGCGCATGGCGCGCTCGGCACCGACACCGGCGGCTCCTGCCGGATTCCGGCGGCCTATAACGGCATCGTCGGCTACAAGCCGACGCAGCGGCGCGTGCCGCTCGACGGGGCTGTGCCGCTGTCGTTCTCGCTCGACAGCATCGGGCCGCTGGCACGATCGGTCAGTTGCTGTGCCATTCTCGATGCCGTGCTTGCGAACGAGCCGATCTCCCCGCTGAAGCCCCGGCCCGTCAAGGGCATGCGGCTGGCGGTCCCGACCACGATCGCGCTCGACGACCTCGACGCGGCTGTGGCCGCGACATTCGAGCGTGCACTCAAGAGCCTTGCCGATCATGGTGCGATCATCGAGCGCATCGAGATGGCCGAATTCCACGACATCGGGCCGATGAACGCCAAGGGCGGCTTTGCGGCTTCCGAAAGCTATGCCTGGCATCGCTACCTCCTCACGTCCAAGGGCGACGTCTACGATCCCCGAGTCTCCGTGCGCATCATGCGTGGCGAGGCGCAGAGCGCGGCGGACTACATCGATCTTCTCCATGAGCGCCGCTCGCTGATCGCCCGCGTCAATGCGCGCATCGCGCCCTATGACGCGCTGGTGCTGCCGACCACCGCCAACACGCCGCCGAAAATTTCGGACCTTGCCGACGACAAGGCGTTCACAAGGGAAAACCTGCGGGCGCTCCGCAACTGCACCCTGATCAACATGATCGACGGCTGCGCCATCTCGCTGCCTGCGCATCGCGAGGGCGAGATTCCGGTCGGCCTGATGCTGGCGGGCGCGGGCGGATCGGACCGCCGTATCTTCGAGCTTGCTGCCGGCATGGAGGCCGTAATTCGTGTTTGACCTGACTTTCACCGTTGACGCCCAGGACACCACCACGCCGCTGACGCTGGCGATCGACCAGATGGTCATCGCCGGCTGGACCGGCCGCGATCCGGTCGCGCGCGACAAGCACATTGCCGAGCTGCAGGAGATGGGTATCGCCCCGCCGGCCTCGACGCCGATCTACTATCGCGCCTCGGCACGACGGCTGACGATGGAAGACAGCATCGAATGCACCGGCGGCGATTCCTCTGGCGAGGTCGAGTTCGTGCTGATCGGCTGGCAGGGTCGCCTTTTCGTCGGGTGCGGTTCCGACCACACCGACCGCAAGGTCGAGGCCTATAACGTCACGGTGTCCAAGCAGATGTGCGACAAGCCGATCGCATCCAGGCTGTGGGAGCTCGAGGACGTCATCGGCCACTGGGACAGGATGATCCTGCGCTCCTGGGCCACGATCAAGGGCGAGCGCGTGCTCTATCAGGAGGGCACGCTCGATGCGATGCTGCCGGTCGCCGACCTGATCGCGCGTGGCTTCGAGGGAGGGAAATTTCCCGACGGCTGCGCCATGTTCGGCGGCACGTTTGCGGCGAAGGGCGGTATCCGCCCCGCCGACCGTTTCGATTTCGAGCTGGAAGACCCGGTGCTGAAGCGCACGATCAAGCACGGCTATGACGTGGTGACGCTGCCCGTGAGGGGCTAAGGTCTCTCCGCCGTCATTGCGAGGAGCCCTTGCGACGAAGCAACCCAGGCTGGTTCCGCGGGGGGATTCTGGATTGCTTCGCTCCGCTCGCAATGACGGAGAGAGAGGCGGAAATCGGGTGGTAGAGGACGGGGCGGTCTTGCGAAGGTCAGAGCCATGACAGCAACAGCACGCAAATCGCCTCATAAGTCAGCCACGGACCCCGCCGCCCGCGTCGATGCCCTCGACTGGCCCCAGATCACCGGCGAACTCGACACCCAGGGCTGCGCGCTCCTGAAAGGCCTGCTCACGCCGGACCAGTGCCGCGCCGTCGCCGCGCTCTATCCCCACGACGCCAACTTCCGCAGCCGCATCGTCATGGGCCGCCATGGCTTCGGTCGCGGCGAGTACAAATATTTCTCCTACCCGCTGCCTGACCTGATCGCACAGTTGCGCCCGACGCTCTACGCGCATCTCCAGGGCGTCGCCAACCGCTGGAACGAGGCTATGGGGATCGACATCCGCTACCCGGCCGAACACGCGGCGTTCCTGAAGCGGTGCCACGAGGCAGGCCAAGCGCGACCGACGCCGCTGCTGCTGCAATACGAGGCCGGCGATTTCAACTGTCTGCATCAGGACCTCTATGGCGAGCACGTGTTCCCGTTGCAGGTCGCGATCCTCTTGTCGGAGCCCGGCCGCGATTTCACCGGCGGCGAGTTCGTGCTGACCGAGCAGCGCCCGCGCATGCAGTCCCGCGCCGAAGTGGTTCCGCTCGCGCAGGGCGACGCCGTGGCCTTCGCTGTGCATCACCGCCCGGTGCAGGGGACACGCGGCACCTACCGCGTTAATCTCCGCCATGGCGTCAGCCGGGTCAGGTCCGGTCAGCGCCACACACTAGGTGTGATCTTTCACGATGCGAAATAAACGCTGCCACTGATGGCGGATTTGTTCGATAGCGTTGCCGAAGCCCAGCCGTCGCGCGAGGAGATCGCCGACGGCGCCGTTCTGCTGCGCGGCTTCGTCAAGCCGATCGAGAGCGAGTTGATCGAAGCGGTGCGCGCCATCGTGGCGCAGGCGCCGTTCCGCCGCATGACCACGCCGGGCGGGCATCTGATGTCGGTCGCCATGACCAATTGCGGCGAGCGCGGCTGGATCACCGATCATACCGGCTATCGCTATGATCCCATCGACCCGCGGACCGGGGCGCCGTGGCCGGCGATGCCGCCGGTGCTCCGCGATCTGGCGTTGCGCGCCGCGGAGCAGGGCGGCTTTGCCGGCTTCGCGCCCGACGCGTGCCTCGTCAACCGCTACGAGCCCGGCACGCGGCTGTCATTGCATCAGGACAAGGACGAGCTGGATTATTCAGCGCCGATCGTCTCGGTCTCGCTCGGGCTACCTGCGACGTTCCTGTTCGGCGGCCTGGCACGCAGCGACAAGCCGCGCCGCTTCCGCTTGGTCCATGGCGATGTCGTGGTCTGGGGCGGGCCGTCACGGCTCGCCTATCACGGCGTCGCGCCGCTGGCCGACGGTGAACATGCGTTGCTGGGGCGGAAGCGGATCAATTTGACGTTCCGAACGGTCCGCTGACGCGTTTCCTCGCAGCCGGCGCTCGTCTAAGCTTCCGGCGGGGGAGACGGCGATATGGCGACCACACAGCTCTCGGCCGGCACTGGCGCGGCCAACCGTACCGGCTTGTATCTGGCCGTGCTGCAACTGGCGTTCACGCTTGGCTGGACCACCTACGTCATCTATCTGCCAAAGCTCGCGGCTGAGGTCGGCGTCGCGCCATCAGCCGTCATCCTCATCCTGATGCTGGACCAGGCGATCTTCACCATCGCCGACACCGCGATGGGGATCGCCGCCGACAAGATCGCTCCCCATCTCGGCAGGCTAGGCCTGTTCGTCGGGCTCGTGGCCGCGATCTCCTGCGGCGCGTTCGTCGCGCTGCCCTTCGTCGCAGGACGCGGGGTGGCCGCGCAGGGGTGGTTCATTGCCCTGATCGTTGTCTGGTCGATCACCTCGTCCGCGCTGCGCGCGCCGCCGCTGACCCTGCTCGGCAAATACCGCGCCCGGCCGCAGGTGCCGTTCCTCGCCGCGCTCGCGATGCTCGGCTATGGCGTCGCCGGCGCAGTCTCGCCCTATCTCGGCGTGGTGCTGCGCGAGCACGATGCGCGGCTGCCCTTCGTGATATCGAGCGCAGTGTTGCTGTTGACCGCGCTCGGACTGTCACGGATCGAGCACGAGGTGGCCCGCGACACCGCGCCGCCGACACCGCCCGAAGCGGCAAAGCCGCTTGGCCTCATGCCGATCGCCTTCATCGTCGCGATGGTGGCGCTCGCGCTCGGTTATCAGTTGCACTTCGCTCTGAACAGCGCGCCGTTCTACCTGCGCTTTGCCAAGCCGGATGAGCTGCAATGGCTGATGCCGGTGTTCTGGATCGGTTTCAACATTGCCATGTTTCCGGCAAGCCTCGTCGCCAAGCACCGTGGCGGCGTGATCGTGATGGGCGCGGCCGGACTGCTTGGAGCGGTCGCGATTGCTGCAGCCGAATTCGCCGGCAGCCTCAACACGCTGATCGTCGCGCAGTTTCTCGCCGGAGCAGCGTGGGGCTGCATGCTGATGAGCGCGATCTCGGCTGCGTTGGCCATCGGCTCGACCGGCGCGGAGGGAAAGGTGACCGGCCTCGTCTTCTCGGCGCTGGCACTCGGGACCTTGGCACGAATGGCGGCGGTCGCCGGCGGCTTGCAGAAAGTGCCTGACTACGCGCCGCTGCTGCACTGGGCCCCGGTCGCCTGCTGGGCGGTCGCAGGCGCGGGCCTGCTGGTGATCGCGGCGGCGCGGCTACAGGGCGGCGTTCACCTCAAGGCTTCGGCGGGTGGATGAACGCCCAGGGGCTCACTTCCGAATCCCTGGTCACTTCGATCGAGATCAGATACGGCCCGCCATGGGCGAGCGCCTTCTCCATCGCCGCCTTGAACTGGTCCGGCGCGGTGACGCGCGCTGATGCGACGCCAAAGGACTCCGCCAGCTTGACGAAATCCGGGTTGACCAGATCGGACGCCACCACGCGGCCGTCGAAGCGCTCGCGCTGGTCGCGGCGGACATTGCCGTAGGCGTTGTTGTTGAACACCAGCGTCACCACGCCGATGTTGAACTGCACGGCGGTGGCGAGCTCCTGCACGCCGAACATGAAGCCGCCGTCGCCGGTGATCGCCACCACCGGCTTGTCGGGATTGGCGACCTTGGCGCCGAGCGCGGTCGGGAAGCCCGAGCCGAGCGTGCCCTGATAGCCTGATGTGATGAAGGTGCGCGGCTCGTAGATCGGAAAACCGTACCAGGAGGCGAAGCCGAACTGGGACAATTCATCGGTCACGATTGCGTTCGCCGGCAGCACCTCGCGCAGGATGTTGAGATATGCCATCTGCGGCTGGATGCGCTGGATCTCGGCTTGCGCCGTCGCAGCAGCCTCGCGGATGTCGCCCCGCCGGCCGCTGGTCCTGGCATAGCCGGCCTTCGTCACGGCGGTGACAAGATCGGCCGCGCCGGCCTTGGCGTCGGCGACGATAGCGACATCGGAGGCGAGCCGGCGCATCTCGGCCGGATCGATATCGACACGAATGGATTTCAGCCCCTTCGGCTGATACGGCCAGCGGAAGCCCGATGCCGGCAGTTCGGCGCGCGTGCCGATTGCGATCATCAAATCGGTTGTCGGCCACAGCTTGTAAGCTGCCGCCATGGTCAGCCCAAGCTCATGCGCGTTGGAGACGATGCCGCGGCCGCTGCGGAAGGCGACGACAGGCGCGTCGATCATCTCGGCGAGTTCGAGAATCTCCTCGCGCGCCTCGATCGCGCCGCTGCCGACGAAGATCATCGGCGCCTTGCTGTTCTTGATCAGCGCGGCCGCCTGCTTGATCATATCAGGGTCGGGCTGCGGCGCGGGCAGCGGCTCCAGCACTTGCGCAGCCGCGGTGTCGGCGCGCTGGGTGAAGACGTCCCAGGGCATCTCGACCGAAGCGGGGCCACGCCGTCCGGACGTCATCTCCTGGAAGGCGCGCGCGACGGTGGTCGGCGCGTTGCCGGGATATTCGATCCGATCCGCCCATTTCACATAGGTGCGCAAGGTAGCGAGCTGGTCCGGCATCTCGTGCAGATGGCCGCGGCCCTTGCCCAGAAACTGCGTCGGCACCTGACCGGTGACGCACAGCACCGGCTCGTTGCAGCCGAAGGCGGTGAGCAGCGCGGCGCTGGCGTTGAGCACGCCGGGGCCGGGCACCACGCTGAACACGCCGGGCCTGCCGCTGGAGCGCGCATAGCCGAACGCCATGTAGCCGCAAGCCTGCTCGTGCCGCGCGCCGATCACCTTGAGCTGGGCCTGGTGGAACGCGTCGAACAGGCCGTAGACCTGGGCGCCGGGCAGGCCGAATACAGTATCGACGCCATGGGCGACAAGGCCGCTTACGATGGCTTCGCCGCCGGTGAGGGTAGTCATGGCATTATTCCATTTCGATTATTGTTCAGGCTTCGTCGACGACGCCGTTGCGTAAAGATCCGATGCCCTCGGCCGCGACTTCGATAACATCGCCGGGCTTCAGATAACGCGGCGGGTCGAACCGCGCACCGGCGCCGGTTGGCGTGCCCGTGACGATGATATCGCCGGGAACGAGCGTTGCGAAGGTCGAGATATAGCTGATGAGATAGCGGAACGGAAACATCAGCCGGCTGGTGCGGTCGTCCTGCCGCAGCTCTCCGTTGACGTGCGTGGTGAGGCGGATGTCGGCGACCTGCGATTCCTGTGCGTAGGGCACCAGCCACGGGCCGAGGCTGCCGCTGGAATCGAAGTTCTTGCCCTGCGTGACGTTGAACTTGGCATGGCGCAGCCAGTCGCGCACCGAACCTTCATTGCAGAGCGTCAGCGCGGCGATGTGATCGAGCGCCGAACTTTCCGCAATGTGCCGACCGGCCTTGCCGATCACCAGCACGATCTCTCCCTCATAGTCGAGCTGCGCAGAGGCGCGCGGGCGCACCAGCGGTGTGTCGTGGCCGACGAAGGAGCGCGGCGAGCGCATGAACATGCTCGGATATTTCGGCGCGTCCTGGCCGTCCTTGTACTCGGCATTGCGGTCGGGATAGTTGACGCCGATGCAGATGATCTTTTCCGGCGCGGGCACCGGCGGCAGCCAGATGATGTCACTGAGCGCGTGATCGGGCGTGCGGCCGGCGGCCTCTTCCGCGAAGCTCGCGAGCTTTCCTGCCGCGATCACCTCGCGCAGCGTCGGATAGTCCTTTGCGTGGCGCGCGGAGAGATCGACAATGCCGCCGTCCACGACGGCGCCGTACTTCGTTGCACCCTTGACGGAATAGGTGGCGATGCGAGGGAGGTTCATCGCTTAGTCCGCCACCAGCACGTCGGCCACGAAGTTCGGCTCACGCACGGCTTGTCCTGCGAACGGCGAGCCCTGCTCGAACCAGGAGCGCGGGGCCGGCGCGCCCCACAATGTCTGGCGACGGGGATCGCGCAATGACCAGCGCAGCGGCTCGTGGTCGTGATCGCCGGTGAAATAGTCGCTGGTGTAGAGCTCGAGCCGGTGTCCATCGGGGTCGCGGACGTAGAGGAAGAACGCATTCGAGATGCCGTGGCGGCCGGGGCCACGCTCGATGTTCTTGACGAAGCCCTGCGAGGCCATGACGTCGCAGAGATGGATGATGTTCATCGCCGTCGGCGTCCAGTACGCGAAGTGGTGCAGCCGCGGGCCCTTGCCGTTGGTGATGGCAAAATCGTGGACATTGCCCTTGCGATGCATCCAGGCCGCGGCGATGCGCCCGTTCGGTCCGTCCTCCTCGGCGTATTCGGTGAGGCGAAAGCCGAGCCGGGCATAGAATTCGACGGTGTCCTGCACTTCGGCGGCGAACACGTTGAAATGGTCGAGCCGCTGCGGATGGCAGCCCCTGTAGAGATCGTAGCGGCGCAGCAGGTGCGGCCGCCGGTCCATCGACGCATACAGCTCGATCTGGAAGCCGAAGGGGTCGGTGAACTGCAGCGTGCGGCCCTGGAAGGGCTGATCGACGAAGGCGTAGCCAAGGCCGTTCTCGGACAGGAACTTCGCGGCCTTGTCCAGATCCCCGTCGTTGCCAACTTTGAAACCGAGCCGGTTGCAGGCAGGCGCCGCCGCCTTGCGCAACACCAGCGAGTGATGCTGGTGCTCCTCGGCGGCGCGCAAGTAGACGACCTTGTCGTCGGCGTCCTCCACATGCAGGCCGACAACGCTTTCATAGAACTCGCGGCTGAGCTTCAGGTCGGTGACGTCCAGCACGGCGTGGCTGGAGCGGATGATGTTGAACGGCGGCTCGAAGATATGTTGCGGTACGGGCATTGCGTTTCCCCTCTCTAGACCCCGCCATTCCCCGTCCGCGCTCCGCGCGCCGAGGAACCGCGGGCGTTAGATTCCCAACTTCTGAATCTTGTGCGTGCCCCGCGCCAGCGAGACGTGCTTGGTTTCCATGTAGAAATCGAACGAGTAATCGCCGCCGTCGCGGCCGATGCCGGAGGCCTTCATGCCGCCAAACGGCGTTGGCAGATGCCGGACGTTTTCCGAGTTCAGCCAGATCATGCCGGCTTCCAGCGCATCCGCGACACGCAATGCGCGGCCAAGGTCGTTAGTCCAGACATAGCCGGTCAGGCCATAGCGGATGTCGTTGGCGATCTCGACGGCGTCGGCTTCGTCCTTGAAGGGCAGCACGGTCAGGAAGGGGCCGAACACCTCTTCCTGCGCCACGCGCATCTTGCCATGCGCGCCGGTCACCAGGGTCGGCTCGACATAATGTCCGCCGCCCGGGCCGTCATAGGCCTTGCCGCCGACGGCAATCGTCGCGCCGTCCTGGCGTGCGACGTCGAAATACGAGCACACCTTTGCCAGGTGACGCTCGTGGATCAGTGGCCCGATCTCGGTTACGGGATCGAGGGGATGGCCGACCTTCAGGGCTTTTACGCGCGCCGTGAGTTTCTCGGTGAACTTCTCGGCGATGCCGGCCTGGATCAGCAGGCGGCTCGACGACGTGCAGCGCTCGCCATTGAGCGAGTAGATCATGAACACGACGGCATCGAGCGCGCGGTCGAGATCGGCGTCGTCGAACACGATCACGGGGTTCTTGCCGCCGAGCTCGAAATGCACGCGCTTCAAGGTCGGCGCGCCCTGAACCATGATCGCCGAGCCGGTAGAGCTCTCGCCGACGAAGCCGATCGCCTTGATGGCGGGATGCTCGGTCAGCGCCTTGCCGGCCTCTTCCCCGAAACCGTGCACGGTGTTGAGCACGCCATCGGGCACGCCGGCTTCCTTGACGAGCTTTGCGAGGATAGCCGCCGTGATCGGCGACCATTCCGCCGGCTTGTGCACGACGGTGCAGCCGGCTGCGAGGGCAGGGGCGATCTTCCAGGTCGAGAGCATGAACGGTGTATTCCACGGCGTGATCACGCCGACCGGGCCGATCGGCACGCGCGTCGAGACGTTCCAATGCTCGTCGCTCGGCGTGTTCTGGCCGTCGCGCGCCTCGCCGCATCGATCGGCAAAGAAGCGGAAATTTTCGGCGGCGCGGATCGCGGCCTTGGCCATGAAGCGATAGGCCTGGCCGGTGTCGATGCATTCGAGCACCGCGATGTCTTCGGCATTGTCCTCGATGGCGTCGGCCACGCGATGCAGCAGCTTCTTCCGCATCGCCGGTGCCATGTCGCGCCAGGGCTTGAAGGCGAGGGCGGCAGCGGTGGCGGCGCGATCGACATCCGCGGCAATGCCGAGGGCGACGCTTGCGAGTGTCGCGCCGTCGATCGGCGATTTCGTCTCGAACGTCTCGCCTGAGATCGATGGCACGATCTTGCCGTCGATCATGTGCCCGATACCGTCGGCGCGCAGCGTCTTCAGCAGCGGTGCAACGCGGTCTCGGTTGGCCTGGAACACATCGGTTTTCGGCGTGGGCTTATCCATGGGCGGCCTCCGCTTTCAGGGCGTCGTGGATGTTGTTGCGCTTCCAGCTCGTGTCCTTGTCGTTGATCTGCATGTCGAACGAGAGGGCGAATTTCGAGCTTGCGAAGACGGGATCGAGATGCCGGGAGAGCGCCTGGAAGACATGCTCGCCGGCCGTCTTGCGGGTTGGCAGATCGCGGCCTTCGCCGATGCGCAGCACCATGTCGAGAAAGCCGTAGTCTTGCCGCGCGTCCGCGATGGCATAGTGCTCGCATCTGACGGCGCGGACGCGGATGCCGCCGAGCGGGAAGATGCCGGTCTCGACCGCCGCCTTGCGCACCACCTCGCACGCCGCGCCGATGTCGAGGCGGTCGTCGAGATTGGCCGAATATTCGATCGTGAAATGCGGCATCGCGGTTTCACTCCCTGTTTTCTTGTTCGTCTAAGCGAAGTAGCAGCTCACCGAGCCGTAGGCGCCATAATCGGCCTGGATTGTGTCGCCCTTGCGGGTCTCGATCGGACGGATGAAAGAGCCGGCGAGCACGATTTGTCCGGGCTCGAGTGCAAGGCCGAGCGGTGCGATCTTGTTGGCGAGCCAGGCAACGGCCGTGGCGGGATGATTGAGCACGCCGGCGGCAAGGCCGGTCTCTTCGAGCTGGCCGTTCTTGAAACACAACGCACCGATCCATCGCAGATCGGCGTCAAGCGGGCGGATCGGCCGTCCGCCGAGCACGATGCCGGCATTCGCCGCGTTATCGGCGATGGTATCGAAAATCTTTCGCGTCGCCTTGGTCTGGGGATCGACGCGCTCGATCCGCGTGTCCAGAATCTCCAGCGCCGGCACCACGAAGTCGGTGGCGTTGAGCACGTCGAACAGCGTGCAGTCGGGGCCTGCGAGGCGCTTGCTCATGACGAAGGCGAGCTCGGCTTCCACCCGCGTGGCGATGAAGCGCTCCGTCGGGACCAGGCCACCATCGGCGAAGAACATGTCGTCCAGCAACACGCCGGAATCCGGCTCGTTGATGCCGAGCGCGCTCTGCATCGCCTTCGAGGTCAGGCCGATCTTGTGTCCCCTGACGATGCGCCCCTCGGCAATCTTGATGTCGACCCAGGCCTTCTGAATCGCGTAGGCGTCAGCGATGCTGATGTCGGGAAAGTCCTGCGAGAGCTGCCGGATCTGCGTACGGGTCTTTTCCGCCTGGTGCAGACGGTTCGCGCAAGCTCGGATATCGTCGTTGGAAAGCGCCATTTGTGATCTTACAAATCGTGGTGCGGGAAGATACTTAACATGTTAAGTGAATGCGTCAATCGCAAATTGGCTTGCTGCACTGCAAACGTTTCGCGGCTTGAAGGGGCGTCATGGTGAAGAGACCGGCTGATCCTGCGAACGCAAGCGAGCCCGCCGTCCGGCAGGTGCCGATGCGCGACTTCTCGCGCTCGCTACCGATGTCGCTTCTGCGGGCGCGCGAAGCGGTGATGCGGCAATTCCGTCCATCGCTGCGCGAGCATGGCCTGACCGAGCAGCAATGGCGCATTCTGCGCGCGCTCGCGGCGATCGACACGGTCGAGGTCACGGAACTGGCGCGCACCGCGTTCCTGCTTGGACCAAGCCTGTCGCGCATCCTGCGTGATCTGGAGGCGCGCAACCTGATCGAGCGCAAGACCGCCAAGGCGGACCAGCGCCGCAGCATGGTCTCGATCTCGGAAAAGGGCGTGAAGCTGATGGCCTCCGTGGCGCCGTCCTCCGAAGCGATCTATGCGGAGATCACGCGACGCTTTGGCGCACGCAAGCTCGTCGAGTTGCAGGAGATGCTCGGCGAGCTCGAACAAAGTCTCGCAGGGCTCGGCGCGGGCGAGGAGGCAAGTGCCGAGGAGTGAAAGCAGATATGCGCAAGCGCGCGTCAACAATCATGGACATCGCCGCAGTTTTTCGCTCAAGTGCCGCTCAAGCCGATCACTGCAAAATCGGCGCCGAGGTAGAGGCAAACAGACCCTCATGGTCACCATCCAGGTTCAGAAGCTGATCGACTTCGTCACCGAGGTCTTCGCGCATGCGCAGTCGTCGCCCGACGAAGCCCGGCGCATCGCCACCTACCTGACCACGGCGAATCTGACCGGCCATGACAGCCACGGCGTGATCCGCGTCCCCGTCTATATTCGCTGGCAGAAGTCCGGCGCGGTCGTGCCCAACCAGAACGCCGAATTGGTGCTCGACACGCCTTCGCTCGCGGTGATCGACGGCAAGTTCGGCTACGGCCAGACCGTGACGCCGCAAGCGGTCCGGATCGGCATCGAGAAGTGCAGGAAGGCGGGACTTGCCGCAGTCGCGCTACGCAATGCGGGCCATATCGGCCGCGTCGGCGATTGGGCCGAAATGGCCGCCGCAGAAGGGCTGATCTCGGTGCATTTCGTCAATGCCGCGGGCTCGCTGCTGGTGGCGCCGTTCGGCGGCGTCGAGAAACGGCTCTCCACCGCGCCCTATTGCGTCGGCATTCCGCGCGAGGGCCAAGACCCGATCGTGCTGGACTTCGCAACCTCGGTCGTGGCCGAGGGCAAGGTGCTGGTCGCGAGCCGCGGCGGCAAGAAGCTGCCGAAGGGCGCGCTGGTCGATGCCGACGGCAGACTGAGCGAGGAGCCGGCCGTGCTCTACGGCCCCTACACGCCGGACGGGCCGCGCGACCACACCAAGGGAACGGGCGCGATCCGAGCGTTCGGCGAGCACAAGGGCTCGGGCCTTGCCTTCATGTGCGAGCTGCTCGGCGGGGCGTTGACCGGAACCGGGGCCACGTCCGGCGGTCGGCGCTTCGCCAACGGCATGCTGGCCTTCTACATCGATCCGAAAGTGGTCGATACCTCCCATGTCTTCGACGCAGAGGTGTCGCGCTTTGCGGACTTCATCCGTGCCACCAAGCCGGTGGCCGGGGTCGATCAGGTGCTGATTCCCGGCGATCCCGAGCGGAAAACCAGGGCTGAGCGGAGCCAGAACGGCGTCCCCTTGCCGGATGACACCTGGGCGGCAATAGTGAATACGGCCCGCGAGGTCGGCGTCAGCGAAGTGAGCATCCAGAGGGCGACCGCATAGGTCTTGCGTCATTGCGAGCGTAGCGCGGCGCGCCAGTTCGCGGTAACAGCGGGGCTGTGCTGTCGCGACGCTCGTCATGGTGACGAAGGTCCAAATAACGACGACTTAAACAATAGCGGTCCAAAACAAGAAGGAAGGCAACGTGGCGAACAAGGTCAAGGAAATCTGGAAGTCGGGCAAGGCCGTGGTCAACGCGTGGCTCGCGATTCCCTCCGGCTTCTCGGCCGAGATGATCGCGCAGTGCGGCTTCGACAGCGTCACCGTCGATATGCAGCACGGCGTGCAGGATTATCTGTCGATGGTGCAGTGCTTCCAGGCGATGGACAAGCATCCGATCACGCCGATGGTCCGCGTGCCCTGGAACGAGCCCGGCATCATCGGCAAGGTGCTCGATGGCGGTGCCTATGGCGTGATCTGCCCGATGGTCAACACCCCGCAGGAAGCCAGGAACCTCGTTTCCTATGCCAAGTACCCGCCAAAGGGCGTCCGCTCCAACGGCCCGATCCGCGCCGGCATGTACGGCACCGCGGGCTCCTACCAGAAGACGGCCAACGACGACATCGTGCTGCTGCCGATGATGGAGACCAAAACCGCGGTCGAGAACATGGAAGCGATCTTCGACGTCGAAGGCATCGACGGCGTCTATATCGGCCCGTCCGACCTCGGCTTCTCCTACGGCCTCGAACCGAAGCTCGATCGCACCGAGCCCGAAATCCTGGCGATCTACGAGAAGATCATCAAGGAGTGCGGCAAGCGCGGCCTCAACCCGGGTATCCATTGCAGCGGCGCCGAAGGTGCCGCGCGCGCCATCAACATGGGCTTCAAGCTGGTGACGCTCTCGAACGAGGTCGGCCTGATGACGACCTACGCCAAGATGCAGGTCAATGCCACGCGGAAGGATTCCGGCGGCAAGGCCTGAGAACTCGCGAATGGCGAATGGGGAGTAGCGAATGAGCTGCTCCCTTTTTCCATTCGCCCCTCGCTACTCACTATTCGCCTAAGGAGACTCCCATGACCATCAGCCCCGTCATTCGTCTGCATCCCGATGATGGCGTGCTGATCGCGCGCGCGAGTTTGCCGCCGGGAACGGTAGTCGCCGACGGCGTGACCACGGTCGAGCGCATTCCTTCCGGCCACAAGGTCGCGATCAAGCCGATCGCAGTCGGGGAGCCGGTGATCCGCTATGGCCAGATCATCGGCTTTGCGACGGTGCCGATCGCGCCGGGCCAGCACGTGCACGTGCAGAACTGCGGCATGGGCGATTTCGCCAAGGACTATGCCTATTGCGCCGACGTCAAGCCGACGCCGAATTTCGAGCTGCCGGCAAGCTTCGAAGGCATCCGCCGCCCGGACGGCCGCGTCGCCACGCGCAACTATATCGGCATCCTCACCTCGGTGAATTGCAGCGCGCATGTCGCAAGCCTCGTCGCCGACGTCTTCAAGAAGAATCCGTTCACCGGCGACAATCCACTGGCCGACTTCCCCAATGTCGACGGCGTGGTTGCGCTGACCCACAAGACCGGCTGCGGCATGACGCAGAACGAGCCGCTGGCGCTGCTCCGCCGCACGCTCGGTGGCTATGCGCGGCACGTGAACTTCTCCCACGTCATCGTGCTCGGCCTCGGCTGCGAGGTGAACCAGATCGGCGGCTTGATGGAGGAGCAGAAGCTCGCCGGCCGCCTGCGCGCGATGGACATCCAGGAGGTCGGCGGCACCCGCAAGACGGTGGAAGCCGGCATCGCCTTCGTGCGCGAGGCGCTTGCGGAGTCCAACAAGGTCAGGCGCGAGTCCGTTCCGGTGAGCGAATTGACCGTGGCGCTGCAATGCGGCGGTTCGGATGGCTATTCCGGTGTCTCCGCCAATCCGGCGCTGGGTGCGGCCAGCGATCTCATCGTGCGTCACGGCGGCACCGTGATCCTGTCGGAGACGCCGGAGACCTATGGCGCCGAGCATCTGCTCACGCGCCGCGCCGTCAGCCGCGAAGTCGGCGAGAAGCTGGTCGATCTCATGCGCTGGTGGGACGAATACACGACGCGCGAAGGCGCCGAGATGAACGCCAATCCGAGCCCGGGCAACAAGGCCGGCGGTCTCACCACCATTTTGGAGAAGTCGCTCGGCGCGATGGCGAAGGCCGGCACCACCAATCTCGTCGAGGTGCTGCGCTACGCCGAACCCATCACCAAGAAGGGTTTCGTCTTCATGGACACGCCCGGCTACGATCCCGTTGCCGCGACCGGGCAGGTCGCCGGCGGCGCCAATCTGGTCTGCTTCACCACGGGCCGCGGCAGCGTGTTCGGCTGCAAGCCGGCGCCCTCGATCAAGCTCGCGACCAACACGCCCATGTACAAGCGCATGGAAGAGGACATGGACGTCAATTGCGGCACCATCCTCGAAGGCGAGGAGAGCGTCCAGCAGTGCGGCCAGCGCATTTTCGATCTCATCCTCAAGACCGCGTCCGGACAGCCGACCAAGAGCGAGAGTTTTGATTTCGGCGGCGCCGAGTTCGCGCCCTGGGTGCTGGGCGCGACGATGTAGTTCCTCGTTTCGCGTCGGCGGCAACAACACGCTGCAAGCGACGCTCCTAAGTAATGATACGGAGCCGTCAAGTGAACACGGGGGTTCCCGCGGTCACACCTGATTAACATCTTCTGCCGTAATCCCTTGGGAGGATGCGACCTCCACTCATGTGGGGAGTTCGCCCTTCGTGAGGATTCGTCAACGATGACGCGTGTGATACGGCCGACCGGCGTGGAACATCTCCTCGGTGAGGAGGAGCTGATCGTGTCGAAGACCGATCTCAAGGGCCGCATCACCTACGCCAACGATGTCTTCATCCGCATGGCGAAGTACTCCTGGCAGGAGCTGATGGGCGCCCCCCATAGCCTGATCCGCCACCCCGAGATGCCACGCTCCGTCTTCAAGCTGTTGTGGGACACGCTTCAGTCCAGGCAGGAGATCTTCGCCTACGTCGTCAACCTCGCGAGGGACGGCAGTCATTACTGGGTGTTCGCCCACGTCACGCCGACATTCGACGAGCGTGGCAATATCGTCGGCTATCACTCCAACCGTCGCAGACCCGATCCGGCGCAGATCGAGCGTATCAAGCCGATATACAAGGCGCTGTGCGCGGAAGAGGCGCGGCATGCCAATGCCAAGGACGGCATGCATGCGAGCTTCGAGGCGATGGTCGGGCTGCTCAAGCAACAGGGTGTCGGTTACGATGAATTTGTGCTCTCTCTCTAAGGCGCAGGGAGCGACCGCGCTCGCATCCGTTCTCGCCGTCGTGGCGTTCGCGCTCTCGCTGGCCGGTGCGACTGGAATTTCCGGCGCGGCTTTGCCTGGCGTTACGGTCGTGCTGCTTGGGTACGCCGTCTGGTGCCAGCACCGCACGGCGGTGGCCGTCGACGAGGTGGCAGACGTGTGCCGCAAGGCCGCACGTGGCGATCTCGAGGCGCGCATTCTCAGCAACCGCCAGGCCGGGCGGATCGGCGCCATTCAGAAGTCGGTCAACGACATGCTCGACATCACCGACGCCTATTTGCGGGAAGCTTCGGCGTCGATGGACTATGCGAGCCGCGGCAAATATTTCCGCAAGATCCTCGCGCGCGGATTACCCGGCTCGTTCCGCCGTTCGGCCACCGTCATCAATTCCGGCACCGACAGCCTCGGCCGTCGCGTGGTCGAGATCGCGGACCTCGCAAAGCAGTTCGGCACGCATCTCGACCAGGTCGCCGGCACTCTCATGGGCGCGGCGACCGATCTCGAATCCGACGCCGGCCAGATGGCGGCGGCGGCCGAGAAGACCAGCCGGCAGACCTCCGGCGTGCTCAGTGCGTCCGACCAGGCCTCGCGCAACGTCGCCACCGTCGCCGGCGCCGCGGAGCAACTCGCATCGTCGATCGCCGAGATCGGCCGCCAGGTGGCCGGCTCGACCACGAGCACGGGGCGGGCGGTGAACGAAGCCAATCGTGCCGGCAGCGAGATCCGCACGCTTGCGGACGCGGCGATGCGGATCGGCGACGTGGTCAAGCTGATCAGCGCGATCGCCGAGCAGACCAACCTCCTGGCGCTCAACGCCACCATCGAGGCCGCGCGGGCAGGCGAGGCCGGCCGCGGCTTCGCCGTGGTCGCATCCGAGGTCAAGAGCCTCGCCAACCAGACCGCGAAGGCGACCGAGGAGATCAGCGCCAAGGTCGGCGAGATGCAGCAATCGACCACCAATTCGGTCGCAGCCGTCGAGGCGATCGCGCAGACCATTACCGAGATCAACGCCATCACCGCCTCGATCGCGACCTCGATCGAGCAGCAGGGGCTCGCCACCCGGGAGATCGCCCGCAACGTCCAGGAAGCCTCGGCCGGCACCGCGCAAATGTCCTCCAACGTCACCGGCATCAGCGAAGCCGCCGCCGACACCGGCCGTGTGGCGAGCCGCGTCAACAGCGCCTCCGAACGCGTCCATGGCGAGGTCGAGACGCTCCGGCGCGAGGTGACGCAGTTTTTGCAGCGGCTGACGTCAGCGGCGTAACGTTGCCCACATGAGGTCGTCATGCCCGGGCAGAAGCGCGAAGCGCGTCTTCGCGCTAGACGTCCCGGGCATCCACGTTCTTGGGGGCAGTGAAAGAAGGTCGTTGATGGCCGGGACAAGCCCGGCCATGACGCTGCGATTGCCCCGGGGAGAGCGGGGATACTTCCTAGGCACCCTTTGCCCGTTGTTAGTGCTTGATCGAGGTCACCAGCGGTGTTCTGCTCAAAAAAGCTGCTGGAGTACCGCACCCCGTGTCGATCTACGTCGCATTACACCACGTCACGCACTACAAATACGACCGCCCGATCGATCTCGGCCCGCAGACCATCCGTCTGCGGCCGGCGCCGCATACCCGCACGCCGATCCTGAGCTATTCGCTCAAGGTCAGTCCGGCCAATCATTTCGTGAACTGGCAGCAGGATCCGCTGGGCAATTGGATCGCGCGTTACGTCTTCCCGGAGAAGACGACCGAGCTCAAGATCGAGGTCGATTTCACGGCGCAGATGACCACGGTCAATCCGTTCGACTTCTTCGTCGAACCCTATGCCGACAGCTTTCCGTTCGAATATACGCAGGATCTTAAGACCGAACTCGCGCCTTATCTCGAGACCGTCAAGCCCGATCGGCTGTTCGCGAAATATCTCGACACGATCCCGCACGAAGCCCCGAACACCGTCAACTTCCTGGTCGATCTCAACAGGGAGCTGCAGAAAAGGATCGGCTACGTCATCCGCATGGAGGCGGGCGTGCAGACGCCGGAGGAGACGCTCTCCTCCGCGGCCGGCTCGTGCCGCGACTCCGCCTGGCTTCTGATCCAGACCTTCCGGCACCTCGGTCTCGCCGCCCGTTTCGTCTCGGGCTATCTGATCCAGGTCCGTCCCGACATCGATCCGATCGAGGGGCCGCCGGAGGTCGAGAACGATTTCACTGATCTGCACGCCTGGGCCGAGGTCTACCTGCCGGGCGCGGGCTGGATCGGCTTCGACGCGACCTCGGGCATGCTTGCGGGCGAGGGCCACATCCCGGTCGCCGCGACACCGCACTACCGCTCGGCCGCGCCGATCTCCGGCGGCGCGGGCTTTGCCGAGGTCGAATTCGCCTTCGACATGAGCGTCAAGCGCATTCGCGAGGCGCCGCGCATCACAAAACCATTCTCGGACGAATCCTGGATACGGCTCAACGATCTCGGCGAGCAGGTCGACGGCGATCTTGCGGCGCAGGACGTGCGTCTGACCATGGGCGGCGAGCCGACCTTCGTCTCCGTCGATGATCTCGAAGGCGCCGAGTGGAACACGGACGCGGTCGGTCCGACCAAGCGCGGGCTCGCCGACGATCTGATCCGCCGCCTGCGCGCGCGTTTCGGACCCGGGGGCCTGCTGCACTTCGGTCAGGGCAAATGGTATCCCGGCGAAAGCCTGCCGCGCTGGGCCTTTGGCCTGTACTGGCGCAAGGACGGCGTGCCGATCTGGAAGAATGCCGACCTCATCGCCAGCATCGAAAATCCGCGGCCGGCGCAGGCCAAGGACGTCCAGGCGTTCGTGGAGGGCGCGGCGCTGCGGCTTGGTCTCGATCCCGGCTACATCATGCCGGCCTATGAGGACACCGCGTACTGGCTGCAGAAGGAATCCGAGCTTCCCGTCAACGTCGATCCATCCGATTCCAAATTGTCCGATCCGGAGGCCCGCGCGCGGATGGCGCGAGTGTTCGAGCAGGGGCTCAACAATCCTCGCGGCTTCGTGCTGCCGGTGCAGCGCTGGAATGCGGCGCCACGCTGGCGCAGCGAGCGCTGGCAGCTCCGGCGCAGTCATCTTTTCCTGATGCCGGGGGATTCCCCGCTGGGCTTGCGCCTGCCGCTGGACTCGCTCGGCTATGTCCCGCCCGATCAATACCCCTACATCGTCGAGCGAGATCCGATGGAGGCCCGCGGCAAGCTGCCCGTGTTCAGCCTTCCAGCGCGTCCGGACTCGCCGGAGCGGCTCGAGCCCGAAGAGCTCAACACCTCCGTCCCGGTTCGCACCGCGATGTCGGTCGAGGTCCGCGACGGCGTGCTCTGTGCTTTCATGCCGCCGGTCGAGCAGATCGAGGATTATCTCGAGATGATCGCGGCGCTCGAAGCGACGGCCGAGGAGATGCAGCTCCAGGTCCATGTCGAGGGTTATCCGCCGCCGTTCGATCCGCGTGTCGACGTCATCAAGGTGACGCCCGATCCCGGCGTGATCGAGGTCAACGTCCAGCCGGCAAAGAACTGGCGCGAGGCGGTCGATATCACCGTCGGGCTCTATGAAGATGCGGGCAAGACACGCCTCGGCGCCAACCGCTTCCTCGTCGACGGCCGCCACACCGGCACCGGCGGCGGCAATCACGTCGTGGTCGGCGGCTCGAGTCCGCAGGACTCGCCGTTCCTGCGCCGGCCTGATCTGTTGAAGAGCCTGGTGCTGCACTGGCAGCGGCATCCGGCGCTGTCCTATTTCTTCTCCGGCCTGTTCATCGGCCCGACCAGTCAGGCACCGCGCATCGACGAAGCCCGCCACGACAGCATTTACGAGCTCGAGGTTGCGCTCACGCACGTGCCGCCGCCGGGCGTTCAGGCGCCGCTGTGGCTGGTGGATCGCTTGTTCCGGCATCTCCTCGTCGACATCACCGGCAACACCCATCGCGCCGAGATCTGCATCGACAAGCTCTATTCACCGGACGGCACGACCGGCCGCCTTGGCCTGGTCGAATTCCGCGCGCTCGAAATGCCGCCGGATCCGCGCATGTCGCTGGCGCAGCAGCTGCTGATCCGCGCGCTGATCGCAAAATTCTGGCGCGAGCCGCAACAAGGCAAGTTCGTGCGCTGGGGCACCGCGCTGCATGATCGCTTCATGCTGCCGCACTTCATCTGGGAGGATTTCCTCGAAGTGCTCACCGAGTTGAAGCAGTCCGGCTATCCGTTCGAGCCTGAATGGTATCTGGCCCAGCTCGAATTCCGCTTCCCCGCTTTCGGCCGTATCCATCATGGCGGCGTGACGCTGGAGCTGCGGCAGGCGCTGGAGCCCTGGCACGTGCTCGGCGAGGAGGGATCGGCCGGCGGCACCGTGCGCTATGTCGACTCGTCGGTCGAGCGGCTCCAGGTCAAGGCGGAGGGGTTCGTCGAGGGCCGCCATATCGTCACCTGCAACGGCCGCCGCCTGCCGATGACCGCCACCGGCCGCTCCGGCGAAGCCGTGGCCGGCGTCCGCTTCAAGGCCTGGCAGCCGGCCTCCGGTCTGCATCCGACCATTCCCGTTCACGCGCCCCTGACCTTCGATCTTATTGACACCTGGAACGGCCGCTCGCTCGGCGGCTGCGTCTATCACGTCGCCCATCCCGGCGGCCGCAGCTACGACACCAAGCCGGTCAACACCTACGAGGCCGAGGCGCGGCGGCTGGCGCGCTTCCAGGACCACGGCCATACGCCGGGCCCGATGCAGCCGCCGCCCGAGGAACGCACAAATGAGTTTCCGCTGACCCTCGACTTGCGGACCCCGCTCCTGCAATGAGTATGATGCGGGGGCAGGGAGAGGCGCATGGCCGAGGGCGCAGCCGAAGAGAACGACAAGGCGGGTAAGGCGCAAGGTCAACGCAATGGCCAGCGCGAAGGCCAGCGCCGTTTCGCGCAATGGGTCCGCGACTACAGGCGCCTGCCCGGCATCCCCGACGAGTTTCTCGGCCCGGACGGCAAGCCCCGCGCGGTCTGGAGCCGCTTCTTCGATGCCTTCGGCGCGCTCGCGCCCGACGAGGTCGAGCGGCGGTTCGGCATGGCCGACCGTCATCTCCGCGAGGCCGGCGTCACCTATCGCGCGCCCGGCGAGAGCGCCGACCGGCCCTGGTCGATCAGCCATCTGCCGCTGCTGATCGACGAGGCCGACTGGAAGCAGCTGTCCGATGGCATCACCCAGCGCGCCGAGCTGCTCGAGCTCGTGCTGCGCGACATCTATGGCGAGGGCCGCCTCGTCGCCGAAGGCGCGCTGCCGGCGGCCGCGATCGCGGGCAGCCCCGAATATCTCCGCCCCGTCTGCGGCGTGCCGCCGCCGGGCGGGCGCTATCTCTCGCTCTATGCCGCCGATGTCGGCCGCGGGCCCGACGGCCGCTGGTGGGTGCTCGGCGACCGCACGCAGGCGCCGTCGGGCGCGGGCTATGCGCTGGAGAACCGCCTGGTGCTCTCGCGCGCCTTCTCGGATCTCTACAAGTCGATGAACGTGCCGCGCGTCGCGCCGTTCTTCGAGGCGTTTCGCGACAGTCTTCGGGCGCGCGCCGACCGCGACGAGCCGCGGATCGGCGTGCTCACGCCGGGCAGCTTCAGCGAGACCTATTTCGAGCACGCGACGCTGGCGCGCTATCTCGGCTTCCTGCTGGTCGAGGGCGACGATCTCGCCGTCAGCGACAACCATATCCACATCCGCACGGTTGCGGGCCTCAAGCGGCTCGACGTGCTGCTGCGCCGTGTCGATTCCAATTCGCTCGACCCGCTCGAGCTCGAAGCCTCCTCGCGGCTTGGCGTCCCCGGGCTGATCGACGTGCTGCGCAAGGACGGCGTCGTCGTCGCCAACATGCCGGGCTCGGGCGTGCTGGAGGCGCGCGCGATGCTCGGCTTCCTGCCGGCGCTGAGCCGCCGCCTGCTCGGTGAAGAGTTGAAGATGCCGCACATCGCGACCTGGTGGTGCGGCCAGCGCTCGGCGCGCGACGAGGTGCTGTCGCGGCTCGACGAGGTCGCGATCGAAGGCGCCTATCGGCGCGGCGTTCCCGGTTTCGACAGCAACGGTCCGGTGCTCGCGAGCGAGCTCGATGCCGCCGGCCGCCGGCGCCTGAGCAACGCGATCGCTGCGCGCGGCATGGACTATGTCGGCCAGGAGGTGGTTCGGCTCTCGACCATGCCGGTATGGGAGCAGGGGCAGATCACGTCCCGTCCCTTCGTGCTGCGCGTGTTCGCAGCCGCGACGCCGGACGGCTGGGCCATCATGCCCGGCGGCTTCTGCCGGATCGCCGAGCAGCCGGATGCGCGCGCGGTGTCGATGGGCGACGGCGCGCGTTCCGCCGACGTCTGGGTGGTCTCGGACAAGCAGGTCTCGACCGCGACGCTGCTGCCTGCGGTCGACAAGGTGCGCATCCGTCGTATCGCCGGAGTGCTGCCGAGTCGCGCCGCCGACAATCTGTTCTGGCTCGGCCGCTATCTCGAACGCGCCGAGGCGACGCTGCGGCTGGTGCGGGCGCTGGGCTCGCCGAGCGGGCCCAACAAGGGCACCGCGGCCTCGCTGCAATCGGCGGAGCGTATCCAGCGCCTGCTGGTGACCTGGGGCGCGATCTCACAGACCTCGCGCGCGGCGCCCGGCCGCATCGTTGCCGAGGCGCTGCAAAGCCCGGAGCGTTTCGGCTCGGCACTGTCGCTGGTCCGCGCGGCCCAGCGCACGGCGACCTCCTTGCGCGAGCGGCTGTCGCCCGATGCCTGGCAAGTCATCACCGAGATGGTCGAGCGGCTGGCCGTCGAGGTCGAGGACGACGACAGCGTGCTGAGCGCGGCCGAGCTGACGTTGCAGGAGCTCGCGAGCTTTGCCGGCCTTGCGCATGAGAACATGAACCGCGCCGCCGGCTGGCGCTTCCTCGATATCGGCCGCCGCACCGAGCGCGCCATCAACACCACGCGCTTTGCCCGGCAGTTCGCCTATGACGAAGCCGGCGACGAGGATCTCGATATCCTGCTGACGCTGGTGGATTGCCAGATCACCTACCGCTCGCGTTATCTGCTGGCGCCGATCCTTGCGCCGGTGCGCGATCTCGCCGTGCTCGACAGTTACAATCCGCGTTCGGTGGCGTTCCAGGTGACGGCGCTGAACGAGCATATCGCCGCGCTGCCAAGCCTGAAGGAGCACGGCCTGATCGAGAAGCCGCAGCGGCTTGCGGTCGCGCTGCAAGCGATGCTCGCGACCGCGGAGGCCGAGAGGATCGAGGTCAAGACGCTGTTCGCACTGGAGCAGGATCTGCTCAGCCTCGCCGAGGCAGTCGGGCAGCACTACTTCCCGCACGGCCCCAATGCCAGCCGGCCGGAAAAGCTGACGGGGCTGGCGTGATCTACGACATCCGTCACGTCACCACCTACGAATATGAGAGCCCGGTCAGCTTCGCCCGCTGCACGCTGCGGCTGGAGCCGAGGAGCGGCCATGGCCAGGAGCTGATCTCGCATAAGGTCGAGATTCGTCCGCGCCCCGCGGAGCGTAGCGTCCGGCGCGATTTCTTCGGCACCCTGACCGAGAGTGTCGTGATCGAGGCCGCGCATCGCACCCTGCGCATCGATTCCCGCTCTCGCGTGAAGGTGTCGCGCCAGCCGCCGGCGCGCGACGCTGCCAGTCCGGGCTGGGAGAGCATTCGCGACATCGCCTTCGAGGCGACGAGCCTCGGGCCGTCCTCGCCGGTCGGCTATGTCTTTGCGAGCCCGCTGGTGCCGGTGCTGGGACCGGTCAGCGCCTATGCCGCGGAAAGCTTCGCGGCCGGCGCGGGCATCCTCGCCGGGGCGGTCGATCTGATGCATCGCATCCGCACCGAATTTCGCTACGATCCCAAGGCGACGGTGATCTCGACGCCGCTCGACGAGGTCTTCGTCAAGCGCCATGGCGTCTGTCAGGATTTTGCCCATGTGATGATTGCGGGCTTGCGCGGGCTGGGACTGCCCGCGGCCTATGTCAGCGGATATTTGCGCACCATTCCGCCGGCGGGCCAGCCGCGCCTGCAGGGCGCCGATGCCACCCATGCCTGGGTGTCGCTGTGGTGCGGGGAGGAGCTTGGCTGGGTCGATTTCGATCCGACCAACGACCTTATGGTCGCTGGCGACCATATCGTGCTCGCGGTCGGCCGCGACTTTTCCGACGTTTCGCCGGTCGACGGCATCATTGTCGGCTCGCCGAAGCAGAAGCTCGACGTCGCCGTCGACGTGCTGCTGGTGGAATGATTGCGGCTTTGCCGCTACGGAGCCGTCGGCGCCATGGATGTACTGAGTTGTAACCGCAATCTTATGTTGCGTGGCACAACAGCAATATATTTCCGTGTTGTCGTCCCAGGATTTGGTCAGTCGGCCCAAGATGGGCTATGCTGGCGCTTGCGTCGAGGACGAGAATGAGACGTCGGTAGTTGGCGTGGGACACCACCGACAGACGGGGCTGCATCCATGATCACGTTACCGAGACTGGCGGCTGAATCCCTTGAGAAGACGCTAGGTTCGTTCATGCGCCGCAGGTACGGCGATTCTCCGGCAAACATCGTCGAGAGCGCGACCCGTACCGCTATGGAATGCATCGGAAACAGCGACGCGCTCTATCATAATGTCGAACATACGATGCTGGTCACGCTCGCGGGTCATTCCATCCTGAGCGGCCGGTATCTTCATATTCATCTCTCGGCCGAGGATTACGTCCACGTCCTGATCGCCTGCCTTGCGCACGATATTGGCTATGTCCGTGGCTTGTTCGAGGAAGATGACGAGGACGGTTTTGTGGTCGATGCGGCAGGCAGCAAGGTCTCGCTGCCCCGCGGCTCATCAGATGCCAGTCTGATGATGTATCACGTCGACCGTTCCAAGCTCTACGTCATGCGCCGGCTGCAGCATATTCCCGGACTTGATCCAGAGCGGATCGCGCGCGCCATCGAGGGCACCCGCTTCCCGGCCCGCGAGGGCCAGGAATACGACGACGACGCCTCGATCCTGCGCGCCGCCGATTTCATCGGCCAGCTCGGCGACCCCAACTATCTGCGCAAGGCTAACGCGCTCTATTACGAATTCGAAGAAGTCGGCATGAACCGCCAGCTCGGCTACGATTCGCCGGCCGACATCGTGAACCGCTATCCGCAGTTCTATTGGAATAGCGTCGCACCGCACATTCAAACCGAGATCGGCTACCTCAACAAGACCGAGATCGGTCGGCAGTGGATCGCCAACCTCTACAGCAACGTGTTCCGCGCCGAGCGTGACATCACGTTGTCCGGGCCGCAAAAATAGCTCCGCTTTGTAATGCAACAAAAAACAGTCGCCACCGATATCCTCGATATCGCCTATCGCGAATACGGCGCGCCGGACGGCTGGCCCTGCATCATGGGCCACGGCTTTCCCTACGACGTGAACGCCTATGCCGAGTCCGCGCCGATCATTGCGCAAGCGGGCGCGCGGGTGCTGGTGCCCTGGCTGCGCGGCTACGGGCCGACGCGGTTTCGCTCCGCTGCGACGTTGCGCTCCGGCGAGCAGGCGGCGCTTGGCGCCGATCTCCTGGCCTTCATGGATGCGCTTGGAATCTCGCACGCGGTGGTCGGCGGTTACGACTGGGGCGGGCGCGCGGCCTGCGTGGTCTCGGTTCTGCATCCGGAGCGCGTAATCGGCCTCGTCTCGGGCAATTCCTACAACATCCAGAACATCGCGTGTTCGATGGAGCCGGCTTCGCCAACCGAGGAGGCGGCGCTCTGGTATCAATATCTCTTCCACAACGAACGCGGCCGCCGCGCGCTGGAGCGCAACCGGCGCGGTTTTGCGCGCCAGCTCTGGTCGATGTGGTCGCCGACATGGGCCTTCGACGACGCGACGTTCGAGACCAGCGCCATGTCGTTCGACAATCCTGATTTCGTCGATGTTGTGATCCACTCCTATCGACATCGTTACGCGCTGGTCGCCGGCGATCCCGCCTATGCCGCGATCGAGGCGAAGCTCGCCGCCCAGCCGCCGGTTCGGGTGCCGACCATCGCGATCGACGGTGACAGCGACGGGGTCAATTCCGGCACCGCTCACCACGCAGGCAAATTCGAGGGCTTTTTCGAGCGGCGCGTCTTTGCAGGGGCCGGCCACAATTTGCCGCAGGAGCGGCCGGCCGAATGGGCCCAGGCCGTGCTCGATGTACGGAAAGCGGCCTCATAGCGCCGGATTTCTCGTCCCGCTGTCTTGCCGCTCTCACAGCTTCCAATTTTTCCTGATCCCGGGAACCTTTTCCGATCGCAGCCGTCCAAGCTGTGGGCCGCCTTCTGTATGCGGTTCGTTGCAGGGGAGTTTTAGATGAAGACGCAAACGCGCAGGCTGGAACGTGTCGCGGTCGCGCAGGCGCCGAGCGAGCGGCCTGAGAGGGCGGAGGTCGAGCACGCGATCCGGACCATGATCCGCTGGGCCGGTGATGACCCCGCGCGCGACGGTCTGCGCGATACGCCGGACCGGGTCGCGCGCGCCTTCGAGGAGTATTTCTCCGGCTATGCGCAGGATCCGACCGAAATCCTGCAAAAGACCTTTGAGGAGATCGAAGGCTATGACGAGATGATCGTTCTGCGCGGTGTTCGCTTCGAAAGCCATTGCGAGCACCACATGGCACCGATCGTCGGCCGCGCCTGGGTCGCTTATATCCCGCAAGGGCGCGTCGTGGGCATCTCCAAGCTCGCGCGTCTCGTCGACATCTACGCCAAGCGGCTTCAGATCCAGGAGAAGATGACCGCGCAGATCGCCAATACGATCAACGATGTGCTGAGGCCCGAAGGCGTCGGGGTCATCATCAAGGCAACGCATCACTGCATGACCACGCGCGGCGCACACAAGCCCGGGACAGATCTCGTCACCAGCCGCATGCTCGGCGTGTTCCGCGACAACGCGTTGACGCGCCAGGAGCTGCTGGGGCTGGCCAATTCGGACGATTGATCCGCGACGGCTCAAGGAGGCAACGCCATGACCGAGGACAAGAAGCCAAGCGGACCCGACTTGAGTCGAGGCGTGACGCTCGCCGCGTTCAAGGACAGCAAATTGCTCGGCCATGTCGGCGAGGAAGACGTCCTGCTGGTGCAGGCCGGCAGCGAGATCTTTGCGATCGAGCCGACCTGCAGCCACTATCACGGACCGCTTGCGGAAGGACTGGTGGTTGGCGACACCATCCGCTGTCCCTGGCATCATGCCTGCTTCTCCTTGCGGTCAGGCGAGGCGACCCGTCCGCCGGCGCTGAATGCGCTGGCGGTGTGGGAGGTCTCGCGCGATCAGGACAAGATCGTCGTTCAGCGCAAGCGCGAGATGCCGAAGCCTCCGGCGCCTCACCGGACGGCGCCAACGCCGGAAAAATTCGTCATCATCGGCGGCGGCGCGGCGGGTTTCGCGGCGGCGCTGACGCTCCGTCGCGAGGGCTTTGCCGGCGCCATCACCATGCTCAGCAATGACAGCGCGATGCCGGTGGACCGGCCCAACCTTTCCAAGGATTACCTCGCGGGCAACGCGCCGGAGGATTGGCTGCCGCTGCGGGGCGAGGACTATTATCGGGACGCCGGCATCGATCTCAGGCTCAACACGAATGTCGCCGCGATCGAGGCGAAGACGCGCAGCGTGACGCTGGGCAACGGCGACAGGCTGCCGTTCGACCGGCTGCTGCTCGCGACCGGCGCCGAGCCGGTCAGATTGCAGATTCCGGGGGCCGACCAGCCTCATGTCCACACCCTGCGCTCCGTCGCCGACAGCCGCGCCATCATTAAGGCGGCCGGCAGCGCCAAGCGTGCGCTGGTGATCGGCGCCAGCTTCATCGGCCTGGAAGTTGCGGCCTCCTTGCGGGCACGCAAGATCGAGGTGCACGTGGTCGCACCGGACGAACGGCCGATGCAGAGGGTGCTCGGTCCCGAGATGGGCGACTTCGTGCGCGCGCTGCATGAGGAGAATGGCGTCAACTTCCACCTCGAGGACACCGTGGAGAAGCTGGACGGCACGCGCGCGACGTTGAAAAGCGGCGGCGTGATCGAGGCCGACCTGGTCGTGGTCGGTATCGGCGTCAAGCCGCGCCTCGCGCTCGCCGAGCAGGCAGGGCTTGCGGCCGACCGGGGCGTCAGCGTGAGCGAATATCTGGAGACCAGCATAGCCGGTATCTTTGCGGCCGGGGACATCGCGCGCTGGCCCGATCCGCATTCGCGGCAAACTATCCGCGTCGAGCACTGGGTGGTGGCGGAGCGGCAGGGCCAGACCGCGGCCCGCAACATGCTCGGCAAGCGCGAGCGCTTCGAGGCCGTGCCGTTCTTCTGGTCGCAGCACTATGACGTGCCGATCAACTATGTCGGCCACGCCGATAGTTTTGACGATATCGCAATCGACGGCAGCATTTCCGGCAAGGACTGCCTGCTGAAGTATCGCAAGGGCGGCCGTGTCCTTGCGATTGCTTCAATTTATCGGGATCTCGACAACCTCAAGGCCGAGCTGGAGATGGAGCGGACGCGCGGCTGAGGCGCCGCATCCGATCTTGATTGGCGTCAATGTTGCTGCCCGCGGCGGCGGCTGTGCACCGGCTGATCAGCAACTCGACGCAAGACCGCCTTGTGGAACTCCGCTGATCTGACGTGCTGGCAAGAGCAGCACGCCGCGCCTTCCGAGTCGTGGCGATCATCACCGGGGAGAAACCATGAAAGCCGCTTTGGTCCTGGCTGCAGCCTTGGCTGCCTGCCTGTCCACGCCTGTCTCCGCGCAAAAATCCTACGGTCCGGGCGTCAGCGACACCGAGATCAAGATCGGCAACACCATGCCCTATAGCGGCCCCGCATCGCCGCTCGGCATCACCGGCAGGGTGATCTCGGCCTATTTCGACGAGGTCAACGAGAAGGGCGGGATCAACGGCCGCAGGCTCAATCTCCTGTCGCTCGACGACGCCTTCTCGCCGCCGAAGACCATGGAAGCGGCGCGCCGGCTGGTCGAGGGCGATGGCGTCGCCTTCATCTTCGCGACCATGGGCACCGCGCCGAGCTCGGCGATTGCGAAATATCTCAACAGCAACAAGGTGCCGCAGCTGTTTCTGATCAGCTCGGCCTCGAAGTGGAACGACCCGGCCAACATGCCCTGGTCGATGGCGCTGCCGTGGGCGCCGAACTACACCAGCGAGGCGGCCATCGACGTCGCCTATGCCCGCGCCAAGAACCCGAATGCGCGCTTCGCGGTGCTCTATCAGAACGACGACGCCGGCAAGGAATATCTGCGCGGCGTCAAGGAAGCGCTTGGCGCCGACGCCGACAAGGCGATCGCGATGGCGTCGAGCTTCGAGGTCGCCGACCCCACCGTCGATTCCCAGGTGCTGACGCTCGCCAACACCAAGGCCGACGTGTTCATGATCTATTCGGTGACGCCGCGTGCCTGCGCCCAGGCGATCCGGAAAGCGCATGAGGTCGGTTGGCAGGCGACGCGCTTCCTCGCCTCGGGCTGCGCCAACAAGGCCACCGTGATGGTGCCGGCCGGCCTCGATGCGGGCAAGGGCGTGCTCTCGCTCGGCTCGCTCAAGCCGTTCGTCGAGGCGCCAAAGGACGATCCGGCGATGACGGCCTATATCGACTTCATGAAGAAGCGCCTGCCCAATGCCGACGTCAACAACGTCGCGGGTCTCTACGGCTACACCGTCGCCGAGGCATTGGTGGTCTTGCTGAAGCAGTGCAAGGACAATCTGACGCGCGAGAACATCATGGCGCAGGCGGCCAATTTGAAGAACGTGCCGCTGTCGCTGCTGATGCCCGGCATCACGCTCAACACCACGCCGCAGGATTTCCGCCCGATCAAGGACGGCTATATGCTTCAGTTCAACGGCAACGACTGGATCGTCGCGAGCGAGCTGTTGCGCGGCACGTGAGGGACTGCGAAACGAGCGGCTGCAGAGACGGTCCACCCTCTCCCCTTGTGGGAGAGGGTGGATCGCCGCGTAGCGGCGAAACAGGTGAGGGGTCTCGCTCCGCGTGTGCCACTCTCACGAGAAGAATTTGCCGACAGAAACCCCTCATCCGGCGCTTCGCGCCAC
>NZ_JADPIT010000032.1:478772-514699 GCF_023073035.1 Bradyrhizobium sp. 62
GTGAGGGGTCTCTCTCCGCGAGTCGTCTCTACATTTGAACTCGCGGATACAACCCCTCATCCGGCGCCATAGCCGAAGCTTTGCTTCGGCGTTCTTAGGAACGCCAGCCGAAGGCCGCCTATGCCACCTTCTCCCGCAAGGGGAGAAGGGAAGAGGAGGAACACCAATGGATTTTCACCACTCCGAACGTTCGCTGGAGCTGCAGGAGCGTGTCCGCCGGTTCATGCGGACGCATGTCGAGCCGGTCGAGGAGCTCTATTACGAGCAGGTGAAGCCGGAAGCGACACGCTACAGGACGCCACAGGTCCTTCAGGACCTGAAGCGGCTGGCGCGCGAGCAGGGGCTCTGGAACCTGTTCCTCTCCGGCGAGCACGGCGAAGACCCTAACAACACTGGCTTGACCAATCTCGAATACGCGCCGGTGAAGGAGATCATGGGCCGCATCCTCTGGGCGCCGGAGGTGTTCAATTGCTCGGCGCCCGATGTCGGCAACATGGAGGTGCTGGCCAATTACGGCACGCCGGCACAGCAGGAGCGCTGGCTGAAGCCGCTCCTGGAGGGGCGCATCCGCTCCGGCTTCTCGATGACGGAGCCGCAGGTCGCCTCCAGCGATGCCACCAACATTCAATGCGAGATCAAGCGCGACGGCGGCGACTACGTCATCAACGGCCGCAAATGGTTCACCTCGGGCGCGATGAACGAGGATTGCGAGATCCTGATCGTGATGGGCAAGACGGCGCCCGACGATCCCGACCGCCACCGCCAGCAATCCATGATCCTGGTGCCGAGAGCGACGCCCGGCGTGCGCATCGTCCGCGACATGCTCACTTACGGCTATGACGACGCGCCGGTCGGCCATCCCGAGATCGTCTACGAGAACGTTCGCGTGCCGGCCGAGAACATCCTGCTCGGCGAGGGCCGCGGTTTCGAGATCGCGCAAGGCAGGCTCGGTCCCGGCCGCATCCATCATTGCATGCGGCTGATCGGCTGTGCCCAGCGCGCGCTGGAATTGATGTGCCAGCGCGCCGTCTCCCGCACGGCCTTTGGCAAGCCGCTCGCAGAGCAGGGCTCGGTGCGCGAGGACATCGCGCACTCATTCTGCGAGATCGCGCAGGCGCGGCTCTTGACGCTGCAAGCCGCCGACAGGATGGACCGCGAAGGCAACAAGGCCGCGCGCGACCTGATCGCGGCCGCCAAGATCGTGGTGCCAAGCATGGCCGCCCGCGTGATCGACCGCGCCATTCAGATCCACGGCGCTGCCGGCGTCTCGCAGGACACATTCCTCGCGCGTGCCTACGTCTACGCCCGCTTCATCCGCATCGGCGACGGACCGGATCAGGTGCATCTGGCCGCGGTAGGGAAGGAGCTGATCAAGCGCGGCGGGGTGATGGCCGGGTAGGACCGTTACCGGACGTCACCCGTTGCTGCGGGAACCTGGGTCGTGAACCAGCTTAGGAACGTCCTTGGATTGTCGCGATTGTCGCTGGCAGTTGGCGCGCTGCCCAGCGCGAGCGTTGGAGATCGTCCGCGTGCAGGAGAGCAATCATCCGACAAACGGTCCGGCCGCCCCCGCGGACAATGAGCTGCTGCGTCTCGTATTCGAGAGCGCGACGGACTTTGCTATCTTCACGATAGACCCGAACGGCATCACCACCAGCTGGAACCCCGGCGCCGAGCGGTTACTCGGGTACAAGACCGACGAAATCATCGGAAAATCGGCGGACGTGATCTTTCCCGCCGAGGAGGGTAGTTTTGAGGCGGCAGCCGAAGAACGACGCAGCGCGTTAGCTCAGGGCCGCGCCGAGGACGAACGCTGGCAGATGCGCAAGGACGGCACCCGGCTCTGGGCTTCGGGCCTGTTGATGCCGCTGGCGGAGCGCGACGCGGGTTTCGTGAAGATGTTGCGCGATCGGACCAGCCAGCACCGTGCTGCGGAGCAGCTCGCGCAAAGCGAGGAGCTGTTCCGCGTTCTCGCCACCAATATACCCCAGCTGGTTTTCCGCTCAAAAAGTGATGGTGAGCGCACTTGGGCCAGCCCGCAATGGACCATCTTCAGCGGTCTGAGCTTCGCTGATAGCATCGGTTTCGGTTGGCTTGACGCGATCCATCCGGATGATCGCGAAGAGACCCAGGCGGCCTGGCTCGAAGCGCGCGCCAAGGGCGAGTATTACGTCGAGCACCGCGTCAGGCGTTCCGCCGACAGAGAGTTCAGGTGGCATCAGACCCGCGCGGTACCGATGAAAGTCAGTTCGGATGCAGACGCTGTCGATTGGGTCGGCACGATGACGGACATCCACGAACTGCGCGTGCTTCAAGATCGGCAGAAGGTTCTCTTGGCCGAACTGCAGCACCGCAGGCGCAATCTGCTCGGGGTCGTCCAATCACTTGCCCGGCAGACGATCAGATCGAGCCCGTCCCTGGACGACTTTGCAGACGACTTTGAAAGCAGGTTGGGCGCCCTCTCCAGGGCTCAGGGTTTGCTCGCGCAAAGCGACAATCGGCCGATTGAACTCGGTGATCTGGTCAGGGCCGAATTGGAGGCGCACGCCAGTGCCGACGTGGAGAAGGTGACGACCGAGGGGCCGGCGGCGCCGTTGCCGGCGATGTCGGCGCAATCGATGGCTCTCGCGCTGCATGAGCTCGCCACGAATGCGGTAAAATACGGCGCCCTCGGCCAACCCTCAGGCCGGCTGACGGTGCGATGGGAGGTCAAGAACGATCAATCCAGGCGGCAAGCAACCGTGGTATGGTCCGAAAGCGGGGTTGCCATGCCTGAGGGCGGGCCGGCGAGAAAAGGCTACGGAAGCGAATTGATCGAGCGAGCACTTCCTTATCAGCTCGGCGCCAAAACGAAGCTTCGGTTCGAACCTGACGGCGTCCACTGCGAAATCGCCGTGCCGCTCGCGAGCGAGGAGAAGCGTGATGACTGAGTCGCAATCACTACTAGGCCGGCGGCTCCTCGTCGTCGAAGACGAGTACATGATCGCCGCCGACCTGGCCCGTGCGCTGGAAGATCGCGGCGCTGAGGTCATTGGGCCGGCGGGGTCGGTCGAGGACGCCCTGAATCTGGTTGCGGCCGAACAGCGGATAGATGGCGCCGTCCTGGACATCAATCTTCGCGGCGAACGCTCCTATCCGGTTGCCGACGCACTTCGGACGCGCGGGGTGCGGTTCGTGTTCACCACCGGTTATGACGCTTGGGCGATTCCGGATGCTTATGCAGCCGTGCCACGTGTCGAAAAGCCGGTTAACGTCAAGGCGCTCAGCGGACTGTTCTCGATCGATCAATCGGACGAGAAACCGCGGACGCTCTAGCCGCGCCCGTTGCGGGCAAGGCCGCGATCCCACTCCCTGCTGCGTTCCCGGCCTGCAAGATAGGTCGGATGATCGTTTGCCGCATTCGCGCGACAGCGCGTAGCAGATTTGCCGAGGCAAGGATTACAATCCGATCAAGCGGCGCGGGTGATGGAGTAGGGGCGATCTCTTCTTCGTTTGAGAGGGTGCACGCCTGTGCAGCAGTGTATCTGCGTTGATCGCTTCTGCGGAAAGGACGGTCGATGGGAAAGAAGAGAAGGTCGGACAGGCGAGTGGAACAATCAATCTGATTGTGAGCGCCGCGGGACTCATGTGGCCGCGCCATTTCGCCGTGGCCTCTTCTTGTCACGCTGTTGACGCAATGTCCGTCTTAGACGGCGACAACTAAAAACACCGTTTGGAACCATTCTGGTTCCTGCAATGGTTCCGCAGCCGGGGTTGGCTCGACCTGTAAACATCGCGAACCCGAACGCTTCCGCGTTTGCTTGATGATGTTTTGAGGCATCGGAACCGGACAATCGAAAATCACAGGAGATATGATGGTGTTCCGATCCAGCGCCGCAATTTGCGGCGCCGTGGTTGCGCTTGCCGTTTCCGTTACTGTTGCTCGATGCGAAGCCGCTGGAGTTCACTCAAGCGCTGTCGTCAATGTCGCTTCCGGGGAAGCGATCGTCGGCGCGGCGTCCACGTACAATCCGTTCAAGCCGGGCAAAGAGGAGGGCGGCCCGAAGACAGCCTCCGGCGAGCGCTATGATCCCTCAGTCTGGTCGGCCGCCATCAAAACGAGTTTGCGTAAGAAATTCGGTGGAGTCCAGTTTGGCGCGAAGCCGAAATACGCCCTCGTAGAGGCCGTCGGCAAGAAGGTCATCGTCAAGATAAATGACGTGGGACCGCTAAGGCCTGGCCGCATCATCGACCTCAACGAGCGGACGATGCGCCATTTTGATCCGGGCCTGCAGCGCGGGGTCATTCCCGATGTAAAGGTGCGGCCGCTTGCCGGCGGCGATTGGACCCCCGGGCCGGTTGGCTGAACCGTCGCACCAGAAGGTCGCGCAGCACGGTCCTTTGTATGTGACTGAGGGAGTGCCAGGACACACCGGCCTTGAGCCGGATCCGATGTCGGCAGGAACGAAGGCCTTTCGGGTTTGCTGCGCGCCTGCAGCAGCCATGTCTCCGCGTATAAACTGCTAGCCGGCCGTGATCTTCGAAATCCGGCCTTCAGCGACTGTGCCAAGGGAGTCCACACCCGTCGCCTCTATGCAGAGTTTAAGCGCCCCGCCCAGAGTTGCAGCAGCCAGATCCGCCTTGGCGCCTTCCCGCAGATTTTCCAGCGCCGCTGGCTCGATGTCCTTCATCCAGCAACCCAGAATGATTGTAGCCTTCGGCAATTTACGGCGAAGCCGTCGCACCGAGTAACGCATATGGGCCGGGCTGCTTGCATCCATATAGACGAGGCAGACAATGGCGACCCCATCGGTCTCCAGCCGGAAGATATTCGCCGTCGACAACGCTTCCGCTGCCTCGACTCTGGCCGACAAGCCATGCGCTCCGGTCAGTTGAGCCAGCATGATCGCAGCGGCTTCGTCGATTGGATTTCGCCCGGCCACGCAGAGCACGGGATGTTCGCCTTGCCATTCAGTGGGCAAGTCCTCCTTGCGCAGCACCCGCAGACCCTCATAAGGCGCATCCTCAGCCACGCCTTCTATGGCAGATGTAGCTTCGACATCTGTGGTCGGGCCGACCTTCGGCGGCGGACGCTCATCCTGCTCCGAAATGTTATTGGCAAATTCCTGGACCGCATCCCTGATTTTAGCCAGCCGGTCGGGATCCAGAGCGCCGCGCTCGGCATCCGCTTGAGCCAGCTGCAGTCCTCGCAAGGCGACTTCGTCGTAATAAGAGCTGAGAGATCGCTCCTTCAAGAACTCCTCGGCTTTTGCAGATGCTTCGGTCGGGTCGCCGGCGAGCATCCGCTGATAGAATATCTCAGGCGGAGAGAGCGCTGGTCGGTCTCCAAACATGACGTCCAGGAACTCCAGGCGCTCGACGTGGCGGCCCAGGACGACCAGACACACCGTAAGGGGTGTTGCCAGAACGAGGCCGATCGGACCCCAGAGCGCCGTCCAAAACGTCGCGGAAGCGACAACGGCCACCGGCGACAGTCCCGTGCTGTGTCCATAGACCATCGGCTCGAGCACATGGCCGACGACGGGCTCCACCACCACGAACAGCGCGATCGTCCACAGCAGCATCGTCCAGGTTGGATCGACCGCAACCGCGAGAGCGAGAGGGAAGGCGGCGGCGATGACCGCCCCAATGTAAGGCACGAAGCGCAGCACTGCCGCCAGAATGCCCCACAGGATCGCGCTTGGAACGCCGATCAGCCAGAGACCGATTCCTATGATGATGCCGAAGCCCCCGTTCACGAGAAGCTGGATGAGGAAAAGCCGGCTGAGGCGGCTCGCCGCGTCATCAAGGGCAGCCGTGGTGCGCTGCAGGTCATCCGAACCGGCCAGCCTGATCAGACGATTACGAAGATCCTCGCGCTGAAGCAAAATGAAGATCACGAATATGACGATGATCCCGGTCGTTGCGAGCGGATGAAGCAATGGTGAAATCAGCGTTTGCAAACTCTCCAGCGCGCCGGGATCGGGCTGAAGCACTTCCACAGGAACGGGCTTCGGCGGGGCCGCTTTCGGAGCTGCTATGGTCCCCAACGAATTCGCGGCCTCCTTGGGCTTGTCGAGTTCTTTGCTGAGGTCCTTCAACATGCTGGAAGCCCGCTCGAGTGTGCCTCGACCGGCCGTGGTCTCACGGAAGGATTGGATCTTCTCGCTTATTGTGGACTGATATCGCGGCAAATCGCCGGCCAGCTGGGCGAGTTGGGTAGCGAGCAGACTGCCCATCGCAAATATAAACGCGAAGGCGATCACGACCACGCTCACCACAGCCAAACTGCGTGGAATGCGCAGTCGCTGAACCAGTCGAACCAGAGGCGCCAGGACGAAGCTGAGCAAGACGGCCAGCGCTATCGGAATGATGATCTCGCGACCATAATACAGCACCATGACAATGATCGCGGCGAGAATGGCCATCGCCACGGCGCTCAATAGAGAAATCAGTTCTTCCGGTGTTCGTGCTTTGAATGGCTGCCTGATCACAGCTCCTCGCTAGGCCGGGAAAAGCGGCGAGTTTGTTGACGTCCAGTGAGTTCAAAAAAGCCGCGGATTGCTCCGCGGCTTCTGCATTCACCGGCTCGTATCTCAGTAGCGGTCGGTGCCGATCCCGACGCTCACGCCGGGAGCACGGAAGCCGATGCCGCTGCGCTCTTCATAGCCGCGCCGCTCGATGTAGCGCTCGCGAGGCGCATATCCGTAGGAATCGCGCCCATCGCGGATGATGACACGGCGCTCGCTGCGCTCGCGCCAGCAACGACCGTCTTCATTGCAGACCATGCGTACGTTTTGAACGTTGCTGTCCGGAGCGGCATACAGGGTGGGAGACAGCGGGGCTGCAGAAGCAGCGGTCACAAGAAGGGCACTTGCTGCGGCCGTCAGAGCGGCTGTTAAAAATTTCATGGTGTTTCTCCAAAATGTGATGTGTCAGTGAGGCAATAGACTGGGAACCCAATGGTTCCATGGCTGAACAGATATCGTCAGCTGCCGCCACTCTGTTCGCAGGCATCCCGTGCCCGAAAGACAGATCAACTCGCTATGATTGGCGATTATGACTTGGAAGATGGGATTGCGGAGAGAGCCATCGCGCGCTCTCTATGAAGATCGGCTTCGAGATCCTGGACGATGTCGTGGAGCAGAACGGCGGCAAGCGGATCGGTCACCTCTCGCTCCAACGCCCGGTAGCGCAAGATCAGGACGTCCTGTTCGTCGAATTGGCCGTGTGCAGACATGCTGTAATTCCCTCCGCATACCGACGCAGAGGCGGCTGGATAGTTTCGCTAAAAGTTCTGGATCATTGTCTATGGGGCATCAAGCGACGAGAGGCGGCCTCAGCCGGCCTTCCGCTTCCCACGATCTGCCGGCCCCCAGTGCGGAAAGCTCCAACATTGACATCATGCCCCTGTTTTGCCCGACGGAGCAAGTGGATTCGTAAAATCCGCAAAAAGGAACGCCGATGGCCAAGCCATTGAAATCGCTGTCCCCGGCTACTGTGCATGGGGTTGTTTTCGCGTTTTATTGATAGAGCAACCCCAGCGCCGCCGGTGGACGTCCCGTCATCCGGCCTTGGCGATGCGGCCGTCCGCTGCGCCCGAGCGCAGGTTCTGGAAGAACTTCTCCACCTCGCGCGACAGCGTCTCCGCCGTCTCGGTCACGCTGCTCGCAGCCGTTAGTACCGAGGAGGCCGCCGTATCGGTCTCGCCGATGGCATCGCGGAGCGAGCTGATGTTGGCGACCAGGGTCTCGTTGCCTTGGGCCGCCGATTGCGCGTTGGACGAGATCTCGCGCGTGGCGGCGTCCTGCTGGCCGATGGCTCCGGCGATCGCCGAGGTGACGTCGTTGATCTCGCGCACCGCGCCGCCGATCTCGCGGACGGCGTCGACCGCGTTGCGGGTGGAGGACTGGATCATCGAGACGTTCTCGCTGATGTCGGCGGTCGCCTTCGCGGTCTGTCCCGCGAGTGCCTTGACTTCGTGTGCGACGACGGCGAAGCCGCGACCGGCATCGCCGGCGCGCGCCGCCTCGATGGTGGCATTGAGCGCGAGCAGATTGGTCTGCTCGGCGATCGCCTGAATCAGGCTGAGCACGCCGTCGATGCGTTGCGTGGCTGCGGCCAGGCTCTCGATCTCGGCGATGGATTTCTCGGTGCGCTGGCCGGTCTGCTCGACCGCGCTGGCGGATTGCCGCACCTGCCGGCCGATCTCCACCACCGACGCCGACAGCTCCTCGGCCGCGCCTGCCACCGCCGTGACGTTGTGCGAAGCCTGCTCGGTGGCGTTCGCCGCCGTGCCGGCGCGGCTGCTCGCGTCCGCGGTGACGCGGGTGATGGTCTGCGCCGTCTCGCGCATCACGGAGGCGTTGTCGCTGAGGCCGCGCATGATCGCGCCGATCGCCTCGCGAAACGCGTCGACGGATTGTTCGATGTGGCGGGCGCGCTCTTCGCGCGCGGCGGAGTCCTGCGAGACCTGTGAGGCGAGGTTGCGGTTACGCGCCATCGCGTCCTGGAAGATCTGGATCGCGCGTGCCAGTGCGCCGATCTCGTCGGCGCGGTGGCTGTGGGGCACCACGACGTTCTCGGCGCCGTCAGCGACCTGCTTGATGGTCGCGGTGATGGCGGAGAGGGGGCGTGCGATCGAGCGGGCGATGATGACGATGCCGATCACGACGAGCGCGAGCGCCACGCCGGCGAGGCAGGTCAGGACGAGGGACAGGATGCGATTGGTCTCGGTCTCGTGCGCGATTTGCCTGGCGCGCTCGGCATAGACCTTGGACAGCGCCTCGAGATCCTTGTTCAGCGCCGAGCGCACGGTGCGGTTGGCGTCGTTGTCGCCCCATTCGCGGCCCGCGGCCGCATTGATCTCGACGCCGCGGCGCACCAGCTCCTTGCGAAACTCGACGAACTGCTCGATGCGCTTCTTGAAGGTGGCGAACTGCTCGGCATCGTCAGCCTTGACGATGGTCTCCCAGCGCTTCACGACGTCAAGGATCTGGGCGTTGAACTTGAGCAGGCCCTCGCCGTATTTCTTCACCACGGCGGGCTCGGTCGACATGTAGACGCCGCGCGATTCCATCACGACCGCATAGACCAGCGAGTTGACCCGCTCGACGTTCAGCGCGGCGGCGTTCGCAGTCTCGATCGCGCTCGTCAGGTCGGCACCGCGGCGGCTGTTGTAATCGGACAGCATCGCGATCGCCGCCGTGAGCAACGCGAACAGTGCAAAGATCGCGTAGAGCTTGTTGGCAAGCGTGAAGCGGCCGGCGAGGCCGGTGGCATTCCCAGGTCGGTCAGTTGTCATGGTTTTCAGGGGCCCGAATGGCCGGGAGCGGCCGGAGAGCGCGGTCGTGCAAATTATTGCAAAACTATGCAGAATGAAGATGGACGCGGCGTTAACGCCGGGTTTGGCCCCCTTTGCCCTCGGCCGAAAGAAAGGTAGATATTTCAGCGTCTTGATCTGAAGGTATAGTCTTGGGATCGCCCTGGAGTCGGCCTCTGGCCGACGAACCCCGGAGAGACCTTTGGTCTACCGCCACACCATCGACGCAACGACCTACACGTTCCCGGATTTGCGCGACCTGCTCGCCAAGGCGACGCCGCCGCGCTCCGGCGACCGGCTGGCCGGGATCGCCGCCGCCAGCGCCGAACAGATGATCGCGGCGCGGATGGCGCTGGCCGATGTCTCGCTCGGGCAGTTCTTGCAGGAAGCCGTCATCCCCTATGAGACCGACGAGGTCACGCGCCTCGTCATCGACAGCCACGACGCCAAAGCCTTCGCGCCGGTGGCTTCGCTGACGGTCGGTGCCTTTCGCGACTGGCTGCTGTCGGATGCCGCGACGCCCGAAATCCTGCGCAAGCTGGCAGGCGGCATCACCCCGGAGATGGCAGCCGCGGTGTCGAAGCTGATGCGCAACCAGGATCTGATCCTGGCGGCACGGAAATGCGAGGTCACCACCGCTTTCCGCAATACCATCGGTCTGAAGGGCCGGATGAGCACTCGGCTCCAGCCCAACCATCCTTTCGACGACGCCAGGGGCATCACCGCCTCCATCCTCGACGGCATCCTGCTCGGCGCCGGCGATGCCTGCATCGGTATCAACCCGGCGAGCGACGACCCGGCCGTGATCGGCCAATTGCTGCGGCTGCTCGACGAGATCATCGCGCGGCTGAAGATCCCGACCCAGGCCTGCGTGCTGACCCATGTCACCACGACGCTGTCGCTGATCGGGCAGGGGGCGCCGGTCGACCTCGTGTTCCAGTCGGTCGCCGGCACTGAGGCTGCCAACCGCAGTTTTGGCATCGACCTTGCGCTTCTGAAGGAGGCGCAGGAGGCCGGGCTGTCGCAGAAGCGCGGTACGGTTGGCCAGAACGTGATGTATTTCGAGACCGGGCAGGGATCGGCGCTGTCGGCCAATGCCCATCACGGCGTCGACCAGCAGACCTGCGAGGCGCGCGCCTATGCGGTCGCCCGCGCCTTTGCGCCCCTCCTGGTCAACAGCGTGGTCGGCTTCATCGGCCCGGAATATCTCTACGACGGCAAGGAAATCATCCGGGCCGGGCTGGAAGATCACTTTTGCGGCAAGCTGCTCGGCCTGCCGCTCGGCATCGACATCTGCTACACCAATCACGCCGAGGCGGACCAGGACGACATGGACAATCTGCTGACGCTGCTGGCGGCCGCCGGCGTCACCTTCATCATGGGCGTTCCCGGCGCCGATGACGTCATGCTGAACTATCAGTCCACATCTTTTCACGACGCGCTCTACGTCCGCGACGTCTTCGGACTGCGCCGCGCACCGGAATTCGACGACTGGCTGGTGCGGTCCGGCATTGCGGGCCCAGATTTCCGTCTTGCCGGCGATGCAGGCCTGCTGCCCGATTTTGCGTCACGGCTGATCGCGTGACTCGGCGGAGGCACCCAGCGACCCGAGGAAACCATTGGTGCCCTAGGGAATTAGGCTCATGCCACAATATTGAGAAATTCCGGCGGCAGCATTACGCTATGTGTCTGTCTGGCAATTTCCGCGGCTAAGTCGAGCGTGGCGGGGGAGCTTTGATGCGAGCTGAAAGTAACGGGACGTCCCGGCGGATTCTCTGCGTGTTTCCGCGATACACATCGTCGTTCGGGACGTTCGAGCATTCCTACCCCCTGACCGATGGCGTCCGCGCCTTCATGCCGCCGCAGGGACTTTTGCTGCTCGCGGCCTATTTGCCCAAGGAATGGCAGGTCAAATTCGTCGACGAGAACCTTCGCCGCGCGACAAGGGAAGAGTTCGAGTGGGCGGAGGCGGTCTTCGTCAGCGGCATGCACATCCAGCGCCAGCAGATGAACGATATCTGCCGCCGCGCCCACGAGTTCGATCTGCCCGTCGCGCTCGGCGGTCCCTCCGTCAGCGCCTGCCCGGATTACTATCCGTCCTTCGATTATCTCCATGTCGGCGAACTCGGCGACGCCACCGATCAGCTGCTCGAAATCTTGTCGCGCGATACCTCGCGTCCGGAAGCGCAGGTGGTGCTGACCACCAAGGACCGCGTGCCGATGACGGAGTTTCCGATCCCGGCCTACGAGCTCGCCGACGTGAAGAAGTACTTCCTCGGCAGCATCCAGTATTCCAGCGGCTGTCCCTATCAGTGCGAGTTCTGCGACATCCCCGGCCTCTACGGCCGCAATCCGCGCCTCAAATCGCCGGAGCAGATCATCGCCGAGCTCGACCGCCTGCGCGAATGCGGCATGACCGACACGGTCTATTTCGTCGACGACAATTTCATCGGCAACCGCAAGGCGGCGCTGGACCTCCTGCCGCATCTGATCGAATGGCAGAAGAGGACCGGCTACATGGTGCGGCTCGCCTGCGAGGCGACGCTCAACATCGCCAAGCGGCCGGAAATCCTCGAGAAGATGCGCGAGGCCTATTTCGTCACCATCTTCTGCGGCATCGAGACGCCCGACCCCGATGCGCTGAAGGCGATGCACAAGGACCACAATATGATGGTCCCGATCCTCGAGGGCGTGCAAACCATCAACTCCTACGGCATGGAGGTCGTGTCCGGCATCATCATGGGGCTCGACACCGACAAGCCCAACACCTCGGAGGCGCTGCTCGCCTTCGTCGAGGACTCCCGAATTCCGCTGCTCACGATCAACCTGCTTCAAGCCCTGCCGAAGACGCCGCTGTGGGACCGTCTTGAGCGCGAGGGACGCCTGGTCGAGGACGACGGCCGCGATTCCAATGTCAACTTCCTGCTGCCCTACGACGACGTCGTCGCGTCCTGGAAGCACGCCATGGCCGTCGCCTACGAGCCCGAGAAGGTCTACGCGCGCTTCCAGTATCAATGCGACCACGTTTACGTGCACCGCCTGAAGATGCCGACGCCGGATGAGATGAAGACTTGGCCCAACATCAGGCGCGGCCTCGTCATGCTGCGAAACATCTTCTGGAAGGTCGGCGTGCTCGGCGACTACAAGCGCGTGTTCTGGAAGTTCGCGCTGGGCCGCATCAAGCGCGGCGATCTCGAAGGCCTGATTGGCTGCACCCTGATCGCGCACCATCTCATCACCTTTGCGCGGGCGGCCTCGACCGGCCAGCAAAATGCCTCGAACTATTCGATCCGGCTACGCGAGGCTTCCGTCCCCGCCGAATGATGCGACATGTCTGATCCGGCCACCCCGCGTCGCCCGACCCTCGATCTGCGGTCGCTCACGCCTGCGCGCGTCGCGCTCGGGCGCAGCGGCGCGAGCCTGCCGACGCGGGCACTGCTCGATTTCACGCTGGACCATGCCCGCGCCCGCGATGCCGTGCATGCCGTCTTCGATGCGCCGCGGCTGGTTGCGGATCTCCGCGCGCTTGGCCTCGTCGTCACCGAGGCGAACAGCCGGGCGGTCGATCGCAGGGACTATCTGCGGCGGCCCGACCTGGGCAGACGGCTCGATGCCGGATCAATCGAGGCCCTGGCGCGGAGCGCCTCGGAGCCGTGCCAACTCGCCGTCGTGATTGGCGATGGCTTATCGGCGGCGGCGGTCCACGCCCACGCGGCCGCGCTGCTGATGCGTCTGCTGCCGTTGCTCGCAGCCGACGATGGTGTCGCGATCGGCCATGTCGTCGTCGCCTCAGGCGCGCGCGTCGCGCTCGGTGACGAGATCGGCGCCATTCTCGGCGCGCGCATGGTCGTGACGCTGATCGGCGAGCGGCCGGGCTTGTCGGCGCCCGACAGTCTTGGCGCCTATCTGACGTTCGCCCCGAAGCCGGGCCGCACCGATGCCGAGCGCAACTGCGTGTCGAACATCCACAAGGCCGGGTTGAGCTATGACGAGGCGGCCTTCAAGATCGCCTGGCTGGTCCGCGAGGGGCTCGCGCGGGGAGTGAGCGGTGTGGCGCTGAAGGACGAGAGCGCGGACCGCGCGCCGCGTCGAATTGGCACGGCTTTGCCCGAATGAAGGGCATTAAGGCAAAATCGCCACATCTTGATCGATTCGGCCACACTCCGCCTGCTTGCGAGAAGGGTGATTGACCTGCTAAACCCCTCGCGGCGATTTTCTGCGCATTTTCAAAGGGCAAGCCTCCCATTGGTATGGCATTTTCAAGCCGTTCGCGGGGCGCGACAAGCTCACAGACCCGAGCCGATTTAGGAACTGGACAAGGCATGCTCGAAAAGCACAGCGAGAGTGAGGTTCATGTCGACAAGGTCGAGCAGGGGCCTGCGTCCTCGATCGCCTTCGGGCTGGAGCGCATCGGGCTGTTCGCCGTCCGGGCGCCCATCGTCTCCTGCATCGTCCTGCTCGTCCTGATCGTCGGCGCCGTGTTCGGCATCCACCGGATCAAGATCGACGATTCGCTGTCGCAGCTGTTCCGGTCCAACACGCCGGAATTCCGCCAGTACGAAGCGGTGACCAAGAAGTTCCCGGCCGAGGAATTCGACGTTCTTGTCGTAGTCGAGGGCAAGACCCTGCTGGCGCGGAACAACCTCGAGAAGCTGCGCGACTTCGTCACCGACATGCAACTGGTCGAGGGTACGCGCGGACTGGTCTCGCTGTTCTCCGCGCGCCAGGCGCCGGCGCCGGGCAAGCTTCCCGCCGCGCTGTTCCCGCCCGAGCTGCCCGAGGGCGCGGCCTATGACAAGTTCATCGAGGGCGTCAAAGCCAACGAGATCATCCGCGGCAAGCTGTTGTCCGAGGACGGCACGCTGGCGCTGATCGTGCTATCGCTCGATCCGGAGGTGGTCGCCTCCACTAAGCTGACCAAGACCGTCGCCGACATCCGCGCGCTGATGAAGGAAGACCTCGGCGACACCGGGCTCAACGTGCAGCTTTCCGGCGTGCCAGTGATGCAGCTCGAGATCCGCAACGCGGTCGAGCGCGACGGGCTCACCTACAACATCCTCGGCATTCTCGCCGGCTGTGTCATCGCCATCATCTTCTTCCGCAAGATCTCGTTCATGGTGGCGGCCGCGTTCCCGCCGATGATCGCGATCCTGCTGGCGCTCGGCGCGCTCGGCTGGGCCAATTTCAATCTCAACATGTTCCTGAACGTGATGACGCCGCTCATCATGGTCATCAGCTTCTCGGACTCGATGCAGCTCACCTTCGCCGCGCGCGACCGGCTGATCGCAGGCCAGGACAAGTTCACCGCATTCAAGAACGCGGTGCTGGTGGTGGGACCGGCCTGCGTGCTGACGCACGGCACCGCCGGCATTTCCTTTATCGCGCTCCAGTTCTCCGACTCCGATCTGATCCGCAAGTTCGGCGAGGCGGGTCTCGCCGCCACCATCATCGCGCTGGTCGCGGTGTTGTCGCTGGTGCCGGTGTTCGGCGTGCTGTTGGTGCGCAACGAGAAGGTCTTTGCGACCAAGTTCCAGACTGCGGATGCCGGCGTGCAGGCGCTGCGTAATTTCTGCTACTGGATCGCGGTGCGCATGGTGGGCCGCCCCGGCCTGTTCAGCCTGATCGCGGTGGTGTTCGTGGCGGGCCTGGGCGTCATCTACGCCAATCTGGAGCCGCGCTACCGGCTCGCCGACCAGGTGCCGGACAAGCGCCAGGCGGTCGCCGCCAGCGACCGGCTCGACGCCAAGCTCACCGGCGCCAACCCGGTCAACGTTCTGATCCAGTTCCCCAAGGGTGAATCGCTCTATTCGCCGGAGACGCTGCAGACCATCGCCGACGTGCACGCGACGGTGGAGAAGGCAGCCGGTGTCGGCAATGTCTGGTCGGTCGAGACCCTGCGCCGCTGGCTCGCGGACAAGGCCGGCAGCGCCGACGTCGCGACCCTGAAGGAATATGTCAGCGTCATTCCGGAGCATCTGGTGCGCCGGTTCATCGATGCCGAGCAGGACGCCGTCGTGGTCGCAGGTCGCGTGCCGGACAAGGATTCCAGCCAGCTCCTGCCGATCGTCGACAAGCTCGATTCCGAGCTCGACGCCGTCCGCAAGAAACATCCCGGCTATGAAGTGGCGGTCACGGGTCTTGCCGCGATTGCCGCGCGCAACTCGGCCGGCATGATCGAGAAGCTCAACCGCGGGCTCACCGTCGAATTCGCGCTGGTCGCGATTTTCATCGGCTTGGCCTTCCGGTCCTGGGTGGTGATGTTCGCCTGCATCCTGCCGGGCATCTTCCCCGTCGTGATGTCGGGAACGGTGCTGTGGGCGATGGGTGAGGGACTGCAATTCGCCAGTGTCGTGGCTCTGACCGTTTCGTTTGGCCTCGGCTTGAGCGCCACCATCCACTTCCTCAACCGCCTCAGGCTCGAGAGCAAGCCGGGCGTCGGCTCGGCGCTTGCGGTGGAGCGCGCGACCGTGCTGGTCGGCCCGGCATTGATCCTGACCACGCTGGTGCTCGCCTGCGGTCTCGTCGTCACGGTGTTCTCCGACCTGCCGTCGCTACGGCTGTTCGGCTGGCTCAGCGCCTTCTCGATGGTGATGGCGCTCGTCGCCGACCTTTTCATCCTGCGGCCGACGGCGATGTGGCTGATCAATTTGCACGCCAAGCTTCGGGGCACCGACAAGCCGGCGATCTGAGCGGCTTCATTCATCAGACATGAAATCGGCGCGGTCCGGACGATCGCGCCGCGTCTCCGAAAAACAACAAAGCCCCGGTTCGCGAGAACCGGGGCTTGCTGCTTTCGAAGCGGTAAGAGCTGTCAGCCCTTTGTCATCGTGATGTTGACGCCGCGAATCTCGCCCTTGGATGAGATCTGCACCGTTTGCTTGGTGCCATTGGTGCGCAGCGACAGATTGGCGGCAAAGCCGTTGGCCTCGACGAACACCTCGATCTGGCCGCCACCGGCGGTGCCCTGGAGATTGCCGAAGATGTTGCGGTTGGTCTCGCTCCAATTGCCGGAGATCCGCTCGCCCTGGCTGGTCACGTCGCTGGTGAGGTCGAACTTGTAGCTGTCGGACGCGCAGTGCAGCGCCTGCTTGAGGCTGAGACCGGTGCCGGCGACCTTGTAGTCGGCCTTGCAGCGGATGCGCTCGGTGGAGCCGTCGGACAGCGACACCGTACCCGTGCCGGTCCACGCGCCCTCGAAACCTGCAAACGGTCCGGACGACTGAGCCTGACTTGTCGAAACCGAGAAGAGCAGCACAGCGCCGATGCCGGCCGCCTTGATTGCCAGTTCAGATCGCCCAAAGAATTTCATCTTCAAAATATCCCGTTTTGGAACGACGTCCGCTTGTCACCAAGCACGTCTCGCCACATCGAAGGTTTAGTGTTCCGAGCCTGTGTCAGGTTCAATGGCCGGCCGCCCACATGTCGGCATCGCGAAGCGCACTTTCCATAGTTGGTGTCGGATTCTCTGCGTTTCGGCATGTTTCTGGCGCCCAAGGCGGGATGGAGAGATGCAGCTCTGCAACAGGTGCGCAGCAAAACGCGGCGCACGTGGATTATGACGTAGTATCAGTCTCTTACATTTGCCAGAGAAGGCGCAGGGAAGACCTGATTTGGTGGACGTGGCGCCAATTTGGCCGCATTTGCCAGTGCTTGTGCCTTCTCCGAGGCCGCTACTCCCGCGGCGACTTGCCATCAGAACAATCCGTTCCGGTCGTCGCCCAGTGCTGCCCGGGATAGGTGCGATTCTGCCGTCAGAATGAAGGAATACAATGCGTAAGCTTCTCGTCGCTCTCACCTTGCTGTCGGCCTCCCTCTCGACTGCAGCGTTCGCCCAGCAAGGGCGCGGCACCGACGCCGAGCAGAAGGCCTGCTCGCGCGATGTGCAGAAGCTCTGCCGTCCGGTCATCGACCAGGGCGATTTCACCATCCTGGCCTGCCTCAAGGAGAACCGGGCCAAGATCTCTCAGGCCTGCGACCAGGTCCTGAAGAACCATAACCAGTAAGCTCGGCCACTGGCCCACAAAAAGGCGGCCTTTTGGGCCGCCTTTTCGGACCTGATCCGCGAAGGGCAGCCATCGAGAGACAGGATTGGTTTTGCGGCCGTATTCCCCTATATGGGGGCCGCGGCGGCATCGCCGGCACGGGCTAGCGCGAGCGAAAAAGCCCTTACCTGTCCAAACGATTGTAGACCAGCCCTCGATGACCTCTGCGAGCGAATTGCGATCCGGCAAGGGTGAGCGCGACGAGAATTTTCCCGTCGCGTCCTGGATCATTCATCCGCGTCATCGCGCGCTGATCCTGGCGTATTACAATTTCGTCCGCACCGCCGACGACATCGCCGACCACGCCACGCTGCCGCCGGATAAGAAGCTCGCTTATCTCGACCTGCTCGAGGCGGAATTGCTCGGCACGGGCGACACCCAGGCCGAGGCCGTCAGATTGCGGCACGCACTGGCCGAACGTGGCATGGCGCCGCGCCACGCGCTCGACGTGCTCATCGCGTTCCGTATGGACGTGACCAAGTTGCGCTACGAGAATTGGGACGAGGTCATCCATTATTGCCGCTACTCGGCGATGCCGGTCGGCCGCTTCATGCTCGACGTCCATGGTGAGAGCACCTCGACCTGGGCTGCGTCGGATGCGCTCTGTGCAGCGCTGCAGATCAACAACCACCTTCAGGATTGCGGCAAGGATTTCCGCGAGCTCAACCGCGTCTATCTGCCGCGCGACGCGTTGGCCGCGAGTGGCGCCTCGGTCGAGCAGCTCGGACTGGCGCAGTCCCCGCCGGCGATGCTGGCCTGCCTTCAGGCTCTCGCCGTGCGCAACGAAGCGCTGCTGGACGAGGGCAGGTCGCTCAGCGCGGAAATCAGGGATTTCCGCCTCGGCGTCGAGGTCTCGGTGATCCAGGCCTATGCCGACCGCATCGTGCGCCTGTTGAAGGTGCGCGATCCCTTGCGCGAACGCGTGCACCTGAACAAGCTCGAGCTCCTCACCTTCAGCCTCGCCGGCATGATCGGCGAAGTCGGCCGCCGCGCGGTCGGACGCAAGGCCATTTCCAGACCGGGGACTGCACATGACGCTTGAGGCGACCTCGCCCAGCGCCAATTATGGCTCGACCGCATCCGGCAGTTCGTTCTACGCCGCGATGCGCATCTTGCCGCACGACCAGCGCGAAGCGATGTTCCAGATCTACAGCTTCTGCCGGCAGGTCGACGACATCGCCGATTCCGACGGTCCGCGCGACGAGCGGCTCGCCGCGCTTCAGGCGTGGCGCAACGACATCGATGCGCTCTACCAGGGCAATCCGCCGCCGCGGCTGAAGGACTACGTCGCCTCGGTGAAGACCTTCGGCCTCAAGCGCGAGGATTTCCTCGCGATCGTCGACGGCATGGAGATGGACGTGCCGCAGGACATCCGCGCGCCCGACATGGCGACGCTGGATCTCTATTGCGATCGCGTCGCGAGCGCCGTGGGGCGGTTGTCGGTCCGGGTCTTCGGCCTGCCGGAAGAAGACGGCATCGAGCTCGCCCATCATCTCGGCCGCGCGCTCCAGCTCACCAACATCCTGCGCGACATCGACGAGGACGCGGGCCTCGGCCGGCTCTATCTGCCGCGCGAAGCGCTGCTGCATGCCGGCATCACCTCCAACGATCCGGACCGCGTGATCGTCGAGCGCGCGCTGCCGAAGGTCTGCCTGCCGCTGGCGCAGCGCGCAAAGGTGTATTTCGAGAAGTCGGACGAGATCATGAACCGCAACCGCCGCCGCGCGGTGCGCGCGCCGCGGATGATGTCGAAATACTATCATGCCATTCTGGATCTCCTGATCGCGCGCGGGTTCAACGCGCCGCGCGAGCCGGTGCGTGTGTCGAAGGTCACACGCATCGCCATCCTGCTCCGTTACGCTCTCATCTGATGCAAAAAACAGCTCACATCATCGGTGCTGGAATCTCCGGCCTTTCCGCCGCCGTGCGGCTTGCCAATGCCGGCTTCAAGGTCGCCGTGCACGAGGCGACGCAGCAGGCCGGCGGCCGTTGCCGTTCCTATTTCGACGGCGCCACCAATCTCACCATCGACAACGGCAACCATCTGCTGCTGTCCGGCAACAGTCATGCGCGCGCCTATGCGCGCTCGATCGGCACCGAGGCGGGCCTCGTCGGTCCGGAGCGCGCGCAGTTTCCCTTCGTCGATCTCAAGACCGGGCAGCGCTGGCAGATCGACCTCGGCGACGGCCGGCTCCCGACCTGGGTGCTCGACGAGAGCCGCCGCGTCCCCGACACTGGGCTGACCGATTATCTGAAGCTGGCGCCGCTGATCTGGGCATCGGAAGAGACGCTGGTCGGCAAGTCAATTCCGTGCGAAGGCGTCCTCTATCAGCGCCTGGTGCAGCCGCTGCTGCTCGCGGCGCTCAACGTCGATCCCCCCGAAGGCTCGGCGGGGCTCGCCGGCGCGATCGTGCGCGAGACGCTGCTCGCCGGCGGTCAGGCCTGCCGTCCCCTGATCGCGCGCGACGGGCTCAGCGCGGTACTGATCGAGCCTGCCGTGACGTTCCTGCAGGAGCGCGGGCACAGCGTTCAGCTCGGCCATGAGCTGCGCTCGGTTGCGACCCATGACGGCAAAGTCGGCGCGCTGAATTTCGGCGGCGAGGATGTGATCCAGATCGGCGCGGGCGATGTCGTCGTGATGGCGGTGCCGCCGCGCGCTGCCTCCAACCTGCTGCCGGGCCTGAAGACGCCGACCGAATTCCGCGCCATCGTGAATGCGCATTTCCGCGTCGAGCCGCCGGCGGGATCGGCTCCGATCCTCGGTGTGATTGGCGGCGTCGTGGAATGGCTGTTTGCGTTCCCGAACCGGCTGTCCGTCACTATCAGCAACGGCGACCGTCTGGTCGACATGCCGCGCGAGGAACTCGCGCAGGCGATCTGGAACGACGTCTGCAAGGCGGGCGGTGTTTCCGGCGAGCTGCCCCCCTGGCAGATCGTGCGCGAGCGCCGCGCCACATTTGCGGCGACGCCGGCGCAGAATGCCCTGCGTCCAGGGCCGGTCACTGCGCTGAAAAACCTGTTTCTTGCAGGCGATTGGACTGCTACGGGATTGCCTGCAACCATCGAGGGATCGGTCCGATCCGGTGATCGCGCCGCCGATCTGGTTCTGGCCGCCAAGGGATAGTGACAGGCGGCCCTGACGGGCATTTGTCCCGGTCAATTTCGGCCCATTCAATCGACTATCGGAGCAATCGAGCGAGATGGATTCCGTGAACGCGACCAGCCGCGAAGCCCAAGAATTCAGGAACTTGGAATCGAGCATTGCGTCGGCCACCGAAGGCGTCCTCGGCTTCCAGCAACCCGACGGCCATTGGGTGTTCGAGCTCGAGGCCGATGGCACGATTCCGGCCGAATACGTCCTGCTGCGCCATTATCTCGCCGAGCCGGTCGATTCCGTGCTCGAAGCCAAGATCGCCAATTATCTTCGCCGCGTGCAGGGCGCCCATGGCGGCTGGTCGCTGGTGCATGACGGCGAGTTCGACATGAGCGCCAGCGTCAAGGCGTATTTCGCGCTGAAAATGATCGGGGATTCCATCGACGCGCCGCACATGGTGCGTGCGCGCGAGGCGATCCATTCCCGCGGCGGCGCCATTCACAGCAATGTCTTCACGCGCTTCATGCTTGCGATGTTTGGCGTCGTGACCTGGCGCGCGGTACCGGTGCTGCCGATCGAGATCGTGCTGCTGCCGTTCTGGTCGCCGTTCCACATCAACAAGATCTCCTACTGGGCGCGCACCACCATGGTGCCGCTGATGGTGCTCGCAGCGCTGAAGCCGCGCGCGAAGAATCCGAAGGGCGTCGGCATCGACGAGCTGTTCCTGCAGGATCCGCGCTCGATCGGCATGACCGCCAAGGCGCCGCACCAGAGCATGGCCTGGTTCGTGCTGTTCCGCGCGCTCGACAGCATTTTGCGCGTGGTCGAGCCGATGTTTCCCAAGAGCCTGCGCAAGCGCGCGATCGATGCCGCGCTCGCCTTCACCGAGGAGCGGCTGAACGGCGAGGACGGCATGGGCGCGATCTATCCGCCGATGGCCAACATCGTCATGATGTACGACGCGCTCGGCAAGGACGAGAACTTCCCGCCGCGCGCGATCACGCGCCGGGGTATCGACAAGCTGCTCGTGATCAAGGACGACGAAGCCTATTGCCAGCCCTGCGTCTCGCCGGTGTGGGACACGACGCTGACCGCCCACGCGCTGCTCGAAGCCGGCGGTGACAAGGCGGTGCCGGCGGCCAAGCAGGGTCTCGACTGGCTGATCCCGAAGCAGGAGCTCGAGGTGAAGGGCGACTGGGCGGTGAAGCGGCCCGACGTGCGCCCGGGCGGCTGGGCCTTCCAGTACAACAATGCCCATTATCCCGATCTCGACGACACTGCGGTGGTCGTGATGTCGATGGACCGGATGCGCCGGGAGCACGGTGCGACCGGCTATGACGCCGCGATCGACCGTGCCCGGGAGTGGATCGAAGGCATGCAGAGCGACGACGGCGGCTGGGCTGCCTTCGACGTCAACAATCTCGAATATTATTTGAACAACATCCCGTTCTCGGACCATGGCGCGCTGCTCGATCCGCCGACCGAGGACGTCACCGCGCGCTGCATCTCGATGCTGGCCCAGCTCGGCGAGACCGCGAAGACCAGCAAGCACGTCGCGGACGGGATCGCCTACCTCCGCAAGACCCAGCACCCCGAAGGGTCCTGGTACGGCCGCTGGGGCATGAACTTCATCTACGGAACCTGGTCGGTGCTGTGCGCCCTCAACATGGCCGGCGTCCGCCACGACGATCCGATGATGCGCAAGGCGGCCGGCTGGCTGGCCTCGATCCAGAACCAGGACGGCGGCTGGGGCGAGGATGCCGTCAGCTACCGGCTGGACTACCGGGGCTGGGAGGCCGCCCCCTCGACCGCCTCGCAAACGGCATGGGCCTTGCTTGCCCTCATGGCTGCTGGCGAGGTTGATCACCCGGCCGTCGCCCGCGGGGTGGAGTACCTGATTGCAACACAGAACGAAAAAGGACTGTGGGACGAACAGCGGTACACCGCCACAGGCTTTCCCCGTGTATTCTATCTACGATACCATGGTTATCCGAAGTTCTTCCCGCTGTGGGCATTGGCGCGGTATCGGAACTTGCGGAACACCAACAGCAGGGTGGTAGGGGTCGGAATGTGACTTTGGGGACGGGGGACTATCTTACCGCGGGTCAAACCGTTGATCCGCGGCCGATATTGATCGTGACTGGACTGGTTCAGGAGGCCCGAATCGCGGCCGGGCCCGGCATGGCGGTCATTTGCTCATCGAGCAGCCCGACCCAGTTGCGGGCGCTGTTGACGGTGCTGGATCCCGAGACGATTCGCGGTGTGATCTCCTTTGGCGTGGCCGGCGGGCTCGACCCGACGCTGCGCTCCGGCGACGTCGTGCTGGCGACCGAGGTGCTCGCGGGCGATACCCGCTGGGCCGCTGGCCTCTCGCTCGGCGACGACCTGATCGACCGCCTGACGTCCGGACGCCGCCGCGTGGTGCGCGGCAGCCTCGCCGGTGCCGAGGAAGTGGTCACGGGGCGGTCCTGCAAGGCGGCGCTGCATTCGGAGACGGGAGCGGCCGCCGTCGACATGGAAAGCCACATCGCGGCCGCCTACGCCGCCGAGGCCGGCTTGCCGTTCGCCGCGGTCCGCGTCATCAGCGATCCCGCCCATCGCGCGCTGCCGGCGCTCGCCCGCGCCGCGATCAAGCCGAACGGCCAGATCGACGTGCTGGCCGTGCTGCGCGGCATCGCGCGCAACCCGACCGCGCTGCATGGACTGGTCTCGACCGGCCTCGACTTCAACCGCGCGCTGCGCTCACTTCGCGGCTGCCGCGACTTCCTGATCGGCACCGAGCTGGTCGAGAGCGAGGCCCTGGTCTCAGAGGCAGCCTGAGCCGGTTCTGCGATCATTAAAAACCAAAAGGCCCGGTCGCCATTGGCGATCGGGCCTTTTCTGTTTCAGTGTGCGTCACTCGGATGGAGCGGAGCGCAATCCGACGACTTCAACGCGGAGGACCGTCCCGGATTTCGCTTGCGCTCCATCCGGGCTACAGGGCATCGCGCTTACGCGGCGGTCGAAGCCTTCCGTGCCGCCTTCTCCTGCGCGGCGGCGGCCTCGTCCTTGCGGATCTCCGACAGGCGCTTCTGCACTTCCGCCGAGAAGATGTACTGCGCCGGGCGCTGCTTGCTCATGTCGATCTCGGGGGCCATAGGGCCCGTGGTCCTGACGCCGCGCAGCGACACCCACATCGCCTTCAGCGGGTTGTTGATGGCTGCGGTCGCCGCCGTCGGCTCGTAGCCGCAATGGGCCATGCAGTCGGCGCACTTCTCGTACTTGCCGGTGCCGTAGGTTTCCCAATCGGTGGTGTCCATCAGCTCCTTGAAGGTCTTCGCATAGCCTTCACCGAGCAGATAGCAGGGCTTCTGCCAGCCGAAGATGTTGCGCGCGGGCATGCCCCAGGGCGTGCACTCGTATTCCTGGTTGCCGGCGAGGAAGTCCAGGAACAGGCCGGAATGCATGAAATTCCACTTCTTGCCCTTGCCCATCGCGAAGACGTCGCGGAACAGCTTCTTGGTCTTGGTGCGGTTGAGGAAGTGCTCCTGGTCGGGCGCGCGCTCATAGGCGTAGCCGGGCGACATCGAGACGCCGACACCGAGCTCGACGGTGAGGTCGAGGAATTTCGCGATCTCCTCGGCCGGATGGCCGTCGAAGATGGTGGCGTTGACGTTGACGGTGAAGCCGCGGGCCTTGGCCGCCTTGATCGCGGAGACGGCGCGGTCGAACACGCCCTTCTGCGACACGGCCTTGTCGTGGTGCTCCTTCAGGCCGTCGAGATGCACGGAGAAGAACAGATAGGGCGAAGGCTCGAACAGATCGAGCTTCTTCTCGAGCAACAGCGCGTTGGTGCAGAGCGAGACGAACTTCTTGCGCGCGACGAGGCCGCGCACGATCTCGCCGATCTCCTTGTGGATCAGCGGCTCGCCGCCGGGAATGGCGACCATCGGCGCGCCGCACTCGTCGGCCGCGTCCCAGCACTCCTGTGCGGTCATGCGGCGGTTGAGGATCGCGTCCGGATAGTCGATCTTGCCGCAGCCGACGCAGGCGAGGTTGCAGCGAAACAGCGGTTCCAGCATCAGCACGAGCGGATAGCGCTTGCGGCCAAGCAGCTTCTGCTTGATCAAATAGCCGCCGATACGCATTTCCTTGAAGAAGGGGATAGCCATTACAAGTTTCTTTCTGGGCTTGAAATTCGGGTGGGTCAGCTCGCAGCCAGTTGGGCCGGAAGCCGGAATTCGATGTTTTCCTCGCGGCCCGGAAGCACCGAGACCTTGACCGGTCCGATCCGCCGCATCGCTTCGATCACGTCATCCACGAGTACCTCGGGCGCCGAAGCGCCGGCCGTGACGCCGACGATGCTGGCATCTTTCAACCACTCCGGATTGAGCGCGCTGCCGTCGGCAATCAGATAACTCGCGACACCGGCCTCAGTGCCGATTTCGCGGAGCCGGTTCGAATTCGAGCTATTGGCAGCGCCCACCACCAAGATCACGTCGACCAGCTTGCTCAAGTCCCTTACCGCAGATTGGCGGTTCTGTGTCGCATAGCAGATATCCCGGATATCCGGGCCTTGAATATCTGTAAAGCGGGCTTGCAGGGCCGAAATGATGTCTTTTGTGTCATCCACCGACAGGGTGGTCTGGGTGATATAGGCCACTGGCGTATCCGCCGGCAGCTCAAGGGCCTTAACCTCTTCAACGCTTTGGACCAGCAGTACGGGGGCGGGAACCTGGCCCATCGTACCCTCGACCTCGGGGTGGCCGGCATGGCCGATCAGGATCAGGGTGCGGCCCCTGGCGATGTAGCGCTTCCCCTGATTGTGAACTTTCGTGACTAGGGGGCAGGTGGCATTGAGCACCGGAAGGTCGCGCGCAGCGGCCTCTTCCTCGACGCTCCGGGCGACGCCATGGGCGCTGAAGACCGTCACGGCCTTGGGTGGCACCTCCGACAGCTCCTCGACGAAGATCGCACCTTTGTTTTTCAGGCTCTCGACGACGTACTTGTTGTGCACGATCTCATGGCGCACGTAGACGGGCGGGCCGTACTTCTCCAGCGCCCGTTCCACGATCTCGATCGCACGCACCACTCCCGCGCAAAAGCCGCGCGGTTGCGCCAGATAAACTTCCATTGGACGCCCATCACGCAAGTTGCACCAATCCGCTCTCAAGTTCAGGGGACACCCCGATACGAACCAATGAGTTGCAATATCCGCACCATCGGTTCGCGCACGCGGTAACCGCCCACCCCTGCCGGGGCCCCAGTGCATGGAGGCGCAGTACTTTGTGTCAAAAAATCGGCAGTAAGGAAAGGTGGAATGAACTTTGGTTCCGTGCCGGATCAGTTTCGCGGTATTATAGTAGAGAATGCCCGTGGCAGCAAAGTGGCGACATTTGTGCGCATGCTTCGTCACTTTCCCGCCTCAACTCCTCGGCTATACCGACGGCCCGCATGATTTTGCCATGGTCTTCCGCCGTTTACCTCGAACCTTCTGACGGCGATAACCACTCAAAACAGCAATAGGTTTCGGCCGGGAACTCCGTTAAACAGCGGGCGTTTCCGGCAAGCTGTTAACCGCAGAAAGAAAAGTAGTGCTGCAAAGCGTCGTCGTTGCCATCGTCAGGGCCTGCACCCGGTTTGCCTCCCTCGTCGTCGTTCTCGGGCTCCTGCTGGCGGTGGGGGCGGGCTATTACACGTCCCAACATTTCGCCATCAACACCGACATCAACTCGCTGATTGCCCAAAATCTGGACTGGCGCCAACGCGACCAGCAGTTCGATCGCGCCTTCGACCGCGATGCGACGATTACGGCGGTGGTCGAAGCCAAGACGCCGGAGATGGCGACCGCGGCGTCGGACGCGCTGTATGCCAAGCTGAAGGACAACAAGACCGAATTCCAGTCGATGCAGCAGCTCGGCACCGGCGAGTTCTTCGAAAAGAATGGTCTGTTGTTCCTGCCGACAGAGGAAGTCGCCAAGGTCACCGGCCAGTTCGAATCCGCCGCGCCGCTGATCGAGATCATGGCGGGCGATCCCTCGATCCGTGGCCTGACCGGCGCGCTGGAAACAGGACTTGCCGGCGTCAAGCGCGGGCAGGTCAAGCTCGACAACACCGAACGGCCCTTCAACCAGATCGCGCAAACGGTCGAGACCGTGCTCAACAAGGGCAATGCGACCTTCTCCTGGCGCCAGCTCGTCAGTGACGAGCCGCTGACGGATTCGGACAAGCGCGCCTTCATCGAGTTCAAGCCGATCCTCGACTACAACGCGCTGGAGCCCGGCAAGGGCGCCACCGACGCGATCCGCAAGGCCGCAGCCGATCTGGATTTTGCCACCAAATACCAGGCGCGGGTCCGGCTGACTGGACCAGTCCCGATCGCCAACGAGGAATATGCAACCGTCCAGGAAGGCGCCGTCGTCAACGGCATCGGCACGGTTCTCGTCGTGCTGCTCATCCTGTGGCTGGCGCTGCATTCGGCGAAGATCATCTTCGCGGTGTTCGTCAATCTCTTCGTAGGTCTTGCGCTGACAACCGCCGCCGGCCTGATGATGGTGGGCTCGCTCAATTTGCTGTCGATCGCGTTCGCCGTGCTGTTCGTCGGCCTCGGCGTCGATTTCGGCATTCAGTACAGCGTCCGCTATCGCTCCGAGCGCTACAAGCACAACGATCTCTCGGGGGCGCTGATCCTCGCTGCCAAGCGCTCGGCTATTCCGTTATCGCTGGCGGCAATGGCGACCGCGGCCGGCTTCCTCTGCTTCATCCCCACCGACTACAAGGGAATCGCCGAACTCGGCCAGATCGCCGGCGTCGGCATGCTGGTCGCGTTCCTCACCAGCATCACCGTGCTCCCGGCGATGCTGAAGCTGTTGAACCCGCCCGGTGAGAAAGAGCCGGTCGGCTATGCCTTCCTGGCGCCGCTCGATCACTTCCTGGAGAAGCACCGCGTGCTGGTCGTCGGTGGCACGATGTTTCTGGCGGTCGCCGGCCTGCCGCTGCTCTATTTCATGAAGTTCGACTTCAACCCGATGAATCTGCGCAACCCGAAGGCAGAGTCGATCGCGACCTTCCTCGATTTGCGCAAGGATCCCAACACCGGCGCCAATGCCATCAACGTGATGACCACGTCGGAAGAGCAGGCAAGACAGGTGGAGGCAAAGCTGGAGAAGGTGCCGGAGGTGTTGCGCGTGATGTCGCTCAACAGCTTCGTTCCTGAAGACCAGCCGCCGAAGCTGAAGCTGCTCGCGCAGGGCGCCAAGGTGCTGAACCCAGCGCTCAATCCCGACCAGATCGACGCCGCGCCGTCAGACAAGGAAAACGTCGATGCGCTGAAATCCTCGGTCGACAATCTGCGCCGGACCGCAGGCGATGCGAAGGGCCCGGGAGCGGTCGCCTCGCGTCGGCTTGCGGACGCGCTGGAAAAGCTCGCCAATGGCGACGAGGCCACGCGGAACAAGGCGCAGGACGTGTTCGTCGCGCCGATGAAGATTGTGTTCGACCAGCTCCGGAACGCGATGCAGGCCGAGCCGGTCACCCTGAAGTCATTGCCGGCAGATCTCGTCAGCGCCTGGAAGAGCAAGGACGGCATCATCCGCGTCGAGGCGCTGCCGAAGGGCGATCCCAACGACAACGACACGCTGCGCAAATTTGCGGCGGCGGTACTCGTTGCCGAGCCGACCGCGATCGGCGGTCCGGTCTCGATCCTGAAATCCGGCGACACCGTGGTGAAGGCGTTCATCCATGCCGGAATCTATGCGCTGCTGGTGATCGGCCTGTTGCTGTGGGTCACGCTGCGCCGGTTCGTCGACGTGCTGATGACGCTGGTGCCGCTGCTGGTGGCCGGCGCGGTGACGCTCGAGATCTGCGTGCTGATCGGCTTGCCGCTCAACTTCGCCAATATCGTCGCGTTCCCGCTGCTGCTCGGCGTCGGCGTGGCCTTCAAGATCTACTATGTCGTGGCCTGGCGCTCGGGCAGGACAAACCTGCTCCAGACCAGCCTGACGCGCGCGATCTTTTTCAGCGCGCTGACAACGGCGACCGCGTTCGGCAGCCTTTGGCTGTCGAGCCATCCCGGCACGTCCAGCATGGGCAAGCTGCTCGCGCTGTCGCTGGTGACGACGCTTGCCGCCGTGCTGCTGTTTCAGCCCGCCCTAATGGGCAAACCCCGCAATCTCAGGGAGTAGGCAGATGTCGCCGACCTGGTCGGCGGCGCCCTTCTGACCGGGTTTGGCAGTGCCGGTGGCCTTCGGGGCTGCGGGCGCAGCCTGCGCCGCTGTAGCGCCGGTCGTTGCCGGGGCTTTCGGCGCCGCGCCGGTGGGCTTCGGCGCGCCCTTGGCCATGGCGTTGGCGGGGCTCAAGGGAATCGGGGGACTGACCCGGGTCCAGGTCTCGCCACCGCACAGGAACCCCATCACGCAGCCCTTGATCTCGAGCTGGTCGGTGCCAACCGGCGTGATGGTCGCGCTGTAGAGCTGGCCGTCCTTGGCGTTGTAGACCTGACCTTCCCATTGATCGGCGCCGGGCTTCTTCTTCATGTCGATCAGGGTCGCCATGCCCAGCGTGGGCCGGGTCTTTTTCGACGCGTCCGGATTGTTCTCGTCGCGGCCGCCGGGCTGTTTTTCCCAGGAAACCGCGCCCCACATGCTGCCATTGCATTGGGCGACACGAATGTTGGCGACACCGTCGGCGACCCGCCAGTCGCCGGTCGGATCGGCCGCGAGCGCCGGGTTCAGGCAGGTGTAACCGCCAGCCAGTATTAGTCCGGTGTAAAGGGCTAAACGCATGATAGTTCCTTGGCAGTGCAACATGGTCTAAAGCTCTGCTTGCGAAGATGGTCCGAAAAAGGGCAAAAGGCCGCACAGACCGTTTTCAGCGACGTTCCGTTTTCAGTTGACGAGACGGCCCTCAACCGAAGTATGTAGCGGATGCACAGCCCAAATCCAGACATGTCTCAGCTGTTCGCGGACCGCCAGGCCCAGCGCAGCGCCCTGCATAATCGGCATCTGAACGAGCAGTTCGTTCGGGTCCTGAAGACCATCGGCTACGATGTCGGCTTCCAGAAGGGGCAGGGACAGTACCTCTACGACCGCGACGGGGCGCGCTATCTCGACCTCTTGTCCGGTTTTGGCGTGTTTGCGATCGGGCGCAATCATCCGGTCATGCGCGAGGCGCTCAAGAGCGTGCTCGATGCCGACCTGCCCAACCTCGTCCAGTTTGACGTCTCGGTGCTTGCCGGCGTGCTTGCCGAGCGGCTTTTGAAGTACGTCCCCTATCTCGACAAGGCGTTCTTCGCCAATTCCGGCGCCGAATGCGTCGAAGCGGCGATCAAGTTCGCCCGCGGCGCCACCGGCCGTCCGGGCATCGTTTATTGTGCCCACGGCTATCACGGCCTGACCTATGGCGCGCTGTCGCTGACGGGTGATTCGAACTTTCGCACCGGCTTCGAGCCGCTGCTGCCGGGCTGCACCTCGATCCCGTTCAACGATCTCGCCGCGCTCGAAAAGGCGCTGGCCTCGCGCGAGGTAGCCGCCTTCGTCGTCGAGCCGATCCAGGGCAAGGGCGTCAACATGCCCACCGACGAGTTCCTGCCGGGTGCGGCTGCGCTCTGCAAGAAATACGGCACGCTGTTCGTCGCCGACGAGATCCAGACCGGCATGGGCCGCACCGGCCGCTTCCTCGCGGTCGAGCACTGGAACGTCGAGCCCGACATGGTGCTGCTGTCGAAGTCGCTGTCCGGCGGCCATGTGCCGGTCGGCGCGGTGCTGACGCGCAAGAGCATCTTCGACAAGATCTTCAACCAGATGGACCGTGCAGTCGTGCACGGCTCGACTTTCTCCAAGAACGACCTGGCGATGGCCGCGGGCATCGCCACGCTCGATATCATGGAGTCCGAGAAGCTGATCGAGTCCGCCGCCAAGCGCGGTGCCGAGCTGCGCCTCGCGCTCACGCGCATGGTGCCCGGCTACGAGCTGTTGAAGGAAGTCCGCGGCAAGGGCCTGATGATCGGCGTCGAGTTCGGTCCGCCGAAATCGCTGCGGCTGCGGGCGTCCTGGAACGTGCTGGAGGCGGCCAACAAGGGCCTGTTCTGCCAGCTCATCACCGTGCCGCTGTTCAAGGACCACAAGATCCTCACGCAGGTTGCCGGCCACGGCAGCCACACCATCAAGCTTCTGCCGCCGCTCACCATCACCGAGGAAGATTGCGGCTGGATCGAGCGCGCCTTCGACGACGTCATCGCCGGCAGCCACAAGGTCCCCGGCGCGATCTGGTCGCTCGGCAAGACGCTGGTGGACAACGCGGTGAGGCGATCGGCGTAAGGCCTGTGCTGCGGCCTGATGTCGCGACGTGCGACCTGCTGAAGCAGTCCGTCTCCCGAAATTCCAAATCGACGCTTATTTTCCGGCATTGACCTGACCGGGAGAGGAGTGAGCGATGCCTTTGACTGGCGGCTGTCATTGCGGCGCGATCCGCTACGAAGTCAACGGCGACATGATGGTGCACGCGCTCTGCCATTGCGCGGATTGCCGCCGCCACTCCGGGGCACCGATGGTCGGCTGGGCGATGTATTCGCTCAAAGCCGTCAAAGTCGTGCGCGTCAGCCGAAGATCTATCAATCATCCGAACATGGACGACGTCACTTCTGTGCCGATTGCGGCACTGGGCTGTTCTACAGCAACGAAAACCTGATGCCCGATATCATCGATATCCAGAGCGGGACCTATGATGACCCCGATGCCGTTCCGGCGACGATGCACATTCAGGTCGCCGAGCGGATTGGCTGGATGAAGCGGGCTCACGAACTGCCCGTCTTCGAACGATTTCCTCCGCTCGAATGACTGGATGCGCAGAGGCTAACCCTTCATCGCCGCCTCGAACTTGTCGACGAATTCGGCAAGCTCGTCGGGGGCGAGATCGCTGACGGCCCAGAAGTTCAGGCCGCGATTGCCCCAGCGCCGGCAGTTGAAGCCCTGCATGGTTTCGGTCTTGGGCGCGCGGTATTCCGCGTTCGATGTCTGCGACACGAACAAATTCACCACGTGCTGCCGGCGCTTGTAGACGACCGCACCGATGGCGCGGGCGTCGATATAGTCGAGCCGCCCTCCCACCAGCGTAAACCCTTGTGCGGTGAGGTCGATCACGGGCGGGGCGACGTCGAGCTTGCCGTTGAACCACGGCTTCACCGTGTGCTGGTCGGTCGAGACCACGTCGATGAGGTGGCCGGCCTGGAGCGAGCGCAGATGCGCGGAGACGACCTCCGACAGGATGCGCTGCTGGTCGTCCTGGCGCAGCACCAATGCAACGACGCCGGAGGCGGCAAGCGCGGAGACTGCCGAGCCCATCGCAAAGCCGCGCAGCACGGAGCGGCGGCTCGGCTGTTGGCGCTGCGGCTGCGGCTGCGGCAGCGAAGCCTCGATACGCGCACGCAGGCTCGCCGGTGCGGTGTAGCGCAAATCGGCGTCCGCGAGCACGCGCTGCATGTCGCGTTGGGCCGAAAGCTCCGCAGCGCAGGCCGGGCAGCTCGCGATATGGGCTTCGACCTCGCGCGCATGGCCGGCATCGAGCTCGTTGTCGAGCAGCGCGTGAAGCAGGATTCTTGCTTCGTCGCAGGTCATCTTGCTTGCTCCTCATCCGCCGTCCAGGCCGCGCGCAGCATGGCGCGGGCGCGGGCGAGGCGGGACATCACGGTGCCGACGGGCGTGCCGACGGCCTCGGCGATTTCGCGATAGGACAGGTTGTTGATCTCGCGCAGCACGAATGTTTCCTTGAACGGCTCGGCGAGCGCGTCGATCAGCTTGCGGATCGCGCCCGCATCGCGGCTGCGCAGCACTTCGGTCTCGGGACTGGCCTCGGTCTCCTGCCAGATCGGCGTCTGCTCGGCAGCGCCGGGCGTATCGTCGATCGCGCTGTGCCTGTGCGCGCGCCGTGCATATTCGGCATTGCAGACGTTACGCAGGATCGCGAACAGCCAGGGCTTCATCGCCGGTCCGCGATAGCTGTCGAAATGCTTCAGCGCGCGCAGATAGCACTCCTGCACCGCGTCCTCGGCATCGGAGGCATCACGCAAGAGATAGCGCGCGAGGGTGTAGACGTCGTCGAGATAGGGCAGCGCCGCCTCGCGGAAGCGTTGCGCCTTCTGCAAATCGTCGTTGGCGGGCATCGCTCCTCGCTTTGCCTCTTGTTCTGATCGTTGCTTCGTCTCGTCGTTGCTCGTTTCGTCCCTGTTCGTTTCGTCCCTGTGTGTGACCGAAGGCACACGAGCCCGGCCGGCGTGGGACCACCGGCCGGGCAAGACGTTGATGCCTTGGTTCGAGACGTTACTCAACCTTGATCATCCCCGTCATGTGCGGGTGCAGAGAACAAAAATATTTGTAGTCGCCCGCATTGGTGAAGGTGAACGAGAACTTGTCGTCAGTGTCCAGGGTCTTGGATCTGAACTTCCCGGCCGACACAACGGTATGGGGGATGTCGTCCCGGTTAGTCCAGGTCACGGTGGTGCCGACCTTGATCTTGAGCTCGGCCGGCTGGAAGACGAAATTGTCGATATGCACCTCCATGTCGTCGGCACGGGCGGTTGTGGCGGGTACCAGCATGGCCGCGGCCCAAGCGAGACCGAAGGCGACACCGAAGTCGCGGCGATTGAGAGTCTTCATTGTCAGCTTCCGTTCGCCCTGCATCAACCCTGGAGCGGCGTGTCGATGATCGCGAGCCGCTGCTCGTTCTGCTTGAAGTTGATGCTGGCAACGCCGAGCATCGCGCGGAGCTTTGCGTCCTCGACCTTCATCGGTCCGGGCGAGGGGGCAGCTCCCGGCGCCGGCTGCGGAAAGGCGGTGGAGCGTGCGGTGTGGAAGGTGACGTTGCCTTCGACCTTCTGCATCACCTGGTGAATGTGGCCGTTCAGCACGGTGACCGAACCGAAGCCCTTCACCTGTTCCAGCGCGCGGGCGCCGTCCTCAGTGCCCCAGCCCCATTCGGGGTAGACGGTCCAGAGCGGGATGTGGGCGAACAGCACGATCGGCGTCGATTTCGACTTGCCGCGCAGATCGTCCTCGAGCCAGGCGAGCTGCTCGGCACCGAGATTGCCGAGGCCTCCGGCCTTGAGGTCGACGACATTGACGAGGCCGATGAAGTGCACGCCGCCGGCGTCGAACGAATACCAGCCTGCGCCCTTGGTACCGCGGCCGTAGCGCTCGCGATAGAACTTCACGTCCTCGTCGAGGAAGTCATGCTCGCCGGGCACGTAATGCACGTCGAGCTTGCTCTGCGAGATGATGCGATCGGCATTGTCGAACTCGGCGGCCTTGGAGAGATGCGTGATGTCGCCAGTGTGGATCATGAAGGACGGCTTGACCGGCATCGCGTTGATCTTGTTGATGGCTTCCTCCAGCGTGCCGAGCGCGTTGGGATTGGCCGGCTTGTCGAAGCCGACATGGCTATCGCTGATCTGGAGGAAGGTCATTCCGGGCGCGGCCGCGGTCGCAGCTTGCGCGGAATCGATGATGCCGAGCGAGCGCGGGACGCCACCGGTGATGGTCCAGAGCACCCCGGTGCCGGCCCAGGTCATGCATTCCAACACCTTGCGGCGGCTTAAGCCGTCCTCGCCGTGATCGTGTCCGCTCATCGCGCAGCTCCACTTCGCCCGGAATTGGGCTTCGGGGAGGTGATTGGGGGAGCGGGGGTGTTATTCCCGGACGCGATGACGTTTTCGTGAGGTGGTTGGACGCGTAGCCCGTATGGAGCGTAGCGAAATACCGGACCAATCGAGCGTCCTCTCCCGAGTTTCGTTATGCCCCAACGGAGCTACGCATTCACTTCGCATCTTCCAAAATCATCGTTGCGCCCTTCTCGGCGATCATCGCGGTCGGCGTGTTGGTGTTGCCCGACGTGATGGTCGGCATGATCGAGGCATCGACAATGCGAAGTCCGTCGAGACCGTAGAAGCGCAGGCGTTCGTCGACCACCGCCATCGGATCGCTCACCGCGCCCATCTTCGCGGTGCCGACGGGGTGGAAGATGGTGGTGCCGATGTCGCCGGCGGCCTTCGCGAGCGAGGCATCGTCGTCGCCGACGGCGGGGCCGGGCAGAAATTCGCTCGGGCGATATTTTGCGAGCGCCTTCTGCTGCATCAGGCGGCGGGTGGTGCGGATGGCGTCGGCGCCGACCTGACGGTCATCATCCGTCGAAAGATAATTCGGCGCGATGATCGGCTTCTCGTCCGGCGTCGCCGAACGCAGACGTACGGTGCCGCGCGAGGTCGGCTGGAGATTGCAGGCGCTCACCGTGATCGCGGGGAAGCGGTGCAGGGGATCGCCGAACTTGTCGAGCGACAGCGGTTGCACGTGAAACTGGATGTTGGCGCGCGCGCGCGTCGCATCGGAGCGGGTGAAGATGCCGAGCTGCGACGGCGCCATGGTCAGCGGCCCGCGGCGGCGGAAGGCGTAGTCGAGGCCCATCAGGCCGCGTCGAACCAGATTGTAATAGGTCTCGTTCAGGGTGCGCACGCCCTCGACCTTGTAGATCGCGCGCTGCTGGAGATGATCCTGCAGATTGCGGCCGACGCCGGGCTTATCCATCACGATGTCGATGCCGAGCGGTGACAGCCAGTCGGCAGGTCCGATGCCGGAGCGATGCAGCACCTGCACCGAGCCGATCGCGCCTGCCGAGAGGACCACCTCGCGTTTCGCACGCGCCTCGAAGATCTCGCCATTCTGGATGAGGCGTACGCCGACGGCGCGGCCCTGTTCGATGATCAGACGGTCGACCAGCACATGCTTTTCGAGCCGCAGGTTCGGGCGGTTCAATACCGGCTTGAGGAAGCCGCGCGCCGATGACCAGCGCCGGCCGCGCTTCTGATTGACGTGGAAATAGCTCGTGCCTTCGTTGTCGCCGGTATTGAAATCCGGGATGCGCTTGATGCCCATCTCCTCGGCCGCGTCGCCCACGGCATCAAGCACGTCCCAGGACAGCCGCGGCGCTTCGATGCGCCAGCCGCCGCCGGCGCCGTGATGCTCACTCGCGCCGAGGAAGTGATCCTCGAGCCGCTTGAACAGTGGCAGCACGTCGTCATAGCCCCAGCCGGTCATGCCGAGCTGGCGCCAGTGATCGTAATCGGCGGCCTGTCCACGCATCGAGATCATGGCGTTGATCGCCGAAGAGCCGCCGATCACCTTGCCACGGGGATAGGCGAGCGAGCGGCCGTTCAGCCCGGGCTCGGCCTCGGTGTTGAACATCCAGTCCGAGCGCGGATTGCCGATAGCGAAGAGATAGCCGACGGGAATGTGGAACCAGATCCAGTTGTCGTCGCCACCGGCTTCGAGGACGAGGACGCGATTGCTGGAATCGGCAGACAGCCGGTTGGCAAGGATGCAGCCCGCCGTGCCGGCACCAACGACAATGTAGTCAAACTCACCTTCGAGCCGCCTTGGCATTCTGCTTCCATCCAACAGGCGTCATGCCCGGGCTTGTCCGGGGCATCTACGCGCTTTCCGTTCTAATAGTCAGACGTGGATGGCCG
>NZ_JADPIT010000032.1:514745-526354 GCF_023073035.1 Bradyrhizobium sp. 62
AGAGGACAGAGCTACCCGGAGCCCCCGCCAGTTGGGTGGACTGGTGCTTGCATGGTAGACAGGCCTGCATTTTCAACAAAGCTTGAGACCCTCCATGCCCATCGTGAACCGCGTCGCCGACCTTCAACCCGATATTCAGGCCTGGCGCCGGGACATCCACCAGCATCCGGAGCTGCTCTATGACGTCCACCGCACCGCAGCATTCGTCGCAGACCGCCTGCGCGAATTCGGCTGCGATGAGGTCGTGACGGGCATCGGCCAGACCGGCGTGGTCGGCGTGATCAAGGGCAGCAAGCCGGCCGGCGAGGGCCTCAAGGCCATCGGCCTGCGTGCCGACATGGATGCGCTGCCGGTCGAGGAACAGACCAACCTGCCCTACGCTTCGAAGACCCCGGGCAAGATGCACGCCTGCGGCCATGACGGCCACACCGCGATGCTGCTCGGTGCTGCGCGTTATCTCGCCGAGACCCGCAACTTCGCCGGCGATGCGGTGGTGATCTTCCAGCCGGCCGAGGAGGGTGGCGCCGGCGGCTTGGCCATGGTCAAGGACGGAATGATGGAGCGCTTCGGCATCGAGCAGGTCTACGGCATGCACAACGGCCCGGGCATTCCGGTGGGCTCGTTCGCGATCCGGCCGGGTCCGATCATGGCGGCGACCGACGAGGTCGATATCATGATCGAAGGCCTTGGCGGCCATGCCGCGCGGCCGCACAAATGTGTCGATTCCGTTCTGGTTGGTGCCCAGGTGATCACCGCGCTGCAGTCGATCGTCGCGCGCAGCGTCGATCCGCTGGAATCGGCCGTGATCTCGATCTGCGAGTTCCACGCGGGCAACGCCCGCAACGTCATTCCGCAAACCGCGACACTGAGGGGCACCATCCGCACGTTGTCGCCGGAGGTGCGCAAGTTGGTCGAGAAGCGCGTGCATGAGGTCGTGGCGGGCGTGGCGCAGATTACCGGCGCCAAGATCGACCTGCGCTACCAGCGGAATTATCCCGTGGTGAACAACCACGCCGCGGAGACAGAGATTGCGCGTCGCATCGCGGGGCAAGTTGCGGGCGAGGCCAACGTGCTCGAGATGTCGCCGCTGATGGGCGGCGAGGATTTCGCCTATATGCTGGAGGCGCGCCCCGGCGCGTTCATCTTCTGCGGCAACGGCGACAGCGCCGGTCTGCATCACCCCGCCTACAATTTCGACGACGAGGCGATCGTCTACGGCACGTCGTACTGGGTCAAGCTGGTCGAGCAATCGCTCGCGGCGTCGTAAGGTCAAGCCGAAAGCACAAACGAAAAGGGCCCGCGCATCGCACGGGCCCTTTGTTTTTGAGTGACGCGATCGGCTTCAGAAGATCCGCGAGAAGATCACGTACAGCGTGCCCGACAACAGGATAGCGACGGGCAAGGTCAGCACCCAGGCCATCACCATGTTCCTGATGGTGGCGACCTGGAGACCCGAACCGTTCGCGGCCATGGTGCCGGCGACGCCGGACGACAGCACGTGGGTGGTCGAGACCGGCAGGCCGAACACGTCGGCGGCGCCGATCGTGGCGGCGGCGACGAGCTCGGCGGAAGCGCCCTGCGCGTAGGTGAGATGGGTCTTGCCGATCTTCTCGCCGACGGTGACGACGATGCGCTTCCAGCCGATCATGGTGCCGAGGCCGAGCGCGATCGCGACGGCCACTTTCACCCAGGTCGGGATGAACTTGGTCGCGCTGTCGAGGCCGCCCTTGTAGGCGTTCAAGGTCGCGACCTCTTCCTTGCTAAGATCATTTTCCTTGTCCTTCATCAGGAAGCGGATCGCTTCCGAGGTCAGGTACATGTCGTTGCGGGTATTGCCGACGACTTCCGCCGGCACCTTGTTCAGCGATCCGTATTTCGAGACCTGCTCGCCGACATCCTTCACCAGCACTGACAGAGAAGGATAGGTGCCTTCGCTGATGTGATGCGAGGTGACGTACTGCGTCACCGCAGGACGGGGATCGCCGATGATCGCATGGCCGGCGCCCTTGGCCGCAACCACCTTGGAGGCGGCATCCGAGACCTTCGCGAACTGGGCGACCTGCGACTCCGGCAATGCGCGGTTGAGCGCGTAGGCCGTGGGCACGGTGCCGATCAGGATCAGCATGATCAGGCCCATGCCCTTCTGGCCGTCGTTCGAACCGTGGGCGAAGCTGACACCGGTGCAGGTCAGGATCAGCAGGCCGCGAATCCAGATCGGCGGGGCTTTGTGACCCTCAGGAGCGGCATAGAGCGCTGGGTTCTTGACGATCAGCTTGAGCAACAGCAGCAGGCCGGCGGCGCACACGAAGCCGACCAGCGGCGACAGCAGAAGCGCATAGCCGATCTCCGTGGCCTTGCCCCAGTCCACGCCCGAGGTGCCGTCGCGTCCGCGCATCAGCGCGTTCACGACGCCGACGCCAATGATCGAGCCGATCAGCGTATGCGAGGAGGAGGCCGGCAGGCCGAAATACCAGGTGCCGAGGTTCCAAAGGATCGCGGCGATCAGCAGCGCGAACACCATCGCGAAACCGGCGCTGGAGCCGACCTGCAGGATCAGCTCGACCGGCAGCAGCGAGACAATGCCGAAGGCCACGGCGCCAGACGAGAGCAGCACGCCGAGAAAGTTGAAGAAGCCTGACCACATCACCGCGACCTCGGCCGGCAGCGAATGGGTGTAGATCACGGTCGCTACCGCGTTGGCGGTGTCGTGGAAGCCGTTCACGAATTCGAAGCCGAGCGCGATCAGGAGGGCGACGATAAGGAGGATATAGGGCAGGTAGCTCGTGACCCGCGTGCCGGTCGCATCGACATCCGAATAGATGCTGTAGGCCACATAGAGCAGGCCCGCGGCGAGAATGCCGAAGAACAGGATCAGTGTCAGCGGATTGAAGCCCTTGTCGAGATTTGGCCGCGAAGCCGGCTGGATCGGCGCGGGATCGGCTACCGCGCGGTCGAATGCAACATCGGTCATGTCTGGACGCCCCTTAACTTTCTGTAAGGGCTATTGTCCCCGATGGATTTGAAGGCTGGATGACAGGACGGCACCTGAAAGGGGTTTTCCCGCCCGTATTCAGGCGGCGCGCGCGGCTTTCTTCTGCAAACCGGCGACGATCTTCAGGTCTTCGACAAAGCGCTGATATTCCAGCGCCTTGGCTTCCGGATCGGGCAACCGCAGCAGATAGGACGGGTGCACCGTCACCAGCGCCTTGTGACCGTCGGGAAGGTCGATCAGCCGGCCGCGGGTCTTGCCTACAGGGGTGATCTTGCCGAACACGCTCTGCGCGGCGGTCGCGCCCATCGCAACGATGAGATCGGGCTGGATGACGGAGACTTCCCGCTCGTACCACTGCCGGCAGGCCTTTATCTCCGGCGTATTCGGCTTCTGATGCAGGCGGATCTTGCCGCGCGGCACGAATTTGAAGTGTTTCACCGCGTTAGTGACATAGACCTTCTTGCGGTCGACGCCGGCCTCTTGCAGTGCCTTGTCGAGCATCTGGCCGGCCGGACCGACGAAGGGATGGCCCGCGAGGTCTTCCTTGTCGCCAGGTTGCTCGCCGACCAGCATGATATTGGCTGACTTCGGACCCTCGCCGAACACGGTCTGGGTGGCGTCCTTGTAGAGATGGCAGGCGCGGCAGTGGGCGGCCTCCTCGCGGAGCGCTTCGAGATCGTCGGCAGCGGTCTTGCGTTTCATCGGAGCCTCCGGCCGCTTTTGAGGCTTGTGCGGATCGGTTGCGGCATTGGCGATCATGGCGCCGGTCATGCGCTCGGCGTCCTCAATCAAGGGCTTAATGATCGAAGCCTCGGGCAGGTTCCTCCAATATTTCTTCGGCATCTCGGCCTGCATCGCCTTCACCTTCAGGCGGGCCGGATTGAAGATGCTGGCATAGTAGCGTCGCCAAGTTTCCTCCAGCCGGTCTTCGCTCGGCGCCTCGCTCTTGCTGACGCCTGATGTGAACGAGAGCGCGTGGCCATCCCAATGCGCGCACAAATCCGGCGTCAGGATCGACCAGGGCATGTCGGCAAAGCGCCGGGCGAAGAACGGCGCGGCGAGCTCGACGATATGATGCTCCGGCTCGAACCAGGCGACATAGTGTGCTTCGCGTTCCCTGCCGATCTCGCGGAAGCGCACGAAGGCGTGCATCTTGTGTTCGTCGCGGTAGACCGCCTTTGCCATGGCCATGACTTGCGCGACGTCGGGATCGGTCGCGACCTCGATGAGATCGTGATTGTCCTTCAGCCGAAACAGCAAGCGATAGAGGATCGCGAAACGCTCGGGATCGCGATGGAGGATCGCGGCCTTGGCGAGCTCGACGAATTTTGCAGGCACGTTGAAGGTGCTATCGCCAGCCCCCGGCAGCGGAGACGACGAGGGCGTCGCGAACAGCTCCGCTTCGCCGCCCTGCACGGCCCAGATGACATCGGCCGGTTTCATTTGGTGAAGCACGAGGCTACGCGCGGCTTTGCGCCAGCCGTCGAAATCGGTTTCGTTCTCGAGGGTGATATAGTGCATCAGAAGCCAAATCCCAGTTGCGTTGCCTTCGGCTTGAACCGTTCGATCAGCCGTGCCTCGTCGAGGCGGTGCGGCGCGGGCCGGTGGTCGCTGAGGACGATGAACGGCAGCGCCTTGTTGCGGGGCACATGCAGCCGCGCGAGGTCGGCGACGCGGATGGTGGTCGTGCGGCGCGCCGCGATGATGCGCTCGACCGCCTTGGTGCCGAAGCCCGGCACGCGCAACAATTCCTCGCGGCTGGCGCGGTTGACGTCGAGCGGGAAACGGTCGCGGTGACGTAGCGCCCAGGCGAGTTTTGGATCGATGTCGAGCGGCAGCATCGCACTGTCGTCGACGATCTCGCCGACATCAAAACCGTAGAACCGCATCAGCCAGTCGGCCTGGTAGAGTCGGTGCTCGCGCAGCAAGGGCGGCGCGCGCAGAGGCAGCGCGCGGCTGGCATCGGGGATCGGGCTGAACGCGGAATAGTAGACGCGCCTCAGCCTGTATGAACCGTAGAGATTGGCGCTGGTGTGGAGGATGGTGTGGTCGGAGGCCGCGTCGGCGCCGACGATCATCTGCGTGCTTTGGCCGGCCGGCGCGAAGCGCTGCGGCTTGGCTTTCGTGTTCGCGCTGCGGCTTTCCTCGGCCTCGTCGAGCTTCAGCCGCAGCCGACCCATGGTGCGGCGGATCGCGCGCACGTCTTTCTCGGGCGCGAATTGTTGCAGGCTCGTCTCCTGCGGCATCTCGATGTTGATGGAGAGACGGTCGGCATATTTGCCGGCCTCGGAGATCAATGCATCGTCGGCCTCGGGGATCGTTTTGAGATGGATGTAGCCGCGGAAGTGATGCTCCTCGCGCAGTTTGCGCGCGACGCTTACCACCTGCTCCATGGTGTAGTCGGGGTTGCGGATGATGCCGGAGGAGAGAAACAGTCCCTCGATGTAATTGCGCCGGTAGAAGTCGAGCGTCAGCTTGACCACTTCGTCGATGGTGAAGCGGGCACGCGGCACGTTGGAGGAGGCGCGGTTGACGCAATAGAGGCAGTCGTAATTGCAGGCGTTGGTCAGCAGCACCTTGAGCAGCGAGATGCAGCGGCCGTCCGGCGCGTAGGAATGGCAAATGCCCATGCCGGGCGCGGTCGATCCCATGCCCTTGCCGTCGCTGGAATCCCGTCTCTCGGTGCCGCTGGAGGCGCAGGACGCGTCGTACTTGGCGGCGTCCGCCAGGATTTCCAGCTTGCGTTGCACGTCCATATTGGAATCCCTTTGATTCAGCTCATGAATCCCGAAGAGTGCCAATTCGATTGACTCTCCAGGCGCCGTTAGCTTTATATTAGAACATACCATGAACAATTGAGCCAGCCGTTGGTTCTCTTTTTGAGAGCCACGGCAATCACCCCTTCAAGGAGCGGCGACCATGAGCGGCGCACGCATCAGCGCGCTTGCAGCCTTGCGCGGCCAGATCGAGCGCATCGAGACGGCGGAGGTCGTGCATCATCGCGACCGTGTCGCGCTCGGCCATCGCGAGGCCGACAACGCGCTAAAGGGCGGGCTCGCGCGCGCGGCAATCCACGAGGTATTTTGCGAGGGACGTCAGGGCGCGGCCGCGACGGGCTTTGTCACCGGACTTGCGGGGCGCGTGACGGCGCGAAAACCGCTGCTGTGGGTGCGGCAGGATTTTTCAGAAATTGAAACCGGTGCGCTGTCGATGAGCGGGCTCACCGAGATCGGTCTCGATCCGCGCCGCATGGTGATGGTGCGCGCCGCCGATGTGGAGAGTGCGCTGCGGACGTCGGCCGATGCGCTCGCCTGCGACGCGCTGGGCGCCGTCGTGCTCGAGCTCTGGGGCGAGACGAGGCAGTTCGATCTGGTGGCGAGCCGCAAGCTGACGCTGGCTGCGCAATCTTCCGGTGTCACCGGCCTGTTGCTGCGGATGGCCGCGCAACCTTTACCCTCAACCGCCGAGACCAGATGGATGCTGCGCGCGGCGCATTCGCCGCCGGGCGCGATGTGGAGTGCTTGGGGGGCGCCGCGCTTCGATGCCGAGCTCCTGCGCAATCGTCATGGCCCGTGCGGCCGGTGGATCATGGAATGGAAATGTGATGAGTGCCAGTTCTCTGAATCGTCGGCGTATCCTCAGCCTGTGGCTGCCGCGCCTGCCCATCGATCGGATCCAGCGGTTCTTCGGCAACGTCGGACTGCATGAAAATAATGCGCCCAGCATCGTCGTTGCCAAGGACAGCAACGCGCTGGTGATCCATGCGCTGGACGAGGCGGCCGAGCGCCTCGGTCTGCATATCGGCCAGCCTCTGGCCAATGCCCGGGCGATGTGTCCTGATTTAAAGGTGTTCGACGCCGATGCCGTGGCCGATGCCAAGACGATCGGCGACATCGCCGACTGGTGCGATCGTTTCACGCCGTTGGTGGCACTCGATCCGCCGCACGGGCTGTTCCTCGACATCACCGGCTGCGCGCATCTGTTCGGCGGCGAGGCTGCGCTGTTGCAAACCCTTGTCCGTGCCCTCGATCGCCAGGGCTTTGCCGTCAGCGCGGCGATCGCCGGCACCTCGGTCTGCGCGCGCACGCTGACGCGGCAGGCATCTGGTAGTATCGTCGCCGATGGCGGGGAGGCGGCGGCAATCAGCCGGTTTCCGGTGTCCGCGCTTGGTGCGGGTGAGGCCATCAGCATCGGCCTGCGCCGCGCCGGCCTGAAGACGGTCGGCGATGTCGCCGCGCGTACGCCGAGTGAAATCACGGCGCGGTTCGGCGCACGGTTCTCCACGCTGCTCGCGCATGCGCTGGGGCAGGGCGATGCGCCGATCAGCCCGCGAAAGCCGCTGCCCGACTACATCGTGGAGAAACGCTTTGCCGAGCCGATCGCGACCGACACCATGATCGCGATGACGCTGTCGCGCCTGGCGGACACGCTGATTGCGTCGATGGAGAAGCAGGGCAAGGGCGCGCGCCGCCTGGAAGCAGCCTTCTTCCGCACCGACGGCGCGGTGCGCGCGATTATGGTCGAGACCGGACGTCCCGTGACGCAAAGCAAAGTCATCGACCGGCTGTTCCGCGAGCGTCTCGATGCACTCGCCGATCCCCTCGATCCCGGCTTCGGCTTTGACATGGTGCGGCTGTCGGCAAGCCGCACCGAGATCGTGGTGCAGGAGCAGCGCGATCTCGACGCCCATGTCCACGACAATGACGAGCTTGCCGCGCTGATCGACCGCATCGCCGCGCGCATCGGCGGAAAGCGCGTCGTCGTGCATCTGCCTGAGGATACCCATATCCCCGAATGTGCGGTGCTGGCCGCACCGGCGCAGCATCATCTCGCCGTGGCCATGCAGGCCGAATGGCCCGCGCGCACCGAGACTGAGCCGCCGCTGCGTCCGTTGCGGCTGTTCGACAAGCCTGAGCCGATCAATGTGCCGTTTGCGACCGTGCCCGACGGGCCGCCGCATCAATTCACCTGGCGCCGCGCGCAGCATGCGGTGGTGCGGGTGGAAGGCCCCGAGCGCATCGCCATGGAATGGTGGCGGCAGGACGGCAAGCAACTGACGCGGGATTATTTCCGCATCGAGGATGCCGAAGGCTTGCGCTTCTGGATCTTTCGCGACGGTCTTTACGAGGGGGAGTGCTTCGACGGCGACGGCAAGCCCGCTCCTCCCGGTTGGTATGTGCACGGTCTCTTCGCATGAACACGCCTGCTTATGCCGAGATCGGCATCACCACGAATTTCTCCTTCCTGCGCGGCGGCTCGGATCCGCGTGCCTATGTGCACCAGGCCAGCATCCTCGGCATTCCCGTGATCGGCATTGCCGATCACAACACGCTCGCCGGCGTGGTGCGCGCCTACAAGGAGCTCGACAATGACGAGGTGCTGCACAAGCCGAAGCTTTTGATTGGCACCCGCATCGTCTTCATCGACGGCACGCCCGATATCCTGGTCTATCCGCGTGATCGCGCCGCCTATGGCCGGCTGTGCCAGCTTCTCACCCGGGGCAAGCGCGGCGACGGTATCACGCGGATTGCGAAGGGCGAGTGCCATCTCACCTTCGCCGATCTCCTTGCGTTTTCCGAAGGCCAGCTCCTGATCCTGACGCTGCCGCATCGCTTCGATGCGGCGCAGACGCAGGACATCCTCGCCAAGCTGAAGGCAAGTCGTGCCGAGGGCGTGTGGCTGGCGGCGAGCCTGGTCTATCGTGGCGACGACCGCCGCCGCCTCGCGCAGCTCGATGATCTCGCCGCAAAAGCAAAAGTGCCGCTGCTTGCGACCAACGAGGTGCTCTATCACCACCCCGCGCGCCGTCCCCTCCAGGACGTGCTGACCTGCATCCGGGAGAAAACCACGATCGAGGCGGTCGGCCGGAAGCTGGAAGCCAATGCCGAGCGATTTCTGAAGACGCCCAGGGAGATGGCGCGGCTGTTCCGCGATTTCCCCGAAGCTATCGCGGAGACCATGCGCTTTGCGGACAAGATCACCTTCTCGCTCGATCAGCTCAAATATCAGTATCCGGATGAGCCGGTGCCGCCGGGAAAGACCGCGCAGGGGCATCTGGAGGATCTGACCTGGGCCGGTGTCGACAAATATTTCGGCGGCAAGATCGACGACAAGCTGCGCGCCACCCTGAAGAAAGAACTCGCACTGATCGCCGATCTGAAATACGCGCATTACTTCCTCACCGTGCACGACATCGTGCATTACGCCCGCAGCCAGAACATTTTGTGCCAGGGGCGGGGATCGGCGGCGAATTCGGCGGTCTGCTACGTGCTCGGCATCACCTCGGTCGACCCGACCAAGGTCGATCTGCTGTTCGAGCGCTTCATCTCCAAGGAGCGGCTGGAGCCGCCCGACATCGACGTCGATTTCGAGCATTCGCGGCGCGAGGAGGTGATGCAATATGTCTATCGCCGTTACGGCCGCCATCGCGCCGCGATCATCGCCACCGTCATTCATTATCGCCCGCGCAGCGCCATCCGCGACGTCGGCAAGGCGCTGGGCCTGACCGAGGACGTCACCGCGGCCCTCGCCGACACCGTCTGGGGAAGCTGGGGCAAGGGCCTCAACGACATGCAGGTCAGGCAGGCCGGCCTCGATCCGCAAAATTCAATGATCAACCTCGCAGTCGAGCTCGCGACCGAGCTGATCGAATTCCCCCGTCATCTGTCCCAGCATGTCGGCGGCTATGTGCTCACGCAGGACCGGCTCGACACCTATGTGCCGATCGGCAATGCCGCGATGGACGATCGCACCTTCATCGAATGGGACAAAGACGATGTCGACGCGCTCAGCATGATGAAGGTCGACGTGCTCGCGCTGGGCATGCTGACCTGCATCCGCAAGTGCTTTGATCTGATCGAGCAGCACAAGGGCGAACGCTGGATGCTGGCGAGCGTCCCGCAGGATGATTCCAAAGTCTACGACATGCTGTGCGACGGGGAGTCGCTCGGCGTATTCCAGGTTGAGAGCCGCGCGCAGATGAACATGCTGCCCCGGCTGAAGCCACGGACCTTCTACGATCTCGTCATCGAGGTCGCGATCGTACGGCCGGGGCCGATCCAGGGTGACATGGTGCATCCGTATTTGCGGCGGCGGAACGGCTTGGAAAAAGTGAACTATCCATCGCCGTCACCGGAGCATGGCGACAAGGACGAACTTTACAGAGTGCTGCACAAGACCCTCGGCGTGCCCCTGTTCCAGGAGCAGGCGATGCGGATCGCGATCGAGGCCGCGAAGTTCACGGCCGAGGAGGCCAACGGCCTGCGCCGTGCGATGGCAACGTTCCGCAATGTCGGCACCATCGGCAAGTTCGAAGACAAGATGATCGGCAACATGATCGCACGCGGTTATGCGCCGGATTTTGCCAGAAACTGTTTCGAACAGATCAAGGGTTTTGGCAGCTACGGTTTTCCGGAGAGCCATGCTGCAAGCTTCGCGCAGCTTGTCTATATCTCCTCATGGCTGAAGCATTATCACCCTGATGCATTCTGCTGCGGCCTCCTGAACTCGCAGCCGATGGGCTTTTACGCCCCGGCGCAGATCGTCAGCGACGCTCGCAAGAACGGCGTCGAGGTGCGCGATATCGATGTGTCCTACAGCTTTGCGCAGAACACGCTGGAAGAAAGAAGTGACAAATATTGCGCCGTGCGCCTGGGCTTCCGCCAGATCGACGGTTTTCATTGGCTCGATGAGGATGAGGAAAGGCTGAAAAGAGGCGCGCCTCGGAATGAGTGTGTGGAGAGAGCGCCCGACTGGGCCGACCGCATCGTCGCCGCGCGCAACCGCCGGCCCTTCACCTCGCTGGAAGATTTCGCCCGCGACACCGGTCTGCCTAAGCGCGCGCTGATCTTGCTCGCCGATGCCGACGTGTTCCGCTCGCTCGGGCTCGACCGCCGCGAGGCGCTGTGGCAGGTGCGGCGCCTGCCCGGCGATGTGCCTCTGCCGCTGTTCGAGGTGGCCACCGCACGCGAGCAGCCGGACGAGCATGCCAGGCCGTTGCCGGTGATGCCGCGGGCCGAACAGGTGGTCGCGGACTATCAGACTATTCGGTTATCGCTGAAGGGGCATCCGATGGAATTTTTGCGCGAGATGTTTTCGCGCGAGCGCATCGTCGCCTGCAAGGACATCAACCATGACAACGAGCGGCGCCGTGTCCGCTGTGCCGGCGTCGTGCTGGTACGGCAGCGGCCGGGCAGCGCCAGCGGCGTCGTGTTCATGACACTGGAGGACGAAACCGGCATCGCCAATGTCGTGGTGTGGCCGAAGATCATGGAGCAGTACCGGAAGGAGGTGATGGGCGCACGCCTCATCCTGGTCGAAGGCTATATCCAGAGCAGCCCCGAAAAGGTGACGCATCTGATCGCCCAGCGGATGATCGACCGTTCGCACGATCTGGTCGGCCTCGCCAACGACGCCCTCGGCCGCAAGCATCCGGTGCCGGCAGGCGCCACCGTGGTCGAACCGCTCAACGACGATCCCCGCGCCCACACCGATGCGCCCGCGCAAAAACTTCGCCATCCCCGCAATGTCCGCATCCTGCCGCCGTCAAGGGACTTTCATTGAGGCTATGGGCACGCAGAATGTCGCCATGCCGTCATTGCGAGCGCAGCGAAGCAAT
>NZ_JADPIT010000032.1:526364-561589 GCF_023073035.1 Bradyrhizobium sp. 62
TTTGTTGAAGCGATCGCGCGCCTCACTCTCAGTCGTCATACCCCGCGGAGGCGGGGTATCCAGTACGCCGCGGCTTCACGATTCAGTCGCCTCGGAATACTGGATCGCCCGGTCAGCCGGGCGATGACAGCGTGGCCTCAAAAATTCACCCGGTTCGAGATCGCCCCATCCACGACGAGATTGGAGCCCGTGGTGAACCCCGACACCGGGCTCGCCAGAAACACCGCTGCGCTCGCGATCTCCTGCGGCGTCGCCATGCGGCCGGTGGGGTTGCGCTTCATCGCATCATTGTAGCGCTCGGGCATGTTCTGCTCGATCGTATTCCAGACGCCGCCCTTGAAATAGACCGTGCCTGGCGAGACCACGTTGACGCGGATCTTCTTCTTCGCGTACTGCCGTGCCAGCCCCTTGGACATGTGGATCAACGCAGCCTTGATCGGGCCGTAGGAGCTCGCCGTATCCGCTTGCGCCGCGGAGATCGATGAGATGATCACGAAAGCGGCATCGCCGCTGCTTGCACCGCTGGCCTCGAGGAACGGCCGCGCGGCGTCGAACGCATGCACGGCGCCGAGCAGGTCGAGCCGAAAATTCTGTTCCCACGATGCGGCATCATGGCCTTGCGCCATCGCGCCCGCGTTGGAGAACAGCATGTCGATGCCGCCAAGCTCCTTTGCAGCATTCTCGATCCAGGATTTCAGTGCCGCGCCGTCCGTGACGTCGACCGGACTGCCGGTCGCGCGGATCCCGCTGGCCTTCAACTCCGTAACGGTGGCGGCAACCTGGTCCGCGTTGCGTGCACACACCGCGACATTGCTGCCTTCGCCGGCCAGCGTCGCCGCAATCGCCCGCCCGATGCCGCGCGTCCCGCCAAGTACGACGGCGTTCTTGCCCTTGAGACCGAGATCCATTGTTTGGTTTCCTTTTTTGTTGGTCGCAGCGAGTGTAGCTGTTTCGAGAGACGCCCAAAAGCCTCCACATCGTCATTGCGAGGAGCTCTTGCGACCAAGCAATCCGGAATGCCACCGCGGAAAGACTCTGGATTGCTTCGCTTCGCTCGCAGCCTGGATTGCTTCGCTTCGCTCGCAATGGCGTGTGGAAACAGCGGCCCTCACTCCGGTGCCGCCCCCACCGGCGGGCCGCCGGGCGGGCGGTGCAGGAATGTCAGTGAGACGTAGGCGCCGGCCCAGGAGCCGATCGCCGCGAAAGCCACATAGAAAGCGTTTTCGGTGTAGCTGATCACCGCATAGGAGGAGAGCATGTACCAGACCGCGCTCCAGTTCGCCGCGGGCACGCGCTTGCGCGCGATCACGGCCGAGGTGAACATGACATAGACCGCGTCGGTGGCCGCCGTTGCGATGAACACGGCGCCTGCGGTGAGAGGATCGATGGCGGCCATTGCATGTCCTTGTGTGCTAATGCGATGGTCGCAAACTAAAGGGAGAGAAGGGTCATGCAAAGCCCCACCGAAATTCTCAGTGGCATCTGGACCTCCGCCGGTGGTGACGCCGCCGCGCTCGCGCGCGTGCGGCTGACGGGCGAGGAGCCGCAGATCCCGTCCTCGTTTCGCGTCGCAATTGCCGGCCAAACGACTATCGCCGCCGCCGGCCTTGCCGCCGCCGAAATCTGGAGATTGCGCAGCGGCGAAGCGCAGGACGTCAGCGTCGAACTGCGCCATGCCGTCGCCGAATGCCGCTCCGAGCGCTACTTGCGCGTCGACGACAAGCCGCCGCCGCCCGCCTGGGATGCCATCGCCGGCGTCTACAGAACCGGCGACAACCGCTTCGTCCGCTGCCACACCAATTTCCCGCATCATCGCGACGCCGTCTGCAAGGTGCTCGGCTGCGAACCCGAGCGCGAGAAGGTGCAGGCCGCATTGATGCAATGGAAGGGCGAGGATTTCGAGACTGCGGCTTACGCTGCGGGCGGCGTCGTTGCCCTGATGCGCTCCTACGACGAATGGTCGGCGCTGCCGCAGGCCCGCGCGCTCGCCGAATTGCCGCTGGTCTCGATCGAGAAGATTGGCGAGGCCCCGCCGAAGCCATGGCCGCAACGATTGCCAAAAGGCGATCGCCCGCTCTCGGGCCTGCGCGTGCTTGATCTCTCCCGCGTCATCGCGGGACCCATCGCCGGCCGCACGCTCGCTGCGCACGGCGCGGATGTGCTGCTCGTGTCAGGCCCCGAACTACCGGCCATTCCGTGGCTGACCATCGACACCGGCCGCGGCAAGCTCACCACCTTCATCGAGCTGAAGAGCAAGGCGGGGAGAGCGCAGATGCGCGCGCTGTTGAAGGACGCCGACATCTTCTCACAAGGCTATCGCCCGCGCGCGCTCGCCGCTCTCGGCTTTACGCCCGAGGACGCGGCAAAAATCAATCCCGGCATCGTCTACGTGACGCTGTCGGCCTATGGCCATGCCGGTCCCTGGGCGGGGCGGCGCGGCTTCGATTCGCTCGTGCAGACCACGACCGGCTTCAACCATGCCGAGGGACAGGCTGCCGGCATCGATGGACCGAAGGAATTGCCGGCGCAGATGCTCGACCACGCCACCGGCTATCTGATGGCGTTCGGCGCGATGATGGCCAAGGCCCGCCAGGCCCGCGAAGGCGGCAGCTGGCACGTGCGCGTATCGCTGGCGCAGACCGGGCGCTGGCTGTGGAATCTCGGACGGCTCGAAAATGGCCTGAATACCCCGGATATTACGGGCGAGGCCGTACACGCTGCATTCATCGAGAGCATGCCATCTGGCTTCGGCACGTTGAAGGCGGTGCGCCATTCAGCGCTGCTGTCGAAGACGCCGGCGCAATGGAGCCGTCCGGCGATGCCGCTCGGCAGTCATCCGGCAGAGTGGCCGGTGACAAACTGACGTGAAGCTGACGTGTCGCAAATTTTTAACGCAAACCGAAAGGCGCGCGGCGTTTTTTAGGTTGTTTGAAATCACAATTCGGCACTATTAGCGCGACCGATGACGCCGGCATCCGCTGGTATCATCGCAGACATGACCGGGCCCCATGGTAGTTGAAAATACCAAGCGATTGCAGGTGCTTACAAAACAACGGGTAATTACATCCGTAGTTTTACTAGCTCTTGCCGGTGCCGGGGCTTACGGCTTCCTCCATGCGGGAGCGAAGGAGAAGAACCACTCCGAGATCTCCAGCCAGTCGCGCAGGAATGCGCAGAACTTCACGCCGACGCCGTCGGAATGGGCGACGCTGACGATCGAGCCGGTCAAGGCCAAGACCTTCCGCGCCGAGTATGTCACCGAGGGCAAGGTCGCAGTCGACGAGGACCGTTCGACGCCGGTGTTCTCGCCCTATGCGGGCCGGGTGACCAAGCTGCTCGCCAAGCCCGGCGAGGTGCTGAAGCAAGGTCAACCGCTGTTCACGATCGAGGCCGCCGACACCGTGCAGGCCCAGAACGATTTCATTGCGGCGATGAGCTCGCAGAACAAGGCGAAGTCGGCGATCGATCTTGCCGACATCCAGTTCAAGCGCGCCAAGGACCTCTACGAGGGCCATGCCATCCCCCTGAAGGACTATCAGCAGGCGGAAGCGACCCAGGTTCAGGCGCAGAACGACATGCGCTCATCGGCAACGGCGCTGGAAGCCGCGCGCAACAAGCTGCGTATCCTCGGCTTCACCGACGAGACCATCAAGGCGTTCCAGGACAAGGGCGTCATCAATCCGGAAGTCACTATCTATTCGCCGATCGCGGGCACGGTCGTGCAGCGTAAGATCGGCCCCGGCCAGTACGTCAATTCGGGCGCCAGCGATCCGGTCTTCGTCGTCGGCGACCTCTCCACGGTCTGGCTCACCGCCTTCGTGCGCGAGAGCGATGCGGCTGCCGTGTGCATCGGGCAGGACATCACCGTCAACGTGATGGCGCTGCCGGGCCGTCCCTTGACCGCCAAGGTCAACTACGTCGCCGCCGCGATCGATCCGAACACCCGCCGCCTGCTGGTCCGCGCCACCATCGACAACAAGGACGGTCTGCTGAAGCCGGAGATGTTCGCGAACGTCACGATCTATTCGTCCGGCGATCGCGCCGCGCCGGCTGTACCGAAGCAGGCCTTGATCTACGAAGCCGACAAGGTCCGCCTCTGGGTGGCACGCGAGGACAAGTCGGTCGAGCTGCGCGAGATCAAGATCGGTCTCATCAATGGCAATCTCGTCGAGGTCACCAGCAATCTGAAGCCCGGCGAGCAGGTGGTCACCAAAGGCAGCCTGTTCATCGACCGCGCGGCGTCCGGCAGCTGACCGACGGGCCGGGAAAAAAAGACAAGCTGAAGACCTGAATGGATCGCCTCGTCGCCCTTGCCGTCAACCGGCGCTTCCTGATGGTCGGGATGTTCGTCGCCGTGCTCATCGGCGGCCTGATCGCGTTCAACCAGCTCAACATCGAGGCTTATCCCGATCCGACCCCGCCGATGGTCGACATCGTGACGCAGAGTCCGGGCCTGTCGGCGGAGGAGATCGAGCGCTATATCACGATTCCGATCGAGACCCAGGTCGCGGGTCTGAAGAACGTGACGACCATTCGCACCATCTCGCTCTACGGCCTCTCCGACGTCAAACTGCAGTTCTCTTTCGCCTACACCTATGACGAGGCGTTGCAGCAGGTCTTGAACCGCCTGGCGCAGCTCGCGCCGCTGCCCGGCAACGTGCAGCCGCAGATCTCGCCGCTCAGCCCGATTGGCGAAATTTTCCGCTACCGTCTCGTCGGTCCGCCGAACTACAGCGTGCTCGACCTCAAGACCATCCAGGACTGGATTCTCCAGCGGCGCTTCCGTGCCGTGCCCGGCGTGATCGACGTCACCGGCTGGGGCGGCAAGAGCAAGACCTACGAGCTCCAGGTCGACTTCAACAAGCTGGTCGCCAACGGCCTGACGCTGCCGCAATTGCTCCAGGCGGTCGGCAATTCCAACGTCAATGTCGGCGGTAACACCGTCAATATCGGTCAGCAATCGGCCGTGGTGCGTGGCGTCGGCCTGATCCGCTCGATCGACGACCTCGCCAACACCATGGTCTCGCAGACCAATGGCAATCCGGTGCTGGTCAAGGACGTCGCCACCGTCACCGTCGGCCAGAAGCCACGTCTCGGCATTGCCGGCCTCGATGAGTCCGACGACATCGTGCAAGGCATCGTCCTGATGCGCCGCGGCGAGCAGAGCTCGCCAACCATCAAGCGCGTCCACCAGCTCGTTCAAACCATCAACGAGTCCAGCATCCTGCCGCCCGGCGTGCGCATCGAACGCATCTACGACCGCGGCGACCTGATTGAGCTCACCACCCACACCGTGCTGCATAACATGGTGGTCGGCATTCTCTTGATCGTGCTGCTGCAGTGGATCTTTCTCGGCGATCTCCGCAGTGCGCTGATCGTCGGCGCCACCATTCCGTTCGCGTTGTTCTTCGCGGTGATCATCCTGGTGCTGCGCGGGGAATCGGCGAACCTGCTGTCGGTCGGTGCGATCGATTTCGGCCTGATCGTCGATGCCACCGTCATCATGGTGGAGGCGATCTTCCGGCGCCTGACGCAGACGACGCCGATGTCGGAATCCGAGCAGATGTCGTCCGAGACGCTGTTCGGCATGAAAAGCCACGCCATCCTCAGCGCGGCGGCCGATGTCTCCCGTTCGATCTTCTTCGCCGCGGCGATCATCATCGCGGCCTTCCTGCCGCTGTTCACGCTCTCCGGCGTCGAGGGCAACATCTTCGGACCGATGGCGCGCACCTATGCCTACGCGCTGGCCGGTGGATTGCTTGCGACCTTCACCGTCACCCCGGCGCTGTCCGCGATCATCCTGCCCGCGCATGTCAGGGAGACCGAGACCAAGGTGATGCTGATCCTGCATCGGATCTACATGCCGGTGCTGCATTGGGCGGTCGCCAACCGCGGCATCATGCTCGGTGGCGCGTTCGGCCTCGTGCTGATGACGGTTGCGCTCAGCCGGTTGCTTGGCCTCGAATTCCTGCCGAAGCTGGAGGAGGGCAATCTCTGGATCCGCGCCACGCTGCCGCCGACCATCTCGCTTCAGGAAGGCAACTCCTACGTCAACGAGATGCGCAAGGTGATCCGCGCGCGGCCTGAAGTGGAATCCGTGGTGTCGCAGCACGGCCGCCCCGATGACGGCACCGACGCGGCCGGCTTCTTCAACGCCGAGTTCTTCGCGCCGCTCAAGCCCGCCAGCCAATGGCCCGGCACCCGCGACAAGGAAGAGCTGACCGCGCAACTGCTCAAGCAGCTTGACGATCGCTTCCCCGGCGTCGAGTTCAACTTCTCGCAATATCTCCAGGACAACGTCTCCGAAGCCGTCTCCGGCGTGAAGGGCGAGAACTCGATCAAGCTGTTCGGCAGCGACCTCCAGGCGCTGACCGACACCGCCAACAAGATCAAGTCGGTGCTGTCAACCGTGCAGGGCGTCACCGATCTTGCGGTGTTCACCTCACTCGGGCAGCCGACCATCCAGATCGACATCAACCGTGCCAAGGCCGCGCGCTACGGCCTCGCGCCGGGTGACATCAACGCCACCATCAAGGTCGCGATCGGCGGCGACACCGCCGGAGACATCTACGAGGCGGGAAGCGACCGCCACTTTCCGATCATCGTTCGTCTCGCGCCGGAATTCCGCAGGAGCGCCGAGGCGATCCAGAATTTGCGGATCGGCGCGCCCGGACCAAACGGCACCGTCACGCAGATCCCCCTGAGCGAGGTCGCCAGCATCAGCCTCGTCTCGGGTGCGGCCTACATTTATCGCGAGCAGCAGGAACGCTATCTGCCGATCAAGTTCTCGGTGCGTGAACGCGACCTCGGTAGCGCCATCCGCGAGGCGCAGCAGAAGATCGCCGATCAGGTGCAGCTGCCGCCCGGCGCGCACATGGACTGGGTCGGAGAATTCGGCAATCTCCAGGACGCGATCCGGCGATTGTCGATCGTGGTGCCGATCTCGCTGGCGCTGATCGGCGTCCTGCTCTGGTTCAATTTCGGCTCGATGACCGACACGCTGCTCGCCATGAGCGTGATCCCGATGGCGATCTTCGGCGGCGTGCTCGGTCTTTTGATCACCGGCACCGCCTTCAGTGTCTCGGCGGCGATCGGCTTCATCGCGCTGTTCGGTATCGCCGTGATGGACGGCATCATCATCCTGTCGCAGTTCAACCAGCTCATCGAAGAGGGCATGGACCGCATGAGCGCGGTGATACGCACCGGCGAATTGCAGCTTCGGCCGGTGCTGATGACCTGCGTCGTCGCCGGCATCGGCCTATTGCCGGCCGCGCTGTCGGAAGGCATCGGCTCGCAGGTGCAGAAGCCGCTCGCGGTCGTCGTCGTGACAGGCATGATGCTCGCCCCGATCGTGATCCTGGTGACGCTGCCGGTGTTGATCTCCTTCTTCTCCCGCCGCGCACGCTGACGCCGCCGATCACAGCATCCGCTGCGCGATCCGCACCAGCATCATGGTGCCGAGGCCCAGCAGCATCAGGCTGGCCAACCGACTGCTCATCGACAGCATGCGCGGCGTCAGCCGTGACCGCGCCGTTGCCACGATCGTGCTGAGCACGGTCCACCAGATTGCGGAACCGACGAAGACACCGGCGATCAGCGGGGCTGCCGCGGCCTGCATAGAGAAGGCGTGCAGCGCAGCCAGAAACAGGATGACGGTCAGCGGATTGGTGAACCCAAGCGCGATGGCGCTGAGATAGGCGCGCGCCAGATGCACGTTGTCGATGTCGTCGGTCGCCTGGAGTGCGACCGAGCCGCGATGGGTTCGGATCGCGAACCACAGCAGCGTAAGCGCCGAGACGATGCCGAAGCTGGCGGCATTGGCCTCGACCCAGGGCTGTGCAAGCGAGCCCAGGCCCAAAACCGCGAGGGCGCTGTAAGTGAGATGCACGGTCGCGGCGCCGAAGCCGGTCGCGAGGCCCGTGGCCATGCCTGATGCCAATGTGCGCTGAATGCACAGCATGCCCATCGGTCCGATGGGGGCGGCGACGGTAAAACCAATTCCAATGCCGGAAAAAAGCGCGGCAAGATAATGCGATAAAGGCATGCACCCGCACGAACAAATGAAATCTGTGCGTGTGCGTAGCCCTGAAAAAGAATCGCCGCCTCAACCAGAAGGGTGAGAAACGAACGAGAGCACAAACACGTTCGTGTGAGTCCAACGGGTTTGTGCCTTCGCGACAACAGTTCCACGCCTCACTGTGGAACCGTGTCGCGGTCGTTGAACCGAATTGCGCTTGGCGCGACTCAGAATCCGTAAAGTTGCGCCGGGTTGTCGACCAGGATCTTCTTGCGCACATCCGCATCCGGCGCCCACACCGGAAGCTGGTTGAGCAGGCGGCCGTCGTCGATCTGGTAGAGCGGCGCGATGTCGGTGGCTTTGCGTCCCTCGACACGGCTCGAATCCGGATGCGGCCAGTCCGTGCCCCAGACGATGCGGTCCGCATTCGCCGCGATCAGTGCGCGGGCATAGGGCACCATGTCCTGATAGTCGGGCGCGAGCTTGGAGGAGCGATAGGCGCCGGAAATCTTGACATAGGCCTTGCCGGATTTCACCAGCGCGACCAGATCGGAAAATCCCGGCTGCTCCAGCCCAAGCGAGGCCTCGAGGCCGCCGAAATGGTCGAAGACAACGGGTACTGGCGCCGTCTCGACGAGGTCCTTGATCGCCGAGATCATCGGAAGCGTGGTGTAGAGCTGCACGTGCCAGCCGCGCGCCTTCATGCGCTCGACTGCGGCGGTGAAACGCGGCCGGCCGACATTGGGGTCGTTGACGCCGCCGGTCGCGAGATTGAGGCGGACACCGCGAAAGCCGTCCGCCTGCATGGTATCGAGCTGGGCCTCGGTCGTTTTGTCGTCAATCACGGCCACCCCGCGCGCGGCCGCGCCACGCGCCTTCATGCCGAACAGGGTGGAGGCGTTATCGGTGCCGTAGACACTCGGCGTCACGATCACAACGCGCTCGATATGCAGCGCCTTGTGCAACGCGGCCATTTCCTCCGGCGAAGCCGGCTCCGGCGTGTAGACGCGGCCCGCGAAGAACGGAAATTTTTCGACATCGCCATGGATGTGGGTGTGACAGTCGCAGGCATGGGCCGGGACGTCGAAATTAACTGGCGTCGCGGGCTGCGCGGCACGTGCGTGGGCTTTGTTGGACATGGCAACTCCGGCGGCAAGGGAGGCAAGCAGGACGCTGCGTCGGCTGAGCATGGTTTCTCTCCCCGTTTTGTTATTTGGCGGTGGCGTCGGGACAGTATCACATCAGCCCGGCAGCCGCTGCGCTTCGCTGCATAGCTGCTCGACGAGGTCCGCAAGCGGGCGTGAGCCGTCGACGCGCACGACCGGGCAAGGCAGCTTCGCGAGCCACGCTTCATCTTTTGCGAGACTGCGGCCGTCGCGGTCGCCGGCTTCGTAGTGCGAGGCCCAGTCGACGAACGACTCCGCCTCCTCATGACGCCAGCCGCCCTGTGCGGCGGCATCCGCTCCGAAATGCGTAGCCTCGCGGTCACGCAGGCGCTGCAAGCGAAGCTCGCGCGGCGTCGTCACAAAGACGACGAGATCGAAGAATGGGACGAGCTCGTCGCCCCAGCCGGTGACGGTTCCGCTCAGCACCCAATCGAGCCGCGGCAAAAACATCTCGCGCATCAGGCGCAAACGCTCGGCGGCAGGGCGTGTCGTCTGGTAGGGCGGCGCCGTCGGCAGCCAGAAATAATCATCGCTGTCGTGATGCGGCAGCGCAAGCCTGCCGGCGAGCGCGCGACCGATCGTCGTCACGCCGGAGCCGGAGGCGCCCATCAGATGGATGCGGCGGCTTTTCATCGGCACCAAGGCGGACGATTTGAAGCTACTGCCCGGACGGCGTGCGCAGACCGTGCCAGGCGTCGCGGACTTGCTGGTAGTGCACCTCGGGCAGATAGTCCGGCGTGTTCAGGCTCAAGGTCTTGACGTCGAGATGGCCGACGGCGCTGAGCAGCGTGTAGGAGGCGATTACGCGGTCGCGATTGGCGCCGATCAGGCGGGCCTTGGCCTGGATCAAATCGGCCTGCGAGTTCAGCACATCCACCGTCGTGCGCTGTCCACCCGCGGCCTCGCGCTGCACGCCCTGGAGCGCGACGGTCGCCGCCTTCACTTCGGACTCCGAGGCCGAGACCGCAATCTTGGCGCCTTCGTTGGCAACCCACGCGCTGACCGCCGCCGTGCGCGCCTGGTTGCGCACCTGGTCGAGCACGAGCCGGCTCTGCGCCGTGATCTCCTTGGCCTGCCGGGTCTGTGCGGCGGCCTGGCCGCCGTCGTAGATCGGCACGGTGACATTCGCGACGATCGAGGCCTGATCTTCGGCGAAGGTGCCGAGCGTCGGGTCGTTGTTGCGGCTCTTGCTGGCGCTGCCCTGGACGCTGGCGCTCGGCAGCAGCGCGCCTTCGGCGACGCGGATGTTGGTGGAGGCGACATCAACGTCGAAGCCCGCCGCCATCACCGCCGGGTGCTGGCGGATCGCCATCGTCAGCGCGTCTTCGCGGCTCTTCGGCAGATAGCGGTCGACGACTTCGGCGGCGCGAAGCTGCGACGGCGCATTGCCGATCACCTGCGCGTAGATCGCCTGGCTCACCGCCAGCGCGACTTCGGCGGCGTTGAGATCGGAAAGTCCGCGGTTGAGCCGCGCCTCGGCCTGAGCGCTGTCGGTCGGCGTGACGTCGCCGGCGTTGAGGCGCCGCTGGGTGACCGAGAGCGTTTCGCGCAGGAAGGCGACGTTGGAGCGCTGCGCCTCGACCAGCGACTGGTTGGCGAGGACATTGGTGTAGGCGGTGACCGCGTCGAGCAGCACGCCCTGGCCGACGTTGCGCAGCGCCTCGCGGCCAGACTGCACCTGGAGTTCGGCGGCGCGCACGTTGTTGGCGGTGCGGAAACCGTTGAACAGGGTCTGCGACACGGTGACGCCGATGATCCATGGCTTCAGATTGGCGGTCTGGATGGTGTTGTCGGGCAGCAGATTGCGCACCGATTGCAGCCCGGCGCTGAGGCTTGCCACGATCTGTGGCCGGTAGCCGGCGAGCGCCTGCGGCACGTTCTCGTCGGTGGCCCGCTGCCGCGCACGTTCGGCATTGAGCTGCGGGTTGGTCTGGTAGGCCTTGGCGAGCGCCTCCGGCAGCACTTCCGCCCGTGCGGCGGAGGGCAGGGCGCAACAGAGCGCAAGCGTGGTCCATGTCGCGAGCACAGGAGCCACGCCCGATCGATGCCGCGCCATCACGCGACCAGCTCTGGCGGCACGCCCAATCATGTAATCCGCAAATCCTGGCTGTCCGCCCCCGCCGACGGCGGCTCTCTTAACTGTTTAACCAGCCGAGGTCCCGCAGGCAAACTGCCGCGGGGGAAACCCCCATGTATTCCGTGCTTGTTGCAGCTACATCACAGGGATTCTGCGGGAAAGGCAGAGTCTTACACCAGCCTGACCGCTCGCCTCCTTACCGGTTCTTGTTCACCGGCTTCCGCTTCTCGATGAACGCCGCCATTCCCTCGGAGCGGTCCTCCAGCGCGAAGGTCGAGTGGAACAGGTTGCGCTCGACGCTCATGCCCTCGGCGAGCGTGGTCTCGAAGGCGCGGTTGACCGCTTCCTTGGCCATCGCGACCGCGGGCCGTGACATCGCGGCGATCTTCTCGGCCGCGGCCATCACCTCTTCCATCAGCTTGTCGGCCGGCACGATGCGGCTGACGAGGCCGCTGCGCTCGGCTTCGGCTGCATCCATCATGCGGCCGGTGAGGCAAAGGTCCATCGCCTTGGACTTGCCGATCGCACGGGTCAGGCGCTGGGTGCCGCCGATGCCGGGGATGGTGCCGAGGGTGATTTCGGGTTGGCCAAATTTGGCGGTGTCGGCGGCGATGATGAAGTCGCACATCATCGCGAGCTCGCAGCCGCCGCCGAGGGCATAACCCGCGACCGCGGCGATCGTCGGCTTGCGGCAGCGCGCGACCCGATCGCCGCCGATCGCGGCAAAATCCTCCGAGAACATGTCGATGAAGCCTTTCGGCTGCATCTCCTTGATGTCGGCGCCGGCGGCAAATGCCTTCTCGCTGCCGGTCACGACGATGCAGCCGATGCCGTCATCGGCTTCGAGATCGTCGACGGCCGCGGCGATCTCGCGGAAGACGCCAAAGGAGAGTGCGTTGAGCAGCTTCGGCCGATTCAGCTTGATGATGCCGACCGCGCCTTTGCTTTCGACGATGATGTGTTCGAACGTGCTCATGCTCCACCCACGCTTTTGGTTGAGCGGGCAATGTGCCCGCTGGCGCGGTGGGCTTCAAGAGGCGCTAAAGCCATCGGAGCAGGAACGGCCGGAACACGCGGCGAGATGCGCGTTCCGGACGAGGTCCCGCGGGCCGGCGATCAGGCCGTAATCAAGCCAAAGTCACGCCATGAACATGCGCGCGGCGGAGGCCAGCGTCAGCAGCGTGCCGACGCCGATGAAGATCTTTCCGATCAGGGAGCTCTGGTCCCAGGCCGAGCTCTGCTGGCTGCTTGCCATCACCGGTGCCGGACGCGGCTGCGCGTCGATTGCGGCAATCACCGCCTTCTGCGCCGGCGCGTTGTCCTGTTGCAGGGCGCGGTCGATATCGTTGAGCTGATCGGGTGCGACGACCTGGCTATCGGGGTTCGGGCCGGCGGTATTATCGGCCGCGGCCTGGACGTTGTCGTTGGCCCGGCCGGTCATTGCTGAGGCGGCAGCCGCGGTCGGCGTATCGGCGGCGGCGAGCTGCGCATTGGCGTTGGCGACTTCCGGCGGCATCTGGCTCGAGGCCGGGACCTCACGAGTGTCGGCCTTCGCCTCGTCGGCCGTTGCCGCGGCGTCCTTCTTGTCGGCCTTGTCGTCGGATTTCTGCGCCGTCTTGGTGTTGTCGCGGTGGCGCGACGTGTGACGCCGCTGCTTGCTCGGCTTGACCTCGTCCGCCTGTTTGCTCGCATTGTCCGACTTGCTGCTAGCGGCTGAACTCGGCGCCGCCTGTGCAACGCCCCCGAACAGCACGAAAAGCCCGGCCAGGAGAATCAGGGCCGCGCGCCCGCTGGCTTTCATCATGTTGACATCTCCCCAAGTCCGCCCGTCCCGGACCGAACAGAGACCCTGGCGCGTGACGACAGCGGGGCAGAAAATGGGAATCTTCGGGCCACACCGGGCAAAAGCGCGGCAATCCCTGGCCGTCGCGGCCGGCCGCGGGTGCGTACGGGACCGATCGGTGTTATGAGCCGTCGCAGATCCTGACGGCCGTATCGGTTGCGTGGCCAAGCATGATCACGAATTCGTGATCATGCTGCCGCCGGCGTAACAAACTGAAAGAACGGCCGAATTGCATGGTGAGGGGCGCGCGTGCGCGGACGTGAGGACGAGTGGACCGACCTGATGCGGTCGGCCATGGCAGGCGATGACGCGGCGTATCATCGTCTGTTGAAGGCGGTCACGCCTGTGCTGCGCGCTGCCGCGAGGCGCGGCCTGGCGCGGGCCGGGCAGCCTCCCGACCAGGCCGAGGATATCGTGCAGGAGATTCTGTTGGCGGTGCATCTGAAGCGGCACACTTGGGACAGCGAAGCCCCCTTCGCCCCGTGGCTGTTTGCGATCGGCCGCAACAAGCTGATCGACATGCTGCGGCGACGGGGCAGGCGGATCTTCGTCAACATCGACGATTTCGCCGAGATCCTGCCGGGTGAGGCGCCGCAGGAGACGGTCTCGGCCGGCGAGGTCGCCAGCCAGCTCAATACGCTGCCGCAACGCCAGCGCGACGTGTTGCAGTCGATCGCGGTCGACAGCACCTCGATCAAGGACACGGCGGCGAAATATTCGATGAGCGAGGGCGCGGTGCGGGTCGCGCTGCATCGCGGACTTGCGGCGCTGACAGCCAAACTGCGGGACCACTAGTTATGGATACCGATCAACTCATTCGCTCGCTCGCGGCCGACAACGCCCATCGCACGCCGCGCGTCGGCGCGGTGCTGACCATGGCGCTGCTGGTCGCCGCGCCGCTGTCGATCCTGATCTTCGCCACCTTTCTCGGTGTGCGTCACGACGTGATGAGCGCGATGCGCAACCCGTTCTTCGACATGAAGTTCGCGGTCACGCTGTCGCTCGCGATCCCGGCAATCATCGTCAGCCTGCATCTGTCGCGTCCCGAGGCTTTGCTGCGTGGCTGGGGCTGGCTGCTGCTGCTGCCCGTCGGGCTGCTCGCGGTGGCGATCGGCAGCGAGGCGATGATGGCGCCGGCCATGCCGATGACGATGCGTTTGATGGGCAAGAATTCCAGGGTGTGCCTGTTCGCAATCCCCGCGATGTCGCTGCCGCTGCTTGCGGGGGCCCTGTTCGGCCTGCGCCACGGTGCGCCGTCGCACCCCGCGCTCGCCGGTGCGCTCGCCGGCCTGGTGTCGGCGGGCCTTGCCGCGACGCTGTACGCCTCGCACTGCACCGATGACTCGCCGCTGTTCGTCGCGACCTGGTACACGCTCGCCACCGCGTTGGTGACGGCAATTGGCGCGCTGGTGGGGGCGAGGGTCCTACGCTACTAGCTCGCCAGCTTCACGCCACCGGCGCCGCGCCCTGCTGCATGCGGTGGAAGCGCAGCACCTGCTGCGCGGTCGAGCTGCGCAGCGCCTCGTAAGCGTCGCGCAGCGTCAGCATGTCGGTCTGCGGGCCGCCTGAGAGCTTCTCGCGCAGGGCGATGATGGCGCGGACGCTCGACCATTGCATGGCCGCGACCTTGGCGAGGATCATCACGCCCTCGACCCGGCTTTCGATCATCATGGTCTCGGCGGTCTCGACTGCGACGCCCGCAAGCGCCGCGAGCCCCGCATTGGTTTCGTCGAACTTGCCCTGCTCTGCGAAGGTGGCGACCTGGAGCTCGGTCAGGCGGCCGTCCTCGTGCAGCGACCTCACCAGCGCCCGCGCCATCTCGGTCTGCCGGGTCGTGGTGGCGGCGCGGATCCGCTGAGCCGCTTCCTGGACCACGCTGGACACGTCGTCCGCGAGCTCCGGATGCGCGGCCTCCAGCTTCCGGCGCACGGTCAAGGAGGCCTTCGCGACCAGCTTCAAATAATGATGGCGGGGCAGGTCGGCCCGCAGGCCGATGCAGCTGGCGAGGTCGTCGTCACGTTCGGCGCGGGTCACGAGGTCGGCGAGACTTCCCTCGGACAGTTGCGCGCCCGGATTGCTGACGGTCGATTGCACCACATCCTCGTTGCCGCGGGTCACCAGCACGTCGGTCAGCGCTTCCGACAGCACCCGCCGCAGCGAGATCGCCTTGAGATGGGCCTGGCCCCTGGTGCGTGCGATCTCCATCAGGGTCACCTCGTCCAGCCGTTCGGATTTCGACAGTACCGGGCCGGAAACCTCGATCACCTCGTCGAGCGCGAGTGTGCGGATGATCTTCGGCGGCGCAGCCGCGATCGATGCGAGGCGGTCGGCGAGCAGCGCCCTGGCGGACGTCTCGATCCGCTCGATCAGGCATTGGAACACGTCGTCGAACACGCGGACGTGGTCGTCGGAATAGTCCACCGCGTTGCCCACGAACAGATCGGTGACGCGGCGCAACGTCTCGACCCGGTGCGCAACGGTGCCGTGCGAGAGAGCAGTTTGCAATTCCTCGAGCAGACTCTCGGATGATTTTACGGCTTTGGATCTCATTGCCCTGTCCTGGAGCGTTCGGCCCGGCCGCGGCTTCTGTCGCGCCGGGAGAAAATGGATTGGTCAGCTCGTTGCAATGCGGTTGCGCCCCTGTGCCTTGGCGGAATAGAGCGCGCTATCGGCGCGCACGAGAAACGTGTCGGCAGTATCGTTGTCGCGTAGCGTCACGACGCCCGCGGAAATGGTCACGCGCATGCCCGGGGAGAATGCGCTCCAGTCCAGATCGGCGACGATGCCGCGCAGCCGATCGAGCATGCGTGACGCCGCATCGCCGTCCATCCCCGGCAGCAGCAGCAAGAATTCCTCGCCGCCGTAGCGTCCGAAGCAGTCGGCCGGGCGGATGTTGGCGAAAATGGTGATCGCGAAGGTGCGCAGCACCTCGTCGCCGACGGGATGGCCATGGGCGTCGTTGATGCGCTTGAACCAGTCGAGATCGATCAGCGCGATCGCGCAAGGGGTCGACGTCTGCCGCGATTTTTCGATCTCGGCGTCGAGAAGCCGCATGATACAGCGGCGGTTGTAGGAGCCGGTGAGCTCGTCGAGCTCCGCCAGTTCCTCGATGCGCCGATAGGCGGCCTTCAGCTCGATGCTGCGCCGGTACAGGATCTTGCGCAACGTGGCGCCGAACAGGCCGAGGAAGGCGCACTGGCCGATCACCAGCACGAAGCACAGCATCGATGCCGCCCGTTGCAGCTGGGTCGTAACCGGCAGTCCGATTGGCAAGTCCGAGGCGAGGAAGACCAACGCGAGCCCGCAAGTGGTGAGACCCCAGGTGAGCATTGCCTGGCTCGATGTCATACGAAGCGTGCCGAAGGCGAAGATCAGAAACAGCACGGCCAGGAACGCGACTCCGACTGTCGGCACCGCGAGCAGGAACAGCAGCTGCAGCGTCATATGCGCCGAGATCTGGAAGACGGTGAGGTAATGATCCTCGAACCGGTCGCCGAAGCCCGCTTCCGATAGCACGGTGAAGGTACCGATGATCAGTAGGCCGCTGAGCCAGAACAGCGACGGAACGCCCATGGAGATCACGCCGTCAAAGGCGTAGAGCAGCAGGACGGAGGCGCCGAGCGAATAGCTCGCCACCTGGCCGACATACATCTGGCGCCGCTGCCGGATCCGGCGTGCCAGGACCTCGGGTGCCGCTGCCTCGGTCGTCAAGGCGAGATCCGCGGCCTCAGCGGCATTCCTCTCGGGAAAGGACGTCGCAGCCGTGCTCATGGTCCCGCCAGTGGTGGATGTCAGCTCAAAAATCTACGTCGCAAGCCTTTAGGTTTGGTATCCTTCGAAACCGAATCCACGCTGTGCAGCGCGGCAGCAGGGGACGTCGATCGCTCCAGGAATTTGCCGGCGATTAGGCATCGTGTGCGACGAGGTCGAGCCAAAGCAGGGCTTCGGAAGACATATGTCGTGCTAGGCTGCTAAGGTTCCATGCACGTCGGGCCGTCTCTACTGGGACGGCATTGCTCAGGAAAGTGGTTCATTACTATGTTACCGTTCTTGAGCGAGGCGCCCAGCCGCGGGTGGCAACAGGAAATTTCGCGTATGTGTGGTAGATCACACAGCCTCCCGTATGACTGCGGTAGGCTGAACAATTTTACCCCTCCCGTCGAACCGTCTGCCGCATCGACCCGACCAACCTTGCGAGACGGTCTTTGAGCGTGACACAAGCGGCTTCGGACGAGATCCTGATCGCCAGGATCGCTCAAGGTGACCGGCTCGCCATGCAGGTGCTGTACGGGCGGCACCATGTCAGGGTGTATCGGTTCGGCCTCCGGCTCGTGCGGGACGAGCAGGCGGCGGAAGACCTCATCAGCGAGGTGTTTCTCGACGTCTGGCGTCAAGCCGGCAAATTCGAGGGCCGATCCGCCGTTTCCACCTGGCTGCTGGCCATTACCCGATTCAAGGCCCTGTCTGCGCTTCGGCGCAGGAAGGATTTTGAGTTGGACGACGACGCCGCGAACGCGATCGAGGATACGTCCGACAATCCGGAAACGGCGGTGCAGAAGAAGGATACCAGTGAAGCGTTGCGGGAGTGTCTGACGGGCCTCTCGCCGGACCATCGGGAGATCGTCGATCTCGTCTACTACCACGAGAAGTCCGTGGAAGAAGTGGCCGAAATCGTTGGCATCCCGGAGAACACTGTGAAGACGCGCTTGTTCTATGCGCGCAAGAAATTGGCCGAACTGCTGAAAGCAGCCGGCATTGAGCGAGGCTGGCCATGATGGCTTTGAGCAAGAAGATGCTGGAGCAAGAGCCCGGTGAAATTGAACTGCTGCTGCCGTGGCACGCCGCCGGCACGCTGAACCCGCGCGATGCGCGCCGCGTCGACGAGGCGCTGGCGCGCGATCCCGAGCTCGCGAAGCAATATGCCGCGATCCGCGGCGAGTATGAAGAGACCATCCATCTGAACGAGAGCCTGGGGGCTCCGTCGGCGCGTGCGATGCAGAAGCTGTTCGCCGCGATCGACGCTGAGCCTGCGCGGGCGGCCGGTTCGCTGCCGCTGTCGGCGCGCATCGCCACCTTCTTTGCGAGCCTGTCGCCGCGCACTCTGGCCTGGTCGGCGAGCCTTGGCGCCATCGCGCTCGTGCTGCAGGCCGGAATCATCGGCGCCGTGTTGACGAAGACCCAGACTGCGACCTTCCAGACTGCTTCGCTCTCGACCAGCGCTCCGATCACCCGCGACCTCGGCACGACCGTCCCGCCAGCGCGCGCGCTGGTACGCTTCACGCCCGAGGCGCGCGTCGCCGATATCACGGCATTGCTCGACGGCTACCAGGCTTCGATCATCGGTGATGCCAAGGGCGGTATGTTCCGCCTCCAGTTCGACAAGGCGATGAGCCGTGACGAACTCACCTCGCTGCTCGGCAAGATGCAGCGCGAGAAGTTCGTCAACCTCGCCGTCGCAGCGCCGTAAGGCGCTTCCAACCAATGACGCGCAAGTTTGAAAGTGGAGTAAGAGCCGGGGCCTGCGCTTCGTCGGTCGCAGCCGCGCTTCTGCTCGCCGCCTGTCTCGGCGTCGAGGTTGCGCACGCGCAGGCGATCATGCGCACGCCGACGATCAGCGTCCCCTCTCGAATGCCGACGATTTCTCCTGGCATCGCCGCACGCGTCAGTCCCGGTGTTGCCGCCAGAGCGGCGGCCGTCGGCCGCGGTCCCGGTCCGATTGTGACGACGAGGATTTCGGCGCGGACGGGGCCGACGCCGGTGCTGCCCTATGCGCGCTACTCCCCGAGCCTCTATCCCGCCTGTACCGCGCCCGATCGCGACGCCGCCGGCGAATGCCTGGCGCAGCAGAACGCAGGCGGCGATGGCTCGGGCAAATCGGGCAAGAAGACCGCCGGAAAGGGGCGCGGCAACAACACGCCCGTCGCCGCGGATTTGCGCACCTTTGCCGGCGAATTTGTCGCCGAGATCGACGGCGGGCTGTCGTTGAGCCAAGCCGACGAGCTTGCGCGTCGCCATGGCCTGACGCGCGTGTCCTCCGAGAATTTTCCGCTGATCGGGGCGACGTTCGGACTGTTCCGCATCACCGACGGCCGGCCCTCCGCGACGGTGCGGCGTGAATTCGCGGCCGACGGCAGCGTGCGTTCGGTCCAGCAGAACTTCCGCTACCTGCTTCAGGACCAGAAATCGTCGGTGCCGACCGAGGGAGATCCCGCGCAATATGCGCTGGCCAAGCTCCGCCTGCCGCAGGCACATACTCTCGCGCATGGCGCCAATGTGACGGTCGCCGTGATCGACTCCGGCATCGACGTCCAACATCCGGAACTTGCCAATTCCATTGCCGACAATTTCGATGCGCTTGGCAGCGCCGAGGGCCCGCACATTCACGGCACCGGCATTGCCGGCGCCATCGTGGCCCATGCCAAGCTGATGGGCAGCGCGCCCGAGGCGCGCCTCATCGCGATCCGCGCCTTCGGCGGCACCACCGGCGGGGCCGAGAGCTCGTCCTACGTCATCCTGCGCTCGCTGAACTATGCCGCCGAGCATGGCGCCCAGATCGTCAACATGAGCTTTGCTGGTCCCAAAGACGCGGTGATCGAGCGGGCCATCGCGGCGACGGCCGCGCGTGGCCTGGTGCTGATCGCGGCCGCCGGCAATGCTGGCGCGAAGTCGCCGCCACTCTATCCGGCCGCCAATCCCAACGTGATCGCGGTGAGTGCGACCGACCAGCAGGACAGGCTGTTCACCGCCTCCAACCGCGGCAACTACATCGCGGTCGCGGCCCCCGGCGTCGATATCTTCCTGCCGGCGCCTGACGGCAAATACCAGATGACGTCGGGCACCTCGTTCTCGGCTGCCTATGTCTCCGGCGTCGCGGCGCTGCTGCTCGAGCGCAACTACGCCTTGAAGCCGGAAGCGCTGCGCACGACGCTGGCGAAGACGGCGCGCGACCTCGGTTCACCCGGGCGTGACGATCTGTTCGGCGATGGCGAGGCCGACGCGTTTGCCGCGGTCATGGCCGTTCCCGCCGCCGGCGCGACGCCGGTCGCGGCCGCGTCCGGTACAACAAAACGTGAAGATATCGAGAAGCGTCGCGACGAGCCTGGCATCCGCGCATTAGAGCAACCTTCGTTGTCGAGCACCGAGGATAAAGCCACGGTTTCTCAAGCGGATAAGCCGACGACGCGATAGCGGCTGCGACAACTTTGCGCGCGGCGCGAAGGTCGAAAAATCAAACGCCGCGTTGAACGTTCGGCCCGCTGCCACGACCAAATTATGTGGGAGCGGTTATCCCTCCCCATAAGTCATATTAGGCGCGAGCGCCCATCCACCCCAAGCGCCCATATGGCTCGACCCGTCCGGTTGTCCCCCCGGACGGGTCTTTTCTTTTTGGACGTCCAATTCCTCGAAGCCCCACGCGAGATCAGCTTCCGGTTGAGAGGTCGTAGCTCACTCAACGCTACCGCTCCGCCGGCACGCCGCAAGCGCGCTATGCTTGCGCGAAGCTTGACTCCAAAACCCCTTGAATCTCCGCACGACTACGGAGTTTGGCGACGAAAACATCGTCGCTGCTGGACAAGTCAAAACTTTTCCACAAAATATTCACGTCGCGTCTAAATTGATTCGTGTGCGTTGCGTCGCGTCCGTATTTTCTCCTGACGGGCTGATTTATGACACATCGCCAAGAGGCTATTCGCGACGTTGCTATTGGCCGCGACGTTGCGGCACGCTGGTGCGCTCTCGCCGAGCAGCGGCTGGTGCATCTCTCCGAGATGTTCGAGACCGGGCGCTGGCGCCGCTATCATTCCGAGATCGCATTTCTCGAAAACATTCAGGAAGCGAAGCTCGCCGTCCAGACCTGGCGCGCGCTTGCCACCGGCGCTGATGTCGCCACGGCGGCCGCGAGCGTGTCGCCCGCATTCGGCTGGTCGCCGGCGACTATGCCCCGCATGTTTCCGCGCGAGCCCCAGGCGCAGACCGTGCAACCGAAGGCCGTGCACATCGCCCCGGAGACCGCCGTCCCGGTCAGGCTCGATCCGAAGCCGGGCGTTCTCGCCGAAATCACCGAAGCCCCGACCGCGCCGGTCGCCGCGCCTGCCCCAATGGCACCGCTCAGAGTGCCGGCTGCCATGGCGCCGCCCACCGCGCCCGTCACGATGACGGGGCCCAAGGTGCCGGCAGCGCCCAAGGCGCTGGCTGCGATGGCGGCGCTTCTGCCGCAGTTCTCTCCGCCGGCAGCCGAAATTGTCGCAGCCCCCGAACGTCTGGTTGAGTTCACCTTCAGCCTCGACGGCCTCGAAGCGAAGTACCCGCTGCTGCGGAACGCGTTCTAGCGTTCGAGAGCCAGAGGCGAGGAGCCGCAGCTACCGCCGCACCGCATTCCCGCCGACGACCAATTGCGCAAACCGCTGAGCGCCGTCCGCCGACAGGTCGGACGTTACGGCGCGCGCGTGATCGAGCCCGACCACGGCGCCGCGCGGGGTTTCCGAGATCATGTTGTTGTTGACGAGCGCGGTGCCGGCGCCGGGCACGACGGACACGCCGACGCCTGCCAGTGCCTTGCGGATCACGTTGCCCGTGATGGCGACGTCGCGGAGATATTTGCCCCAGCCGGCGACGATGCCGTAGGACGGCGCGTTCTCGATCACGTTGCCGGTGACTGATGAATCCGCCTCGATGTAGATGCCGATGCCGGCATCGTCATCCGGCGCGGTGCCGATCGGCCGCTTCGGGATCAGATTGCGGATGATGTTGCCCTGGACCACGGCGATGCGGCCGCCTTCGTTGAAATTGCAGACGGAGACGCCGACGGCGGCGCCGTCCACGATGTTGTTGGCGATCACCGCGGCCTCGAAAGCGAATTCCGAATAGAGCGCGACCTCGCGCACATCGCTGACGCTGTTGCCGGTGATGTGGATGTTCGAGGCCGAGTTGCCGCGCACGGCGGAGTAATCGCAATTTTTGATGCGATTGCCACGCACGATGACGTTGCCGGCGCGGAACGCGTTGATGGCGTTGCCGTACTGGCCGGAGCCGCCGGGGCCGGCCTTGATGTCCTCGATGCGGTTATCGGTGACCAGCGTGCCGTCATCGCCGATGACCGAGCGCAGGATCTCGATGCCGTTGTCGTTGGTGCCGGTGATGGTGTTGTGGGAGACGCTGAGACCCCTGGCGTCGAACGACACCACTGCCGTCACCGCGATGTTGGTAAAGATGTTGCCCGAGATGTCGCCGGAGACCTGCTCGAGCCAGATGCCGCTGCCACCGGAGCCGGTGATCGCGCAATCGGTGATGTGGACGTCGCGTCCGCCGAGGATCTGGATCAGCCCGCGTCGCGTCGGCAGCGGAATGCCGCTGCCGTCAAAGGTGATGCCGGAAATGCCGATTGCATCAGAGCCGTCGCTCTGGATCGCCGACGCCCCGCCGGTGAAAACGAATTTTGTCGCGCCGCGCACGCCGATCAGTTGCGCGCCATTTGGCAGACGCAGCAGTCCCGTGCGGTAGATGCCGGGTGGCAGCGCCAGCGGCATCTGCGCCCGCGCGGCCTCGTCGATCGCACGCTGGAGCGCGCGGGTCTGATCCTCGCTGCTGCCGGGCCGCACGCCATATTGCGTGGCATCGCGGCCGAGCAGCGACGTCAGCGGCGCTGCGCGCGCGGCGTCGGCTGGTATCGCGAGCGCGCCGGCGATGCCTGCGGTCGATGCTCCGATGAGATGGCGGCGATTGAGGTCCATGGATGCGTCCTCCGGCGGACGCGGGGGCCCGCAGCGGTTAGGTAGCGCAAAAACGGGACCGCGCGGCTGGGGCCATGAGGATAGTTCACGGTAGGGTTAAATGTTTACGCAGTCGTGTTCCGAGCCTTCCGTGCCAGCTGTACCATCTCCATCAGCATCGCTTCCCCGGCGTCCACCAGTTCCTCCAGCGTGATCCGCGGCGCGCCCTTGCGGCGCACGGCGCCACTGCGCGCGAGCAGGGGAATATGGATGAACGCCGCAAGCTGCGGCCCGCCGGCCCTGACGTTTTCGATCGCGCGCCAGCTCAGGTAATTGCAGAGATAGGCGCCGGCATCGCGCGAGGGGCGCGCGTCGATGCCGGTGAGGCGCGCGGCGCGCAGCAGCCTTGCGGTGTGCGGGCCGAACGTTATCGCGTCCGCATTGCCGGCGATGCCGCGCTTGCTCGAGCGGGTGTTGGCGGCATCGGGCCAGAGCATGGTGACGGCGTTGCGCGCGCGGCTCTCGATGCGCAGATAGGGTGTGCGTGCGGCGAGGCCGAACATCAGCAGCGCATCCGGCTTCTCTTTCGCGAGCACCTCCGGCAATTGCCGGTCTACCGCAGCATAGGTGACCGGGAAGATGTGGCTGGAGATCGCGGCATCGTCGAGTGCGGGTCGGCGCAATTGCGCCAGCCGGGCGACCAGTGGCTGGGTCGGATTGTAGGGCGCGCCGGGAAACGGGCCGAAGCCGGTGAGGAGAATGCGGAGCTTGGCGCTCATTGCAGCAACTCCAGGATCTTTTCGGCGGCGAGCGCCGGCGTGAGATGGCCGTCGGCGACCTCAGTCTCGATCTTCCGGACCTTGGTCCGCACCGACGCCTCGCTGCGCAACCGTGCCAGCATGCGCTGCTCCAGCATCGACCACATCCATTTCACCTGCTGCTCACGCCGCCGTGCGGCGAAGTCGCCGGATGCATTCATCGCCTTGCGGTGATCGAGGACTTTCTGCCAGATCTTCGCGATGCCGTCCCCGGTCAGCGCCGAATAGGTCTCGACCGGCGGATGCCAGTGCTCGGAGCGTGGCGTCAGGATATGCAGCGCGCCGCGATAATCGGCGGCGGTGATGTTGGCGCGCTTGAGATTGTCGCCGTCGGCCTTGTTGATCGCGATCATGTCGGCGAGCTCCACCAGGCCCTTCTTGATGCCCTGCAATTCGTCGCCGCCGCCCGGCAGCATCAAGGCCAGGAAGAAATCGGTCATGTCGCAGACCGCGGTCTCGGACTGGCCGATGCCGACCGTTTCCACCAGCACGACGTCGAAGCCGGCCGCCTCGCACAGCAGCATCGCCTCGCGTGTCTTGGCCGCGACGCCGCCGAGCGTGCCCGAGGCCGGCGAGGGCCGGATGAAGGCGTCGTCGGAGGCCGACAGGCGGGCCATCCGCGTCTTGTCGCCGAGGATCGAGCCGCCGCTCCGCGCCGACGACGGATCGACCGCGAGCACCGCGACCTTGTGGCCTTGCTCGATGAGATGGGTGCCGAGCGCGTCGATGGTGGTGGACTTGCCGACGCCGGGCGAGCCGGTGATGCCGACGCGGACCGCCCTGCCGGTATCGGACAAGAGCATCTGCACCAGCTCGCGCGCCAGCGCCTGATGATCGCTGCGCCGGCTCTCGACCAGCGTGATGGCCCGCGCCAGCGCCGCGCGGCTGCCGGCGCGGAGGTCGTGGGCGAGGGATTTGATGTCCAGTGAAGGCTTCTTCTCAACCATGCCCTGCTTTACAACGCCCCCGCGGGGCAGGCGAGGGCCGCCCGCCCGATATCACCGGGATGTCGCCGCCACCCCCGTCCGCACCGGTTTCACCTTCCGCCACGCCCAGACCATCACCGGCCACAGCAGCGCCCCGATCGCCATGGCGGCGAGGATCGCAGCGACCGGGCGTTCGAAAAACGGCAAAATGCTGCCGTCCGACTTGATCAGCGAGGTGACGAAAGCCTGCTCGACCATGGTGCCCATGACGATGCCGAGCACCATCGCCGCGACGGGATAGCCGTTTGCTTCCATCACATAGCCGATCACGCCGAAGGCGGCGACGGTGACGACGCCGAACATGTTGTTGCCGATCGCGAACGAGCCGACCGCGCAGCACAGCATGATGATCGGCATGATAGCGGAGCGCGGTGCCAGCAGGATGTAGGCTGCAACCCGGATCATGGCGATGCCGAGCGGGATCATCAAAATGTTGGCGATGATGAACATCAGATAGATCGCGTACATGCTCGACGCTTTCTCGGTGAACAGCGTCGGTCCCGGGTTCAGCCCCTTCATGTAGAGCACGCCGATTGCGATCGCGGCGATGGTGTCGCCGGGGATGCCGAACAGCAATGATGGCACCCAGCCCGAGGCGATGCTGGCATTGTTGCTGGCGCCGGCCTCGACCAGGCCCTCGACATGGCCGGTGCCGAATTTCTCCGGTTCCTTGGAGAAGCGCTTCGACATCGCGTAGGACACCCAGGCGGCCATATCGGCGCCGGCGCCAGGCAGCACGCCGATGATGATGCCGACGATGTTTCCGCGCGTCATCTGCCAATGGTATTTCTTGGTCAGCTTCCACTGGCCGGCCATGATGCTTCCGAATTTGCGCCGCGGCAGCGGCGGAGGCTCGGGGGTCAGCATCGCGCGCATCACTTGGGCCACCGCGAACACGCCCACCAGCGCGGGGATCGGCTCGATGCCGCCGAACAGATCGGTGAGGCCGAAGGTGAAGCGCGGCACGCCGCCGGGATTCTCGATGCCGACGCAGGAGACCAGCAGGCCGAGGAACATGCCGGCGATTGCCTTTACCGGCGAGGAGCGCGCCACCAGCGTCGCGCACATCAGGCCGAGCAGCGCCAGCCAGAAATACTCGAAGGTCGAAAACGACAGCGCGATCTCGGCCAGCGGCGGCGCCAGGATCATCAGCGACAGCACGCCGGCGATGCCGCCGACGGCCGAGAACCACACGCCGGCCCCGAGCGCCAGCTCGGCCTGTCCCTTGCGGGTCATGGCGTAGGCCTCGTCTGCATAGGCGGCGGAGGCGGGCGTTCCCGGGATGCGCAGCAGCGCGCCGGGAATGTCGCCGGAGAAGATCGCCATCGAGGACGCGGCGACGATGGTCGCGATCGCCGCGATCGGCGAGAGGTAGAAGGTGACGGGGACGAGCAGGGCGGTTGCCATCGTCGCCGACAGGCCTGGCAGCGAGCCGATCACGAGTCCGTACACCGAGGCTGCGAACATCGCGATGATGACCTCCCAGGTGGAGATCAGTGCGAACGCTTCAATCAGGGTTTTCAGCATGGGATCACCAGGGCAAGCGGCACGCGCAGCAGCTTGCCGAAGATCAGGTGGATGGCGAACGGCGCCAGCGCTGCGAGCGGCAGCGCCAGCTTCCACTTCGCCCCCAACGCGGTCGAGGTGACGTAGACCATGATCGCCGCGGTGACGATGAAGCCGAGGCGGTCGGCCGCGACCACGTAGAACAGAAGCAGCGCCGGGGGCAGCAGCGCGCGCAGGCCGTACAACTTTCCCTGCGGCGGCGGGGCAGCCGCTGCCTGGCCATCCTCGAGCGGGATCAGCTCTTCCGCCTCCTCGAAGGTGTGGCCGATCCCGAACACGATCGCGAGCCCGCACAGCGCAAGCCCAATGCCGATCACGAGCGGAAATACGTTGGGACCGACCGGCTGCCCGGGCACCGGCGGCAGCAGCCAGCCGCCATAGGCGGCTGCTGTGCCGAGCACGACGAGAAACGATCCCGTGACGGAGTCGGGAAGGCGCATGGGAGAATCCTATGAGATTTCTTCTCCCTCGCCCCGTTCTTACGGGGAGAGGATTGGGGTGAGGGGCTGCGCCCACGATGGCGGTGAAAGCTGGACTCGCGGAGCCTCGTCCTCACCCGAATTTGCGCTGTGCTCAATTCGACCTCTCCCCGCAAGCGGGCAGAGGTGACAAATCACGCCTTGCTCAGACCCGCCGCCTTCATCGCTTCGCCCATCTGGGCGTCCCCCTTGTCCATGAAGCTTGCGAACTGGCCGGCATCGCCCCACACGGTGCCGAAGCCGCGATTGCTCATGAAGTCCTTGAATTCGGCGGAGTCGTAGACCTTCTGCAGCGCCGCGGTGAGCTTGGTTGCGATCTCCGGCGGCAGGTTCTTCGGCCCGGCGATGCCGCGCCAGGCGCCGGTCGCGTAGTCGATGCCCATCGCCTCCTTCAGCGTCGGCACGTCCTTGAAGATCGGATTGCGCGCCGGGGCCATGATGGCAAGGCTCCGGGCCTTGCCGGCCTCGATGATGGCGCGGGCTTCCGGCACCGAGCAGGTGGTGAGGTCGAGGCCGCCGGCGGCGAGGTCCTGCATCGCAGGGGCGGCGCCGTTCGACGGCACCCAGGCGACCTGGTTGGCGGGCAGGCCCATCGCCTGCATCCAGCCGACCAGCGCGAGATGCCAGATGCCGCCCTGGCCGGTGCCGGAGGCCTTGAACTTGCCGGGAGGGGCCGCCTTGATAGCTTCCGCGAGTTCCTTCACCGTCTTGTAAGGCGAGGAGGAGGAGACCTGGATGCCCGGGGGATCTTCGTTCATCAGCGCCAGCGGGGTGTAGCTCTTCGGCGCCAGCTCGGTCAGCCCTTGCCAGTGCATCATCGAGATTTCGACCGTGAGCATGCCGATGGTGTAGCCATCAGGCTGCGCGGTCGCGATCGCGGTATGGCCGACGACGCCGGAGCCGCCGGTGCGATTGACCACGTTGAAGGGCTGGCCGAGATCCTTCTCCAGAAGCGCCGCGACAATGCGCGCAGTCGCGTCGGTACCGCCGCCCGCGCCCCAGGGCACGATCACGGTGACGGGCCGCGCCGGGTAGGCTTGCGCAAGTGCGGGTGTGAGGCCGAATGCGGCGGATGCCGCGACTGCGGCAGATGAAGCCGCAAAGGTGCGGCGCGTAATCTTGGACATCAATGCCTCCCAGCGGCGCCCATGATTTCGGGCGCTCTTGTCAATGGCGACATTCTAGTCGGCTTTGCAGCGCGGCTGCAAGGCAGCGCTACCAGCGCTCTGCGAGCAAGCTGTCGCTGCTCAACATGATCACTGCGGCTCGTCCGCCTCACTCTTCGGCCGCGAGCCGCCGAAGATGCGGGTGCCTTCCGCGGTGAGATAGGGCTTCAGCGTTTCCCACGGCACGAATGCGACATATTCGCCCTCGGCGTAAGGGCCGACTGCGTAGGGCGGATAGTGGAAGATGAGCCCTGAACTCTTGCCCGCGTCGGTTGAGGGCGCGAGCGTCACCGCGCCGATCTTGAGCAGGCTCGGTGCGAGCTCCTTAAACCACTCGTCGGTCGCGGTCTCGCCGGCGCCGCGCTTCTTCTTCTCGATTTTCAGTGAGGCGATCACCGCCTGCACCATCGCCTTCATGGCCGGGCCGTTGTCGGCGGTCTCGGTGAAGAACGGGCGGATGGAGATGCGCTTGTTCTCCGCCCTGTCCCACAGGACCGTGTTCACGTCGGAATTGGGATGGGCGCCGTGGGTGTCCATGTAGTCGTTGCGGAGAATGCTGACATAGCGGTCGGCGACGACGGAGCGGACCGCATATTTGCGCTCAAAGTCCCAGCCGCCTTCCTTGAAGAACTGCGGATCCTCTTTGCGCGAGGCGGCGGCTTCTGCCGCGTTCTTGTCGAGCCACTTCCTGCCTTCGGCTAGGCAATCCGCCGCCAGCGTCGGGGCAGCCTTGATCTTGTCGTCGAGGAGGACACGCGCCTCGATGCTCTTGGTCTTGATGACCGCGTCGGGCTTGGGATCGGCGGCATGGGCGGTAGCCAACAACGCGCTGCAAGCTGCGACCACAGCTAGCGCGCGCATGAACGCCGGCGCGGAAAATATCACGCACTGTCCTTTCGAAGATCGATGGCGACCTACTCCGCCGCCTCGCTATGCCCGAGCCGGGCGTTCAGCTTGCGGATCAGCTCTTCGGCCGCGTCCGCAATCACCGTGCCCGGTGGGAAGATCGCTTCCGCGCCGGCCGCGTAGAGCGCGTCGTAATCCTGTGGCGGCACCACGCCGCCGACGATGATCATGATGTCGTCGCGGCCCTGCTTCTTCAGCGCGGCTTTCAGTTCGGGCACGGCAGTGAGATGGGCGGCCGCAAGCGAGGAGACGCCGAGAATGTGGACGTCGTTCTCGACCGCCTGGCGCGCGGCTTCGTCGGCAGTCGCGAACAGCGGCCCGATGTCGACGTCGAAGCCGATATCGGCGAAGGCCGACGCGATCACCTTCTGGCCGCGGTCGTGGCCGTCCTGGCCGATTTTTGCGACCAGGATGCGCGGGCGGCGGCCTTCCGCCTCCTCGAAGGCATCGATCAGCGCCTGAACTTTCTCGACCCGGTTACCCATGCTGGACGCCTCCCGCTTGTAGACGCCGGTGATGGATTTGATCTCGGCGCGGTGCCGGCCGAACACCTTCTCCATCGCGTCCGAGATTTCGCCGACGGTTGCCTTCGCGCGAGCGGCATCAATGGCGAGCGCGAGCAGATTGCCGTTGCCTTCGCCGGCCGAGCGCGTCAGCGCGGCGAGCGCGGCCTCGACCTCCTTCTGGTTGCGTTCGAACTTCAGCCGCGTCAGCTTGTCGATCTGGAGCCGGCGGACATTGGTATTGTCGACCTTGAGGATATCGATCGGAGCTTCGTCCGTCGGCTTGTATTTGTTGACCCCGATCACCGCCTGCTTGCCGGCATCGATGCGGGCCTGGGTCTTGGCGGAGGCTTCCTCGATGCGCAGCTTCGGTACGCCGGCCTCGATCGCCTTGGCCATGCCCCCGAGCTCCTCGACCTCCTGGATGTGGCTCCAGGCCTTGGCGGCGAGGTCGCGCGTGAGACGCTCGACATAATACGAGCCGCCCCAGGGGTCGATGATGCGGGTGGTGCCGCTCTCCTGCTGCAGGAAGAGCTGCGTGTTGCGGGCAATGCGCGCCGAAAAGTCCGTCGGCAAAGCGAGCGCCTCGTCGAGCGCGTTGGTGTGCAGCGACTGGGTGTGACCCTGCGTCGCCGCCATCGCTTCCACCGTCGTGCGCATCACGTTGTTGAAGACGTCCTGCGCGGTCAGCGACCAGCCGGATGTCTGGCAATGCGTGCGCAGTGACAGCGAGCGCGGATCCCTGGGGTTGAACGGCTTCAGCAGCTTCGCCCAGAGCAGCCGCGCGGCGCGCATCTTGGCCACTTCCATGAAGAAGTTCATGCCGGTCGCCCAGAAGAACGACAGGCGCGGCGCGAAGCGGTCGACATCGAGGCCCGCTGCAAGGCCGGCCCGCAGATATTCGACGCCGTCGGCCAGCGTATAGGCGAGTTCGAGGTCCTGCGTCGCCCCGGCCTCCTGCATGTGATAGCCGGAGATCGAGATCGAATTGTATTTCGGCATCTTCTGCGAGGTGTAGGCGAAGATGTCCGAGATGATCCGCATCGAAGGCGCGGGCGGATAGATATAGGTGTTGCGCACCATGAACTCTTTCAGAATGTCGTTCTGAATGGTCCCTGAGAGCTTCTCCGGCGGCACGCCCTGTTCCTCGGCGGCCGCAACGTAGAGCGCGAGGATCGGCAGCACCGCGCCGTTCATGGTCATGGACACGCTCATCTGGTCGAGGGGAATCCCCGCAAACAGCGTGCGCATGTCGTAGATGGAATCGATGGCGACGCCGGCCATGCCGACGTCGCCGCCGACGCGCGGATGGTCGCTGTCATAGCCGCGATGGGTGGCGAGATCGAACGCGACCGAGAGGCCCTTCTGTCCGGCCGCGAGATTGCGGCGATAGAACGCGTTGGAGTCCTCCGCCGTGGAGAAGCCGGCATATTGCCGCACAGTCCAGGGCTGGTTGACATACATGGTCGGGTAGGGGCCGCGCAGGTAAGGCGCGATGCCCGGATAAGTCTCGAGGAAGTCGAGCCCGGCCAGGTCGGCCTCGCTATAAGCGGGCTTCACCAGAATGCCCTCGGGCGTCAGCCACGGCTCGGCGCTGCCGGTCGGCGCGGCGGTGGCGGCGCGCTCGAAGGCGACGTCGGCGAAATTGGGAATGCGGCTCATGGTTTCAACCATATCATGGGCGCTCAATCATGATCCGGATGCTGGTGGCTGACGATGGTCGCCATCTTCTCCGGCCCGTAATTCTGCTGCGTGGTCTGGCTTGGTAGATTGGCGATCCCGACCACCCAGCCGAGACGGGACTCGGTGCCGAACTGCCGCGTCGGCACCACGTGATCGGGGCGGTCGAACGCGCCGGTCATGATCTCGATCCGGTCGCCGTCGATGCGGCCAAAGCTTAGCGGCGTGCCGCAGGCGGCGCAAAAGCCGCGCTCGGCGATGGAGGAGGAGCGGAAGAACGACGGCTTGCCCTTGGTCCATGCAAAGTCCGTCTTGTTGATGTCGGCAAAGGAAGCGAATGGCGCCCCGCTCGCCTTCTGGCACATCCGGCAGTGACAGATCGAAACCCTGTTCGGCGCCGTCGTGACTCCAAAGCGCACTGCCCCGCATTGGCAGCCGCCGGTGAGAACTGGTTTGCTGGCTTCGGTCATGCCTGCTCCATTCGTCGATAGGCGTCTTGCAATGTCGCAAACGCGTCGCCGCCGGCGAAGACAAAACCGGTGACGCCGGCTGCACGTAGCGCCGCCTCGGCATCGGTCGGGCGGCCTGCCAGATAGATAAGTCGGGCGCCGGCGGTTTGCAGGGCCTGCGCCGCGGCTTCGGCGTGTTCCGCATAGACCTTGTCGCTGGAACAAAGGCAGGCGAGCCCGGCACCGGAGGCCTTGAAGGCGGCAGCTAACTGGGCCGGATCGGCGAAGCCTTGGCTGTCGACGGGCTGGCTGTCGACGGCCTGGATGCCGCCGGTCTCGAACAAGCTCTTGGCAAAGGTCGCGCGCGCCGTGAAATCGGCGGGCGTGCCGAGATTGGCCAAGAACACTTTCGGCCGCGCGCCGTGTGCCTTCAACGCCGCATCGGATTTGTCGCGCAGTGCCTCGAACGGTTCCGCCAGCCGGATCGGCGGCAGCGCGTCGAACTTGTATTTTTGCTCGCCATAAGGCGCCAGCGCGATCGGCGTCGCCTTCAGCACCATCGTCTCGTTCTCGTGCAAGTTCGGAAACTCGCTGGCGCCGGTCAGCACGTCGCGGCGTTTTGCGATGTTGGCGTCGCGGGCTTTTCGCGCGGCCGCGACCTTGCTCTGGAACAGGCCCTGCTGAAGCGCAGCGAAGGCGCCGCCGGCTTTCTCGCTCTCCTGGAATAGCGCCCAGGCGGCGTCGCAGAGCTGGCCCGTCAACGTCTCGATGCCGCCTGCGCCTGCCGCGGGATCGCTGACCTTTGCGAGATTGCTCTCTTCCAGCAGCACGAGCTGCGTATTGCGCGCCACGCGCCGCGCGAACGGATCGGGCAGGCCGAGCGCCAGCGTATGCGGCAGCACGGTGATCGCGTTCGCGCCGGCGAGTCCGGCCGCAAACGTCGCCATGGTCGCGCGCAGCATGTTCACATAGGGATCGCGTTGCGTCAGCATGCGCCAGGCGGTATCGGCGGCGATGAACAGCGGTTTTGGCATGAGCCCGCACGCCGTCTCGATGCGCGCCCACAGCAGCCGCAAGGCGCGGAATTTTGCCATGGTGAGGAACTGATCTGCATCCGCGGCAAGCCGCGCATAGACCATGCCTTGCGCCTGCTCCAGCGGAACGCCCGCGCCCTCGATCGCGCGCAAATAGGCGATGCCGCAGGCGAGCACGAAGGCGAGCTCCTGCACCTCCGAGCCACCGGCATCGTGGACGACGCGTCCGTCGGCTGATGCGAACGGTCCCTTGAAGCCGAGCGCGGCGAGGCCCTTGATGCCGCCGGTGACGGCCGGAACGATCTCGTCCCAGGTATAGGGGCTGTGGCCCCACACCGCGCCGGCCGCAAGCGGGTCGAGCCCGAAGCGGATGTCGCAGGCCGCGGGATCGATGCCGTTGCTCTTCACATATTCCGCGACGTGGATCGCCGCCATCCGCGATTGCGGACCGATCTCGAGCTCCAGCCCGATGCCGGCGTCGAGATGGACGTCCTTCAAGATCTTCGCGATTGCGTCTGCGGTCGGTTCCAGCCCGAAACCGTGAGCGGCATTGCCGCCGGCGAACACCAGCGCAAGCCCTGTCGCGCCATTTTCGAGATCGGTCAGTGCCTGTGCATTCGCTGCACTTGCATCGGGATGGTCGATCCGCTGCATGATCTGCCAGGGTGCCGCCGCCGGCCGACCCACCACGGGCGCAACGCCTTTGGCGCGCGGATAGAGCGGATCGATCCTGATTCCGTCATAGGTCTTGGCGACCAGCTTCTCGAATGGCGCGCCCTTCAGCACGCCATCGACCAGCTTGCGCCAGTCGTCGACGGTCGCCTTGGGAAAATCCGCCGCCAGCGGCAGGTCGTCGGTCGCGGAGGTCATGCGGCGAAGGGCTCCCGAAAAATCTTGTTGTTCGCAGGCGAAATTGCCACGGCCGGCCGTCCCTGCAAACGGTTGTTTTTGGTTAACCGGTATCCGGAAGCCGCTCAATGCCTTGTGTCGAGACGCTGGCGAGACCGTCACGGACACGAATGCCTGCGATCACGCGGTCGGGCGCGATCTCGGCCAGCGGCACCAGCACAAAGGCGCGCTCGAACAGGCGCGGATGCGGCAGGGTCAGATCGGGCTTCTGCATCGACACATCGTCATAGGCGATCATGTCGAGATCGAGCGTGCGCGGGCCCCAGCGCCGCTCCTTATCGCGCGAGCGGCCGAATTTCTGCTCGACCTTCTGCATCACGAACAGCAGCGCATGCGGATCGAGATCGGTCTCGATCTCGATGCAGGCGTTGATGAAGGGAGCCTGGTCCTCGTCGCCCCAGGGCGGGGTCGTATAGTCCGACGAGCGCGCGATCAACGCAGCCTGGGCCATGCCGCAGATATGGGCGATCGCCTTCTGGAACGTCGCGCGGACATCGCCGACATTGCCGCCGAGCGCGATCAGAACGCTTGCCATGTCAGGGATGCCGCGAACGCGTCAGCATGATTCCGACGTCGTCGAAGATCGCGGCGATCGGCGCATGCGGCTTGTGCACGGTGATCTTCACGGCGCGGATACGCGGGAAGTGCGAGAGGATGGCATCGGCGACCGCGCCCGCCGCGCGCTCCAGCAGCTTGTAATTGGTGTTCTTGAAGGCCGCGGTGGTCGTCGCCACGACGTCGGCGTAAGACACGGTGTCGGCGAGCCGGTCGCTGCGCGACGGCTCCGACAGGTCGGTATAGAGCTCGAGGTCGATGACAAAACGCTGGCCGACCTCGGTCTCGTGCTCCATCACGCCGTGGCGGGCATGGATCGACAGGCCGCTCACGAAGATCGTATCGGTCATGGCTTGCTCTCGATTGCGTGCGCCACTCGCAGGGCCTGCAAGGTCTCGGCGACGTCATGGGTCCTGATGATTTTCGCGCCGCGCTGCGCGGCGATCAGATGCGCGGCGATCGAGCCGGCGAGCCGCTCTGTCGGCCCCGACGGCGACACCGAGGCGATGAAGCGTTTTCGCGAGGCACCAACGAGGATCGGCAGGCCAAACATGTCGAGCTCGCGAAGTCGCGCCAGCGCAATCATGCTCTGTTCGGCTGTCTTGCCGAAGCCGATGCCGGGATCGAGCACGATCTTGTCGCGGGCGATGCCGGCTTTTGCCGCGATTTCCAGCGAACGCAGGAAAAACGCTTTCATGTCCACGACGATATCGATGGCGGGATCGACGCTGTCGCGGTTGTGCATGACGATCACGGGGGCGCCTCTCGCGGCAATCAGTGGCGCCATGGCGGCATCGCGCTGCAGGCCCCAGACGTCGTTTGCAATCGCCGCGCCCTGATCGAGCGCGAAGGCCACCACCTTCGCCTTCATGCTGTCGATCGAGACCGGCACACCGAGCGCCACGATCTCCGATAGCACCGGCCGCAGCCGCGCCAGCTCGTCTTGCGCCGTGACCGGCCGAGCGCCCTTGTAGGGCCGGGTGGACTCGGCACCGATATCGATGATGTCGACCCCGGCCTCGATCATCGCCCGTGCCCGCGCGAGCGCCTGTTCGGGCGCGATGAATTCGCCGCCGTCGGAGAATGAATCGGGGGTGACGTTGAGCACGCCCATGACCGCCGGGATCGGCCGCTCCAGCAGCGTCCGCAGCACGTCAAGCCCGACTGAACCGGCCGCCGGGACGGATGGAGAGGGCGAGGCATTCATGCGGCCCGCTTTAGCGGTCGGGGAGGGGGGATTCAAGGCGGGATTGGGGGGCGATCCAGTCGCCCAATGCACTCAGGGGCCGGTGAGGGCGCGATGCTCTTGCCCACGCTCCGTCATTACGATCGTAGCGAAGCAATCCAGGCTGCCGCTGCGG
>NZ_JADPIT010000032.1:561599-604815 GCF_023073035.1 Bradyrhizobium sp. 62
GGGAAGGAGCGGTGCTCTATCTGCCCAGCCTTGTCCCCGGATCAATATGAAATCTTCGGCGGCAGCTTTTTCGCCTTGGCGATGATGTCGCCGACCGACTTTTCCGAGGGCAGGATGCGGAGGAGCTTTTTCTTCTCGTTGGCATCCCGCATGCTCTGGGCCAGCCTTGCCGGATTTCGGTAGGCGAGCTCGCGCACGGTGGTGACGCCGGCGGCGCGGACCAGGCCGACCTTGGCCCGGCCCATGCCGGGGATGCGCATGTAGTCGGAGACGTTGGCCCATTCCAGCAGCAACTGCTCGCTGATGCCGGTCTTGGCGGAGAGCGCCTTGCGGCCCTTCACGGTCGAAGCCGCCTCGAGCAACGCATCGGTGGTGCGGATACCCTGCGCCTTCAACTTGTTGGCGGCAAAGGTCGACAGGCCCTCAATCTCGGAGATCGGATATGTCATGATACTCGATGTGAAATGCGCAGGCGTCAGGCGAACTGGCTGAGGCCCGGGGTCCCCGCGATGATCTTGCCCATCTGATCCGCTCCGATTTTGTCTCGGCCGAAGCGAAAAAGTTCACGGGCGATGTTCTGAATCTCGGACATGCCAAGTCCCAGGCCCATCAGGCGCGTGCCGACCGCCATCAAGCCGCCGCCCATCAGCCGCGACAGTCCTCCGCCGCTGCGGGACGCCTCGATTGCCGCTTCTGCACCTGGAATCTGGTCGATCAGGACCTGGACGCTGTCGGAAGGACCCTCGTTGCGGAGGAAGCCCAGGATAATGCCGACGGTCTTTTCAGCGACAGCACCATCTATGCTGGCGTTTGTCGCCAGCCGCCCGATCAGCTCGTCCATATGGCCGCCCCTCAGCCGGTTCACATGCCGGAGTATTGCTTTCGAAAATGATCTTGAGCCGGTGTGATGTGAAATACAAGCGATGAACGCCGTCAACGTTCCGATTCATTCTCGAACGCGCGAGAAGTGTTGCAGCGATGCAAGGGCGGAGATGAAATCGGCAGAAAAATGCCGCGATGCGAATGCGTCGTTCCTACTTTCGACGGATGTCACTCGCATGTTTCCGACCATGTCGCATGCCCGGAGCGCGTTGAATGGTTTCAATCAGCGCGCGATATGCGTTAAACTACGGAACTGGTGCATTTGAGTTTCGATATGCGAAACAAGGCAGAGAGATCAGGGCATAATGACCGCACAGGACAGCAAGCTCGGTGATACCGACGACAAGATCTTCGTCGGTAAAGGAAGCGAGCAGGCATGGCTGACGCTGGCGTTCGCCAATCGCCACGGCCTCGTCACGGGTGCAACCGGAACCGGCAAGACAGTCTCACTGCAAGTGATGGCAGAAGGATTTGCGCGCGCTGGTGTTCCAGTGTTCGCGGCCGACATCAAGGGCGACCTCTCAGGCATCTCCGAAGTCGGCGAAGCCAAAGATTTCATCGTCAAGCGCGCCACCGAGATGGGACTGACGTTCCAGCCCGACCAGTTCTCGACGGTGTTCTGGGACGTGTTCGGCGAGCAGGGCCACCCGGTGCGGGCGACCGTCACGGAAATGGGCCCGCTGCTGCTCGCACGTATGCTCGACCTGAACGATGTGCAGGAAGGCGTGCTCAATGTCGCCTTCCGCGTCGCCGACGACAACGGGCTGACGCTGATCGACATGAAGGATCTGCGCGCGCTGCTCGATGCCATCGTGCCCGACGCCGGCAAGAAGGGGGCGGATGCCGAGGAGAGTCCGCTTGCCGAGATCAAGAAGGCGGCGCAGGGTTTTGGTAACGTCACCAAGGCCACTGTCGGCACCATCCAGCGCCAGCTTCTGGTGCTGGAGAATCAGGGCGCCACCAAATTCTTCGGCGAGCCGGCGCTGACGCTGAAAGACTTCATGAAGACCGACCGCGACGGCCGCGGCATGGTCAACATCCTCGTCGCCGACAAGCTGCTGCAGAGCCCACGGCTTTACGCGACATTCCTGCTGTGGATGCTGTCGGAACTGTTCGAAGAGCTGCCCGAGGCCGGTGACCTGCCCAAGCCGAAGCTGGTCTTCTTCTTCGACGAGGCGCATCTGCTGTTCAACGACGCGCCCAAGGCGCTGATGGACAAGATCGAGCAGGTGGTGCGCCTGATCCGCTCCAAAGGCGTCGGCGTTTATTTTGTCACGCAAAACCCGGTCGACGTGCCCGACCGCGTGCTCGGACAATTGGGCAACCGGGTGCAGCACGCGCTCCGCGCCTTCACCCCACGCGACCAGAAGGCGGTCGCCGCCGCGGCCCAGACCTTCCGGCCCAACCCGAAGCTCGACACTGCCAAGGTGATCATGGAGCTCGGCAAGGGCGAGGCGCTGGTGTCCTTTCTCGAAGGCAACGGCACGCCGGCGATGGTCGAGCGAGTGATGATCCGGCCGCCATCGGCCCGGATCGGACCGATCACGCCGGAAGAGCGCAAGGCGATCATGGATGCAAGCCCGGTGAAGGGCAAATACGACACCGCCGTCGATGCGGAGTCCGCCTACGAGATGATCCAGAAGCGCATTGCCGGCACTGCTGCGACTGCCGATCCCGGCGCGGCTGGCGGAAATGGAGGCGGCGGCATCCTCGGCCAGATCGGCTCGATCGTCGGCACCATCTTCGGTACCAACGTCAAGCGCGGCCGCCTCTCGACGGGGCAGGTCATCGCGCGCGACATGACCCGATCGGTCACCAATCAGGTGATCGGGGGGATGGCCGCCAATATCGGCAAGTCGGTCGCCGGCCAGCTTGGTGGCTCGATCGGCCGCACGCTGGTCCGCGGCGCGCTCGGCGGCTTGCTGCGCAGGTAGGCAGAAAGCCTCGTTTGAGGCAATTCATCCGCAGACCCGCCGCTTGTGCGCGGCGGGTACAAATTCGGGTGATCAGGACTCTCCAAGCGTCCGTTGGTCTGCTAGGTGCTATGGCCCCTGACTGGACCACATCGTGACCTCACCTGAATCTTTCGTCCGACCCGGCGCATTCCGAAACCTGTCGTTGCGTGCGCCGCTCGACCTGCTCTTCCTGCTCTGCTGCTTCATCCTGGCTGCCGATGTCCTCGGACCCGAGATCTTCGGGCACGGCAAAACCAAGGACTATGGCCTGTGGTACTGGGCCGGGCAGCAGGTCTTAAAGGGTGGGCCGCTCTATCCCGGCGACATCGGTGCGTACTTCGAGTTCATCTACCCCCCGCTGCCGGCGATCCTGCTGGCGATCCCGAGCTGGTTCGGCAAGATCGCGCTCTACAGCGTGCTGTCGATCCTGAATATTACGGCGTGGTGGTACACCGGGATGCTCTCCAACGCCATGACCGGTTCGGGCCGCACGCCTGGCCCCTGGCTGGAGGCGCTGCCGGCTCTCATCACCGTGACCTTCGTGTTCGACATGTTCGATCTTGGCCAGCCGAACCTCGTGCTGCTGGCGATGATGCTCTACGGCTTCTGGAGCTTGCAGCATCAACGCTCCTGGCTCGCAGGCTTGATGTTCGCGCTCGCCACCGCCATCAAGGTGTTTCCCATTGCGGTGCTGCCCTATCTGGTCTGGCGTCGAAACTGGGGAGCCGCCGTCGCTACGGTCGCCTTCACCGGCATGCTTCTCTATATCGTGCCGGCCCCCATACGCGGCTTCGAGCGCAACGCCGCCGAGGTCAAGACCTGGTATCAGGGCATGGTCGGGTCGAGCTCGGAAAAAGGATTTGGCCAGCGCGACGAGCAGAACTGGTCGTGGGTGAACCAGTCACTCATTGCCGTCACGCACCGGCTGGTCCGGCCGATCAACTACAATCAGGAGGATTCCAACAAGCCGCCGCGCACGATGAATGTCATCGACGTCGATTTCAGGACGGCGAACTGGATCGTGCTGGCGCTGTCGGCCTTGCTCGGATTGGGCTTCGTCGCGGTCATGCCACGGCAAGCGCGGCGTACGGCGCGCTCGGACGCCGAGGAGCTCGGCATCCTGTTCTGCCTGATGACGGTGGCATCGCCCCTGGCGCGGCAATACTACTTCATGTGGCTGTTCTTCCCGATGACGGTGCTGATGCATCGTGCCGCCTTCGACGAGCGGGCGAACGTGCGCCTGGGAACCTGGCTTTCCCTTGGCGCCGCCGGCATGCTCATGCTGCTGGCACTGCCGTGGTTTCCCAATGTCTTTCAGGCCTGGGGCAATAACCTCGTCGCCACAGCGGTCCTCGCAGCTAGTCTCGCATGGCACATCCGGCATCCGCCGGTTGCGGCTGGCCCCAACGCCGCGGCAGCGCTAAAAGCCGATAGTTCTTGAGAAGACAGCTTGAGCCCCGACGTCTTGGGATTCGAACGCAGGGAATACGACAATGGCAAATGCGCAGCTTCAATCCGTGCTCGACCACATCGACAAGGAGTTCGACAACAGCCTGGAGCGCCTGTTCTCGCTGTTGCGGATCAAGTCGATCTCCGCCGATCCGGCCTTCGCGGCCGATTGCAGGGCGGCGGCCGAGCATCTTGCCAGGGACATCGCGAGCCTCGGCGTTGCGACTGAAGTGAGGCCGACCGCCGGCCATCCCGCGGTCGTCGGCAAGAGCGTCGCGGGCGGCCGGCCGCATGTGCTGTTCTACGGCCACTATGATGTGCAGCCGGTCGATCCGATCGAGCTCTGGCACCGTCCGCCATTTGAGCCTGTTGTGACCGACCATGCCGACGGCCGCAAGATCATCGTGGCGCGCGGCGCCGAGGACGACAAGGGGCAGGTCATGACTTTCGTCGAGGCCTGCCGCGCCTGGAAGAAGGTGACGGGGTCGCTGCCGATCGACGTCACGTTCCTGATCGAAGGCGAGGAGGAAGTCGGCTCGAAGAACTTCGTGCCCTTCATCGAAGCCAACAAGGACGAGTTTAGGGCGGACTACGTGCTGGTCTGCGACACCGGCATGTGGGACCGCAACACGCCGGCGATCACGACCTCGTTGCGCGGTCTGCTCTATGAGGAGCTCAAGATCACCGCCGCCAATCGCGACCTGCATTCCGGCGTGTTCGGCGGCAGCGCGATGAACCCGATCCGGGTGCTGACCAAAATTCTCGGCGGGCTGTTCGATGATGACAACCGTATCACCATTCCGGGTTTCTATGACGGGGTGAAGGACACGCCGCCGGACATTCTCGCGCAGTGGAAGAAGCTCGATTTCACGCCGGACACGTTCCTCAAGCCGGTTGGGCTATCGATACCGGCCGGCGAGAAGGGCAGGCTCCTGGTCGAGCAGGCTTCCACGCGTCCGACCTGCGACGTCAACGGCATCTGGGGCGGTTATATCGGTGAGGGCTCGAAGACGGTGATCCCGTCGCACGCGTCGGCCAAGGTCTCGTTCCGGCTGGTCGAAGGCCAGGATCCCGCGAAGATCCGCAAGGCTTTCCGCGAGTACGTGACGGCGCGCATTCCGGGAGACTGCAAGGTCGAGTTCGGCGACCACTCTGCCGGGCCCGCGATTGCGCTCGACTGGAACATGAAGCCGCTTGCCGCGGCCAAGACCGCGCTGACCGAGGAATGGGGCAAGGAGACCGTGCTGATGGGCTCGGGCGCCTCGATCCCGATCGTCGCGGACTTCAAGCGCACGCTGGGGCTGGATTCGCTGCTCGTTGGTTTCGGTCTCGACGACGACAATATCCATTCGCCGAACGAGAAGTACGACCTCCGCAGCTTCCAGAAAGGCATCCGCTCCTGGGCGCGCATCCTCGCGGCGCTGGCGGAGGTGAAATAGCGGGCGCTCTGTCCTCGTCATTGCGAGCGTAGCGAAGCAATCCAGAATCTCTCTGCGGAGGGCGGTCTGGATTGCTTCGTCGCAAAAGCTCCTTTCGCTCCTCGCAATGACGGGCCAAATAAAAACGCCGCCCGGAATTGGGCGGCGTTTCATTCCGAAAATGTGTAGAGGGTGTTGAGACCTACCCTACACCAAATCCCGAAAATCTCAAGAGCGGTAGCCCGGAAGCTCGCGGTCCAGTTTGCGCAGCAGTGGCGGCCACACCAGGTTGGTGGCGCGCAACTCGGCGCGGTCGCGGTTGGCGAGCAGCTCGGTGTTCTTGTCGATCGCGACATCGTCGACCGGATAGACCGGCGTGCCCAGCGCGCGCGTACGTACCTGCATCGAGCAGGCCCGCTCAAGGTGATACATGCGCTCGAAGGCCGAGGCCACCGAACGGCCGACCGTCATCGTGCCGTGGTTGCGCAGCAGCATGTGGTTGTGGTCGCCGAGGTCCTTTTGCAGCCGCGGCCGCTCGTCGTGGTCGAGCGCGATGCCCTCGTAGTCGTGATAGGCGAGGTCGTGGGTGACGAGCTGGGCGGTCTGGTTCAGCGGCAGCAGGCCTTCGGCGCTGCTCGAGACCGCGGTGCCGTCGAGGGTGTGGAGATGCAGCACGCAGATGGCGTCCTCGCGCACCTCGTGGATCGCCGAATGGATGGTGAAGCCGGCGGGGTTGATGCTGTACTCGCTCTCGGAGAGCTGGTTGCCGTGCAGATCGACTTTGACGAGGCTCGACGCCGTGATCTCGTCGAACATCAGTCCGTAGGGATTGATGAGGAAATGATGGTCGGGGCCGGGCACGCGCGCGGAGATGTGGGTGTCGACCAAATCGTCCCAGCCGTAGAGCGAGACGAGGCGATAGCAGGCGGCGAGATTGACCCGTTGCTGCCACTCGGCCTCCGTCATGTTCGACGGCACTTCCTTCAGGCGCGCTTCCGCTGGCGACATGGTTGATCTCTCCGAACATCGTTGTTGCGGGGAGGGAGGGTAGTCCTGCCGCGAGCTGCCAGCAAGGCACACAAAGCGCGGCAGTCCAGCGTAGCCCGCATGAGCACAGGGACATGCGGGTCTGCCTGATATGCCCCGGATGTCGCTGCGCTCATCCGGGCTACGGTCCGGAGGAGTTTATTACGGTGCCGGAATCGAGAGCAGGCTGGAAATGCTGCTGCCGCGGATGTCGTAGACGCGGGCGAACACCACGTCGTCGCGCTTGATCTCGACCAGCACGGGCGCGGTGAGGCCCTTGCAGTAGAACTCACCGAGCGTCATGGCGAAGTCGGCAGCATTGGAATCCCAGCCGATGGTGAAGTCGGGGCCGAGCGCGACCTGGGCGGGGCGCTGCGGACCGCACACGGCGACCTTCCATTTGCGGTTGCGCGGCGGCACTTCCTGGCGTTCCACCAGCTGCTCGCGCAATTCGTCCGAGGCCTGCTTCAGCGCCAAGCCCCAATAATCCAGCATGAAGCGGTCGTCGGCGCCGCGCACGGTGCCGGCGATGTGGTTGAAGTGGGTGTATTGATAGGGATGCAGGCGGATCATCTCGGCCAGCGAGAGCGCAAGGCCAAAGCAGAAGGTGGCGAGCACGACCGGCTGCCAGGTGCGGTGATTGGCGCGCAGGCGCTCCATGGCCCAGCCAAAGGCGACGCCGCCGAGCACCGCCATCGGCGGGATCACGAAGACGAAATGGCGGATGCCGTTGTACAGCGCGGGCCGCTTCACCATCGCGATCGCCAGCGGAAGCGTCGCGGCGAGCGTGAGCATCAGCATGATGGTCTTGCGGCGGGCGGGAACCTCGCTACGCGGCAGCAGTGCGAAGGTGCCGATCACGGCGCCGAACATCAGCACCAGCATCACCTCGGGCAACTGAAGCGCGAACAGCGTCGGGAGGTAGGACCAGGGCATGTCGGGCACGGATACGATCGCGCCGTCGAACATCTCCTTCCAGGGTTTCTCGAAGAAGTGCGAGAAGTAGGTCAGCGCCTCGAAGGGATTGCCGGGCTCCATGATCGACCACGGCCAGATCAGCCCCATCACGAGGTAGCCGAGCACGAGGCCGGGCAGCAGCACGTAGACGACATAAGCGAAGCGGCGGACCGACTCGCGCAGGCCCTCGCTGCGCAGTTCCTCCAGGAACAGCGGCATGAAGCCGATCACGGCATAGACCAGCGCAAGGCCGCCGAGGATACGGGTGCCGAGCGAGAGGCCGGCACCAAGGCCGACGATCAGGATCGTGCGCGGCGAAGGCTGCGGATATTCCTCGGCGAGGCGGACGAGACCCAGCATCAGGATGATCATGGCCACCGCGAAGGGCGCATCCTTCGGATTCATGAACATGTGGCCGTAGAAGGTCGGGCAGAGCGCGAGCAGCAAGAGCGAGGCAAGGCCCGCAAGGGGGCCACCGACGCGGCGGCCGAGCCGCCACGTCACCGCAAGTCCGATCACGCCGACGACGGCGCCGACCAGACGGCGCGTCTCGAACAGTTCGAGCGGAATCACCTTGTGCAGGAGAGCCGCGACCATGTCGAAGCCGCCGCCATACATGTAAAGGTTGGCGAAGGAGAGTGCCGCGGTGTCCTTGAAACCGGAACCGAACATGCGCAGCAGCAGGTCAGCATATTCGGCGTGGGTGTAGTCGTCCCAGCCGAGCCCGTAGTCGCGGAAGGTCAAACCGGCAATGACGGCGACCGCAGCCAGCACCAGCATGGCGAGATCGTCGCAAGTCCGTTCAACCGAGCGCCGCAGAGGCGTGTCGATCGCCGAAGTCGTGATGGATGTCATGGCTATTGGTGACCCGGAATCCCCTCTTGGCCCTGCTGGTGCGCGCGGGCCTGCTCCCCGGAATCCCTATAGCGCAGTTCCATTACCAAGTAATTGGGCATTATGGCTAAATTCCTGATGCAACGCAGCAAATCCGACCACATCGAGAGCAGCTTAGAAGTAGCGAGCCGTAGCTGAAGGGAATGTGAATAAGTCCCTGATTTCCTTTCCTTTAGGAACGCAGGCTATAATTCGACGTTGGCGTGGAACACCGGATGACGGTATCGTGGCGTGACGAGTGTCGCGTGTGGCTGCGCGGCCGGGGGTGAGTTCGATGGCGTTGGCATTGTTGATCGCGGGGATTTTCGCCGTTTTGGCGGGCCTCCTTGCGATCCTGTTCGGCTTCACCGTCAGGGAATTCAGTCTCGGCAGTACCCTCATAATCTCCGGCACCATCGGCGTCTGCTCCGGAATGTTACTGGCGGGCCTCTACGTCGTGGTCGCGGAATTGAAGGGCATGGCCCGCCGGCTCGCTGGATCAATCGCACCATCCGACGTTCGGGTCCGGCCCGTACTGCCGGGTCTCGGGATGCCTGGAACGCCTGCCCCCTCGCCTGAGCCGGGCGCGGAGAAGATGGAGCCGGCGCCGCCATTGCCGGCCGCAGGCCCGCCGCCCTGGCAGAACGAAGCAGCCGCGCGCGAGCGACCGCGCGTCGAACCTCCGCCACCGCCCGAAGCTCCGAGCCCGCCTGAGGTTCCGGAGCCGCCGCGCCGGCGCAACTTGCTGTTCGCCTCGACCTCCCGCAAGGAGCGCGAGCGCGCGGAGGCGAAGACCGGCGAGGGCGTGCCGCCCCTGCCGCATGCCGAGCCGTCGGGGGAGCCTGCCGCCCCGGAGGCGCCGCCTGCGAGCTTTGACGACGCCTGGCCGAAGCCGGATCGCATGAGGCCTGCAGAGCCGCCGGCCGCCTCGCGGCGCCCGCCACCACGCTCGCCGTCGACCTTCGCGGAGGCTGCTCCGCCACCTGCACCGGAGCCGACGGCCGCGGCCGAGCAGGCGCCCGTGACCGTGCTCAAATCCGGCATCGTCGACGGCATGGCCTATTCGCTCTACTCCGATGGCTCGATCGAAGCCCAGATGCCGGAGGGGATGATGCGCTTTGCCTCGATCGACGAACTGCGCTCCCACCTTGACCAGCGGGGCGCTTGAAGAGCGGGCGTAGGCAACTCTGGCGCAGCCAAGTAAAGCGCTGGCGTTCTTGTTGGTTCGTCAGTAAATCAGCCCATACTCCTCAGTCGTCCCATTTCAGCCAAACGTATTGTTGACACGGAATACTCTGACGTCGTCTCTCCCGTGAGACGCAAGGTGGAGAAAGGCGGGGCCGATGTCGGATGCCGGGGCTAAGAATTTCATTGAGCTGACGGCAGGCATCGTGTCGGCCTATCTCAGCAATAATCCGACGCCTGCGGCTGAGATTCCGAACCTGATCAGCCAGGTGCATGGCGCGCTAGTGCGCGTTTCGTCGGGCCGCACCGAGACGGTGCCGCTTGAGCCCGCGAAGCCGGCGGTCTCGCTGAAGAAGTCGATCGCGCCCGATTATCTGGTCTGCCTGGAAGACGGCAAGCGCTTCAAGTCGCTGAAGCGCCATCTGCGCACCCAATACAACATGACGCCGGAGCAATATCGCGAGAAATGGGGCCTGCCGGCCGACTATCCCATGGTCGCGCCGAACTATGCGGTGGCCCGCTCGCAGCTTGCGAAGCAGATGGGACTGGGACAGCAGCAGCGGAAGCGGAAGTAGAATTTCTACGACGCTTCCGCGAGCGCCTCTTTCGCGTCGGTCTTGATGCGCTCGACCATCGAGCGCAGGCCGTTGGAACGCTGCGGCGTCAGATGATCGCGAAAGCCGAACTCGTCGAATACGGCAATGGCGTCGGTCGCAAGAATCTCCTGCGGCGTGCGGCCGGAGTAAAGCGACAGCACGATTGCGACCAGCCCGCGCACGATGTGGGCGTCACTGTCGCCGCGATATGTCAGGACCGGCGGGCCGCCATCGCGATGATCGATCAGCTTCTGAAGCCAGACCTGGCTGACACAGCCATTGACCTTGTTCTCGGCCGAATGCTCAGCCTCGGACATCGGTTCCAGGGTGCGGCCGAGCTCGATGACATACCGATAGCGGTCGTCCCAATCGTCCAGAATCTCGAAATTATCCCTGATTTCGTCGATCGTCGTCATGCTGGCCCAAAGTTCCCGTTCAGGCCAATATAGGGACGCAAAGCGCCGAAATCGATAGGGTTTGGGCGCTAATTCGCTGTCGCGGGCGCAGGGCCGCGCCATTCCAGCGCGAGGTCGTCTTGGGACAGGGTGTCGCGCGGCGCTTCGCTGGTTGCGGTATCGCCTTCGCCGGCCAGCGCGATCGAGCCGGTGTGGTCGGGCGCCTTCTTGTCGGGCTTCTCGAGCTGCTCTTTTTTGTCGTTGATGATCTGGTAGATCTTCTTCGCGCCGTCCTGCGCGCGCTGGCCGATGATGGTGGCGGCCTGTCCGCCGACCTCGCAGGCCGCCGGCTGGCGCTTGCAGAACTGAGTCATGTCGGAGACGGCCGCGGTCGCAGCCTGCACCGCGTCGGCAGCGCCGATCTGCGGCAGCTTGTCCGATTCGGGCGTCTTGCCCCGCGGCAGGAGCACCAGCACCAGCCCGAGCCAGAATGTGATGCGAAGCAGAAAGCGCATCTTGCGACCTGTATGTTAGACCCCGTCGCGGCGATCTCCGCGGATGTCGGACCTAGCAACTCTCGATAAATCGCAAGTGATTGCCTTCCGCTTAATTCGCGGAAAATTGACTCAAGAATCTTTGCAATCGACGGTGTCGTAAATTTTCGATTGACGTCCGTGCCGTGAGCTCTGCCGCCACGCCCGTCCACCATTTCGAAACCATGCGGATCACGGGGAAACCCTGTGTTCACCATCCCCGCCGATGACGTCGTCAAATCGTCTAAAAAGCCCTGCGATGACGCGGTGTCCGGCGGCGCGCCGCGCTGCCTTAGTGTTCGTTTAAGGTCGCTCTGACACGGTGGCTCAACGATAAGGAGGCGTTCCGGCGCGTCTTCCCGACGAATGAGCCGAAGCGCGAGACCCGTGACAGTTTTGAGTATCATCCGCGATTGTCTCGATGCGCTGCTGCATCCCTCCGCGCGTTACGACGCGCTGACGCGAGCGCGCCATCGTGCCTTCATGGCCCCGCGGCTGCTCGGCAGCCTGGCCGCTTTTGCCGCATTCCCGGTCTATCTCGCCATGCGCGGGGCGCCGAGCGCGATCGAGGTCGCGGCCTTCGCCTGGCTGATTGCGCCGATCCTGTTGTCCTGGTTCCTGTCGCGCACCGGCCGTTACGAAGGCGCGCATGTGCTGTCGTCGCTGGCGCTGTCGGGCCTGATCATGGCGGTGGCGGTGACGACCGGCGGCATCGAATCCTTCGCCGCGATCTGGCTGGTCGTGGTTCCCCTCGAAGCTGCGCTGTCGGCCTCGCGCCGCGTCGCGGCCTTTGCATCGCTGCTGGCACTGTCCTGCGCCGGCATCCTGATCCTCGTCAGCCAGCTCGGCTGGCTGCCGATTGGCGACACTAGCGCCGCGGAACGCGGCGTGCTGATGGCGTTCGGCGTCGCCTCGGCGACGCTCTATGCCGCGGGCCTGGCCTTCGGTGCGGAATCGCTCGCGCGCACCAGCGTGGCGCTGCTGTCGCGTGAGGAGGAGCGTTACCGCCTCCTGGCGCGGAATATGAGCGACGTCATCTCGCGGCATCAGCGCAACGGCGCGGTGCAGTTCATTTCACCGGCGGTGGAAGCCATGCTCGGCGTGCCCGTCGCGCAACTGCTCGGCCACGGCCTGTTCGATCGGGTCCATGTCGCCGATCGGCCGGCGTATCTGACGGCGCTGTCCGATGCTGCGCGCGGCGACGTGCGCAGCGTCGAGTTCCGGTTGCGCCGGGAACGTGCCGGCTCGGAACGCGGCCAGGTTGACTTCATCTGGGTCGAGATGCGGTGCCGCCCGCTCGACCAGGATATGGGCCGTGATGCCACGCGCGAGGCTGATGTCGTCGCCGTGATGCGCGATGTCACCGACCGCAAGCTCGGAGAGCAGGCGTTCGACGAGGCACGCAGCGCTGCAGAGGCGGCCGACGCCGCCAAGACGCGCTTCCTCGCCACCATGAGCCATGAGCTGCGCACGCCGCTGAACGCCATCATCGGCTTCTCCGAGATGATCACGCAGGAGCAGACCTTGATGCTGGGCGCGGCCCAGCGGAGGGAATACGCCCAGCTGATCAACGATTCCGGCCAGCATCTGCTCTCGGTCGTCAACGGCATCCTGGACATGTCCAAGATGGAGTCGGGCAATTTCGAGATGGCGTCGGAACCGTTCGCGCCGCGTGCATCATTGATGCATTGCTGCAATCTGCTGGCGCTGAAGGCGCGGGAGAACGGCGTCGATCTCGTCACCGATGCGCCGCAGGACCTGCCTGTCATGACCGGCGATCCACGCGCCTTCAAGCAGATCGTGCTCAATCTCGTCGCCAACGCCGTCAAGTTCACCGAGCGCGGCGGTCAGGTCACCGTCGCAGCCGCGGTCTCGGGCTCACAGCTTGCGCTGCGCGTCAGCGACACCGGTATAGGCATCGCGCCTGACGATCTCAAGCGCATCGGCGCGCCGTTCTTCCAGGCCGGCAAGACCTATCAGCGCCGTCACGAAGGAACCGGCCTCGGACTTTCGATCGTCAAGAGCCTCGTGGCGTTGCATCTCGGCGAATTGACGGTACAAAGCAGGCTCGGCGAGGGTACCGCCGTCACCGTCAAGCTGCCGCTCGTCTACACGCCGCCGCAGGCCAAGACGTCTGATCAAAAGACGTTCGATCAAAAGACGTTTGAGGCTAGCGAGAGCAAGATCGCGACGCTGACGCCGGTGCTCCGTCAGGAATCTCACGACCAAGTTCAGGATCAACCCGCTCTGGTGAAGAAAAGTGCCTAAGAAGTCTGCCAAGGACGAAGCCGCTCCGCGCCGCCGTGGCGCCAAGGCCGCGGTCATCGATGTCGAGACCGAGCGCAATCTTGTGCTGCGCGTGCTGCTGCATAGCCCCAAGGATACGCTGGCCGGTCTCGTCGCCGTTGCCGCCATCGGCGCGATCGTTGCCAATGCGCTGTTCCTGCAGACCGGCCGGCACCCGGCGCCGATGTTCGGTACCGTGATCAATCTTCCCGCACCGTCGTCCATGGCGCTGTCGAACCCCTTGCCCCGTCCGCGTCCCGTCGGCGCCGATACCTCTCCGCTCGAGCCGAGAGCGACGGAGTTTCGTGCCGAGCCCAAACCTGCAGACAAGCCGCCGGAGAGGCCCGTCGAGGCGACTGCATCGACGCCGCGCTCGGGCGATCCCATGACCAATCTGGTCAAGCAAACGATTTCGGCGCCGCCCTCCGTCACCCGTCCGCCGGCGCCGATCCCCGTGCAGCAGGGCCCGGCCGCGCGGCGCATCGCCGGCGTGCAGCGCGCGCTCTCCGAATACGGCTACGGGAATTTGAAGATCACGGGCGCGATGGGCGCCGAGACCCAGTCCGCGATCCAGAAATTCGAGCGCGAGCACAAGATGCAGGTCACCGGCCAGCTGTCCGACCGCCTGCTCCGCGAGCTCGGCGCCGCGATCGGCCACCCCGTCGAATAGTCGTGATGTTGTGCGAAGGCTGGTGCTGATTGCAGCGCTATCCTATCGTGGCCTCCATGCGTTTGAAATCAAACATCTGGGTCTCAGCCTATCTGCGCCGGTGCCAGACCGAGGGCGTGTACGGCGCGGTGCGTCGTCGCGGCGCCGAGGAGGCGGGTGCGGTGTTCGTGAAGGTCTCGCTGCTCGACGGCAATGCGATGCTCTATGTGCCGGCGCCGCAGACCTCTTATGACGACGGTCGGCCGGTTGATCGCTTCTTCGTGCCGCTTGCACCGCAGCCGATGCCGGAGTCCGCGGTGGAGGAGCGTCTGACCAAGGAGATCCGCTTCGACTCCGACATCTGGATCGTCGAGACCGAAGACCGCGCCGGGCGGCATTTCCTCGAGCTGGCGAAGACCTAACGATCCGATCCGTCAGTCCCCGTCCGCACCGCAGGCGCGGAGCCGGGCTGCACGCCCGGACGCGTCTGGCTTGCGCCCGCACGTGCGCGCTGGCGCTCGCTGTCGTGCAGCGACGGTTGGTACTTGGCACGGGTGACGGCAAGCGTCGAGCCGCGCCAGGCGGCCAGCATCACCAGCGCCGCGCGGTCGCTGAGACGATCGTAAAGCCGCGACAGCCGGTACACGTCGGTCACGGAGTTGCCGATCTCCGGCTTGAAGAACAGCAGGATGCGCTGGAACACCGGGCTTGGCATGTCGAGTGCGCGCGAGGCGACCGCGAGCGCTTCGCCGCTTGCATCGTCGACGATCTGGGCTGCGACGCGCGAGGGCAGGATCAGGCTGTCGCCGAGCTCGAAGATGAAATTCTCGAAATCGCCCGCGATCGCCGCCATCTCGAGGATCTGGATCGCGCGCTTGGCGCGGACGGTCGGAATCCGCGGCGCGGCCTTCAGCGGCGTCTGCGCCAGATTGTGCAGGATCAGCGCGCGCTCGGCGGCGCCGGCGCGGAAGAACATGTCGTGGATATCGGCCGCGTCCTTTGGCTGCATCGCCATGTTCGAGGCCATGCGCAGCTCGGCGTCGCTAGGCGTGCGAACCGGCAAGGGAAAAGGAGCGGGGGCAGGGACGGGCGCCGCGATTTCGCGCGCGAGCGGAACCCTGCGGCCCTCCTGCGCGGCTGACAGTCCGAGCTTCTGCATAATCGGCGTGGGCGTCGACGGATAGATCGCAAGCCGCGACTTGACGGCCGCGCGCGTCGCGTCGTCGACCTGGTCGATCAGTCGTGTGGCGAGCTCGACGAACTGGCGCTGCTCGTCGTCGCTATGGGTGCTCGACTGGACATAAAGGTCGGTCAGCACGCGCAGCAGCGTCGGACGAACATCGACGCCTTCGCGACGGGAGAGGGTCATCAGCCCGTCGAATCCTGGAAACAACGACTTGGTCATGGAGAGATACGCGACCTGGAAGAGATACTCGCCGCCAGCCTATCGCGGGCTCCTTTAAAGGCTCGTTAAGGAAAACGAGGCGTGAAGCCGAACCGGCTATTTGAAGCGTTCTCGTGCCGCAACGGGACGACGGGTCCCGCCCGTGCGGTTACGGTCCCGCCGGCACGTTTACACCCCGTTAACCATGAACTGATCTTAATGAATGCATGTTGCAGAGGCGCGCCGGGTCGCGCGGCAATTGAAGAGAGCTGATATGGGGACCATCATCGAATTTCCGGCCGGTCGCCGGGTGAGCGCGTCGGGGGACGTGGCTCCGCGCGCGGACATGGGCACGATTTTGATCCTTCCCGTGATCCGCATCGAGCGCGAGAGCGACGAAACCAGCGGCGATCACGGGCCGGAGCAGGGCACAGCGCCGGGGCGCCGTCGTCGTCGCCGTTAGCCTTCGGTCTTTGCAATGCCGGAGAACCTCCGCCAGATCCGGCCGGTCGTAACGGCCATCATGCTCGCAGTGCTGGGCGCGACGCTTGCCGCCTGTAGTGGTGGCGATTTCGGCCGGACCCGCGCCGACATGCGCAGCGACGACATGCATCGCTGGCTGGGCGCGGAAGTCACCTCCAGCGTCGGCCTGAAGCCATCCCAATTCCAGCTCACCGACGAAGAGCGCCAGCTTCGCGACCTCGCCTATCCGCTGATCGAACCGCCGCTGTCGCGGCCCGCCTGGAAGAGTGTGTTCGGCGACTACAAGGCGCTGCCCTCGCCCTGGCGGCAAAAGATCGTGTTCGACCGCACCATGTATGGTCGCACACTGATCGACGAGCCGCACCGTTCGCATTCTTCGCGCTACACGCAGCTGATGGAGGACGTGCGCAACGACATCACCCGCTTCGAGCCGTTCTTCGCCTCCGCGATCCGCGTCATCGACCTCGACAAGAAGCGCAATGCCAGCATGGCGCGTGTCTCCTCCCTCTCGCCGAAGGAGAAGGAGGACGCGGTCGAGCGCATGCAGGAGAATTCGCTGATCATCCAGTGGGTGCAGCAGTGCCTCGAGCAGCGCGTCTCGTCCTATCGCTGGGGGCTGGAGCGGCTGGTGATCCAGGCGCCCGACGGCATGGCCGCCGATGCCGACCGCCTGATCGGCGAACTCGCCGCCCAGACCGCCAACCCGCCGGTCGCGGCCCAGCCGCCCTACGGCCGCGCGGTCGTCTCGAAGGGCTAACCCAGTTAGTCGCACAAGGGCGATATGGTCGGCTGCACTGGAGCCGCGGCCTCGCTCGCCGACGCGCGTCCCCAGATCATCACGGCGACGATGTGAACGACGAGGAATGCGGCTGCGACCGCCAGGAGCCAACGCATTTCACTGCGCTGCGGAGACCGCACCGTCAATCCTGCCTCAGCTGTCCTGTTCGCAACGATCATTCTCGTTCTCCGGCATCATGTTTGAGTTCGTTGGTGAGCAAGTGCTCGTAATGGCGCAGGACGCGACCTGCCTGATGCCGTCGCGAGGCGTGCAGCGCCGACATGATGAAGGCGAAGATGCCTCGCGATTCCGGTTCGACGTGGCGGTTGGGAGCCTGAGAGGCCGCTCCGGACCAAACTGACATGATGCTCATGGTCGAACCCGATCGGTCAGAAGAACCCGGCGCTGAGATCCAACCCGTGAGTCAGCGACAGCAGCCATACGAAGAGGACGGCTCCGCAGCACAAAGTGAGCTGCTTGAGAACATGTGCCCGCAACGAAGACGCGGGGAATGCGCGAGCAAAAGCGCTCGCAATGGTGGCGGTTGCGAGGGCTCGCATGATGATCCGGACCGTGGGCTAATGGCCGGGCCTGACCGGCCGTTGCGCTTCGCGCGTGAACTCGTCGTACCGTTGCCGGCGCCGGCGGGCTTCCTCGATTTCCCAGAACGCCCAAACGAAACACGCGCCCAGGCAGGCTGAAATCAGCATGAGCAAAAACGCTTGATCGCTCGCGGTTTGAGTCATGAAATGTCCAATGCAGATAAAAACCAAATCGAAGCAAAGGGTGCGCCAACGCGGCCTCACTCAAGGAATGTTGATTGCCGGCAGTGGGCCGGTGGCAAGAATTGAGACGTCGCTGGCTTGCTTCTGCTCGAACATGGCCAGCAACATCAGCGCGATCAGAAAGACGTAAGACGCGAGACGCCATCGCTTTGGTTCGGGCCGATGGTCGTCCGTATCGAGGCAGCGCCCGCCAGTTGCCGTCCGCATCGTTGATCTCCTGATGTCGTGACGATGAGAAAATCAGTCATCCCGCATCGCCGCATCATCGGAACCAATGAAACGCAACCGTCGTCGGCGAATTTTTTCGTGTCTGGAGATTTCGCCCGGCATGCGTAGCGCGGCGCAAGCCGGCGGCGCAGGCAAATGACGACGATTTAGGCGTATGTCAGATGACGAATTAGCCGACAGCGCCTTGTGCGGGCAGAAGCGGCGGCGTCGCGCTTTGCAGCAGGCGAAGCAGATCCGTTTGCCTCGTCGTGTTCGTCTTGGCAAAGATGCGCTGCAGGTGAGAGCGCACCGTTGACTCGCCGATGCCGAGCATGTCGGCCGCCTCTTTCGCGCCGAGACCTTGCGCGAGCGTCATCAGCACGCGAAGCTCGCCGCCCGTGAGCTTGTAGAGCCTCGCAAAAGCCTCGCCCGGCATCATCGGCACCTCGGCGGGGTCCTTCATGAAGACGGCTACCGATGCGGCAAACGGGGCGAGGATTCCGCTGCGCTGACCGCGATCGACAGGAAGCAGGGTGGCGATGTAGCCGGCGCCGTCGATATCGGGGATCGCGAGCGAGTGTCCGCTCAAATCCGCATCGTCGCGGGACGCTTCGTCGATGGCCTTGGACAGCGCGTCGCGGGCGGCGGCATCGGTCGGAAAGATCCGGTTGCCGAGAACACGAACGGCGTTGCCGGTCTTGATCTGCCGCTCGGCAGTCTCGTTCATGTAGACGACCCGGCCGTCGCGCGCCGTCAGGAAGACACCGACGGCAAGCATGTCGAATGTCCGCTCCAGCATCTCCGACCGCAGCGTCCTGAGGTCGAGTGCGTCGGAGATGGTGAGGGCGCGGCAGACATGAGGGGACAGCATCTTGAACAGGTTGATGTCCAGCTGCTGATAGCGATGCGTCTTCGCCGTCCGAGAGGCATGCATGGAGGCCATGCGCCCGCCGGTCCGCAGAGCTGGAAACCAGATGATGTCCTGCAATCCGTGAGGCTGGAGAATGTCCCGGTAGAACCGGCTTTCGAGCAGCTCATCGAGATCGTTCATCGAGAGCGCGCTGACATGACCGATGTCGGCGACGATATCCGCGGCCGCCATCGGCGTCTTCGCGTAGTTCTCGCCGAGCTTTTCCAGAAACGTCTGCTCGTAGCCGAACACGAACAGCTGGTCGTTCTGGACGTGCTTCATGTCGTGAACGCAGATGCCGCCCGCCGTGCTCTCGCAGAGATCGGCGATCTTCCGGCAGGTGGCCGCCCAAAGCTGCGGATTGAGGGCGCAGTCGTAGATGGCGCCGATGGTGTCGGATAACGCTTGGGCGGAAACCCCCTCCAAACCGATCATGACGCCTCTTTCATTCTTCTTTGATTAGTTTTTAGGCAAACAACCGGCGTAATATACATAGCACATGATTTGATGGATTTAGAGCGCTACTTTGCGCTGCAATAAGGATGCGCTAGCGCGGACGAGGCGATCTCTTCGCGTTCGCCACGGCCGCTCGGCCCCGTGGAGACTTGGCGCGCTGCTTCTGACACTGCGACGTCCGGATTGCCGCGCGCCACGCCTTCCGGGACAATGGCGATGCCGACCCCGGCAGCGACCAGCGCCATGGCCCAGTCTTCCGATTGCCGCTTTGCTCGCAATGGCAGCGGTCGATCAAGGGGACGCGGGCGAGATCGGCGGTGCGAAGCTTCTCCTTCAGTGCCAGCGGATGCGACGGCGGCGGCGCTGCGACATAACGCTCGCTCACATCGCGACGAAATGCTCGTCAGCGCGCAACATGGTCTTCGAGATGATCTGAACCACGGCGATCGCGTGGGCGTCGTCAACAGCCACGATCCCGCCGATTATGAGCGCTGCAGGTGCGACGCACATTGAGTGCGCTGCTCGGGCCGTCAGCGCTGTCCGTCGTGCGCGGAGATCGCGGATGCCGCGAGGCCTCCGATGCGCGCGTGAGGCCGGCCGCCGGTCGCCATCACGAGCCCGAATGCGATCTCGTCGCGCCGTGGTGAATCCCACAGCGTCATCTCCGCGGTGCCGAAATGGCTGCGGACATAGGCGGCGTGGATGTGCCCGAGCGGAACCATGAGCCGCGTGCCCGGACCGCCGATGGTCTTCGCCGCTGGAACGATCGCCTTGGGCTGACCGAGCACCTCGCGCATGCCCTGGCCGCCGGCCTCGTGCCAGACCGCGCCGTGCTCGAGCTCGCCGTCCTCGCCGACGATGATTCCCTTGCCATAGGCTTCGATCTGCGCGGCACCGCCGAGCTGCGCGATCAGCCGCGTTGCAAGCTCGCGCCCGAGCTCGCGCAAGGATGCCTGAAACGGCATCAGATCAGGTTCGAAGCGGCCCGCGAAGGGATTGCGGATCACCGCAATGGCCGTTCCGACCAGCAGAGGCTTCTCCAGCCGGGGACCGCGCTCGTGCCAGATGGTCTCGACGCTAAGGGCGGTCTTGCGGATGTCATGGGACACGTCTTGAGACGACATGCGCAGGCGCTATGCTTCGTCGACGACGGGATTGCGCAGCACGCCGATGTTCTCGATCTCGACCTCGACCACATCGCCGGGCTTGAGGAAAACAGGCGGCTTGCGGGTGAAGCCGACGCCAGCCGGCGTGCCGGTGGCGATGACGTCGCCGGGGACGAGGTCGAAGATGGTCGAGCTGTACTCGATCAGCCGCGGGATCGAGAAGATCAGCATCGAGGTGTCGGAGGATTGTACCACCGCGCCGTTGACGCGCGTCTCGAGCTTCAATTTGGTGGGATCGCCGATCTCGTCCGGCGTCACCAGCCATGGTCCGAACGGGCCGGTGCCGACGAAGTTCTTGCCGGAGGCGATCTGCTGGGCGTGACGCTGCCAGTCGCGCACGCTGACGTCGTTGTAGATCGAGTAGCCCGCCACGTGATCCCAGGCGTTGGCCTGGCTGATGTGACGGCCGCCCTTGCCGATGACGACAGCCAGCTCGCCCTCCCAGTCGAAATTGTCCGAGACCTTCGGCCGGATCACCGGCGCGTTGTGCGCGACCTGGGAGCGCCAGACCCGGAGGAAGATCGGCGGAAACTCCGTGATCTCGCGCTTCATCCCGAACGCCACGGCTTCATTGTGGTGGTCGAGATAATTGCGCACGGCGCAGACGATCTTCTCCGGACGCGGGATCACCGGCAGATATTTGACGTCGCTCAGCGCCATCGTGGGCTTGTGTCCGGCGACGATGGCCTCGCGCCGCGCATAGTCGTCGCTGCCGAGGAAGTCCGCGAGAACAGGGTACTGGGGCAGGGCGCGGCCGAGATCCACGACGCCATTTTCGACAACGGCGCCCCAGCTTTCCCGATTTCCGTCCAAGAACGACAGCAGCTTCATGGTTACGCCCCAAAGGTTGGCATTTTCGATCTTGTATATTATTTTCGAAAATCCGGCGGGGCGCAAGCCCACGGCCGTAAAAAGCCGTTGCCGCCTATTCGATATCGAGCAGATGCGCGGCGTAGGTCGCGACGTTGTCGGCCGTCGTGCGGATATGCGTCTCGATCAGCTGAACCGCGAGATCCGGATTGCGCGAGATGGCGGCCTGCATGATCGCCTGGTGCTCGCCGGCCTTGTCGCGCGGCCGCGGCCGGAAATTGGCCGACAGATGCCGATAGCGCTCGGCGCGATCGAACAGGTCGGCGCGAATGGCAAGAAGGGTAGCGGAGCCGCAGGCGGACACCAGTGCCTGGTGGAATTGGCGGTGGGCGATCTTCCATTCGGGATCGCGCAGCGGATGTTCGGGATCGCGCTGCTCGATTCGCTTCAATCTATGCAACGTCGAGATGACGGCGATTTCCCAATCGTCGTCGCCCCGCTCGATCGCCCGGCGGATCAATTCCACCTCGATCAGCACCCGGGCATCGGTGACTTCCACCAGGTCCTGGCGGCTGACCGGCGCCACCCGAAATCCGCGCTGCTCCTGCGCGTCGACCAGGCCTTCGGCGGTAAGCGCCGTCAGCGCCTCGCGCAGCGTCGTGAAACTTACGCCGAATCGTTCGCGCAGGACGTCGAATCGCAGCGGCTCGCCCGGCGCCAGGCCGCAGGCAATGATCTCCTCGCGCAGCCGATGGGTGATGTCGGCGGCAACGGTCTTGCCGAATTCCTTGCGGGGGCGAATGGCGCTTTCGGACATGGTTTCTGTCATTGAATCGATGGCCCAACATGCCGCGGTAACGAGCATCTTGCAATAATTTTCGTAAACGATATTATTTTCGAAAATATGGGCGGGAGATGAAATCATGAGGGCGGTGCTGGTGCGTCAGCCGGGTGGGCCAGCCCGATGTGCTGATCCGGCGTGGCGTCTACAAATGGATGCCGCCGCTGCCGGCCAATCCCGGCAACGACGTCGCCGGCCGCATTGCCGCGCTCGGGTCCGGCGTAGAAGGGTTTGCGATCGGCCAGAAGGTGCTGCTGAGCGCGCGCGACCTGTCGCAGCGCGGCGGCTGCTACGCCGACTATGTGGTCGCGCCGGCGGACGCTATTCATCTGCTGCCCGACGATGTCGATATGCAAGCGGCCGTGTGCCTGTCGAACTACCAAGTGGCCTACGCGCTGCTGAACGAGTGCCGCCATCCGCGCGCACCGGCCAGCGTGCTGGTGATCGGGGCGGCGGGTGGTGTCGGCACCGCGCTGGTGCAGCTCGCCAAGCTCGCGCAGATGAATGTCATCGGCACGGTTTCCAACGAGGAGAAGGCCGCATTCGCGCGCGGCAACGGCGCCGATCACGTCATCTACTACCGCCGCGAAGACGTGGTGGCGCGGACCCGCGAGCTGACCAATGGCGAGGGCGTCGGCCTCGTGCTCGATCACGTCTGTGGGCCCGAGTTCACCGGCTATCTCGGCGCGCTCGGCAAATGGGGGACGCTGCTGTCGTACAACGCCTTCGCAGGATTGCCGGAAGAAAACCTGATGGCGGCGATGCGCGACCATCTCGACATCTGCCCGGCGATACGCTGCTTCTCCTTCCACATCTACGACCACGATCGCGACGGGCGTCGCGCGCTCATGCGCAACGTGATCGACGCGCTGAGCCGCAATGCGATCAAGCCGGCGATCTCGGCGGTCCTGAAGCTCGACGAGGTCAGGCAGGCCCACACGCTGCTCGAGCAAGGCTCGGCGCTCGGCAAGATCATCATGACGCCATGAGGGGGTGGATTGCACGATGACGACACAAGCACCCATTGCACGCTTCACCCGGCTCCGGCACGCGAGCTTTGCCTCGCCCGATCCCGAGCGGTTGCTCGACTATTACCGCGCCGTGATCGGTCTTGGCCTCGTCGGCCGCGACGGCAACCGCATCTTCCTTGCCAACGATTCCGAGCAGCTTTCGCTGGTGATCGAACCCGGCGACGCGGCGCTGACGAGCATCGCCTTCGAGATATCTCCTGATGTCCAGATTGAGGCGCTGGGCGCCGCGCTGAAGCAGGCCGATCTGCGGCCCGAGCTGCATAGCGATCCCCTGCCTGGCGTTTCCAAATCGCTGTCGTTCAGCGACCCCGAAGGCACGCGCTTCGAGTTGATCCAGGGCTGGACGCCGACGCCTGCGCAGGAGCGGATCGGTGCGCTTGCCGTCACCAAGCTCGGCCATGTCGCGCTTGGCACGCCCGATCCGCGCGCCGCCTCGGAGTTCTACGCGAACATGATGGGCCTGCGGGTTTCAGACTGGATCGAGGATCGCTTCGTGTTCATGCGCAGCGGCTTCGAGCATCACACGTTGAACTTCGCCCGCGCGCCCGTCCGTGGCCTGCATCATGTCGCGTTCGAGCTGCGTGGTGCCGCCCACATGCACGAGGCCTGCGATCATCTCGCGCGGCACAAGCTGCCGGTTCTCTGGGGGCCGGTTCGTCATGGCCCCGGGCACAACACCGCGATCTACCACCGCAATCCCGACGGGCATGTGGTCGAGCTGTTCTTCGATCTCGACCGCATGACTGACGAAGAGCTCGGCTACTTCGAGCCGCGTCCCTGGCATCGCGATCGACCGCAGCGGCCAAAAGTCTGGGTCGGTCTGCCGCGCGACGTCTGGGGCATGCCGCCATCGCCTGAATGCACGGAGTTCGCCCGCTAGCGGATTCAAACTCGACTTGAAGAACGCCGCCTCGTCGCGGCCAACGATAGAACAGTCAAAGGGAGGACGCATCCATGCGAAGGATGAAGCGGCTTGCTGCGGCGATTTTTCTGTTTGGCGGCTTTTTAGCAGCCACTTCGGCGTCGGCGGACAATTATCCATCGCGCCCGATCCGGCTGCTGCATGGATTTGCCGCCGGCGGCGCGGCCGACACGTTGTCGCGCATCATCGCCGACGGGCTCTCGAAGAAGCTCGGCCAGCCGATCATCGTCGAGGCCAAGCCCGGCGCCGGCGGCAACATCGCCGCGGATGCCATCGCGAAAGCGGCGCCCGATGGCTACACGATCGGGCTCGTCACCGGCGCTCACGCGATTTCCGCCGCGACCTACAAGAGCCTCGCCTACCAGCCGGCCGAGAGTTTCGAGATGATCTCGACGCTGGTCTATTACGCGCTCGTAATCGCGGTGCGTAGCGATTATCCGGCAAAATCGCTGGGCGAGCTTGTCGCCATGGCAAAGCAGAAGCCGGGTGCGCTCTCCTTCGGATCGGTCGGTTTCGGCAGCACGCACCATCTTGCAGGAGAGCTGTTGAACGCAGCCGCCAGCGTCGAGATTGTGCACGTGCCCTATCGCGGCGACTCCCAATCCGTCACCGCGCTGCTCGGCGGAGAGGTTCCGGTGATCGTCGGCACGCCGGTCCTGCTCGCCCCGCAGATCCAGGCCGGTGCGATCCGCGGCCTGGCGGTGACCTCGCCGACGCGCACCGCATTGCTGCCCGATGTGCCGACGGTTCAGGAAGCCGGTATCAAGGGATACGACGTGCGCACCTGGGCCGGCCTGCTGGCCCCGAAGGGAACGCCGCCCGCCATCATGGCCACACTCAATGCGGCGACGCTCGACGCACTCAGGGATCCCGACCTCAAGCAGCGTCTGGAGACCGCCGTCGGCGGCGAGGTTCGCGGCAGTTCGCCGGAGGAGATGAAGGCCCTGATCGAGACCGAGATCAGCAAATGGACCGGCGTGGTGGAGCGGGCGAAGATCCCGAAGATCTGATCCCAATAGGACAGGGATCTCGTAAGCCTATCGCGCTTCGACCACCTCGCCATCCTCCTTCACGAAGCGGCCGACGGGACGGTCCAGGAGATCGATCACCGCTTCCGAGGGACGGCACAGGCGTGTGCCCTTGGGCGTCACCACGATCGGACGGTTGATCAGGATGGGATGCGCGAGCATCTGGTCGATCAGCTCGTCGTCGGACCATTTGGGGTCATCGAGGCCGAGCTCCTTGTAGGGCGTGCCTTTCTCGCGCAGCAGCGCGCGAGCGGAGACGCCGAGGGCCTTGACGAGTTCGACCAGTCTTTCGCGGGAGGGCGGCGTCTTCAGATATTCGATCACGTCCGGCTCGACGCCGCTCTGCCGGATCATCGCCAGCGTGTTGCGCGATGTGCCGCAGGCGGGGTTGTGGTAGATCGTGACGCTCATCGGGTGGTCTCCGCGATTGGGATGGGGTCGGCCGCGCGGGCGTCTGCGAGCAGCCAATTCATCAGCAGCACGCTGGCGAACGCTCCGCAGAGCTCCGCGAGAATGAATCCGGGCAGGTCGGCGGGACGTATGCCCGTGAACGTGTTGGTCAGCGACCTCGCAATGGCCACGGCCGGATTGGCGAACGAGGTCGAGGCCGTGAACCAATAGGCCGCGGTGATGTAGAGACCGACCAGCCAGGGGACCGCAGTGCGCTGAAACCGGATGCCGGCCAGGATCGTCGCGACCAGACCGAAAGCGGCGACGGCTTCGGCGAACCATTGCGGTCCTCCGGTTCGCATCTTCTCAGAGAAATCGAATAGTGGCAGTCCGAACATCAGATGCGCTGCCATCGTTCCCGCGATGCCGCCGGCGATCTGCGCGACGACGTAAAATGCGGCGTCGTTCACCGGCAGCTCCCGCTTGCCGGTGAAGACGAGGGTCACTGCCGGATTGAAGTGTCCGCCGGAGATCGGACCGAGCACGGTGACCAGGACGACCAGAATGGCGCCGGTCGGCAGGGTGTTGCAGAGAAGCGCAAGCGCGACATCCCTGGTCAGCGTCTCCGCCATGATGCCGGAGCCGACCACCGTGGCAACCAGAATGCCCGTGCCGAGCGCCTCGGCCGCGAGACGCCGCGGAAGATCGAATTGATCAGGCACGGCTTCGCTCCTTTCGTCTCGGCTTGCAGCACGCTTGCAGGGTTTCGACGACAGGTTCGCAGACTTCCGGCCGTCCGCCGCAGCAATCGCGCAGCAGGAAGACCGCGACGTCGCGGAATTCGGTGAGGTTGGCGCGGTAGACGATCGAGCGGCTGCGCCGCTCGGAGGTCACCAGCCGCGCGCGCGTCAAGATCGACAGATGCGCCGAGAGCGTGTTTTGAGGGACCTCCAACAGCCGTGCGAGATCGCCGGCAGCGAGACCATCAGGCTCGTGCCTGACCAGTGCACGGAAGGCCTCCAGCCGGGTCGATTGGGATAGCGCGGCGAGCGCCAGGACGGCTTCTTCTGTTTCCATATATCCAGACTTATGGAACTAATTGGAGCGCGTCAATCCGGAATTCTTGCCCGTTGGGCGGCCGAGCCGATATTTCGAAGATTCTAGAAATATGGTTTGACAACTTGGCATCCGCAGGCGCATCCTGGCGGTCATGAAGATCGACGACGCAGCAGCACGCCTGGAGGCCCTGGGTAACCGGACCCGGCTTCAGATCTATCGTGCCCTGGTGCGGGCAGGGCACAAGGGCATGGCCGTTGGCCGCCTGCAGGACAAGCTGAAGATTCCGGCGTCGACGCTGTCGCATCACATCAAGACCCTGGTCTCGGTCGGGCTCGTCAGCCAGGTCCGGGAATCGACGACGCTGATCTGCCACGCAAACTTCGACGCGATGCGGGGTCTGGTCGATTTCCTGGCGGCGGAGTGCTGCGCAGACGAAGTCGGATGCAAGACGACGCAAACCGCGGCGTGAACTTTTTTGGCTAGCATTTTTCGCTGATTCTAGAATTATGGGAGAAGTCGAATGAACGCAAAGACGGTCGCCATCATCGGGGCAGGGCCTGTCGGCCTCGCAGCAGCTGCGCATGTCCTTGAACGCGGCATGTCACCCATCGTGCTCGAGGCAGGACCCGAAGCGGGGCACGCGGTTCGCCAGTGGCAGCAGGTCCAGCTCTTCTCGCCGTGGGACTACAATATCGACAAGGCCGCCGCGCGCATGCTCGCGCCGACGGGATGGAATTCGCCGGACCCGGGCTCCTATCCGACCGGCGGCGAGCTGATCGACCGATATTTGACGCCGCTTGCGACGCGAACGCCGTTGCGCGAGGTGATCCGGACATCCAGCCGTGTCACGGCCATCAGCCGCGTCGGCTTCGACAAGGCGAAGACGAAGGGGCGTGAGCAGGCGCCGTTCGAAATCCGCTACCAGAACGGCAGAGGTCCTGAAGTGCTGCGCGCGGATGCCGTGATCGACACATCAGGCACATGGTTCTCGCCCAATCCCGCCGGAGGCAATGGTCTGCCCGCGATCGGCGAGCGTGAATGCGCCGGTCACATCGCCTATGGCATGCCCGATGTCCGCGGTGCCGGCCGCGCCAGATATGCCGGGAAGACCGTTGCGGTGCTCGGCGCCGGCCACTCCGCGGTGGGCACGCTGATCGATCTCGTGCAGCTCGCGGATGAGGTGCCGGGGACGCAAGCGATCTGGCTGTTGCGCGGCGCCGATCCCGCCAAGGCCTTTGGCGGCGGCCGGAATGACAAGCTTGCCGCACGCGGAGAGCTCGGCAGCGCCTTCGCCGCGCTCGTTGCCTTCGGGAAGATCAGGGTGGAAACCGAATTCGGCGTCACGCATCTGTCGGACTCCGAAGGCCGCCTCGAGATCGCGGCCGGCTCGGGTTGCGGCGGACGGAGTTTGATCGTGGACGAGCTGATCGTCTCGACCGGCTTTCGTCCCGACTTTTCGTTCCTGTCCGAATTGCGCCTGCGGCTCGATCCCGCCATCGAGGCGCCGGTCGCGCTGGCGCCGCTCATCGATCCCAACGAGCACAGCTGCGGCACGGTGCGCCCGCACGGCGCGCGCGAGCTCTCGCACGACGAACCGGGCTTCTACATGGCGGGCATGAAGTCGTATGGCCGCGCGCCGACCTTTCTCATGATGACAGGGTATGAGCAGGTGCGCTCGATTGCGGCCGATCTCGCCGGCGACAAGAAAGCCGCCGCAAGGGTGGAACTCGTGCTGCCGGAGACCGGCGTCTGCACGCGCGGCGGCGTCGAAGCCGCCGGCGCCGTATCAGGATGTTGCGGTGGGCCGGCGAAGCAGGAATCAACGGCCTGTTGCGCCGCCGACGAAGCGGCGAAGAAGGCCGGCGCTTCCGGCTGCGGTTGTTCATGAATTTGGGTCTTGCAGGTGAAGCCGGAGAGTTGCCCCTTGTGGTTGGTGCGCCGTGTCGGCGTGGGGGCGGGAGGACAGCATTCGTAATTTGAGCGGGCGGTCTCTGATCGCGGTGATGTGCATCGGCCAGGTCGGCAATCTGCTGCCGCATGTGACGTTGTCCGCGAATCTGGCGCAGCATCTGATGCCGGCGTGGGGCCTGTCGGCGGCCGAAGGCGGCTTGATGGCGAGCGGTTACGCGTTCGGCTACATGCTCGCCGTGCCCGTGCTGACGACGTTGACCGACCGGATCGACGCGCGCCTCGTTCTGCTCTGGGGGTCGATCGTCAGCGGACTGGCGACCGCAGCGTTCGGAATCTTCGCGCAAGGGTTTTGGTCCGCGACCGCGATCTGGTCCCTGGCGGGGCTTGGATTTGCCGGCGCCTATATGCCGGGCCTGAAGGCGCTGACGGACCGGCTTCCCGCCGGCGACACCTCGCGCGCCGTCACGCTATACACGTCGAGCTTCTCGGTCGGCGTCGGCCTCTCGTTCCTGGTCGCGCAAGTGATCGCCGACCGCTGGGGATGGCGGACCGCTTTCCTTGTCACCGGCTTCGGTCCGATCGCAATGGTCGTCGCGTGCCTTCTGATGCAGGCGCAGCGGCCCGCGCCGAAGACGGGACGTCTCTTGAACTTCGCGCCCGTCTTCGCCAATCGCGAGGCGCTCGGATACATCTTCGGCTACGGCGCCCATTGCTTCGAGCTCTACGGTATCCGCACCTGGCTGGTCGGGTTCTGGACCTTCGTCGTCGGCCACCAAGGCGCGCCGTCGTGGTTGAGTCCCGTCGTGCTGAGCTTCTGCTTCGCGGTGATCTCGATGCCGGCCAGCATCCTCGGCAACGAGGCGGCGCTGAAATTCGGGCGCCATCGCGCGATCACGGTCGTGATGATCGCGTCGGCCTGCGTCGCGCTGGTCATCGGCTTCAATGCGACAGCGCCGGCATGGGTCCTTGCGCTGCTGCTGCTCGCCTACGGTTTGACCGTGCCGGCGGATTCGGGCGCATTGACCGCCGGCATGTCCGCGGCGGCTGTGTCCGAACATCGCGGCGCGACCCTGGCCCTGCATTCGACGGTCGGCTTCGGCCTGTCGGCGGTCGGTGCCTGGGGCACCGGCGCCGCGCTCGACGCAGCCGGCGGCCCGCAGAGCGCGACCGGCTGGCTCTTGGCGTTCAGCGTCCTCGCGGCCGGAATCGCGTTGGGTCCATTCGCGCTGCTGTGGGCGCGGAAGGGCCAGTCTGTTCGGGCGCAGTCGATGTGAGTCGCGCAATTCTACTCGGCGGTGGAAAATCGATCGAGGCGCAATCGATGCCGATGATCGGTGAGAAGGCGAGCACCTCCCATCACGGCGGCGAGCGTTCCCAATCCCGTGCCGCCGGCGATCAAGAACATGATCAGGAGTTGATACTTGACGGCGTCAATCGGTTCGACGCCTGCAAGGATTTGACCGGTCATCATCCCCGGCAAAGAGACAAGGCCGATCGCAGCCATGCTGTTCATGATTGGCGTGAAGCCGCTTCTCAATGCGTCTCGCAGGACCGGCAGCAACGCCTGATACCGGGTGCCGCCAAGAGCAAGGCAAGCTTCGATGGCGGCTCGTTCGCGCACCAGTGTATTCGTCAGCACGTCCAGCCCCAGGCTTATTCCTGTCATGGTGTTGCCCAGGATCATGCCCAACAATGGCAGCGCATAGCGCGGATGATACCAGGGATCCGGGCGTAGCTCCGTCAGAAGCGCGAACATCGTAACGGTACCGGCCGCGAGCAGCATGCATCCCGCTCCTAAGCCATAGCTCCAGATACCCGGTAGGCGTCGCTTCTGCCGAGCGACGATTTCCCGTGATGCGAACAGAACCATGACGACGGCGGCGAGGGCGGTCCAGAGCGGCGAGACCGCGGCAAACAGGAACGTCAATACGTATCCGACGAGCACCAGCTGAACCACCATCCGCACGGTGGCGATGGCCAGCTGCTTTTCAAGCTTGAGGCGGAGAGCGAGCGAGAGAGCGCCGTCCATGACGACAAGGAGCGCGGGCAGAACCAAGTCGCCGTATGCCAGGTGAATGTAACTCACGGCCGATTGTCCTCAATTCCGCCCTCGGCATTCATCACAAGGACCCTCGACCCGACGCGGCGGGCCTGGGCGTTGTCGTGAGTGCTCCAGACGACACTCGTTCCATTCGAAATGCGTTCGGCGATCAAGGATTCCACGGCCGCCGTCGATGCCGAATCGAGGGCCGAAGTCGGCTCGTCCAGGAGAAGAACCCGCGATCGCAGCATCAGCGCCCGCACCAGCCCCAGCCGTTGTCGCTCGCCGGTCGAAAGTCTCTGGACCGGCCAGGGACCGCAACTGCAGGGCAATCCCAGTCTCGTGACCAGTGGCAAGGCATCATCCCAGCCGCCGAAGTGATCTTGCACGATGTCTGTCCACCAGCCCGGCTCGGCAGCGAGGTAGGTCACTCGCTTGCGCCAGGCGGGGGCGGGCATCGCCTCCCTGAGCGTTCCGTCCAGTTTGACCATTCCTTCGTTGGGATCGAGATCCGCGATCGCGCGACGGAGTTGGGTCTTCCCTACGCCCGAGGGCCCTTGCAGGGCGACGCATTCGCCGTCCTGCAAGTCGAATGAAACGGAGATGTGCAAGCGCTTGAGCGCGCGGACCGTCAGCATGTCTCAAAGCTTGCGCCGGAGCCGATCGGCAACTCGCCTCGCGATCTCCGCCGGCGCCTCGTCCGGATAAGGATGCACCGAGCTGACATTGATCTCACCGAGTACATAGCTGTCGGTCCCGTCGGCAAGGACCGGGCCAAGCATGAAGTCGGCGTCCCAAATCGCAGGCAGGTCGAGCCGCGGAATATCGAGCAACGACGTCAGCTGCGGCGTCCACTCGTCTTCCATCAAGCGACGCAGCCGCTGGAAGCGCGGGTCTGCGTTGGACGAATAGAGCCGTGGTCCGGCCTCGGCGCGTGCGGCTGGCGAATCAACCAGGGCTTTGACCTTGTGATGGCCGAAGCCGGCACAGCGATCGCCGGCCATGTAGCAACGTACGACGCCCTCGCCCAGGCGAGGCTGGAATGGTTGGTCGATCACGCTACCGTTCTCGAAATACTCGGCGCAACGACGGAGAAAATCATCCAGCGTCAGTTCCTCGGGCGCGTCCCTGGTCGCGTCCAGCACCTTTATCATGGAGGAGGTCGGCAGACTCTCGACCTTCCAGACGCCTTGGCCGCCATTGCCCCGGTTGCGCTTGATCACGCGCGGACCAGCGGCGAGCCGCATCGGTAACTCGGCGCGCATCGCTGCTGCGGTTTCATATAGCGCCGTGTCGCTTCCCCAGCCCATCGAGCGGGTACGATACAGAACCTCCTTGGTGCCCATCTTGAGGATGACATCGGGATGGGCACTTACCCACACACCCTGCGCCGCGACGTCCCGCAGCAATGCGTCGAGACCAATGCGATTTCGACCGTCCTGAATGGGGTTGACCCAGACCAGCACGCCGTCCGCCGCGAGCAATTGTTCACGGACGCCCTCGGCGAAGCCTTCATCATAGATCGCCGGCAGGGCTTCAATGCCGACGGCGGCGAGCGCTTCGAAAAGCTGCGCGAAGCGGCTGTTTTGCGCCGTCGCATCCCGCCGCGCGGCAGCGTCTCCGCGTGAGAGGATGGCGACGGTATGTTGGTGAGAAGGGTGTCGTTCGGTGTCCATGCGCAAGCTCCACAAATGGCGTGCTGCGCAGAGCTTGGACCGAGGCCTCACGGGGAGTCTGCTTTGTCCCCACGCAAAGGACAGTAGCGGGGCCGTCCGCCAGTTTCAAGGCGTGGCCGGCGGGGTTCCGCGGAGCGGTGAACTCTTTGTGACGTTCGCCGGCGGCGTCGGTGCGCCGCCCAAAGCCTGGGCCCGTTGACAGCTGCCGCCCTCGGGTTTTTACTTGGGGCTCGGGGATGTGCGATCTCCCCGTGAGGCGACATGCCCAAGCATCGCGTCCTGATCACCAAGGGCGCAGCATGTCATCATACATCCCCGATTTCATCCGTCAGACCGGCTCGACTTTTCGGCACGGCGTCCGCGCCGGTCGCGTCGCTGTGCACATTAATGCCCGCGGCCTCTTGCGCCTTGTGGGTGTCGCGTAGGGGAAGATCGCGAAACGGACTTCACCTGGGGCAAGAAAACTTGAGGCAGGACAAACCAGGAGAATGATCATGCGAACACGACCAATCTTCCGCACGATCCTGTTGCTTGCGATCGCGGGCGGGCTGTCGAGCGCGCACGCTCTGACGCAGGAGGAGCTCGTCGCCAGGATCCAGGCGGCCGGTTACACGCAAGTCAGCGATATCAAGTCGACGGCCGAAGGCATCACCGCCAAGGCGGTGAAGAACGGCAAGGCGGTGACGCTGGTCGTCGACAGCAGCGGCCAGGTCAAAGAGCGAAACTGAAGGTGAGGAGTAGCGCGATGAAAAGAATCATTTGGGCCGTGGTCCGCATTGGTGTCTGTCTTCTTGCATTTCGCTTCGGCCCCTTCATCCCGGCATATGCTCAGGATGCCGACTGGCAGAAGGTGGACGAGACCCTGGGTCGCAAGCCCGCCGTCTCGGACGACGTCCGCCGTTACGGCTTTCCCCGCAGCGATCTCTCCGTGACGTTGGATGGGGTTGCGATCAAGCCGGCGCTGGCGCTGGGCGGCTGGATCGCGTTCAAGCCTGCGCATGGCGGCGCCATGGTCATGGGCGATCTCGTGCTGCTCGAGACCGAGATCAATCCCGTGATGGCGAAAATGATCGCGAGCGGGCTCGAGATCACCGCCGTGCACAATCATCTGCTGCGTGCGAGCCCGGCAACGTTCTACATGCATGTCGCCGGACACGGCGATCCCGTCAAACTGGCCTCGGCGATCCATGATGCGCTGGCCGAAAGCAAGACTCCGCTGACGGTCACGGCGCCGGCGAACCCGCCGCCCGCCATCGACCTCGACACCGCGAAGCTCGATCAGATCATTGGCGTCAAGGGGCAGGCGAACGGCGGCGTCTACCAGTTCAACGTGAAGCGGCGCGACCCCATCACGGAAGACGGCATGTTGTTGACGCCCGTCGGCGCGATGGGCGTCGCGATCGCCATCAATTTCCAGCCGACGGGCGCGGGTAGGGCGGCCATCACCGGCGACTTCGTGCTGACCAGCGACGAGGTAAACCCGGTCGTCGTGGCGCTGCGGACGCACGGCATCGAGGTGACCGCGCTGCACAGCCACATGCTGGACGAACAGCCGCGTCTCTTCTTCATGCATTTCTGGGCCAACGACGATGCCGTCAAACTTGCAGAGGGTCTCCGTGCGGCGCTCGACAAGACGGCGAGCACGAAGGGCTGACGCATGGACAAGTACGTGGACAAGCACCTGGACAAGCTCGTGGGCATGCTTGCGCTGGCATCCATGCTGGCTTTGTTAGTGGGAGGGAACGCCATGGCCGAGACCTTGAATTTCGACAACGCTGCTGCCGGAACCTCGCCCGACGGATGGACTTTGACGATGACCGGCAAGGGACAGCCAAAATGGACCGTCGAGGCCGAGTCGACAGCGCCAAGCAAGCCGAACGTCCTCAAGCAATCCGGACGAGCGACGTTTCCCCTCGCCATCAAGCGCGATACGTCCATCCGTGACGGCTTCGTCGAGGTGAAATTCAAGGCCGTCGCCGGCTCCGAGGATCGCGCGGCGGGAGTTATCTGGCGTGCGAAGGATGCCGACAATTACTACGTGGTCCGCGCGAATGCGCTGGAGGACAATGTCGTGCTGTACAAGACGGCCAATGGCGTCCGAACATCACTTGAGATCGTGGGTCGCAGAGGCGGCTATGGCGTCAGCGCGCCGGTGCCGTTGGGGCAATGGCACCTGCTGCGCTGCGACTTCGCAGGAAGTCGGTTCAAGGTGAGCTATGACGGAAAGCAATTGTTCGAGGTGGAAGACGCCACCATTCCGGACGCCGGCATGATCGGCCTGTGGACCAAGGCAGATAGCGTGACCCTGTTCGATGATCTGACATATGGTGGGATCAAATAGGCGCTTGGTCACCTATGCCGGAGATTGCCATGAACGTTCGATGCCTGTCCGTTGTGACAGCCCTGCTGATTGCGTCCATCTGCCCGGTACGGGCGGAGGAAGGTCTGGTCGCCTACAAATCCCTCGGTCCGGAACTGGCGCTCGATCTTGCGCGCGCTGCGTTGGCGAACTGCCGCACCCGTGGATACCAGGTTGCAGTTGCGGTCGTCGATCGCTTCGGCGTCACGCAAGTGATGTTGCGCGACCGCTTTGCAGGCCCTCACACGCCCTCGACGGCAGCAGGCAAGGCGTGGACAGCTGCCTCGTTCAAGACCAGCACGACCGAGCTGAATGCGATCAGCCAGCCGGGCATGATGCAGGCGGGCATTCGCAACCTTCCCGGAACGGTCGTCATCGCCGGAGGACTGATCGTCGAAGCCGGCGGCTCCCTGGTCGGAGCGGTCGGCGTGTCCGGTGCGCCGGGCGGTGACGCGGACGAAGCCTGCGCGAAAGCCGGAATTGACGCCATACGAGACAAGCTGGACTTCTGAGGCGTAAAGATCGTGGTGGAAAAATCTTCAGACCTTTGCGAGCTTGGCGGCCGTCCGATCCGCAGAGACAAGCAGACGCGCCGCCTTCGCACGCGCAGGTGTCGGGCGCTCACCGACAGGAATCGACAATATCCGATTTGTCACGCCAACCTGAGAAATAAGACCGTCGAGCTTCCCCAACGATTGTTCTCGATAAGCCGATGTCCGCGAGAAGCCGGTCGTCCAGTTCGAGAAGCTCGTCGTACTGGCGGCGCCGTGTGATGCCGTCCAGCAGCGCGAGCGTGAGTTTCCAGAACCATCCAGGGTTTGGAGAAGGAACGAAGGCTGCGTTGGATGTGCAGATTGAGCCAGTGGTGCTGTCGCAAGACATGTTTCACCTCCATAATGGAGCGAAACAACGCTTGGCTCGAAAGCTGGTCGGGCGGTTGTGTTTGACCCGATGGCGCTTGCTATCATGCTCGTCCTTGACGCGCAAGCGACCCTGCCGACTTCGGCAAGTGACCCATTGCGGACCTCAGGTTGCTGTGGGTCGGTGGTTATCTCTACGTCATGGGGTATCCTACTCCTCCAGCTCTGCGAAGGAGCATACTTGCGTGTTTACGCTGAGCGACTCTGTCCGCCGCAGAAGCGGTGGCCCCATCATGGTAGCATCTTCTCATTGGAGCTGACTAATGCGACCGAGGATGCGTGACTGCCAAGGCTTGAGGTTTGGGTCGTTCAAATGACTTCTTGCTCGTTCGAGCACGTCGCCAGCCGGAGCCAGCCGGCCCCGAGCAAATTGTCGCTCCAACTGTTTTTCGAGAAGTGAAATCGTGGCTGGTTCCGTTATCGGAGCAAACACCAGGTCGAGCATCACATCATCTGGAAAAGTGCGCTCATCTAATCGCAAGTTGTATATGGCTTCGATGCCCATGTTGATCCGAAAGGCTTCGTGACTTTTGAGCAAACGAAGAATGCGCTCTCTCAATAGTTGAGGTTGCGTCCTCGATGCATTGGATGCGATCTGCGACCAGGTCCATCTTGCCGTTCCGAGCGCATCTGCGCCAATCGCGTCCTTTTGATCGAAGTATTTCTCAACGCCAGTCAGCACTTCGTCGAATGGGAACGGCTCGGCTGGTTTTCGGAGAGTTTCGATGTCAGTTCCGATAGCGTTTGCGAGAAAAGACAACCGGTCGATCGGCGGCCCTGCATCGATTGCTGGCGGTCGCCTTTCAAACAGAAGCAGGAATTGCGTTCGGTTCGAGAGGCCACCTTTGATATGACGAGCCAGAAAGCGATCCTTGCCGCCAATGCGTTCAAAATATTCGTCGGTTTCGCCCGTGAACCCCTTCGGAAGATCTGACTTTCGTGGCCATCTCGCGTCTGACGTTATTATACGTAACAGTAAACCGTCCTCAAATTCGGCGACTTCCCGTCGCGTCGCACACTTTCCGGGGTAGCCCCATAGAAGAAATTCAAGAGCAAGTCTGGCGTTATCTTTCCCAAGACATGTAGCGCCCTCAGCTTGGGAATAGAGCATCCAACTACGGGGAGCCCGAGTGTTAGATCGAAGCGCAACCGTGTGATTGGATGTGGCCAGAACCTTGATACAGACCTTATCGCAAAGATTATTGTTGTCGTCTTCAACCGCGAGCAGCCTATGGTTTTTTCGCTCGGGTTCGGCCGTGTAGGATGTGAGACCTATGAACAGATCCTTTTCTTCCGTTATCAGTAAGAACGAACCGCCATAGACGATGCCGGCAAGGATGATCGGTCCAAAAACAAAGCCGATTCGCTGTTTCGCAAGTCCATAGATGGGCAAAAGAATGAACGGCGCGGCATATGCAGCGAAAAAAAGAACCATTAAGCCGGGCGCGAACATGAGCACGATGCCCATCGCGACAGCCGCGCTCCAGACGCAAGCCGCCGAGAAGGCGGCAATCACAGCGGAGATGCAAGTGTCGCCAAGAATCTTAAATAGCGCTTGAGATTTCACCTGCGGTCGAGGCTCTTCGCTAGATGGTGGAACAGCCTTTGGTTGTGGCCCGCAGCACCCTAATGGTTGGTAAACCGTGGTCCTTGCGGAGCGACATCGGGGCGGCATCGCCATTTTCGGTACCGAAACCGATAGGCGCTCAGTTCAGCGAAGTCCGCTTGTTGGCCCTCAGCAGACATGCCACCAGCGCTTTTTCTGGAATCCGATAACCGCCCTTAACGGACTTCAGACCCCGACAGAGATCATGCCATCCGAGGCTGGCACGGAGCAGCACTACGGAACAATAAAAAGACTTCGCGGTTAAACTGTTTCCCCCGACACCGGAGTCGACCATTTGCAAGCCCACCAGTCAAAACTTGACGGGATCGACGATACTGCGCGCCTTCAACTGCTCATCGACGCAATCGTTGATTACGCCATCTACATGATCGACCTCGACGGCACAGTCCGCAGCTGGAACTCCGGTGCCCAGCGGTTGAAGGGCTACTCGCCTGACGAAATCATCGGCAAGTCGTTCGCATCCTTCTATACGCCAGATGATCGCGCCAATGGGCTTCCAGAGCGCGCCTTGAGCGTCGCAGCACGAGAAGGCCGCTTCAGCGCCGAAGGATGGAGAGTCCGCAAGGACGGAAGCCGTTTCTGGGCATCGGTCATCATCGATGCCGTCCGCAATCAAGCCGGTGAAGTGATCGGCTTCGCCAAGGTCACGCGAGACGTTACCGAACGTCAGGAAGCCCATGAAGAGCTTCTCGATAGTGAGCGGCGCTATCGCCAGCTGGTCGAGGCCGTGGTCGATTACGCGATCTTTCAGCTCGACCCACTCGGCAACGTGACAACCTGGAATCCCGGAGCAGAGCGGATCAAGGGCTACGCGCCGCCGGAGATCATCGGTCGGCATTTCAGCGCTTTTTACACGCCTGAAGAGATAGAACTCGGTGTGCCCAAGCGTGCGCTTTCAGAGGCGGCGGAGCATGGTCGCTTCGAAGCGGAAGGCTGGCGCCTGCGAAAAGACGGCTCCCGCTTTTGGGCGTCGGTCATCATCGATCGCATCACGGACGAGGCCGGAAACATCGTCGGGTTCGCCAAAGTCACGCGCGACGTTACGGACCGAAAGCGCGCTGAGGACGAGCTCAAGCACGTTCAGGAGCAACTCGCCGCATCCCAAAAGCTGGAGGCGGTGGGGCAACTCAGCGGCGGGATCGCGCACGACTTCAACAATCTGCTCATGATCGTCCTTGGCAATCTCGAGACAGCTGAACGGCACGCCAAGGCGCCCGGAGCCAATCTGAACCGGGCGCTCGCAAACGCCAAACGAGGCGCGCAGAGAGCCGCGGCGTTGACCAGTCGCTTGTTGGCATTTTCGCGCCGACAAGCGCTCGATCCCAAACCAATCAACATAAACAACTACGTCAATAGCCTGCAGGAATTCCTTCAGCGCACGCTCGGAGAGCGCATCGAAGTCCAGACCGTCGGAAGTGCGGGTCTTTGGGAAATCGAAGCCGACGCGAATCATCTGGAGTCAGCCATCGTCAACCTGGCAATCAACGCTCGTGACGCCATGCCCGACGGCGGAAAGCTGACTTTGGAAGCAGCCAACATCTCCGCCGACGATGATTACTGCCGGCTCAATCCTGAACTGGCGCCTGGTCAGTACGTCGCTATTTGCGTGACTGACACCGGAGGCGGAATGTCGCGGGACGTTCTCAGTCACGCCTTTGAGCCCTTCTTTACGACAAAGGAGCCGGGCCACGGCACCGGGCTTGGCCTGAGCCAGGTCTACGGCTTCGTCAAGCAATCCGGAGGCCACGCAAAAATCTACAGCGAGGTGGGGCAAGGCACCACCATCAAGATGTACTTTCCGCGCTTTTCCGGAAGCACACCGCGCGAGGAAATCGCACCCGAGGAAATTGCCGAGGGTGAGCTATCCGAGACCGTTCTCGTCGTCGAGGACGATGAAGATCTGCGCGTCTATATTTCTGACGTCCTGCGGGAGCTCAACTATCGCGTCCTCTCGGCCCGCAGCGCCCAGGCCGCTCTGACCATTCTCCTGCAAGACGACTCGAAGGTGGACCTTCTTCTCACTGACGTGGTCATGCCGGGGATCAATGGTCGCGAACTCGGCAGGCGCGCGCATCAAATCAGACCTGGACTGAAGATCCTGTACATGACCGGCTATTCGCGCAATGCCGTGGTCCATCAGGGAAGGCTTGATGAAGGCGTCAACCTGCTGGAGAAGCCAATCTCGCAAGCCAAACTAGCGCTGAAGGTGCGAGAGATTCTGGATCAGTTTGAATGACCAAGGTCTAACCAGCGGTAGTATCCTGACCGCTGGCCAGCGGCGGTCACTGTAGCACCGTCCGCTCTCTGGGCCTTAGCCGTCATCCCTCCCTGTCTGCCTGGTGCCTCAACGGGCACCAAGATTCCCGTACTGCGCTCACCCTGAGGGAGTGGATCGGTAGCCGGACTTTCCCCGCTTGACCTTTTTTCGCGCCGTGAGATTTTTACGGGTCCGAGAAAAGCCGGGGGCGGCGATGAAACTGTTGACCGAATACCTGGAGCGCGCCGTCAGTCTGGAGAAATTGGCAGCGGGCGAGCAGGATTCGACCTTCAAAACTCAGCTGTTGAACCAGGCGGCGGCTTACAGAAAGCTGGCGGCAAAGCGCGCCTTGGAATACGGACTGCCGCCACCAAGCCCGCCAGAAGAACCGCCGCAGCCCTGAGAGAGTTAAAAGATCGATCTAGATCCAGGCCGCCTGCGGCCGTGCGGCTGGGAATATTATACCTCGGTGCTACCATGAGTAGCGCCGGGGGTCGTCGATTCGCGCCCGCCGCTCAACTCCCTTTCGGGCTGGTGAGTCTTGCGGACATGATGAATTTTCATCTTATTGAGACGCTTCACATTTTCCAGATGCTCGGAATGTTGGAGCGTCGTCCAATCCCGCCCTCGAACTTGGCGCCACTTTCGCAGCCCGGAGGCTTGCTAACTCTTGCCGACCTCGGAAAGAACCTTGGTGAGCCCGCCATTACGGATTGGGATCGCGACCGCGCTAAGTCGCTACTGAACGAGATTTCCCAACTCGCAACGCAGCTAGGTTTAGACGCAACGCATCATCGGATTATGCTTTTCAGCACCTCTCTCGGTTTCAAAATGAAGCCCGAGGACTTTATCGTTGAGGTGCGAGTTTTGCGAGAAACGCTTTCTGGCGAGCTTGGCAAATGCATGTTCTATCATTATCCGCCCGACAAACTTAGGGTGATGCAGGGTTTTTACCCCAGTTGGAAGCGCATCAATGAAGCGTTCCCGACAGCTAAGCATGAAGCTCTAGCAGCCATAGATTGCTACGCCCTCGGCCACAATATTGCGTCTGTATTTCACAGCATGCGCGTGGCGGAGTACGGCCTCAGGGCTCTAGCGAAAGAGAGGAAGATCCAGTTGCCGCGCAATAAGCCGCTCGAATGGGGGACTTGGCAGGAGATCATTACCGAACTGGATAATTACGCAAAAAGGATTGTTCATAAGGTCCGCCCAGGTAAGCCTAAGGATGATGCTCTCGCGTTCTACAGTGGGGCTTTGGCTGATCTAAGTGGGTTTAAAGACGAGTATCGAAATCAAGTGATGCATGTCCGTAAACAATACGATGAGCATCAGTCTTTACGAGCCTATACCAAGGTCCATGCATTCATGGAGCGTGTTGCTGAGAAGATAGATCATAAGCACCACACCATCAGGTGGGGGCTCAAGTTTTCTCCCTAGCGATACGTTTAAGCGCCGCCTCGAATTTATCTCCCGCTTCGTCAGCGCCAAGCTCCCGAGCGGTTTCCATAAACAGCTCGGATTGCTCTTTGTCACTTAGCTTTGGTTTCGGCTTTGCCTTTTTCCCCTTTGGGGAGCGGCGGCTTTTGCCATATGGTGCCCCTTGGCTAGTTAGTCGTTCGATAGGTGAGCCGCTTCCCAGCGGCCCCCTTCAAGGCACGTTCTGCACGGTCGGTATCGTTTACGCCGAGCGCCACGCGGTTGCTGTAGCGAAAGTCGGGTACGGGAAGTATAATACTCCCGTGCGGCTGGTGTGATGTCAGGCGCGATAAGCCGCCGGCCAAGCCAAAAGTAAAAGTCCGCGAGGGCGATTAGGCCCGGCGGCGCATCCTCCACGAGCATGTCGCGGGCCTTCGCGAATTGATCGGGAAGTTGCGCAAGAAGCTGCACGCCTGAAGTCGAGCTGACATTCGTTGGGCGGGGGACCCTTGCTCGCTGTGTTCAAAATGGAACATAACTCTTTATCGCGAGTTCGTTCCCCGATCGCACAGCGGGGTGCGCAGGGGGGCCAGCATGCAAGGGGCGGGAGTTACTATCCTCGTCGTCGAAGACGAACAGCTTATCCGCGACATGGTGGCCGACGCATTGTCGGATGGCGGCTTTGAAGCCGAAGTCGCCGTCAGTGGGGAGGATGCAGTTAGTCTTCTGCAGGGCAACCAAACCAAGTATCGCGCACTCGTTACCGATATAAATTTGTTCGGAAAGCTCGATGGCTGGCAAGTCGGCCATCGCGCCAGGGAGCTAAATCCGGACATCTCTGTGATTTACATGACAGGCGCGGCGGCCGATCAATGGCCCGCCCACGGCGTGCCCAACAGCATCTTGCTGACCAAGCCATTTGCACCCTGCGCAAATCGTGACCGCCGTAGCTCAACTTCTGAACACCGGAGCTCCGCCCGCTCAGTCCTGAGGGGAGTGGACGAAGCCTTCGCCGACCGAGGCAGCCTTAGTTATTCGCCAAGGGCGTGGGCGGCTCTTCGGCCATGGCCTCGACATCGATGGCAGGAAGCTCGCCGGTGCGGTCTTTCAGGTCTGAGGCACGCTGTACGAAGCCAGCAGCGACCGTGGGATCCTTTGTGGTTTTTGCCATGCGCAGCAATTCCGCTGCGGCCTCACGGGCGAACTGGTTTAAGCGCGACCCGGTTGGACATCCGACACTCAGCCGACGTGGAATGATTCAAGGGTCGAATGTTCGTTCCGAATTCAGGCGGGGACAATCTCGAACGAGCCCCGCCATTCTAAGCGCAAGCTGCTCCAGCATGAAAAAACCCGCAGCGGATTGCTCCGCGCGGGTGAACTTTCGATGATGGCATTCTGCCAGTGTTTTGCCCGACGAGTCAAAGCCGAACAGCGCGACGGGCAGGGATGTATCGGTCCGGCAAACGCCTATTTGGTGCAACCAAAATGGCTAATGATTTCAATGCCCCCGCTACTGTGCATGGGGTTGTTTTTCGACTTTTTTGTTTTGGGGCATTCTCAAGACCGAACAGATCCCGCGCTGACAGATAAGGATGCAGAAGATGTCCGATCTCGCCGACCTCTATCCCGGCTTCGCCTCCGAATGGATCAACACCTCCTTCGGCCGAATCTTCGCCCGCGTCGGCGGCAAGGGACCGCCGCTTCTGCTGCTGCACGGCTTCTCCGAGACCAACGTGATGTGGCACCGCGTGGCGCCGCAGCTGAGCGACCGCTTCACGCTGATCATCGCCGATCTGCCCGGCTATGGCTGGTCCGACATGCCCGAGAGCGACGCGCTGCACATCCCCTACAGCAAGCGGGCGATGGCGAACGCCATGGTCGAGGCGATGGAGCAACTCGGCCACGTGCACTTCGCGCTCGCCGGCCATGATCGCGGCGGCCGCGTCTCGTATCGGCTGGCGCTCGATCATCCCGGCCGGCTGTCGCGTCTCGCCGTGCTCGATATCCTGCCGACCTATAATTACTGGGAGCGGATGAACCGCGCCTACGCGCTGAAGATCTATCACTGGACTTTTCTGGCGCAGCCGGCCCCGTTGCCGGAAACACTGATCTCGAGCAATGGCGAGTTCTTCCTGCGCTTCAAGATGGCGAGCCAGACCAGGTCGAAGACGCTGGAGGCCATCGACGAGCGTGCGCTCGAACACTACATCGCCCCGTTCCGCGATCCCGCCCGCGTCCACGCGATGTGCGAGGATTATCGCGCCGGCGCCTATTTCGACTACGATCTCGACAAGGCCGATTTCGAGGCCGGCAAGAAGATCACCATTCCGATGCTGGCGCTGTGGGGCAACGCCGGCGTGGCGCAAGCCGCCGCCACCCCGCTCGACATCTGGAAGCAATGGGCGACCAACGTCGCTGGCATGCCGGTGGATTCCGGACACTTCCTCACCGAAGAGAACCCCGATGTCACCGCCAAGGCGTTGCGCGAGTTCTTCTCGGCTTAGGCCCGCTGTTCGCCACACACTCAACTGTCATCGCCCGCGAAGGCGGGCGAT
>NZ_JADPIT010000032.1:604825-606679 GCF_023073035.1 Bradyrhizobium sp. 62
GCGGTCATGATTGAGTCGGCAGGCCTCGGCGTACTGGATGCCCCGGTCAAGCCGGGGCATGACATCGGAGGGCGTATCTCCTACCGCCGCTCGCGAAAGAAGTCCTTGAGCATCCGCGCCGACTCGCTTTCGCCGACCCCGGAATAGACATCCGGGACGTGATGGCAGGTCGGCGAGGTGAAGAACCGCACGCCTGATTCAACCGCGCCGCCCTTGGGGTCGGCGGCGGCGTAATAAAGCCGCCTCACCCTTGCAAACGAGATCGCGCCCGCACACATGGTGCACGGCTCCAGCGTCACGTAGAGGTCGCAGTCGACCAGGCGCTCGCTGCCGATCTTTTTGGCCGCCTCGCGCAGCGCAACGATCTCGGCATGCGCCGTGGGGTCGTAGTCCGTCAGCGTCCGGTTCGCCGCGGTGGCGATGACCTCGTAATTGCGGACCACGACGCATCCGATCGGAACTTCGCCCGCCTTTCCGGCGTTTTCGGCCGTTTTGAGCGCCAAATCCATGAAAGAGGGGGCTTTCAAGCCTCGTATCATCCCGAGAAACCTGCTAGTAGCTGCGCCTTCAGCAGAAGTGCTTACCGATTTTGCCTGAGCATGCGGCTCGAGACGAGCGCGCACAATGCTTTCTGGCCACCCCCTGAGTGAGATTATTCATGCCTCGCGACAGCGACAAAGACAACGATTCCCGCGGCCGGCGTGATCGCGGCCCGGCCAAGGGCGGCCCCGCCAAGGGCCGCTCCGGCAAGCCACGCGGACCCGACAAGAAGTTCGCCAAGCGCGGCCCTCCCGGGGACAAAGGCGACGCCCGCCCGCCCCGCGGCGACCGCGACAGCCGTCCCTTCCGCCGCCGCGAGGAGGGCGATGCCCCGCGCCGCGACTTCAGCGACCGCCCGAAGTTCAATCGCGAAGACCGGCCGCGCCAAGACCGGCCGCGTGAAGACCGGCCGCGCGGCGAGGATCGTGGCGAGCGCAGCTTCAAGCCGCGTGGCGATCGTCCCTTCAAGCCGCGTGAAGACCGTCCGTTTTCCGATCGTCCGTCGCGCGACGGCGAGAAGCGCCCGTTCAAGCCGCGTGGCGACCGCCCATTTTCTGATCGCCCCTCGCGCGATGGCGACAAGCGGCCGTTCAAGCCGCGCGGTGATCGCCCGTCCTATGGGCGTGATGACCGTCCGCCGCGCAGGGATCGCGACGATTCCCGTCCGGCCGGCCGAACCGGTGACGCGAAGTTTGGCGACAAGCGACCCTACGCGCCGCGTGGCGACCGTCCGGAACGCAAGTTCGACGGCGAGCGGAAGTTTTCGCGCGGCGCACCGGACCGCAATCGCAGCGAGCGCAGCGATTCGAAACCTTGGCAGAAGCGCGATGCGGCCCCGCGCGGCGACCGGCCGCCGCGCAAGGACTTCAGCAAGGGTCCGCGCAAGGATTTCGGCGGCAGCGACCGCGGTCAAGACAAGCCCTGGCAGAAGCGCGATAATCGGCAAGGCGGCGGCGACGACCGTCCGCGCTTTTCGCGTTCGCGCGACGATCGTCCATCGGGTGATCGTCCGTTCCGCGAGCGGCCCAAATTCGATCGTCCCAAGTTCGATCGTCCGCGCGATGATCGTCCGAGGTTCGATCGCGGCGGCGATCGCCCGAAATTCGATCGTCCGCGCGAGCGTTCCGAGGGCCGTTCCGACTGGCACGAGCATCCCCGCAGCGAAGCGCCTTCCGGCGATCGTCCACGCCGTGAAAACGAGGATGAGAGCAGGATCTTCGAGAAACGTCCGGCCTTCGGTGGTCGCGGCGCCTATCGCGAGCGCGATCGTGATTCCGAGCGGCGGCCGCGCCGCGAGGAAGAGGTCAAGCCGAA
>NZ_JADPIT010000032.1:606689-616495 GCF_023073035.1 Bradyrhizobium sp. 62
AGCGCCGTCCGCGCGGCGCTTCGGCCTTCGCCGGCGGCTCGGTTTGGGGTCCGCAGCTCGCGGCCACAAGCGAAGCCTGCGCTTGCGGCATCAGGCCGGGCTCGGGGGCGAGCGCCTTCATCACGATCAGACCGGTGGTGCTCGGGGAATCGATGATCAGGCGGTCGGCGGCGGTGATCTCTTCGTCCTCCGGCAGCTCGTTGTGCTGCGGCTCGGTCATCAAATCGAGCTCGATCACCTTCTTGCCGGCCGAGCGGTCGTTGATGGCGTAATAGGCGATCTCGTTGCGGGTGTAGAACGACACCGAGGTGTAGGCCTGGCTGACGGGGACCGTCAGCTTGATCGGCCCGTTCGACAGATCGTAGCGGCAGATCGCCAGCGCAAAGGCCGGGTCCATGAACGGCATCGGCGAGGTGCTGGGATCGGCGAGCGGAAGCTGGGTGACGCCGTTGAGCTTCGTCATCGGCGTCAGCCGCGAATAGGCGTCCTGGGTCGCGATCCGCGGCAACGCCAGCACGCTGACGAGATGGACCACGAGGCCCAGCACCACGCCGGCAACGATGGTGAACAACAGCCGGATCATGAGCAGCCCGCCGTCGTGATGGTGGGCATCGGCGCGTCGCGCTGGGTGCGGGTGGCAACGCCGACCGGGGTGTCGTAGAGCCGCAGCATCAGCGCGTAACGCTCGATGCCGCCGGTCGGCAGCCAGTTGCCGGCGCGCGAGCGCGAGGCGATGCGGATCTCGAACGAGCCGTCGGACTGCCGCACGATCTCCTGGCTGGTGAAGCCGTAGCGCTGCAGCGAATTCGGGACGAGATGACCCTTGCGGTCATAAAGCGTCAGCGTCCAGAACCGTGCCGGCGGCGTCACGCCGGAGACCACGACGTCGCAGCGGCCGTCGAGCACCTTCTTCTTGTCGTCGGCAGTCGCGGTGAAGGCGACGCCGTCGCCGGTGCCGATCGGCAGCTCGCCGTTGCGCACGATGGTGGCGCGCGAATAGGGATCGACGTCGGCGGTGCCGGTGCGCGGACGCGCGGTCCACGGGCCGATGGTCAGCGCGCCGATCTCGGTGCCGCGCGTCGTCGTCATCCAGGTCGCGCCGACGCCCACCACGGTTGCGAGCAGAAGGGCCGTCAATGTGATCAGGATCAGCCGCACTTGTTTCGATCAGTTCTTGCGCGGGGCGGATGCGTTCGCATTTTCTTCCGCATAGTTCTGCGGGAAGGCGAGCGCGCTCGTGGACGATGCCGGCTTGGCTTGCTTGGGATCGGTGGCCGCCGATTTGGTCGCGGTCCTGGCAGCGTCATCCAGCAGCTTCTCGACCCGCACCAGGACGTCGGCGCCGCGCTTGGTCAACACCGGCGGCGGACCGGGCTTGGTCTCCAGCACCTTCGGCGTCGCATTGGCCTGCGCGTTGGCGATCCGCTCGGGCGGCAGCTTCTGGCCCATGCCGATGCCGGCGATTTCCCGGACCTCGACGCCCTGATGCGCCGCGAGCATGATGTCGTGCCAGGTCTGCGCCGGCAGCGAGCCGCCGGTCATGCGGTTGGTCGGCGAATAGTCGTCATTGCCGTACCAGACCGCGCAGGTGAAATTGCCGGTGTAGCCGACGAACCAGGCGTCGCGATACGCATTGGTGGTGCCGGTCTTGCCCGCGGTCGGAATGCCGTCGAGCGCGGCGCGGCGCGCGGTACCTTCGCTGACGACGTGGCTCATCATGCCGGCCATGTCGGCGGCCACCGAGGCGGGGATCGCCTGGCGCGGCTTCGGCCCGTCGCGGTCCCAGCGCCAGACCGGATCGCCTGCGCCGGTGCGCACTTCGAGCACGGAATGCGGCGTCACCGCCTTTCCGCGGTTGGGGAAGGTCGCATACGCCACCGCGTGCTCGAGCACGGTGACTTCGTCCGAGCCGATCGGCAGCGACGGCGTGTCGGGCAGCGGCGCCTTGAGGCCGAAGCGGCGCGCGACCTCGACGATCTTGGCGCGGCCGACCTTTGCCGGGTTCTGCGCTTTGGGCTCGTTCTTCTGGCCGATTGCGATCGACAGCTTGACCGGCACGACGTTGATCGAACGCGTGATCGCCTGTGTCAGCGTCACTGCGCCGGAATAGGAATGGCCATAGTTCTGCGGGCACCAATTGCCGATGCAGACCGGGCCGTCCACCACAATCGAATTCGGCGTGAAGCCGTTGAGGAGCGCGGTGGTGTAGACGTAAGGCTTGAACGACGAGCCCGGCTGGCGGTAGGCGTCGGTGGCGCGGTTGAACTGGCTGGCGCCGTAGTCGCGGCCGCCGACCATGGCGCGAATGCCGCCGTCGAGATCGGAGACGACGGTCGCTGCCTGGGTCGCGTGATAGTCGCGGCCGAACTGGCGGAGCTGGTTCTCGACCGCGTCCTCCGCAGCCTTCTGCACATTGGTGTCGATCGCAAGCCGGACCACGAAGACGCGCTCGGTGTAGGATTTCGGGAAGGTGTCGACCAGCTTGCGCATCTCGTCGAAGGCGTAGTCGAGATAGTAATTCGGCGACGCCTCGTAGCGGCGGTCGACCGCGAACGCGGGATTGCGGCGGGCGCCGAACACCTGGCCCTCGGTCATGAAGCCGGCGTCGACGAGGTTGTCGAGCACGACGTTGGCGCGGGCGCGTGCGGCGGGCAGGTTGATGTGAGGCGCGTATTTGGTCGGCGCCTTGAACAGACCGGCGAGCATCGCGGCTTCGGCGAGCGTCACGTCACGTGCCGACTTGTTGAAGTAGAAATGCGCGGCGCCGTCGACGCCGAAGGTGCCGCCGCCCATATAGGCGCGGTCGAGATACAGCTTGAGGATCTCGTTCTTGGTCAGGCGCCATTCCAGCCAGACCGCGAGGAAGGCTTCGTTGACCTTGCGTTCGATGGTGCGCTCGTTGCTCAGGAACAGGTTCTTGGCGAGTTGCTGGGTGATCGAGGAGCCGCCCTGGCGGACGCCGCCAGCTTGGGCGTTGGTGACGAGCGCGCGCGCGGTGCCGGCGATGTCGATGCCGAAATGCTCGTAGAAGCGGCGGTCCTCGGTCGCGAGGGTCGCCTTGATCAGCACGTCCGGAAAATCTTCCAGCGGGATCGAATCGTTGTGCTTGATGCCGCGGCTGCCGATCGGGTTGCCGTAGCGGTCGAGGAAGGTCACCGCGAGGTCGGACTTCTTCAGCCAGTCCTCGTCCGCGGTCTCGCGGAAGGCCGGGATGGCGAGGGTCAGCATCACAACCAGGCCGCCGAGGCCCAGCGTCGCAGCCTCCGACAGCGGCTCGATGAACACCCAGCGCTTCCAACGCCCGACATAGAAGCGGTCCATGAAGGTCGAGTAGCGCTCGTAGAGCTCGCGGATGCCCTTGGCCGAGGAGAACAGCGAGGAGTCGATGCGCGCATCGAGGTCCAGGAAGAAATTCCGGATCCGGGCCTTCCAATGCGGTGGTATGATCTGGCGCACCTAGAACCCTTGCGGCTTGGTTCGAAAGCGTTCAAGCACCCGGCCGGGGCGGCATCGAGACGTCTTGCGGGAGTGTTGCGGCAAACCCAAGGCGCCCGGCCAGCGACGGTGGGGACTTGCTGTTCCTTCTAGCCGAGCAGGGCCTATAAACCAATGGTCACGCTTGCGATTTTGAACAACAGGCCTAATTGACCCCGGTTCATTACGGGCCTCACGCGGGCGTTGCTTGCAGCCCCGCGGCCGCACGCCCTAGATGGCATCAGCCGTAGCTCTTTCGAACTTTTGTTGAGGCGCATGACCGCAGCTCCCAAACGACCTTCAGGCCAGGAAGGATTCTTCTGGAAAACCAAGACCTTGGAAGAGATGTCGGGGCCCGAATGGGAAAGCCTGTGCGACGGCTGCGGCCGCTGCTGCCTGAACAAGCTCGAGGAAGATGGCACCGGCGACATCTATTTCACCCATGTCGGCTGCAAGCTGCTCGATGGGGTGACCTGCGGCTGCAAGGACTATGCGAATCGTTCCGACAAGGTTCCGGACTGCGTCCGCCTGACCCCGGCCAATGTCCGCACCCTGAACTGGCTGCCGCCGAGCTGCGGCTACAAGCTCGTCGCGGAAGGCCGCGACCTCTATTGGTGGCATCCGCTGGTGTCAGGCGATCCCGACACCGTGCATGAGGCGGGCGTCTCCGTGCGCGGACGGGTCGAAGGCAGCGAGGTGGAGATCCCGGACGATGAGCTCGAGAACCACATCGTGCAGTGGCCGGCGCAGCTTCCGAAACGGGCCCGGCTGAAGCGACGTCCGAAGGACTGATCCGCCTGCGAGATCGACGTCGCACCGGCGCGGACGCCCAGCATCTGGCGCAGCATATTGATACAATCTGAGATTGTGATAGACTGGCGCCGTTTTACGGATCCGTTTTTCTCTTGGCTTCTGTTTTCAGTCCCCACTTGGGGCGCAAATCTTTTGGAGAGCCATATGGCAAAGTCGCAAAAGCAGGCGAAGAAATCTCCCGTGGTCAAAGGTCAGGCCCGGCCATTTTGTCAGAACGGCCCGAGAGTCCTGCCGCAGCTCAGTCCGGCTGTCATGGCGGACACCCTTCGCGCACGTGCGATTATCTCGAGCCGATCCAAGTGGGTGAACGGCACGGTCCTGCATTATTGCTTTTTCACCTCGGGTCACTTTGAAGTTCCCAGGGCCCAGGCGGACGCGGTACGCAAGGCCTTCGCGAAATGGAAGGCGGTAGGCATCGGCCTCGAATTCCAGGAGGTCTCCCGACTCGCTGAAGCCGAAGTGCGAATTGGCTATTCAGTGCCAGACGGATCGTCGGCCTCGCAGGTTGGCAGGGACGTGCTGCAGGTATCCCAGACCGAGCCGACCACCGTGTATGGTTGGGATCTGACCTCGCAATATGGCAGCGGCACTGCGCTGCACGAACTCGGACACGTGCTTGGCATGGAGCACGAGCATCAAAATCCCTTCGCCGGCATCAAGTGGCATGAGGAGGCTGTTTACAAGTCGCTGGGCGCCCCGCCCAACAAGTGGAGCCGCTCGACGACGTTTCACAATATCCTGGAGAAGCTCACCCCGCAGCAGGTACAGGGTTCAACATGGGACCCGGATTCCATCATGGAATACGAGTTTGAGCCGGGGCTGATTGCGGAGCCGAAGCCTTACGAGACCAATGGTCTGGTTCCTCCGGGGACGCTCTCCGCCGGAGACAAGCAGTGGATCCGCCGTTGGTATCCGCCGCTACAGCCAGCCTTGACGACGCTTCAGCCCTTCCATCCGGCCGTGGTCGATCTCGCCGCTGGTCAGCAGATGGACTATGCGATCAAACCCAGCGCCTCACGCAAATATACCATCGAGACCAAAGGGCCGTCTGACGCAACGCTGGTCCTGTTCGAGGAGGTGAACGGAACGCCGCGGTTTCTCGTGGGCGACGATGATAGCGGCGAGGATCGAAACGCGAGGATTTCCTACAAATTGTTCGCCGGCCGAAGCTATATCGCCCGGCTGCGACTAGTGCATCCAGGCCCCTCGGGCAAGACGGCACTGATGTTTTCCTAAAGGTGCCCTGGGACGTCGCAGGGCTGCCAGCAGCGACGGGGGTCCTGCGACTCTCACCTGGGTCCGTACGCCAATCGTCGCGATGGCCCGACTTTGGGATGCACCCATGCGCCGCGGTGCCTGCCTGGGAAGAACTTTGCTGTCTACATTGGACTGCATAGAACGAATCCTTCGCGGCGTTGCGCCGCCCCATGGCTTCCGGTCGAGATGAACAAGTTCGAGCGGCAGAGCAGTTCTGCCGACACCCAGACATTGCCCGACGACATCGCCGAGGAATTGTCACGCCTTCCTAGCGAGGTCTTGAGCGTCGATGACGCTCCCTCGCTCGCGCCGCCGGCACCACTGTCGCAGGACGAGGTCCGCACCATTGTCATCAGCCTGATGCTGACGATGTTCCTGGCCGCACTGGACCAGACCATCGTCGCAACCGCGCTGCCGACCATCGGACGCCAGTTCCACGACGTCTCCAATCTCTCCTGGGTCATCACGGCCTATCTGCTCGCCTCGACCGCGGTCGCGCCGGTATTCGGCACGCTCAGCGACATCTACGGACGCCGCGTGATGATCATCATCTCGCTCAGCCTGTTCGTCGCGGGCTCGGTGCTGTGCGCGATCGCGCCGAACCTGCCGATGCTGATTCTCGCACGCGGTCTCCAGGGACTGGGCGGCGGCGGCATCATGCCTGTCGTGCAGACCGTGATTTCCGACGTCGTGAGCCCACGCGAGCGCGGCCAGTACCAGGCCTATTTCTCCAGCGTGTGGATGGTCGGCGGCATTCTCGGCCCGGTCATCGGCGGCGTGTTCGCCGAGCATCTGCACTGGTCGATGATCTTCTGGATCAATGTGCCGCTCGCGGCCGCGGCGATCGCGCTGCTGCTGCCCAGGATGAAAAAGATCCCGGTGTTCCACCGCAAGCGCAAGGTCGACTGGCTCGGCGGCGTGCTGCTGATGGCCTCCGCCGTCGTTTTCATGCTGGTGCTGACCTGGGGCGGCACGCGCTTCCCGTGGCTCTCGCCGACCGTACTTGCGATGGTGGGCGGCGCCGTCGCGCTCGCGGTCACTTTCGTATGGCACGCGCGCCGCGCCGACGAGCCGTTCCTGCCACTGCCGCTGCTCGGAGGATCGGTTGTGCCGTTCGGGCTGACGGCGGGCGGCTGCGCGCTCGGTGCGATCACGGGCCTCACGGTGCAGCTGCCGCTCTACTACGAGGCGGTCTATCACCTCAGCGCCAGCGAAGCGGGCCTCGCGCTGATTCCGCTCGCGGCGGTCTCGACCGTCGGCGCGGCCGTCGCCGGCCGCACCATGGCGCGCGCCAAGCACTACAAGCGGGTCGCCATCGTCGGAACGTCCTGGGCTGCGCTGTGCGGCCTCGGCCTGACGTTGACGACGTTGCCGCTCTGGGCACTGCTGACACTGATGGCCGCGTTTGCGCTTGGCCTCGGCACCACCTTTCCGGTCTGCGTGGTCTCGGTGCAGAATTCGGTCGCCCGTCCGCAGGTCGGCACCATCACCGGCGCCTTGAACTTCTTCCGCTCGCTGATGTCCTCGTTCACGGTCGCGGCGTTCGCGGCCATCCTGCTCATCGCCCTCGGTGCCGACGTTCCACTCGCCGGCGAGCATCACGGCGCCGTCAATGCGATCCCCGCCGAGGACATGCGGCATGCGTTCCGTTACGTGTTCGGCGCCGCCACGGCGCTGATGGCCGGCGCCGCGCTCTGCCTGATCATGATGGAGGAGCGCCCGCTGGCCGGTCCCTCCGTCACGCAGCAGGTGGAGATGGCGGAGTAAGGGTTAGCCACCGCGGTCGGGATCATCGTCGCCATTGCCCGCGCCCGTCTTCCGCGCTTTCGTCGCGAGCTGGTACTTGAGCCGTGCGAGCGCTTCGGCAGACCAATCGCCGACATCTGTGACCGCGACCCAGCCATCGACGTAGTGTTCGGGCGCGTAGACATGGCCAAAACCCATCGGCGTGTTGGTTGCGACCGCCATGTCGAGAGCGAGCTGCAGCATCGTGACGATGGGGTACCATCGCAGTTCCGACGATACGTCAGGCCCGCGCGGTGCGTCCATCCAGGCCGGCGCCTGATAGGCGTCGCCGTAGTCGAAGAATGTGATCGCGTCACTGGCATATTGCAGATAGACCACGCGCATCGGGCCCCAGGGCGTATCCGGCGGCACCGTCGGTCCGTTCTGGTTCATGAAGCGCACGAAGCGGCCGTCGCGGAATTTTGGTAGCCACGCCGGTGATCCTGGATTGCGGTTATCGGTAATCGAGCGCCAGATGCGGCTCTCGAATGGCGCTCCGCTCCATAGTGCGCCGGCGATGGGATCGCCGATTGTTTCGAACAATTCTACGGATTTTTCCGAGTTCATGGCGCCGAGGCTGAGCCCGTGCAGATACAGCTTTGGCCGCTTGTCCTTGGGTAAGCTCGTCCAGTAGCCGTAGATTTCGGCGAACAGCGCACGCGACGCCTCCGCTCCGTATTCGGGCTGAAACAGCAGCGACAGCGGGCTGTTGAGATACGAATATTGCATCGCGACGCTCGCGACATCACCATGGTGGAGATATTCCACCGTATCCATCGCGGATGGATCGACCCAGCCGGTGCCGGTCGGCGTAACGACGATCAGGACCTTGCGTTGAAAACCGTGCTGGCGCTTGAGCTCCTCGAGCGCAAGCTTGGCGCGCGCCTGGGCCGTGTCGCGGCTGCCGAGACCGACATAGACGCGCACGGGATCCTGCGCGGGCTGTCCCGTAACGGCGCTGATCTCTGTCGCGTTCGGACCCGAGGCAATGAACCGGCGCCCCATGCGCCCGAGTTCCTGCCACTTCACCAGCGACGCAGAACTCCCGGTTCGATTGGGGGCGGCCGGTTGCGGCCGCTCGGGCTCTTGCAGGGCGTCGAGTTCGCGGAAGGAGGAGTCGAGCGCGTTGAACGCGGTCCGGACCAGGACGTTGCTGGCGATCGACCAGAACAGCAAGCCTGCGATCAGCACACCGAGGACATTGGCGAGCTTCCGCGGAATCACGCGCTTTGTGCGTACGGCGAGGAAGCGGGCGACAAACGCGAACAGCCGCCCCAGCACCAGCAGAACGGCGAACGTGATCAGGGCGATGACGCAGACCTTGAGCGGATGCGCGGTCTCGACCGGCGTCATCTTCATCACTGTGCGGATCGAATTCTGCCATTCGGCGGTTCGCCGCAGGAAGATAACGACGACCAGCAGGCAACCGGCTGTGACCAGCGCATTCGCAATCGATCTCGCCCGCGGCGAAGGTTCGGGGAATTCGAGATAGTGCCATAGCCGGCGCCACAGCACGCCGGCGAAATAGCCGATCGCAAAACAGCCGCCGGCAAGCGCGCCTTGCGTGAGATAGCTCCGCGGAATCAGCGTCGGCGTCAGCGCGGCAGCAAAGAACAGAGCGCCCAGCATGAGGCCGACACCGGACAGCGAGAGCAATTGCCGTCGAACGAGCCAAGCCAGATTCGTCACGGCATCCTCCGGGCGAGTTTATCTCTTGTTCTGGTCTGAAAAGCTGCTCTGTCGCGGCAGCTGGATCGTGAATTCCGTGAACTTGCCCGGCTCCGTCGCGACGTCGATGGTGCCGCCGTGCTGCTTCACGACGATGTCGTGGCTCATCGACAATCCGAGGCCGGTGCCTTCGCCGGCCGGCTTGGTGGTGAAGAACGGATCGAACATCTTTTCCTTCACCTCGTGCGGAATGCCGGTGCCATTGTCGCGGATGCGGATCTCGATGCTGTCGCCCCGGTTGCGTGTCGCGACGATCACCTCCGGCTCGTAATCGGCGGCGCCGGCATCCGACTTGCGCTTGGCCACCGCGTGGAAGCCGTTCGAGATCAGGTTCAGCAGCACCCGGGTGATCTCCTGCGGAAACACTTCCGCTTGCCCGGCCGCCGGATCGAGCTCGCGCTTCAGCGTCACGTCGAACTGTGGCTTCTCGGCGCGGGCGCCGTGAAAGGCAAGGTTGAGGCTCTCTTCGACCAGCGCGTTGATGTCGCTCAGCCGATGCTCGCCGCCGCCCTCGCGGGAATGCAGCAGCATGTTCTTGACGATGGAGTCGGCGCGCCTGCCATGCTGCACGATCTTCGCGAGATTGTCCTTCAACAGTCCAGTCAGCTCGTCGACCTCGCTGCGGACGTCGTCCGCGAGCGGGACAGGCGCGAGCGCCTCGTTCAGTTCGTCCGTCAGTTCGGCGGACAGGGATGCAAAATTGTTGACGAAGTTGAGCGGATTCTTGATCTCGTGCGCGATGCCGGCCG
>NZ_JADPIT010000032.1:616505-637435 GCF_023073035.1 Bradyrhizobium sp. 62
GAGCTGGCCGAGCGACGCCAGCTTCTCGGTCTGGACCAGCCGGTCCTGGGCTGCGCGCAAATCGTCGAGCGATTTGGCGAGGTCCCGGGTACGATCCTGCACCTCGTTGAACAGGCGCGTGTTCTCGATGGCGATCACGGCCTGGTCGGCAAAGGTCTTGAGCAGGGCGATCGCCTTGTCCGGGAAAGGACCGGCCTCCGGCCGCGTCACGCCGATGGTGCCGATCGCGACGCCGTCGCGCAGCATCGGGATCACGAGGATGCTGCGATAACCTCGCGTCCGCGCCAGCTCTCTCATGGCGTCCGTGAGGTCGGGCTCGTTCTGCATGTCGCTGCGGGATGCGAACTCTCCGCTTCTTGCCACCCGGCTGTGAATGCCGGATGCCGACAGCGGCGCCGGGAACGAGCTGAGCAGCTCTTCATTGCCGGCTTCGTTGTCGGTGCTGAAGGCGGCCAGGTGCAGCAGGCCGTCGATGACGCGCGTGACGGTGGAGGAATGTCCGCCGACCAGGGACTTGGCGCTATCGGAGATCGCCTGGAACACCGGCGTCACATCCGCGGGCGAGGCCGCGATCACCTTGAGGATGTCGGCGGTCGCGGTCTGCCGTTCCAGCGCCTCCCTCGTGGTATTGAACAGGCTGACATTCTTGATCGCGATCACCGCCTGGTCGGCGAAGGTCTGCAACAGCCGCACGTGGTGCTCGCCGAACGCGCCGGTCGCGCGTCGCGTGGCGATGATGACGCCGATGGCCTCACCGTCGCTCATCAAGGGCGCGAACAGCATGCTGCGGTAGCCGCGGGCGCGCGCGATGTCGCGGGCCGCCGGTTCGACCTCGGTGTCGGGCAATTGCGCCGCCACCCCATCGGCCACGAGCCGGTAGGGCGGGAACTGCGCGAATGGCACCGGGAACGAGGACTGCAGCACGCGATCACCGGCCGGATCGGTCGGCGTGAACGCCGCAAGGTGCGCGGCGCCGCCGATGTAGCGCAGCACCGCCGTGGAGAAGCCGCCGATCAGCCGGTTGGCGTTGGCGGCGATGGCGTCGAACACCGGCTGTACGTCGGACGGCGAGGCGGCCATCACTTTCAGGATGTCGGCGGTGGCGGTCTGGCGCTCCAGCGTCTCGCGCGTCTCGTTGAACAGCCGCGCATTCTCGATCGCAATCACCGCCTGATCGGCAAAGGTCTGGAGCAGCTGGACGAGGTCGGTTGCGAACGCGCCGGGCTCGGCGCGCGTGACGCTGATCATGCCGACTGGCGTCCCCCGGTTCATCAACGGCATGAACAGCACGCTGCGGAAGCCGCGCAGCCGCGCGAGATTCCGGTTCAGCTCCGGGACCTCCGCGGCTTCGCTATCTGGAAACTGGATCGTCTCGCCGCCACGCACCAGCGCGAAGGTCGGAAAGTCGGAAATCTTGCGCGGGAACGACGCCTTGAGCCCTTCGTCCGCCTCGGGGCTGGTTGGTGTGAACGCCACGAGGTGGAGCTCGTCCTCGATGAACTGAAGCACGGTGGCGGAGAAGCCGCCGAGCAAGCGCCTGGAGCTGGACGCAATCGCCTCGAAGACCGGCCGGGTATCGGAGGGAGAGGCCGCGATGGTGCGCAGAATCCTGGCGCTGGCGTTCTGACGATCGCGCGCAATCGCGAGCTCGCTGCGAAGCTGCGCGTTCTCGGCTGTGGCCGCCTGTAACAGGCGCTTGAGTTCCGCGATGTCGTTGGAAGCGGCGGTCATTCGCAATCCGGATTGATGCTGCGACAAGCGCGGCACCAGGGCGGATTATCACATCTCCTGCGGCCGGAGCCAGCGTCCGCGACAGCGAGTTTTGCTGCCTGAATCCGGCCAGCTTTATGTGCCCGGCCGAGACACCTCGGTCTCCTTGCTGGTGATGAACTCCAGCAGCACGGGAACGCCTTCCTGCGTCTTCTGGATGCCGCGCCTGATCGCGGGGATGATGTCCTCAGGTCTTGTCACCCGCTCGCCATAGCCGCCGAAGGCGCGCGCCATCGCGGCGTAGTCGCCGGAAATGTCCGTCGACCGATACTTCTCGGTCGAGACCGGCATCACCTTCAATTCGATCGCCATCGAAAAATTGTTCAGCAGGATCGACATGATCGGGATGCGCTCGCGCACCGCGGTCTCGAAATCCATTCCGGTGAAGCCGATCGCCGCGTCGCCCCAGACATTGATGCAGAGCTTGTCGGGCTTTGCGAGCTTGGCGCCCATGGCCAGCCCAAGGCCGTAGCCGAGCTGCGTCGTCTTGCCCCAGCCGAGATAGGTGAGGGGCTCGACCGACTTCCAGAACGGCGAGAGCTGGTCTCGCGGGCTGCCGGCATCGTGGGTGATGATGGTGTTGCCGATGTCGACGGTGTGCTGCAGGTCCCACAGCACGCGATAGGGACTCAAGGGCGCGTCATTGCTGGTGAGCTTCGGCATCCATTTCGCCAGCCACTCCTTGTGCGAGGCCGCGATCTCGGCCGCGACCACCGAGGCGTCGCGATCCGCGGTGACGGTCTTGCCGATCTCCTCCAGCAGCGCATCGAGCACGAGCCCGGCATCGCCGACGAGGCCGATCCTGGCTTCGACGTCCTTGTTGAGGTGGTTCGGATCGAGTGTGGAGTGGATGATGGTTTTGTCTTTCGGCATCGCGATGCCGAAGCTTGTTTCAGTGAAGGAGCAGCCGATGCCGAAAATGACGTCGGCCTCGGCCAGGAACTTCGGCACCGCGCGCGGCACCGCAAGGCCGCCGGAGCCAAGCGAGAGCGGATGCGTCTCCGGGAAGGACGATTTGCCCCCAAGGCTGGTGGTGACGGGAATGGCGAGCCGTTCGGCCAGCCGTTTCAGTTGTGGCCACGCCTGCGCGTAATGCACGCCCTGGCCGGCATAGATCACCGCGCGCTTGGCGTTGACGAGCAGGTGGGCGGCCTCCTTCACATGAACAGGGTCCGCCCCATAGCGGGTGCGCAGCACAGGCGTGTAGTTCAGCGGCTCCGGTACATCTTCGTTCCACATGTCCGCGGGGATCTCGACGATGACAGGCCCGCCTCGGCCGTTCTTCAGCTTGGTGAAGGCGCGCCGAAAAATGTTGGCGACCTCGGCGGCAAGGATGATCGGTTCGGACGATTTCGAAAACGCCTTCATCGCCTCGCTGGAATTGAAGTTCGGCTCGATATGCGCAAGCCTGCGTTGATAGCCCATCGGCAGCACCAGCACGGGAACGGATTCGCCGTAGCATTGCGCGACGCCGCCCATCGCGTTCTCCGCGCCGGGCCCATGCTGCATGCAGAACGCGCCGATCGAGCGTCCCGATGTCACCCGCGAGATCGCATCCGCCATGTGGATGCCGACGCGCTCCTGCCGCACCATCACCGGCCTGATATCGGCCTTGGCCGCATGCTCGATCAGATGGTTGACCGGATAGCCGCAGAGGATCTCGATCCCCTCGCGCTTCATGATTTCCGCAATCGCGGTGCCGAGCTTCATGGCGTCTCTCTCCCTGGGCGGGCCGGTTGCTCCGGCTGATTGGGGAGAGAGGATCAGGAAATTGGCGGAGGGTAAAGCGTGAGCGCGTGAGAGCTGCGGTAGGTCTGCCATGCAGCGAGCTGCCGTAGCCCGGATGGAGCGCAGCGCAATCCGGGGCCGTGCCACCGGATATCCCCGCGACGAATTTCGCCGCGCTCCATCCGCTCGGTCCGCTACTTGCAGCTTTGGCAGATCCTCAGCTTGCGTTTCAACGCCTCGTCTTCTTGATCGATTAATTGCTCAGCGGCGCCTTTAGCACCCGGGTCGGCCCTGGAGCCCGTCGCCGTGCGTGACCTCACAGGCGGGACCACCTGATGCGATGTGTCGTTGTCGTCGCCAGTGCCTACGCTGAAGCCATCGTAGTCGGCGGCTGGGTTCGGCGCCGATGGAAGCCCGCCGATCACCGGCGGCGAAGCTTCTTTGATGGATGCTGCCGGCGGAGGTCTGGAATTTTTGGCGCCCGCGTGCGACGGCGATCCATTGGGCGGAGAAAGCGAAACCGGCGGTGCGGCCGAAGTCTGTCCTCTCGCGCCGTCCTGCGACCAGACGCCGACAAAGACGAGGCTGAAAGCCAAGAGCATCACGCTTCTCATCCGCATCCTTGCAGCTGTGGTTGGTCGATTGACAGTATGAAGGGTATCAGGACCCGCATGGTCGTCAAAGCGCCGCAGCCCGGATTTCGCAGCCGGGAGTATGGTTCACAAAGGGTGACCGGCCCGCCGCGCACTCCCCAGCCGCCGTGAACGTCAAAGAGGAATTTAACCCTTGGGCCCTAACTTGCGCTCGCCATGAGTGAACAGGCCGTCCACAGCGAGGTTCAACCGTTTTCGGCGCGCGCGGCGCTCCCCTGGCTGGTGAGCCTTGGCGTCTATGTCCTGCTGCTGATCCTAGGACCGCGGCTGCTCAATGATCCCGACACCTATTCGCACATCGAGGTCGGGCGCTGGATCATCGCGCACGGCACGCTGCCGGCGAGCGACCCATTTTCTTTTTCGAGGCACGGCGCCCCCTGGATCACCTTCGAATGGCTCTCGGAGATCATCTACGCCGGAGCCTACGCGCTTGCCGGCTGGCAGGGCGTCCTCGTCGTCGGCGCCGCGGCGATAGCGCTCGCCTTCGGCCTGTTCACGTTCTTCCTGCTGCGCGAGCTTTCGCCGGCCCAGACGCTGCTCATGGTGATCGCGGCCGTGATCCTGTTGGCGCCGCATATGCTGGCGCGGCCACACGTGCTGGTGCTGCCGCTGATGGTGACCTGGGCGGCTGCCCTGGTACGCTGCATGGATCGTGGAGGGCCCCCGCCGTATTGGGCCCTTCCGCTGCTGGTCGTGTGGGCCAATCTGCACGGCAGTGTGGTGCTGGCGCTTGGGCTGATCGGCCCCGCGGGGCTCGAGGCGCTGCTGCGCGAGAAGCGCAGCGAATGGCCGCGCGTATTCCTGCGTTGGCTTCCATTCACCGCGCTTGCGGTCGCTGCGTCCTGCCTGACGCCCTACGGGCCGGATCCGCTGCTGATGCCCCTGACCACGCTCGGCCTCGGCCCCGCGCTCGGTTGGATCGCGGAATGGCGGCCGCAGGATTTCAGCCACATAGGCTTCTTCGAGTTGCTGCTGCTGGCCGGCATCTTCGCGCTCTCGCGCGGCGTGACACTGCCGGTCGTGCGGGCCTTGGTCGTGATCGGCTTGCTGCATTTCGCGCTGGCCCAGATCCGCAATGCGGATCTGCTGGCCATGCTGGCGCCGCTCTATCTGGCGGCTCCGCTGGGGCGGAAGTTCGGCGGACCGATTGCGGAAGATGCTGCCGGCTCGTCGCGCGGCCTGAACCTGGCCGCGCTCGGTGTGTTGATCGCGGTGAGCGGGGCGACGCTGGCCCGTGACATACGGCCGGCTCCGGCCATTACCCCTCAGGCTGCCGTCACTGAAGCCAAGCTCGCCACGACGGGGCACGTGCTCAACGACTATTCCTTCGGTGGCTATTTGATCTTTGCCGGCATTCCCATCTTTATCGACGGTCGCGGTGAACTGTACGGGGGAGCGTTCATCAACCGCTACAATCGCGCCCTGGCGCTGGTCGACCTCGGCGACTTTCTGAAGTTGCTCGACGAATACAACATCGGCGCGACGCTGCTCGCGCCGGGGACGCCGGCGATAGCGATGCTGGACCGGCTACCCCAATGGCAACGCGTCTACAGCGACGACGTGGCGGTCGTGCACAAGCGGCGAGATATGCCGCAAAGATAGATCAAGCGGTCCCGAAGGCGGCGTATTGGCCGCCGAGCGGCACGCCGCTCAGGGTCGCTTCGAGGCGCCGCGCGGGCTTGGTGTCCCAGGGCAGCAGCAGGAAATGGCGCGCACCGATCTCGCGCAAGCCGCCGGCAGCCATCAATTTTCGGGCTTTGCCCGCCCCGAGCAAGACGGCGTCCCGATCGAACTCACAACGCGCGACGGCAAGGCGGGTCAGCGGGTTGTACGGATTGTGCTCGATGACGCAGACGAGTCCACCGGGGCGGGTCACGCGCCGCATCTCCGCGATGAATTGCGCCCATTCAGCCGGCACGACGTGGTGCATCACGCAGACGGCCGTGACCAGATCGAAGCTGGCATCGTCGAATGGAAAGGTGCGGCCGTCAAACTCACGGTAGTCGACCCTGCCATTGTCAGCGCGTGCCTGCGCCAGGCTGGCCGAAGAAACGTCGATGCCGCTCAAGCGGCCGACCATGCCGTGCAGCAGCGGATGAAGGCTGCCGACGCCGCAGCCGACGTCCAGCATGTCGGGCCTCTCCGTGTCGAGCCGCCGCGCGATCAGATTGCCCAGCAGATCGGCCTTGGCGCGCATGAAGAAATGATGCGGCAAGCCGGAGAAGTCGATCGAGGATTGGACCACGTCACGGTAGTTGTCGTGATAACCGTCGAAGAGTTCGGTCATGCGCTGGGTCACTCGTTGACGGCGTGGATCGCGGGTGCGGCTGCCGCCTCGTTGCGGTCGAAGCCGGCGCGTGTCTGCACCACATAGAGCGGACGCCGTTTCACCTCGGCATGGATGCGGCCGACGTAAAGCCCCACGATGCCCGTCATCAGCATATTCATTCCACACAGCAGGGACACGACGACGATCGTCGAGGACCAGCCGGTCACGAGATGACTGTCGTTGCTGAGCCACAACAGGATCACCCAGCCGCCATAGAGCAGTGCCAGACCCGAGACGGTCAATCCGCACCAGATTGCGAGCCGCAAGGGCAGATCGGAAAAGCCGAGCGCGGCGTTCGTCGCGAGCCGCACCATCTTGAACAGCGGATATTTGGTCTCGCCCGCTGCACGCTCCAGGCGGTGGAAGGTGACCTCGGCCTGCCGGAAGCCGAGCCATGCGATCATGCCGCGTACGAAGCGGTCCTGCTCCGGCATCTGCCGAAGCGCGTCGAGCACCTTGCGATCGATCAGGCGGAAGTCGCCGACATCGGCGGGGATGCCGACCGAGGACATCCTGCCGAGAAGCCGGTAGAACAGATGCGCAGTCGCGCGCTTGAATCGGCTTTCGCCGTCGCGCGACAGGCGGCGGGCGTGGACGATGTCGTTGCCTTCCTGCCATTTTGCGATCAATTGCTCGATCACTTCGGGCGGATCCTGCAAATCGGCATCCATGACGATGATCGCTTCACCTTGCGCGGCGTCCATGCCGGCGGTGATGGCGATCTGATGCCCGAAATTTCGCGACAGGCCGATATAGCGAAAGCGCGGGTCGCGCGTGGCGAGTGCCTGTAGCACGATCGAGCTGGAATCACTGCTGCCGTCGTCGACGAAGATTGCTTCTGCCGGCCCGTCGAGCCGGGACAAGACCAGGTCGAGCCTGCGCAGCAGCACCGGCAACACGGCTTCCTCGTTGAACACGGGGATGACGAGGCTGTAGCGGATCGACTGGAAATTGGCCGCCATGCGAGAGAGTCCAACTCGTTGCAGGAGCGGAAGTCTATGCCGGTGGTGGTTAAGGTCGCCTTGCCACAACCATTAAGGATATGGGGCGCCGTGGCGGCTTCCAATGAGGCGGGTGCGGATGGTGATACCCGATTAACCACGCTGGGCAGCGCTTCGGCCTAGGACTTCGGCCTAGGACTTGCGGCGGATCTTGTAGAGAACAAATCGCTCCGAGGTGTCCAGCGCTTCCAGTAGATCCGGCAGCGGGTTTGCGACCTTCGGCCCGAGGACGTAGAGATAGTCGTAATCCTGGTGCCAGGTGCTGACGAACGGCGGAACGCCAGCCGGCGGCCGGCTTGCCGCAATCGCGGTAAGCACGCCGAGCGGCACCGGCCCCCCGTAGGGAATGGCAAGACGGCGCACGTCCTCGCGGGGCCGTACGGGCTGCTTGCCCGCTTCCGTGAATAGATTGGGCACGAACGCGTTGGCATAGTGCACGGCCAGCGTCGGCGCATAATACATCGGATACGAGGTGAGGTCGGCGAAGGGCGGGTCTCCATTGTCGTCCGTGCTGGCGACGAGGATGCGCGAACCGCGATCGATCTTGTGGAACGATGCGACGATGGCCGCATAGTCGGTGCGGTAAGGCAGCCAGACCGCGAGCACGACAGCGAGATTGATCAGTATGACGCTACTGACCGCGGCGAGCGCTGCCATTCCCCATGCCCGGCTGGGCAGCGTCAGCGAGCAGAAAGCCGGCAGGATCAGAGCCGCAGCGGGGATCACGCGCAGGTCGACGAACGAGGTTCCGAACAGCTTCGAGGGAATGACGACATAGAGCAGCGCGAAGCCGATCGCGAGCCAGCTTCCGGCTGCTTCGAGCTTGAGGACGCCGCGTCTTGCGGCGAAGAACAGCGAGATCATCAGCGTCAGTCCGGTCGCCGCCGCGACCGTCAAATTGTAGCCGTTCATGATGCGCAACGGCCAGATCGGTTTGAATCCGAAGAACCAGTTCGTTCCTTCGCTTCCGATCGATCCCGCGGTCATGCGCATGATCCCAAACAGGGCAAGCGCCGGCATGGCCAACGCGGCGAGCCGCGCGGCGGCGACACCGTAAGATATTCGTCCATGGCGGATGCGCGAGAGCTCGTAAAGGCCGAGCGTCGCGCCGTAGATGCCGAGGGAGAAGAAATGCGCCGCAAACAGCGCTGCGACGAAGACCATGTTGACGACGAAACGCAGTGGCCATCGGCGTTCCGCGAGCATCAGATAGAGCGCGATGCCGCAGAGAGCGAGGCCCAGTCCGAACTCGAAATTCACGAAACCCCAGCTGAAAGGCAGACAGTAAAGGAAAGCGAGCGCCGCAAAGCCGGCGAGATGGACCCGTCCCTTCCGGGCCCATTCGAGCAAAAGCGCGCCTCCGACGATCAGCAATTGGCTCAGGAGCAGAAACAGCCGCGTGGCATTCTCGAGGCTGATCAGCCGCGCCATTTGCGGGACCAGCAGATCCATTCCAAGGTTAGGATAGAATGCCCAGGCCACTTCGTAATACGGATTGGCATTGGGAGTGCCGTTCTGGCTCAAAATGTACATCCGGGCGAGGTGATTGGGATAGTCGACCATCGCGGGGATAGGCATCAGCAGCACCGGAAGAAACGACAGGGCCGCCAGGACAGCAAGAACGGTGATCGCCACCGATTGGTCCGAGCCAAGACGAGCCCGGATTGTCGAGGTCGGCTTGTCGGAAGGAATCATGTCATAGGGCCGCTGGAGTTTGAGCTTACGCTCTACGACGGCGCAACCGCACGACACAACGCCATAATGTGAACTTCGCGAAAATCAAGCTGGGGTCGCCGCCGCATCGGAAGGAGGAGCCCGTCATCCGGCGCGCTGCACGCGGACTCGTGCTGATGAGATTGCGGCGCGCCGGCTATGCCGGCTACTTCACCGCCGCGCTGATCGAGTTGAATTTGCCGCTCAGGAGTGCACCGCCCGTGTTGTTCACGGCCGTGATGATCGCGAGTGCGATGCCCGTGGCGATCAGACAATACTCGATGGCGGTGGCACCATTTTCGTCGGCAAGAAATGACTTGAGCAAAGTCATCGTCAACTCCTGTTCATCCGTCCAACCTAGGCTGGTGCCGTTTTCGGAATGTTAAATTGATTCACTAATTTTTCGCGGGCGCGTCAAAACGCAGGTGGATGGTCCTCGCCTGCCGTTTGATATGGTGTCATCGATTGACTTAAGGTTTCGTCACCCAATTCGGACGCATTTGGCGATGTCGTCGTCGTGTCCTCAGGACGATATTGGGCGTTTCGGCGCGGCCTTGCCGGGGCGTTTCAGCACTATCGCCAGACGTCCGACCAGATAGCTGACCACGGACGGCTGCGCCCGCGCGGAGCTGCCGGCGAGGCTTTCTTCCTCGGCCGCGTCGTTGACGATGCCGATGTAGTTCTTTCTGGCGTCCTGCTGCTGCACGAGCCTGCAACCCCGGGTTCAATCGAGGGCGACCATGCTGCGCTGAGCGGGAAGCGTCGGTTAATTTTGTCTTCCGTAGGATTACGTGCCGCCCCCGCGACTGCGGGCAGACGCTGAAAGCGCGGGCTTGGCTTAACGGATTGTTGAGCCTGTTCTCGACCGGGGTGCAAAGCTCAGTCGCGCCGAGCGTCCGCATTCAGCGCCCGCAACACCGCGATGCGGGCGAACATCATCCAGCCGCCGCCGGTCTCGGCCGCGTTGATCAGGGTTTCGATCGCGGTCTGCCAGTGGCTCGCATGCTGCGTATCCTCGGGCAGTCGCATGATGTGATCGGCAGCTTCTTGCAGCGTCCGGAGCTTGCGCCCGCCACGTAACGAAATGGGGTCGTCGAACGCGGTCGACCAGGGCATGTCAGGTCGGCCGGTCGACGAGGGGAGGCATCACGGCGTCGTCGCTGTGCGATGGTTCTAGCCGGCCTTCTTCGCCCGCGCCGGCGCGCGCACTGGCTTGTCGGCCTTCTTGGGAGCGGCTTTCGCAGCGTCCTTGCCGCCCTTGCCGGCGATCGGCAGCAGCATCTCGCGCTGGCCTTCGACGCGCTTCTTCGGCTTCTTGCCCTTGACGGCGTCCTTGGTCACCTTCGCCGCAGGGCTTGCGTCCTTCTCGTTCGCGATGCTCTTCTTCAGCGCGTCCATTAGGTTGATAACGTTGCCGCCGGTCTTGGGCGCGGCCTTTGCTGCGATGGGCGCGCCGCTACGCTTTTTGTTGATGAGGTCGATAAGCGCGGTCTCGTAATGGTCCTCGAACAGCTCGGGCTCGAACGCGCCGGACTTCTTCTCGACGATGTGCTTTGCAAGGTCGAGCATGTCCTTGGTCAGCTTCACGTCCTGGATGTCGTCGAAATAGTCCTTCTCGCCACGCACCTCATAAGGGTAGCGCAGCAGCGTCCCCATCAGGCCGCTCCCGAGCGGCTCCAGCGCGATGATATGCTCGCGGTTGGTCAGCACCACGCGGCCGATCGCGACCTTGTCCATGCTCCGGATCGTCTCGCGGATCACCGCAAAGGCGTCATGGCCGACCTTGCCATCGGGCACGAGATAATAGGGGCGGATCAGATAGCGGCTGTCGATGTCGGTCTTCGGTACGAACTCGTCGATCTCGATCGTGTGGGTGGAGTCCAGCGCGATGTCGTCGAGCTCGTCCTTGGTGACCTCGATATAGGTGTCGGTGTCGACCTTGTAGCCCTTGACGATGTCCTCCGAGGTCACCTCGTCACCGGTCTCGGCGTCGACCTTGAGGTACTTGATCCGGTGGCCGGTCTTGCGGTTGATCTGGTTGAACGAGACCTTCTCGGTATCCGAAGTGGCTGGATAGAGCGCGACCGGGCAGGTCACGAGCGACAAACGCAGAAAACCCTTCCAATTGGCGCGGGGGGCCATGGGCTACTCCAAACGCAACGGGGACAGAAGACGAAGATACCATCGGGGAACAACGAATCATAGCAAGGCGGATTGCTGAATCTTGCAACTGCGTTAACCGGCCGCCCGGTGCGCGGGTGCAACCTGATCAGGCCGCAAAGGCCGGAACATCATATCCCATCATGCGTTGCCACGAGACATTCCGCCGCGAGCAGTCGCGGCCATCCGACGCGACAGCCAGAATTGAGGTCACCATGGCAACCACGCGAGACCAACGTCAGATCGTGGAAACTCCGACCGAGGCGCGCCAGGGCGAGCCTGGGCCGTCGGTGGCGGCGCTGCTCGCCATATCCACCGGGCTTGCGATCCTGATCCTCGCGGTCATCTGGTTCGTGTTCTTCCGGACCTGATCGGCAGATCGACCGGACGGTTCGCACCTTCCGACTCGCCGCATAACGCGGCACATTGCGCCCGCCAGGCCGTCGGTTCGTCCGGTGGCTTGGCGGGCGCAATGCGTTTAGCGCGAGCAGGTCGGATATGACCAAAAAGTAACGCGGCCGGTTCCCCGCGTTCATATTCAGTTCACGCCGGAATTGCTCATCTGTGCGGGTGTTCATGCGGCCTAATTCTGGAGAGAAGCGTGCGCCTGCTCGTCGTTGAGGACGACCCCGATCTCAATCGCCAGCTCACCAAGGCGCTGACCGACGCCGGCTATGTCGTCGATCGCGCCTTCGACGGGGAGGAGGGGCATTATCTCGGTGACAACGAGCCCTACGATGCCGTGGTGCTCGACATCGGCCTGCCGAAGAAGGACGGCATCTCGGTCCTGGAAGCCTGGCGGCGCAACGGCCGCACGATGCCGGTCCTAATCCTCACCGCGCGCGATCGCTGGAGCGACAAGGTCCAGGGCTTCGATGCCGGCGCCGACGACTACGTCGCAAAGCCGTTCCACCTGGAGGAGGTGCTGGCGCGCATCCGCGCGCTGCTGCGCCGCTCCACTGGCCACGCCCAAAGCGAGCTGAGCTGCGGCCCCGTCACGCTCGATACCAGGACCGGCCGGGTCAGCGTATCGGGCAATCCCATCAAGATGACGTCGCACGAATATCGGCTTCTGGCCTACCTGATGCATCATTCGGGGCGCGTCGTGTCCCGCACCGAGCTGGTCGAGCATCTCTACGACCAGGACTTCGACCGCGACTCCAACACCATCGAGGTCTTCGTCGGCCGCATCCGCAAGAAGCTCGACGTCGACATCATCCAGACTGTCCGCGGCCTCGGCTATCTCCTGACCCCGCCGCCCCCCGGCGCTTGAAGCGTGGTGTCTCGAACGATCTTGTCTAGACGTATCTTGGCTTGACGGGCGGCCCGGCAGAGGCCTTGTTCGGGTCATGAGTTCCGACGCCATGCCACCCCGCGCCTCCGGGATCATTCCGATGCCCGCCAGCTCGCTCGCGAACCGCCTGTTCCTGTCGGCGACCGCGTGGCTCGTGGTGATCCTGGCCATCACCGGCGTGGTGCTGTCGTCGGTCTACAAGAACGCCACCGAGCGCGCCTTCGACCGCCGGCTCAATCTCTATCTCCGCACACTGATCGCCGAGGTCGCCACCCCCGACGAGCCGCCGGACCGCCAGTTCCAGTCGCTCGGCGAGCCTCTGTTCGAGCTGCCGTTGTCCGGCTGGTACTGGCAGATCACGCGGACCGACCCCGAAAAGCCGGAGGTGCGCTCGTCGCGCTCGCTCTGGGACAAGAAGCTGCCGAAGCTTGAAGAGCAGGGCACCGAGCTTACCGCCGCCGGCATCCGGATCGCTTATGTCGACGGTCCGGAGGGACAGAACCTGCGCATGGTGGAGCGGCCGGTCGATCTCGGCGCGGACGGCAAATTTCTCGTCAGTGTCGCCGGCGACGACACGGAGATTTTCGACGAGACGCGCAGTTTCGACTACTATCTCGGCGGCACCTTCACCGCGCTCGGCATCGTGTTGCTGCTGACCACCGTGTTCCAGGTCCGCTTCGGTCTCGCGCCGCTCAAGCGCATCTCCGAATCCATCGCCGACATCCGGTCCGGGCGGGCGGAGCGGCTCGAGGGCGAGTTCCCGGTCGAGATCGCGCCGCTGGCGCGCGAGACCAACGCGCTGATCGACGCCAATCGCGAGATCGTCGAGCGCGCCCGCACCCATGTCGGAAACCTCGCTCATGCCATCAAGACGCCGCTCTCGGTCATCGTGAACGAGGCCGGCGCGCATCCCGCCGATCCGTTCGCGGCAAAGGTGATGGAGCAGGCGGACGTGATGCGCGACCAGGTTGCCCATCATCTCGAGCGCGCGCGCATCGCGGCGCGGGTCTCGGTCGTCGCGACGGTGACGGAGGTTGCACCGGCCATCGAGGCATTGCGGCGGACCATGGAGAAGATCCACCGCGGCCGCGGCATCGTGGTCGAGGCCGAGGCTGATCCGTCGGCGAAATTTCGCGGCGAGCGGCAGGATCTGGAGGAGATGGTCGGCAATCTCGTCGACAACGCCTGCAAATGGGCGGCCTCGCGGGTCTTCGTCGAAGTTCTGGTGGAAGCGCCGCATCAGGCGAGCACCGGTCCGCGGCTGCATATCATCGTCGACGACGACGGCCGCGGCCTGTCGGAGGCCGAGCGTACCCAGGTCTCACGGCGCGGCCAACGGCTCGACGAGTCCAAGCCCGGATCGGGGCTGGGGCTGTCGATCGTGACCGAGCTCGCCGCGCTCTACGGCGGCAGCCTCTCACTCGGCCGCGCGCCGACCGGGGGCTTGCGGGCGGAGCTGGTCCTCCCCGGAATATAATCCCTTGTTCCGACGCGACTATTTGACCTGCAGAAGCACACCGATCCGGACGAAACCAGGGGTATTCGGAGCGACTTCCTAAACGGCTTCTTAAGCGGGCCCACCTATGATCGAGCAGGACGGATCCCACGTTCGCCATTTTACCGTTCATTACCCGGGCGCATGAGCCAGACATCGATCGAGCGGCTGAGGGAATATCTCGCGCAGCTCCCGCCGCAGGCGCAGGCACTGCTGATGCGGGAGTTCGAGCGCGCGCTCGAGCGCGGCCAAGACACGGCCGTGGCGACCCTCGTGCTCGACCAGCTGCGCAAGATTGTCCGCAAGACGGAAGCCGAGGAAGCAACACCGCCGCGCACGGACGATCTGTCGCGGCTACTGTTCCAGGTACTGGAACCATTCCTGGTCGAAGCAGGCGCCCCGATCCGGGCCGGGCAGATCCGCCGCTCTTCCCTGGCTCCGATCTGGCAATGGCTCGGCCGCGACGGTGCTCCGGCCAAGCTGAGCGAATTCGAGGCGGCGCTGGCGCGCATGCCGGCCGACAGTGCAGGGCAGGTCGAAGCGCTGGCCTCGAAGCTCCAGGCGGTCGCCGCGGATGCCATCTTCGAGCTGACGGGGCCGGGCGGGGGTGACAAATCGCGTGCGCTCGCCCGCGTCGGTCCGCCCAACGTGATCGAGGATCTCTATTCGACCGGGGCGGTCCTCGCGGTCCGCGAGGCTATCGGCACCCTGAACGAGAAGCTGCCGCGCTCTTTGCGCGCCTTCGGCGATGCCCAGATCGCCTCGGTGACTGCCGCGCTCAACATTCCCGTCCTCCAGACGCCGCAGATGCTGCCCTTCGCGCTCTCGATGGTCGTGCAACGGATGACCGCGCCGTGGCAGATCATCCGCCTCGCCATCAAGATTGCCGCGTCCGACGACGAGATCCGTGTCGCGGCAACGCCCTATGGAGTCGCCGTCACGATAGCGCTGCATGATCTGTCCTGCGTGGCCGCCATCCTGCGCATGGACATCAAGCGCGGCCATTTCGACAATGTCGCCGGCAATCTCAAGACGCTGCACGACGGCGTCCGGGGCCTGCGTACCGAACTCGACCTGCGCAACGATTCCGCCTGGGGCAAGCAGTTGACCTCGATCCGGGCCGACATCTCCAACGCGCTGCAATCCGAGATCGACAGCGTTCCCGGCCGCGTCCGCCGCATCCTGCGCCAGCGCGCCGAGAAGGACATTCCGCCGGGCGCGCGGATCGACAGCACCGAGGTCGAGGAAACCGTGGCGCTGATCGATTTCGTCGCGACCTGTCGCAACTATGCGAGCGAGCTTGCGATCAACGAGGTGACACTGCGCACCTATTCCGACCTGCAGCAATATGTCGAGCGTTCAACCGAGCAGCTGGTGCAGTCGCTGCGCGGCGCCGATCACAAGGTCCGCACCTATCGGCAGCAGCAGGTGCAGGCCGCGATCCGCTTCTGCCAGGTGCTGTTCGGCGATGATTATGCTTCGCTGATGAGCCGCGCCGCGGAGAACGCGGCCACGGGCGAGCGCAAATCGTCGCGCGCGAGCTGATCCAGGCGCATATTTCAGTAGTCACAATTTCAGGTTGACGATGCCGATGTCGGGCCGTACGGTCGCCGTGCAAGTTGATATTTCTATCTGTGGGCGCATGAAATCCGTTATCAGTTCCATCGAAATCGAGAATCGCGTCGTCGTTGCCAAATATCAAAGGTTGATGGTCGGCGCGAAGGTGGTGCTGGTCGAGAAGGCAAGCGGTCGGCAGCTTCCTGAGACGGTCACCAGGGTTGCATCGCCCGTTCCGGTCGGGGCGTTGCGCATCAGATTGCCCGACGCTATCGAGCCGGGAACATACTTCCTGAAGGCCTTCAACGGGCATGGCGAGGACGCCGCTCAAAGCGCGGACTTCGAGATCGGCTAAGCCGTTGGATTTTCACCATTTCGGGACTGTGCGCGGTCGCGCCGAATTGACAATTGTCAATTGCCGCATCGTCCGGCCGTGGTGTAAAGCCACCTGTGGGCGCGACTTGCGCGCTGCCGGAAGCTTGCCAGATGATGCTATGGTTCGTGTTCGCGCTGATGACGGTCGCGGCGACCTTCGCCGTGCTTTTGCCGCTCGGCCGTAGCGGACGCGCGCAAAATGAGGGCAGCGAGGTCGCGGTCTACAAGGACCAACTCGCCGAGATCGAGCGTGATCTTGCCGCAGGGCTGATCGCTGCGCCCGAAGCCGAGGCCGCGCGCGTCGAGGTCAGCCGCAGGCTGCTCGCCGCGGCCGGCAGCGAGCCCGCAACGGCGCCGAAATCCAGCCTCAAATGGCGCCGCGCGGCGGCCGTGCTGGCGCTTGCCGGCCTGCCGCTGGTTGCGATCAGCGTCTATGTGCCGCTCGGCTCGCCCAGGCTCCAGGACTTTCCACTGGCGCAGCGGGAGCGCGGATCCGGGTCCGGCATGGCGCAGTCGCTCGAAAATCTGGTCGTCCAGGTCGAGCAACATCTGGAAAAGAATCCGACCGACGGGCGCGGCTGGAACGTGATCGCGCCCGTGCTGGAGCGGCTTGGCCGCTTCGATGACGCCGTGCGGGCCTATCGCAACTCGCTCACCTACAATGGCGAGAGCGCGGAACGCCGGTCCGATCTCGGCGAAGCGATCTCGGCCGCCGCCGGCGGCGTCGTGACCGCCGAGGCCAAGACCGAGTTCGAGCGCGCGCGGGCGCTCAGCGCTGACGACCCCAAGGCGAACTATTTTCTCGGTCTCGCCGCCGAGCAGGACGGCCGCAAGGACGATGCCGCCAACATCTGGCGCGCGCTGCTGGCGAAAGCGCCGGCGGATGCGCCGTGGCGCCCTCTGGTGCAGACCTCGCTCGCCCGGGTCGGCGGCGGTGGCGCTACGATGCCGGCGCTGTCGGATGAAACCCTCGCAGCTTCCAAGGACATGAAAGAGGGCGATCGCAACGCGATGGTTCGCGGCATGGTCGAACGGCTCGCCACGCGCCTCAAGCAGAACGGCGACGACGTCGAGGGTTGGCTGCGCCTGGTGCGCGCCTATCTCGTGATGGGTGATCGCGACAAGGCGGTGGGGGCATCGACCGATGCCCGCCAGGCGGTTGCCAACGATGCAGCGCGGTTGCGCCAGCTCGATGAAGGCCTCAAGACACTCGGGCTCGACGGATGACGATGTCAGGACGAGACGGGCAGGGAATGGATACGCCATGACGCGCAAGCAGCGACGTATGACCATCATCGGCGGCTCGCTTGCCGTGCTCGCGCTCGCCGCCGCGCTGGTGCTCAACGCACTGCGCGACTCCATCGTGTTCTTCTCGACGCCGACCATGGTCGCCGAGAAGCACGTTGCGCCCGGCAAGCGGTTTCGCCTCGGCGGCCTGGTGCAGCCCGGCTCGCTCCAGCGCGGCGACAATCTCGCAGTGACCTTCGAGGTCGCCGACGGCGGCGCAAAGCTTCCGGTCGCCTTCAAGGGCATTTTGCCCGATCTGTTCCGGGAAGGGCAGGGCGTCGTCGCCGAAGGCGCGCTCGACGCCGATGGCGTGTTCAAGGCCGACACTGTGCTCGCCAAGCACGACGAAACCTACATGCCCAAGGACGTCGCCGATGCCCTGAAGAAGCAGGGGCACTGGAAGGATGACTACGGCGCCAAGGCTTATGATGGCGTCAAGGCTTCCGATAGCGTCAAGCCCGCGGCCACGACCGCGCAGGGCAATCCGCAGGGAGCAGTGCGGTGATCGCGGAGTCAGGACATTACGCGCTGGTGCTGGCGCTCGGATTGGCACTGATCCAATCCATCGTGCCCCTGATCGGTGCGCGGCTGCGCGATGATGCGCTGATGAATGTGGCGCGCTCCACTGCGCTGGCGCAGCTTCTGTTCGTCGGTGCGTCGTTCATCGCATTGGTGATGCTGCACGTAGAGTCGGATTTCTCGGTCGCGAACGTCTACGAGAATTCCCACTCCATGAAGCCGCTGCTCTACAAGATCACCGGCGTGTGGGGAAACCATGAAGGTTCGATGCTCTTGTGGGTGTCGATCCTCGCGCTGTTCGGCGGATTGGTCGCGGCCTTCGGCAACAATCTGCCGCTGTCGTTGCGCGCGCATGTGCTGGCCGTACAGGCGTGGATCGCCAGCGCCTTCTATCTCTTCATCCTGGTGACCTCCAACCCGTTCCTGCGCATCGCCAACCCGCCGATCGAGGGACGCGATCTCAATCCGGTGCTTCAGGACATCGGTCTCGCCGTGCATCCGCCAATGCTCTATCTCGGCTATGTCGGCTTCTCGATCTCGTTCTCCTTCGCGATCGCGGCGTTGCTGGAGGGGCGGATCGACGCCGCGTGGGCGCGCTGGGTGCGGCCGTGGACGCTGGTCGCCTGGATCTTCCTGACCCTCGGTATCGCCATGGGCTCGTACTGGGCCTACTACGAACTGGGTTGGGGCGGCTGGTGGTTCTGGGACCCGGTCGAGAACGCCTCGTTGATGCCGTGGCTTGCCGGAACAGCGCTGCTGCATTCGGCTCTGGTGATGGAGAAGCGCAACGCGCTGAAGGTCTGGACCATCCTCTTGTCGATCCTGACCTTCTCGCTGTCGCTGCTCGGCACCTTCCTGGTGCGCTCGGGGGTCATCACCTCGGTGCATGCCTTCGCGACCGATCCAACCCGCGGCGTGTTCATTCTCCTGATTCTCTGCCTGTTCATCGGGGGCAGCCTGTCGCTGTTCGCGGGGCGCGCGACGTCGTTGAAGCAAGGCGGCCTGTTTGCGCCGATCTCGCGCGAGGGTGCGCTGGTGCTGAACAATTTGCTGCTCACGGTCGCCTGCGCGGTGGTGCTGTTCGGCACGCTCTATCCGCTGGCGATGGAGATGCTCGCCGATTTCAAGATGTCGGTCGGTGCTCCCTTCTACAATCTCACCTTCGCCCCGCTGTTCACGCTGTTGCTGCTCGCCGTGCCGTTCGGGCCGATGCTGGCATGGAAACGCGGCGATCTGCTTGGCGTCACCCAACGTCTGCTCGCGGCCGGCGTTGCCGGGCTTGTCGCCGTTGCCATGGTTTGGGGCTGGGCGCTCGGCGGCAGCGCGCTGGCGCCATTGGCAATCGGACTTGGCGTCTTCGTCATTGCCGGCGCTGCGACGGATTTGGCCGAACGAACCGGCTTATTCCGCCTGCCGTTCGCGACGACGCTGCATCGTGCCCGCGGTCTGCCGCGCTCGGCCTGGGGCTCGGTATTTGCGCATGCCGGCCTCGGCGTCGCGCTGATCGGAATCGTCTGCGAGACCACCTGGAACAGCGAATATATCGCCACGATGAAGCAGAACGACGTCGCCCATGTCGCCGGCTATGACGTCAAGCTGGACGGCCTGTTTCAGCGCCAAGGGCCGAACTTCCACGAGATGATCGCCGAATTCAACGTCAGCCACGACGGCGAGAAGCTCAGCGTGATGACGCCGTCCAAGCGCAGCTTCACCACCCGCGGCTCCTCGACCACCGAGGCCGCGCTGCTGACGCGTGGCGCCAGCCAGCTCTACATCTCGCTCGGCGACGCCACTGCCGAGGGTGCCATTGCCGTGCGCATCTATCACAAGCCGCTGGTGCTGCTGATCTGGTGGGGGCCGGTGCTGATGGCGTTCGGCGGCGTGCTGTCGCTGTCGGACCGGCGCCTGCGGGTCGGTGCGCCAAAACCGGCGCGGGCCAAGCAGCGCCTGCAGCCGGCGGAGTGATCTGATGCGTCGAATGATGGTCGCGTTCGTCGCACTGATGCTGCTGGCCTTGCCTGCGGCGCATGCCGTGCAGCCCGATGAGATCATGTCGGACCCTGTGAAGGAGTCGCGTGCACGCGACTTGTCGCGCGAGCTGCGCTGCATGGTCTGCCAGAACCAGTCGATCGACGATTCCGATGCGCCGCTCGCGCGCGATTTGCGGCTCCTGGTGCGCGAGCGCATCGCGGCCGGCGACAGCAATTCGCAAGTGCTCGATTTCCTGGTCGCGCGCTACGGCGAGTTCGTGCTGCTCAAGCCGCGCTTCGAGCGCCAGAACATGCTGCTGTGGCTGCTCGCGCCGCTGCTGCTGCTTGGCGGCGGCCTGGCGCTATGGCTTCAAATCCGCCGGCGCTCGCGAAGTGGTGCAGACCTACCGGCTCCGCCGCTCACGCCCGACGAGGAAGCGCGGCTCGCCGCATTGATGGCGGATGAAGCCAAATCGCGCTAGCTACGTTGCCGCGCATCGAGCCGGCACTGCGCGGGCGTTCCTGGAACCTCGTTAAGTTCCTGCCGGTTCACACTTTCGGCCGCGATAAACTGCCGCATCCGCATCCGCGTTCATTACAAAAGTTTAACCCCGCCGCCAGCGCACGGTAAGGCGGCAGCCCCCATCTTCAGGTTCGTAAGGTGCCGCGTCAGGCGCCAAATGGATTTCAAGGCCCTGGAGATCTCTGCATGACCGACCGTTCCGACCTCTCGCACCTTCCGTCCTACCGGCAGCCCCGCCGATCCGTTTTCTCGGCCCGCAAGATCGCGCTGATGGCCTCGGTCGTCGCCGGCCTCGGCGCCGCCGTCTACGGCTTCGGCACGTCGACCTCGCCGGCCGACCTGTTCTCGAGCCCGGCGCATGCACAGGTCAACAACGAGGTCCGCAAGGTCGAACGCCCGATCGGTTTCGCCGACATCGTCGAGCGCGTGAAGCCGTCGGTGATCTCGGTGAAGGTCAACATCAAGGAAAAGACCGCGAGCAATGATGATGGCGATGACGCGCAGTCGCCGTTCCAGCCGGGCTCGCCGATGGAGCGGTTCTTCCGCCGCTTCGGCG
>NZ_JADPIT010000032.1:637487-657851 GCF_023073035.1 Bradyrhizobium sp. 62
GAAGGGTGGTGGCGGTCGTGGCCGCGTCGTGCAGGGCCAGGGCTCCGGCTTCTTCATCTCGGCTGATGGCTTCGCCGTGACCAACAACCACGTGGTCGACGGCGCCGACAAGGTCGAGGTCACGACCGACGACGGCAAGACCTACACCGCCAAGGTGATCGGTACCGATCAGCGCACCGACCTCGCCTTGATCAAGGTCGAGGGCAGCTCGAACTTCCCGTTCGCGAAGCTTGCCGACGGCAAGCCGCGGATCGGTGACTGGGTGCTCGCGGTCGGCAACCCGTTCGGCCTCGGCGGCACCGTGACTGCCGGCATCGTTTCGGCCAGCGGCCGCGACATCGGCAACGGCCCCTACGACGATTTCATCCAGATCGATGCGCCCGTGAACAAGGGCAATTCCGGCGGTCCGGCCTTCGACACCAACGGTGAGGTGATGGGCGTCAACACCGCGATCTACTCGCCTTCCGGCGGCAGCGTCGGCATCGCGTTCTCGATTCCCGCGAGCACAGTGAAGAGCGTGGTGGCGCAGCTCAAGGACAAGGGCTCGGTCAGCCGCGGCTGGATCGGCGTGCAGATTCAGCCGGTGACATCCGACATCGCCGACAGCCTCGGCATGAAGAAGGCCGAAGGCGCGCTGGTTGCCGAGCCGCAGGCGAATGGTCCGGCGGCCAAGGCCGGCATCGAGTCCGGTGACGTGATCACGTCGGTCAACGGCGAATCGGTCAAGGACGCCCGCGAGCTCGCCCGTACCATTGGCGGCCTGGCGCCCGGCGCGACCGTGAAGCTCAATGTGCTGCACAAGGGCCAGGACAAGGTGGTGAACCTCACCCTCGGCCAGCTGCCGAACACGATTGAGGCCAAGGCCGACATCGACAAGGACAGCGGCAAGGGCGCGAGCCGCGGCACCGACGTGCCCAAGCTCGGCATGACCGTGGCGCCCGCCGATTCCGTGGCCGGCGCCGGCAAGGAAGGCGTCGTGATCACCGAGGTCGATCCGAAGAGCGCGGCTGCCGAACGCGGCTTCAAGGAAGGCGACGTGATCCTCGAAGTCGGCGGCAAGAGCGTGAGCACCGCCGGCGAAGTCCGCGACGCCATCAACACGGCGCGGACAGACAACAAGAACAGCGTCCTGATGCGAGTGAAGAGCGGCGGCCAGTCGCGCTTCGTCGCCGTGCCCATCGCCAAGGGGTAACGAAGGGCCCGGCCTCAGGACCTCCGAGATGAAGGGTGTCGCCGGCATCAGTCGCCCCCGCCGACGGCGCCCTTCGGGGGAGCAGCGCAACGTTTGCTTCCCCTGTCTACCTTCCGGTGGAATACGCCCCCCTCCGTCGGAAGGCCTAGGGCGGTGAAGTCCCCCCAGCTTCACCGCCCGCCTTTTTCTCCATGCCAGAGTCTCTCACTCGGCTTGCATGCGATTGCCGCTCGCGCCATGTTTAGAGAAGGTTCACTCCCTTGACCGTTGCCGAACGCACGATGCGCCTCCTCATCATCGAAGACGACCGCGAATCCGCCGACTACCTCGTGAAGGCGTTTCGCGAGGTCGGGCACATTGCCGACCACGCCGCCGACGGCGAGGAAGGCCTCGCCATGGCCGAGAACGGCGACTACGACGTGCTGGTGGTCGACCGCATGCTGCCCAAGCGCGACGGCCTGTCGGTGATCGGCGCGCTTCGCGACAAGGATGATTCGACGCCGGTGCTGATTCTCTCCGCGCTCGGCCAGGTCGACGACCGCATCAAGGGCCTGCGCGCCGGCGGCGACGACTATCTGCCGAAACCCTATTCCTTCGCCGAGCTGTTGGCCCGGGTCGAGGTGCTGTCGCGCCGCCGCGGCGGTCCGGCCGAGGACACGCTGTACCGGGTCGGCGATCTCGAGCTCGACCGGCTCTCCCACCGCGTCGCACGCGGCAAGGACGAGCTGACGCTGCAGCCGCGCGAATTCCGCCTGCTCGAATATTTGATGAAGCATGCGGGCCAGGTGGTGACCCGTACCATGCTGCTGGAGAACGTCTGGGACTATCATTTCGATCCGCAGACCAACGTGATCGACGTGCACATTTCGCGGCTGCGCTCCAAGATCGACAAGGGTTTTGAGCGGCCGCTGCTGCACACGATCCGCGGCGCGGGATACATGATCCGTGACGGCATTCGGTAAACTCGTCCGCACCACGGCATTCCGGCTGACGCTGGTCTATTTGCTGTTGTTCGCGATGTTCGCGGCCTCGCTGCTGGCCTATTTCGCCTGGAATACGCGGCGGCTGATCACCGAGGAAATCACGCAGACGGTCAATGCCGAGACGTCTGAGATCAACGAGATCTACGGCCGCCGCGGCTTGCGCGCTCTCGTGCTCGCGATCGAGTACCGGGCGCTGCGGCCGGGCGCCAACCTCTATCTGGTGACGACGCCGACCGGCCAGTCGATCGCCGGCAATGTCGGCTCGCTCGCGCCCGGCGTGATGGCGACGCGCGGCTGGTCCGAGACCGCCTACCGGCGGATCGAGGATGCCGACGATCGGGACCATCTTGCGCTCGTCCGCGTCACCGAATTGGAAAACGGCTTTCGGCTTCTGATCGGACGCGATCTGGCCGAGCGGCGACGGCTGTTCGGCATCGTGGCGAAGGCCGCGCAATGGTCGATCCTGATCGTCGTGGTGCTCGGCCTTGGCGGCGGCATCTTCGTGGCGCGCAGGGTGCTCAGGCGCATCGACGCGATGAGCGGCACCGCCCATCGCATCATGACGGGCGATCTCAGCGAACGCCTGCCCGTGGGGCGCAGCGGCGACGAGCTCGACCGCCTCGCCGAAAATCTCAACGCGATGCTGGAGCGGATCGAGGCGCTGATGGCGGGGCTGAAGGAGGTCTCCGACAACATCGCCCACGACCTCAAGACGCCGCTGACGCGCCTGCGCAACCGCGCCGAGGAGGCGCTGGCGAAATCCGGCGGCGAGGCCGACTACCGCGCCGCGCTGGAGCGGACCATCGAGGAATCGGACGGGCTGATCCGCACCTTCAACGCGCTGCTGATGATCGCGCGCGCCGAGTCCGGGCAGGCGCGCGGCAACATGGATGATTTCGACGCGGCCGATGTCGCCAACGGCATTCACGAGCTCTACGAGCCACTGGCCGAAGACGATGGCATGACCTTGAAGGTCAGGTGCGAGCCGACCCCGGTCCACGCCAACCGCGAATTGATCAGCCAGGCCCTCGCCAATCTTGTCGAGAATGCGATCAAATACGGCAAGCCGGCCGCGCAGCCGGCGGGAACTGTGGTCAGCATGGAGGGCAGGCAGATCACGATCGAATCGAGGCGCGAGGGCGATCAAGTGCTGCTCAGCGTCACCGATCGCGGTCCCGGCATCCCCGAAGCCGACCGCAAGCATGTGGTGGAACGATTCGTGCGGCTGGAAGCCAGCCGCACGCTGCCTGGGTCCGGTCTCGGCCTCAGTCTCGCCTCGGCGGTCGCGACATTGCATGGCGGTGAGTTGAGGTTGGGTGACGCCCAGCCCGGGCTTGTCGCCACGCTGGTGCTGCCGGCGCGCGCGGGGGCCGGCGACAGGGTTGCTCCGCCAATGCAGGATGTGCCACAGAAGGTGGCATGAACCATTCCGCGCCGGGAAACGCGGACAAGCATGGTGAGAGACTTGCCGCGCGCTTTGCGGAGGCTCCCCATATTGCCGCTTCCGTCACCGACCAAGGACGTTTTGAAAGCTGGCTGGCCGAGCTCGAGCCCGCGCAATTCACTCGTCTTGAAGCGCTGCTGGCTCACCGCTTCGCGCGGGACATCCTGGCCGGCATCGCGGAATTCTCGCCTTATCTGTTCGAGCTGCTGCGCGCTGATCCGCAGCGTCTGATCCGGCTGCTGGAATGCGATCCGGATGCGCATCTCGCCACGCTGGTCGCGGAGGCGAACGGCGCGGTGCTCGCGGCATCCGACGAAGCCGAGGTGATGCGGCTGCTGCGCCGCATGAAGGCGGAGGCCGCGCTCCTGATCGCACTGTGCGACATCGGCGGGGTCTGGCCGGTGATGCGGGTGACCGCAGCGCTCACCGATGTCGCAGTGTCCTCGGTGCGGGCGGCGCTTCAATACCTGCTGCGGCAGGAAGCCGCACGCGGCAAGCTCTCGCCGCCCAATCCCGAGGCGCCGGAGGAGGGCTGCGGGCTTATCGTGCTTGCGATGGGCAAGATGGGCGCAGGCGAGCTGAACTATTCCAGCGACATTGATCTCATTGTGTTTTTCGATCCCGACAATACGACGCTCGCCGCCGATATCGAACCCCAGCCATTCTTCGTGAGGGTGACGCAGGGGATGGCACGCATTCTCCAGCAGCGCACCTATGACGGTTACGTCTTCCGCGTCGATCTGCGCCTGCGTCCCGATCCATCCTCGACGCAGGTGGCGATTTCGCGCGACGCCGCGCTGAATTATTACGAGCGGGAAGGGCGTACCTGGGAGCGCGCCGCGATGATCAAGGCGCGCGCCTGCGCCGGCGACCCCAGGGCAGGCGAGGCGCTGCTCGCGGAGATCGCGCCCTTCGTCTGGCGCAAGCATCTCGACTTCGCCGCGCTTGCCGACGTTCACGACATGAAGCGGCAGATGCAGACCTATCGCGGCCAGAGCGAGGTCGCCGTCGAAGGCCATAACGTGAAGGTCGGGCGCGGCGGAATCCGCGAAATCGAGTTCTTCGCCCAGACCCAGCAATTGATCGCCGGCGGCCGGCATCCCGAACTGCGCGTGCGGCCGACGCTCGCCGCGCTCGGCGTGCTTGCTTCCAGCAACTGGATCACGATTGCGGCGCGTGACGAGCTGACCACGGCGTACCAATTCCTGCGCCGGGTCGAGCATCGCCTCCAGATGATCGCAGACGAGCAGACCCACACACTGCCCGAGGACAAGGAGGCGGTCGAGCGTTTCGCCTGGTTCTTCGGTTATCCGGATCGCGAGGCCTTTGCCCGCGACCTCTTGCGCCAGCTCGAGATCGTCCAGGGCCACTACGAAAAACTGTTCGAGGGCGACGATCCGACCGGCACGGCCAAGCTGCCGGCGCTCGATTACGGTGCGGGTCCCGACGATCCGCGGCTGCTTCAGTATCTGGCCACGCTCGGCTTCAAGAAGCCTGCCGCCGTCGCGCAGACCGTGCGTGACTGGATCACCGGCGAGTACCGCGTGTTCCGCGTTGAGGCGACGCGAACCGCATTCGTCGAATTCGTGCCGGCCCTGATCGACGGTCTCGCTCATGCCGAGGAGCCGGATCGAGCCGTCGTGGCGTTCGACCATTTCCTTGGAGCGCTTCAGCGCGGCGGCCGGCTGATCACGCTGCTCGGCCAGAATCGCGATCTCGTTGCGCTCGTGGCCCTGGTGCTGGGCGCGGCGCCCCGGCTCGGCGAGATGCTGGCGCGGCAGCCGCAGCTCATGGACGGCCTGATCGATCCGCGCTTCTTCGGCGCCATGCCCGACCGGCAGGAATTGTCGGGGCGGCTCGCGACCACCGTGCAGGATGCCGGCTCTTACGAAGAGTTCCTCGACCGCCTGCGCCTGTTCGGGCAGGAGAGCCTGTTCCTGATCGGCACGCGCATTCTCTCCGGCACCGTCTCGGCGCAGCAGGCGAGCACGGCCTTTGCCGACGTCGCCGAGGGCATCGTCCATACCGTGCATGGTCTCGTCGCCGACCGCTTCGCCGCCCAGCATGGCCGGATCGAGGGGCAGGAGAGCGCAATCATCGCGATGGGCCGGCTCGGCAGCCGCGAGATGACCGCGTCATCCGATCTCGACCTGATCCTGCTGTACGATTTCGACAGCGACAATCCGGACTCCGACGGTGCGAAGTCACTGCAAGGTGCGCATTACTTCGCCCGCTTCACCCAGCGCCTGATCAGCGCGTTCACGACGCGCACCAATTACGGGGTGCTTTACGAAATCGACATGCGGCTGCGCCCCTCGGGGCGTGCCGGCCCTGTGGCCTCGAGCCTCGTCTCGTTCGCGGACTACCAGGCCAACGAGGCCTGGACCTGGGAGCACATGGCGCTGACGCGCGCGCGCGTCGTGTCGGCTTCGCCCGAATTCCGGGAGCGGATCGAACACGTCATTCGCGATGTCCTGACCCGTCGCCGCGATCCCGCAATCATCGCCAACGACGTTGCCGACATGCGGCGTGCGATTGCCCAGGAGAAGGGCGAGGCCGATTGCTGGGATCTCAAATATGCAGCCGGCGGCATGGTCGACATCGACTTCATCGCGCAATATCTCCAGCTCGTGCATGCGCACGAGAAACCGGAGATTCTCGACGTCGGCACCACGCAGGTGCTGGACAATGCATGCAGGCTCGGCGTTCTCGCGCAATCGGAGACCGAGATATTGCGTGCCGCGGCGCGGCTCTATCACGACCTGACGCAGATCCTGCGGCTCTGCGTCAGGCGACCGGTTCAAGCCGGAAACCGCCGGCACCGACCTCTTGCGCGTGATGGCACGCGCCGGCGACGCGCCGCATTTCTCCTCGCTGGAGGCGCGCGTGAAGGAGACGCAGAGCGAGGTGCGGCGTGTCTTCAGGGCGCTGCTGGAAGGGACGTCGTCGGCTTCAGCGAGGTGAGCGCCTCCCGCACATTCGGCTCAAGGCCCACGCCGCCGGCATCGAGATGGGCGAAGATCGCGCGCTTCATCCGCGGGTCCCAGAATTTCTTGATGTGGTCGGCGATCCCCGGCACGGCCTTGTCGTGGCCCTGGCTCCGAAAGAACGTGCCGATCTGGTTGGCCATGTAGATCAGGCGGTCAGGCGACATCGGCAACCTCCGTGGCATGACAGGCGACAACCCGGCCGCCATGCGAAAACACTTCGAACCCGTCCTGGCGGGCAATGGCAATCAGCGTGATGCCGGCGGCCTCCGCGGTGCGCACCGCAAGCGCGGTCGGCGCAGAGATGGCGACCATCACCCGGGCGCCGATGGCGGCGGTCTTCTGCACCATCTCGACCGACACGCGGCTCGTCAGCAGCACGATGCCGCCGCTTGCAGCCGTGCGGCTGCGCGCCAGCGAACCGGCGAGCTTGTCGAGCGCGTTGTGGCGGCCGACATCCTCGCGCAGCGCGACGATACCGCCGGCAGGCGTCCAGAACGCGGCGGCGTGAACGGCGCGGGTTTGCAAATTTATTGATTGCAGCGGTGCGATGGTCTGCATCGCCGCCATCACCTGCTCGGGCGTAAACATCTGTCCCTGCGGCACGACGGCCGCAGGCCGCACAGCTTCGGCAATCGAGTCGATGCCGCAAATGCCGCAGCCGGTCGGGCCGGCGATGTGGCGGCGGCGCTCGCTGATTCGCGCGGCATTTTCCGGTGCCAGCCACATGCGCAGCTCGATGCCATCGTCGAGGCGGACTATTTCGAGCGACTTGACGTCATCGACGGATCTGATGATGCCTTCGTCCAGGCTGAAGCCGACCGCGAAATCTTCGAGGTTCTGCGGCGTCCCCATCATGACGGCGTAGGTGCCGCCATTGTAGGTCAGCGCCAGCGGCGTCTCCTCCGGAATCAGCCGCGCTCCTTCGGACGCGACACCGTTGCGCCAGATCTCGCGGTCGATGGCCTGGACCGGTACGTGCATGCCGCTACTCCGCGGCCTCGGCCGGCGCGATACGGCGGGAATGCCGCGCCTGTGCGTCGTAGGCCTTCTGCCAGTCGGACGGGCCGTTCGACGGCGAGATCTGCACCGCCGTGACCTTGTATTCGGGGCAGTTGGTTGCCCAGTCCGAAAAGTCGGTCGTGATGACGTTGGCCTGCGTGTCCGGATGGTGGAAGGTGGTGTAGACGACGCCCGGCGCGACGCGATCGGTGATCTCCGCACGCAGCGTGGTCTCGCCGGCGCGGCTCTTCAGCCGCACCCAGTCCCCGTCGCGCACGCCGCGCTGTTCGGCATCGTGCGGATGGATCTCCAGCCGATCCTCGGCATGCCAGACTACGTTCTCGGTGCGCCGGGTTTGCGCGCCGACATTATACTGGCTGAGGATGCGGCCTGTGGTGAGCAGCAGCGGATAGCGCGGGCCGGTGCGTTCGTCGGTCGCGACATATTCGGTCACGACGAACTTGCCCTTGCCGCGGACGAAGCCGTCGATATGCATCACCGGCGTGCCCTCGGGCGCCTTGTCGTTGCAGGGCCACTGCACCGAGCCGAGCTCGTCGAGCTTGGCATAGGAGACGCCGGCGAAGGTCGGGGTCAGCGCCGCGATCTCGTCCATGATCTCGGAAGGATGGCTGTAGGTCATCTCGAAGCCCATGGCCCTGGCGAGGCCGATGGTGACCTCCCAGTCGGCAAGCCCGTTCTTCGGCGTCATCACCTTGCGGACCCGCTGGATGCGGCGCTCGGCGTTCGTGAAGGTGCCGTCCTTCTCGAGGAAGCTCGAGCCCGGCAGGAACACGTGGGCGTAGTTCGCGGTCTCGTTCAGGAAGAGGTCGTGGACGATGACGCATTCCATCGCCGAGAGTGCTGCCACCACATGCTTGGTGTTGGGATCGGATTGCAGGATGTCCTCGCCCTGCACGTAAATCCCCATGAACGTGCCTTCGACCGCGGCGTCGAACATGTTGGGAATGCGCAGGCCCGGCTCGGGGTTGAGCTTGACGTTCCACAGCGCTTCGAACTGGTCCCGCACGGCGTCGCCCGAGATGTGGCGATAGCCGGGCAGCTCGTGCGGGAACGAGCCCATGTCGCAGGAGCCCTGCACGTTGTTCTGGCCGCGCAGTGGGTTCACGCCGACACCCGGACGGCCGATATTGCCCGTGGCCATCGCAAGGTTGGCGATCGCGATCACGGTGGTCGAACCCTGGCTGTGCTCGGTCACGCCGAGACCGTAATAGATCGCGCCGTTGCCGCCGGTGGCGTAGACGCGCGCTGCTTCGCGCAGATCCTTCGGATCGACGCCGGTGAGGATGGCAGTGGCTTCCGGGCTGTTGTTCGGCTGGGCGACGAACGCCGCCCATTCCTCGAACTCGCTCCAGTCGCAGCGTTCGCGCACGAAGGTTTCGTCGACGAGGCCTTCGGTGACGATCACATGCGCCAGTGCCGTCATCACCGCAACGTTGGTGCCGGGCATCAGCGGCAGGTGCAGCGCCTTCACATGCGGCGATTCCACCATCTCGGTACGGCGCGGATCGATCACGACCAGCTTGGCGCCCTGGCGCAGCCGCTTCTTCAGGCGGGAGGCGAACACCGGATGGGCCGAAGCGGGGTTGGCACCGATGATGACGACGACGTCGGTGTCCTCGACCGAGTCGAAATCCTGCGTGCCGGCAGAGGTACCGAACGTGGTCGAGAGGCCATAGCCGGTCGGGGAGTGGCAGACGCGGGCGCAAGTGTCGACATTGTTGTTGCCGAAGCCGGCGCGGATCAGCTTCTGCACCAGATAGGTTTCTTCATTGGTGCAGCGGGACGATGTGATGCCGCCGATGGCGTCGCGGCCGTATTTCTTCTGGATGCCGCGCATCCTGTCGGCGGCAAACGAGAAGGCCTCGTCCCACGACACTTCGCGCCAGGGATCCTCGATCCGCTCGCGGATCATCGGGTTGAGGATGCGTTCCTTGTGGTTGGTGTAGCCCCAGGCGAAGCGGCCCTTGACGCAGGAATGGCCGCGATTGGCCTTGCCGTCCTTGTACGGCACCATGCGGACGAGTTCCTCGCCGCGCATCTCGGCCTTGAAGGCGCAGCCGACGCCGCAATAGGCGCAGGTGGTGACGACCGAATGTTCGGGCTGGCCGATCTCGATCACGGATTTCTCGGTCAGCGTCGCTGTCGGGCAGGCCTGCACGCAGGCGCCGCAGGAGACGCATTCGGAGCCGAGGAAGCTCTCGCTCATGCCCGGCGACACGCGGCTGTCGAAGCCGCGGCCGGAGATCGTGAGCGCGAAGGTGCCTTGCACCTCCTCGCAGGCGCGGACGCAGCGCGAGCAGACGATGCACTTGGAGGGATCATAGGTGAAGTACGGATTGGACTCGTCCTTCGGCATCCAGGCGGCGTTGATCTCGCCATTGGACTTACCAGGCGTCTTGGCGAAGACGTGGTTCTCGCCATCATAGCCGTAACGCACGTCGCGCAGGCCCACGGCGCCGGCCATGTCCTGCAACTCGCAGTCGCCGTTGGCGCCGCAGGTGAGGCAGTCGAGCGGATGGTCGGAGATGTAGAGCTCCATCACGCCCTTGCGGAGCTTCTTGAGCCGTTCGCTCTGGGTGTGCACGATCAGGCCGGACATGACAGGCGTGGTGCAGGAGGCCGGTGTTCCGGCGCGGCCCTCGATCTCGACGACGCAAAGGCGGCACGAGCCGAACGCATCGACCATGTCGGTCGCGCAGAGTTTCGGGATCTGGTGGCCGGCGTCCATCGCCGCCCGCATGATCGAGGTGCCCTCGGGCACCGTGACCTGGTTGCCGTCGATAGTCAGCGTCACCATCGTTTCCGATTTCGAGCGCGGCGTGCCGAAGTCGATTTCTTCGATCAGAGACATTGTCGTTCTTCTTCGATCAGAGACATTGTCGTTCTCCTATTCCGCGGCCTGAAGCGTGGTCGGGGCCGGGACGAAATCCTCCCGGAAGTGCTTAAATGCGCTGAGCACGGGGTAGGGCGTGAAGCCGCCGAGCGCGCAGAGCGAGCCGAATTTCATGGTGTTGCAGAGATCTTCGACGAGTGCGAGGTTCTCGCTCACCCGCTCGCCGTTGATGATCTTCTCGATGGTCTCGACGCCGCGGGTCGAGCCGATCCGGCACGGCGTGCACTTGCCGCAGGACTCGATGGCGCAGAATTCCATGGCGAAACGCGCCTGCTTGCGCATGTCGACGCTGTCGTCGAACACGACGATACCGCCATGGCCGATCAGGCCGTCGCGCGCGGCAAAGGCCTCGTAGTCGAACGGGATGTCGAACAGCGCGCGCGGGAAGTAGGCGCCCAAGGGACCGCCGACCTGCACCGCGCGGATCGGGCGTCCCGTGAACGTGCCGCCGCCGATGTCGTCGACGAGCTCGCCGAGCGTCACGCCGAAGGCCGTCTCGAACAGCCCGCCGTGGCGGATGTTGCCGGCGAGCTGGATCGGCATCGTACCGCGCGAGCGACCCATGCCGAAATCGGCATAGGCCTTGGCGCCTTCGGCCAGGATGAAGGGGATGGCGGCGAACGACAGCACGTTGTTGATGACGGTCGGCTTGCCGAACAGGCCGTGATGCGCGGGCAGTGGCGGCTTTGCGCGCACGATGCCGCGACGGCCTTCTAGGCTTTCCAGCAGCGAGGTCTCTTCGCCGCAAACGTAAGCCCCGGCGCCGACGCGCACCTCGAGATCGAAGCTGTGCGTGGAACCACCGATGTTCGCGCCGAGATAGCCGCCGCGCTTCGCAGCCTGGATGGCCGCGTTCATCGCCTCGACCGCGTGCGGATATTCGCTGCGGATGTAGATGTAACCCTTGGTCGCGCCGACGGTGATGCCGGCGGTCGTCATGCCCTCGATGACGAGGAAGGGATCGCCTTCCATGATCATGCGGTCGGCGAAGGTGCCGCTGTCGCCTTCGTCGGCGTTGCAGACGATGAACTTGCGATCCGCTTTCGCCTGCGCGACCGTCTTCCACTTGATGCCGGTCGGAAAGCCCGCGCCGCCGCGGCCGCGCAGGCCGGACGCCGTCACTTCATTGAGGATGGCTTCCGAGCCGAGCGACAGCGCGCGTTCGAGGCCCTTGTAGCCGCCATGGGCGCGGTAGTCATCGAGCGAGCGCGGGTCGATCACGCCGCAGCGCGCGAAGGTGAGGCGGGTCTGGCGCTTGAGCCAGGGGATCTCGTCGGTGGCCCCGAGCCGCAGCAGATGCGGCGTGTTGCTCGCGAGCGCGTCGAGCAGGGAGGGCACATCGGTCTCGGTCACGGGGCCGAACGCGATCCGGCCCTGCGGTGTCGCGACCTCGACCAGCGGCTCGAGCCAGTACAGGCCGCGCGAGCCGGTCCTGACGATCTCGACGGCAACGCCACGCTTGGCTGCAGCCTGCTCCAGCGCCAGCGCGACCTCGTCGGCGCCGACCGCAAGCGCGCCCGCGTCGCGAGAGACATATAGACGGATGCTCATCGCTGCGCCTCCGCAACGAGCGCATCGATACGCTTTTCATCGAGTCGGCCGATCAGTCGGCCGTCGAGCATCGCGGATGGCGCGGTCGCGCACAGTCCGAGGCAGTAGATCGGCTCCAGCGTGACGCGATCATCGGCCGTGGTGCCGCCCAGCAACACGCCGAGCTTCGCCTCGACACGCGTCGCCAGCGCATCGCCGCCCGCCGCCTGACAGGCCTCCGCGCGGCAGAGCTTCAGCACATGGCGGCCGGCCGGCTTGTGGCGGAAGTCATGATAGAACGTGAACACGCCATGCACTTCGGCGCGGGACAAATTGAGCGCCTGCGCCACCATGGGAATGGCTGCCTCCGGCACGCAGCCGAACGCCCCTTGGAGCGCGTGCAGGATCACCAGCGTCGCGCCTTCCTGCCTGCTGTGTTCGGCGATGATCTCGGCGCCGCGCGTTTCGTCCCAAGGCTCAAAAATCGCTGTCATTCTTCGTTCTCAACCAGAGCGTCTGCTGATCGCAAACTATTTGGAATCGTTCGAAGATCAATAAAGCTGTCTCATGCTGCGATTGCGGATTCCGATCGATTTGCGATGGCAATCATCCGATTTGAAATTGCAATTGAAGCCATCCGCCGGGCGGTTTTTGCGTGTTGGGAGGGGGCGGGCATGCTAGCTTGTATGCCACCACACAATCCGAGGGGATGACCGGTTGCTCGACAAGCTTGAACTGTTGCTGGCGCTGGCGAAGGAGCGGCATTTCGGACGCGCGGCGGAGGTCTGCGGCGTGACGCAACCGACGATGTCGACCGGGCTGAAGCAACTCGAGGAGATCCTCGGCGTGATGCTGGTCCAGCGCGGCTCCCGCTTCCAGGGTTTTACGCCGGAAGGCGAGCGGGCGCTGGATTGGGCGCGCCGGATCGTCGGCGATGCCCGCGCGATGCGTGACGAGATCAACGGGCTGAAGCATCAGCTCTCCGGCGAGATCCGTATTGCCGCGATCCCCACCGTGCTCGGCATGGTCGCTGCGCTGACGACGCCGTTCCGCGCCAGGCACCCCGAGGTGCGCTTCAGTATCCGCTCCACGACCTCGTCCGAGGTGCTGGGATTGCTCGAGAATCTCGAGGTGGATGCGGGGCTGACCTATATCGAGAACGAGCCGATCGGCAAGGTGCGCACCATCCCGCTCTACAGCGAGAACTATCGTCTGCTCACCGCGCCGGATGGAATGTTCGGCGATCGCGAGACGGTGACGTGGAAAGAGGTCGGGCAGGTGCCGCTGTGCCTGCTGACGCCCGACATGCAGAACCGCCGCATCATCGACCGTGCGTTACGTTCGGTCGGCGCGGAGGCGACGCCGACCTTGACGTCGAATTCGCTGCTCGTGCTGTTCACGCATGTGAAGACGGGGCGCTGGGCCAGCGTGATGCCGGCCAAGCTCGCCGAGACGCTCGGCCTGTCCGATACGGTGCGCTCGATCCCGATCACCGATCCCGATGTCAATTACAGCATCGGAATGGTGATCCCGCAGCGTGATCCCATGACACCGCTGATCGCGGCGCTGGTCAACGTCGCGCGGGAAGTCGCGCCGTCGCTGCAATCGTAGCAATCAGGCCGCGGCCGATATTCCTGACGCCGACTTGATCGCGTCGCGGGGCAGGGTGACGCGCACGACGGTGCCGACCTCCAGCTTGGAGCGCAGCCGCATCGAGCCGCCATGGAGCTGCGCGAGCGAGCGGGCGATCGCGAGGCCCAGTCCCGAGCCGTGATAGGTCTTGGTGAGCTGGCTCTCGACCTGCTCGAAGGGGCGGCCGAGCCGCGCCAGTGAATGCGGCGCGATGCCGATGCCGGTGTCGGCAATCATCAGCACGATCCTGTCGTCGAGCTGCCGGCTGCGCACCACGATGCGTCCGCCGTCGGGCGTGAACTTCACGGCGTTGGAGAGCAAATTGACGATGATCTGTTTGGTGGCGCGGCGGTCGGCGACGACGGAGATGGATTTCGCGATGTCCGCGTCGAGCGTCAGGTGCTTGTCCTGCGCGCGGCCGGTGACGACCCGCAGGGATTCCGCCAGCGTCTGCGCCAGGTCGAGCTCTTCCATGTCGAGCTTCATGCGGCCGGCCTCGATCTTGGACATGTCGAGGATGTCGTTGATGACTTCGAGCAGGTAATGCCCGCTGGTCAGGATATCGTGGCAGTATTCCTGGTACTTCTCCGAGCCGAGTTCGCCGAACATGCCCGAGCCCATGATCTCGGAGAAGCCGATGATCGCGTTCAGCGGCGTGCGCAGCTCGTGGCTCATATTGGCAAGGAACTTCGACTTGGTCTGGTTGGCTTCCTCGGCGCGGGTCTTCTCGCGCTGATATTTCTCGGCGAGATCGGCGAGTTCGCCCGCCTGGCGCTCCAGGGCTGCCTGCGAGCGCTTGAGGTCGATGACGGTGGCGCGCAGGCGTAGATCGTTGTCGACCAGCTTCTGCTCGTGCTCCTTGATGCGGGTGATGTCGGTGCCGACCGAGACGTAGCCGCCGTCCTTGGTGCGGCGCTCGCTGATGTGCAGCCAGCTGCCGTCGTCGAGCTGCGCCTCGAAGGTGCGCGCGCCGGGGCCCTGGCTCGCAGTCTCGTTGTGCCGGGTGCGGACCTCGGGCATGCGGCCGACCTCGAGCACGGTCTCGTAGGAGGTGCCGGGGATGACGGCGCTGTCAGGCAGCTTGTGCAGGCGCTGGAAGTGCGAATTGCAGAGCACCAGGCGATCGCTGGCGTCCCACAGCACGAAGGCTTCGGGAATGGTCTCGATCGCGTCGCGCAGGCGCAAATCGGCTTCGACAGTTCGCTCGGCGAGGCTCTTCTGCTCGGTGATGTCGACGGCGATCCCGATCAGGTGAACGCTGGAGTCCGTCGCGCCGCTGGTCTTTTCGCAGCGGACGCGCAGCCAGATCCAGTGGCCGTCGACATGCTGCATGCGGAAGGTCTGGTCGATGTGGTCGATCTTCTCGGAGATGAGCTGGTCGGCGATCTCGAACAGGTCGATGTCGTCGGACTTTACCAGCGCGTTGACCTCGCCGAAGGTGAGGAGCTCGTTGCGGCCGTCGAGGCCGAGCATGGAAAACATCGACTGTGACCAGAAGATGCGGCCGCGCGACAGGTCCCAGTCCCACAGCCCGCAGCGGCCGCGGTTGAGCGCGGTGTCGATCCGGCCGCGCACGGCGTCGTTGATCAGGTCGCCCTCGCGGGCACGGGTGGACTGCCAGTGGAAGGCGAAGCCGAGGATCAGGACGACGAAGCCGGTGGTGGCCGACAGCGTGACCGACAGCGCGGCGTCCGAGCCCCAGATCGGCTCGTTCCGCTCCTGGATCACGGTGACGAAGCCGGGCAGCGACTTGATCTGCCGCGAGGTCGCCATCGCGGCGTTGCCATTCGGCAGCGTCATGTCGGAGATGTTGCCGTCGCGCGGCGGCGCCGCCAGCAGTTGCGCCGTCGTGATTGCGTCGAGCAGGCGGTCGTTGCCCGAGGGATCGCTGTCGACCGGGATGCGAGCGAGGATGCGGCGGTCGAGTCCGGCCGAGGTGACGATGACGTGCCGGCCCGAGGCGGTGCCCCAGGATGGAATGAGGTCAGGCAGCAGCGCCGGCAGGCTCTCGATGTTCTTCAGCCGCTCCTGTCGCGCGGAGGTGAGGCGGTCGATGCGCTCGGCGAGCAGGTCGGCGAGCGCCGAGATGTCGTGGCGGATCACCAGACGCTTCTGGCGCGTCTGGTCGACGACCTGCACGAACGCGCCGAGGCAGATCGTGATCAGGAACGCGATGATGAGCGTCGGCACGGCACGGCGCAGCGCAGGCTCCGCGATCAGGAGCCGATGATAGGCAGGTTTCGCGATCGATTGCGCCAATCCTTTGATCGAATCGGATTGGACGCACGCGTTCGCGGCGTCTGCACGCGACATGCCTAAAGCCCCCTGGAACCTGCTTGCAACTTGATTTTGGAAGCAGCCCCACATCGCTTCCGAATCATGGTCGATTTGAATCCAGATTTCGCGGGCTGTCGAGAGTCAACGAATCGTTAACGCGAATTTATTCTTATCCAACGCGCAGTTTGTGCGTCGCGCGTCCGCAAACTTACGTGCGCGGCGAGTCCGAAACGAGAACGTGTGACTCCTCGCACATTCTCTGTCACGCACGCGGCGGTTCGGCGTGACTGATGACGCGCTTCACGCTCGGGAACGCGCGCCGCAACGCGCGCTCGATCGCGTCGACATGCTCGTGCACCCTGATCACGCTCATCGACGGCTCGGCGCGGCAGTGGAAGTTGACGATTTCGCCGGCGTCGGTGTTGCGGACGCGGACATTGTGGATGTCGTGGATCTCGCCGCCGGCGGCATACTCTGTCAGGGCGGCGGCGATGGCCTGCACCCGTTCCGACGCGGCATCGACCCCGAACGGCAGTTCCGGTTCCAGCGGCTCGATGTGGACGTCGACCTCGACGTCCGCGCCGAACTCTTCCTGGATGTTGCGTTCCAGCGTGTTGGCGACCTCATGGGCGGCGTCGAGCTGCATCCCGGCGTCGACCTCGAGGTCGATGCTGACGATCAGCTTGGCGCCGAGATCGTGCACGGTGACGTGGTGGATGGCGAGGCCCGAATTGTGGGCGATGACCATGATGCGGTCGCGCACGGTCTCGTTGTCGCGCGCCACGGGGACTGCGGTGAAGGTGAGGTCGGTATCGCCGAAGGCCTTCTCGACGGCCGCTTGCGCGTTGCGCTTGATGTCCTCGACCCGGTCGATGGGGTAAGTCCGCGGCACCTTTGCGATCGTGTCGATAAACGTGGTGGCACCGACCATGCGCACGCGGAGCCGCTCGATGTCGATCACACCCGTTACGCTGCGGATCGCGGCCGTGGCCGTCTCATGCGCGCCTTCCGGAGCGCGGTCCACCAGCGTCTGCACGGTCGAGCCGGCCATGCGCAGGCCGAGCAGGGCGATCATCACGGCCACCGCGGCAGCGGCAGCCGCGTCGCCCCACCAGAAGCCGAGACCGGCGAGGATCAGGCCCACGATCACGGCGAACGAGCCCATCACGTCGGAGGCGAAATGCAGCGCATCGGCGGCGAGCGCCTGGCTCCTGGTCTCCCGTGCGGCACGGTGCAGGGCACGTGCGCGCCAGAAATTGACGGCGATGTCGATCACCAGCACGACGAAAGGGACGGCGGAGATCGTCGGCGGCGCAACTCCCTCTCGGAGATGGCTGTAGGACTGGACCAGGATTCCGCCGGCGAGAACGTAGAGCAGGGCGGTCACGCCCAATGCCGAGACGCTTTCGAGTTTGCCGTGGCCGTAATGATGCTCCTCGTCCGCCGGCTTGTCGGACACCCGCACCACCGCCCAGGTGATGATGGTGGCGACCAGGTCGATCGAGGAATGCAGCGCCTCGGAAATCAGCGCTAGCGAGCCGATCGCGATCCCGACCGCAAACTTCGCCGCCGCCATGCCGCCACTGGCGAAGATCGAGATCGCTGCGACCGAGGTCTTGTTGTGTTGGGAGCTCATGGCGGGGGATTTAGCAGGCCACGGGTGAACATCAAGCGACGATCCACAGGCGTAGACGCTAGTGAGTTGCAGGAGCGGGATCCCCCGGTTTTGTAGGGTGGGCAACGGCGCGGAGCGCCGCGCCCACCATCTTTCGGGGACGCTGACGCATGGTGGGCACGCTTCGCTTTGCCACCCTGCTAGACCTAGGTCTTTGGCCCCAGGGATGTTACGGCACCGTCACGACGATCTTGCCGAGATGCTTGTTGGACTCCATGTGCTCGAACGCCTTGTCGATGTCGTCGAAGGCAAACACCTTGTCGATCGGCAGCTGCAGTTTTCGCGACTCGACCGCGCCCCAGATGTCCTTGCGGACTTCCTCAAAAATCTGGCGGACCTCCTCGATGGTGCGGGTGCGGAAGGTGACGCCGACATAGTCGATGCGGCGGGCCGCGTGCAGGTCGAAGTTGAAATCGGCATGGGTGCCGCCGAGCCTGCCGACATTGACGATTCGACCCTTGACCTTGGTCGCCGCAAGGTTCTGATTCGCGACCTTGCCCGAGACCTGGTCGACGATGAGGTCGACACCTTCGCCGTTCGTCACCTTCAGCACCTCGTCGACCCATGAGGGGTCGGAGGAGTCGACCGCGAGGTCGGCGCCATATTCCTTCAGTCGGCCGCGGCGGGCGGCATCGGTCGAGGAGCCGATCACGAGTCTCGCGCCCTTGAGCTTCGCAATCTGCATCGCCATCAGCCCGACGCCGGAGCTTGCGCCCTGGATCAGCACGGCTTGCCCGGGCTGCACGCCGCCGATGGTGACGACGGCGTTGTGCATGGTCGCGAGCGCGACGGGCAGGGTGGCGGCTTCCTCGAAGTTCATGTTCGAGGGCGCGCGGAACAGCCGGCCGTGATCGGCCAGCGTATATTCGGCAAACGCCGCGCCGCCCGAGCCCATGATGCGGTCGCCGACCTTGACGCCCTTGGCATCCGGTCCGAGTGCGGCGACCTCGCCGGCCCATTCCATGCCGAGCACGGTGCCGGCGCCGCCGGCCGCGCCATGGGCGTGGCCCTTGCGCATGCCGGTGTCGGCGCGATTGAGTCCACAGGCGCGGACCCGGACCAGCACCTGCGTGCCTTCAGGCTTTGGTTGAGCGACGTCGGAAATTGTAGCGCCGCCAGGGCCGTAGACATAAGCCTTCATGTATTGCTCTCGCTTCTTGCAGTGATTATTCCGCAGCCTGCGCTGTAGGATGAACGATCATGCCTTCGAGCCGGCTGCGGATGATGGCCTCGGCTTCGCGCACGATGCGGGAGATCAGCTCGGCGCAGGTCGGGATGTCCTGGATCAGGCCCTGGACCTGGCCCGCTGACCAGATGCCTTCATCCGAGTTGCCGGTCGCGTAGACCATCTTGCCGCGGGCGCCCGCGACGAGCTCGCGGATATCCTCGAACTTGGCGCCTTCCTTCTCCATCGCAACGACCTTGGTCGAGATCTCGTTCCTGGCGACGCGGGAGGTGTTGCGCATGGTGCGGAAGATCAGCTCGGTCTCGCGCTCGTCATTGGCGACGATCTTCTCCTTGATGAGCTGATGAATGGGGCTCTCTTTGGTCGCCATGAAGCGCGTGCCCATGTTGATGCCTTCGGCGCCCAGCGCCAGTGCGGCGACGAGGCCGCGGGCGTCGGCAAACCCGCCGGAGGCGATCATCGGGATCTTGATCTTGTTGGCGGCGGCCGGGATCAGGATCAGGCCGGGGGTGTCGTCCTCGCCGGGATGACCGGCGCATTCGAACCCGTCGATCGAGATGGCGTCGACGCCCATGCGCTCGGCCGAGAGCCCGTGACGGACGCTGGTGCATTTGTGCACGACCTTGACGCCGTGCTTCCTGAACTCGTCGACGTGCTCCTGCGGCTTGTTGCCGGCAGTTTCGACCACCTTGATGCCGCTCTCGATGATAGCGGCGCGATATTCGGCATAAGGCGGCGGCTTGATCGCGGGCAGGATGGTGAGGTTGACGCCAAACGGCTTGTCGGTGAGATCGCGGCAGCGGGCGATCTCCTTCCTGAGGTCCTCCGGCGTCGGCTGGGTCAGCGCCGTGATGAAGCCGAGCGCTCCGGCATTGGCGACGGCGGCGACCAGCTCGGCGCGCCCGACCCATTGCATGCCGCCCTGGACGATCGGGTGCTCGACACCGACGAGCTTGGTGAACCGTGTCTGCAGCATGGTCTGTTTCCTCCGCCTGTGTGGCGCTCTGTTATCGTTTGATGGCGGCAGGATGCCGCCCGGCTCGGGAAAAGTCTATTGGAAGGGCGTGCGGTGGAGGCGGGGCGATCATGCGGGGAGTGAGGGGATTCCGTGAGGCGGATAATTGAGGTGGTAGCACCGGGTGGCGCGAGGGTTTTTGTGCGCCGCTGCTTCAACACCGACGGAGGATGAGGAGCTTTCGGAGACCATCAACTTGCATTTTTCGCAAGGCACGCCTCCGCCCTCTCGCGGCGCATTCGCCCGAGCTTTGCCCGATCGCATCGCCCTCGTCGTAACAAGGGCGCAGGGAAGGCCGAGCGCCGGCTGGCACCCGCAAGTCCGTGCGCCAAAGGAATGCACACGGGGTGGACCACAGGTTCGCCGGATCGCCCGGCCTTCCCTGCGCGATGGTTTTAACGTGTCCTTCGTGCTCTCCCCGGGGAGCGATGCACTATTGCCCCCGTCGCCATGCAGATGACTGATGCGCGCGCCCGGTTGGACCGCCACATCACCGCAGGACTTGACGCACAGACCCCGGGCGTCAG